>CAWDJK010000003.1:0-1563603 GCA_963802645.1 uncultured Gammaproteobacteria bacterium | reverse complement strand
ACGATCTGCAGGGGCTGAGCATCGAGGACCACCAGATGGTTGGTGGGCGAAAAGAGATCATGCCGATGAACAGCGGTGTCATCGCAAGCAGCACCCGTCCGGCACCGCTCCAAGCACTCCCGAGAACCAATCCGGTCAACGAAGGAGCAATCCAACAGAGAACCGCAACGGGAATGCAGGCCAGAGCCAAGCGCAGCGTGGACGCCCGAAAAAGTCTCCCGCAGCTCGCTGTACCGGCGCTCCCGCGCGTACTCCGCCGCGACTGCCCAGAAGCTCTGACTCAGCGCGGACGTGAGAACCCCGGTCCGGAGCAGCAAGCACCCTGTACATCAGCGCATACCAACCCACTTCTCCCGCACTGTAGAAATGCGCCAATACCAGAATCGGCGCCGAGAACCCAAGTGCATTCAAAATGGCTACGAGTGTCGACCAGCTCGCATTGCGCCCATGGATCCGCACTGCGGACGCGCAATCGCCGCCGGCTGACGCGTCGGAGTCCGGCGAGCAGCCTTCTTCCCGCCCGGTGCGCCATCGCTCCCAGCCCCGCCCATAGCGATGCGGACATCGAGCCAATCAATCCGGCGGACTCGAGATGCCCGAAGCCGGTTAACAGACTGAACAGCGAGTTCACCGCGCTGTGCGAGATCGTCGCACGACCGACCGCCGTCAGGTCGCCTTCCCGCACAAACCAGCCGGTCAGCATCAGTCGCAACCCGCCGCCGCAAAGCGCGACCGGGAGCAGCAGCACGAGCCACCCCAGACGCGCAACTGAGCTGACGCTGGGCAGCAATCCGTCGGCCACGAGCAGGGAAACCACGGCCGTTGCCGTGCAAACAATCAGCAGCACTGCACTACCCGCGGCGAACAATGTTGCCGTCATCGCACTTGTCGCGCATTGGGGATCGCCCAGTCGAACCGCCAAGTACAAAACGCCACCGAACGCTGTAGATCGACGCAAATGTTGCAAGTGCTCCGTAGGCGTCCGGCGAAAAGAACCTCGTTAAATACCGGGGTGAATATCAGTGGCAGCGCGATCGCGATGAGATTCGCGCGCGCAATTCGCAGGAAGTTGGTACAAACGCCGACGGTTTCGGCGACGTACGGAACAGATTCGCGAGATCCCTCAAGCCCACGTCGCGATGAAACTCTCGCCGCCCGCTTTCTGGTTCAACGCACCGAGTCGTCGGCGCGACTTGCCCCGACGTGCTCACCCTCCAGTCTATATACCGTTCCGGTATGCGGGCACACGGCGGTTCCATGCCCCCGAACAGGCAGATCGAGCCGCTCGCCGTAAACACTCATCCATCCCATACGTCGCGCTGGCACTCCGACGACCAATTCATAGTCGCCCACGCTGTGCGTCACAACCGCGCCTGCACCCACGAACGCGTATTGACCAACCGTCACGCCGCACACCACCGTGCAGTTCGCACCGAGGGTCGCCCCCCGCTTGACAAGAGTGTCCCGATATTCGTGTTTGCGCTCGATGGCGCTACGCGGATTGTAGACGTTCGTGAAGACCATGCTTGGCCCGCAGAACACGTCATCCTCGAGAGTCACGTTGTCGTAGACCGAAACGTTGTTCTGGATCTTTACATTATCGCCGATGACGACATTGTTCCCTATGAACACGTTCTGCCCGAGGGAGCAATTCCTGCCAATGCGAGCCTTGGCGCACACGTGCGCGAAATGCCATACCCGCGAACCTTCCGCGATGGACGCTCCGTCATCGACGATCGCCGTATCGTGCTTGAAGTACATGGCGCCTTGTCCGTTGCCCCGGCCAGGATGCGCATTTCTACGCGCGCTTGACCCGACTGAGAAGTGGATGATGGTCGCTGCGCGTCCCGACCGGAGTCGAACGCCGGATCTGGGCGACTGTCTCGACGGCCACCCTTGCGTCCTCGAGGCTGAATCCCCGCCCTGCCAAGATCTCCTCGTAGCTGCGCGTGTGCAATTCCGCAAACCCTTCTGAGAACTCAAACTCCGCTCCGTCAATAGCGATGGATCTGTCAGGTCCGCTGACCCGTGGCGGACAGATTCTCCGGAATGTCCCGCGAATCGATGGACAGAAGCCAGCGTACGCGCGCGCGCTCATATTCAAGGTAACCAGCTGAGCTCGTTTCCGAGGCGTGATGGACGATGCTGGATTGCAGCCGCCCAAACACGAAATAAAGCATGTCGAAGAAGTGCACTCCGATGTTTGTTGCGATCCCACCCGACTTCTTCTCGTCACCCTTCCACGATTGCAGATACCACTTACCCCGCGACGTTACGTAGGTCAGGTCGACATCGTGCTTGCGATCGCCCTGCGCTGTCGCGGATCTGCCTTTGCAGCGCCGAGAATCGCCGGATGGATCCGCAACTGCAGAATGGTATTAACCCGCCGCCCCGTGTCGCGTTCGATCTCGCGGAGGCCCTCGAGATTCCACCGGTTGAGCACAAGCGGCTTCTCACAAATCGCGTCCGCCCCCAACCGCAGCGCAAACCGGATGTGCGCGTCGTGCAGATAATTAGGCGAGCAGATCGAAACGATCTCAATGCGAGACTCGGCGCCCGTCCGCCGCAGCTTGTCGAGATGTCGATCGAAGCGCTCGAACTCGGTGAAGAACGCCGCGTCCGGAAAATAGCTATCAATCACCCCAACCGAGTCACTCGGATCCAGCGCCGCAGTCAGAATGTTTCCCGTGTCCTTGATGGCCTTCATGTGACGCGGGGCGATGTATCCGGCGGCGCCGATAAGAGCAAATCTCGTCAAACTGCACTCCTCTCTGGTAATTCGAACGAACCGCGCTGCCGCGGGCTCATAGCGAATGTACGGCAAGAATAGCTATCGTCGCGTTGTAAAGGATCTGTGAAACGGCCTGCCACAGAGGCAACGGCGGCAAGTGCTCGGCGTTCAGGGGAACGACGATCGTGTCACCGGGTTCGACCGAGGGGCTCGAGTTGCGGAACCAGCCGCCGCCGCCATTTGCCACGACGCTGCCGTCGGCGCGCACCATGTAGATGCGACTCGTGTCCGCGCGCCGGGTCTCACCTCCACTCATAGCAATGTAGTCACTACGTGACAGTCCCGGCCGGTACAGATGCGAAGTCGTGGTCTGAACCTCGCCGATCACCGTGACCTCCTGCTGCAAGCGAGGCACCCGCAACTCGTCGCCGTCGCGCAGAACGACGTCGTAGAGAGAGTGGACCGGCGCGCGAACGATGCGAGGCAGGTCTATTACCAGCCGACCTACTGCCTTGGTCCGTCGCAACTGGGTCAGTAGCGACTGGCCAGCACTCAGAGTGCGCTGCCGCGGACGCCTGATTTGCGACGCTGCCCTGCAATGCGACCAGGGAGACGTCGTTCTGCATCCGCGCGGCGAGCACATCCAGCTCCTTTTGCTCACGCTCGCGCAGCTCCTCGCGTGTAAAGACGCTACCCCGCGCGAAAGCATACTCGGTGAGGCCACCCGCGCGCAGCAGCACGGACTTCAGTGTCTCCCCGGGCCTGATGGAGTAGGTGCCCGGGAATCGCACCTGTCCCCGCAGAGTGACTGTCTCCTGTGCACCCCACGCTTCGACCTCCTTGATGCTCAAGTGGTCGAAGGGCTGCAACGCGAGGTTGGCGGAAGGCTCTCCACGAAGCACCGCGGCCAGATCGATGCGGATGAGGTCCGTCTCACGCGTCTCGCCGTTCGTAACCCGGTAGCGCGTCAGCTCGGCGCTGCCGCCGTAAGCCGCGTCGCTGAGCCCGCCACCGGCCCTGATCAGGTCACGCACGGTCATCCCGGCCTCGTACGGATACTCGCCGGGTACGTTGGCGCGTCCCTCGACTTCGACGACCTGTTCCGGCAGTCCGATATTGGACTGCACTTTGAGGTCCTCCAGCAGTGGGTGGATAACCCGATCGCGGCTCGACTGCAGATCGAAGACAGTAATGCGGTCATGCCCCATCAGCGGCACATCGGCCGCCGAGCCCGGGTCCCGCAGTGCGGCCTCGAGATCGGCGGACACGACTGCGATATGTCTGTCAGGTGGCAATTCCCGGCGGATCAGCACGTAATGCAGATCCGCGTTGGGTCTTAGATCGTCGACCGAGTGCAGCACGTCAGTAAGGCGCATGCCCTCGTGATAGGCGAACGTGCCCGGCGTGTAAACGTAGCCCTGCACCACCACCGCGGCGTCGAGCGTAGGACGCAGACGCGGAACCTCGTATAAGGTCGCCGTTGCGCACGTTCTCGGAACGAGCGGCGCCAAGCTGCACCTGAAGCACGATGCGACGCAAGTTCGCGTCGACGCGCGAAAGAGATGTCCTGGTGGTGTCTGCATCCGCCGTTAGCCCGCCTGCGAGTTGCACTGCGTCGGCCACGGTCCCCGCGTTCCGCATTTCGTAAATCGCGGGGCGGCGAACTTCACCGTCGATTGCAACGGTCGGCCCCACCGGTGGGATGAATACGACATCATCCGGAAGCAGGCGCGCGTCGTCGGTGGTGTCGCCGCGAATCAGCATGTCGTAGAGGTCGAGCTGGCGCACCACCTCGCCGCGCCTCTTCAGCTGAATGGTTCGCAGCGATCCGATCGGCTGCACGCCGCCGGCAGCGTATAGCGCCGACGTGATCGTGCCCAGACCGCTGATGGTGTACGAGCCCGGCCAGCGTGCATTCCCCGAGCACGAACACCCGGATGGTGCGAGTGTCGCTCATGACGACGCTCGCATGCACGCCGATCATCTGCTCTTTCGACCCGTGACTCGAGTAGCGCCTTGACACTCGCGAATGTCTGTCCGCCGACATTGATCGGCCCCAGCTCCGGGAAGCTCACCTGACCATCCCGGTCGACGATGAGGTGTACGCTCGCATTCTTTGCGCCGTACAGCTGAACGTCCAGCTGATCGCCAGCTCCGATGACGTATTGCGCGGGAACTGGAACATTCATCGCCGGAGCGAATGTGGACACCGGCTGATCGAACAGATCGTAGCCAAAGGGCTTTAGTCTCGTGGGGCCGCGCTTCGCGAGCGGCAGTTTGGTTACCCGGATGAACAGATCGCGCAGGGAAGGTTCGACGCCCAGACGCAATGTGGCAAGCCGCTCGGTAAGGCCGGCCAGAGGGATGGGCGCGAAGCCCGGCAGGCTCAGTACGCCATCGTGCGACAGCTGATAAGGATTCTTAGAGCGGATCAGGTCGATCAGAGCCTGGAGCCGCGCTTTTTCGTCTTCATTCAACTCCGGCCGCGTCGGCCGTGTCGGGTCGCAGTTGGAATCCGCGGCACAGCTCTCGGGCAGGGGCAGGGGGGTATAGCCGCCTGCCGTCACGTTCGCCCCCTGGCTGCCGCTGGCAACTGCCATCGCTGCGGACCCCATCCCAAGAGGTGCAACGCCGGATTCAGCCCCGCTCGGAACGCCAGCACCCCTGGCCAGCTCCGCAGGTGCACCGAGGACGTTCTGCTGGAAAGCGGCTGGCCCGGTCAGCGCGCCCGGTTGCAACTGCGCCGGAGTCGGCAGCGGGTTGGAGTCGATCGTCACCACGATCCAGTCGTCGCCCGACAGATAGGGGCTCAGGCGTTGACCCTCCTCGCGCAACTGGCGCTGCTCCAGGAGCTGTTCCCTTTGCTGCTGCAGCATGAGGCTTTGCTGCTGTTCAGTGGCGGGCGCGGCGTGCGTACCGCCCGCTCCCTCGCCGCCAGCGAGGCCGCCCGAGCCGAGTTGCTGTGAGATAGCGTCGCGCTGCTCGGGTGACAGGCCCTGCAGGATCTGCAGACCCGTGTCGATCGGGAAATTCTGCCCGTACGCCGCAGTGACGCTTACGACCAGCATAGCCGACAGAGTGAGCAGGACGCCCGGCGGGCGTGGAAACAGTCGCATCACAAATCCTTACTTCATCGTGCGGCGCTCATGTGCAAGCGCCGCCAGTTTAACCGCCGCACAGCAGATGCGAGATTTTACTGGACCAAGCACGTTTATGCAGTCGAGGGGCCGCGGGGAGGCTCGCGCTGCGGATGCGGGCTAGCTCCTCCATTCCGCCAGCCTCGACAACAGCTTGCGGACCGGCTCGGCCGCGCCGCGGCCGTCGGTGGGGTGCTCCACTACCGGTTCGAGCTGCTGCGTCAGCTTCTTCCCGAGCTCGACGCCCCATTGGTCGAAGGCGTCGACTCCCCATACGACGCTCTGCGTGAACACACTGTGCTCATAGAGCGCGATCAACCTGCCGAGCGTCGCCGGGTCGAGCCGCTGGAATAGCACGATGGTGCTCGGGCGGCTACCCGGATCGACCTTGTGGGGTATGAGCGCGTCGATCTGCGCGCGCTGGCAGGTCCTGCCGCTCGAGCTCCGCGCGCACCTCGTCCGCACTCTGTCCCGCCATGAAGGCCTCCGCCTGGGCGAGGCAGCTTGCGATCGCGAGGTTCTGTTGCGGCTGGTTGTCGCAGGAGGAGCGCGCCGGCAGCAGGAAGTCGAGCGCGGCGCGTGGCGTGCCCTGGTGCAGCAGCTGAAAGAACGAATGTTGCGCATTGTTGCCGGGCTCGCCCCAGATGACGGCCGCCGTCTCGCACTCGACCGGTGTTCCATCGAGCATCACCGACTTGCCGTTGCTCTCCATCTCGAGCTGCTGCAGGTAGGCGGGGAAGCGCGCGCAGCGAGTCGTCGTACGGCAGCACGGCGAGCGTCGGCAGCTTCATGAAGTTGATGTTCCACACGCCGATGAGCCCCATGAGCGCAGGCAGATTGTCCGCCCACGGCGCGCTGCGGAAGTGCTCGTCCATGGCATGGCCGCCGCCGAGGAACTCGAGGAAGTTGCCGCTGCCGATCGCGATCGCGAGCGTCACGCCGATCGAGGACCAGATCGAGTAGCGTCCGCCGACCCAGTCCCACATCTGGAATCGGTACTCGGGGTGCACCCCGAACTCGTCCATCGCCTTCGTGTTGACCGAGACGGCGGCAAAGTGCGCCGGCACCGCCGCGCGCCCCAGCTGCTTCTCGAGCCAGGCGCGCGCGCTGAGCGCATTGGTGCGGGTCTCGAGCGTCGTGAAGGTCTTCGATGCGACGATGAAGAGCGTCGTGCGCGGATCGGCCGACTCGAGCACCTCGGCGAGGTGGCAGCCGTCGACGTTGGACACGAACTCGCAGCGCGGCGCTCCGGCGCCGAAGGCGCGCAACGCCTGTACGGCCATGGCGGGACCTAAGTCCGAGCCGCCGATGCCGATGTTCACCACCCGCGTGAAGCGCTGTCCGCCGCTGCCGCGGATCGCGCCGCTACGCACGCCGTCCGCGAACGCCAGCATGCGGGCGCGCTCGGCGAGCACCAGTCTCTCGATGTCGGCGCCGCCCACCGCGGCGCCCGGCGGCTGGCGCAGCGCCACGTGCAGCACGGCACGACCCTCGGTCGGATTGATGATCTCGCCGCGCCACATGGCATCGATGCGCGCGCGCAGACCGACCCCGTCGGCCAGCGCCAGCAGCGTCCCGAGCGCGCTCGAGTCGAGCCGCTGCCGCGAGAAATCCATGAGCAGGCCCGCGGCTTCGCGCGAGAACTGCTCGAAGCGCCGCGGGTCGCGCGCGAACAGGTCGCGGACCGGCTCGCTGGCGAGCCTCGCGGCGTGCGCGGTGAGCTCACTCCACTGCGCTGTGCGGGGTCCGGATACCAGCCTGCTGCCCATCGATTCTCCCGTCGCGCTCCGCGCGCACCTCAACGGCGATAGAAATCCGCGACCGTCGCCACCACATACTGCAGCTGCGGCTCGGTGAGCTCGGGGTATATCGGCAGTGCCAGCGTCTCGTGCGCCGCCCGCTCGGACTCGGGAAAGTCACCCGCCTGGTGGCCGAGGTACGCGAAGCATTGCTGCAGGTGCAGCGGCACCGGGTAATAGATCTCGGTACCCACTCCGGCCGCCGCCAGATGCGCGCGCAGCTCGTCGCGGCGTTGCGCGCGGATGACATACTGATTGTAGATGTGGCGCGCTCCGGGCACGGCACGCGGTGTCGCGACGCTCGCACCAGTGCCGGCACGCTCGAATGCCGCGTCGTAGAAGGCGGCGTTGCGCTGCCTTGCGGCGCTCCAGGCATCGAGATGCGGCAGCTTCACGTTCAGTACCGCCGCCTGCAGCTCATCGATGCGGAAGTTTCCACCGATGAACTGGTGGTAGTACTTCGGTTTCCCGCCGTGGACCCGCAGGATCTCCATGTGCTCGGCGAGCGCTGCATCGTTCGCGACGCACATGCCGGCATCGCCGAACGCGCCGAGATTCTTGGTCGGAAAGAACGACAGGCAGCCGACATCGCCGAAGCTGCCGGCGCGCTGGTGAGCGGCGTCCTCGGCGCCGATCGCCTGCGCGGCGTCCTCGATCACCTTGAGCCCGTGGCGTTGCGCGCTCGCCATGAGTGCCTGCATGTCGGCGAGCTGTCCATAGAGATGCACCGGCATGAGGGCCCGAACCCGCGCGCCCGTGGCACGCTCGACGAGATCGCTGCCGCGCCGCTCGCAGCGCTCGGCCAGAAACGCCTCGAGCGCCTGCGGCGACATGTTGAAGGTGTCGGGCTCGATGTCGCAGAACAGCGGCCGCGCACCGGTGCGCGCGATCGTCCCGGCCGTCGCAAAAAAAGTGAACGGACTGGTGATCACCGCGTCACCGGCCCCGATGCCGAGCGCCATCAGCGCCAGCAGCAGCGCATCGGTTCCCGAGGAGACACCGACGCCGAAGCGGCAGTGGCTGTAGGCCGCGACGCTCGTCTCCAGCGCCTTGACCGCGGGCCCGAGAATGAACCCCTGACTGGCGCAGACCCGGGCGATCGCCTCCTGGATCTCGGTGGCGAGCGGCTGGTACTGGGATTTGAGGTCGAGCAGTGGCACGCGCATGGCCTACTCCGGCTGCAGCTTCGGACCAGGACGCTTGCCCGCCCGTCGCTCGAGAATCCTCACGAGATCCTCGAGCAGATCCGGCATAGACGCGGCCGAGGCGAACTCGCCGACGTACCGCCGGACCTCTTCAGTATTCGCGCCCGGGTGAGCATCCAGTAATCCCTCGACGTCCTGCAGGTCCTTCGCTCGATGGGCGATGACCTTCATGATCAGCAGATCTTCCACTCGTGGCAGTCTCACGGACATTCCGCCCATCTCATGTGCCTGAGCGCGCTCAACCGCGTGCTGCTCGAACGGCAGCCCGCCGAGTATCACGTCCACGTCGATCTCCGATCTCTCGTGCTTCAGCAGCAGCACGCGCGAGCGGCGGGCAAACTCGACAACCTGCTCGATGCGCGGGGCGATTCCAAAGCTCTGCGCCGTCGCGACGGCCGCACCCCACTCGCTCTCCGGCAGTATCGCCAGGGCATCGATGTCCTGCGTCATTCGCGGCCGCCCCAGAAACGAGCTCGCCACGCCTCCGACGATCACCGCTGGGATTTGCGCAGCTTCGAGCCACTTCACCAGATCGGCGAGTGCTGCAAGCAGTGACGCCGGAACGCGTTCAGCCACCGAGCGCCTTGCGGATTCGACACCAGCGCTCGCGTACATCCCGCACGCCCTGGTCTCGATCCGGCTCCTTTCCGAACAGGTCACGCGAGGCCATCAACGCAGACAGTTGCCTCGACTTCGTTTCGATGGACGTTTCGCGTAGCTCGGCGAGCTCCCGCTCTGCGGCCAGAGCCCAGCGTTGCAGATACCGGCGAGCGTCTTCGCGTGTAACGGAGTTCATGATTTCGGCGCCCCTCCCGGTCACCGTCATTATAGCGTTGCGCGCTCAAAACCGGCTGCGCTCAGCGACGGTAGCCGTAGTAGCTCGCAGAACCAGTCGACGAAGGCGCGCACCCCGACCTCGACCGGCGTCGCGGGCCGGTAACCGACGTCGCGCACCAGGTCGTCGATGTCGGCGCAGGTCTCGGGCACGTCGCCCGGCTGCAGCGGCAGCAAGTTCTTGATCGCCTTGCGCCCGAGGCGTCTCCTCGAGCACCTCGATGTAGCGCAGCAGCTCGACCGGGCGGTTGTTGCCGATGTTGTAGAGCCGAAAGGGCGCGAAGCTCGTGGCCGGGTCCGGCGTCTTGCCGTCCCAGGCCGGATCGGGCGCCGCGACGCGGTCGGAGGCGCGCACCACGCCCTCGGCGATGTCGTCGACGTAGGTGAAGTCGCGCTGGTGGTGGCCGTGGTTGAAGACGTCGATCGGCTTGCCTTCGAGGATGTTGCGCGTGAAGAGGAACAGCGCCATGTCCGGCCGGCCCCACGGTCCGTAGACGGTGAAGAAGCGCAGGCCGGTCGTCGGCAGCTTGAACAGCGCGCGCGTAGTTGTGCGCCATGAGCTCGTTGGCCTTCTTGGTCGCCGCGTAGAGCGACAGCGGATGATCGACGTCCGCGGTGCACCGAGAACGGCATGTTGGTGTTGGCGCCGTACACCGAGCTGGTCGAGGCGTACACCAGGTGCTCGACGCCGTTGTGGCGGCAGCCCTCGAGCACGTTCAGCGTGCCGATCGACGTTGCTCGTCGACGTAGGCGTGCGGATTCTCGAGCGAGTAGCGCACGCCGGCCTGCGCGGCGAGGTGCACCACGCGCGGGAACTTCTCGCGCGCGAACAGCGCGGCCATGCCGCGCGCGAGTCGGCGAGGTCGAGCTTCACGAAGCGGAAGCCGGGCATGCGCCGTGAGGCGAGCCAGGCGCGCGTCCTTGAGCGTGACGTCGTAGTAGTCGTTCAGATTGTCGAGGCCGACGACCTCGTCGCCGCGCTCGAGCAGCCGCTGCGCGGTCGTGGCAGCCGATGAATCCGGCGGCGCCGGTGACGAGGATCTTCATGCAGGCCGCGCCGTCGGTCTTCAGCCGCGACGGAAACACGTGCTTGATGTCGTAGAGCACGTGGGGTCTCCTGCACAGGCGCGCGTACGCCGCGCGACGCCCATGCTCGCGGAACTCGCTGGTGCGCCACCGCCATGACGACGGCGTCGTACTGGCGCCGGCTTGAGCTCGCGCGATCAGGTCGAGTCCATACTCGTGCTCGCGCCTCGGCCGCGATCGACCCAGGGATCGTAGACGTCGACCTTGCGCGCCGTACTTCTGCGAGCTCGCGCACGACGTCGACGACCTTGGAATTGCGGATGTCGGGGCAGTTCTCCTTGAAGGTGAGCCCGAGCACCAGCACGCGCGAGCCCTTGACGTGGATGCGCTCTGGCTGCCATGCAGCTGCACGATCTGCCCGGCGACGTAGAGGCCCATGTTGTCGTTGAGGCGCCGCCCGGCGAGGATCATCTCCGGGTGGTAGCCGATCTCCTGCGCCTTGTGGGTCAGGTAGTAGGGATCGACGCCGATGCAGTGACCGCCGACCAGCCCGGGCCGGAACGGCAGGAAGTTCCACTTGCGTGCCGGCGGCCTCCAGCACTTCCTCGGTGTCGATGCCCAGGCGGTTGAAGATCAGCGCCAGTTCGTTGATCAGCGCGATGTTGACGTCGCGCTGCGTGTTCTCGATGACCTTGGCGGCCTCGGCGACCCGGATGCTGGACGCCTGGTGCGTGCCGGCCGTGATGATCGACGCCGTACAGCTTGTCGACGAAATCGGCGACCTCGGGCGTCGAGCCCGACGTGACCTTCCTGATCGTGGTGAGGCGGTGCTCCTTGTCGCCGGGATTGATGCGCTCGGGGCTGTAGCCGGCGAAGAAGTCCTTGTTGAACGTCAGGCCCGACTCGCGCTCGAGGATCGGCACGCAGATCTCCTCCGTGCAGCCCGGGTACACGGTCGACTCGTAGATCACGATCGTCGCCGCGCCTGCAGCACCTTGCCGACGGTCTCGCTCGCCCGGATCAGCGGCGTCAGGTCGGGGCGCTTGTACTCGTCGATCGGCGTCGGCACCGTCACGATGAACACGCGGCAACGCTTCAGGTCCGCGAGCTCGGTCGTGAAGCCGAGCTGTCGAGCGCTCTTGAGCTCTTCGCGCGTCACCTCGAGCGTCGTGTCGCTGCCCGGCGCGCAGCTCGCCGATGCGCTCGGGCTTGACGTCGAAGCCGACGCGTCTCGAAGCGCTTGCCGAACTCGACCGCGAGCGGCAGGCCCACGTACCCGAGACCCACCACGGCGATGCGGCAATTGCGCAGCCTCAGCATGTCGAGCTAAATCCTCAGGCGCTCGAGCGCTGCACCGCCGCCGCCGAGCACGGCGGGCTTCGGTCGCCGGCCACAGGCACCGTCCGCCGCTCACGCGGGCGATGAGCGCGAGCAGCCCCTCGTGGGCACGCACTTCCTCCGCGCTCGCCGCAGGTACCGGCAGCATGAGTCCCGTGCGCACGAGCTCGCGCACCGGACGGGCGCCGTCGGGCCCGCGGGGTGCCTCGGCTTCGGCGAGCGCGAGCGCGCCCTGCCCGCCGGTCATGGCCAGATAGACGTCGGCCAGAATGCGCGCATCGAGCAGCGCGCCGTGCAGCTCGCGGTGCGAGTTGTCGACGCTCGTAGCGCTTGCACGAGCGCGTCCAGGCTGTTGCGCTGGCCGGGATGCATCTCGCGCGCCAGCGCCAGCGTGTCGAGCACCTGGCACAGAGCGCGCGATGCGGCGCGTCGCTCGCCCGGCAGCCGCGCGAGCTCGGCGTCGAGGAACGCCACGTCGAAGGCGGCGTTGTGGATGATCAGCTCGGCGCCGGCGACGAAGGCGAGCAGCTCCTCGGCGATCTCGGCGAAGCGCGGCTTGCCGTCGAGGTCGGCGCGCGAGATGCCGTGCACGGCGAGCGCCGCCGTCGTCGATCTCGCGCTCGGGATTCAGGTAGCGATGGAAGTGCGGCCGGTGGCGCGGCGGTTGACGAGCTCGACGCAGCCGATCTCGATGATGCGGTGTCCGAGCTCCGGCTCGAGGCCGGTGGTTTCGGTATCGAGGACGATCTGTCGCATGGGCGCTGAGTCTACCGCAAGGCGAGCGGCTCAAAGGCGTCGATCGCCTCGTTCGCGAGCTGATCGACGCGTTCGTTGCCCGGCGACACCCGAGTGGCCCTGCACCCAGTGCCACTCGAGGCGATGCGGCGCGACAGCGCATCGAGCTGCTCCCACAGGTCCTGGTTCTTCACCGGCTTCTTGTCGGCGGTGCGCCAGCCGCGCGCCTTCCAGCCGGCGAGCCATTCGGTGATGCCCTGGCGCACGTACTGCGAATCGGTGTAGATGCGCGCCTGCACCGGGCGGCTTGCAGCGCCTCGAGCGCGCGGATGACGGCGGTGCAGCTCCATGCGGTTGTTGGTGGTGTGCGCCTCGGCGCCGAGAATCTCCTTCTCGTCCGTGCCCCGCCGCAGCAGCGCCGCCCAGCCGCCGGGGCCCGGATTGCCGCGGCAGGCGCCGTCGGTATAGATCTCGATCACTAAAGGCCCGATGCGGGTCGTGGGCTTGACGAGGCCGCCGAGCACCGCCGGCCGCTCGCGCAGCCGCGGGCGGATCGGCGTCAGCGGTGTAGACGCGCTTGCGGGCCTTGAGGAGATAGGCGCCCGCGGGCAGCGGATTGATCAGGCCCCGGCGCAGCACGCGCGCCGTCCCGTCCTCCGGGGCGACGCGGCTCCAGGGACTGAGGTGCAGGTAGCGCGACGCGGTGACGATCTCGTAGCCGAGCAGCACCAGCCACTCGCGCACGCGGTCGGTCGACAGCATGCGGCGCATGCCGGGCGGAAAACCGCTGCGGCTCGCGCGCGCGCGCAGCCCCCAGAGGCTCCAGGGCCGGAATCCGAGGATCAGCAGCTGCCCCTCCCCGGTCAGCACCCGGTCGACCTCGCGCAGAATCGCGTACGGGTCGGGCGCGAACTCCAGGCGTGTGCGGCAGCAGCACCGCATCGATCGAGTCGCTGGTCACCGGCAGGTGCGAGGGGCGGGCCATGATGTCGGCGCCGCCGCGGGAAGCCCGGGGCGGCGATCAGGCTCTGGCGGCGCGTGCGGCCGCGCGCCAGCAGCTCCCGGGCGTTGCCCCAGGCGCCGATCTGCAGCAGCTCCCAGCCGAAGACGTCCTCCATGGCCTCGGCCAGAAGCTCGGACTCGGCCGCCAGGAGTGAGCGCCCGAGCGGGGTGCCGCCAGCCAGGCGGCGAGCGCGGCGTCGCGGTCGGGAATGGTTGAAGTGCGAACTGGCACGATGCTAAGGCTAGTAATTATGTGAACTTACCGGTTAAATTCCCTCTCCTGAACCAGTAGCGTCCCAATTCCAAGGACCCGCGCCCAAGGATGAGGCGTCGGGGAACTTAGCACGCCTACCGAGGGTACGGAACGTTGACGACCGCAGCGATGAGAACCACACGCTTCGGATGGCTTGGGCTGGCATCGGTCCTACTGGCCGCGTGTGCCCACGGGCCCGCCTCACGCCCGGACGTGAATCCCCGCCAGGCGGTTACGAGCGCGCCCGCAGCGCCCCCTGCGCTGCCGGTGACGCTCTGCCGCGGTGCCGGCAACCGCCGCGGCACCGGCCCGGGCCAGCGAGTCCGCCGCCCCGCCGGCCGAAGTCCCCGCTGAGCCCGAGGCGACGAAGGCGGCCGCTGACGCGCCCGCCGCCGACGCGAGCGCCCCGGACGGCGCCCTCGCCGCCCCGGTCGATGGCACGCCTGCGCCGCCGGCGCAGTACACCGACCTCTTCGAGCGCATGCGCGCCGGCTTCAAGCTCGATGACGTCGAGGAGCGCCGCGCGATCGACCAGCAGCTGCACTGGTACGCGAACAACCCCGAATACCTGCGAACGCGCCTTCGGCCGCGCCGATCTGTACCTCTACCACATCGTCACCGAGCTCGAGGCGCGCGGCATGCCGCTCGAGCTCGCGCTGCTGCCGGTGGTCGAAAGCGCCTTCGAGCCCTACGCCTACTCGCGCGCGAGCGCCTCGGGCCTGTGGCAGTTCATCCCCGGCACCGGCTCGCGCTACGGGCTGCAAGCAGGACTGGTGGTACGACGGCCGGCGCGACGTCGTCGAGTCGACACGCGCCGCGCTCGACTACCTGCAGTCGCTGCACGATGAATTCAACGGCGACTGGCTGCTGGCGATCGCCGCCTACAACTGCGGCGAGCTCAACGTCGAGCGCGCGGTGGCCGCGAACCGCGCGCCGGGCGGCCGATCGACTTCTGGCACCTGAAGCTGCCGACGGAGACGCGCGCCTACGTGCCGAAGCTCCTCGCGATGGGGCGCCTGGTCGCTGACCCGGCCGCCTACGGCCTCGAGTTCAGCCACGATCGCGAACCAGCCCTACTTCGCGCGGTCGACACCGGCGGCCAGATCGATCTCAAGGTCGCCGCCGAGATCGCCGGCATCACCCCCGAAGAGCTCTACGAGCTCAACCCCGCGTTCCATCGCTGGGCCACGGATCCCGCCGGCCCGTATTACCTGCTGCTGCCGGTGGACGCCGCCGAAGTGTTCACGCAGAACATCGCGCAGTTGACGGCCGATCAGCGCTGCGCGTCACGCCGCTACGCCGTGCAGCACGGCGACACGGTCGCCTCGGTGGCAGCGCAGTTCCACACCACGCACGAACGTGATCCGCGAGCTGAACGACCTGCCCGAGGGGCGTCTCACGGTCGGCGATCGAGCTGCGGGTGCCGTCGCGCCGACATGGAGCTGCCCGCCAAGGTGCTGCGGGCGGCGGCGCGCGTCGACGGCCGCGTGCGCGGCCGCCGTCGCGCACGTCGCACGTGGTGCGTCGCGGCGATACGCTCTGGTCGATCGCACGGCGCAACGGCATGGACGTGAGCACGCTCGCGCTGCTGAACGGCATGCAGCCCGGACGACTCCGCTGCGCGCCGGCCAGAAGACTCGCGCGTCACCTCGCGCGCTGCCGGCGCGCTCGCCGAGCCACGCGCGCGGCGCACCGACGCGTCGTCTACACCGTGCGCAGCGGCGACACGCTGTCCGGCATCGCCCAGCTCTTCCAGTGCAGCGTGCCGCAGCTGCTCGGCTGGAACGGCCTCACCGCACACCCGCGCATTCACGCGGGCCAGAAGCTCCACATCCACGTCGTGCGGCACGGCTGAGGGCGGCGTACCGGCCGGGGACTCGACCGGGCGCGACTTCCGGCATAATCGGGCCGGGAGGACTCAACATGGGATTTCTCGCCGGCAAGCGCGCCCTGATCGTCGGCGTCGCCACCGACCGCTCGATCGCCTGGGGCATCGCCCAGGCCATGCACCGCGAGGGCGCCGAGCTCGCCTTCTCGCTACGTGAACGACAAGTTCAAGGAACGCGTCGAGCCGCTCGCGCGAGTCGCTCGGCTCGCAGTCTCACCATGCCGCTCGACGTGACGATCGATGGACAGATCGACGCGGCCTTCGACCTTCTCAAGCAGGAGTGGGGCTCACTCGACATCCTCGTGCATGCGGTGGCCTTCGCGCCGCGCGAGGCGCTCGCCGGCGAGCTTCGTCGCGGCACCACGCGCGAGGCCTTCCGCATCGCGCACGACGTGTCGAGCTACAGCCTGACCGCGCTGGCCCGCGGCGCGCAGCCGCTCATGGCGGGCCGCGCCGGCGCGATCGCTGACCCTGTCCTACCTGGGCGCGGTGCGCTCGATCCCGAGCTACAACGTCATGGGCCTCGCCAAGGCGAGCCTCGAGGCCAACGTGCGCTTCCTGGCGGCGGACCTGGGTCCGCAGGGCATCCGCGTCAACGGCATCTCGGCGGGACCCGATCAAGACGCTCGCCGCGGCCGGCATTCGCCGGGTTTCGCAAGATGCTCGGCCGCGTCGCGGAGATCGCCCCGCTGCGCCGCAATGTGACGCTCGAGGATGTCGGCAACGCCGCCGCGTTCCTGTGCTCGGACCTCGCGGCGGGCATCACCGGCGAGATCCTCTACGTCGACAGCGGCTTCAGCACCGTCGGCATGAGCTTCCCGCTCGAGGCCGAAGGCTAATCGAAGGCCTTGGGGTTCTTGCGCACGTCGGCCGTGCGCCGCATCTCGGCCACGTAGGCCATCACGTCGCCCACGCCCTCACGCCCGGCCGCCTGCTGGGCGCGGTCGGCCTGCTCCTGGGGAGCGCCGACCTGGGCCGCCGTGCGCACCGCGCTCACGTCGATGAGCGCAGCCCCGCCCCCCTGCAGCGCCAGTGCGCGGAACACGGGGGTTTTTGCCGGCCGCGGCGCGGCGAACACCGCGGTGCGAATCGGCGCGGGGACCGAGGGGTCGTTGCGGCCGATGAAGTGGGCCGGCTCGGCGCTCAAGCCGAGCGACTGCGCGACGGCCTCGAACGGCGTGCCGGCCTCGAGCCGCGCCCGTGCGCTCTCGGCGGCCTTGAGAGCCGCGCCCGTGGCGCGCTCCTTGGCGATGGCGGCGACGATCTCGGCGCGCACTGCGGCGAGGGGCTTAGGCGCGGGCTTGCGGTGCTCGAGCATCCGGACGATGACGAGCGCGTTGTCGCCGAGCAGCACCGGTCCGCCGAGGCGCCCGGCGGCGAGCGGCGGCTCCCCGAAGAGCAGGTCCTGGAGCGGCGGCGCGGCGCCGAGCGGGGCGGCACCGGCGCCCTTGAGGTACTGCGGGATGTCGCCCCGCTGCAGCTTGAATTCCTGCGCGAGCGCGTTGAGATCCGCGTTGGGCTCGGAGAGCCGGGTCTGCAGCTGCTCCTGAATCTCGCCGAAGCGGTCGGTCCCCTGGTTGCGCCGCAGCTCCGAGTCGAGCTGCGCGCGGGCCTCCTCGAAGCTCTTGCCCTTACCCGCCTGAATCTCGTCCAGCCGGATGATGTGGTAGCCGAACTGCGTCTTGACCGGCCCGCGGATCTCCCCGGGCTTCATGCTGAAGAGCGCATCCGCAAACGCCGGCACGAAGGTGCTCTTGTCCGCCCAGCCGAGATCGCCGCCGCTGGCGGCGGAGCCCGGGTCCTTGGAATACTGCTTGGCCAGCGCGCCGAAATCCTTGCCCGCCCTGGCCTGGGCGAGGACGTCCTGCGCCTGCTTGAGCGCCGCGGCGTCGTCGGCGGGTCCGGAGACGGCGATGAGAATGTGGCGCGCGTGGCGCTTCTCGGGGGTCGTCAGCTGGCTCTTCTCTTTCTCGTACTGCGCGTGCAGGTCGGCATCGCTCACCGTGAGTCCGGCTTCGACACTGTCGAGTTTGAGCTCCGCGTACTCGATGTGCGCCGACTCCGGCGTCAGGTACTCCTTCTGGTGGGCCTGGTAGTACGCCGCCACGGCCGCCTCCTCGACCGGTGCGCCCGGGAACTTATCCGCGGGCAGCACGAGGTAACGCACCTCGCGCTCCTGGTCCTCGAGCTCGTGCAAGCGCGCGAGCTCGACGGGCGTGAGGAAGTCCGAGCCGCGGATGGCGTTCTCGAGCTGCGCGCGCTGTAAGTCCTGGCCCAGCTGCGCCTGGAAGGCCTCGCTGGTGAGTCCCGCGCGCGCCAGCGCATCACTCGCGGCGGCGGGCGAATACTGGCCGTTGATCTGGAAAGCCGGTTCGCTCTTCACCGCCTCGATGAGCTCGTCGTGCCCGACGCGGTAGCCGAGGTCGTGTGTGCGCTGGTCGAGGAGTACATCGCGGATCATGCCCTCGAGCACCTGGTCCTGGAGTCGTGCGCGCAGCTCCGGGGGGATCTCGGCGCCCCCTAAGCGCTGCTGCCACTGGGCCTGCTCACGCATCCAGTTGTTGCGGGCCTGCTCGAGGGTGATCTTGGTGCCGGCCGCCTCGGCCGCATAGTTCGGCTCACCGAAGCTCAGGTTGACGATGCCGTAGGCACCCCAGGCGGCGAACACGATCGACAGCGCCCCTACGAAGAAGTAGGTGATCCATTTGCGCTTGCCGCTTCCCTCCGTGCCCTTGAGGGCGTCTCCGATACGCTGAAGCATGTGTGGGCTGGCTGGCTTTCGTAAGGATCGGGTGGCGGAGCGGACGGGACTCGAACCCGCGACCCCCGGCGTGACAGGCCGGTATTCTAACCAGCTGAACTACCGCTCCGAATTGGGGGGCGAATCCTAGCGGATTGAGGAATCCGCCTACAAGCGGTTTCGAAGAGCGCCGGGTATCCTTGGCGCTGAACCCACCGCCCACCAAATGGTCAACCAAAAGAGCTATTTGCGCGCTATGCACGGGTGGACTCGGCCCTCGCGGGGGTACGGTTCGCGCGTTGCCCGCATCCTAAAGGATCGTGGCCCATGAGAATCCCCAACACGCCGCTCGCCCTCCTCGCCCTCGTCCTGGGCAGCCTGAGCCTGGCGCCGCCCGCCGGAGCGTCGCTCGGTGCCGACTTAAGGTCCGTCGAGGCCGACCGGGCGGCCGTGCGCGGTCAGCTCGCCGTGAGCCGCGCCGGCGGCTACGAGGTCCGCGAGATCACGACCCCCGCGGGCGTTCATATCCGCGAATACCTGACGGCCGGCGGCACGGTGTTCGCCTTGAGCTGGCAGGGACCGGTACGGCCGGATCTGCGGCAGATGCTCGGCGGCTACTATGCCCGCTACGCGCAGGCGGTCGCCGCGCCGCACGTCGGCGGCCATCGGCACCTGACCGTCCAGCAGCCGGGGCTGGTCGTCGAATCGAACGGACGGATGCGCGCCTTTTACGGCCGGGCCTGGGACCCCGCGCTCCTGCCCGCCCATTTCTCGGTCGCGGACCTGCGCTGACTGAAAGGCTCCGGGGAGTTTCTCATGCACAAGTGCTTCGTCGCGGTCCTCGCCTCGCTCGCGTTGCTGGCCGCGTGCGGCGGCGGTGGCGGCAACCGTGTGAGCGGCGGGGGCGGTAGCAGCAGCGGCGGCGGGACCGGCAGCGGGAATTCCGTGCCGCTGACGGTCGAGATCGGACCCGCGGGACCGACCTTCGTCAACATCGCCTTCGTGACGCTGACGATCTGTGCACCGGGAACTGCGAACTGCCAGACGATCGATCACATCCAGGTCGATACCGGCTCCTCGGGTCTGCGCATCGTTTCCCCGGTACTGAACGCCTCGCTCCTGCAAGCCCTGCCGCAGCAGTACGTCGGCGGCACGACCGTGCCGGTGGCGGAGTGCGCGCAGTTCGCCGACGGCTATAGCTGGGGCCCGGTGGTCGCCGCCGACCTCGAGATCGCCGGCGAGAAGGCGAGCGGCGTCCCGCTGCAGGTGATCGGCAACCCGGGCTTCACGCAGATCCCCACCGACTGCTCGAGTCCGGTGCCGAACGAGGAGGACACGGTCGCGGCCTTCGGCGCGAACGGCATCATCGGCGTCGGCGTTTTCGCCCAGGATTGCGGTGCCGCCTGCGCCAACGGGGTCATCTCCGGCACCTATTACGGGTGCCCGTCCAACGGGGTCGGCTGCACCGGCATCATCGAGGCGGTGGACCTGCAGGTGCCGAACCCGGTGACCGCCTTCAGCGCGGACCACAACGGCGTGGTCGTCGAGCTGCCGAACGTCGCGGCCGGCGGAGCCGCAAGCGCCACGGGCGCGCTCCTCTTCGGCATCGGCACCGAGACCAACAACGCCCTCGGCAACGCCACGGTGCTCGCCACCGACGGCGTTCAGGGCACGATCGATGTGACCTTCGGCGGCGCCGACTATCCGATCAGCGTGCTCGACACCGGCTCGAATGCCCTTTATTTCAACGACAACGCGCTGAGCGTCTGCGGAGCCACCGCGAACGGGGCGGGCTTTTACTGCACGGCCGCCAATCTCTCCGCCACCATCACCACCGCGAGCAACATGCAGCTGGCGGCGAGCTTCACGGTCGGCGATGCCGGCGCGTTCGTGCAGCCGAGCCTCGCCGCCTATCCGCAGCTCGGAGCGCCGTTCGTACCGGCCGCGCCGCAGACCTTCGACCTCGGGCTCCCCTACTTCTACGACCGCAACGTCTTCGTCGCCATCGAGGGCATGAGCGCGGGCGGGGCCACCGGGCCGTTCTTCGCCTATTAAGCCCGGGGAGCCACGCGTGCCGCCGGCGCGCGCCGCGCGAAGCGCGCCCGGTAGCGGGCCGGCGTCGTGCCCACACGTCGCCGGAAATGATGCCGCAGCGACTCGACGCTCCCCATGCCGACCCGCTCGGCGATGCGTTGCTGGGCGAGTGGGGTGGTCTCGAGGAGCTCGCGGGCGCGTGCGATGCGCTCGCCGGTGATCCACTCGTACGGTGCCTGGCCCGTGGCGGCGCGGAATTCGCGCTGCAGCGTGCGGGTGCTCATCGCGGCCCGCGCCGCGAGCGCCGCGAGCGTATGCCGCGCGCCGGGGTGCGCACGGATGAAGTCGAGCAGCCGCGCGAGCCGCCCGCGCTCATCGCTCGCCACCGGCCGCGGTACGAACTGCGCCTGACCGCCCTCGCGGTGCGGGGCCGCGACCAGGCGCTGTGCCACCTGGTTGGCGATGCGGGCGCCGAAGTCGCGCCGCACCAGGTGCAACAGCATGTCGAGCCCGGCCGCCGAGCCCGCCGAGGTGACCACCTGCCCTGCATCGATGTAGAGCGCGTTCGGCTCGACGCTGATGCGCGGGTAGCGCGCGGCCAGCTGCGCGGCATACTTCCAGTGGGTCGTGGCGCGCTTGCCGTCGAGCACGCCGGCCGCTGCGAGCACGAACACGCCCGAGCAGATCGATGCGAGGCGCGCGCCGCGCCGGTAGGCGCGTGCCAGATGCTCGAGGAGCGCCGCGGGCGGGCGCTCCTCGATCGAGCGCCAGCCGGGCACGACGATGGTGTCGGCGCGCTCGAGGAGCTTCAGTCCGTGCCGTACCGTGAGGGCAATCCCGCCCATGGCGCGGAGCGGGCCGCGCTCGGCCGCGCACACCGCGAACTCGTACCAGGGAACGGCGAGCTCCGGCCGCGGCAGCGCGAAGAGCTCGACCGTACAGCCGAACTCGAAGGTACAGAGGCGGTCATAAGCGAGCGCCACGACGCGGTGACTCATGGCGCGATCTTAACGTAGTACGGCATTTACGCCAGTGCCACGCGCAGCGTGGACGGTGCACACTGCGCCGCATGCCAAGCCCCGTCACCGCGATCCCCTGTGCCGACAGCGCGAGTGCCGCGCGGCACTTCGCCGCCCTGTTCCCCTTCGAGACCGACTGCTCCGATGTGCATGCCGCGCGCGCCGCGGGCGCCGACTTCGTCCTGCTCGACGTGCGCTCGGCGGAGTGCTACGCGCGCGGGCACGTGCCGGGCGCGGTGCATCTGCCCCAGCGCAAGATCATCGAGTCACGGCTGGCGGCCTGGCCGGCGGGCACGGTGTTCGTGGTCTACTGCGCGGGTCCGCACTGCAACGGCGCCCAGCGCAGCGCGCTGCGGCTCGCGCAGCTCAAGCGTCCCGTCAAGGTCATGATCGGCGGCATGAGCGGCTGGCGCGAGGAAGGTTTCGAGGTGGCCGTGGCATCATAGGGGCATGAGCCTGCTGCAAAGGATCTTCGCCGCCCTGGTCCTCGTGCTGCTCGCCGCCACCGGCTACGGCCTGTGGGCGACGCGCCCACCGGCCTCCGCGACGCCGCTGGGCGCGCTCAGCGCCACGCCGCAGGCCGAGAGCGCTCCCGCGAGCTCGCTGCCGGCGATCGACGAGCGCACGCTCGTCACCGCGCAGCGCCTGGCGCGGTTCGCCACGACGCCCGAAGAGGCGCCGTTGGCGCGCACCGCGGTGCAGCTCGCCGATCATGAGCTCGACCTGGCGTTCGCGGGGGCACTGCGCCACCTCGAGGCGCATCCGCCGGTGTTGAGTCCCGATGCGCTCGCAATCCAGAACCGTCTCACCAGGGCGGAGCAGCGACTCGCGGATGACAGCGACCGCGTCAAGCATCTCACCGGCGCGCTCGCGAAAAGCGCCGACACGGCAAAGCCCGGCATTCAGGATCAGCTCGACCTCGCCCAGGCACAGCAGCAGCTCGACCAGGACGAGGTCGCGCAGGCGAACGACGATCTGCTGCGCGCCGGCGGCAACGAGCACCAGCGCATTGCAAAGATGCAGGAGGACCACGAGGCGGCCGCGCAACGCCGCCTCGAAGCGCCCACCCCTGCGGCCACGGGGGTCGGAACCCTCAGGGGCCTCGTCGGCGAGGTCCGTCAATGGATGGCGCTGCATCACCGGGTGTACTGGCTCGGCAAGGCACAGGCCCATGCGACCGAGAGCGCCGCGCAGCTCGAAGCCGAAGGCAAACAGCTCGCTGCCGAGTTCGCCGCGCGCAAGGAGCAGGCGCGCGGGACCCCGAACCCCGCTGCGACCCCTGCGGGCGCGGCGACTGAAGCCGCGGCGCCGGGGGCGGCCCCGGCCCTCTCGGGCAGCGCGCTCGCCGCCGTGACGCGCCAGCTCGCCGCGGAGCAGAGCCGTCTCACCATCCGCGCACAGCGGATCACCGCGCGTCAGCGCCTCGCCGACACCTACCGGCAGTGGGGTGCGGTCGTCCAGGGCGAGGCGAATGCCTTGCTGCATGCGTGTCTCATCGACGTCACGATCGTGCTCGGGGCGTTCCTGGTGCTGCTCGGCATCGATCGCACGCTCGAGAAGCTCCTCGGCCGTGCCAGCGTCGACCGCCGCCAGGTGGCGACGCTGCGCAGCGTGGTCGGGGTCTCCTGTCAGATCGTCGGCGTGGTGGTGATCCTGCTCGTGCTCATCGGCATGCCGGGTCAGCTCGGCACCATGATCGGCCTCGCCGGCGCCGGACTCACGGTGGCGCTCAAGGACTTCATCATCGGCTTCCTCGGCTGGTTCGTGCTGATGGGCAAGCACGGTATGCGTGTCGGCGACTGGGTCGAGATCAACGGCGTGAGTGGTGAGGTGGTCGAGCTCGGTATCTTCCACACCGTGCTGCTCGAGACCGGCAACTGGACCGCCGCCGGCCATCCCACCGGCCGGCGGGTGACCTTCACCAACGCCTTCGCGATCGAGGGCCACTACTTCAACTTCTCGACCACCGGGCAGTGGTTGTGGGATGAGCTGCTCGTGATGGTGCCCTTCGACCGCGATGCCCACGCAATCGCCGATGCGATCCAGAAGGAAGTGACGCAGGCGACCGCCGAGAGCACCCGGCAGGCGCAGGCCGAGTGGCAGCGCGCCGCACGCGGTCGCCGGCCGGGCTTCACCGCGCAGCCCGGCATCGCCATCCGGCCGGCGCCTGGCGGCGGCGGCGTCGAGATTGCGCTGCGCTACGTGACACGCGCCGCCGAGCGCTACGCGCTGCGCGCCAAGCTCTACCAGTCGGCGGTGCAGCTCTTATCGCAGCCGCACGCCGGAGCGGCGCGCTCGTGAGCGAACGGGTGCCGGCGGTGTTTCTCGGGCACGGCAACCCGATGAACGCGCTCGATGAGAATGTCTGGACGCGCGCCTGGGCGGCGCTCGGCGCGGGCCTCGTGCCGCGACCGCGCGCCGTGCTCGCGATCTCGGCCCACTGGTATATCCCCGGCACCGCAGTCACGGCCAGCCCGAGGCCGCGCACCATCCACGACTTCGGCGGCTTCCCGCGCGAGCTGTTCGCGGTGCGCTACGACGCACCCGGCGATCCGGCGCTCGCCGAGCGCATCGCCGCCCTCCTCGCACCGCTGCCGGTCGGGGCCGACCGCTCGTGGGGGCTCGATCACGGCACCTGGTCGGTGCTCTGCCACGTGTTCCCGCAGGCGGACGTTCCGGTGGTGCAGCTGAGCATCGACGAGACGCGGCCCGCGGCGTTTCACTATGAGCTCGGCGTGCGGCTGCGCGCGCTGCGCGAGCAAGGCGTGCTGATCCTCGGCAGCGGCGACGTGGTGCACAACCTCGAGGCCTACGCCTGGGGCGGACACCCGGCCGAGCCTTACGACTGGGCGCTGCGCTTCGAGTCGACGGTGCGCGCGCGGCTGCTGGCGGGCGATCACCTGTCAGTCGTCGACTACACCGCTTTCGGCAATGACGCCCTGCTCGCGGTGCCCACACCGGAGCATTATCTTCCGCTCCTGTATGTGCTGGGCGCGAGCTGCCCCGGAGAGTTGGTTACATTTCCGACGGACGGCATCGACGGCGGCTCGGTGTCGATGCTCGCGGTGCGCTTCGGTTAGACTCGCGCCCCCACCTGAGTGAAGGAGAAGCCCGTGGCGCTTGCAACCCGGATCAGTTTCCTGCTCGCGCTGGCGCTCGCCGCGAGCGCACCCGCGCTCGCGCAGCACGAGGAACACGGCGCGGCGCACGGCGGCGCACCGCCGGCGGCGCACGGCGGCGGACGGCCCGAGGCACACGGTGAGCCTCACGCCGGTCCCACCCACTATCAGCGCGTCACGGAGCCGGCGCACTGGAATGAGCGGCCCGCGACGGTCGACCGGCAACACTACGAGCACAACTACCAGGCGGCGCGGGTCTATCACGTCGGCGTGTACCACCGCCCGCGTGGCTGGGTCGGCCACCGCTGGGCTTACGGGCAGATCCTGCCCCGCGTTTATTGGGCGCCGCCCTACATCCTCGCGGACTACTGGTTGTTCGCGTTGGATGTCCCGCCGGTCGGATTCGAGTGGGTGCGCGACGACACGGATGCCATCCTGGTGAACGTCTCGACGGGTGAGATCCTGCAGGTCCAGTACGGGGTGTTCGGCTGACGATGGGTTCGAGGCGCGTGCCGGCCGCGTGCCGGCACGCGCGCTAGGTCGGCGGCTCGTTGCGGCTCGAGCTCTGCCGCGCCCGCCAGAGTCTCAGGCGATAGAGCGCGAGCAGGATCCCGATCACCGCGCACACGCACGCGAGCGCCGGCTCGCCGCGCTGCAATAAGCGCCACGCAACCGCCAGCCACAGGCACAGGAGCAGCGCGCTGATCGCGATGGGCATGGCCTCTCCTCCTAGCCGCTTCTCTCGATCAGTGCCACGGTCGAGCTCTCCTCGACCCGATCGAAGAGGATCTCACGCTTATCGGCAGAGAGATCAAAATCGCGGATGTCGAAGTCCGCATTGAGCTGCGTCAGGCGCCGCTCGCCGCCGGTCTTCAGATCGATGAGCCAGAAATCCTTGTGCATGAACTCCCCGCGCAGCACGATGATGGTACCGGGCTGCGGGCCGAACACCACGCGCTGCGCGCCGCGCGGCAGCGTCACGGACGGCAGCGGGTAGGGCCGGCCCTCACGATCGGCGGCTCGCAGCGGGAAAATCACTCCAGCCCCCGCTCCCGTGTACAAGAGGAACTGCCCATCCGGTGACCATACCGGATCGAGTGAATACTCCTGTACCAGCGGCACCGGCGCCCCGCCTTCGGGTGCGAAGCTCATCAGCCGTGGCTCGCCCTCGCGCAGCACCGCGAGGATGATCGACTTGCCGTCGGGTGCCCAGGCCGCGTTGCCGCGCAGGATGAGTGAATCCGCAACCACTGTGGGACGCGAGCCGTCGGGCTGTATCACGTAGAGCCACGAGCGCTCGCCGTCGGCCACCGTGAAGGCGATGCGACCGTCGGGCGCGATGGCGGGTGCGCTCAGGGCGTCGGAAGGCGCACCGACCCAAAGCTCGCGGCTCGAGCCGCTCGCGAGCCTCCAGATGCCGGGCCGCCCGGCGCGCCGTGACACGTACAGCACATAGCTCGGGCCGCTGCGCGGCGACAGCCCGGTGGCGAAGTCGGACGACAGTCGTTCGGCCGCATCGGTCACCGGGGCATCGCGTGCGAACGGCACGCGCCACAGTCCCCAGCTCGGATTCGCCAGCGTCACGGCGAGCCGGCCGCCGTCGGCGCTGGCGGCGAGCGAGGTGTAGCGCTCGAGCCCGAAACTCAGGCGGTGCGGAGCGCGGCGGCGCAGATCAATCCCGTACAACCACGGCCCGGCGCCCTGCACGTCGGTCGCCAGATACAGCAGTGTGTGCGCATCGAGCACTACCGGGTGATTCACGACCGAGTTGTGGAAGGTGAGGCGCTCGAGGCCCTCACCGCTCGGACGGATGCGCCACAGGTCCCAGTGATCGGGCGGTATGCCGCGCGCGAAGTAGATGAAGGCGTCATCGCGGGACCACACCTGGAAGTGGCAGTGCACGCCCGCCGGCGCCGTATAGATTCGCTGCGCGGCGCCGCCGGAAGCATCCGCAATGAACATCGGATCGCCGGGCGCCGTGGTGTGATACACGATGCGCCGGCCATCGCTCGACCAGGCGACTTCCGCCGCTGCGCGCACCAGGGTGCGCAGTGCCCCGCCCGCCGCCGGCACGGCCATGACGTTGATGTCCCCCGAGCGTGAGCCGTCGGAGCTGCGGGCCCACGTAGTGACCAGCGACCCGTCGGCGGAAAATCCCAGCGTCCGGATCTCGGGATTGATCGGGTCGTGCACCGCGCCGTGCGTCAGGTTGCGATAGCGGCCGCTGCCGGTCTCGGTGATCCACACATCGTTCGGCCCATCGTGGTCGGCGATGAACGCCACGGTGCGCCCGTCGCGCGAGATCGCCGCCGCCTGCTCGCGGTCCGACCAGTCCGTGAGGCGCGCGAACTGCGCGCTCCCGAGTGGGTTGTGCCAGAAGTAACCGCGCCAGGCTGCGACCCCGAGCACGACCGCGACGAGCAGCCCCGTGCCTGCGAGGAGGCCAAACCAGCGCAAGGTGCTCCGCGCGCCCCCAGGCGCACCCTGAGACAGGATCGCCGGTTCCACGGCCGCAGGCGCCGTGTCGGCCACACCGGCCGCTGGCGCAGGCTCCGCGGCCAGCAGCTGGCCGACCCGTTCGACGAAGGCCGCCGGCGTCTCGCCGGCCGGGAGTCGCGTCCAATGCACCAGCGCGAAGGACTCGGGCACGTCGGCGTGCTTCTCGGGCGTGTCGTCGACGCACACGGGCACGAGGAACGGGCGGCTCTTCGCCATGAGCTGCGTACGCTGGTCGGCGAGGTGCCACTCGAGACGGAAATACCCTTCGGTACGCGCCTCGGTGTGGCGTGAGATCACCGCGATGAACAGCGCGCAGTCGCGGATCTGGCGCCGGATGTTGCGATCCCAGGCGTCGCCGCTGCGCAGCACGGTCCGGTCGAGCCACACCTCGACACCCGCCGCTTCGAGACTCGCGGCGATGCGCCCGGCGGCCGCCGTGTCCTCGGAGGCGTAGCTGATGAAAACCGCGCGCGCGTTGTTGCTGTTGGAAGCGGTCATCTCGCGGTACGCCGCTTAGGTCTGGTGGGTGCTGACGGGCTCGAACCGCCGACATTCGCCTTGTAAGGGCGACGCTCTACCAGCTGAGCTAAGCACCCGGCTCGAAGCGGCGCAAACTCTAACACGGGTGCCGGAGCGCCCTCGCCCGGCCCATCGATAGCGGATCGCCGTGAGGTCCCTATCTATGTGTCAATACATTGGTATTGACATCATCCCGGCTACCCGTATGCTGAATGGATGCCCGAGGCCACTAAGCGCTCACAGCTCCAGATTCGGGTGTCCGAGGAGGAGAAATCCGCCATCCGCGCCGCCGCGGCGCGCGCGGGGATGGATATGTCGGCCTACGTTCTCAGCCGTGTGCGCCCGATGCCGGAGCGGGAATTCCAGGACGCCCTCGGTGCATTGCAAGGCCCCCAGCCTCCGTCGTTTGCGCTCGCCGAGATCAATGCGCTCCTCTCGAAGCTGACCGCCCGCGAGCTCCGCGAGGCGACCTCGTCGGCGCCCGCCGTGGAGCTCTCGCCGTTTCTCGCGAACTATGTCGCGGCGATGGTCGAGACCGCCTGCGAGAAGCACGGTCTCCCCTCACCCGGGTGGCTGCGTTCGATCCCGCCCCTCGAGGGCCCGATTTTCGGCTCGACGTTGCAGCGTCTTCGCCTGCATCTCCTGACGCATTCTCCGGCCGCGTTCCGGCGGCGGAATATCTTCATCGACGCGAGTCTCGGCGACCGGGTCTGACGGGCGATGCCACCGCTCACGAAAGCGGATATCCGCCGCCTGTTCGAGCTTCTCAACGAGGAGCTGCGGCAATCAGGAACGCAGGGCGAGCTGTACCTGGTCGGCGGCGCCGTCATGTGCCTGGCATACGACGCACGACCCTCCACCGCGGACGTCGACGCGTACTTTCGCCCGGCTGCGCAGGTACGCAGCGCGGCCGCGCGCGCGGCGGCCAAGCGCGGCCTCGCGGCGGACTGGCTCAGCGACGCAGTGAAGGGATACTTGAGTCCTGCAGGCGACTTCGCGCCCTTTCTCGAGCTCGACCACTTGCGCGTCCTGGTCGCCGAGCCACAGTACCTGCTCGCGATGAAATGCCTGGCGATGCGGATCGGCGCGGAATTCCACGACGAGGAGGATGTGCGCTACCTGCTGCGCCACCTCGACATCCGGTCGTACGACCAGGCGATCGTTATCCTGGGAAAGTATTACCCGCTCGAGCGCTTTGCGCCAAAGACGCTCGACGCGCTCGAAGAGCTGCTGCCCGATAAGCCAGCCTGAGCGCATCCGGCCGGCCACGGGACCCCGGCGCGCGGGCGCTGCGGGCGATCAGCGCCTCAATGCGCCGGCGGCACGACCGGCTTCACGCGCCGGCCGTTGCGCCGCCCGCGCTTATCCTCGCCGGCCTCCACGGCTACCACCGCCGGGGGCGCATCCGCGGCCTGCTGCGGCAGCGGCTGCTTGGTGAGCGCCAACGCGAGCACCTCGTCGATCCACTTCACCGGCTTGATCTCGAGGTTGCCCTTGATGTTGTCGGGAATCTCGACCAGGTCCTTCTCGTTCTCATCCGGGATGAGCACGGTCTTGATTCCACCACGGTGCGCCGCCAGCAGCTTCTCCTTGAGCCCGCCGATCGGCAGCACTTCCCCGCGCAGCGTGATCTCGCCGGTCATGGCGACATCCGAGCGCACCGGGATGCGGGTGAGCGCCGAGACCAGCGCGGTGCACATGCCGATGCCGGCGCTCGGGCCGTCCTTGGGGGTCGCGCCCTCGGGAATGTGCAGGTGCGTGTCGTGCTTCTGGTAGAACTCGGGCTCGAGCCCGAGCACCTGCGCGCGGCTGCGCACCACGGTCATCGCCGCCTGGATCGACTCCTGCATCACCTCGCCGAGCTGGCCGGTGTGCTGGAGCTTGCCCTTGCCGGGAACCACCGCGGCCTCGATCGTGAGGAGCTCGCCCCCGACCTCGGTCCAGGCGAGCCCGGTGACCTGGCCGACGCGGTTCATGTCCTCGGCCTTGCCGTAACGGAAGCGCCTCACACCGAGGAACTTGTCGAGGTTACGCGGCGTCACCGCGACCGACTTCTGCTCCTTCTTGTGCAGCAGCATCTGCTTGACGGCCTTGCGGCCGATCTTGGCGATCTCGCGCTCGAGGTTGCGCACGCCCGCCTCGCGCGTGTAGTAGCGCACGATGTCGAGCAGCGCCGAGTCGGACACCTTGAGCTCATCGGGCTTGAGCCCGTTGTGCTTCATCTGCTTCGGCACCAGGTAGCGCCGCCCGATGTTCATCTTCTCGTCCTCGGTGTAACCGGGGAGCCGGATGACTTCCATGCGGTCGAGGAGCGGTGCCGGGATGTTGAGGCTGTTCGCCGTGCACACGAACATCACCTCGGAGAGGTCGAGATCGACCTCGAGGTAGTGGTCGTTGAAGGTCGAGTTCTGCTCGGGGTCGAGCACCTCGAGCAGCGCCGAGGACGGATCGCCGCGGAAGTCCATCGACATCTTGTCGACTTCGTCCAGCAGGAACAGCGGGTTGTGCACCCCGGCCTTGGACATGTTCTGCACGATCTTGCCCGGCATCGAGCCGATATAGGTGCGGCGGTGGCCGCGGATCTCGGCCTCATCGCGCACGCCGCCGAGGGACATGCGCACGAACTTGCGGTTGGTGGAGCGCGCGATGCTCTGACCGAGTGAGGTCTTGCCGACGCCCGGAGGCCCCACCAGGCACAGAATCGGACCCTTGAGCTTCTCGACCCGCTGCTGCACCGCGAGGTACTCGACGATGCGCTCCTTCACCTTCTCGAGGCCGAAGTGGTCCTCGTCCAGCACCTTCTGGGCGCGGGCGATGTCCTTGATGATGCGGGTGCGCTTCTTCCAGGGAACCTTGACCAGCCAGTCGATGTAGTTGCGCACCACGGTGGCTTCGGCCGACATCGGCGACATCATCTTCAGCTTGTTGAGCTCGCCCGCAGCCTTGTCGCGCGCCTCCTTGGGCATACCGGCCTTGGCGATCTTCTGCTCGAGCTCGGAGATCTCGTTCCCGCCCTCGTCCATCTCACCGAGCTCTTTCTGGATCGCCTTCATCTGCTCGTTGAGGTAGTACTCGCGCTGGCTCTTCTCCATCTGCGCCTTGACGCGCCCGCGGATGCGCTTCTCGATCTGCAGCACGTCCATCTCGCTCTCGATCGCGACCAGGATGTGCTCGAGGCGCTTCCTCACGTCGAGGATCTCGAGCACCTTCTGCTTCTCGCCGAGCTTGAGCGACATGTGCGCCGCCACGGTGTCCGCCAGGCGCCCCGCCTGCTCGATGCCGGCGAGCGCCGTGAGCACCTCGGGCGGCACTTTCTTGTTGAGCTTCACGTACTGCTCGAACTGCGAGATGACCGAACGTGCCATCACGTCCATCTCTTTCTCGTCGTAGGACTCGTCGTCGGGCAGCAGCGTCGCATCGGAAGCGTAGTAGTCGCCGGCGTGGAGCTTGTCGATCCGCGCGCGGTCGACGCCCTCGACCAGCACCTTCACGGTGCCGTCCGGGAGCTTCAGCAGCTGCAGGATCGTGGCGACGGTCGCGATGCGGTACAGGTCGTCCGCCTTCGGGTCGTCGATGTCGGCCTGCTTCTGCGCGACCAGCATGATGCGCTTGTCGCTGCGCATGGCGACGTCGAGCGCCTGAATGGACTTCTCCCGCCCCACGAAGAGCGGAATCACCATGTGCGGGTACACGACGACGTCGCGCAGCGGCAGCACCGGCACGTTCTCGATGACGGTGGCGTTCGGGGTCGCGGGAGTAATGGGTTCGGACACGCTCTAGCCCTCGATGGCGGATGGCACGCCGGCCTTATGACCGTAGTCTAACGGGAAATGGGCGCTCGGCCGCGCGTTTCAAGGGTGACGCAGCTCACGGGCCGGCGCTAAAGAGCCCGGCACCGTCCGCCAGCGGGGAGCTTCAGTGGTGGTTCGAGCCCGAAGCGCGCCGCGGCTCGTCGACGCTCGCGAGGCGGTTCTCGTCCGCCCCGTAGACGACGTAGGGCTTGGTCTGCCCGTCGATCACGGTCTCATCGATCACGATCCGCGATACGTTGCGCATCGAGGGCAGCTCGTACATGGTATCGAGCAGCACGGTCTCGAGGATGGTGCGCAGGCCCCGCGCGCCGGTCTTTCGCTGCATGGCGCGGTGCGCCACGGCCTTGAGCGCCTCGTCGCGGAACTCGAGCTCCGCGCCCTCCATCTCGAAGAGCCGCCGGTACTGCTTGGTGAGCGCGTTCTTCGGCTCCGTGAGGATCGAGATCAGCGCGCCCTCATCGAGCTCATCGAGCGTCGCGACGACCGGCAGACGGCCGACGAACTCCGGGATCAGCCCGTACTTGATGAGATCCTCGGGCTCGACGTCGTGGAACAGATCGCTCCCGTGCGGGCGCGTATTGACGTCGCGCACCTCGGAGGTGAAACCGATGCCGCTCCTCTGGGTGCGGTTCAGGATGATCTTCTCCAGGCCCGCGAAGGCACCGCCGCAGATGAAGAGGATGTTGCTGGTGTCGACCTGCAGGAACTCCTGCTGCGGGTGCTTGCGCCCGCCCTGGGGCGGTACCGAGGCGATCGTGCCCTCGATGAGCTTCAGCAGCGCCTGCTGCACGCCCTCGCCGGACACGTCGCGGGTGATCGAGGGGTTGTCGGACTTGCGCGAGATCTTGTCGATCTCGTCGATGTAGACGATGCCGGTCTGCGCCTTCTCGACGTCGTAGTCGCACTTCTGCAGGAGCTTCTGAATGATGTTCTCGACGTCCTCGCCCACGTAGCCCGCCTCGGTGAGCGTGGTCGCATCCGCGATGGTGAAGGGCACGTTCAGCAGCCGGGCGAGCGTCTCGGCGAGCAGCGTCTTGCCGCAGCCGGTCGGGCCGATCAGCAGGATGTTGCTCTTGGCGATCTCGACGTCGTCCTTGCGCGCCGTGCCGGTACGGGTCTGCAGCCGCTTGTAGTGGTTGTAGACGGCGACCGAAAGCACCTTCTTGGCGCGTTCCTGGCCGATCACGTACTCGTCGAGGACCTTCTTGATCTCGTGGGGCTTGGGGAGCTTGTCGCGGGCCCGCTCGGCGCGGTCCTCGAGCTCCTCGCGGATGATGTCGTTGCACAGCTCGACGCATTCGTCGCAGACGAACACCGACGGGCCGGCGATCAGCTTGCGGACTTCGTGCTGGCTCTTCCCGCAGAACGAGCAGTACAGCAGCTTCCCGTCGTCGTGACGGTTGCGGGAGTCTTCACTCATCGAAGGTCCTCATTCAGGCTGCGCCCCACGCCAAACCCTGGCTCCGGGTGGAACATTGCCATTTTCTTATAGCAGGTGCGCCGATCCGACGCAAAGCAGCGGCGCACGCTAACTGCCTGTGCGGCCGGGTTTTGCATGACCGATTTCACTACTTTGTAAACTGGCGCTGCGCGGACCCGGCGGTTTCAAGGCCTTCAGCCCGCCTTGCCGGCGCCGGGCTCGGCGCGCCTCTCGAGCACCTTGTCGATCAGCCCGTATTTCACCGATTCCTGCCAGTCCATGAAGTGGTCGCGGTCCGTGTCCTGCTTGATGCGCTCGACCGTCTGGCCGGTATGTTTGGCGAGGATCAGGTTCAGACGCTCGCGCAGATCGAGGATCTCGCGCGCCTGGATCTCGATGTCCACCGCCTGCCCCTGCGTGCCGCCGTGCGGCTGGTGGATCATCATGCGCGCGTGCGGCAGGCAGAAGCGCTTGCCGTGGGCGCCGCCGGCGAGCAGCACCGCGCCCATGCTGGCCGCCTGGCCGATGCAGATGGTGCTGACGTCGGGCTTGATGAACTGCATGGTGTCGTAGATCGCGAGCCCGGAGCTCACGACGCCGCCCGGCGAGTTGATGTAGAGCGCGATGTCCTTGTCCGGATTCTCGGACTCGAGGAACAGCATCTGCGCGACGACGATGTTCGCCATGTAGTCGTCGACCGGCCCGACCACGAACACCAGGCGCTCCTTGAGCAGGCGCGAGTAGATGTCGTAGGCGCGCTCGCCGCGTGCCGTCTGCTCGACGACGATGGGAACCAGGTTCAGGCCGCGTTCGTTCATGGTCCGCTCACTTCGCTTGACAGTGCGAGGGGCTGCTCGCTTTGTGCCCCGGGGCCAAAGCCGGTCAGTTCCTTGAAGCTCATGGGGCGCTCGGTGACGCGCGCGGCGGCGAGTGCCCAGTCCACCACCTGGTCCTCGAGGACCGCCGACTCGATCGCGCGCATCGCGTCCGGGTTCTGCTGGTAGGCGCGCCGCGCCTCCTCGGGATTCGGGTACGTCGCGACCAGGTCGTCCAGCCGTTGATTGAGGCGCTGCCGGTCGAGTTTCAAGCCCTGGGTCTGCACCACATGCCCCATGAGGAGCCCGAGGGCGACGCGCTTGCGCGCCGGTTCCAGGAACGGCTCCCGCGCAGGGATCTGTGAGGCCTCGCGCACCCCTAAGCGCCGCGCGGCCTCGAGCTGCAGCTGCTGCACCTGTTCGTCCACCAGCGCGCGCGGCAGCTCGATGGGATTGTCCCGATAGAGCCCCTCGAGCACCTGGGTGCGCACCCGCGTGCGGACGAGATCGCTGAGCTCGCGTTCCATGCTCTTGCGTACCTCGGCACGCATCTCGGCGAGGCCGCCTTCCTCGATACCGTACTCGCGGAAGAACTGCGCGTCGACGGCCGGAAGAGACCGCTCTTCCACTCTCTTGATGGAGATATGGAGCTCGGCGCTGCGCCCCGCCAGGAGCTTATGCGGGTGATTGGCCGGAAAGGCCGCGGTGAGGGTGCGCTGCTCGCCCGCAGCCGCACCCTGCAGGCCCTCCTCGAGCTCGGGCATCGACTGGCGCGAGCCGAGGAGCACGGTCACGTCCATGGCATCGCTCCCCTCGAACGGCTGGCCCTCGAGGCGCGTCTGGTAATCGATCACGACCCGATCGGTATCGCGTGCGGCACGCGCGACCGCGGTGAACAGCGGGCGCTGCGCGCGCATGTTCTCGATCATGGCGTCGATGTCCGCCTCGGTCACCTCGGCCTTCGGGCGCTCGACGGCGATCGAATCCGGCGGATTCACGCGCACCTCGGGCAGCACCTCGAAGATGGCGGCGTACTTGAGGTCGGTCTCGGGACCCACGGCGATCGGCTCGATGCGCGGGCCGGCGGCGGGCTTCAAATTCTGCTGATTCACGGCCTGGGCGAAGGAGCTGCGCATCAGGTCGCTCACGACCTCGGCGCGGACCTGATCGCCGAACTGCTTGGTGATCACCGCGAGCGGCGCCTTGCCCGGGCGGAAGCCCTTGAGGCGTGCCGTGCGCGACAGGCGCTTGAGGCGCTCGGCGACCTCGCTCGCGACCTCGGTGGCCGGAACCGCGACCTCGAGGCGCTTGCCCAGACCCCCCGTATCAGAAACCGAAACTTGCATCGTCGACCCTCAAAAGCCAGTGCACGAACGTGAAAACCCGGCGGCGGCGGCCATCACCCGCGCTCAGGAGGAGACTGGTGCGAAAGGAGAGACTCGAACTCTCACGGGTTTCCCCACTGGATCCTAAATCCAGCGCGTCTACCAGTTCCGCCACTTTCGCCTTAGGCCTTCAGTAGCTTTGGCCGCGCGTCGGGGCACCCGCCATTATAGCCGCGCGGGGGTGGTGGGCCGTGTAGGGATCGAACCTACGACCAAGAGATTAAGAGTCTCCTGCTCTACCAGCTGAGCTAACGGCCCTCGTTCATTTGGCCGAAATCGCCTGCGGCGATTTCGGCGGACATTACTGCGTCGAACGCGGGCAAAAGGCGTGGGCTTTTGCCCGCTGCGCCCCCAATCGCATCACTTCGTCGGCTGCGCCACCGAATCTGGGGTGGACGACGGGACTCGAACCCGCGACAACCGGGATCACAACCCGGGGCTCTACCAACTGAGCTACGTCCACCGTCCACAACCCCCGGCGGCGGTCTGGCGTGCCCGGCAGGACTCGAACCTGCGACCCTCGGCTTAGAAGGCCGATGCTCTATCCGCCTGAGCTACGGGCACGGCTGCAAAGCGCCCCCCTAGCCGGCCCCGACCGCACGGGGGCGCGAATCATACGTAAGTGGCTTCCGGAGCGTCAATTTTCGCCCCAGGCCGCCTTCGGGCAAGGCATTCCGGCGCGGCCCGGGACCTGCTGCGCCGCGGCCTTTGTTACACTGAGGCCCTTCCCTTGAAATCCCGGGTCATCGATGCAGGTCGTCTCCATCGGGCGTGAGTCCGCCGCCGATCGTGGCGCGGACGAAGCGCAGGCTGCGGTCTTCGCGGCCCCGCCGCCCGCGCCACCGAGCCAGGATGGATCCGCCGAGGTCGGCGCGGCGGCGCTCGCCGAGGTGCGCCGGCTTCTGGCGGCGTGGCGGGTGCGCGAGCCGGGGGCCCGCTTAGGGAACGACCCGGAGGAGCTGCACCAGCTGCGGGTCACGGCGCGCCGCCTCGACGCCACGCTCAGCCTCTTCAAGCAGTACCTGCCCGCGCCGCTCCTGCGCGCCCGCAAGACGGCCAAGGCGCTGCTGCGCTCGCTGGGCGCGACGCGCGATCTCGACGTGCAGCTCGAGGGCCTCAGGGCCTACCGCGAGACGCTGCCGGAGGAGGAGCGCCTGGCGCTCGAGCCTCTGAATGAGCGCCTGACGCATGAGCGCGAGCGCTCGCGCGCGCGCATGCTGCGCGCGCTCGATTCCGAGGCGACGCGCCGCTGGCTGCAGGTTTGGACCGCGGCGTGCGAGGCGCCCCCGCGAGACGCGGGGGGCGACACGGTGACGGTCGCCGCCGTCATGCCCTCGCGCGTGCGCCGGCGCTTCCGCCGCTTACGCAAGGCGGTGCGCCGACTGCGGGCCGATTCCTCGATGGACGACTATCACAAGGTGCGGCGGCGGGCGAAGCAGCTGCGCTACGCGCTCGAGTCGGGCGCGTTCCTGTATGGGAAACCTGCCGATGAGATGCTGAAGGCACTGCGCCGCATGCAGGACAAGCTCGGCGCGCATCAGGACGCCTACATGGCCCGCACTCATCTCGGTGCGCTCGCGGCCGACCCGGCCTGCGCGCTGCCGCCGGCGACGCTCTTCCTCATGGGAAAACTCGCCGAGCACCACGCCCGCCTCACCTGCGCGACCCGCGCCACGGTGACCAAGTCCTGGCGCAAGGTGCGCGGGCGCCGCTGGAAGGCGTTGCGCGCGCGGCTCGGGGATTTCGCCGATCACGCGCGCGATACCCACGATCCCGCGCCCGCACCGGCCGCCGTCCTCGCCAACGGCGCCGGCGCCCCCGAAGCCCGCCCGCTCTGAGCGCGCCCAGGTCCGCGGACCCCTCGGCCCATGGAGCTGCTGGTCGTCCGCCACGCCCTCGCCTGCGAGCGCAATGCCCGCCGCTGGCCGGACGAGGCCGATCGACCCCTGTCCCCGCAAGGCCTGGCACGCGCGGTTAAGGCCGCCGCCGGCATGAAGCAGCTGGTGCGCGCGCCCGCGCGCGTGCTGGCGAGCCCGCTGGTCCGCGCGCAGCAGACCGCCGCGATCCTCAGCGAGGTCGCCGGCTGGCCCTCGAGCCGCGAGTGCGCCGAGCTCGCCCCGGGCGCGGCCCCCGAGGCGCTGTTCGCGGTGCTGCGCCGCTTGCCCGAGGCGCGCGTGGCGCTCGTCGGACACGAGCCGGGCCTGAGCCGGCTGCTCGCCGTGGCGCTTCCCGGAGACGCAGGTACCGGAGCCTTCAGATTCAGGAAAATGGGCGCAGCGCTGCTCAGCTTCCCGGGCGCGGCGCGCCCGGGCGGCGCGCGCCTGGAGTGGCTGGTGCCGGCGAAGCTGCTGCGCGCGGCGCGTTAGAGGCAGCGTCCCTCGCGCTTGCGCTAGTGCGCGCCCGAGGCGGCGGCGCCGCCTGCCGGCCCGCGCTGCGGCCGCGCGAGCCACACGAGCCCGATCAGGGCGATGAAGATGATCCCCGACACGTAGAAGATGTCGTCGGCGGACAGCATGAACGCCTGGGCGTCGACCAGGCGGTTGAGCAGCGCGTAGCTCTGCTGGTTCCCGAGGCCGCTCGCGTGCAGGTTGGCGAAGGTCTGCGCCGCCGCCGGATCGCCGGGCGTCAGATGCTCGACCAGCTGCGCGTGGTGCAGCGTCGCGCGGCGGTCCCACAGCGTGGTCGTGATCGAGGTGCCGAACGAGCCGGCCGTGATGCGCGCGAAGTTCGACAGTCCCGAGGCCGCGGGCATGCGCTCGGGCGGCAGGCCCGAGAGCGTCGATCGACATGCAGCGGAATGAAGAAGAACGGCCATCGCCGCGCCCTGCATGCAGGGTCGGGATGCAGCATGGTGACGAGCGTCGGCGTCGGTGTTGAAGCTGCGAGCGCATGCACAGCACCAGCGCGAAGACCGACGAAGGACGACGGTCGCGAGGCATGCGCGGATCGATGCGGTCGGCACGTTCCTGCCGACGCAGGGCGACGAGCACGATCGCCAGCATCCCGACCGGCGCCAGCACGAGGCCGGCCAGCGTGGCCGTGTAGCCCATGTACTGCTGCAGCCACAGCGGCAGCAGCACCACGTTGCCGAAGAACAGGCCGTAGGCGCACAGCAGCGCGAGCGTGCCCACCGAGAAGTTGCGCCGCGCGAACAGGCGCAGGTCGACGATCGGGTGCTCGTCGGTCAGCTCCCAGACCAGGAAGAACGCGAAGCCGACCACCGCCACGCACGCGCCAGCGTCACGATCTGCCGGCGAATTGAACCAGTCGAGCTCCTTGCCCTTGTCGAGCATGATCTGCATGCGCGCCGACCCACAGCACCAGCAGCCCCAGGCCGACGCTTGTCGACCGGCACCTGCGCGGTCGGCGTCTCGCGCTTGCGGTAGATCGCCAGGTGAGCGGCCGCGCGGCGATGCCGACCGGGATGTTGATGTAGAAGATCCACGGCCAGGAGATGTTGTCGGTGATCCAGCCGCCGAGCAGCGGCCCGACCACCGGCGCCACCAGCGTCGTCATCGCCCACATGCGCCAGCGCCGTGCCGGCCATGGCGCGTCGGATAGCTCGCCAGCAGCAGCGTCTGCGACAGCGGGATCATCGGCCCGGCGACCAGCGCCCTGCAGCACGCGGAAGAACGATCAGCGACTGCGATGCTCGGCGCCAGGCCGCACAGCAACGAGGCGATCACGAACAGCAGCACGCTGAGCGATGAACAGCCGCACCTGCCCGAAGCGCCGCGTCAGCCAGCCGGTGAGCGGCACCGAGATGGCGTTGGCGACGGCGAACGAGGTGATCACCCAGGTGCCCTGCGTCGGGCGAGACGCCGAGGTCGCCGGCGATCGCCGGGATCGACACGTTGGCGATCGACGTGTCGAGCACGTTCATGAAGGTCGCGAGCGACAGCGCCACGGTGCCGAGCGCGAGCTGTGCGCCGTGCAGCGGCGGCAGCGCCGCGCTCGCACGCGCCGGCGCTGGCGCGGGGCCGCACCGGCGCCGGGACTCGCGGCGATTTCGCCGGCCATGTCGCCGCCGGGTCATCGGTCCGAAGTCGCTTCAGCGCGCACGCCGCAGCGCGCGTTGGCGAGCAGCCCGGCAGAGGGCGCGCCGCCGGCGGCACTCGCCGCCGCGCGTGCCGCGGCCGCCGCGTTGGCGGCGATGATGCGCCGCGACGCGCGCGTCGGCGTGCGCGTCGCCGCGTGCCGAACACGTCCGGTCGACCAGCCCGCTGGCGGTGCTCGCGAGCTGCGCCAGCCGCGCGCCGCTCCCGTCGCGCACGTCGACGTCGGCGTCCATCGACAGGCCGATCTGCAGCGGATGCGCGGCGAGCTTCGGCCGGGTCGAGCGCGATGCGCACCGGCACGCGCTGCACGACCTTGATCCAGTTGCCGGTGGCGTTCTGCGCCGGCAGCAGCGCGAAGGCCGCGCCGGTGCCGGCGCCGAAGCCCGCCACGCGGCCGTGGTAGCTCGACCGTGCGCGCCGTAGAGGTCGGCGCTGCAGCGTCACCGGCTGGCCGATGCGCACTGCGCGCGAGCTGCGACTTCCTTGAAGTTGGCGTCGACCCACACCTGGTCGAGCGGCACGACCGACATCAGCGGCGTGCCGGCGGCTGACGCGCTGGCCGAGCTGCACGTTGCGGCGGGCGATGAAGCCCGACACCGGCGCCGGCAGCTCGGTGCGCGTCGCAGCGCGAGGTAGGCGTCGCGCACCGCCGCGGCGGCATCGCGCACGTCGGGGTGGTCCTCGAGCGGTCGTGCCGTCGACACGCGCACGGTTGCCGGCGAGCTGCTGCGCGCGCGGCGGCGAGGTCGGCCTGCGGCGGCAGCGCACCGCATCGCGGGCGTGCTGCAGCTCTTCACCCGACACGGCACCCGAGGCGCCGAGGCGCGCGCGCCGCTCGAGGTCGTCCTGCGCGCGCGCGAGCTCGGTCTGCGTCGCACCTCGACCGCGGCCTCGAGCTGCGCAGCTGGTGGCGAACAGGGTGCGCACCTCGCGCACCGTCTGCGCGAGCTGCGCATCGGCCTGATCGAGCGCCACCTTGGCGTCGGCCGGATCGAGCCGCACCAGCGGCTGCCCCGCCTTCACGAACTGGGTGTCGTCGGCCCCGATCGCGACCACGGTGCCGGAGATCTGCGGCGTGATCTCCACGACATTGCCGCTGCACGTAGGCGTCGTCGGTCGTCTGGTGATAGCGCAGCACCTGCGCCCAGTAGCAGCCGTAAACCAGCGCGACAGCGAGCACTGCGCCGGCGACGCCGGCGAGCAGCCGCCAGCGGCGGGATACGGGGGTCCTTGTGGTCTCGGTAGTCATGGCGATCCTTGATGAAAATCCTGATCCGTCGACGGCTCAGGCGCTCGCGCGAGCCGCGTCACCGTGCGCGTTCTCGAGCATCCGGCCGAGCAGGCCCTCGAGCTGCCGCGCCTCCGCCTTGCTGAAGCCGCGCAGGAAGCGGTTCGCGACCGCGAGCGACAGCTCGCGCATGCGCGGATAGGCCGCGCGACCCTCATCCGTCAGCTCGAGATACACGAGGCGCCGGTCCTCGGGGCTGCGGTTGCGGCGGATGAGACCCTTGCCTTCCAGTCGATCCAGCATGCGGGTCATGGCGCCCGCGTCGTAGGAAATGCCCTTACACAGGTCGGAGGCGGACTTGCGCCCATCTCCCGCGAGCGATGCGATCACGATGAGCTGCGCCGCACTCAGCTCGAGCGGAGCCAGGCGCTTGTCGGCGGCCAGCTCCTGATCGAGCGCCGCCAGCATCTCGACGCGCACCCGGCTCAGCAGTGAGCCAATCGACTTGCGCGGCTGGTAGCTGGCACTGTCGTAAATGTCGCCCAAGGCAGTCGCTCCTGAAATCTGTCGTTAGGGGGATGGGGATCCCCACCGGTAGGTCAGGACGCGAATGTACTTGCCTAGGCTGTGGTTGTCAAGGCTTAGACTGCCGTGCCTTCCATTGCCGGGGCAACCCCGTACCGCACCAGCTGACCCGGAGTTGTCACAGACGCGGTGGAAAATTGCCCGGATGGCACAGACGACCACCACCGGACGCTGGCGCGCGGCGCTCGCCCGGGCTGCGAGCCGCACGCTCGCGGCGCGCGCGCGTGCCACGCTCGAAGCGCTGCAGGCCGCGCAACTGGAGTACCGCCGCCTCTACGGGGCCGCGGTGACCGATGTGCGGGCACTGCGCAAGGCGGCGCAGCGCGTGCACGACCTCGAGCAGCTGTGCCGGGTGCTCGCGCACGAGCTCGGCGCGGCGTCGCGCTAAGGATAGAATTTTTGGATTTGGTCGGGGCAGAGGGATTTGAACCCCCGACCCTCTGCTCCCAAAGCAGATGCGCTACCAGACTGCGCCATGCCCCGAGCCGTTGCGGGGCTCATCGTACCCTACCCCGGCTGTCAGCCGCACGCCCGCGAGGCCCCGCGCAGGGTCGCGTGGAGGACCGCGCCGCTGCCCTCACGCCGCCGGGGGCCCGCGCGGCGCGCTCTTAAGCGCGCCGCCAGCTGGTCGCGCCGCCCTGGTCCTCGAGGATCACGCCAAGAGCGGCCAGCTCGTCGCGGATGCGGTCGGACTCGGCCCAATCCTTGCGCGCGCGGGCCGCGCTGCGCGCCGCGATGCGCCGCTCGACCTCGGCGTCGTCGACGCTGCCGGCACGCGCGAGCCTGAACCACTCCTCCGCCGGCACTTCGAGGAGTCCGAGCGAGCCCCCGAGTGCACGCAGCTCCGCACCGAGGGTGGCGGCGCGCACCGTATCGCCCGCCGCGCGCGCCGTGTTGATCTCGCGCGTCAGCCCCTGGAGCACCGCGAGCGCCTCCGGCGTATTGAAATCATCGTCCATGCTCGCGGCGAAGCGCGCGCTGGCTGCACCGGGCTGCAGCGCCGCCGGTGGGAGCCCCCGCAGCGCCGTGTAGATGCGCGTCAGCGCCGCGTCCGTCTGCCCGAGCTGCTCGAGCGAGTAATTGATCGGCCCGCGGTAGTGGCTCGAGAGGAAGAAGAAACGCAGCACCTCCGGATGGCGCAGCGTCTTCAGCACTTCGCGCAGGGTGAAGAAGTTGCCGAGCGATTTCGACATCTTCTCGTCGTCGACGTTGACGAAGCCGTTGTGCATCCACAGGTTGACGAACCGGTCCCCGGTCGCCGCGCACGACTGCGCGATCTCGTTCTCGTGGTGCGGAAACTTGAGGTCGAGGCCGCCGCCGTGGATGTCGAAATGCGTGCCGAGGAGCGCGGTCGACATGGCCGAGCACTCGATGTGCCAGCCGGGGCGCCCGCGCCCCCACGGCGAATCCCACCACGGCTCGCCGGGCTTGGCGCCCTTCCACAGCACGAAATCGAGCGGGTCGCGCTTGGCCTCGTCCACCTCGACGCGCGCTCCGGCGCGCAGGTCCGCGAGGCGCTTGCCCGAGAGCTGCCCGTAGGGCGCGAAGCTCGTCACCGAGTAGAGTACGTCGCCGTCGGCGGCGACGTAGGCGTAGCCGCGCGCGATCAGCTCCGCCACCATACTGATGATCTGCGGCACGTACTGCGTGGCGCGCGGCTCGAAGTCCGGCGGCAGGATGCCGAGCTGCGCGCAATCCGCGTGCATGGCGGCGATGAAGCGCTCCGTGAGCGCCCCGATGCTCTCGCCGTTCTCGGCGGCGCGGCGGATGATCTTGTCATCGATGTCGGTGATGTTGCGCACGTAGGTGAGGCGGTAGCCGCGCTGACGCAGCGTGCGGCTCACGACGTCGAACACCGTCAGCATGCGCGCGTGCCCGATGTGCACGTAGTCGTAGACCGTCAGTCCGCACACGTACATGCGCAGCGCGCCCGGCGTGATCGGTACGAGCTCGCGCTTCTCGCCCGAGAGCGAGTCGTGGATGCGGATCATGCGAAGCGCACCAGCCGCTCGCGCGCCTCGCCCGCGGGCATCGCCTTCAGGAGCGGGGCCAGCTCCGGTCCGTGCGAGCGCCCGGTGAGTGCCAGGCGCAGCGGCATGTAGAGCTGCTTGCCCTGGAACCCGCTCGCGGCGCGCGCCGCGGCGGCGATCGCCGCGAGATCATCGCCCCGCTCGGCGGCCGCGGCCGCGGCCGCGGCGAAGTACTTCGGTCCCGCGCCGCGCACCACCGCCTCGCCCCCCTCCTCCAGCGGCGGCGGCCCGCCGAACACGATGTCGACCCATGGCGCGGCATCGGAGGGCAGCACCAGATTCGGCAGCACCGCCGCCACGAAGGCGTGCACGGCGCGCTCCTCGAGCCCGCCGGGCAGCACGGCGCTCAGCCAACGCCGCGCAGCCTCGGGATCGAGGTGGTGCACGCAGTTCTTCTGCCACACGGTGAGCTGCTGCTCGTCGAAGCGCGCCGGGGCACGCCCCAGATGCCGCACGTCGAAGCCACGCGCCATTTCCCCGAGGGTGATGAGACCCTGCAGCGGCGTCGAGTGCCCGAGCCGGTACAGCTGATTCAGCAGGGCACGCGGCTGATAGCCGCGCTCGCGGTACTCGCGCACGCTGGTCGCGCCGTGGCGCTTGGAGAGCGGCGCGCCGTCGGCGCCGACGAGCAGCGCCACATGACCGTAGCCGGGAGGCGTAAGTCCAAGGGCGCGCAACACCAGCAGCTGCCGCGGCGTATTGGCGAGGTGATCCTCGCCGCGCAGCGCCAGCGTCACCCCCATGGCGGCATCGTCCACGGCGTTCGAGAAGAAGAACGCCGCGGAGCCGTCGGCCCGGCGCACCACGAAGTCGCCGATGTCATCCGTGGCGAAGCTCTGGGACCCATGCACGAGGTCCGTGAACTCGACGCGCTCGCCCTGCGGCACGCGAAAACGCAGCGTCGCGGCAGCCCCCGCGGCGGCGCGCGCGGCGCGCTCCGCGGCCGGGAGCTCCCGGCAGGTGCCGCCGTAGCGCGGCGGGCGGCCGGCGGCGCGCTGTGCCCGCCGGGCGAGCTCGAGCTCGAGCGGCGTGCAGAAGCACGGGTAGACCGCACCGCGCTCCTCGAGCTGCGCGAAATAGCGGTCGTAGAGCGCGCGGCGCTGCGACTGGTGATAGGGTCCGAGCGCGTCCTCGCGGCCCGGGCCGGCGTCCCACTCGATGCCGAGCCACTCGAGGTCGGCGAGCAGCGAGCGCGTGTGCGCCTCGAGACTGCGCTCGGCATCGGTGTCCTCGATGCGCACGATGAAGCGCCCGCCGCCGTGCCGCGCGAGCAGCAGGTTGAAGAGCGCGGTGCGCGCATTCCCCAGGTGCAGCTCGCCGGTGGGGCTCGGAGCGAAGCGGGTGACCGGCGTCGGGCTCATTGGCGCCATGTTACCGGCAGCCGCGCGCCGCTGTCGCTCACTCGCGCCGCGGCTTAGAATCGCCTGCCGAGCCGGCACCGAATCGCCGCGCGCACCTTTTGCCCCGGAGGATCGATGCCCACGCCCCGCGCCCCGTTTGCGATTTCCGCCCTGCTGCTCGCCCTCGCATTCGCGGCCAGCGCCCGCGCCGAAGAGACCACCCAGGTGAAGGTGGTGACCAACATGGGCGACTTCGTCATCGAGGTGCGTCCCGAGCGCGCGCCGCTCACCGCTGCGAACTTCCTGCGCTACGTGAAGGAGGGCTTCTACACGAACACGCTGATCCACCGCGTGGTGCCGAACTTCGTCATCCAGGGCGGTGGCCACGACGCGGCCACCATGAACCTGAAACCGGCCCACGAGGGCGTCGTCAACGAGTCCGGCAACGGCCTGCAGAACAAGCGCGGCACGGTGGGACTGGCGCGCACCACGGCGCCGCACTCGGGCAACGCCGAGTTCTACGTGAACCTGGTCGACAACCCGGACCTCGACCCGCTGCCGACCCGCTGGGGCTACGCGGTATTCGGCCGCGTGGTGCAGGGGATGGACGTCATCGACAAGATCGGCGAGACGCCCACCGGTGCCGTCGGCCAGTTCAAGCAGGACGCGCCGCTCAAGCCCGTGATCATCGAGAGCATGACCATCATGGCGCCGACCGCGGCGGCCCCGGCGGCCGCACCGGTGAATCCGGCCGAGCCGCAGAAGATCCTCTCCCCGAAGTAGCGCCGCGGCACGCGCACCCGTCCGTGAGGCAACTGTTCGTCTCGGACGTGCACCTGGGGGCGGAGTCGGGTCCCGGGCTCGAGCAGTTCCTGCAATTCCTCGCGGATGTTGCCTCGGGCGCGGCGGCGCTCTACATCCTCGGCGACCTCTTCGAGAGCTGGGTGGGCGACGACGACCGCAGCCCCGTCGGCACGCGCGTCTGTGCGGGACTGAAGGCGCTCACCTTGAGCGGCGTGCCCTGTTTCGTGATGCACGGCAACCGTGACTTCCTCTTAGGTCCCGGCTTCGCCGCGCGCAGCGGCTGCCGCCTGCTGCCCGACCCGGTAGTCGCCGAGCTCGACGGCGAGCCGGTGCTGCTCACGCACGGCGACGCGCTATGCACCGACGATCACGCCTACCAGGAGCTGCGCAGCATGGTGCGCAGGCCCGAGTGGCAGCAACGCTTCCTCGGACTGCCGCTGAGCGCTCGCGAAGCCCTGGCGGATGAGGTGCGCGCCGGCAGCCGGGCGCATATCGCGCGCACCGTGCCCACCATCATGGATGTGAACGCCGCGGCGGTCGCCGCCGCGTTCCGCGCCAGCGCGGTGCGCCGCATGATCCACGGCCACACCCACCGTCCGGGCGTGCACGACACGGTGATCGACGGCAGCGCGGCCCAGCGCATCGTGCTGGGCGCGTGGTACGAGCAGGGAAGTTATCTGAGCTGCGAGCGGGGCGAGTATCGGCTGCGCGAGCTGCCGCGGCAGGGGGTACCGCCGGTCAGCCCGCGCAGCTGATTTTCGCGCTTCAGTTCTGGCTGGGCGCCGCGGCCGGCGGCGGACCACCCGGGCCGCCACGGTGGCCGAACCCATGGTGCATCTGCTGCAGCGTCTGGAACTTCTTCACCTGCGCCGGCGAGAGCACCGTGGACAGCTTCGTCAGCGTGTCCTGGGCGATCTGCTGATGCGCGGCGTGCATCGCCTGGAAGTCGGGCTTGCCGCCGGCGGCCTTCGCCTGCTCGAACAGCGCCTTCATCTGCGCGTGCTCGCCCTGCAGGATCGTCTGCACCTGCCCCTTCTGGGTGTCGGTGAGATCGAGCAGCACGGCGAGATTATCCATGTGACTCGCCAGGCCACTCGTGCCGGGGTTCTGAGCCAGAGCGATGCCCGCCCACAACGCGGCGAGTGCCACTACCGAAGCCTTCATCAACGCTTTCATGAACGATCTCCTGATGCGGGTCGGTAAACCTCAAGAGCACCCGCGCATCTAGGCTAGCGGCGGCGGCCGACAGCGCCGTGAGCAAGTGTGAGGCAGTGTCAAGGCGGCCCGAAAGCACGATCCGGTCACAGTGCGCGCCGCGCCTGGCTCAGCGCCGCGGCAGCACCAGCACGGCCTCGAGCCCGCCCTCGGGCCGGTTGTGCAGGGTGAGCGTGCCACCGTGCGCCTGGGCGATGTCGCGCGCGATGGCGAGACCTAAGCCCGTGCCGCCGCTATCGCGGTTGCGTGACGATTCGAGCCGATAAAAGGGCTCGAACACCCGCTCGAGCTCCGCCGGCGGTATTCCCGGTCCCTGATCGCGCACCCGGATCACGAGCTCGCCGTTGTCCTCGATGTGGAGCGTCGCACCGCCGCCGAATTTGACCGCGTTGCTCACGAGGTTGGTGACACAGCGCCTGAGCGCCTGCGCTTTGCCGGTGAAGGGCGCGAGCGCGCGTCCGCTCACCGCGACCACCGCCCCCGATTCGGTGAACTGCGCGGCGAGCGCCGCGAGCAGCGCGTTGACATCGAGCGGCACCGCCGCCTCGCCGTCATCGAGTCCCCGGAACAGCGCGAGCGCCTCGCGCACCATGCCCTCCATCTCGGAGAGCTCCTTGACCATGCGCTCCTGCAGCGCCGCATCGTCGATGGTCTCGACCTGCAATCGCAGCCGGGTGAGCGGCGTCTTGAGGTCGTGCGACATCGCCGCCAGCACGCGGCTGCGGCTGTCGAGATAGCGGTACAGCCGGTCCTGCATGGTGTTGAAAGCGCGCGCCGCGCGGCGCAGCTCGCGCGCGCCGCGCTCGGGGAGCGGTGGCGGCCGCGCCTCGCGCCCGACGCTGTCGGCGGCGCGCGCCAGGGCCGAGAGCGGGCGGGTGATGTTGCGCGCCACGGCGTACAGCGTGATGACCAGGATCGCAAGCAGCAGCAGGAGGTTGACCACGAGGTTGCGCGGCAGGAGCGCCCCGCCCGGCACACGCAGGATGCGGTACACCGCGGTGTCGCCGTCCGGGAAGCGCACCGTCACGTCGTAACGCTGCGCGGTGCTCTGGCTCGCGGCGAGCTCACGTGCCTCGTAGAACGGCACCGGCAGCGGGATCGCCGGACGCGGCGGATCGACCGTACGCCCGACAGCGACCTCAAAGCCGGTGCCGAGAGCGGCCAGCAGCTGCTCCTTCAGGCTCTGCTCGAAGTCCGTGAGGAGCGGTGCGCGCACGAAGGCGCGCGGCGGATCCATCGGGCCGCGCGGCGCGTGCGGCGGCGCATCGGGGGGCGGCGGGGGATGAAAATGGGGCCAGCCGCTGGACGCCGAGAGCTGCTCGATCGCCGCGGCGCGCTCGATGGCACCGAGCGGCTCGAGCATCAGGGTGGTCTCGGCGATGCGCCGTGTCCATTCGCGCACGCTGCTCTGCAGGACGAAGTGCTCGCGCTCCTGAGCGATGAGCACGAGGCCGGTGGCCTGCGCCAGCAGCACGGCCAGCACCGAGGCGGCCAGCAGCCGCCCGAACAGCGATTGCGGCCACAGCCTCAGGCGCGACCGCGGTTTGCCCGGCTCACTGGCTCTCGACGCTGACGCCGACGACATAGCCCTCGCCATAGACGGTCTTGATGATCTGCGGCGCGCGGGCGTCGTCGCCGAGGATCTGGCGCAGCCGGCTGATGCGCACGTCGATGCTGCGGTCGAAGGGATCGGCGTCGCGGCCGCGCAGGAGCTCGGTGAGCTGCGCCCGCGTCAGCACGCGGTTGCCGGCGGCGAGCAGCACGGCGAGCAGCCGGTACTCGGCGCCGCTCAGGGCCACGTCCTTGCCGGCCGCATCCGTCAGCGTGCGCGTGATGGTATCGAGCCGCCAGCCGCCGAACTGGAAGGAGCGCACCGTCTCGGGGCTCGGATCGCGTGGGGCGTGCGCTGAACGGCGCAGCACCGCCTTGATGCGCCCGAGGAGCTCGCGCGGATTGAAGGGCTTCGCGACATAGTCGTCGGCGCCGAGCTCGAGGCCGACGATGCGGTCGACGTCCTCGCCGCGCGCCGTGAGCATGATGATGGGCAGGTGCGAACGGCCGCGCAGCTCGCGGCACAGCGACAGGCCGTCTTCGCCGGGCAGCATCACGTCGAGCACCAGCAGGTCGACGTGCGAGCGCTCGAGCACCCGGCGCATTTCCTTGCCGTCCGGGACCGCGGTGGTGCGGAACTCGTGCTTCTCGAGGTACTGCGCCAGCAGGCCACGGATCTCGCGGTCATCGTCGACGATCAGCAGGTGGGGACGGTCGTTCATTGCGGTGCGGGCCTGGTGTTGGAAGCGGAGGATACCGGGCCAACAGACACCCGGCAGCGAAATTCGTGCCGGGGGGCTTGTAAGTAAATGTTAGTGCGCGGCCGGCGGGCCCGAGTGAAAACGCAGCTCGGTGTCGGGCTGCGTCGCGAGCTCGGCCTCGCGCGTGGCGAGCTCGCCGAGCCGCGCCTGCCACTCCTGCGGCGCGCGCGCGCGCGCGAAATCCACATACAGCTCGAAGTGGCGTGCCTCGGCGGTGGCGAGCCCGGCGTACAGAGCCGCGAGCGGCGCGCCGAGCCTTGGTGCGAGCAGCGCGAAGCGCTCGGCCGAGCGCGCCTCGATCGAGCGCCGCGGCGAGCAGCAGGTCGAGCTTGCGCGCCGGATGCGTGGTGCGCAGCGCCGCGCAGCTCCTGCGCATAGCGGCCGGGCGCTGGCGCACCAGCGGCACGCCGAGCTCGTGCATCACCCGCGACACCTGCTCGAAATGACGCAGCTCCTCGCGCGCCAGGCGCGACAGCGCCAGCGTGAGCGCGGCGTCCTCGGGGTAGGCGAAGATCAGCGCCATGGCGCTGGAGGCCGCCTTCTTCTCACAGTCGGCATGATCGACCAGCAGCTCCTGTCCAGCGCCGCCGCCGCCTCGACCCAGGCCGTGCGGCGTGGCGGCGCGCAGGATCTGCGTTCACGGGCGGCCCTCGCCGCGCAGCCCGGCCCGCGTCGCACGCGTCATGCGCCTGGGCGGCCTGCGGCGCCGACTCGATAGCGGTCGGCGGGGCCTTGGCGAGCAAGTTGCTCGAGCAGCGGCTGCAGGTCGGCGCTGCGCGTCGGCAGCTGCGGCAGCGGCGCCTTGCGGTGCTGGTAGACGATGGCCATGGGGTTCTCGGCCGCGAAACGGCTTCTGGCCGGTGAGCATCTCGAACAGCATGACCCCGAGGCTGTAGAGGTCGCTGCGCGCATCGATGGGCTCGCCATGACCCTGCTCCGGACTCATGTAGTGCGGCGTGCCGAAGATGACTGGCCGGTGTCGGTCGATCCTGCGCGAGCGCCGCGTCCTTGGACAGGCCGAAGTCGATGAGCGCCACGCCGCCGTCGCCGCAGCATGACGTTGGCGGGCTTCAGGTCCCGGTGCAGCACGCCGGTGGCATGCACGCTGCCAGCCCGCGCGCCACCTCGTCGCGATCAGCAGTGCCTCGCGCGCGCTCAGCGCCGTGGCGCGCATGCGCTGCCGCAGATCCCCGCATCGGGAAATACTCCATGACGAGGTACGCGTGCTCATCGCTGATCCCCGAGGTCGTAGAGGTGCACCACGCCCGGAGCGACGATCCGCTGCGCGATCTCGTACTCCTGCAGGAAGCGCCCGAAGATATCGGTCGGTTCGTGCTCGTGCCGGTCGCGCGCTACCTTGAGCGCCACCAGCGTGCCGGCGCTCTCGCTCTCGCCGACGTAAAGATCGGTGAGGCGGCCGGCGGCGAGGCGGCGGATGCGCCGGTAGCCGCGCACGAAAGCATCGCCGAAGCGCTGCGCCTCGCGTCCGGCTTGGCTTGTGCGCCACAGCGCGCGCGCGTGCGCCGCGCGCTGCTCGGCGGCCGTGAGCACCCGCTGGAACTCCTCGCCTTCGAGCTCCTCGCGGCTCACCGACCAGGCGCCGAGCGCCGCCGCATCGCCCGCCGCGCCGGTATCGGCGCCGTTGCGCAGCAGCACGAGGGGAGCGAAACCGGCGCGCCCGGCCAGCTCGCGCGCCCAGCTCAGGCCGCGGCCACCCGGCCACTCCTCCGCGAGCAGCACCGCATCGTAACCCTGCGCCAGGAACTCCGGCGCCAGCGCCCCCTGTGACAGCGGACTGTGGACGGTGAGGCGCGCGTGCGGGCGCCATGCCGTGAGGCGCGCGCGCACCTGCGCGCAGCGGCTCCCATCCTCCTCGATCAACAGCACCCGCATGGGGGCGCGATTAGAGCATGCGCGACCGCGCCCCGCCACGCGCGGCGCCGGGCAGCGCGGCGGCGGCCGCGGCGCTCAACTTGAGCCCGATCACCACGTCCCCGACGTTGGTCCCGGTGGGGCCGGTATGCACCAGGTCGCCGCTCGCCGCGAGCGCCGCGGCGGAGTCGGCGGTCGCGAGGCAGCGGTCGACATCCATGCCGGCGAGCGCGACCCGCGCGCAGCTCTCCGCATCGACCAGCGCACCGGCGTCTTCGGTGACCCCGTCGGTGCCGTCGGTGCCGGCCGCGAGCAGCATGAGATCGGCCTGTCCGGCGATCAGGCGGGCGGCCGCGAGCGCCAGGTGCTGATTGCGCCCTCCCCGACCCGCGTGCGGCGGCAGCTGCACCGTCGATTCCCCGCCCCACAGGCACACGGCGCTCGCCGACAGCCGCAGCTCGTGCGCGCAACGCGCCGCGAGCCGCACCGCATCCTCATCGAAACGCCGCCCGCCGGTGTGCACCTCGAGCCCGAGAGCGCGCGCCGCCGCGGCCGCGCCCGCCAGCGCCTGTTCGACCGAGGCGACCACCCGGCGCGTGACGCGGTCCGGGCCCTCGCTCGCGGGGCCCAGGAGACCTGAGCCGATGAGCGCCGGATCGTCCCCCGGCACGTCCGAGACGTAGAGCGCGCGGGCGCTGCGCCCGGCGAGCCGCGCGGTGAGCCGTCCGCCCTTGATGCGCGAGAGCGCCATGCGCTGCGCGTTGAGCGCGGCGATGGCCGTGCCCGCGGCGAGCTCACGCCGGGTGAAGGCTTCGAGGTCGGCGAGGTCGAGCCCCTCGCGCAGTACCTCGACGAGGCTCGAGGCGCCGCCCGAGATCAGGAACAGCGGCTCGGCTTCGGGCGGCAGCGTCTCGACCCATTGCAGGAGCCTTGCCCCGGCGGCGAGGGAGCGCTGATCGGGTACCGGATGCGCACTGGCGATGACCTCGGCGCCCGGGAGTCGCTGCAGCTGCGCCGGTGCGTGTCCGGTGCGCGTGATGATGAGGAGACGGGCGATGCGGGCGCCGAGCGCGTCGTGCGCACCGAGCGCCATGGCCGCGGCCGCCTTGCCGACCGCCGCCACCCACACCGGGGCGACGGACGCCGTGTCGGCGCGCAGCGCCTCGCGCACGCAGCGGCGCCCGTCGACGGCCTCGAGTGCCGCCTGCAGGAGCGTGAGCAGCAGCGCGCGCCGCGGATCGCCCGAAGAGCTCAGCTCAGCTCCCGCGCACCACTTTGAGCCTGCGGCGTGCGCGGCGCGCGAGCTTGGCGGCGTCCGAGCGCTCATCCTGCAGCCGCTCGAGATATTCCGGCGTGACGTCGCCGGTGACGTACGAGCCTGAGAAGCACGAGGTGTCGAATTCCTCGATGCGTGCATCCTCGTGCTTGCAGGCGGCGATCAGATCGTCGAGCTCCTGGTAGACCAGCCAGTCGGCGCCGATCAGGGCCGCGACTCTCCTCGACCGTGCGAGCGCTCGCCACCAGCTCGCTCGCCGCCGGCATGTCGATGCCGTAGACGTTCGGGAAGCGCACCGGCGGCGCCGCCGAGGCGAAGTACACCTTGCGCGCGCCGGCCTCGCGCGCCAGCTCGATGATCTGCGCCGAGGTGGTGCCGCGCACGATCGAGTCGTCGACCAGCAGCACGTTCTTGCCGCGGAACTCCAGGTCGATGGCGTTCAGCTTGCGGCGCACCGACTTCTCGCGCTCTTCCTGGCCCGGCATGATGAAGGTGCGGCCGATGTAGCGATTCTTGATGAAGCCCTCGCGGTACTTGACGCCCGAGGCGTTGCGCCAGCTGCAGCGCCGCGGTGCGGCTGGTGTCCGGAATCGGGATGACGACGTCGATGTCGTGCCTCGGGGCGCTCGCGCAGGATCTTGTCGGCGAGGCGATCGCCCATGCGCATGCGCGCGCGGTACACCGAGATGTTGTCGATCATCGAGTCGGGGCGCGCGAAGTACACGTACTCGAAGATGCAGGGCGTGTGGCGCTGCGTGGCGACGCACTGCTGTGCGTGCAGCCGTCCGGACTCATCGATGAATACCGCCTCGCCCGGCGCGACGTCGCGCACCAGCTGGAACGACAGGCTGTCGAGCGCCACGCTCTCGGAGGCCAGCATCCACTCGGTGCCGCGCGCCGTGCGGCGCTCGCCGAGCACCAGCGGGCGGATGCCGTTGGGATCGCGGAAGCCGAGGATCCCGTGGCCGATCGACCATCGCCACCACCGCATAGCCGCCGCGGCAGCGGCGATACACGGCGCTCACCGCCGCGAACACGTCCGCCGGGGTGATGCGCGCCGTACCCACCCGCTGCAGCTCGGAGGCGAACACGTTGAGCAGCACCTCGGAATCCGAGGTGGTGTTGAGGTGGCGGCGGTCCTCGCGGATCAGGATCTCGGCGAGCTCGGCGGCGTTGGTGAGGTTGCCGTTGTGGCCGAGGCAGATGCCGTAGGGCGCGTTCACGTAGAAGGGCTGCGCCTCGGAGGCGCTGTCGCAGCCGGCGGTCGGGTAGCGCACGTGGCCGATGCCGACGTTGCCCTTGAGCTCGAGCATGTGGTGCTGCTGGAACACGTCGCGCACCAGGCCGCTGCCCTTGCGCACGGAGAGCTCGCCCTCGCCCGAGGTGGCGATGCCGGCGGCATCCTGGCCGCGATGCTGCAGCACGGTCAGCGCGTCGTAGAGGCGCTGATTGACCGCGCTGGTGCCGACGATGCCGACGATGCCGCACATGGCTGTTCGCTCAGCTCCTCATGCCTGGACGTCGCGACTGTGGGGCTGGGCACCCTCGCCCACCAGGAAACGCAGCGCGTTGGCCACCGACTCGCCGGTCGGAATGAGATGCGAGTCGTGCCACCAGTGCTCGCGGTCGAGGTGCACCAGCTGGCCGAAGATCACGAACACACCGAGCAGCAGGAAGCCGCGCAGGACGCCGAAGGCGAAGCCCCCGAGGCGGTCCATGCCGCTGAAGATCGACAAGCGCACGAAGTGATCGGCCACCGCGCCGATCAGCGCTCCGACGAGCAGTACCAGCAGCACGATGATCAGGCGCGCCACCCAGGGCTTGACCGCCGTCGCGGCCAGGAGCCCCCCGAGGTGCGGCTCGATGAGATCGGAGAAGTGCCAGGCGAGCAGCAGTGCGACCACCCAGCTGACGAGCGCGATCGCCTCGCGCAGGAAGCCGCGCGCGGCGCCCACCAACGCCGAAACCAGGATCACACCCATGATCACGTAGTCGGTGGTATTCATTGCAACCTGGCAACTTCGCGCTCACTGCGCGCGGCGCGGATTGTACAAGAGCGCGCGCAGCGGTGCCGAGCGCCGCGTCGCACGCCAAGGGCGCTACTTCGGCACTACCGCGCCCTGGTGGCCCCGCGCGCGCAGTTTCGCCGCCGTCTGCTCGGCCGCCGCGCGGTCGTGGGTCGGCCCGACCTGTACTCTGTACAGCCGCCGTCCCGTCGTGCCCCGCGAGACGCTGACCGGGTAACCGAGCGCGTGCACCTGCTGCGCCAGCCGCTCGGCGTTGGCGCGATTGGCAAAGCTGCCGAGCTGCACCACGTAGGTCGCCGCGCCGCTTGCGGCCGGTGTGGCAGCGGACGGCGGGGTCGCGGGCGGCGGCAGCGTTCGAGGCAGCCGCGGTGTGCGGCGGGGATGGCGCGGGGGGCGTCGTTACCGGCGGCGCCTGCCCGGTCCCGGTCGCGGCTGCCGTCGGCGGGGGTGTCGTTGCCGCCACCCGCTCCGGCGCCGCCGTCTCGGGCGCAGCCGGGGCCGACGGCTGCGGCCGCGCCGACCCGCTGCCCCCACGAGCCTCGTCCGCGAGATTGATGGTGTAGGAGCGTAATGGCGGTTCCTCGGCCGGCGGCACCGGACCGCGGGTGTTTACGGTCCGGGCAATCGGCCCGCTGAGCAACTCGGGCACCAGCACGACGATCAGGCCCACGAGAATGAGTGCGCCCGTCAGCCGTTCTTTCACCAGGGTGTCCACGATGGGGGCGAAACTGCGAAAGCCAAGCGCGGCGGTTGCCGCGCGATCGCCCACATTATATCCGAAGCCACGCCAGCGCCGGCCCCACCGTGTGGAACGAACCAAACACCACCACGCGGTCGCCGGGCCGGGCGCTGCGGCGCGCGAGCTCGCAGCCACGCTCGACCGAGTCGGCGAGCGTGAGACGTGCAGCGGGCAGAGCGAGCCGCCGCGCCAGCTCGGCCGCGCTGCCGCCGCGCGCGCCGGGCAGTGCGCACACGATCCACGCATCGATCAGCGGCGCGAGCGCCGCGCCGATGCCGGCCGCATCCTTGTCGGCGAGCACGCCCGCCACCGCCAGGGTGCGGGCGCCGGGGGCGAGCGGCCGCTCCCCGAGGTGTGCGGCGAGCACGCGCGCGGCCGGCTCGTTGTGGGCGATGTCGAGGATCCACTCGACGGCGCCGGCAACCACCTGCAGGCGGCCGGGCAAGCGTACGCGCTCGAGCGCCGCGTCGACGGTGGCCGCATCGAGCGCGCGCGGGAGCGGGGCGAGGGCGGCGAGCGCGGCCACTGCGGTGAGCGCGGTCGCGGCATTGCGGTACTGGATGGAGCCCGGCAGGTGCGAGGGGGCGAGGTCCTCGAGCGCGAGTCCCGGCCCCCGATAGCTCCAGCGCGCGCCTGTCACCGCCCAGGAGAAGTCGCGGCCCGCCACCAGCGCCCGCGCGCCGACGGCGGCGATGGCCGCGAACACGCTCGCGGGCATGTCGGCGGTGCCGAGGATCGCGGGACGGCCGGCGCGGAAGATGCCGGCCTTCTCCGCGCCGATCGCCGCCAGCGTGTCGCCGAGCCAGTCGCGGTGATCGAATCCCACCGAGACCACGACCGCGACATCGGCCGCGACCAGGTTGGTGGCGTCGAGGCGGCCGCCGAGACCGACCTCGAGCACCGCGGTGTGCACGCCGCGGCGCGCAAAGATCATGAGCGCCGCGAGCGTGTTGTACTCGAAGAAGGTGAGCGTGGTGGCGCCGCGTGCCGCCTCGATGTGCTCGAAGGCCTCGATCAGCTCGGCATCGCCGACCTCGGCGCCCGCGACGCGGATGCGCTCGTTGTAGCGCTTCAGATGCGGCGAGGTGAACAGGCCCGCCCGTGCCCCCGCGGCCTCGAGCAGCGCCTCGAGCATGCGCCGCCACCGAGCCCTTGCCGTTGGTGCCGCCGACGGTGATGACCCGGTACGCCGGCGTGTCGACCCCGAGCGTGCGCGCGACTCGAGTGACGCGCTCGAGACCCAGATCGATCGAGCGCGGATGAACCGAGTCCTGGAGCTCGAGCCATTCGGCGAGCGTGCGCATGGGCTCGAAGGCCTTCCGGGAGGTGCGGCGCCGGGGCGCAGCGCTTCAGGCCGCGGCGAGCGGGAGCTTCAGCAGCAGCCGCAGCGCCGCTGCGATCCGGTCGCGCATGTCGCGCCGGTCGATGATCATGTCGATGGCGCCGTGCTCGAGCAGGAACTCGCTGCGCTGAAAGCCCTCGGGCAGCGTCTCGCGCACGGTCTGCTGGATGACGCGCGGGCCCGCGAAGCCGATGAGCGCGCGCGGCTCGGCGATGTTGAGGTCGCCGAGCATACGCGAGGCTCGCCGACACGCCGCCGGTCGTCGGATCGGTCAGCACCGAGATGTACGGCAGGTGCGCCTGCGGCGAGGCGCGCGAGCGCCGCGCTGGTCTTGGCCATCTGCAGCAGCGAGAACAGCGCCTCCTGCATGCGCGCGCCGCCGCTCGCCGAGAAGCACACGAACGGCGCGCCGCTGCCTGGATGCAGAAGTCGACGCCGCGCTTGAAGCGCTCGCCCACGACCGAGCCCATCGAGCCGCCGAGGAACTGGAACTCGAAGGCGCCGCTACCACCGGGATGCCCGTGCAGCGTCCCGCTCAGCACCACCAGCGCGTCGCTCTCGCCGGTCGCCTTCTGCGCCTGCGTCAGGCGGTCGCGGTAGCTCTTGCTGTCCTGAACTTGAGCGGATCCTCGGGCGAGATGCTGGCACCGATCTCGCGCCGAGAGTGCCCTGGTCGAGGAAGCGCTCGAGCCGCTCGCGCGCGCCGATGCGCATGTGGTGGCTGCACTTCGGGCACACGTAGAGATTGCGCTCGAGCTCGGCGCGGTAGAGCACCGCATCGCAGGCCGGGCACTTGATCCACAGGCCCTCGGGCACCGAGCGCGTGCGCCGCTCCGTCTTGATGCGCGACGGCATGATCTTCTCGAACCAGGACATGGCAGCGATCATCAGCTGATCGGCCGCAGAGCACCGCGGCCGACGGATCCGGAATCCGGCAGTCCGAAGGCCGGCCGGATAGCGTACCTCGCCAGAGGTACAGCCCCGCGGCGGGGGCGGTGGCGGCGCCGCGCGTGCGATCGCGGCCCTCGAGCACCGTCGCGCGCCACGCCGGGGCGCTGCTCGCCGCGTGCCGACTGCGATCAGCGAGCCCACGATGTTGCGCACCATGTGATGCAGGAAAGCGTTGGCGCGGCACTCGATGACGATGACCAGTCGCCGCGCGCGCGCGACGTCAAGCCGCGTGAGGCCGCGCATCGGCGATTTGCGCCTGGCACTCGGCGGCGCGGAAGGCGCTGAAGTCGTGCTCGCCGAGCAGCAGCTGGGCTGCCGCCTCGGCCATCGCCGCGGCATCGAGCGTGCGCGTGCACCCACGCAGGCACGCTGCCGCGGTCGAGCGCCGAGCGCGCGGTGCGGTTGAGAATCAGGTAGCGGTAGATCGCGCGCCTCGGCGCGAGTAGCGCGCGTGGAAATGCGCCGGCACGGCGCGCGCCCAGCTGAGCGCGACGTCGGCGGGCAGCTCGCTGTTGGCGCCGAGCAGCCAGTCGCGCGGCGTGCGCTCGGCTTCGCTGTCGAAATGGGCGACCTGGGCGCGCGCGTGCACGCCGGCATCGGTGCGGCCGGCGGCCACGAGGCTCACGGGCTGTGTCGGCAACGGCGCCGAGGGCGCCCTCGAGGGTCTGCCTGCACGGTGCGCAGCGCCTGCTGGCTCTGCCAGCCGGCGAAGGCGCTGCCGTCGTACTCAATGCCGACGGCAATTCGTGGCATGTCGATCGCCCGCGGCCTAGCGGGCCAAGTCCGTGCGCCCGCCTCGCTACGAAGTGCTCGGCCAATCAGCCAGGCAACGACTCCATGAGGCGCTGGGCTTCCTGCTTCTGCGCCGCCGAGCCCTCGCTGAGCACTTCCTCGAGGATGTTGCGTGCGCCGTCGGGGTCGCCCATGTCCATGTAGGCCCGGGCGAGATCGAGCTTGGTGCCAACCTCGCTCATGGTCACGGGCTCGAGGTCCGGGAGCGCGAGGTCTTCGGAGGCGAGCCGCTGCGTGGCGGCGAAGGCCACATCCGGCACCGTGGCGGTGCCGACGTCGAGATCGAGCTTGCCGTTATTGCCCGGATAGGTCCCGGTGCCGAGATCGAGGTCGACGCCCGAGGAGCGCATCTGGGGCTGGGTCCCGGTGGTAGCGGTCGAAGCGCCGCTCACGTCGATGTCGACCGTGTCGCCGCGCAGCTGCGCGAGGCGCGAGGTCTGTGAGCCGTCCTGGAGGGGCCCGGCCTGCGTGAGCGCCGATTCGAGCTCCTCCTGGTCGAACTGCCACTGCCCGGTCGTCGAGGTCTTCGCGTGCGCGGCGGCCTGCGCGGCGGTGTCCTCGAGGTTGCGGCGCGTCTTGTCGTCGAGTCCGGCCACCATCGTCGGCGCATCCGAGCCCGCGCCGAGCATCGGCTGCTCCGCCGTGTCGATCGAGCCGAGGTCGAGGCCGAGATCGTCGATCGCGAGCTCCGCGGTCTGATCGGCGCCGCCGGCGCGCGCCGCCGGGGCGATCTTGGCGCGTACCGTGCGCTCGTCAGGGGTATCGAGCGTCGGCTGCTCGACCGTCGGACCTTCGGTCTCGGCCGTCTGCTGACGCATCTTGCTGGTCATCTGCCGCGTGCTGCCGGTCGCGGTCGCACGGTCGGCGTGGCCGCCGCCCTGGAGCACGGTGAGATTGCGATCGGTGACACCGGTGGTCTGCGCGGTGCCCTCGCCCTCGCCCACCGCCGCGCCGATATCGAGATCGAGGCCCTGCCCTCCATCGGTGGGCACCGGCTCGCCGAGCAGATCGAAGTCGACGCGGCTCTGGCCGCCCTCGAGGTCCAGATCGACGCCACCGGCAGCGGCACCGCCCACGCCGCCACCGCTGGAGAAGAGCACGTCCTCGGGGGCGAGCTGCTTGCCCATGATGAGGATCTTTTCCCATTCGCCGGGCGCGGCTTCGGCGCGGGTCTGCGCGAGCTCATGCGCCGTCTGCAGGAACTGCTCCTTGTTGCCCCAGACGAAGAACACTTCGAGGAGCTTCAACTTCAGGTCCCGGCGCGCCGGTTCGCGGCTGATGGCGATACGGATGAGATCCGCAGCCTGATCGTACAGGCCGTACGCCATGTGAAAATCGGCCTCGGCGAGCGGGTCGCCCTGGTCGAGGTTGATGGCGGTCTCGCTGCTGATGGTGTCGTCGGCGGTGACGTGACGGGCGGCCGGTGCCGGCGCGGCGGCTGCCGCCGCGGGCATGCGCGGCCGCTCGTGCGTACCGGTCTCCTCGACCACCATGTCGGACTCGGGCTCACTCAGCGGCGTGGCACGCATCGTCGGCGTATCGAAGCCGCCCGCGCCGCGCGCGGACCCGCCGCCGCCGAGCGCGCCGCCGGCGCCGTTTGCGCCGGAGACCGCGGCAACGGCCAGCCGGCCGAGCGAGTCATCGAATTCGGAAGCGCGGCGCGAGCGCAGGTAGCGCAGCCCCGCGACCGCACCGAGCACGAGTGCGACGAGCGCGAGCACCCACCAGTAACCCATGATGGTGTCGACGAGCGAGCCGCTGCCCGAGGGCGTCGCGGCAGCGGGCTTCGCGGCCACCGGCTTCGGCAGCGGCTTGGATACGGGCGGCGGCGTCTCGGCAGCCGGCGGCGGCGCCTGCTCCTCGGACGCAGGCTTCTGCACCGGCGCAGGCGGCGGCGCGGGAGGCGCCGTCTCGGCCACCGGCGGCTTGGCGGCCGGAGCGGGCGTCGGCGCCGGGGCGGGTGTCGGGGCCGGCGGCAGCGCCTTCGCGGCCTGCTTCGCGGCCAGCTCCTGCTGCAGGCGCGACAGGTCCTGGTTCTTCAGATCCAGCAGGCGCTGCGATTCGGCGAGCTTGCCCTCGAGGGATTTCACCTGATCCTTGAGGGCACTGACCTGCGCCGTGTTCGCGGCGGCGCCCGTACCGCCCGCGGCCCCTTCGGTCGGAGTGACCAGATGCAGGCGTCCGGGCTGCGAGCCCTGGGCCGGCGCAGCGCTCCCGGGTGCCGCGGCGGTCTCGCTGGCGGGCGTCTCGGGCGAGGCGCTCGGGCGCCAGGCGGCGAACTGACGGTTGATCTCGGCGGTCGCCTCGGCGGGCGGGATCGCCTCGGCCTGCGCAGCCTCCGGCATGCGCAGCACTGCGCCGGAGCGCAGCAGATTCATGTTCTGTTCGAATGCCTTGGGGTTCGCCTGGTAGATGGCGAGCATCCAGCTGCGCGTACGCGCCGTGTTGCTGGTAGCGCCGGTCACGCCGCGCGCGATCTCGGAGAGCGTCTCGCCGCGGTGCACCAGGTGAGAGCCGCCCGGCTCGGCCGATGGCGTGGCGCTCGGGGTCTCAGGCGCCGCAGCAGCCTCGGCGCTGACCGGAGCCGGAGCGCTCGGCGTCGGGGCTTGCGGTGCGGCGGCACGCTCGGCCGGCGGGCTCGCAGGCGCAGCGGTTTCGGCGGGCGCGGCCTGCGCGGGCTCAGCCGCGGGAGCGGTCGTCGCGGACGCGGCCGCGGCGGCCTCGGCCGGCGGCGCCTCCGCGGCGCGCGTGATGGTACCGGCGCGCGTGTCGGCGGCGGTGGCCGGTGCGCTCACCGGCGCGCTCGCGACGGACGACTGGGCCGGCGTATAGACCGGCGGATCGAGCAGCATGGTGTATTCGCGCACCAGCTGTCCGTGCGACCAGGTGACGTTGACCAGCAGCGTGATGAACGGATCGGTGATCGGATCCGTCGACTTGATCTTGATGACCTGGCGGCCGTCGGGCATCTGCACGGTGCGCAGCTGCACACTCGTCAGATACGTCGGGTAATCGAGTCCGTTCTGCGAGAACGTCTCGCGCGTCGCCAGCTGCGCGCGCACCGTGTTGACTTCGTCGGGCGCGACGTCGGTGATCTCGATCTCCGCGTCGAGCGGCGCGTTGAGCGGAGACAGCAGGTGAATGTCTCCGAGACCAAGGGCAAACGCGGCTGACGGCAAGGCCAGCAGCAATGCCAGCGCCCGGCTTGAGCGTTTGGCGACCATCAGTACACCCCGGCAGGAGTCATTTGAAATGTCTTGTAGAAACAATCGGATGGACCACAAGTTGCGAGTCCACCACGAATTGGGCGGCAATATAACTTAAATAGGCTTCCAACCCAAAGCCTGAAGTCTCCCGCGGCCGTCGCTCGCGGCTGTTCGGCGCACATTGTCGGGCACAATCCTCGAGTTAAATCCCCGTGCAGAAGCAGATCTTTACGGATTCTCCGGACATAAACTGTGTCGCGGTTCTAGCCTGGATGGCCTTGGGGGGTACTCGGGGGGCGGCGCCGCCCGGGGAACTGTGACCGCCGGCACACCGGCGCCGCGCGCGCTGCGGCTCCGCGGCGCAGCAGAGCGGATTTAAGTGCGCACCGACCCGGGAATCACCGGCGTCGGCGAGCGCACGTCGGCGTTCTGGGCGCGCTGGCGCAGAGTGTGATCCATGAGCACGATCGCCAGCATCGCCTCGGCGATCGGCGTGGCGCGCAGTCCCACGCACGGGTCGTGCCGGCCGGTGGTCACGACCTCGACCGGATTGCCCGCGACATCGACGGTGCGCCCCGGCAGCTGGATGCTCGAGGTGGGCTTCACCGTCAGGTGCGCGACGATGTCCTGGCCCGAGGAGATCCCGCCGAGCACGCCGCCGGCGTGGTTGCTGAGAAAACCCGCGGGCGTCAGCTCATCGCGATGCTCGCTGCCGCGCTGGGCAGCGGCCGCCACGCCCGCGCCCAGCTCGACCGCCTTCACGGCGTTGATGCCCATGAGCGCGTGCGCGATGTCGGCATCGAGGCGGTCGAACACCGGCTCCCCGAGTCCCGGCGGCACGCCGCTCGCGATCACGGTGATGCGCGCACCGACCGAGTCGCCCGCGGCGCGGATCTTCCAGATCAGTTCCTCGAGCTCCGCGACCCGTGCCGGGTCGGGGCAGAAGAACGGATTGCGGTAGGCGAACGCGGGATCGACCGGCGCGAGCGTGAGCGGGCCGACCTGGCTCAGGTATCCATAGATGCGCACGCCGAGGCGGCTCGCCAGGTACCGCCGCGCGATCGCACCCGCCGCGGTACGCATCACCGTCTCGCGCGCGCTCGAGCGTCCGCCGCCGCGATAGTCGCGCACGCCGTACTTCTGCTGATAGGTGTAGTCGGCGTGTCCGGGGCGGAAGCGGTCCTTGATCTTCTCGTAGTCGCGCGGCCGCGCGTCGGTGTTCTCGATCAGCAGGCCGATGGGCGTGCCGGTGGTGCGTCCTTCGAACACGCCGGAGAGGATGCGCACCTGGTCGCCTTCGCGGCGCTGGCTGACGAAGTGCGAGGTGCCGGTGCGCCGGCGGTCGACGTCCTGCTGCAGGTCCGCCTCGCTCAACTCGAGCCCCGGCGGACAGCCGTCGACGATGCACCCGAGCGCCGGCCCGTGACTCTCGCCGAAGGTGGTGACGGTGAAGAGCTTGCCGATGGTGTTGCCGGACATGGGTCGCTTCAGTTGACCGGGAGTTGCTCGCGCGTCAGCAGGAACACGCCGCCGCCGCCGCGTGCGAACTCGAGCCACAGGAACGGCAGCTGCGGAAACGCGCGCGCCACGGCGCGCTCGGTGTTGCCGACCTCGACGATGAGCAGACCCCTCCGGCGCAGGTGGCGGCGCGCCTCGCGCAGGATGACCGCGACCGAGTCGAGGCCGCGTGGACCCGCGGCGAGCGCCACGCGCGGCTCATGTCGGTATTCCGGGGGCAATCGCTCGAGCTCACGGGCCCCTACGTAAGGCGGATTGGCGACGATGATATCGTAGCTCGAGCGAGCCAGGGCGCTGAAGTGGTCGGACTCCTTTAGTAATACGCGCGCGCCGAGTCGGTGGCGGCGCACGTTGCGGCGTGCCACCGCGAGCGCCGCGGCGGAGATGTCGACCGCATCCACCCGCGCCCAGGGGAGCGCGCGCGCCGCGGCGATCGCGATGCACCCCGAACCGGTGCCGATATCGAGCACGCGGCGCACGCGCTTCGGATCGGCCCACGGCGCGAAGCGCCGCTCGATGAGCTCGGCGAGCGGCGAGCGCGGCACCAGCACGCGCGCATCGACCTCGAACTTGAGGCCCGCGAACCAGGTGACCCCGGTGAGATAGGCGGCCGGCATGCGCTCGGCGATGCGCCGGCCGATGAGCTCCCCGGCGGCTCGCGCGCCCACGGCGCTCGCCCGCCGGCGGTAGAGCGCGGGTCCGCCCGCGTGCGGCAGCGCGAGCGCGTGCAGCGTCAGATGTGCGGCCTCGTCCCAGGCATTATCGGTCCCGTGCCCGAAGTGCACGCCCGCCCGCGTGAGAAGCCGCGCCCCACGCGCGATCAGCTCCCCGACGGTGAGCGCAGCGCCGCGCGCGGCACGCGCCCGGCGCTTAAGGGTGCGCGCCATCCGCACCGCCGCCGCCGGTGTGAAATAATTCGCTCATGGGTACCGTGCGCATGCGCTGGCTCCTGATTCTCGCCGCCGCCTGCGCGGGGCTGGCGGGCTTCTGGCTCGCGCGCCAACTTGACAGGGATTCTCCGCACCTGGCAAGCGGCACGTGGCTGCCGCAGCCAAAGCCGGTGGAGGCTTTCACCCTGATCGACACCGCCGGCCACCCCTACACGCGCGCCGACCTGCTCGAGCGCCCGACGCTCGTGTACTTCGGCTTCACGCGCTGCCCGGACGTGTGTCCGACCACGCTGGTGAAACTCGCTCACGTTCTGCGCCAGGCTCCGGTGCCGCACTTACGCGTGCTGTTCGTGAGCGTCGACCCGCAGCGCGACACCCCGACGGTGCTCGCTCTCTACGTGCACGCCTTCGATCCGGCCTTCGAGGGCGCGACCGGCGCGCCGGGGCAGCTGCTCGCCGTGGCGAAGAACTTCGCGGTCGCCGTGAACCGTGTCGAGCTTCCCGGCGGGGACTACACCATGGATCACTCGGCGGTGGTGTTCCTGGTGGACGGCCGCGGCATCGAGGCGATCTTCACGCCGCCCTTCGAAACGGCGGCGCTGACTGCAGACCTGCGCCGCGTGGCGCCGCTGCTCGCTGCGGGACGGCCGGGGAACGGCGCATGAGCGAGGGCGATCCGGGCGCGCGCCTGTTCGTCGGACTGCAGTACCTGCTGCCGCAGCACCTGCTGTCGCACGCCGTGCATTGGCTCGCGCGCAGCCGTGCCGGGTGGCTCAAGAACGCGCTGATCGAGAACTTCCTCACCAACTACCGCCCCGACATGAGCGAGGCCGCCGAGCCCGACCCGCGCAAGTACGACTCCTTCAACGCCTTCTTCACGCGCGCGCTGCGCGCCGGTGCGCGCACGGTCGACGCCGACCCCGGCGTACTCGTCTCTCCGGTCGACGGCACCGTGAGCCAGCTCGGACGCCTCGATGGCTCCTGGCTGGTGCAGGCGAAGGGACTCAACTACACGCTCGAGTCGCTCCTCGATGAGGCGGCACCGGCGTGGGCGCCGGTGTTCCGCGGCGGCAGCTTCGCGACGCTCTACCTCGCGCCCCACAACTACCATCGCATCCACATGCCGCTCGCCGCAACGCTGCAGGCCGCCTGGTACGTGCCGGGCGATCTCTTCAGCGTCAACGCCACCACCGCAAGTCAGGTGCCGGGACTGTTCGCGCGCAACGAGCGACTGGTGTGCGTGTTCGCCGACGGCACGCTCAGCTTCGCACTGATCCTCGTCGGGGCGCTGTTCGTCGGCAGCATGTCGACCGTGTGGCACGGGGAAGTGACGCCGCGTACTGCGCGCCGCCGCGCCGATCTGCCGCTCGACTTCGTGCACACCGGGCTCCATCTGGCGCGCGGCGCGGAGATGGGCCGTTTCAACATGGGCTCGACCGTCATCCTGCTGTTGCCGCCCGGGCGCAGCGCATGGCTCGAGACCTTCAGCTCCGGCAGCGCGATCCGCATGGGCCAGGCGCTGGCGCGCCTCACGGCATGACCGCCCCCGCCGACTGGCGCCCGGGCGCCTCGCTCGAGGCGCTGCGTGCACGCGCGGCGCTGCTGGCGCGCGCGCGCGAATTCTTCGCCGCCCGCGCCGTGCTCGAGGTCGACACGCCGCTCGTGGTCAACGCCCCGGTGAGCGACGTCCACATCGCGAGCGCGCGCGTCACGCTCGAGCCGCCGGCGGGTCCGCTGTTCCTGCACACCTCGCCCGAGTACGCGATGAAGCGGCTGCTCGCCGCGGGCAGCGGCGACATCTACCAGATCTGCCACGTGGTGCGCGGCAACGAGCGCGGGCGGCTGCACAACCCGGAGTTCACGCTGATCGAGTGGTATCGGCTCGGCGCGAGCCTCGCAGCCCTCATGGACGAGGTCGAGGCACTGGTGCGCCTGCTCCTCGGGCCGGCCGGCGGCACGCGGGCCGGCGAGCGTTTGAGCTACCGCGAGGCGTTCGTGCGCGAGCTCGGGCTGGACCCGTTCGCCGCGACCGAGGGGGAGCTGCGCGCGGCGGCGCAGCACCAGGGCTGGCAGGGGGAAACGGGCGTCAGCCGCGATGAGCTGCTCGAGTTCCTGATGGGCTTCGGCGTGGGGCCTCGGCTCGGGCGCGGCGCGCTCACCTTCATCACCGCCTACCCGGCGAGCCAGGCGGCGCTCGCCGAGCTCGATCCGCGCGATGCGCGCGCCGCGCTGCGTTTCGAGCTCTACTGCGAGGGAGTTGAGCTCGCCAACGGCTTCAGGGAGCTGCGCGCCCCGGCAGAGCAGCGCGCGCGCTTCGAGCGCGACAACGAGGAGCGGCGCCGCGCGGGCCTGCCCGTGTGGCCGCCGGATGAGCGGCTGCTCGCAGCGCTCGCCGCCGGACTCCCGGACTGCGCCGGCGTCGCGCTCGGCTTCGATCGCACGCTGATGCTCGCGCTCGGGGCGGCGCACATCGACGCGGTGCTGCCCTTCCCCACCGGACGCGCCTGAGCCGTGGCCCGCGCCCCGTCGTCCGCGGCATGACCGCCGAGCGGCTCTCGTCCCGGGGACTTGCGGCCGGGAGCGCCGCGTTCCTCATCTGGGGGCTGTTCCCGGTCTACCTGCACCCTTTGAGCGGCGTGCCGGCGGTGCAGATCATCGCGCACCGCATCACCTGGTCGTGCCTCTTCCTGATGATCGTCCTGGTGGCGCGCGGGGAGCTCGGGCGCCTGAGCGGCACCCTCGTGCGGCCGCGCCTGCTCGCGGGGTTGGCCGCTTCCGCGCTCCTCATCAGCTGCAACTGGCTGGTGTACGTCTGGAGCGTCACGCACCAGCACATCGTCGAGTCGAGCCTCGGCTACTACATCAATCCGCTGGTCAACGTGCTGCTTGGCGTGCTGGTGCTGCGTGAGCGCCCGAACGCGCTGCAGTGGACCGCGATCGCACTCGCCGCGGCGGCGGTCGTGTATCTCGCCGTCGCGGCCGGCCGTCCCCCGTGGATCGCCTGCGCGCTGGCGCTGTCCTTCTCGCTCTACGGCTTCGTACGCAAGGTGATCAGCGTCGCCGCGCTCCCCGGGCTCGCGATCGAGACGCTGTTGCTGCTGCCGCTCGCGCTCGGCTACCTCACCTGGTGCGAGACGGCGGGAGTGGCGGCCTTCGGCCACACCGGAGCGCCGATCACGGCACTCCTCATCGGCAGCGGCATCGTCACCGCGGTACCGCTGTTCCTGTTCGCCTACGGGGCGCGCCTCCTGCCCTACTCGACCGTGGGGGTGCTGCAGTACATCGGGCCGAGCCTGCAGCTCGCCTGCGGCGTGCTCTTCTTCGGCGAGAGCTTCGGCGCGCAGCGGGCGGCGGGCTTCGCGCTGCTGTGGGCGGCGCTGGCGCTCTATGCGGGAGACGGGTTATGGCGCGCGCACGCGGCGGCACGCCGCAGCGCGCGCACCTGAGAGCTGCCCACGGGGCGGGGTGCTTACTGCTTGGCGCGCGAGATGTACTCGCCGGTGCGCGTATCGATGCGCAGTACTTCGCCCTCGTTGATGAAGAGCGGCACCCGGACCACGGCGCCGGTCTCGAGCTTCGCCGGCTTCTGGCCACCGGTCGCGGTGTCGCCGCGCAGGCCCGGATCGGTCTCGATCACCTTCAACTCGATGTGCGGCGGCGGGGTGACGACCAGCGGGACGTTGTTCCACAGCGTCACGATGCACACCACGCCGTCCTTGAGCCACTGGGCGTTGTCGCCGAGCGCCGACTTGCCGGCGGTGTACTGCTCGAAATTCTCCGGCACCATGAAATGCCAGAAGTCGCCGTCCTGGTAGAGGTACTGCATGTCCATGTCGAGGACGTCGGCGGCCTCGAGCGACTCGCCCGACTTGAAGGTGCGCTCGATGGTGCGGCCGGTCTTGAGGTTGCGCACCTTGATGCGGTTGAACGCCTGACCCTTGCCGGGCTTGACGAACTCGTTCTCGACCACCGCGTACGGATCGCCGTCGAGCAGAACCTTGAGCCCCGAGCGGATCTCGGCGGTGGTGTAGCTGGCCATTCTCGGATCCCGTGATTTACAAGGGGCGGCAAGATGTTGCCGCCGAAGCCCAAAAAGGGCCGCGTATGATAGCGGCATCGGTCGGCAGCCGCCAGCTTGAGGGCCGGGCACGCCATTTTCCGCGAGGTCGCTCACGCCGGAGGGCTCACCCCCTGGTGCTAGAATCCGGCGGCTTTTGCTTGTTGAGTCCAGGGAGGCCTTCTTGATCGAGCAGAGCGCCGTACCGCTCATCGTGCTCAGCGCCACGCGTGATCCCGTCGAGGCGATCAACGGCATGCTGCGGCGCGCCGGCGAGCCGGCCCACTGCACGTGGATCCCGGCGCTGCGCGACCTCGGGGATGCCCTCACGCAGATCAATCCCGAGCTGCTGGTGCATGTGATGGGCGACGATGCCGAGCTCGAGGCCGTCGTCGCCATCCGCGACCAGCTGGCTGCGACCGTGCCGATCCTGGCGCTCGGCACCGACGCCGACGAGGCGCGGATCGCCTGGGCGCTCGGCTTGGGTGCCCGCGACCTGGTTTCGCTCGAGCACCCCGAGCGGCTGCAGGCGGTCATGATGCGCGAGCTCGAGACCTTTCGCGGGCGGCGTACGCTCGATGCGGCGCTGCGCGCCGCGCAGGACGCCAGGAGCCAGCTCGACACCGTGCTCGAGCGCTCCAACGACGCGATCGTCCAGGTCCAGGAGGGCATCGTCACCGACGCCAACCCGGCGTGGCTCGAGCTGTTCGGCGTCGAGGACGGCATCGCCGGCCAGCCGGTCATGGATCTTTTCGAGGAGTCCTCGCACCCGGCGCTGCGCGGCGCGCTGGCGGCCTGCCTGCAGGGCCGGTGGAGCGGCGAGCACACCTTGCGCGCGAACGCCCTGCCGGCCGATGGCAGCATCCTGCCGGTGGAGATCGCGCTCGCGGTCGGGGAGCACGAGGGCGAGCCGTGCGTGCGGCTGGTGGTCCCCTCGGCCCCACGTACCGAGGCGTTACCCGCCGAAACCCACGCCGTCGAGAGCGCCGCGGGCGGCCTCGATTCCTACGGCCTGTGGCCGCGCCGCGAGCTGCTGCAGGCGCTCGGCGAGCGCCTCGCCACCCGCCCGACGGGCGGCGTGCGCTGCCTCGCGGTGGTCAAGGTCGACAAGTTCGCCTCCCTCGAGCGCGTCATCGGCGTGACCGCGAGTGAAGAAGTGGTCAGTGAGTTCGTGCGGCTGCTGCGGGAGACGGCGCGCCCCAAGGAGCTCGTCGGGCGCCTCGGCGGCATGCTGTTCCTGGTACTGCTCGAGCGCGGCAACGAGAACGATCTCAACGCCTGGGCCGAGCAGCTGCTCGGCCGGGTACAGAAGCACGTCATGCGCATCCGCGACAAGGCGGTGTCGGTGACCTGCACGGTGGGCCTGTCGACGGTGTCGCCGGGGCGCGCCAACGTCGATGCGGTGGTGGCGGATGCGCTCGAGGCGTGCCGCAAGGGCAGCACACGCGGTGGCAACCAGAGCGTCGCCTCCGACCACGCCGACACCGAGAGCCGGGTGATGTCCTATGACAAGGTATGGGTCAAGCACATCAAGGCGGCGCTCATGGAGAACCGCTTCCGCCTGGTGCAGCAGCCGATCGCGAGCCTGCGCGGCGAGGACCCCGGCATGTTCGACGTGCTGGTGCGCATGATCGATACGGGAGGCAAGGAAGTGCTGCCCTCGGAGTTCATGGCCGCGGCGGCGCGCAACGACCTGATGAAGAACATCGACCGCTGGGTCGTGGGGGCATCCCTGTCGTTCGCGGCGCAGAAGAAGCCCGAGTGTCTGTTCGTGCGCCTCGCGCGCGAGACGGTCAAGGACGACACTTTCCTCGACTGGCTGGACAATCACCTGCGCAGCAGCAAGGCGGAGCCGGGGCGGCTGTGCTTTCAGGTCACCGAGGAAAGCGCGGCGACCTACATCCCGCAGGTCAAGGCGCTCGCCGGGGGCCTGCGCGAGCGGCGCTTCCGCTTTGCGCTCGAGAGTTTCGGCGGCGGCCGCGACAGCCTCGGCATGCTCGAGTCGATGCCGCTCGATTTCGTCAAGATCGACGGCGCCGTGATCCAGGGGCTGGCCGCCGACCCGCAGCTGCAGCAGCGGGTGCGCGCGCTGGTCGAAGCGGCGCAGAAGCGCGGGGTACAGACCGTCGGCGAGCGCGTCGAGGACGCCAACACCATGGCGGTGCTGTGGCAGCTCGGCGTGCAGTACATCCAGGGCTTCTTCGTGCACGAGCCCGAGGAAGTGGTGTTGAGCGCCGGGCGCTGAAGCACCTTAGCCTTCCCCCCGATGCGCGTCTCTTCAGCCCTTCGGCGCGCTCGCCGCCGGCAGCCGGACTTCCATGCGCTCGATCCTGCGCGGCCAGCCGCGCTTCAACACCGCACCGCGTTGCGCGCGCTGACCGAGGTAGTCCCTGAGGTCGCGCCACTCGAGAACTTTGCTGGTGTCGCCCGACCACAGGACGAGACTCGCCTCGGGCGGCACCACCGCGACCGCCGTCATGAGCTCGCTGCGCGCCCGGGCCTTCTTGCCCGGGATGTCGTAGAGCTTCAAGCCCTTGCCGCGCGGCATCTCCGGCACCTCGCCCACCTTGAAGGCGAGGAGCTTGCCTTCGCTGCTCACCACCGCGACCAGTGAGTCGGCCGAGGGCACGGCGGCGGGCGCGAGCACTTGGGCGTTCTCGGGGACCGAGAGCACGGTCTTGCCGGCGCGGCGGTCGGTGACGAGGTCCTTGAGCCGCGCGGTGAAGCCGTAGCCGGCATCGCTCGCGAGCAGCCACAGATCCTCGGGCTCGCCGATCATGACGCCGGCGAACTTGGCGCCATCGGGCGGATCGAGCCTTCCGGAGAGCGGCTCGCCGTAGCCACGCGCCGAGGGCAGCGAGTGTGCCGGCAGGGTGTAGGTGCGGCCGGTGCTGTCGATGAACACGGCGTTCTGGAGACTGCGTCCGCGGGCGAGCGCCTGGAAGGCATCGCCCCTCTTGTAGGAGAGCGTCGCAACGTCGATCTCGTGGCCCTTGGCCGAGCGCACCCAGCCGCCCCGCGAGAGCACCACGGTGACGGGCTCGTTGGGGATGAGGCTCGTCTCATCGATCGCCTGGGCCGCCTCGCGCTCGATGATCCTGGTGCGCCGCTCGTCGCCGTACTTCTCGGCATCGGCGCGGATCTCGGCGGCGATCAGCTTTTTCAGCTTCGCCTTGGACTTCGAGCAGCCCCTCGAGCTCCTCGCGCTCCGCGGCGAGCGTTTTCTGCTCCTCGCGGATCTTCATCTCCTCGAGCCTGGCGAGGTGGCGCAGCCGCGTGTTGAGGATTTCCTCAGCCTGCTCGTCCGAGAGCCTGAAGCGCTTCATCAGCACGGGCTTGGGCTCCTCCTCGCGGCGGATGATGCGGATCACCTCGTCGAGATTGAGGAAGGCGATGAGCAGCCCATCGAGGATGTGCAGGCGTCTGCCGACCTTGGCGAGCCGGTGCTCGAGGCGCCGCGTGACGGTGCGGGTGCGGAACTCGAGCCACTCGCCGAGGATTTCCTTCAGGCCCATCACGCGCGGCCGGCCGTCGAGGGCGATGATGTTGAGGTTGACGCGATAGTTGCGCTCGAGATCGGTGGTGGCGAACAGGTGCGTCATGACCTCGGTCGAGGTCCACCCGGTTCGAGCGCGGCACCATCACCAGGCGCGTCGGATTCTCGTGATCCGACTCGTCGCGCAGATCGTCGACCATCGGCAGCTTCTTGGCGCGCATCTGCTCGGCGATCTGTTCCAGCACGCGCGTCGCCGCGACACCTGGTAGGGCAAGGCGGTGATCACGACGTTCCCTTCCTCGATCTCCCAGGTGGCGCGCGCCCTGAAGGTGCCGTTGCCCTTGTCGTAGAACTCCGTCAGATCCGCGCGCGGCGAGATGATCTCGGCGCCGGTCGGCAGATCCGGCCCCTGGACATGCTTGCATGAGCGCGGCGGTGGTGGCGTCGGGCTCTTCCAGCAGCTGCACCGCAGGCGGCCGCCACCTCGCGCAGGTTGTGCGGCGGGATGTCGGTCGCCATGCCGACCGCGATGCCGGTGGTGCCGTTCAGCAGCAGGTTCGGCAGCCGCGCCGGCAGCAGCGCCGGCTCCTCGCAGCGTGCCGTCGAAGTTCGGCACCCAGTCGACGGTGCCCTGTCCGAGCTCGGCGAGCAGCACCTCGGCATAGCGCGTGAGCTTCGCCTCGGTGTAGCGCATGGCGGCGAAGGACTTGGGGTCGTCCTGCGAGCCCCAGTTGCCCTGCCCGTCGACGAGCGGATAGCGGTAGGAGAAGGGCTGCGCCATGAGCACCATCGCCTCGTAGCAGGCGGTGTCGCCGTGCGGATGGAACTTGCCGATGCACGTCGCCGACGGTGCGCGCCGACTTCTTGTGCTTGGCAACCGCCGACAGGCCGAGCTCGCTCATGGCGTAGACGATGCGCCGCTGCACCGGCTTCAGTCCGTCGCCGAGCGCCGGCAGCGCGCGGTCGAGGATCACGTACATCGAGTAGTCGAGGTAGGCCTTCTCGGTGAAGGTCGCGAGGGGCTGCCGCTCGACGCCCTCGAAGTTGAGCTCCCGCGTTCTCCGGCGGCCCGCTCATCGCCTGCACTTCCGCGAGGTTGCCCTTGCGCTCGAGCCACTCACGGCGGTCGGCGGCGCGCTTCTTGGCGAGCAGCATGTCCATGAGCTGATCGGGCTTGTCCTTGGCGTCGATGGTCAGCTGCACCAGGCGGCGCGTGCGCGGATCGCATCGTCGTCTCGCGCAACTGCAGCGGGTTCATCTCGCCCAGGCCCTTGAAGCGCGTGACCTGCGGCTTGGCGCGCGGGCTCTCCGTCTCGATGCGCTTCGAGGACCTGCGTCGCGCTCGGCCTCATCGAGCGCGTACTCCACCTGCTTGCCGGCATCGATGCGGTACAGCGGCGGCATGGCGACGTAGACGTGGCCCGTCGGCACCAGCGGGCGGAAGTGCCGCAGGAACAGCGCGCACAGCAGCGTCGCGATGTGCTGCCCGTCGGAGTCGGCGTCCGCGAGGATGCAGATCTTGTGATAGCGCAGCGCGGTGAGGTCGGGCGAGCCCGGATCGACGCCGATCGCGACGCTGATGTTGTGCACTTCCTGCGACGTGCAGCGAGCTCGCCCGGGATCGACTTCCCAGGTGTTCAGGATCTTGCCGCGCAGCGGCAGGATCGCCTGGAACTCGCTGCTCGCGGGCCTGCTTGGCGGAGCCGCCGGCGGAGTCGCCCTCGACCAGGAACAGCTCGCAGCGCCTCGGGTCCTGGCTGGCGCAGTCGGCGAGCTTGCCGGGCAGCGCCGGACCGCCGGCGATGCGCTTGCGCACCACCTTCTGCGCCGCCCTGAGCGCGCTCCTGGGCGTTGGCGATGGCGAACTGCGCGATGCGCTCGCCGGCGTCCGGATGCTGGTTGAGCCACAGGGCCGAACGAATCCTTGACGATGCCTGCGACGAAAGCCGCGGCGCTCGCGGACTGCCCAGGCGCTCCTTGGTCTGCCCGGCGAACTGCGGCTCCTGCATCTTCACCGACAGCACGTAGTTCGCGCTTGTCCCACACGTCCTCCGGGCGTCAGCTTGACGCCGCGCGGCAGCAGGTTGCGGAACTCGCAGAACTCGCGCACCGCCTCGGTGAGGCCGGCGCGCAGTCCGTTGACGTGCGTGCCGCCCTCGGGAGTCGGGAATCAGGTTGACGTAGCTTTCGCCGATGGCGCGTCTCGGCATCCGGTGCCCAGCACAGCGCCCAGTCCACCGCGTCCTTGTCACTCTCCGAGCTGCCGGTGATGGGTTCTGGCGGCAGGCGCTCGTGGTTGCCGAGCTCCTCGACCAGGTAGGCGCCCAGGTCCCCGGTGTAGAACCACTCGTCCTTCTCGCCCGTGGCCTCGTTCTTGAACGTGACGCGCAGCCCCGGGCACAGCACCGCCTTGGCCTTCAGCGTGTGCTTCAGTTGCGGGACCGAGAACTTGTCCGAGTCGAAGAACTTCGGGTCCGGCCAGAAGCGCAGGTGCGTGCCGGTGTTGCGCTGGCCGACCGTGCCGACCTCCTCCAGCTTCGAGGACACCTTGCCGTCCTTGAAGCCGATGTTGTATTCCTTGCCGCCGCGCCGGATCCAGCACTCGAGGTGCTTCGACAGCGCATTCACCACCGACACGCCGACGCCGTGCAGGCCGCCGGAGAACTTGTAGGTCTTGTCGGAGAACTTGCCGCCGGCATGCAGCCGCGTGAGGATCAGCTCCACCCCGCTCACTTTCTCCTTCGGGATGGATGTCGACCGGCATGCCGCGGCCGTCGTCCGTCGACCTCGAGCGACCCGTCCTTGTGGAGGGTGACGTCGATCCGCTTGCAGTGCCCGGCGATCGCCTCGTCGACGCTGTTGTCGATCACCTCGTGCGCGAGGTGATTGGGACGCTGGGTGTCGGTGTACATGCCCGGCCGGCGGCGGACGGGCTCGAGGCCGGTCAGAACCTCGATGTCGGAAGCGGTGTAGGACTGGCTCATTCGGCGGCGCGCATCTTACCAAATGCGCACGCCGTGCCCGGCCCTGTCGCCGCGTGCCGTCAGGCGAGATCGGCGACGAGGGCGGCGCGCACCGCCGCGGGCACCGGATCGACCGCGTAGCGGTAGTGCTCGTGGTCGATGCCGACGCCGAGCCGGGCGCCGGCCTGCAGCGCCGCGAGCATCGCGGGGGTGAGCTCGAAGCGCAGGAAGTGCACCGCGGAGGTCTTCTCCTCGTTCTCGCGCTCGCAGGTCCTCGTCGGCGATGGCGAAGACGCGCGCGTGGCCCGTCGACCGCACCCAGCAGCGCGTCCTCGACGCCCTTCAGCAGCGCGAGCTGCGCGCGCCGCTCCTCGGGCTCGGGATACTCGATCAGCAGCGTCGCCTTCCAGTTGCTGCCGTCCGGGATCAGCGGGTTGTAGGCGGCCAGTTCGTCCGCGATGCCCTCGGGCTCGAAGATGCGCTCGATGCGCAGCATCTCCTGGACCTGGTACTGCACGGTGAGGCGGTCCTCGAAGCACCAGGTGGCATTCGGTCCCACCGCGAGCTGCCGCGCGCGCTTGTGCGCGAGGACGCGGGCGCGGAACGCCGCGCGCTCGCGCGCGTACTGCTCGAGGCTCATCAGATCGCCGGCGCAGCGCGTCGACGCGTTCACAGGCCGTACGCCATGCGCAGCAGCGTGAGCGGATGCTCGGGCTCGCGCGGCGTCCGTCGAGCCCGCTCTCGATCTGGTGGCCCGCCATCGGGCAGTCGCTCGTGTAGTGGTCGGCGTGCGCGCTCTCGACCCGCTGCATCACCGGCCGGCCGATCTTCATCGAGGCAGCGCGGAACTCCGTCTTCACGCCGTAGGTGCCGTCGTGGCCCGAGCAGCGCTCGATCGGCTCGACCGTCGGTGCCGGGCACCAGCTGCAGCACGTCGCGGGTCTTGAGCCCGATGTTCTGCACGCGCAGGTGGCAGGGCACGTGGTAGCTCACCTTGCCGAGCGAGCGCGTGAAATCGGTGCGCAGCAGGCCCGCCTTGTGGCGCAGCATCAGGTACTCGAACGGGTCGAAGATACGCGCCGGCGACCTGCCTGCACCTGCGGGTCGTCCGGGAACAGCAGCGGCAGTTCCTGCTTGAACATCAGCACGCAGGAGGGAATCGGCGCGACGATGTCGTAGCCCTGCGTCCACCAGCGCCGGCGAGCTGCGGGATGTTCGCCTCCTTCAGGCTGCGCGATCGTCTCGAGGTCGCCGAGCTCGAGCTTCGGCATGCCGCAGCAGCGCTCCGTGCGGCAGCAGGCGTCACCGGGATGCCGTTGTGGCCGAACACCGCGGCCAGGTCCTCGTCGATGTGCGGGCTCGTTGCGATTGCCGTAGCAGGTGGTGAACAGCGCCACCTGGCCGCGCGTCTCCGCCGTCGGCGCGCCTCGACGGCACGCCGGGCGCGGCCGTCGTGCCGAGCGCCGCGAGCTCGCGCGCGGCCGTGCGCGCTGTGATACTTCGGGCATCGGCGCGCTCGCGGATGCACGCCGAGCGTCTTCTCGAGCAGCTTGCGGCCCGAGCGTGCTCGCGGTTCACCGCGTTGACGACCTCGGCGACGACCGGAATGCCGGCGATGCGTCCCGACCGCGTCGGTCGCGGTCAGCATCCGGTCGCGCAGCGCTGAGTCGCCCTGCTGCGAACCTGCACGCGCCTTGGCGCGCAGCATCAGGTGCGGGAAATCGATGTTCCAGGGATGCGGCGGCACGTACGGGCACTTGGTCATGTAGCACATGTCGCACAGGTAGCAGTGGTCGACGACCTCCCAGTAGACCTTCTTGTCGACGCCGTCGAGCTTCGCCGCTCGGGGTTGCGTCGATCGGCATCGAACAGCGTCGGAAACGAGTTGCACAGGCTGAAGCAGCGCCGGCAGCCGTGGCAGATGTCGAAGACGCGCTCGAGTTCCTTGATCGAGCGCGCTCGCGTCGTAGAACTTCGGGTCGCGCCAGTCGATCGGGTGGCGCGTCGGGCGCCTCGAGGCTGCCCTTCGCGCGCCGCTCTGGGGCGGGCCTCGGCGCAGTGGTACTGCTCGATCGCAGCGCATGCCAGGCCGCCGCGGCGCGGCCGCGCCTGGCACGCAGCCTTCCGTCAGAGGGCGTCGAGCGCCTTCTGGAAGCGGTTGGCGTGCGAGCGCTCGGCCTTGGCCAGCGTCTCGAACCAGTCGGCGATCTCGTCGAAGCCTTCCTCGCGCGCGGCCTTCGCCATGCCCGGGTACATGTCGGTGTACTCGTGGGTCTCGCCGGCGATGGCGGCCTTCAGGTTGAGCTTCGGTCTCGCCGATCGGCAGGCCCGTGGCCGGATCGCCCACCGCCTCGAGGTACTCGAGGTGGCCGTGCGCATGGCCGGTCTCGCCTTCCGCCGTCGAGCGGAACACGGCCGAGACGTCGTTGAAGCCTTCGACGTCGGCCTTCTGGGCGAAATACAGGTAACGGCGGTTGGCCTGCGATTCGCCGGCGAATGCGTCCTTCAGATTCTTCTCGGTCTTGCTGCCTTTCGAGATTCATGTCGATCCTCCACTTAGACTCGGTCGTAATCGAAGGGCTGCGACTCTAGTCGAGTCTAACCGCGGTGACGCGCAATACGCTCTATCGCACATATCGCTGCTGATGAGCAATGCGCGTCGATCAACGCGCGTTGACCCTCGGCGGCGGCGCTGTGTAACGTTGCGCGCCCTCGCACCCCACTTCCCCGGGAGACGCACTTGGCGCGCGACGATAAAGCCCCAGGACTTCGAGCAGGCGCTCGCGGAGCTCGAAGCGGCTGGTCGAGCGGCTCGAGCACGGCGACCTGCCGCTCGATGAGGCGCTCAAGGCAGTTCGAGCGCGGCGTCGCGCTCACGCGCGCAGTGCCAGAGCTCGCTCCAGGCGGCGCAGCAGAAGGTCGAGATCCTGCTGCAGCGCAGCGGCGCCGAAGAGATCCAGCCGTTCCGGCGGCCGAGGCGGACAGCCGGACGGCGCCACGCCCGCCGAGTGACCGCACCGACGGTGAGCCTCGCCCCTCCCCGTCCGCGGATTTTGCGGCGCGCATCGCCGCCTGCCAGGCGCGCATCGAGCGCGTGCTCGATGACATTCTGCGCCTGCCCGATCCGCGGTACCGAACGGCTGCACGCGGCGCATGCGCTACAGCGTGCTCGGCGCCGGCAAGCGCCTGCGGCCGGCGCTCGTCTATGCCGACGGGCGAATCGCTGGGCGTGCCGCTCGAGCGGCTCGATGCGCCGGCGGCGGCGGTCGAACTGATCCACGCCTACTGCCTGGTGCACGACGACCTGCCGGCGATGGACGACGACGACCTGCGCCGCGGGCGGCCGACCTGTCACCGGCGTTCGACGAGGCGCACGGCCATCCTGGCCGGCGACGCGCTGCAGGTGCTGGCCTTCGAGGTGCTGGCCCACGAGCCGGCCGAGCGGCGTGACGCCCGCGTGCGCGTCTGGAGATGATCCGGGTGCTGGCGCGACGCCAGCGGCACCGGCGGCATGGCCGGCGGCCAGGCGCTCGACCTCGCGGCCGTGGGCCGCACGCTCGACGCTGGCCGGCCGTCGAGCACATGCACCGCGCGCAAGACCGGCGCGCTGATCCAGGCCAGCGTCCTGCTCGGCGCGCCTCGCCGCCGGACGTCGAGCCGTGCGAGCGAGCTCGCGGCGCTCGCGACGCTTCGGCGCCGAAATCGGCCTCGCCTTCCAGATCCAGGACGACATCCTCGACGTCGAGGGCGACACCGCGGCTGCTCGGCAAGCCGACCGGCGCCGACGCGGCGCGCGAGCAAGCCCACCTATCCGAGCCGTGCGCGGGCTCGAAGCCGCGCGCGCACGGGCGCGCGAGCTGCGCGACGCGGCGATCGCCGCCCTCGACGCCCTTGGCGGGCGCGTGCCGCAGCGCTCGCCGAGCTCGCCGATTTCGTCGTCAGCCGCGCCAGCTGAGCGCACGCGCCGCAGGGCTGTAAACTGACGCTCGATGATGCCCCGCCCGACAAATACCCGCTGCTGCGATGCGAATCGAGTCGCCGGCGGACCTGCGCCGCCTCGCCGTGGCGCAAGCTCGCCGGCGCTGGCCGCGGAGCTGCGCGAATTCCTGATCCAGACGCGTCAGCACGCGCGGCGGGCACTTCGCCGCCGGCCTCGGCACCGTCGAGCTCACCGTCGCGCTGCATTACGTCTTCGACACGCCGCACGACCGGCTGGTCTGGGACGTCGGCCACCAGGCCTATCCGCACAAGGTGCTGACCGGGCGGCGCGACCGGCTGCACACCATCAAGCAGCGACGGCGGCCTCGCGCCCTTCCCGATCGCGCGCCGAGAGCGAGTACGACACCTTCGGCGTCGGTCACTCCAGCACCTCGATCAGCGCCGCGCTCGGCATGGCGGTCGCGCGCGGCACGCGCCGGCGAGCGACGCGCCGCGTCGTCGCGGTGATCGGCGACGGCGCGATGACGCGCCGGCATGGCCTTCGAGGCGCTGAATCACGCCGGCGCCTGCCCGACCGACCTGCTGGTGGTCCTCAACGACAACGACATGTCGATCTCGGAGAACGTCGGCGCGCTGTCGAACTACTTCGCGCGCGTGCTCTCGGGCCGCGATCTACGCGCACCTGCGCGAGGGCGGCAAGAAGGTCCTGCGCGCAATGCCCACGGTGTGGGAGCTCGCGCGCCGCTCCGAGGAGCACGTGAAGGGCATGGTGCTGCCGGGCACGCTGTTCGAGGAGATGGGCTTCAACTACATCGGCCCGATCGACGGCCACGACGTCGAAGGCGCTGGTGACGACGCTGCGCAACCTGCGCGAGCTGCGCGGGCCCGCAGTTCCTGCACGTCGTGACGCGCAAGGGCAAGGGCTACGCGCCGGCCGAGGCCGATCCCGATCAAGTGGCATGGGCCGGGCCCCTTCGATCCGGCCAGCGGCACGATCTTCAAGGAGAAGAGCCGCCGGGCCCGACCTACTCGCAGGTGTTCGGCCAGTGGCTGTGCGACATGGCGGCAGCGCGATCCGCGCATCGTCGGCATCACGCCGGCGATGCGCGAAGGCTCGGGGCTGGTCGAGTTCTCGAAGCGCTTTCCCGGAGCGCTACTTCGACGTCGGCATCGCCGAGCAGCACGCGGTGACGCTTCGCCGCGGGCCTGGCCTGCGAGGGCCTGAAGCCCGTGGTCGCGATCTACTCGACCTTCCTGCAGCGCGCCTACGACCAGCTGATCCACGACGTGGCGCTGCAGAACCTGCCGGTGATGTTCGCGCTCGACCGCGCCGGCCTGGTCGGCGGCGACGGCGCGACGCACCAGGGCAGCTTCGACCTGTCGTTCCTGCGCTGCATTCCCGAACATGGTGATCATGGCGCCGGCCGACGAGAACGAATGCCGGCAGATGCTCTACACCGCGACGCACGCTCGACGGGCCCGGCCGCGGTGCGCTATCCGCGCGGCGCGGGTCCCGGGCGTGCCGATCGCGGCGGAGATGACCGCGCTGCCCGGTCGGCACGCGCGCGAGCTGCGGCGCGAGGGCCGCAGCGGGCCTGCTGATGCTGGCGTTCGGCGCGCATGGTCGCCCCGGCGCAGCAGATCGCCGAGCGCGCTCGATGCCACGCTGGTCAACATGCGCTTCGTCAAGCCGCTGGACGAGGAGCTGGTGCTCGCGACTCGCCGCGCGCCACACGCGCGCGTGGTCACCCTCGAGGAGAACGCGATCGCCGGCGGCGCCGGCAGCGCCGTCGGCGAGCTGCTCGCCGCCGACGGGCATGCTGATTCCGCTGCTGCACGCATCGGCATTCCCGATCGCTTCATCGAGCACGGCTCGCGCGAGGACTGCCTGGCGGCTGGCCGGACTCGACGCCGCCTCGCTCGCGCGCCAGCATCGAGCGCTGGTGGGCACTGCACGGCGCGGACGTCTGCGCTCAGCCGGGCGAAGCCGACCTCCACCGGACGGCGGATTGCAGCGCCGCAGCCCATCCTGTAGGCATCGATCCATGACATCCCGCCGTCGGCGCCAACGCCAAGCTCGCCGCGCAGCCGTCACCGATCGAGGACGTGCAGGGCCGCGCCGACACGCGCCGCATGCCGATCAACCAGGTCGGCATCAAGGACATCAGCCACCCGGTGCGGGTCAAGGACCGCTCCGGCGGCGAGCAGCACACCATCGCCACCTTCAACATGTACGTGAACCTGCCGCACAACTTCAAGGGCACGCACATGTCGCGCTTCGTCGAGATCCTGCACGCACGAGCGCGAGATCTCGGTCGAATCCTTCCGCGCCATGCTGGCGGAGATGACCGCGCGGCTCGAGGCGCGACGCCGGCCACATCGAGATGACGCTTCCCGTATCTTCGTCATGAAGCAGGCGCCGGTCTCCGGCGTCGAGAGCCTGATGGACTACCAGGCGAGCCTGATCGGCGAGCGCCGCGACGGCAGCGACGCAGCATGTGGGTGCAGGTGGTGGTGCCGGTCACGAGCCTGTGCCCCTGCTCCAAGAAGATCTCCGAGTACGGCGCGCACAACCAGCGCTCGCACGTGACCATCACGGCGCAGGCTGCGCGAGCACATGTGGATCGAGGAACTGATCGACATCGCCGAGAGCGAGGCCTCGTGCGAGCTGTACGGCATCCTCAAGCGCCCGGACGAGAAGTACGTGACCGAGCGCGCCTACGACAATCCGAAGTTCGTCGAGGACATGGTGCGCGACGTCGCCGTGCGGCTGAATCGCGACGACCGCGTGTGCGGCCTACGTGGTCGAGTCCGAGAACTTCGAGTCCATCCACAACCACTCGGCCTACGCGCTGATCGAGCACGACAAGGACGCCTGAGGCGCCGTCCCCGCGCGGCAGCCGCCGCGCCGCATGACGATTTCTTAATGCCGCCGTCATGGCCGCGACAGGGCGCGGCCGTTAGGATCGGGCGATGAACTTCCCGCTCGTCCTGACCGCGCTCGCCATTCTCGCCAGCGGCGGTGCGCTCGCCGCCGAGCCGCCCGCGGCGCCCTCCGCCACCCCCGTGAAGCATCCGACGCTCAAGTCGTGCAATCGGGAGGCGACCGCGAAGCAGCTCGCCGGCAAGCAGCGCGAGCAGTACGTGAAGAGCTGCACGGCGGGCAAGACCGCCCCGACGGCGGCGCCGCCACCCGTCGCTCACTAGGCCGGTAAGTCGACCACGACTTTCAGCCCCGGCTCGTTGTCCTCGAGCTCGAGCCGCCCGCGGTGCAAGCGCGCGATCGCCGCGACCAGACTTAAACCCAGCCCGCTGCCGCCCTGCTTGCCCGGCTCGAAGCGAGCGAACGGCTGCACCGCGCGCACCCGATCCGCGGCACTGATCCCCGGGCCATCGTCGCTCACCACCAGGCGCACCGAGCCCGCGAGCCGCCGCACGGCGACCTCGATGTGGCCGCCGGCGGGCACGTACTTGAGCCCGTTCTCGATCAGGTTCGTGAGCAGCTGTGCGAGCAGCTGCCGGTTACCCTGCACCAGCGAGCGCGGCTCGGCGTGGCAGACGAGCCCGACGCCCTGGGCGGCGGCGACCGGCTCGAAGAGCTCCACCAGCTCGGCGGCAAGCTCGCTCAGGTCGACCGCCGCTGGAGATGCCAGCGGCGCGCCGGACTCGGCCAGGGCGATCTGCAGCAGCGTCGCGAGCGTGCGCTGCAGGTGGTCGACCTCGCGCAGCGCCGACTCGATCGACTCGTGTACCGCGGGCTCGAGCGGCGGCGAACGCAGCAGCAGCGTGTCCATCCGGGCCCGCAGCCGGTGCAGCGGTGCACGCAGGTCGTGGGCGGTCGAGTCGAAGGTCGCGCGCAGCGTGCCGGCCTGGTCCTCGAGACGGTCGAGCACCCGGTTGACCGAGCCCGCGAGCGAGTCGAACTCGTCGTTGGCGCCCGCCACCGGCAGCCGCGTGCCGAGATCCCCCGCCATGATGCGCTGGCAGGTGCGCGTCACCTCATCGACACGCCGGGCGAGGCGGAAGCTGAACCAGAAGCCGGCGAGCGCCGCTGCGAGTGCCGAGAGGCCGATTCCCCACAGCGTGGCGAAGCGGAATTTCTCGGCGAAACGCCGCCCCTGCGAGATGTCCGTGCCGACCAGCAGCAGGTCGCCGCCCGGGAGAGTGCGCACCGCGGCACGCACCGGGTGCACCGCGCGCCGCCCCGGCTCGACCGTGGTGATCTCGAACTCGGGGCGCGCTTCGGCCGGCATGCCATCGAAGGGCCAGCTGGTGAGGTTCCCGGCGATGCGCTCGAAGTTGGCGTCGGCGATCATGTATACGCCGCCGATACGGCCCCAGCTCTCGATGCGCAGATTGATCTCGTCCGTGACTCCGGGGAGCCCGGCGCGGGCGTACTTCTCCTCCAGGCTCTGCAGCTCCGTGTCGATGATCAGATCCACCTCGTCGGTGATCAGGCTCTCGGTGAGAAGGTAGGTGCTGCCGAGCGTCACCGCCACGGCGAGCGTCACGAGGAGCGTGTAGCCCACCGAGAGGCGGAACGCGGTGGTGTTGAACAGGCCGGGCCGCACGCTTAAGTGTCGCTGCGCAGCACGTAACCCGAGCCGCGCACCGTGTGAATGAGCGGGTGGTCCGAGCCGCGGTCGATCGCCTGGCGCAGCCGGCTGATGTGCACGTCGATGAGATTGCTCTGCGGGTCGAAGTGCAGGTCCCACACGCCCTCGAGCAGCATGGTGCGGGTGACCACCTGACCGGCGCGCCGCATGAGGAACTCGAGGAGCTTCAGCTCCCGCGCCGTGAGCTCGATCTCGCGCCCGGCGCGCGTCACGCGCCGTGCCAGCAGGTCGAACTCCAGGTCCTCGACCTTGAGCCGCGTCGCCTGCGGCGCGCTCGAGCGCCTGCGCAGCAGCGCCTCGATGCGCGCCAGCAGTTCCGCGAACGCGAATGGCTTGGTGAGGTAGTCGTCGCCCCCGGCTTTCAGTCCCGTGACCCGGTCGTCGACGCTACCGAGCGCCGACAGCACCAGCACCGGCGTGGTCAGCCCCTTGCGCCGCATGAGCTCGATGACGGCGAGCCCGTCGAGGTGCGGCAGCATGCGGTCGGTCACCACCAGGTCGAACTGGCTCTCGGTGGCGCGGAACAGCCCCTCGCGCCCGTCGGCGGCATGGTCGACCGTGTAGCCGCTCTCTTGCAGGCCCTTCACCAGGAAGCGCGCAGCCTCGGCGTCGTCTTCGATCAGCAGTACGTGCACAGGCCGAAGAGTAGGAGCCGGCGGCGCCGGCGCGCAAGAGCGCGCAGCGCCGGGAGTCAGGGAAGTGTCAGGATGCCGTGGCCGCGGCCGGCACGCGCTCGGCACTCTGCAGGCGCGCGATGAGCGAGCGCAGGAACACGCGATTGAACCGCAGCTGACAGGAGGCCGAGACCTGCTCGAGCAGGGTCGAGCTCACCTTGAGGACCGTCACCTGGGTGGCGGCGCGAATGGTGGCGGTGCGCTTGGCGCCCGGCACATAGCTCGCCTCGCCGAAGCAGTCGCCGGTCTCGAGCGCGCCGACGCGCGCGCCGTGGCGCTCAACCGCGCAGCCGCCCGTCACCAGAATGTAGAAGCGGTCGTCCATCTCCCCTTCCTTGACGATCTCTTCGCCGGCGACGTAGTCCTGCCAGCTGCTGGCGCGCAGCACTTCCCAGATTTCGGCGTGCGAGAACTCGTGGAAGAACTTCAGGCGCCGCAGCACGCCGAACTGCTCCTGGCGGTCGATGCGCGCGTTGGCCTCGCGCAGCCGCTGATGCACGCGGGTGAGCTCGGCGGCGAAATCCAGTCCGCTCTTGTGGCGCTTGGTCGGATCCTTGAGGAGCGCGGTCGCCACCACCGCCTCGAGCTCCTCGGGACAGTCCTTACGCAGCGTATGGATCGGCGGCGGCGTCGCGTACACGATCTGGTGCAGCAGCTTCTGCAGGTTGCCGGCGCGGAACGGCCGCTGTCCGGTGAGCAGCTCGTACATGACCGCGCCGAGCGAGTACAGGTCCGAGGAGTTGGTGAGATCGAGGCTCTGCACCTGCTCGGGTGACATGTAGGACGGGCTGCCGGCGATGCCTTCGATGCGCGAGATGTCGGAGTCCTGCACCAATGCGATGCCGAAGTCGATGATGCGTACATCGCTGTCCTGCGTGAGCATCACGTTGGAGGGCTTGATGTCGCGATGGATCACGCCGCGCGAGTGCGCGTAGTGCAGCGCCTTGGCGCACTTGAAAATAATCTCCACGGTATCGTCGATGCGCAGCAGGTTGTCGGGCCGGCAATAGGCCGCCAGCGTGCGCGCACCGTGCACGTGCTCGGTCACGATGTAGCAGTGACCGTTCTCCTCGCCGGCGTCGTAGATCGGCAGGATGTGCGGGTGCTGCAGCATGCCCACCAGGTGCGCCTCGGAGAGGAACATCTTGCGCGCGATGCGCGCGCGCTCCTCATCGCCGCCGGTGTCCATGTTGTAGACCTTGATCGCCACGTCGCGCCCGTAGTACGCGTCGTGCGAGAGGTAGACGACACCGGTGCTGCCCCTGCCGACTTCCTTGATGACCGCGTACTTGCCGATCTTGTCGGGCATACGCACGCCCGGCTTGGCGGGCGGAATGGATTTTGAAGCCGGTAACGTCATGCCGTAGGGGCGCACAGCCTGAGGACGCGTCAGGATACGGCGACAGCCGCCGGCGCGACTGTGATGCAAGCCTCACGCTCCCCGGAGCTTGCGCCGCGACCGCGGCGCCCCCGCGCGCGCGCGCCGCGCGCGCGCCCCACACGCCTCAGGCGAAGTGCTGGTATCCGGAATGCGAGAAGTCCATCACAGTACCCTCGCGCGTCAGCACCACGCCGGCAGCGGGGCGCAGCACGCCGATTTGACGGTAATTCCACTGTTCCTGCGGCAGCGCGTGCTCGAGCCCCGCGGTGCGCGCCGGCTCGACCGTGAACAGCAGCTCGTAGTCGTCGCCCCCGGTCAGCGCGAGCTCGCGCGCTGACCTCTCACCACACGCCTCGACCAGCGGCCGCGACACCGGGAGCGCCGAGTAGAACATCTCGAGCCCGACACCGCTCGCCGCCGCGAGCTTGCCGGCATCGCCGAGCAGGCCGTCCGAGACATCGATGCAGGCGCTGGCGTGCTCGCGCAGCCGTTCGCCGAGCGCCACGCGCGGCGTCGGCATGAGGAACCGCTCGCGCAGGTACGGCGCCGCCTGCGGTGGCGCAGCAAGCCGACCCTGCTCGATGGCGAGTCCCGCCGCCGCGTCCCCGGGGGAGCCCGAGACGTAGAGCAGGTGTCCGGCGCGGCCGCCGGCGCGCGTCAGTGCGCGGCCCTGCGGCACGTGCCCGAGCAGCTGCACGCTGATGGTGAGCGGACCGCGGGTCGTGTCGCCGCCGATGAGCGCCACCTCATGAGCACGTGCCAGCGCACCGAACCCGGCGGCGAACTCCGTGAGCCAGCGATCCTCCGCCTCCGGCAGCGTGAGGGCGAGCAGCGCCCAGGCGGGGCGCGCGCCCATGGCCGCGAGGTCGCTTAGGTTGACCGCGAGCGCGCGGTGACCGATCGCGGCGGCGGGCGTGGAGAGGGGAAAGTGCACGCCGGCGACCAGCGTGTCGGTAGTCGCGACCAGCTGCATTCCCGGCGGGCACTCGGTGAGCGCCGCGTCATCGCCCACGCCCAGCACCACATCGCGCCGCTGCGCGCCGCAGTTGCGGAAGAAGCGCGTGATCAGCTCGGATTCCGACAGCGGCATGGACTACCAAGGCAGGCGGCAAAGACCGCGCTGTTTAATCAGTGCTCGGCGGGCCGCAGCGTGCGCGCGGCGCGATCCAGCACCGCGTTCACGAACTTGTGGCCGTCGGTGGCGCCGAAGCGCCGCGCGAGCTGCACCGCCTCGTTGATCGCGGTGCGGTAGGGAACCCCGGCCTGGAACTCGAGCTCGTAGAGGCCGATCAGCAGCGCCGCGTGCTCGATCGGATCGAGGAAGCGCGGCTCACGGTCGCTGCACTCGGCGAGGCGCGCCTCGAGCTGCGGGTGCGCGGCGGTGACCCCTTCGATGAGCGTAACGAAGTAGTCGCGGTCGGCGCGCGGCATATCCTCGGCCTCGGCGAATTCCTGCACCAGGTCCTGCCACGGCCCGGGGTTGAGCTGCCAGCGGTACAGCGCCTGCAGCGCGAGTTTGCGCGCCACGCTGCGCGCGCCGCTGAACTGCTGCGTTGGCGCGCCGCCCGGCGTCGCGCGGCTCACAGCTGCTTCAGGAGCGCGGCCATCTCGAGCGCGGCCTCCATCGCCTCCCCTCCCTTGTTGCCGGCATGGGTCGCGGCACGCTCGAGCGCCTGCTCGACGGTCTCGACGGTCAGCACGCCGAAGACGACCGGGACGCCGGTGTCGAGGCCCGCCTCGAGGAGCCCGCGCGCGCACTCGCCGGCGACGTAGTCGAAGTGCGGGGTATCTCCCCGGATCACACAGCCGAGCGCGACCACCGCGTCATAGCGGCCACTGGCGCCGAGCCGCTTGGCGAGGAGCGGCAGCTCGAAAGCCCCCGGTACCCGCAGCACGGTGAGGTCGGCGGGCGCGCCGCCGCGCTCGGCCCAGGCGGCGCTGGCACCCTGCAGCAGGCTCGCGACGATGAAGTCGTTGAAGCGCGCCGCGACGATCGCGACCCGAAACCCACGCGCGCTGATCTCATCCCCGGGGGTGCGCGATCCGCTCACCCCTCTTCCCCGACGTAGCCCTCGATCTCCAGATCGAAGGCCGAGATGCCGTGCATCTGCTTGGGCGCCGACAGCACCCGCATGCGCTTGACGCCGAGGTCCTTGAGGATCTGCGCGCCGACGCCGAACGTGCGCAGCACCGCCCCCTCCCCCGGGGTGACGGCCGCTTCTCCCGGCGCCGACGTCGTCGGTGTGGTACTCACCGAGCGCAGCGCCGCGCTGAGCTCGGCGGGCGACTCCTGCTGGCGCAGCAGCACCACGACGCCATTGCCGGCCTCACTGATGCGCGCCAGCGCCGCGTGCAGCGTCCAGGCGCGCGCCGCGCCGCGCACGCCGACGAGGTCGCGCAGCGTGTCGGGAAGGTGCACGCGCACCAGCGGCGCTTCCGGGCCGTCGAGCCGGCCGCGCGCCAGCGCCAGATGCACGTCGAGGCTGACACGATCCTGGTAGGCGTACAGGCGAAACTCGCCGAGCGCCGTCTCCACGGTCTGCTCCGCGATGCGTTCCACCGAGCGTTCCGTGCGCAGCCGATGGCGGATGAGCCCGGCGATGGTGCCGAGCTTCAACCCGTGGCGGCGCGCGAACTCCTCGAGCTGCGGCCGGCGCGCCATGGTGCCGTCGTCGTTCATGACCTCGCACAGCACGCCCACGGGCTTGAGCCCCGCGAGCCGGCACAGGTCCACCGCCGCCTCGGTGTGCCCGGCGCGTACCAGTACGCCACCGGGGCGCGGGCGCAGCGGAAAGATGTGTCCCGGGCGCACGAAGTCCGCCGCCGTCGCGCCGGCATCGGCCAGCGCGCGGATGGTGGCGGCACGGTCTGCGGAGGAGACGCCGGTGGTCGTGCCACGCGAGAGATCCACCGACACCGTGAACGCCGTGCGGTGCGACTCGCTGTTGACCGGCACCATCTGCGGCAGCTCGAGCGCCGCGAGCCGTTGCTCCTCCATCGGCACGCAAATGATGCCGCTCGTGTGGCGGATCATGAACGCCACCGCCGCGGCGCTGGCGTGCTCGGCGGCCATGATGAGGTCGCCCTCGTTCTCGCGATCCTCATCGTCCATGACGACGACCATGCGTCCGGCGCGCAGCTCCGCCAGCAGCTCCTCGATCGAATTGAGGTAGGGTGCGGCGGGGCGGCGGGCTTGCCGGGAAGGGAGACGACTTTGGACATGGGCGGCCGTCGCTCTTCGGGCCACTCAGTATACCCGACGGCCCAACCGCTCCCGGGCGGCCGCCACGCGTGCGAGCAGTGACGCCGTGAGTCCTTTGGAAGAAGCGACGCGACGGCGGCATTGAGAGCCTGCTCGGTCAGGTTGCCCCTGGTGGGCAGAAGTCGCGCGCGAATGATGCCATCGGTCCCGATGATGTAGCTGATGGGTAACACCTTCGGAGCGCCGAAACCGTTGGACCTGGCGTCGGCCAGCAATGCGGCTGGGATAGGTAAACTGCTGCATTACCCGGGTAACCGCCTTGCGTTCGTGTGGATCGTCGGCGCTCAGACCAATCACCATCACGCCTCGCGAAGCGTGTTTCTCGTAAAACGCCTGCAGCACCGGCATCTCGGCCCGACATGGCGCGCACCAGGTTGCCCAGAAATTCAGGATCACGACCTTGCCGCGCAATGCGGCAAGGTCGAGATCGTGTCCATCCAACTGCCTGACGACCAGGACCGGCGCCGGCTGGCCGACACCGTCGGCTGCGGCGGCCGGCATGCATGCAGCCAACAGGAGGATCACAAGGCGGGGGCACAGCGCCCGATATCTCTGAGTACTCACAGGATCTGCCTCAAAAGCTGTAGGCCACCATGAACTTCAGCAGCACCGGCGCGACGAGTTGGCCCTGAGTGCCTTCCGTCGCCACGGAAGGCGCGGCATTCGCGGAGTGATACACACGAAACTCGGCGTCGGCATACAGCTTCCATTTGCCAACATCCGCTTCGAGGCCCGGCGACAGTAGCACGCGCTGGTAGCCGCTGTTGGGTGGGTCTGCGTTCACGCCGCTGTCATGCAGACGATCGGAGCCGATCACTTGCAGCAGTGCGTCAGGTTACTGTCGTTCCCCAACCGGAGTCCATCGTAGAGAAGCCCGGCCGCGACGTCCGTCTCGTTGCCGGGCCGGTATCCCTCACGCGAGTCGAACGCGCGCTGGAACAGACCCTCCACGAACCATGCAGATGATGCTCGATACTCAGGTGCCGAGGTGATAGCCGCCCAGTAACAGGTCCGTGGTCCCCGTCCCGATCGAGGTGTCGCGATCGAAATTCGGGTACGTCCAGTCGCCGGTCGGCAGCTTCACGCCCAGCGAGAGTCCGCTCGACATGTCGGGCGAGAATCCGGTGTAGGTGCCAAGAGCCGTATGTCGCCGAGCGCATCGTGCCGTGAAGGTCCGGAGGTCGGGGGCTCCGGGACTGCCGATGTCGGTGCGAAAGGTCCGAGCCAGTACGGAACCTCAGCGACACTCCCCAGTCGCGATTGAAGTTGTAGTCGAATCCCAGACCGCCGAAATGAGTCGCGATCGCCTGTCGGTATTGTTGGGGGCCGGCGCGGCGTGGCGCCACCCAATTCTGGTCCTGATCCTGAAGTCGTCTCGAGAACAGCATGCCCCCGGATGCGTCAGGATCATTGCGGCGGTACCCACGTCGAAAACGCCGCAACCGCAGGCGCAAGCTGACGCGACGCCCGGTAGCAGCGCGCCCGCAGACCCAGAGAAGCAACGAGCCGCATACGCGGCCGGCCCACGGAGATGCTCCGTGACACTGCCACGTACGTGCATCGGCCGGGATCTGTGCATAATTCCATCTCGGTCTCCCACTCCGCACGGGCATGGCCGCGGCTCGCGCGCTGCGCCAGACGCGTACGCGAGCCGGCATCGCCCGCAGCCAAAACACCAGCCTGGAGAATCCGGTTCAGGCGACCGGAGGAGGACCGCGAACCTGTGGCAGATAGACGAGTCGTACCGGCAGGAGCGGCGCCCGCCAGGACCCCGCCGAGCCAGCTCGGGACCGGGACCTGACGTCGCAGATGCGTGCTGCGACGGCGGCCCGCTGGCGCCGCCCGCGGCGAACACGCAATGCTCGCCGCTACGGTGCTCGCCGCCCCCGTGGTGATGGTGGTGCCCTGCATGCGCAAGCACCCCGGCCGGAACGCCTTCGGGACAGATCTGCAGCGACAGGGGCGCATCATCCGCAGGCATGAAGCCCGCGGGGATGAGGAGGTGCAGCAGCAGCGCCGGCAACGCGAGCAACGCCCAGCGGCGATTATCAGCGCGCGATCGCGGGAGCCGGGACATACGCGAAAGACTACACTCCGGCTGTGACGGCTGCCAGCAGGTGGCAGGTCGGCCCGCCCTCAGCCGGCGGGAGTCATCAGCCGCGCGAGGTAGCGGGCGACCTGGTCGACCTCGAGATTGACGCGCGTTCCCGGTGCCACCGCGCCAAGCGTCGTCACCTCCTGAGTGTGGGGGATTATGTTGACGCAAAAGCTCGCCTCCGCCACCGCGTTGAGGGTGAGACTCACCCCGTCGACCGCGATCGATCCCTTCGGCGCGAGGAAGCGGGCGAGTGCAAGCGGCGCCCGGATCTTGAGCCGCTGCGAGCGGGCATCGCTTTCAGCTTCGATCACCTCGCCGATCCCGTCCACGTGGCCGGACAGCAGGTGACCGCCGAGGGCATCGCCCGCCCGCAGCGCGGGCTCGAGATTCACCGCCGCCCCAACCGCGAGGTCGCCGAGCGTCGTCAGCGAGAGCGTCTCGCGCGAGAGATCGGCGCAGAACGTCGCGCCTGCACGCGCGGTCACGGTGAGGCAACAGCCCTGCACGCAGACGCTGTCGCCCACGCGCAGGCGCGTCTCATCGAGCTGCGCGAAAGCGATGCCCAGGCGCAGGTCGCCGCCACGCGTCTCGCGCTCGACTACCGTGCCCAGGTCCTGAACGATGCCCGTGAACAACGCGCAGCTCCCGTCAGTGCGACTCGGTGGCGCCGGCGGCACCGGGCCGCAGGCGCAGGCGCAGATCATCGCCCACCCGGGCGATTTCCGCGATCACGAGCCCGAGGGCCGCATCGAGGCTCGCGGGCTCGGGGAGCGCCAGCAACGGCCGCGCGGCGGGCCCGAGGAGCTTGGGTGCCACGTACAGCAGCAGCTCATCGCACAGGCCTTGGCTCAGCAGCGCTCCGGCGAGCGTCGCACCGGCCTCGACCTGCAGCTCGTTGATCTCGAGCTCGCCCAGGCGCTCGAGCACCGCGGGCAGCGGTACGCGCGCGTGCGGCGCGGGCAGCGTCTCGATGCGCGCGCCGCGGGCGGCGAGCGCGGCGCAGCGCGGCTCCCAGCGCGGGTCGCTGGCGCTGAGTGCCGTGATGATCAGCACCTCCCCGGGAACGGTGAAGAGCCGCGCCGCGGGGGGCGTACGCAGCGTGCTGTCGAGCACCACGCGCAACGGCCGCGGTGGCTCCTGCGCTGCGTCCGCAGGACGCACGTCGAGCCGCGGATCGTCCGCGAGCACCGTACCGACTCCGGTGAGAATCGCGGCGCTGCGCGCGCGCCAGTGTTGCACGTCCGCGCGCGCCGCCCCGCCACTCACCCAGCGGCTCGCGCCGCTCGCGAGCGCGGTGCGTCCGTCGAGGCTCATGGCGAGCTTGATCCGCACCCACGGGCGAGCGGTGCGCATGCGCTTGAAGAACCCGGCGTTGAGCTCCTCGGCCTGCGCCGCCAGGAGTCCCGCCGCGACGCTGACGCCGGCGCCCTCGAGACGCGCCGCGCCACGGCCCGCAACCCGTGGATTGGGGTCGGCCACCGCGTACACCACGCGGGCCACGCGCGCCGCCAGCAGCGCATCGACGCAGGGGGGCGTGCGGCCCTGGTGGTTGCAGGGCTCGAGCGTCACGTAGACGGTGGCGCCGGCGGCCTGGGATCCGGCGGCCGCGAGGGCCAGGACTTCCGCATGGGCCTCGCCGGCGCGCGCGTGCCAGCCCTCCCCCACGATGCGCCCACTGCGTGCGATCACGCAGCCGACCCGCGGGTTCGGATGGGTGGTGGCGAGACCGCGCGCCGCGAGCTCGAGCGCGCGCTCCATCGCCGTGCGGTCGAAGTCAGAGAACATCGCCGCGATCACTTGGCGCCGCCGTCCGGTTCGCCGTCGTCGTTGGCGGGCTCCGGCAGCAGCGGCAGCTGATCGCGGCTCGCACCGCGGCCGGCGCGACGCTTCTGGGCCGGCGGCGGGTGCGCGGGGGGAGCGGCGCTGCGCGCGTTGCGCAGCTTCTCGATCTCGTCGTGAAAGGCCTGAACGTCCTCGAACTGGCGGTAGACGGACGCGAAGCGCACGTACGCGACCTCATCGAGATGGCGCAGCTCCTCCATGACGAGCTCGCCCACCGCGCGCGCGGACACCTCGCGGTCGCCGAGGCCGCGTACCTTGTGCACGATGCGGCTCACCGCCTCATCGAGCTGCTCGCGCGGCACCGGACGCTTCTCCAGCGCCTTCTCCATGCCGGCACGGAGCTTGCCCTCATCGAATGCCTCGCGCGCGCGGTCACCCTTGACCACCACCGGCATGAGGAGCTCGGCGGTCTCGAAGGTGGTGAAGCGCTCGCCGCACTTCAGGCACTCGCGGCGGCGGCGGATCTGCCGCCCCTCGCCGGCGAGCCGGGAGTCGTTGACCTTGGTCTCTTCGTGGCCGCAGAAGGGACAGTGCATGCGGCTTTAGCGGCGTTCCTGAGGATTACGGGCCGTACACCGGGAAGCGCCCGCACAGCTCGAGCACCTGTGGGCGCACCCGCTCGATCACCTGCGCGGCGCCTTGCGCATCCAGCACCTGCGTGATCAAGTCCGCGACCTGCTCGACCTCGCGCTCCTTGAAGCCGCGGGTGGTCGAGGCCGGTGTGCCGATGCGCAGCCCGCTCGTCACCATGGGCGGACGCGGATCGTTCGGCACGGCGTTCTTGTTCACGGTGATGTTGGCGCGGCCGAGCGCGGCATCCGCGTCCTTGCCGGTGATGTCGCGGTCGGCGAGGCTCATGAGAAAGAGGTGATTGTCGGTGCCGCCGGAAACGATCTGGTAACCGTTCTTCGCGAGCCGCGCCGCCATGGCGCGCGCATTGGCGAGCACCTGGCGCTGATAGTCCTTGAAGTCGCTCTGCGAAGCCTCCTTGAGCGCGACCGCCTTGGCGGCGATTACGTGCATCAGGGGTCCCCCCTGGGTGCCGGGGAACACCATCGAGTTGAGCTTCCTGGCGATCTCCTCGTTGGCGCGCGCCAGGATCAGTCCGCCGCGCGGGCCGCGCAGCGTCTTGTGGGTCGTGGTCGTCACGACGTCGGCATGCGGCAGCGGGTTCGGGTAGAGGCCGGCCGCGACCAGCCCGGCGACGTGCGCCATGTCGACGACGAACCAGGCACCGACCGAGCGCGCGATCTCCCCGAAACGCGCCCAATCGACGATGCGCGAGTAGGCCGAGAAGCCGGCGATGATCATCTTCGGCCGGTGCTCCTCGGCGAGGCGCTGCACCTGGGCGTAATCGATCTCGCCGTTGTCGGGGCGGATGCCGTACTGGAAGGCGCGGAAGAACTTGCCGGAGAAGTTCACCTTGGCGCCATGCGTCAGGTGGCCGCCGTGGTCGAGGCTCATGCCGAGGATGGTCTCCCCGGGCGGCACCAGGGCGAAATAGGCGGCGGCGTTCGCCTGCGAGCCCGAGTGCGGCTGCACGTTGGCGTAGGCGGCGCCGAACAGCTCTTTGGCCCGATCGATCGCCAGCTGCTCGACGACGTCGACGAATTCGCAGCCGCCGTAGTAGCGCTTACCGGGATAGCCTTCGGCGTACTTGTTGGTGAGCACCGAGCCTTGCGCCGCGAGCACCCGGGGGCTGGTGTAGTTCTCGGAAGCGATCAGCTCGACGTGCTCTTCCTGGCGGCGGCGTTCGCCGTCCAGGGCTTGGGCGAGCTCGGGATCGAAGTCGGCGATGGTCTCGGTGGTGCGGAACATCTTCGGTCAGCCTCGGTCGGGAAAGCGCGGCGGGGGCCGGCAATTCTACCGGAAGCACCCGCCAGCCGCCCTTGTCACCGGCGCGCGTGGCGACAGAAGTTTCGCGACAGGGCGCGCCCTGCTACAGCAGGTTCTCCACCACCGCGCTCCAGGCCTGGGCGAGGTTGCCGCGGTTGTAGCCTCCGCCGCCGAGCGCCAGCACGCGTCCGTGGCCGAGCCGGTCGGCGAGCTCCTTGAGTGTACGGGCAGCGTGCCCGTGCGAGTGCGCCGAGAGACGCAGGTGCGTGATCGGATCGCCTTCGAGGCTGTCGGCGCCGCACTGCAGGATGATGAACTCGGGCTCGAAGCGCTCCAGGTGCGCGAGCACCCGCGGCCAGACCTGCCCGAATACCGCATCGTCGGCGCCGGGCGGCAGCGGCACGTTGAGCTTCATGCCGGTGGCGGCGCCGCGGCCGGTCTCCCCGCTCGCGCCGGTGCCGGGATAGAGGTAGCGGCCGTCCTCGTGCAGATCCGCGAACACCACCGCGGCGTCGTCTTCGAACGCGTAGAACACGCCATCGCCGTGATGCGCATCGATGTCGACGTAGGCGACGCGCTTAAGACCTGCGCGCTTGAGCAGCTCGATCGCCACCCCGCAGTCGTTGAACACGCAAAAGCCCGCGGCCCGCTCGCGCGCCGCATGGTGCAGGCCCGCGATCGGAACGAACGCCCGGCGACAGTCGCCGCGCATGATGGCTTCCATCGCCGCGAGCGTCGCACCGACGACTCCGGCGGCCGCCTCGTACACGCCGCGGAACGCCGGCGTATCGCCGGCATCGAGCAGCCCGACACCGCTCGCCGAGCGCTCGCGCACGAACTCGACGTAGCCGCGGCTGTGGAACGCGCGCAGCTCCTCCTCCGAGGCGGTGCGCGGCTCGAGGACCTGGACACGGCGGTCGAGGCCACGCGCCTCGTACTCGCGCATGAAGGCGGCCAGCCGGTCGGGGCCGAACGGGTGACCGTCCCCGAAGCTGTAGCGAGCGAGCCGCTCGCTCACCACCACTCCCACGCCCTCGCTCATGTGCGCTCCCGGCTGACGCGCCGCTCCCCTGGTGTCTTGGAGCCTAACACAGCGCGGCTGCCGGCCGTGGCGCACCGCGGCGGCGGCGCGCGACACGCCGCGCACCCTAGCCCGGGCGCGGTGGCCTCGCCCATAATCGCCGCCAATGGCCCAATACATCTACACGATGAACCGCGTCTCGAAGGTGGTCCCGCCGAAGCGGGTGATCCTGCGAGACATCAGCCTGTCGTTCTTTCCGGGCGCGAAGATCGGCGTGCTGGGCCTCAACGGCTCCGGCAAGTCCTCGCTCCTGCGGATCATGGCGGGGATCGATCAGTCCTTCGACGGCGAAGCGCGCCCGCAGAGCGGCATCCGCGTCGGCTTTCTGCCGCAGGAGCCGCAGCTCGACCCCGCGCTCGACGTGCGCACCACGGTCATGGAAGGGCTCGGCGCCAGCTTTCGCAGTCTCGAGGAGTTCAATCACATCAGCGAGCGCTTCGCGGAGGAGCTCTCCGAGGAGGAGCTGAACAAGTTGCTCGAACGACAGGCGCAGCTGCAGGACGCGATCGACGCCGCCGGCGGCTGGGAGCTCGAACGCAAGCTCGAGATTGCCGCCGACGCGTTACGGCTGCCGCCGTGGGAGTCGGGCATCGCCACGCTCTCGGGCGGCGAGAAACGCCGCGTGGCGCTGTGCCGCCTGCTGCTGTCGGCGCCCGACATGCTCTTGCTCGATGAGCCGACCAATCACCTCGACGCCGAGTCGATCGCCTGGCTCGAGCGCTATCTCGAGGAGTACCCGAGCACCGTCATCGCGGTCACGCACGACCGTTACTTCCTCGACAACGTCGCCGAGTGGATCCTCGAGCTCGACCGCGGCTACGGCATTCCCTGGCACGGCAACTACTCCTCGTGGCTCGAGCAGAAAGAGCAGCGCCTGGCGGTCGAGGAGCGCGAGCAGGAGGCGCTGCGCAAGGCGCTCGCGCACGAGCTCGAATGGGTGCGGCAGAACCCCAAGGCACGGCAGGCCAAGAGCAAGGCCCGCCTGCAGCGCTACGAGGAGCTCGCCTCACGCGAGTTCCAGGAGCGCAACGAGACCAACGAGATCTACATTCCGCCGGGCGAGCGGCTCGGCGACCTGGTTATCGCCGTCGCAGGCCTGCGCAAGGGCTACGGCGAGCGGCTGCTCATCGACAACCTGGCATTCAGCCTGCCGCGCGGCGGCATCGTCGGCATCATCGGCCCGAACGGCGCCGGCAAGACGACGCTGTTTCGCATGCTCACCGGCGCCGAGAAGCCTGACGCGGGCGAGATCCGCTCAGGTCCCAGCGTGCGCCTCGCCTACGTCGACCAGTCGCGCCAGACGCTCGATGACAGGAAGACCGTATGGCAGGAGATCTCCGGCGGTCTCGACCTGATCAAGGTCGGCGCCTACGAGACCGCCTCGCGCGGTTACGTCGGCCGCTTCAACTTCAAGGGCGCGCAGCAGCAGCAGCTGATCGGCGAGCTCTCCGGCGGCGAGCGCAATCGCGTGCACCTCGCCAAGGTGCTGCGCGCCGGCGGCAACGTGCTGCTGCTCGATGAGCCCACCAACGACCTCGACGTCGAGACGCTGCGCGCTCTGGAAGAGGCGCTGCTCGCCTTCCCGGGCTGCGCCGTGGTGATCTCCCACGATCGCTGGTTCCTCGACCGCATCGCGACCCACATCCTCGCCTTCGAAGGCGATTCCCAGGTGGTGTGGTTCGAGGGGAACTACCAGGAGTACGTCGCCGACTTCCAGCGCCGCCGCGGTGCCGAGGCCCTGCAGCCGCATCGCATCAAGTACAAGCCGCTGACGCGCTGATGGCGGGGGACCGCAGCCGCTGGCGCTGGGTGGGGCCGATCGCAGCTCTGCTGGTGTTCGCCGCGGTGGTGCTGATCCTGCACCACCAGCTGGCGCACCTGCACGTGCGCAACGTGTTCGCGCACCTGCACGCCATCCCACAGCGCCAGGTGCTGGCGGCGCTCGGCTTCACCGCGGCGAGCTACTGGCTGCTCTCCAACTACGACGTGCTCGCGCTCGCGTACCTGCGCCGCACCATCCCCTATCCGCGCATCCTGTTCACCTCTTTCATCGCCTACTCGTTCGGACACACCCTCGGGTTTTCGGCGTTTACCGGCGCGGCGATCCGCTTTCGCCTGTACGCCACCGCCGGCGTGAGCGCCATCGACGTCGCCACCATCTCGGCCTTCTGCAGCCTCTCGCTCGGCATCGGACTCGCGACCATCGCCGGGCTGTCGCTCTACCTCTCGCCGACCCACGCCGCGCAGATCCTGCACCTGCATCACAACTGGTCGCTGGTGGCCGGCACCGTGCTGCTCGGCGCGGTGGCGGCCTACGCCGCCTGGGCGACGCTCGCGCGCGGCACGCTCGAGCTGCGCGGCTGGGCGCTGCGCGCGCCGGGGCCGGCGATCGGACTCGCGCAGCTCGCCCTGTCGGTGCTCGACCTGTCACTGTCGTCCGCGGTGCTGTGGTCGCTCCTGCCACCCGACGCGCACATCGACTTCGTGCCGTTTCTCGGCACCTATGCGCTCGCCGTGATCGCCGGGATCGTGAGCCACGTGCCCGGAGGCGTGGGCGTGTTCGAGGCGGTCATGCTGCTGACGCTTTCGGGCGTGCCGTCGGATGCGCTGCTCGGCTCGCTCCTCGCCTACCGGGGCGTCTACTACGTGGTGCCGCTGGTGTTCGGCACCATGCTGTTCGGCACCAAGGAGCTCACCGCACAGCGCGGCCGCATGATGCGGGCCCAGGAGCTCGCCTCGGTGTACATCGCGCCGGTCGTGCCGCAGATCGCCGGCGCGCTCACCTTCCTCGCCGGGGCACTGCTGCTCATCTCCGGCGCGACCCCGGCGGTCGAGGAGCGGCTGGCCTTTCTCGATCGCTTCCTGCCGCTCGCCGTACTCGAGTTCTCGCATCTCGCGGGCAGCATCATCGGCTTGGGCTTGCTGGTACTGTCGCGCGCACTGTTCCGCCGCGTGCAGGGCGCCTACCACATCACGGTGTGGCTGCTGGTCGCGGGCATCTTCGCCTCGCTCCTGAAGGGCCTCGATTTCGAGGAGGCGACGCTGCTCGCCCTGGTGCTCGGCGTACTGGCGCTCGGCCGGCGGGCGTTCTACCGCCCCACCGCGATTCTCTCCGAGCGCTTCACGCCGGTGTGGATCGCGAGCATCGCCGGGGTGGTCGCGCTGGCGCTCTGGCTCGGCGTGCTTTCCAACCGCCACGTCGAATACAGCCACGAGCTGTGGTGGACCTTCGCGCTCGACGGCAACGAGCCGCGCATGCTCCGTGCCTCGCTCTCGGTCGTGGTGCTCGCCACCGCCTACGTGCTGCTCAACATGCTGCGCCCGGCGCGCCCCGAGCCCGCGGTCGCCGGGGCGGATGAGCTCGAGCGCGCCCGCGCGCTCATCGAGCGCTGCGACACCACCCTCGCCAACGCCGCGCTCACCGGCGACAAGCGCCTGATCTTCAACGACGCGGGCAACACCTTCCTCATGTACCAGATCGCCGGCCGCAGCTGGATTGCGCTCGGCGACCCGGTGGGCGCGCGCGAGGGAGCCGAGGAGCTCGTGTGGCGGCTGCGCGAGATGTCAGACCACCACGGCGGCGACACGGTGTTCTACCAGGTGTGTGCCGACCGTCTCGGGCTGTACGTTGACCTGGGGCTCGCGGCCCTGAAGATCGGCGAGGAAGCACGCGTGCCTCTCGCGGGCTTCTCCCTCGAGGGCGGCGCGCGCGCGGATCTGCGTCAGGCGCACCGCCGCGCCCAGCGCGACGGGGCGAGCTTCGAGGTGGTGCCCCCGCAGGGGGTGGAGGCACTCCTGCCCGAGTTGCAGCGTGTCTCGGATGCCTGGCTCGCTGCCAAGTCGACCGGCGAGAAACGCTTCTCGGTGGGCGCGTACTCGCCGCGCTACCTCAGGCAATTCCCGCTGGCGGTGGTGCGCGCCGAAGGCGCGCTGGCCGGCTTCGCCAACCTCTGGACCACCGGTACCCGGGCGGAGCTGTCCGTGGACCTGATGCGCTTCGGCCCCGACGCGCCGCGCGGCACCATGGATTACCTCTTCATCGAGCTGATGCTGTGGGGACGGCGCGCCGGCTACCGCAACTTCAACCTCGGCATGGCGCCGCTCTCGGGACTCGAAGCCCACCCGCTGGCGCCCGCCTGGCATCGCGTCGGCAACTTCATCTTCCGCCACGGCGAGCACTTTTATAATTTCGAGGGCCTGCGTCGCTACAAGGCAAAGTTCGATCCCACCTGGGAGCCGCGCTACCTGGTGGCGCGTGGCGGCATCGCGCTGCCGCGCGTGCTGATCGACGTCTCGACGCTGATTGCCGGCGGGGTGAAGGAGCTGTTCGCGCGATGAAACCCAGGCGTGTGTGGCCGATGACAGTCTTACTGCTGCCGCCGGCGCTGGCGGCTGCGGCCGCGGGCGCGGGCGCCAATCCGGGCACGCCGGCCGGGAACCGCACGGCCGCCGCGCCGCCCGCGCAGAGCACGCCGGCCGACGGCGCCGACGCGCACGTGCGCGCGGGGCGCTTCGGCACGGTGAGCGTGTACATCCCGCCGGGCCAACCCCGGAGCGTCGCGATCTTTCTCTCGGGAGACGGCGGCTGGGAGCTCGGCGTCATCAACATGGCGCGCGCGCTGCGCGACACGGGCGCGGTGGTGATCGGCGCCGACATCCGCCACTACCTCGCGAGCCTCGGCTCCGCGGCGAGTGTCAGCAACGCGCCCTGCCAGATGATCGCCGCGGACTTCGAGTCGCTCAGCCACCAGGTGCAGAAAGAGATCGGCATGCGCGAGTACCACGTGCCGGTGCTGGTCGGCTATTCCTCGGGAGCCACGGTCGTGTACGCGACGCTGGTGCAGTCGCCCCCCGGCACCTTCGCCGGGGCATTGAGCCTCGGTTTCTGCCCGGACCAGGATTTCGCCGGCGCGCAGCTCTGTCCGGGAGCGGGCCTGCGCTACACGCCCAACACGCAGCACGAGCTGGTGTTCGCACCCGCGGCAAACCTGAGGCAGCCGTGGATCGCGCTGCAGGGGCAGAAGGACGAGGTGTGCAGCGCGCAGACCGCCGCTGACTTCGCCGCGCAGGTCGCGAACGGCGCGATCGTGCGGCTGCCGCTGGTCGGCCATGGCTTCTCGGTGGAGCGTAACTGGATGCCGCAGTTGCGCGCCGCGTACGCCAGGCTGAGCGCGCCCGCCGCAGCCCCGCCGGCGCGGGCGCCGGAGATCGGCGACCTGCCGGTGAACGAGGTGCCCGCCAGCGGCTCCTCGACCGAGCTGGCGCTCCTCATGACCGGCGACGGCGGCTGGGCCGGGCTCGACCAGGAGCTCGCGGCGCGCCTCGCGCGCAGCGGCGTCCCCACGGTGGGACTGAACTCACTGAAGTATTTCTGGACCAGGCGCACGCCGGAGGAGACGGCGCGCGACGTGGCGCGACTCATGCGCCACTACCTGGCGCTCTGGAACAAACAGCGCGTCCTGCTGGTGGGCTACTCCTTCGGCGCCGACGTGCTGCCGTTCGTGGTGAACCGCCTGCCAGCGGACCTGCGCGCGCGCGTCGCGAGCGTCAGCGTCCTCGGTATCGACTCCAACGCGTCCTTCGAGGTGAGCGTCGCCGACTGGGTCGGCAGCGGCGACGGCGGGCCACCCACCGTGCCCGAGCTCGCCGCCCTCGGCCACATGCCAGTGCTGTGCATTTATGGCGCGGGCGAAGAGGATTCGATCTGCCCCGCCTTGCCGGCGGGCGCTACCGTCACGCGCGCGCAAATCGGCAAGGGCCATCACTTCAGCGGCGAATACGGCACGATCGCCGAGCGCATCCTCGCCTTCGCACGCAGTCCCCACCCTGTGACATAACGCGCGGGTCCGCCGGCCGCGGCGCGGAATCGGTTAACATGGGCTGCGCTCCCGCGACGGACACATAACAACAGTCCGCGCTGCGCGCGATGAAGGCCATGTCCCTCTATATCGATTCGGCGAGCCGCCTGCATCACGACCAGGACCAGAACCTGGTGGTGACCTGCCCCCATTGCCAGACGGTCGCGCACATCACGCCCAGCGCGGTGCCGCGCTTCGAGGACCTGCAGCTCTACCGCCCCAAGCAGGCCGGGGTCGTGTACCTGTGCGACGCCTGCCACGCGCCGATCTTCCTGCGCTTCACGGTGCGGGTGTACGGCGCGGCCCGCATCGAGCTCTCGCCGCAGTTCACCGAGGTCGAGCGGGCGCGCGAGAAGTTCAGCTTCACCTACATCCCCGAGGAGGTCGAGGCGTTGTTCCGCGAGGCCCTGGTGTGCTTCACGCACGACGCCTTCAACGCCTTCGCTTCCATGTGCCGGCGCACCGCCCACGCCATGTTCGCCGACCTCGGCGAAGCCGGAAAACTGCGCCTGTTCGATGAGCTGAACGGCCTGCGCGAGCTCACCGACATCGCCCCCGAGCTCTTCACGCGCATGCGCAACGTACTGTTCGGCGCCGAGCTCGACGCGCGCGCCGCCGTGCCGCTGCTCGACGGCTACCAGGCGGGGATCATGCTCGAGGTGATGAAGGACCTGCTCTACGAGGCCTACGTGCGCAAGGGCCGCCTGCAACAGGCGATCATGGTGCGCCGCTTCTTCCTCGACGAGACCGGCACCCACAAGGTGACGCCGCTGCAATCGGCGAGCTAGTCGACGAAACGGCGCGCGTTTCGGAACAGGCGCATCCAGCCGCTATAGCCCTCGACGCCGCCCGGCCGCCAGGAATTCTGCAGGTAGCGGAACGAGCGCTCCGGGTGCGGCATGGTGATCGTGACGCGTCCGTCGGCGTTGCTGAGCGCCGCGATGCCGAACGGGCTGCCGCTCGGGTTGGCGGGATAAGTGCTGGCGACACTGCGGTCGTGCCGGACGTAGCGATAGCCCACGAGTCCGCTCGCAGCGCAGGCCGCGGCGGCCTCGGGCGAGGCGAACTCCGCGCGCCCCTCGCCGTGCGATACCGCGATCGGCAGGAGCGACCCCGCCATCCCCTCGAGCAGCACCGAGGGCGAGCGCAGCACTTCGACCAGCGGGAAGCGCGCCTCGTACTGCTCGCTGCGGTTCTGCACGAAGCGCGGCCAGTGGGCGGTGCCGGGGATGAGACTCTTGAGCGCCGCGAACATCTGGCAGCCGTTGCAGATGCCGAGCGCGAAGCTGTCGGGCCGCGCGAAGAAGCGCTCGAACTCCCCGCGCACCGCGGCGTGGAACAGGATCGACTTCGCCCAGCCCTCGCCGGCCCCGAGCACGTCGCCGTAGCTGAACCCGCCGCAGGCCACGAGCCCCTTGAACTCATCGAGCCGGCGCCGCCCGGCGAGCAGGTCGGTCATGTGCACGTCGTGCGGCTCGAAGCCCGCCTGCGCGAATACCGCGGCGGTCTCCGTCTGGCTGTTGACGCCCTGCTCGCGCAGGATTGCGATCTTCGGTCTCGCAGCACGCGCCACGTACGGCGCGGCGATGTCATCGGCCGCATCGAAGGGGAGCTCGAGCGCGAGACCGCGGTCGGCCGGGTCGCACTGCGCCGCGAATTCCTCGTCCGCGCATTGCGGATCATCGCGCAGCGCGCGCATGCGCCACGAGGTCTCCGACCACGCGCGCTTCAGGTCTGTCCAGGCCGCGTCGATCCGCGCCGCACCGACGCGTACCCGCACGCGCAGCTCGGGCCGCGGCGCACCGAGCCGCTGCGCCGCCGCGTCGAGCCCGTGCCGCGCCAGGATCCCGGTGAAGCGCGGCTCGTCCGCGGCCAGTACCTGCACGACGACTCCCGGCTCCTCGCTGAAGAGCTGCGCCGCTCCCGGGCCGCGCGCCTCGGGCAGCTCGATGTCGAGCCCGCAGTGTCCGGCGAAGGCCATCTCGAGGAGCGTGACGATGAGGCCGCCGTCGGAGCGGTCGTGGTAGGCGCGCAGCAGCCCGCCCGCCCGCAGTTCCTTGAGCGCCGCCGCGAGTGCGATGAGCCGGCCTGGATCGTCGAGGTCCGCCGGCTCCTCGCCGAGCTCGCCGTACACCTGCGCGAGCGCCGAGGCGCCCAGGCGGTTCTCGCCCGCGGCGAGATCGATGAGCCACAGCGAGCTCGCGCCCGCCGCCAGTTCCAGCGCCGGGGTCAGCGTGCGGCGCACGTCGGTAACCGGCGCGAACGCCGAGACGATCAGCGACACCGGCGCCACGACGCTCTTGTCAGTGCCGCCGTCCCGCCAGCGCGTCTGCATCGAGAGCGAGTCCTTGCCGACCGGAATGGCGATACCCAGCGCCGGGCAGAGCTCCTTGCCGACCGCCTCGACCGTGGCGTAGAGAGCTGCGTCCTCGCCCGGCTCGCCGCTCGCCGCCATCCAGTTGGCGGACAGGCGCACCTGCGCGAGCGCATCGATATCCGCGGCGAGGATGTTGGTGACGGCCTCGGCGACCGCCAGCCGGCCCGAGGCCGGCGCATCGAGTAACGCGACCGGGGTGCGCTCACCCATGGCGAGTGCCTCGCCCGCGATGCCCTCGTAGTCGGCCAGCGTAACGCCGACATCGCTCACCGGGACCTGCCAGCGGCCGACGAGCTGGTCGCGGCTGATGAGCCCGCCGACGGTGCGGTCGCCGATGGTGATGAGGAAGGTCTTGTCGGCGACCGCCGGCAGCCGCAGCACCCGGTACAGCGCCTCGGTGAGCTCGATGCCGGCGGCATCGAAGCGGCGTCGCAGCGGTGCAACGCTCGCGACGTCGCGCGTCAGGCGCGGCGGCTTGCCGAGCAGCACCTCGAGCGGCATATCGACCGGACAGTTGTGGAACAGCGGGTCGTCCACTTTGAGCCGTCCGCTGGCGTCGATCTCGCCGATGACGGCGTACGGGCAGCGCTCGCGCGCCGCGATGGCGCCGAAGCGCTCGAGCGCCGCGGCGGCGACGATCAGTACGTAGCGCTCCTGCGCCTCGTTGCACCACAGCTCCAGCGGCGACATGCCGGACTCGGCGCTTGGGACGCTGCGCAGGTCGATGCGTGCCCCGTGCCCGTCGTGCGCGACCGCCTCGGGCACGGCATTGGAGAGGCCGCCGGCGCCGACGTCGTGGATGAGCAGCACCGGGTTGCGCTCCCCGAGCGACCAGCAGTGATCGATGACCTCCTGCGCGCGGCGCTGCATCTCGGGGTTGCCGCGCTGCACCGAGGCGAAATCGAGATCGGCGCTCGAGCTGCCGCTGCCGACCGAGGAGGCGGCCCCGCCCCCAAGTCCGATCAGCATCGCGGGGCCGCCGAGCACCACGAGACGCGCGCCGACCGGCACCGCGGCCTTCTCGACGTGCGGGCGGCGGATGTTGCCGAGACCTCCTGCGACCATGATCGGCTTGTGGTAGCCGCGCGCGCGCCCCTGCGCATCTCCGGCGAGCTCGACCTCGAGCGTCCGGAAGTAGCCGCCCACCGCCGGGCGGCCGAACTCGTTGTTGAAGGAAGCCGCTCCAATCGGCCCCTCGAGCATGATCTCGAGCGGCGAGGCGATGCGCGCGGGGGCGCCGAAGGCGTGCTCCCACGGCCGCTCGTAGCCGGGGATGCGCAGGTTCGAGACCGAGAACCCGGTGAGCCCCGCCTTGGGCTTGGCGCCGCGCCCGGTGGCGCCCTCGTCGCGAATCTCGCCGCCCGCGCCGGTGGCGGCTCCGGGAAACGGCGAGATGGCGGTCGGATGATTGTGGGTCTCGACCTTGATCAGGATGTCGATCGGCTCGAGGCTGCGGCGGTAGATGCCGGTGTCCGGGTCGGGGAAGTAACGCACGCCGCTCGATCCCTCGATCACCGCGGCGTTGTCGCGGTAGGCGGACAGGACCCCGGCAGGGCTCACCGCGTGCGTATGCCGGATCATGGCGAACAGCGATTCGGCGCGCCGCCGGCCGTCGATGGTCCAGGCGGCGTTGAAGATCTTGTGGCGGCAGTGCTCGGAGTTGGCCTGCGCGAACATCATGAGCTCGACGTCGGTCGGGTCGCGCTCGAGGGCCCGGAAGCTCGCGAGCAGGTAATCGATCTCGTCCCCGGAGAGCGCGAGCCCGAGCCGCTCGTTGGCCGCCACGAGCGCGGCGCGCCCGCCGGCGAGCGACACGGTGGCGAGCGGCTCCGGCGCGGTGTGCTCGAAGAGCCGCGCGGCCGCGCCCGCATCGAGCAGTGCCATCTCGGTCATGCGGTCGCAGAGGAGCGGGGCGAGGCGCGCGAGCTGCGCGGAGCCGAGCGGCTGCGCCGCGTGCAGCGTGTACTCGATGCCGCGCTCCACGCGCCGCACGCTCGAGAGCCCGCAGACGTGCACGATGTCGGTCGCCTTGCTCGACCAGGGCGAGATCGTGCCGGCGCGCGGCACGACCAGGAGGTGCGCGCCCTCCAGGGCCGTCGTCGGTCGCGGCAGGCTCGGCCCATAGGTGAGGAGCTCGCGCAGCACCGCGGACTCACCCGCCGCGAGCGGCCGCTCGAGGTCGGCGAAGTGCACGAAGCGCGCCGCGAGGCCCGTGACCGCGGGGTCGAGCAGGGCAAGGCGCTCGAGCAGCTTGGCGATGCGAAAGGCGGACAGCGCCGGTGCGCCTGGGATCTCGAGCATGCGCTACCCGCGCCTCACTTCTTCTCTCCGGGCGGAGCCGAGTACATCGGCATGGGGAATTGCGCCACGTTGGCGCCCGCCTCGAGCGCCGTGATCTTGGGCGTGCCCTGCTTCTTCACCTCGTCGATGCGCAGGATCGAGTGCAGCGGCAGGAAGGTGCGCTTCACGCCCGAGAACTCGCCCTTGACGCGCTCCTCCGCGGGATCGAGCACGACCGAGGAGCGCTCGCCGAACACCAGCTCCTCGACCTCGATGAACCCGAACAAATCCCCATGACTGACCTTGCGGGCGTACACCTCGTAAACCTTGCCCTGATTCACGAACATAATGCGGAAAATGTGACTGGCTGCCATGGCCTCTACTGGGGGGTCGGGTAGCTTTGACGCTGGCATTATATGTCCGGGCGAGCCGGGGACGCTGCCGCGCCTCCGTGGCGCGGGACGGCCTCTTTTAACGACGGACGAACTCCTTTGAGTCGGGGAACCATGACGCTTCGGCTGCGTGTCGTCAGTGACCAGCGGCGGTCGCTTGCCGACCGCAGCTCCGCGGTCTTTTCCGTGGAGGGCGGCACCATTGGCCGCTCGGCCGACAACGACTGGGTGCTCCCCGACCCGCTGCGCTACGTTTCGGCGCACCACGCCCGCGTGCAGTTCCGCGAGGGCCACTTCTACCTGCAGGACGTCAGCACCAATGGCGTCTACGTCAACGACGACATGGAGCCGCTCTCCAAGCGCGGCTCGAGCGGCTATCGCCTGGTGAACGGCGACGTGCTGCGCATCGGCGAGTACCACATCGTCGCCGCGCTCGAAGCGCAGCGCGCGGCCGCGGCCGCCGCCCAGGAGGACCCCGCGGCGGCGGCCGTGCCCACCAGCATTCATTCGCTGCGCTCCCTCGACCGCAGCCCCGAACCCGACATCGGCGCGGTGCTGAACCTCGACGACCTGCTGGTCCCCTATCCGCGGCGCGACCCGGTGCTGCCGGTGAACGCCTACGGCCAGGCGGTCGAATCCGCGCCGGTGCGCGCCCTCGTCGAGGAAGTACCGCTCATCGACGGCGACCCCCGTCCCGCGGTCGCCGGCGCGCCGCCCCCCGACCCGGAGGCGCAGGCGCACAACGAGCGCATGGCACGGCTCGCCGAGGCCGTCGCGCGCGAGCCCAAGAGCGGCAACGGCGTGATGGCGCTCGCCGATGTGCACTCGGGGCTCGACGCCTTCTGCCGCGGCGCCGGCATCGATATCGAGAAGCTGCCGGCGGACGCCCAAAGCCGCCTGCTGCACCTCGCCGGGCGGCTGTTCCGCGAGACGCTCGTCGGACTGAAGGATGTCGAGCGCACGCGCGCCAACACCCGCAACCGTTACCGCATCGAGACGCCGCCGCGCGAGGCGGACGATCCGCGTCCCTCGCTCGCCGACTCGATGGTCGAGGATCTGCTGGTCCAGCTGTTCGTGCAGCACGAGGACCGGCGCCTCGATTCGGTGCAGTGGTTGCGCGAAGTGGTGGGTGAGGCGAAGCAGCACGAACAGGCGACCAGCCAGGCGACGCGCGCCGCGTTCGTCGAGTTCCTCGGCCGGCTCGATCCGGCCGAGCTCGAGGCGCGCTTCGAGCGCGCCGCGCGGCGCGGCAAGGCGCGCTCCGCCGACCAGGCTCAGTACTGGGAGCTGTTCGTCAACTTCTATCGCAACCTCATCGAGATGCCGGCGGATCATCTGCCGCACACCTTCGTCGAGGCGTTCAGTTCCGCATATCGCGAGGCGATGAAGAAGCCGGAGTCCTGACGGCGGCGCGGGTGTGGCGGAGAGGGTGGGATTCGAACCCACGTGCCGGTTTTACCCGACCATCCGATTTCGAGTCGGCGCCGTTATGACCGCTTCGGTACCTCTCCGGCTCCGCAGCCAGGACCCTTTTGCGGGGCTGGTATTCTAACGGAAAGCCGTTCGCCAGGAGGGCCTCCTTCGTGCGGGCATTGACTCTCGCCGCCGCCGGCGTGCTGCTCCTCGGGGGCTGCACGCAGCACGAGCCGTCCGCGCTCGACGCGGTGCGCGCGCGCGGCGAGCTGCGCGTGGTCACCCTCAATCTCCCCACCTGCTACTACCTCGGTGCCCAGGGGAGCGAGGGCCTCGAGTACCGGCTGGCGAGCCGCTACGCCGCGCAGCTCGGCGTGAAGCTCAACCTCTATGCCGGTCGCGAGCGAGGGCGCCATGCAGGACGAGCTCGCTGCCGGCCACGCGGACATCGCCGCGGCCTCGCTCACCGACTCGCCCGAGTGGCAGAAGGTGGGCGACGCGGCCGTGCCCTACGCCAACATCCCGCAGCTGGTGGTCTACGAGAGAAGCGGCGTGCGTCCGCGCGAGACGCTGCAGCTCGAGTCGGCGCGCCTCGCGGTGCGCGCCGGCAGTCCCCAGGAACGCATCCTCGAGAAGCTGCGGCGCACCGTGGCACCGACGCTGCAATGGGTTGAGACGGCGCCGAGCTCCGCGGACCCAATCGAGGACGTCGACTCGGGCAACGCCGACTACGCGATCTCGGATGCGCGCGAGTTCTCCTTCGCGCGGCACCTCTATCCCAACGTGCTGGTGGGTTTCGCGCTGCCCGACACGCGACCGGTGCAGTGGATCGTACGCAAGGGCGCCCCGGCGCTGCTCGAGAGCGTCGACCAGTTCTTCGGCGCCCTGGCCCAGTCGGGCGAGCTCTCACAGCTGGTGCAGGAGGCGAGCGGCGACACGCGCCGCTTCGAGTACGAGGAGTCGCGCGAGTTCCAGACCCACGTGGCCGAGCGCCTGCCGCGCTATCGCGCCTGGTTCGAGGAGGCGGCCGCGCAGTCAGGCATCGACTGGCGGCTGCTGGCCGCGGTCGGCTACCAGGAATCGAAGTGGGATCCGCGCGCCGTCTCCGACGAGGGAGCCGCGGGCCTCATGATGCTCACCGCCGACACCGCCCAGGCGATGGGCATCAAGGACCGCACCGACCCGCGGCAGAGCATCTTCGCCGGCGCGCGCTACCTCGCCCAGGTGCGTCAGATGATTCCCGACCGTATTACGGAGCCCGACCGCACCTGGCTCACCATTGCCGCCTACAACGTCGGCTTCGGCCATCTCGAGGATGCCCGCGTCATCGCCCAGGCCCTCGGCAAGGATCCGGACTCGTGGACCGAGGTACGCGAGGAACTGCCGCTCCTCGCCCAGGGGCGCTGGTACGCGCGCGCCAAGCGCGGCTACGCCCGCGGCTGGGAGCCGGTGCAGTTCGTCGACCGCATCCAGAGATACCTGACGCTGCTCGAGTGGCAGCCCGGCGAAGCCGTGCCCGCGCGGGCGCCCGCCTCTCCCGCCCCCGGCAGGCACGCCCTGCCCCCGGGCGCTGCCACCGCGAGACTCGTTCCCTAACGCTTTGCCGCGAAGAACTGCTGCAGCAGCTGCGCGCACTCCTCCATCAGCACGCCGCCGAACACGTCGACGCGGTGATTCAGCTCGCGCAGCGCGAATACGTCGGTGATGCTGCCGGCGGCGCCGGCACGCGGATCGAAGGCGCCGAACACCAGCCGCCGCACCCGCGCGTGCACGATCGCCGCGGCGCACATGACGCAGGGCTCGAGCGTCACGTACAGCGTCGTATCGGTGAGGCGATAGCTGCCGAGCGCGCGCCCGCCGGCGCGCAACGCCTCGATCTCCGCGTGCGCGGTCGGATCGTGGCTCGCGATCGATGAGTTGCCGGCGGCGGCGATGATCCCGCCGCCGCGCACCAGCACCGCGCCGACCGGCACCTCGCCGCGCTCGCCGGCGGCGACGGCGTGCGCGAGGGCCGCGCGCATGTAGCTCAGGTCGTGCCCGGCGACGGCGGGCTCAGTCATGCGGCGCGGCCGCCTCCGGCGCCGGCAGGAACAGCGCCGGATCGACGAAGTCGGCGTTGAGCGCGACGCCGAAGTGCAGGTGCGGCCCGGTCACGCGCCCGGTCGCACCCACCTTGCCGATCACCTCCCCGGCGCGCACGTGCCGCCCCGGCGCGACGCCGATGGCGCTCAGGTGGCAGTACATCGTCACGAGTCCGCCGCCGTGATCGAGGATCACGGTGTTGCCGTTGAAGAAGAACCCGCCCGTGTCGACCACGGTGCCATCGGCCGCGGCGCGCACCGGCGTGCCGGTGTCGGCGGCGATGTCCATGCCGCTGTGGGGGTTGCGCGCCTCGTTGTTGAACACACGGCGCGAGCCGAAGGAGCTCGAGCGGATGCCGGGCACCGGCGCCAGCAGCCGCAACGTCGCCGGCAGCGCTTCCGAGAAGGTGCCCACGTCCGTCCGGATGCGCGGCTGCTCGCGGTTGACGCGCGCGAGGTCCCCGGGCGAGAGGTCGACCTGGCGCGGCGACACGGTGAGGCGCTGCACGGTGTACTGCTTGTCGGCGACCTCGAAACCGATCGTTGCGCCGCCGCCCTCGAGCCGCAGCGCCGCCGGGCCCGGTGCCTGCGAAAGCGGAATGCCGACGATGGCGAGCCACTTGCCCGCGGCGCGCACCACCAGCACGCGCCGGCCGTCGAAGGTGACCCGCGGCGCTGCCGTGGTTTCATCCCCCACCGCGAGCAGCGCAATGCCGCCTGGAACGCGTTCCTCCTGCGGCAGCAGTGGCGCGGCGAGCTCCGCGGCCGGCGGCCGCGTGGCGGGCGCCGCAGCGGCGGCGCCGGCGAGAGCCGCGAATGACAGCAGTGCTACGCCGCGGCGCGCCCTCATGGTTCCTCCCGGGTGCCGGTCACGCGGGCGCTGAGCGCACCGCGCGCCAGGCGCGCTTCGATTCTCTCCCCGGGCCGCACCGCGGACGCCTCGGTCACCAGCGAGCCGTCGGCGCGGGTCACTACGGCAAAACCGCGCGCCAGCACCGCGAGCGGGCTCACGGCATTGAGCGCGCGCTGCGCGAGCGCGAGCCGCTGTCCCGCACGGTGCACGCGGCTGAGAGCCGCGTGCCGCAGGCGCAGCGCCAGATCCTGCTCCCGGGCGCGCTGCACGTGCAGCAGCCGGTCGGGGGAGCGGCGCACCAGCCGCCCGCGCAGCTGCGAAAGCCTGAGGCGCTCGCGCTGCACGCCGCCGCGGGCCGCGCCCGCCAGGCGCCGCGTCAGGTCATCGAGCCGCTGCGTCTGCTGCTCGAGCCGCACCCCCGGGTGCGTGAGCGCGAGCCGGGCGCGTGCGCCGGCAAGGCGCGCGCCGATGGCGCGCAGCTCGCGCCCCATGGACACCGTCAACCGGGCGGCGGTGCGCCGCACGGCCTCGAGGACCGCACGGCTCTCGGGCACGACCAGCTCGGCCGCCGCGGAGGGTGTCGGCGCACGCACGTCGGCGACGAAGTCGGCGATGGTGAAATCGATCTCGTGTCCGACCGCCGAGACCACCGGCAGGGGACTCGCCGCGATGGCGCGCGCCAGGCGCTCGTCGTTGAACGCCCACAGATCCTCGAGCGAGCCGCCGCCGCGCGCCAGGATCAGCACCTCGCACTCGGCGCGCCGGCCGGCGGTCTCGAGGGCCGCGATCAGGGCCGGCACCGCCGCCGCGCCCTGCACGGCGCTCGGGTAAATGAGCACGGCGGCCGGCGGGAAGCGCCGCGCAAGGATCTGCAGAATGTCGTGCAGTGCCGCGCTCGAGGTCGAGGTCACGACGCCGATGCGGCGCGGAAACCGCGGCAGCGCTCGCTTGCGCTCAGTCGCGAACAGGCCCTCGACTGCGAGGCGGGTCTTGAGGCGCTCGAACTCGCGCTTCAGGGCCCCCTCCCCGGCCTCCTCGAGGTGCTCGACGATCAGCTGATACTCGCCGCGCGCCTCGTAGACGCTGATGCGCCCGCGCAGCAGCACGTGCGCACCCTCGCGGGGCGTGAAGCCCACGAGCGAGTTCTTCAGGCGGAACATGGCGCAGCGCAACTGCGCGTCGCGGTCCTTGAGGGAGAAATACCAGTGGCCGGAAGCCGGCTGGGAGAAGTTCGACAGCTCCCCCTCGACCCAGATCACCCCGAGGCCACGCTCGAGCACCGAGCGCACCTCGCGGTTGAGGCGCGAGACGCTATAGACGTCGCGTGCCGGCGGGGACGCACCGGGTAATTCGAAGCGCTGGGCCATCGCTCATCCGTTGGGAATTCGGGATGAGTCTAGCACCCACGTCGGCGGCAGCCGCGTCACCGCCCGCGCTCGACTCCTCAGGGGATCACGCGCCACGCGCTCAGCACGGTCCCCGCCGGAACCACGAGATAGCCCTCGCCAGCGCCGAGTCCGGTGAGTGGGGTGGACGGGTTCTGCTCGGCGGGGCCGACGAGCGCGGCGCCCGCGGACCCGCTCCAGAGCGTGCCGCCGCTGGTGGTGTCGAGCGCGTACACCGTCCCCGAGGAGGACCCGACGATCACCGCCGTATCGATGACGATCGGTGCCGTGATGAGTCCGCCGTCGCCGGTAAAGGTCCACAGCGTGTTGTGGGTGCTCTGGTCGATCGCCGTCAGCGTGCCAAAATTCTGGAAGAACCCCGTTTGCGCCGAGAACGCGGGGATCAGGGAGGGCGCGTACGAACCGGCCTGGGCGCCGGTCCCGGCGTCGAAGATCTGGTAGTTCGGCGGGTCACGCACGAACAGCTGATTGTTGAAGTAGACGCTGGTCAGACCGCCGCCGCCGCTGCACCCGCCGTCATAGTGCCAGTCCGTGGTCCCGGAGATCGGGTCGAACTTGTAGACCTGGCACGGGTAGGACACGAAGACGCCGTCGACGGATGCGGTGGGCGAGCTGTTTTGGCCCTCCTGAACGCCCGCGCTCCAGACGATGTTGCCGCTGCTTTCGTCCACCGCTGTCAAATAGTAGGCACCGCTGACGTAGACGAGACCGTTGACCGCCATCGGTGGCGAGCTGTAGCCGTGACCCGGCATCTGGGCCGTCCAGCCGGCGGTCCCGGTGGCAGGATCGAAACTGCGCAATACCCCGTCGCCGTTGAGGACGAACAGCGTGCCGTGGTCGAAGGCGAGAGTCGACCAGATCGTGAAGGTACTCGGCAGCGACACCGGCCCCCACGCAATGCTGCCGTCGCTCTCCCGGATCGCGTACAGGGAGCCGCCGGCGTTGCCGCCGGCGCTGTCGACGTCGGTGGTCACGAAGATGTTGCCGCCGGCGATGATGGGATAGGAAATAGCTCCGTTGAGGGTGATCGACCAGTGGGCGCTCGGCGGGAACGTCGGTCCGGCACCGACCGTCACGCGCCCCGAGTGGGCATAGTCGATCTGGAAGGTGACCGACTGGGTGAGCGGCGGCACGGGCGACGGGCTCGGTTGAAACACGGTGACCGCCGTGCTTCCGGAGAATCCGCCGTAACTCGCGCTGACGGTCGCGCTTCCGGGTGCGACACCAGTTACCTGGCCGGTGCTGTTCACCGCGATCTTGGTCGTGTCGGAGGACGACCACTGGGCGCGCGTCGTGACGTCCTCGGTCGTGTTGTCCGAGAGGGTTCCGGTTGCCGAGAGCTGCAGCGAATTGCCCACGCCCACGGTCGCGGTGGCCGGCGCGGTCGCCACCGAGACCAGGCTCAGAGTGGAATTGCTCACCGTGATCGGCGCGTAGCTGAACGCGCCCACCAGCGCGCCCGAGCCGGAGGCTGCGCCCGGGAGCGACTGGACATCGACGACGCCGACGAGCACCGCGCGATTCCCCACGGTGAGACCGTTGGCCGGAACGGTGGTGCTCGTTTGGGTGGTGGGCACGACCTGGAAGGTGCCGTTGCTGGGCCACACCAGTGTGCCGCTGCCGGAATCGACCACCCCGACCGCATACTGCGAGGTGTTGTCGGGAACCGCGCCCGTCCAGCTGACCAGGTTCTCCGCCGTCAGCGACCAATTGGCATTGGCTGCCGGCGCGGTGATGGATGGGAAAGTGCTGAAAGTGCTGTGCGAAGCCGTATAGGTCGCGCCGTTGACCACGATGCTGAACGTCACGGTCGCGCCCGGCGCGAGGTTGAGCGCCGCTTCGTACTCCTGGTCGGCGGTCACATAGGCGAGCGGCGCGCCGTTCACGGTGACCGTTGCGCTCGTAATCGCGACGCCGTTCTGGTCGGTGACCTTAACGCCGGCTCCGGTGTTGTCCCCCGCGGGGACGAAGCCGGGCAGCACCGCGCCGGTCGGAAAGGTAAGGACCGTGGCAATGATGGTCGGCTGGCCGGACCCACCGCCGCCTCCGCCCCCACCGCCCCCGCCTCCACCGCCCCCGCCGCCCCCGCCGCATGCGGCGAAGCCGAGGCAGGTGCAGATCACGCCGAGGCGGGTGACGGTTGCGAGCAGCTTCATGCCGGAGACCCCTGTTTTTATGTTTGCCCGCCGGTGCGCCGGCGCCAGTGAGCCGGCACTGCGTCGGCCTCGGGAGCAGCTTTTTTTACATGGTGCGCCGCGCTGACCGCCGCCGCAACGGGCCGTATCGAGGTTTACCGGGGAGGCCCCGCCGCCTATAATTACGCATGCGCATACTCGAAGAAGCTCTCACCTTCGACGACGTCCTCCTGGTTCCGGCCTACTCGGAAATTCTGCCCCGCGAGGTCGACCTTTCCACGCGCGTCACGCGCCGTATCCGCCTCAATGTGCCCCTGCTGTCCGCCGCCATGGACACGGTCACCGAGGCGCGCCTCGCGATCACCATCGCCCAGGAAGGCGGCATCGGCATCATCCACAAGAACATGACCATCGAAGCCCAGGCGCGCGAGGTCGGCCGGGTGAAGAAGTTCGAGAGCGGCGTCATCAAGGACCCGATCACCGTCTCGCCCAGCATGACGATCCGCGAGGTGCTGGACCTGACGCGCGCGCGCGGCATCTCCGGCGTGCCGGTCGTGGTCGGCCGCAAAGCCGTCGGCATCGTCACCCATCGCGACCTGCGCTTCGAGGACAAGCTCGACGCGCCGGTCTCCTCGGTCATGACGCCGAAGGAGCGCCTCGTCACGGTGCGCGAAGACGCCCCAAGGAGCAGGTGCTGGCGCTGCTGCACAAGCACCGCATCGAGAAAGTGCTGGTGGTGAACGGCGATCACGAGCTGCGCGGCATGATCACCGTCAAGGATTTCCAGAAGGCCACCGAGTTCCCGCGCGCCTGCAAGGACGAACGCGGGCGACTGCGCGTCGGCGCGGCGGTGGGCACGACGCCCGACACCCTCGAACGCGTCGCGGCGCTGCGCGAGGCCGGCGTCGACCTCGTCGTGGTCGACACGGCGCACGGCCACTCGCGCGGCGTCATCGAGACGGTGGGCCGCATCAAGGCGAAGTGGCCCGATGCGCAGGTGATCGCCGGCAACATCGTCACCGCCGAAGCGGCCCGCGCGCTCGTCGGATGCGGGCGCGGATGGGGTGAAGGTCGGCATCGGCCCGGGCTCCATCTGCACCACCCGCATCGTCGCAGGCGTCGGCGTGCCGCAGATCTCGGCGGTGGCCAACGTGGCCGAAGCGCTGCGCGCCGCCGACGTGCCCGTGATCGCCGACGGCGGCATCCGTTTCTCCGGCGACATCGCCAAGGCGATCGCGGCGGGCGCGCATGCGGTCATGATCGGCGGCCTGTTCGCCGGCACCGAGGAGTCGCCGGGCGAGGTCGAGCTCTACCAGGGCGCTTCCTACAAGTCCTACCGCGGCATGGGCTCGCTCGGCGCGATGGCGCGAGCGCCACGGCTCGGCCGACCGCTACTTCCAGGACGCGGCCACCGAGCTGCGAGAAGCTCGTGCCCGAGGGCGTCGAGGGCCGCGTGCCCTACAAGGGCAGCATCGTCAGCGATCCTGCAGCAGCTCGCCGGCGGCCTGCGCGCGGCGATGGGCTACACCGGCAGCGCGCAGCATCGACGAGATGCGCACGCGTCCGGTGTTCGTGCGCATCACCAACGCCGGCGTGCGCGAGAGCCACGTGCACGACGTGAACATCACCAAGGAAGCGCCCAACTACCGGGTGTCCTGACGGCATTTCAGACCCATGGCGAGCGTTCCACGAACCCCGGGCCCCGCGCACTGCGCCGCCGTGGCGCACGCCGCCGGCGCGCCCGCGGCGCATGCGGACATCCACGCGCACCGCATCCTCATCCTCGACTTCGGCGCGCAGTACACCCAGCTGATCGCGCGCCGCGTGCGCGAGCTCGGCGTGTACTGCGAGATCCATCCCTGGGACATGAGCGATGCGCAGGTGCGCGCCTTCGCGCCGCGCGCGGTGATCCTCTCCGGCGGACCGGAGTCGGTCACCGACCAGGATCCGCCGCGCGCCCCGGCCGCGGTGTTCGAGCTCGGCGTGCCGGTGCTCGGCATCTGCTACGGCATGCAGACCATGGCACAGCAGCTCGGCGGGCGCGTCGCCCCCTCGACCGAGCGTGAGTTCGGCTACGCCGAGGTTACGGTGACCGCGCCCTCGCGGCTGCTCGAGCACCTCGAGGACCGGCGCGATGCCGCCGGTCACGCGCTGCTCGATGTGTGGATGAGCCACGGCGACCGGGTGGCGGCGCTGCCGGCCGGTTTCACCGCCTGCGCCGCGACCAGCACCATTCCGTTCGCCGCCATGAGCGATGAGCGGCGGCGCTTCTACGGCGTGCAATTCCATCCCGAGGTGACGCACACCAAGCAGGGCGCACGCCTCCTCGAGCGCTTCGTGCGCGAGATCTGCCGCGAGCGATGCGCTGTGGAGCACCGGCAACATCATCGAGGACGCGATTCTCCAGGTGCGCGCCACGGTCGGTACCGGCAAGGTGCTGCTCGGCCTCTCGGGCGGCGTCGACTCCTCGGTGGTCGCGGCGCTGCTGCACCGGGCGATCGGCGAACAGCTCACCTGCGTGTTCGTCGACCACGGGCTGCTGCGTCTCGGGGAGGGCGAGCAGGTGATGCGCACCTTCGCCGAGCACCTCGGCGTGCGCGTGATCCGCGTGGACGCCGCCGCGCGCTTCCTCGCAGCGCTCGCCGGCGTCACCGACCCGGAGCAGAAGCGCAAGATCATCGGCCGCACCTTCATCGAGGTGTTCGACGAGGAGGCGCACGCGCTCGAGGGCGTCGAATTCCTGGCGCAGGGCACGATCTACCCCGACGTGATCGAATCCGCCGGCGCGCAGCACCGGCAAGGCGCACGTCATCAAGTCGCATCACAACGTCGGCGGCCTGCCCGAGCACATGAAGCTGAAGCTCGTCGAGCCGCTGCGCGAGCTGTTCAAGGACGAGGTGCGCCGTATCGGCATCGAGCTCGGCCTGCCGCGCGAGATGGTGTACCGGCACCCGTTCCCGGGCCCGGGCCTCGGCGTGCGCATCCTCGGCGAAGTCCGCAAGGAGTACGCCGACCTGCTGCGCGGTGCGGATGCCATCTTCATCGAGGAGCTGCGCCGGCACGACCTCTACGACCGCGTCAGCCAGGCGTTCGCCGTGTTCCTGCCGGTGCGCTCGGTGGGCGTGATGGGCGACGGCCGCCGCTACGACTTCGTGATCGCGCTGCGCGCGGTGGAGACCGTCGACTTCATGACGGCGCACTGGGCGCATCTGCCGTACGAATTCCTCGACCAGGTCTCGCGGCGCATCGTCAACGAGGTGCAGGGCATCTCGCGCGTGGTGTACGACATCTCGGGCAAGCCGCCGGCGACCATCGAGTGGGAGTGATTCGATCCACCGACCTTGCCGAGACTCCGTAGCACTCGCACTCGCATCGATCGCTATTTATTCCCCAAAGGGTCTGCCGCGTACGGTTGTGTAGACCCCATCGAGGATCATCAGGCTGTCGAGGTTCGCAACCCCGGCCACGCTCACGGGGTCGCCCAGATACAAGACCCTGGCGGAAGCGTGCGTAAACGCGGGCCAGGCAGGCAAGCCCCGGCTGTTCGGGTCGCCCGACCGCGCAAAATTGCTCCAGTACGCGGACATTTCCGCGCGCGAGTGCTCGATCCCCCGGACTCCAGTGCCACGGGGCTTGGTCCAGATGGTCGAACACGTACCACAGCTCGGCGAAGTGGCTGGCTCCCCATCCCGCGTACACGGAGCCGACCCGGCGCGCTAGCTAGCACTCGTCGTCACTGGCCCCGCTCGCGGGAACGGCGGCCGCTGGCGAAACGAGTAGTAGTAGACCGGGTTGCGTCCGGTGGTGGCTTGCAACCTGGCCCACGCCCACATGTCCCAGCCAAAACGAAGATCACGCTCGAGGTCCAGCCGCGCTTTTCGTGCCACTTCGTCGGTTGCATGGGGGTACGCTGCGATGATCGGTGGGGGCAGCTGGCCGAAGGAGCGCTCGATGTCCGCAGCGAAAGTCGCGGCGGTCGTGTGGCTGACATCCGTCAGCGAGCGCGCCTCCTCGGCGTTGGATCCGATGAGCAGCGGAACGCGGGTCGACGATGGCAATCGTCCTCACCTTCAATTGCGCTTGTTTTTGATGAAGGATCTCGCGGCAATATGCCGACTTGCCCATGTTACGACTTCGGCTATCGCACCTGCGAGGTACCGGTGGTTGTCGGTCGCTACTGGTGCAAACCATGCAGAGACACCCGTCGTTCTGACGCCCCGCCGCGAAGGCTTCATAGGGCGCAACCGGAAGCAGATAGGGTTCGATCACCGGATGGGTGACGCCGCCAGCGTTACCGCCGCCCGTCAGACGGGCAGCAGGCAGCCGACGGAGTTCCTCGAGCGAGCCGACACCGAGTGAGGCGACATATTTTTCGCCGTCGCGCTCAGCATTGCCGAGCAAATAACCGGGCGCAAGTTGCAGCGGCTCAAACAGACCACCGCTCTCGCCGATGGCACGCTGAAACAATCCTTTCGCGCGCGGCGACGCCATCAGCACGCTAACCGATATGGAGCCGGAGGACTGGCCGGCAATCGTCACGCATCGTGGATCGCCCCCGAAGCCGACAATGTTGCGCTGAACCCATTCAAGGGCAGCGATCTGGTCCATGAGGCCGTAGTTCCCGGACGAGCGGTGCGGGGACTCGCGCGTCAGCTCGGGAAGCGCAAGAAAGCCGAGCGGCCCCAATCGATAGGCAACGGTGACCACGATCACGCCTTTGCGCGCGAGCCGGTCGCCCCAGTACAGGGGCATTGCAGCGTACCCGTTCCGGTAGCCACCGCCGTGGATCCAGACGATCACCGGCAGGTGCTCCGCGGCGCTCTTTGCCGGCGTCCAGATATTGAGGTAGAGACAATCTTCACTCACGGTTGGCGGCGTTTCTCCCGGCATGGACACGCCCTCCTGCATGCACGCCGCGGCAAACGCGTCCGCTTCACGAATGCCGGTCCAGGGTGCGACAGCTGCCGGGGCTCGCCAGCGCAAATCGCCGACCGGCGGGGCTGCGAACGGGACGCCCTTATAAACGCTCAAGCCGCGTTCGGATATTCCGGATATCGCTCCGGACTCTGTCAGGACTTGCGGTACGGGCGCAGCATTGACAGCCTGTGCGGCCGCAATTACCGCCGCCACGAACAGCCAGTGTTTGCCCACTCGCTCCCTGGATCGCCCACTCGGCCGAGGGGTGCACAGCCGCCTACTCGTGCGCGGGGCGAAGATCCTGCTTACGGAAGACCGCAACAGCCGTTCGCGCCACGGCGTCGCCGAGGGTGGTTTGCCTGACACGCGGTTCATCGCCCTTCCTCTTGAGCAGAGACACAGTGGAACTGAAATTCCCGTGCTTCGACGCTACGAACAATTCCTGTTGCGCGACCTCCTGGGGATACCCGCCACAGTCCCGTATCTCTCAACTCATTGTTATATAACGTATACTACTACTGAGTGGGAATGTAGCGATCAACCACCGCAGGCCCCGGGCCCCTCACGGAGGCACAACCCACATGACGACCAGGCGCGAATTCCTCAAGACCGGTGGGGTAGCGGCCGGTGCCGCGGGCGCCTCCGCGGCCGGCGCCGCCAGCGGGAAGACCTCCATGGCATACAGGTACCACGGTCCCCACGAGCTGCCGACCGGCGTAACGCTGCTCGCCATAGGCAACGCCGACGGGTCTGAAACCCTCGGCGCGAAGCTCGGCGAGGACTCGGTGCTCGACCTGCGCGCGGCGGCGCAGCTGCTCGGCATGCACGCGCCGCTCACCATGGAAGAGCTGCTGCGCGAGGGCAACGCCCGCGGACTCAACGAGCTCATCGCCGCCGCACAGACCTCGCGCCGCGCCGCGCCCGCCATGGTGAAGGAGTCTGCCATCACCTTCGGCAGGCTCTTCACCAACCCCGGCAAGATCGTGTGCATCGGCCTCAACTACCGCGCCCACGCCGCCGAGACCAATCTGAAGCTCCCGAGCGTCCCGATCCTCTTCAACAAGTACAACAACGCGCTCGCGGCGCATAACTGCACGATCACGCTGCCGCCGCGCGAGGTGTCGTACAAGTTCGACTACGAGACGGAGCTGCTGATCGTGATGGGCAAGAGCGCCCGCAACGTGTCCGAGTCCGCAGCGCTCGACTACGTGGCCGGCTACTGCACCGCGCAGGACTTCTCGGCGCGCGATCTGCAGCTCGAGACCCCGAGCGGCCAATGGATGATCGGCAAGACGCTCGACAGCTTCGGCCCCATCGGCCCGTACTTCGTGTCGGCGGATCGCGTCGGCGACCCCAACAACCTGAAGCTCGAGACCTACGTGAACGGCGAACGCCGCCAGTCCTCCAACACCAGCAACATGATCTTCAACCCACAGAAGCTGATCAGCTACATCAGCCGCATGTGGACGCTCGAGCCCGGCGACATCATCTGGACCGGCACGCCCGAGGGCGTGATCCTCGGCATGCCGAAGGACCGGCAGGTGTGGCTCAAGGCGGGCGATGAGATCGTGAGCCGCATCGAGAAGCTCGGCACCCTGAAGTTCCGCCTGGCCTGAAGCCACCGCGAGCGCGGCCCGGCCTGCGGCGGGCCAGAGCGTCGCCCGGCCGCGACGCACCCGGTCTCGTCCGCATTACATTCCCGTCACGCGGTCACCCGCTTTCAAACTGTGACGTTGTGTGTTCCATGCGGTCAGCACCCCTGCGTAGGCTGCCTCACCACCAACTTCAGGGCTTCGGTTATGTTCAAAGCACCGCCGCGTCTGCAGTCCAGACTTGCGCCCCTCGCCGCTCTCGCGCTGGTGTGCGCCACGGCCACCCAGCTGAGCGGTTGCGTGGTCCGCGTCGCCGCGCCGGTGCCCCCGCCCGCCCCGGTGTACGTGGCGCCGCCGCCCCCCGCGCCACCGCCCGACGCGGCCGCGCCGGCCCCGGATGCCGATGCGCAGGCGTACGAAGCGCCGCCTCCGCTGCCTGACTATGAGCAGCCCCCGGTTCCCGGACCCGGCTACCTCTGGACTCCGGGCTACTGGGCGTGGGCGCCCGCCGGCTACTACTGGGTGCCGGGCACCTGGGTAATGCCGCCGCGCGTCGGCGTGCTCTGGACCCCGGGCTACTGGGGATTCGTCGGCGGCGTCTACCTGTTCCATGCCGGCTACTGGGGCCCGCACGTCGGCTTCTACGGCGGCGTCAACTACGGCTTCGGCTATGGCGGTGTTGGTTTCGGCGGCGGCCGCTGGGTTGGCGGCGCGTTCGCCTACAACCAGTCGGTCACCAACGTCAACGTGACCGTGGTCCACAACACCTACAACGAGACCGTGGTCGACAACGTCAGGGTCAACCGCGTCAGCTACAACGGCGGCGCGGGCGGCGTCGCGGCGGTTCCCACCGCGCGGGAGCGCGGCTACTCCCGGGAGCCGCACTTCGCCTCGACCGCCATGCAGCAGCAGCACGTGCAGCAGGCGGCCGCCAATCCGGCGCTGCTCGCCCACAACAACGGCGGGCGCCCGGCGGTCGCCGCCACCCCGCGGCCCGGGGCCTTCAACGCACCGGGCGTCGTCGGCGCGCACGGCGCCGTGCCGGCGCACGCGCCGGCCGCGGCGAATGCCAACCACGCGCCCTACGGCGGCCAGGCCCCGAACCGCAACCGTGGCTACGGTGCGCAGGGCGGCCAGGCGCAGGCGCCCGGCGCTTACGCCCACCCGCAGGCCGCCAACGGCAACGCCAGGCCGCGGGGACCAAAGCCCCAGCCGCAGAAGGCCGCCAGGCCCAAGAAGCCTGCGGAGAACGGCCGCCGCGAGCCGGAGACGGCGCAGCGCTAGCAGGGTCGAAACCCTGCCCGTTTCGTTTTGGGCGCTCGCCCTAGCGGATGCCCACCTGGCCGCGCACCGCCTCGATGAGGCGGGCGGGGTCGTAGCCCTGCCCGTCCTTGAACACCACCGCGACCCTCTCGAGGTCCTCGATGTGCGCCGCGGGGTCACCCTGGACCACGATGAGATCCGCCCGCTTGCCCACCGCGAGGGTGCCGATGTCCTGCTCGCGGCCGAGGAAGCGCGCACCGTTCTGCGTGCCGACTTCAATGGCCTCGAGCGGCGTGAAGCCCGCCTCCACCAGCAGCTCGATCTCGCGCTGGTCGCCGAATCCCGGCAGCACGCCCCCGGCACCCGTCGGATCGGGGCCGGCGAGCAGCAGTCCGCCGGCCGCGGCGAACGAGCGCTCGAAGTCCATCTCGAGGCGCAACAGCTTCGCCGGGGCTGCGTTCGCGGGGTCGAGACCTGCGCGGAAGGTGAGGTAGCTGTCGCGCGCCGCGGCCGACATGGCGTCCAGCGAGCGGCGCTGCGCGGGTGGCCGGCCGGGCACGCCGAGCTCGAACACCGGCAGCGTCGAGGTGACCGCTACGCGGTGGGCGATCAGTGTGTGGATGAGCGCGGCGACGTCGGCATCGCTCACGTGCTTGGTCGACCAGGCAGCGCTCACGGCGGCCCCATCCGGGCAGTGGTCGCTGCGGCGGTTCGCGACGAACTCGCTGTCGGTATATACGGGGCCGTGCTCGAGATCGTCGACACCGGCGGCGATCGCCTCCGGCCAGCTGACCGAGCAGAGGTGGGCCGTGATCTTGAGGCCGTGGCGGTGGGCGGCCGCGGCCGCCGCGGCGAGCTCGGCGCGCGTGATGTTCATGTAGGCCTTGAACGAGGTCATGCCGGTCGCGGCCCAGTAGTCGACGAACCGGCCGGCCTCCTCGGGGCCTGCGAGCTCGTGCATCTGCGCGAAATAGGTGCCGGCGCCTTCGAGATACGGCGCGGTGAGATCGAGATGCGGACCGGGCAGCGCGCCGGCTTCGATGCGTGAGCGCACCTTGAGATCGGCGTACGGCTCGACGCTGCCGGTGGTGCGCAGCGTGGTCACGCCCGCCGCCAGGTACAGCCGCGGCGCCGAGTACGGAATCTCATTCACCACGAAGCCCGGCTCGATCCCGCCGGGTGAGTTGCGCTGCGCGTCGCGCGAGGCCGTGTAGAACAGGTGGTCGTGCATGCCGACCAGACCCGGCAGCACGGCGTGCCCGGTGTAATCGCGCACCAGCGCATCGGACGGGATCGCCGTGCTCCCATCCGGCCCGAGCGCCGTGATGCGGCCGTCCTTGATGACGAGCGTCTGGTCGGCGCGCGGCGCCGCGCCCGTGCCGTCGATCACCTCGACATGGCGCAGCGCGAGCACCGGAGCGTGCACCGCGACGTAGGCAGCGGCATCGGTTGGGCCGGCCGCGAAACCCGGCGCCACCAGGGCCGCGAGCGGGGCGCAAAGCATCCACCGAAACGTCGTATGCACGCGAGGCCTCCCGCGAGACTGCCGGTCAATGGTAGCCGAAACCTGAGTTGCGCCCCGCCGCAGGGCGCAAACCGCCTTCAGCGCTTGCGCCGCGGCGCGCGCTGTCGCTCCTTGCTCCTGACGGGGCGTTTGCCGCGCCGCTCCCGGTCGTAAGGGTTGGCGTCGGTGCGGTACTCGATCACCACGGGCGTCGCATACAGGTCGTAGGTCTTGCGAAACATATTCGCGAGGTAGCGCGTGTAGGCTTCGGGGACCGAGGCGGTCTGGTTGCCGTGGATGATGATGCGCGGCGGGTTGCGTCCGCCCTGGTGCGCGTAGCGCAGCTTGATGCGCCGGCCGCGGACCAGCGGCGGCTGGTGGACGGTGAGCGCGCGCTCGAGCGTGCGCGTGAGCTCCCTGGTGGACATGGCGCGCATCGCGGCCTCGAAAGCCCGTACCGTCGCCCGGATGAGCTCGCCGACCCCGCTGCCGTGGCGCGCCGAAATAAAGAAGAGCGGCGCGAACGGCACGAAGTCGAGCTTGAGGGCGAGCTGGCGCTCGATCTGGGTGCGCTGCTCCTGCGGGATGCCGTCCCACTTGTTGACCGCGATGAGGAGCGCGCGGCCGCGCTCGAGCGCGATCCCGAGCACGCTCGCGTCCTGCTCGGCGACGGTGTCGTGCGCGTCCAGTACCAGGATCACGACGTTGGCCTCGTCGATGGCCTGGAGCGTCTTGGCAACGCTGGCGCGCTCGACCGCGTCCTCGACCCGGGCGCGACGGCGCACGCCGGCGGTGTCGATGAGGACGAACCGGCGCCCGTCACGCTCGAAGGGCACGAGGATACTGTCGCGGGTCGTACCCGGCTCCTCGCTCGCAATGACGCGCTCATCGCCGAGCAGGCGATTCACCAGGGTCGACTTGCCGACGTTGGGACGCCCGATGATGGCGATGCGGATCGCGCCGTCGGAGGCGTCCTCGGCCGGCTGCGGCTCACAGCCCGCCAGCACCTCCTCCATCAGGCTCTGGCAGCCCTGGCCGTGAGCCGCCGAGATGGCATGCGGCTCGCCGAGGCCGAGCGCGTGGAAATCCGTGCCGGCGAGATCGGCATCGAGCCCCTCCGCCTTGTTGAGCGCCAGCGTCACGGGCTTGCCGGAGCGGCGCAGCTCGCGCGCCACGAACTGATCCTCGGGGGAGAGTCCGGCGCGCGCGTCCAGCACGAACACCAGGCGATCGGCCTCGGCCACGGCGCGCTCGGTCTGCTCGCGCATCTGGGCCTCGAGGCCGGTGGGATTCTCGATCAGCCCGCCGGTGTCGACGACGACGTAGGGCACCGGGCCGACGCGCCCGAAGCCGTACTGGCGGTCACGGGTGACTCCGGGCACGTCGGCGACGATCGCATCGCGCGTGCCGGTCAGAACGTTGAACAGCGTCGACTTGCCGACGTTCGGGCGGCCGACGAGCGCGATGATCGGAAGCATGGGAGCACAGCGTGGCGCGGCGGCGACGGCCGCGGCAACGCTACTTGCTCGCGACCGCGAGTGGCGTCACGCGAAAGGCGCTGATCTGCCCGCGGTCGTTCACCACCAGCACGAGGTTGCCGACCACCAGCGGAGTGGTGCTGACGCGCACCTTGCCGGAAGACACACGCGCGGCCAGCGCGCCGGTGGCCTTGTCGAGGAAGTGCACGTAGCCCTGGAAGTCGGCGGCCACGAGCGCGTTCGCCTGATCCACGGCGGCGGGCGCGGTGAGCCCGCGGTAGAGCAGTGCCTTCTGCCGCCACAGTTCCGCGCCCGTGCGGGTACGGAGCGCCGCGATCTCGCCGTCGGCGCTCGCCATGTACAACGTGTCGTCGTCGAGGGTGAGACCGCGGTAGCTCGAGGCGTCGTGCGACCACCACACCTGGCCGGTGTCGAGCGCCAGCATGGCGACCTTGCCCTGGAAGCCGACCGTGTAGACGTCCTGACCGGCGACCCGCACCGCGGTATCGATGTCGACCAGGCGCTCGAGCTCGGTGCGGCCGTGCGGCGGGGAGATGGTGGCCTCCCACTGTGCCGTGCCGTCGGCGGCATTCACGGCCATCACGCGGCCATTGTCGAAGCCGCACAGCACGAGGTCGCCGGCGATCACCGGGCGCGCCGTGCCGCGGAGCGACAGCCGCGGCACCTGCTGCTGCTGCGCCCATAGCTCGTGTCCGTCGGCGGGACTCAAGGCGTGGAGCTTGCCGTCGACGGTACGCAGCGCGATCAGATGCTCGGAGATGGCCGCGGGCGAGAGCACCTCGCCGCTGACGCGCACCGACCAGCGGCTCGCGCCGCTGCCGGCGTCGAGCGCGAACAGCCGGCCGTCGCTCGTGCCGATGAGGACCAGCCCCGCGCCCGCCGCGGTGCCGCCCGAGAGCGGCGCCTTGAGGCGCACGTGCCAGGCGCTCTTGCCCGAGGTGAGCTCGAAGGCGCTGACGTCGCCCTTGTGGCCGGCGGCGTAGACGCGGTCGCCGTCGACCGCGAGGCCGAGTCCGAGGCGCAGCGGGATCGCCTTCTTGTCATCGACGCTGGCGCTCCACACGCGCTCGACGCGCAGCGTGGCGGTGACCGGCGTCAGCCTGGCGGGCTGGTCGATCGCCTTGTCCTTGGAGCAGGCGGTGATGGCGAGCAGCAGCGCCAGCATCCAGATCGGGTGTCGCGGGTTGCGCATGGCTTACTTCGTGGCAGTGGCGGCGACCGCGGGAGCGGCGGGGGACGCGCCGGTGGTGTTGGCGGCGCCCGGGGCGGGCGCATCGGCGGCGAGGTCGGCGATCTTCAGGTTGAGGAGCGCCGTGTCGCCCTCGGCAGCGCCGAGCGCGCTGCGGTACTCCTTGAGCGCCTGGGGCTTGTCGCCCTTGGCATAGTAGATGTCGCCGCGCGCCTCGGCATAGCGCGGCGCGAACGCCCCGGGCGCCACGGCGTTCAGCGTGACGAGGGCCGCGTCGGGCTTACCCTGGGCGACCTCGACGCGTGCCAGGCGCAAGCGCGCCACCAGTGCGAGCTCGTGGTCCTTGGAACCCGTGGCGACGGTCTCGAGCTCGTGCGCCGCCTTGTCGAGCTCGTTCTCCTCGACGTACACGCGTGCGGCGAGCATCTTGCCCTGATCGGCATACGGCGATCCCGGGAAACCGCGCTCGAGCTCCCCGAGGCGGGTGAAGGCCTGCGTGCGATCACCCTTCTCCAGCGCGTCGATCATGCGGGTGTAGGCGGCGCTCGCACCCAGGCCGCGGGCGTCGAGCCGCCCCTGCCACCAGCGCCAGCCCTGGAAGCCGGCGACCACCAGCGCCACGGCGATGATCACCGACAGGGCGTTATCGCGGACCCAGGCACGGATCTGCTCCCATTGTTCTTTGTCAGACAGGTATTCGCTCACTCAGCCACTCCCTAATCCCGCCAGCGCCGCCTCGACCCCCGCCGCCAGCGCCTCGATGGGGCACTCGCTCTGACCCGACTCGACACGCAAAGGTTTCATCGCCACGACGCCGCGCGCGAGCTCGTCGTCGCCGATGATCAGCGCCAGCGCCGCGCCGCTCTGGTCGGCACGGCGGAACTGCGCCTTGAAGTTGCCGCCGCCGACGTTGAGCTCGAAGCGCAGCCGCGGTCAGCTCGCTCGCGCAGCCGCTCGACGAGCGCGAGCGCGGCGGCCGTGGCCCGCTCGCCGCTCACCACCACGTACACGTCGGCGGGAGCCGTGCGCGGGCGTGCCCCCGGCGGCCGCGAGCAGCGCGACCACCCGCTCGACACCCATGGCGAAACCGACTGCCGGGCGTCGCCTCGCCGCCGAGCTGCGCGATCAGCCCGTCGTAACGGCCGCCGGAGCATACGGCATTCTGGGCGCCGAGTGGCCGTCGGTGATCCACTCGAACACCGTGCGCGATGTAGTAGTCGAGGCCGCGCACCAGGCGCGGATTGATCGTGTAAGGGATGCCGACGTCGTCGAGCATGCGCGCACGAGCGCCGTCGAAGTGCGCGCGCGACTCGGCGTCGAGGTGCTCGGTGAGGAGCGGCGCGCCTGCGATCAGCTCCTGCATCGCGGGGTTCTTGCTGTCGAGGATGCGCAGCGGATTGCCGCCGAGACGGCGGCGGCTGTCGGCGTCGAGCGCGCGACTCGTGCCGCGCGAAATACCCGACCAGCTGCGCGCGGTAGGCACGGCGCGACTCTCGGGGGTGCCGAGCGAGTTGATCTCGAGCGTCAGGCCCGCGATGCCGAGCCGCTGCCACAGCCGCGCGCGTCAGCGCGATCAGCTCCGCGTCGACGTCGGGCCCGGGAAGCCGACCGCCTCGACGTCGACCTGGTAGAACTGCCGGTAGCGGCCCTTCTGCGGTCGCTCGTGGCGGAACATCGGGCCCGAGCACCAGAGCTTGTGGCGCTGCGCCGCGCAGCATGCCGTTGGAGATCGAGCGCACGCACGATGCCGGCGGTGGCCTCCGGGCGCAGCGTCAGGCTCTCGCCGCCGCGGTCGGTGAAGGTGTACATCTCCTTCTCGACCACGTCGGTGTACTCGCCGATCGCGCGCTTGAAGAGCTCGGTGTGCTCGACCAGCGGCACGCGGATTTCCTCGTAGCCGTAGCTCCGCGAGCAGCTGCGCGCGTCACCGCGCTCGAAGTGCTGCCAGGCGCCGATTTCGGCCGGCAGCACGTCGTTCATGCCGCGCACGGGCTGAATTTCTTCGGACACTCAGCCTCCGGGTACGGACTGCGGCGGCACCGCTGCGGCGTGCCCGCTGCGATCGATCACGAAGCGCGCGCTGCCGTCACGGCGTACCAGCCCATCGAGCGGTACCCTCTGCCCGTTGAGGTGCACGGCGACGCCGGGCGCGTTGCCGAGCACCACCTTGAGCGGCGGCGCCCCGGTCAGCGTGCGGGCGCTGTCGGGGGCGCTGATCCCCTCGAGCAGTCGCCGTCCCGCAGCGTCGTATACCGCCACCCAGCTGATCGCTGAGAACCGCAGCGCCAGCTGCGCGTTCCCGGCGCCGGAGGCGGACTGCGCCGCGGTGACCGCGCTCACCAGCCGCGCGGCGGAAGGATCCGCGACCGCCACCGTCGCCGGCTCACCGAGGGGGAGCGCTCGCTCCGCCAGCGGCCGCGGCTTGGCCGCCGGCAGCGTCAGGAGCCACCACAGGACCCCCGCGATCGCCACCGCCACCAGCACCAGGAGCGCGAGCGCCACGAGGCGCCGCGAGTGTCCGGCGGGCCCGCGATGCGGGATACGCGTCAGATCGGGCCCCGCGGTCTGCGCGCCGTCCGAGTACAGGCCCTGAAGCTCCGCGGGCGACTCGCCGACCAGCTCGGCGTAGCGGCGCAGGTGGCCGCGCACGTAGACCGTGGCCCCGAGAGCCAAGAAGTTCTCCGCCTCGAGCGCCTCGAGGATGCGCGCGTCGACGTGCAGTTTCTCGGCGGCCTGCAGCGTCGTCAGCCCGCGGGCCTCGCGCGCGGCCCGCAGCCGTGCACCGATGCCGCTGCGGGGGGTGCCACCGCCAGCGTCGCTCGTTGCCATCGGCTCAGCAGGTGCTGCGGTCGAGCGTGGCCAGGGCGCGCGCCTGGTCCGAGCCCGGGTAGTCGAGCTGCAGGCGCCGCGCGAAGCGCTGCGCGGCAATGCCATCGCACTGCTTGCGCGCGACACGGACGCCGAGCAGCAGCAGGTCGGCAGTCGCGTCGTAGGTGCCGATGTAAGTGTCGATGCGCGCGCGTGCCGCGGTGAGCTGGCCGTGGTCGAAATCGAGCGTGGCGAGCTGATAGGCGGCCTCGCCATAGTTCGGCCGCACCTGCAGGGCGGCGTTGAAGTCGGCGCGTGCCTCGTCGTCGCGCTTGGCGGCGCGCAGGCACACGCCGGCGTTGGTGTAGGCGGCCTGCGGCGTGCGGTAGAGCGCGTTGTGCGCGGCCTCGAGGAAGCGCTTGACGCCCTCGTCGGTGCGGCCGGTCTGGCACAGGTAGACGGCGTAGTTGTTGATGACGTCCGGGTCGTGCGGCGCGAGCTTGAGCGCGGTGCGGAATTCCTCGTCGGCCTTCGCCGGCAGCGCCATGCGCTCGAAGAGCATGGCGCGGGCGCTGTGGACGTCGGCGTTACCCGGCTCTTCCTCGAGCGCGCGGTCGAGCTTGAGCTTGGCGAGGTTCAGGTCGCCCTGGTTCATGTACTGGATGCCGAGCTGGGTATTGGCGTCCGCGGCCTGCTGCTGGTTCGCCACATGGAGCGGGGTGCTGTGGCTCGCGCACGCGGCGAGCGCGAGGCATGCGAGCGCGGCGAGCGCCGCGGGCCGGGCGGTGAGGCAGGAGTACGCGGTGCGGTTCACGAGTGTGCTCACGGTTGGACGGCGATGCCGAAGACCTTGCTGCCGAGGCGCACCGTAGTGCGGTCGATCACCCGTCCGGCGAGCTGGCCGCAGGCGGCGTCGATGTCCTCGCCGCGGGTGCGCCGCATCGGTGGCGAGCAGGCCGCGCTGCAGCAGCTCGTCGCGGAAGCGCTGGATGACGGGCGCGCTCGAGCGCGTATAGCGGGTGCCCGGGAACGGATTGAACGGGATCAGGTTGACCTTGGCCGGGTGCCCCTTGAGGAGCCGTGCCAGCGCGCGCGCCTGCGCGGGCGGAGTCGTTCACGCCTTCCAGCATCACGTACTCGAAGGTGACGCTGCGGCCATTCTGTTCGTCGAGATAGTGCCAGCAGGCGGCCAGCAGCTCGGCGATCGGATGCTTGCGGTTGATGGGCACCAGCTCGTTGCGCAGCGCGTCGTCGGGCGCGTGCAGCGACACGGCGAGCGCCACGTTGCTCACCTCGGCGAGCTTGTAGATCTGCGGCACCAGCCCCGAGGTCGAGAGCGTCACCCGCCGGCGCGACAGGTCGAAGCCGAAATCATCGAGCAGGATGTCGAGCGCCGGCACCACGTTGCGGAAGTTGGCGAGCGGCTCGCCCATGCCCATGAGCACCACGTTGGTGACGCGGCGTTCGCCGGGCTCGGCGCCGGGCGCGGCGTCCGCTGCGGCCTCGCGCGCGAGCTGTGTGCTCGCGAGCCACACCTGGCCGACGATCTCGGCGGTGCTCAGGTTGCGGTTGAAGCCCTGCTGCGCCGTCGAGCAGAACGAGCAATCGAGCGCGCAGCCGACCTGCGAGGAGATGCACAGCGTGCCGCGATCGGGCTCCGGGATGAACACCATCTCGAAGGCCTGGGTCGCATCGGCGCGCAGCAGCCACTTGACGGTGCCGTCGGCGGAGCGCTGCTGGTGCAGCACTTCAGGCGCGCGCACCTCGGCGAGCGTCCCGAGGCGGGCACGGAAGTCCCTGGCGAGATCGGTCATCTCGGCGAACTCGCCGACGCCGCGCTTGTAGATCCAGTTCATGAGCTGCCGTGCGCGGAACGGCCGGCTGCCGAGCTGCGCGACGAACGCCTCCAGCGCCGGACGCGGCAGCCCGAGCAGGTTGGTACGTTCTGGGGCCTCGGAGCTCATGGCGGCAGGCACTTCAGCTGCGCGAGTGCAGCTCCGTCGTGCTGAAGAAGTAGGCGATCTCACGCGCCGCCGTGTCGGGGGCATCCGAGCCGTGCACCACGTTCTGCTCGATGCTCGCAGCGAGATCGGCGCGGATGGTGCCCGGCGACCGCCTGCTTCGGATCGGTGGCGCCCATCAGATCGCGGTTGCGGGCAATGGCGTTCTCGCCCTCGAGCACCTGCACGATCACCGGACCGGAGCTCATGTAGCGCACCAGGTCCCTGAAGAAGGGACGCTCGCGGTGCACGGCGTAGAAGCCCTCGGCCTCGCGCTGCGACAGGTGGAGCATGCGCGCCGCGATGATCGACAGCCCGGCCTGCTCGAAGCGGCGATACACCTCGCCGATGAGATTGCCGCGTACGCCGTCGGGCTTGACGATGGAGAGAGTGCGCTCGAGCGCCATTCGATGGATACCTTTCGCTGAGAATGCAGCACCCGCGGGGGTCCGCGGGCAAGCGCGCAAGTTTACTCAGGAAGGGGCCCGGCGGCAATTTGGCCTGCGCCGGAAGTGCCGGTTTGGTAAGGGTTTTTAGACGGAGAAGCTCTCGCCGCAGCCGCACTCGCCCTTGACGTTGGGGTTGCGGAAGCGAAACGCCTCGTTCAGCCCCTGCTTGACGAAGTCGACGATCGTGCCGTCGAGGAGCGTGAGGCTCGCCGAGTCCACGAATACCCGCACGCCGCGGTCTTCGAACACGGCATCGCCCGGCTCGGGCGCCTCGGCGTAGTTCACCACGTAGGCGAAGCCCGAGCAGCCGGTCTTGCGCACGCCCAGGCGCAGCCCGATGCCGGTGCCACGCGTGGCAAGAAAGCTCTTGACGCGATTGGCGGCGGATTCGGTCAGTGAGATGGCCATCGATCCTCTGCATTGTAGCGCTTACGGCCAGTGCAAGAGGCACGCGCGCAGCGCATCTTCGACCACCAGCAGCCGGCCGAGTTTCTCGACCGGGACCGAGCGCGCGAGCGCCCAGTCCCGTGGCGCCCCGGGGGTGAGCGCGCCGCGGCTGCGGCCCGGCAACTCCTGGCAGAGCCACCCGGCCACATCGAGAGTATGGGGGCACCCGAAGGCCTGGACCCGTGCGTCTTTCACAGTGTCGCCCTCGACGCGCAGCCGAAACCGGACCCAGGTCTCCTTCCCGGGGCCTCCGGCCTCTCCGGTCACCGTCCCGGGGCCATCGCCCGCGCCCGCTGGCGGACCTGAGGCCGGTGACAGCGCCCGCAGCCGCCCGACCTCGCGGGCCACGGCGGCGGCGGCGATCTCGATGTCCCGCTCGCAGGTGTTGCGCCCGAGCCCGAAGCGCAGCGAGCTCGCCGCGAGCAGCGCGTCGCGCCCGAGCGCGCGCAGCACGTAGGAGGCTTCCGCGGTCGCGGAGTTGCAGGCCGCGCCGGTCGAGACCGCGATCTCGGTGAGCGCGCTCACGAGGCTCTCCCCCTCGACTCCCTCGAAGGACACATTGAGGATGCCCGGGACGCGTGGCGCGTCCGCGCCATTCAGGTGCACCCCGCCGAGTGGACGCAGCCGCTCCCACAACCGCTCGCGCAGCTGCGTGAGGCGCGCGCGCTCATCGGCGAGCACCGCGGCGGCCAGCTCACAGGCGGCGCCGAAGCCGACGATCTGGTGGGTGGCGAGGGTCCCGGGGCGCAGCCCCAGCTCCTGTCCGCCGCCGAAGCTCACCGGCTCGAGCAGCGCGCGCGCGCCGCGGCGCACATAGAGCGCCCCGATCCCCTTCGGCCCATAGAGCTTGTGCGCGGTGCAGGAAAGGAAATCGACCGGCAGGACCGCCGCATCGAGCGGGAGCTTGCCTGCGGCCTGGGCGCAGTCGCTGTGGAAGGCGACGCCGCGCTCGCGGCACACGGCCCCGACGCCCGCGAGGTCCTCGAGCACCCCGGTTTCGTTGTTGACGCCCATGAGCGAGACCAGCTGCGTGCCGGGGCGCAGCGCGGCCGCCACGGCCGCGGGCCCGATCACGCCGCTGCGCCCGGGCGTGAGGTACGTGACCTCGAAGCCCTCCTTCTCGAGGCGCTTGCAGGGATCGAGCACCGCCTTGTGCTCGGTGCGCGCGGTCACGAGGTGGCGCCCGCGATCGGCGTTGGCGCGCGCCACGCCGAGGATGGCGAGATTGTTCGACTCGGTGGCGCCGGAGGTGAAGACGATCTCATCCGGCGCCGCACCGATGAGCGCGGCGACCTGCGCGCGCGCGCGCTCGATGCGCGCCGCGGCGGCGCGTCCGAAAGCGTGGCCGGAGGAGGCGTTGCCGAAGTCGCCGTCCGCAACGAGGCACTGCGCCATGGCGGCCGCCACCCGCGGATCGACCGGCGTGGTCGCGGCGTGGTCGAGGTACACCGGCGGCGCGGAGCTCATCGGGGCTCTCCGGCGTGACGCCGCCGGTTCTGCACCGCGGTGAGGATGCCGCGCAGGATGTTGGCCTCGTTATGGTCGAGCTCGGCACGCTGCAGCAGGCGGCGGATGCGCAGCATCAGGTGGGTGCCGCTTTCCGTGCGATCGCGGAAATCGATCTCCTCCAGCACCTGCGCAAAATGCGCATACAGTGCCCCCATCTCCTCTACCGTGGCGAGCGGCGCCGCGACGGGCTCGGCGCCGAGCGGCGCCGCACCGCGTGCCCGATACAGCTCGTAAGCGACGAGCTGCACCGCCATGGCGAGATTGAGTGACGGGTAGGCGGCGTCGGCGGGGATGCGCAGCAGCACGTGCGCCGTCTCGAGCTCCTCGTTGGTGAGCCCGGTACGCTCGGCGCCGAACAGCACCGCAGCGGGCGAGCGCTGCGCCTCGGCGAGGATGCGCGGCGCCGCCTCGCGCACGTCCGTGACGCGGAAATACTGGTCGCGCTCGCGCGCGGTGGTCGCGGCGATGAAGCCGCAGCCCGCGAGCGCCTCGGCGAGGGTATCCACCACGCGCGCGGCCCCGAGCACGTCATCGGCTCCGGAAGCGCGCGCCGTCGCCTCGGCGTGCGGGAACTGCCGCGGGCGTACCAGCACCAGCGCGCCGAGCCCCATGTTCTTCATGGCGCGCGCGGCGGCGCCGATGTTGCCCGGATGCGAGGGCGCAACCAGCACGATGCGAATGTCGGGGGAGTTCATCTGTTAGGCTTGTGCAATTGGGCAGGATCGCCTTTGGCGATCCTGCCGGACATCAGCTTCGTTGACGCCGGCGAAGGACGCGGCCTTCGCCGGCTATGCCTGCCAAGAATACCCAGTGACTGTAACCCACCTCTCCAAACGAGCTTAAAGACCGTGCAGCCGCTTCTCAACATCGCCGTGCGCGCCGCGCGCCGTGCCGGCGAGGTGATCATCCGGAGCCTGAATCGCCTCGAGTCGCTCACCATCACGTCCAAGGGTCGCAACGACTTCGTGACCGAGGTCGACCACGCCGCCGAGCGCGAGATCATCGCCACCATCCGCCGCAACTACCCGCAGCACGCGTTCCTTGCCGAGGAGAGCGGGCGGAGCGGGGAGCACGAGACGCTCTGGATCATCGACCCACTCGATGGGACGACGAATTTCCTGCACGGCTTTCCGGTGTTCTGCGTGTCGATCGCCTGCCAGATCAAGGGACGCCTCGAGCATGCGGTGGTCTACGATCCGATGCGCGGGGAGCTCTTCACCGCCAGCCGCGGTGCCGGCGCCCATCTCGACAACCACCGCATGCGCGTCAGCAAGACGCGCTCCCTCGAGGGCGCGCTCATCGCCACCGGGTTTCCCTACCGCGCCAACCTGCGCTACCTCGACGCCTACCTCGGCATGCTGCGCGCGGTCGCCGAGCAGGCGGCCGGCGTGCGCCGCCCGGGCGCCGCGGCGCTCGATCTCGCCTATGTCGCGGCGGGGCGCGTGGACGCGTTCTGGGAGATCGGCCTGAGCCCCTGGGACACGGCCGCCGGAACGCTCCTCATCCAGGAGGCGGGCGGTCGCATCGGCACCCTCACGGGCGGCGAGTACGTCCAGGCGGGACACATCCTCGCCGGCAATCCGAAGGTCTACGCCGCGCTCATCGAGACGCTCGCGCCGCACGTACCCGAGGATCTGCGCGGCACCTGAGCGCGCGCGACAACGCCGTTCGACACGGGACCACGCGCTCGCTTTCCCCAGGTTGCTTGTGTAGAGTCCAGCGAAAAATCGGGGGTCAAATGGCGCGACAACTTCTGGCGACCAAGTCGATTGCCGAGCTGCAGGAGCAGGAATCGAAGACGAATCAGCTGCGGCGCGCGCTCGGCCCCGTTCACCTCACACTGCTCGGCATCGGCGGCATCATCGGCACGGGCATCTTCGTGCTCACCGGCACCGCGGCGGCCAACCACGCCGGACCGGCGCTGCCCCTGTCGTTCATCATCGCGGGACTCGGCTGCACGTTCGCGGGCCTGTGCTACGCGGAGTTCGCCGCCATGATCCCGGTGTCCGGCAGCGCCTACTCCTACTCCTACGCGACGCTCGGCGAGGGTATCGCCTGGTTCATCGGCTGGAACCTGGTGCTCGAATACCTGTTCGCGGTCGCGACCGTCTCGGTCGGCTGGTCTGGCTATGTGGTGAGCCTGCTCGAGCAGCTGCACATCCACCTGCCGCCACAGCTCACCAATGCGCCGTTCGGGACGCCCATGGGCAAGGAGGCCTTCCAGATCGTCTCCACCGGAGCCATCATCAACGTGCCGGCGGTACTGATCGTCGCGCTCATCTCGACCATCTGCTACATCGGTATCAAGCAGTCCGCCTGGTTCAACTCCGTGATCGTCGCCATCAAGGTGACGGTTATCGTGCTGTTCATCCTCGTCGGCGTGAGCTACATCGAGCCGGCCAACTGGCACCCCTTCGTGCCCCCGAACGGCGGGCAGTTCGGCCTGTTCGGCTGGAGCGGTGTGATGGCCGCCTCGGGCGTCATCTTCTTCGCCTACATCGGCTTCGATGCGATCTCGACCGCGGCGCAGGAGACCAGGAACCCGCAGCGCGACATGCCGATCGGCATCCTCTCGAGCCTCATCGTCTGCACCGTCCTCTACGTCATCGTCTCCACGGTGCTCACCGGCATGGTGAGCTACAAGGACCTCGATGTCGCCGCGCCGGTCGCGCTCGCCCTCGACCGCCACAACGCTCCCTACTGGATCGGTCTTGCCGTGAAGTTCGGCGCGGTCTGCGGCATGACTTCGGTGATGCTGGTGATGACCATCGCCCAGGCGCGCATCTTCTTCGCCATGGCGCGCGATGGGCTGCTGCCGCCGGTCTTCGGGCGCGTGCATCCGCGCTTCAAGACGCCCTCGGTCGGTACCGCGGTGACCGGAGCCTGTGCCGCGCTGGTCGGCGGCCTGTTCCCGGTCAAGATCCTCGGCGAGATGGTGGCGATCGGCACGCTGGCCGCGTTCGTCACGGTGTGCATCGGCGTGCTGGTGCTGCGCCGGACCCGCCCCGATCTGCCGCGTCCGTTCCGTGCGCCCTGGCCGTGGTTCACGTGCATCGCCGGCGCGGTGGTGTGCGGCGCCATGATGGTGTCGCTTGGGACGGCGACCTGGATGCGGCTCGTCATCTGGACCGGAGTCGGCGTGCTGATCTACGCCTTCTACGGCTACCGCAACAGCCGCCTGCACAAGCCCGCAGGCGCCGCTCCAGCCACGGCGCGCTGAGGCGCCCTGCTGCCCGCCGGTCCTCAGCGCCGCCGCACGCGCAGGTTGATGAGCTCCACCGCCGCCGCGAAGGCCATCGCGAAGTAGAGATAGCCCTTCGGGATCTCGAAGTTGAGACCCTCGGCGATGAGCGCCACACCGATCAGGATCAGGAACGCGAGCGCCAGCATCCTGATGGTCGGATGGCGCTCGATGAAGGCGCCGATCGGCCGTGACACCCACATCATGACGAGGATCGCCACGACGATCGCCGCCGCCATGACCGCGAAGTCGCGCGCCAGTCCCACCGCGGTAAACACCGAGTCGAGCGAGAACACCAGATCGATCAGCCCGATCTGCACGATGGTCGCCAGCACCCGGGCGTGGCCCCGGGCCGCGGCGCCGCGCGACCCGGCGCCCTCGAGGGAATGGTGCATCTCCAGCACGCTCTTGGCCGTCAGGAACAGCCCGCCGGCGAGCAGCACCAGGTCGCGCCCCGAGAATGAGCGGCCGGCGACCTCGAGCCACGGCCGCGTGAGGTGCGTGAGGGACACGATCGACCAGAGCAGCGCGATGCGCGTCACCATCGCGAGCGCGAGGCCGCCGAGACGCGCCGCCCGCTGCCGCGCCGGCGGCAGCCGCGCCACCAGGATCGCAAGAAAGATCAGGTTGTCGACGCCGAGAACGATCTCGAGCGCCGTGAGCGCCAGGAACGCGAGCCAGGCGTGGCTGTCGCTCAGCGTGAGGGTGCTCCGCCGCTACGGCAGGTGGTCAAGCGCGGCCTTCTTCGCCGTCGGGAAGACGTGCTCGGCGGTCAGGCCGAAGTCGAGCGCGATGGCGCTCGAGATGTAGATCGAGGAATAGGTACCGGCCACGATGCCGATCAGGAGCGCCGCCGCGAAGCCCTTGAGGGCGGGTCCGCCGAGGAACAGGAGCGCCACCACCACGATCGAGGTCACCACCTTGGTCATGATGGTGCGCGACAGCGTCTGGTTGATCGACTGGTCGAGCACCTGGTCGGGCGGCGAGCGGCGGTTGCCCTCGAAGCGCTCGCGAATCCGGTCGAACACCACCACCGTGTCGTTGAGCGAGTAGCCGATGACCGCGAGAATCGCCGCCACTACGCTGAGGTCGAACGACATCTGGGTGAGCGAGAAGAAGCCCAGCACCAGGATCGGGTCGTGCAGCACGGCGAAAATCGCGCCGGCCGACAGCCGCCAGGTGTGAAAGCGCACCGCCAGATAGATGAAGATGCCGAGCAGCGTGAAGAACAGCGACCAGGCGGCGCTCGTCTTGAGCTCCTGGCCCACCTGCGGCCCCACCACGTCGAGCTGCACGACCTGCGCTCCCGGGTCGACCCCGTGGAGCGCCGTCTCGAGCCGCGTGCGCACCGCGTTCGAGTCGAGCTTCGCATCGGCCGGCAGGCGGATCGCGACATCGCGCGAAGTGCCGAATACCTGCACGGAAGGATCGCGGAAACCGGCGCTGAGCAGCTGCGCGCGCACCTGGTCGACGTTGGCGGCCTGGGTGAAGGTTGCGCTGGCGCTCACTCCGCCGGTGAAGTCGGTGGCCAGGTTGACGCCGCGCACGAAGAACGAGCCGAGCGACACGATCATGAGCAGCGCCGAGAGCGTGTACCACACCTTGCGGGTGGCCATGAACGGGTAGCTGGTCTGATGACTGAAGAATTCCACGGTGCGTTTCCTAGCCGATGGCGAGGCGTGCGAGCTTGCGCCGGCCGCCGTACATGAGCGTGAGCAGCGCCCGGCTGCCCATGAGCGAGGTGAACATGGAGGTGGCGATGCCGAGCGTGAGCACTACGGCGAAGCCGCGGATCGCACCGGTGCCGAGCACCCACAGCACGACGCCGGCAATCAGCGTCGTGACGTTGGAATCGGCGATCGCCGAGAAAGCCTTCTCGAAGCCGGAGCGGATCGCCGCCTGCGGCGACACGCCCTTGCGGATCTCCTCGCGGATGCGCTCATAGATCAGCACGTTGGCATCCACCGCCATGCCGACGGTGAGCAGGATGCCGGCGATGCCCGGGAGCGACAGCACCTGGTGCATCATCGACAGGAGCGCCGTCAGCAGCACCACGTTCGCGAGCAGCACCAGGTCGGCCACGAGTCCGAACACCTGGTAATAGAGCGCCATGAAGAGGAACACGCCGGCCATGCCGATGATGAGCGCATCGCGCCCCTGCTTGATGTTCTTCTCGCCGAGGCTCGGGCCGACCACGCGTTCCTCGACCGGGTAAATCGCGGTGGCGAGCGAGCCGGAGCGCAACAGCAAGGCGAGATCGCGCGCCTCGCCGGCCTGCAGCCCCGTGATCACGAAGCTGTTGCTGAAGACTCCCTTGATGGTGGCGTCGTTGATGACTTCCTCGTCCGTCACCTCGCGGGTCACCTTCTTGCCGTCGACCTCGACGGTCTCGGGGCGCTTCTCGATCAGCACCACCGCCATGCGTTTGTTTACGTTGGCGCGCGTGGTGCGCAGCATATTCTCGCCGGCACGGGCATCGAGCCGCACGTTGACCCCGATACCGTCCTGGGACTGGCCGACGGTCGCGTTGGTGAGCTGGTCGCCGGTGACGATGATCTCGCGCTTCAGCAGGAGCGGACGGCCCATGCGGGTGTGGGTGTAGAGCTTGGAGCCGAGCGGCGCGCGCCCGAGCGCCACAGCCTCCGCGGCGCTGTTCTGCATGTCCTCGAGGCGGAACTCGAGCGTCGCGACGCGCCCGAGCAGGTCCTTCACCTCGGCGGAGTTCTGCACGCCCGGCAGCTCCACGTTGATGCGGTCGATCCCCTGGCGCCGCACGATGGGCTCGGACACGCCGAGCTCGTTGACGCGGTTGCGCAGCGTCACGATGTTCTGCTCGATGGCGTAGTCCTGGCGCTCGCGGATCTGCTGGCTGGTCATGGTCGCCGCCAGCACCGGTCCCGCAGCCCCGGTCGCGCCGGTCACGGCCAGTCCCTGCAGCGGCTTGGTGAGCGCGGTGCGGGCCGCGTCCGCATCGGCTCCGGGGGCGAGCTGGATGCGCAGCGTCGCCGCCGCGCCGTCGACCGTCACGTCCCTGAAGGCGATGTTGGCGGTGGTGAGCGCGCGGCGCGCATCGGCCGCGTAGCCCTCGAGCGCCTGGGCGACCGCGGAGTTCACGTCCACCTGGTAGAGCAGATACAGGCCGCCACGCAGGTCGAGTCCGAGCGGCATGGGCTTCAGTCCCAGCGCGCGCAGGAACTCCGGCGTGCGCGGCGCGAACGATACCGCCGTGATGTAGCTGCTCTTGAGGTCATCGTTGCCGTTCACCGCATCGCGCGCCGCCAGCTGATCGGCCACGCTGGCGAAGCGCACCATGAGGTGACCCTGGTCGAGGTAGCTCGTCGCGAAATGCACGCCGTGGTCCCTGAGGAACGACTCGACCGCCTGCTCGTTGTCCGGGGTCAGGGCGGTGTGGTCCTTGCGCGCCACCTGCAGCGCCGGGTCCTCGCCGAAGACGTTCGGCAGCGCGAACAGCAGCGCGAGCAGCAGCACCGCCGCGACCAGGATGTACTTCCAGCGGGCGTACTCGAGCATGGTCTCAGGCGCTCTTCAGCGTGCCCTTGGGCATGAGCTGACCGATCTGGTGGCGCTGCACCTTGATGCGCACCCCGTCGGCGACTTCGAGGGTGATGAAGGTCTCGCCGGCCTCGGTGACGCGCCCGAGAATGCCGCCGTTGGTCACGACCTCGTCCCCGGTGGCGAGCTTGGACACCAGCGCCTGGTGCTCCTTGGCCTTCTTCTGTTGCGGCCGGATCAGGAGGAAATAGAACACGCCGACGAACAGCACCATCATCAGCAGCGGCGCGCCCTGGCTCATGGGGCCGGGCGCGGACTGCGCCCAGGCGTCGGATATCAGGTTCATGTGCAAGTCCCGGAAGCGAAAAAGGGCGGCATTATGCCACAGGGATCGCGTCCGGCCGCCGGGCGGCGAGAAATCCCCGTGCCCAGCCGTCCAGCTCCCCGGCGGCGAGTGCGGCGCGCAGGGAGCGCATCAGATCCAGGTAGAAATGCAGGTTATGAATGGTATTGAGCCGGGCGCCGAGGATCTCGTTGCAGCGGTCGAGGTGGCGCAGGTACGCGCGGGTGTAGTTGCGGCAGGTGTAGCAGGCGCAGCTGGCGTCCACCGGAGAGAGGTCGTCCTGGTGGACGCTGTTACGGATGTTGATGACGCCGCTCGCGGTGAACAGGTGCCCGTTGCGCGCGTGGCGCGTCGGGATGACGCAATCGAACAGATCGATACCGCGCAGCACCGCGGCGACGATGTCCTCCGGGCGGCCGACGCCCATCAGGTAGCGCGGACGGTCGGCGGGCATGTGGGGAATGAGGCCCTCGAGCACGGCGAGCCGCTCCTGCTCGGATTCCCCGACCGCGAGTCCCCCGACCGCGAGTCCCGGCCAGTCGAGGCGCAGCAGGCTCTCGAGGGAGGCGAGCCTCAAGGGCACGTGCATGCCGCCCTGCACGATCCCGAACAGCCCGCCGGGCGGGTCGCTGCGGTGGTAGTGCGCGTGGCTGCGCGCCGCCCAGCGCATCGAGCGCTCCATCGATTCGCGCGCCTCGCGTTCCGTGGCCGGGTGCGGCGTGCAGTCATCGAGCGCCATGGCGATGTCGGAGCGCAGTGCGCACTGCATGTCCATCGAGTCCTCGGGCGTGAGGCGCACCTCGCGGCCGTCGATCGGCGAGCGGAAACGCACCCCCTCCTCGGAGATGCGCCGCAGGCTCTCGAGACTGAAGACCTGGAAGCCGCCCGAGTCGGTGAGGATCGGGTGCTCCCAGTGCATGAAGCGATGCAGGCCGCCGTGCGCGCCGATCACCGCCGCCCCGGGACGCAGCATGAGGTGAAAGGTGTTGCCGAGCACGATCTGGGCACCGAGATCCGCGAGCTCCTCCGGGGTCATCGCCTTGACCGTGCCGTAAGTGCCCACCGGCATGAAGGCCGGCGTGTCGATTGCCCCGTGGCCCGTCACCAGAGTGCCGCGGCGCGCCGCACCCGCCTGCGCAGTCACCACGAAGGTCGGCCTCATGCGGCGGCGCGCGTGACGAGCATCGCGTCCCCGTAGCTGAAGAAGCGGTAGCGCGCCGCGATCGCGTGGGCGTAGGCGGCGAGCACCGCCCCGGTGCCGGCGAACGCGCATACCAACATGAGCAGCGTCGACTCCGGCAGATGGAAGTTGGTGAGCAGCCGGTCGATGACACGGAAGCGGAACCCCGGCGTGATGAACAGCCGTGTCTCCCCGCTCCACGGCGCCGGCACGCCGTCGGGCGCGGCGAGTGCGCTCGACTCGAGCGCGCGCATCACCGTGGTGCCGACCGCCACTACGCGGCCGCCGCGCGCGCGCGTCCTCGCCACCGCCTCACAGGTCGCCCCGCTCACCGCCACCCGCTCGGCGTGCATGCTGTGCGCGGCGAGATCCTCGACCCGCAGCGGCTGAAACGTCCCCGCGCCGACGTGCAGCGTGATGCAGGCGCGCTCGATGCCGCGGGCTTCGAGGGCTGCAAGGAGCGGTGCGTCGAAATGCAGGCTGGCGGTCGGTGCGGCCACCGCGCCGCGCTCGCGCGCGAGCAGGCTCTGGTAGCGCTCGCGATCGTCCGGCCGCGGCGCGCGCTCGATGTAGGGGGGCAGCGGAACCTCGCCCCAGCGTTCGAAGAAATCGAGCGCGTCGCCCGGCAGTGCGATGCGCCACAGGTCGCCCTCGCGCTCGAGCACGCGCACCTCGCCGCCGGCCGTGGCGATGCTCGAGTCCCGCGCGCACCGGCTTGCTGGCCGACACCTGCGCGAGCGCCTGCGTCCCCGCGAGCGCGCGCTCGAGAAAGATCTCGACCGCCCCGCCGGTGGGCTTGGCTCCCATGAGCCGCGCCGCCACGACGCGCGTGTCATTGAAGACCAGCAGGTCCCCCGGCGCGAGGAACGCCGGTAGCTCGGCGACCGTAGCGTCGCGCGGCGCGCCGCCCGCGCCTTCGAGGACCAGCATGCGGCTCGCCGAGCGCTCGGCGAGCGGTGTCTGGGCGATCAGCCCGGGAGGCAGCTCGTAGTGGAAATCCTGGCGGCGCACGCGCGCATGTTACACGCGCACCGCCAGGGCTTTAGCTGTCGGGGGTCGGGGGCGGCGGCGGCGCAGGGACCGGCGGCAGCGGCGGGCCGGATGGCACGCCGCGCACACGGGCTTGCGCGTGCCGGTGCTCGGCTCTCTCGGGCAGAGTGGTTTGCAGATCGAGCGTCTTGTGCAGCCGCAGGACGCGCAGCGTCAGCTTCTCGCCCGGTTGATAGGTGGCGAGAATGCGCGTCGCGTGCGAGCCATTCGCCGGCTCGCGCCCGTCGATGGCGAGGATCACGTCGCCGTCCTCGAGCTGCAACGCGCCCGCGGACGGCGCGCGGACCACCAGCACGCCCTTCTCGCTGCCGAAATAGCGCCCGAGCTGCGGGGTGAGCGTCGCCAGCTCCATGTCCGTGACCGGCCCGTGAATGAGGAGCGGCTCGGGGTGACCGGCGAGCAGCTCCGGGCCTTCGAGTCGCGGGAAATCCGCGAAGAAGAAGCCGGGGCCGGGGCGGGCCACTACGGTGAACTCGTGCGGCGCGCCCTCGCGCAGCACGCGCACGCTCACCTTGCCCTCGGGCTTCACCGGGCGCATGAGTCTCATGACGGTCCGCGCGGGGTTCTCGCCCTTCACCTCGGTGCCGTTCACCGCCACGATCACATCCCCGGCGCGGATGCCGGCCTCCGCGGCGGGACCGCCCGGGCTCACCTCGCGCACGCGTGCACCGGGACCGCCCGGAGCCGGGTCCAGCTGCACGCCGATGATCGCCCGGCCATGCTCGCCGTCCATCTCCATCCTGAAGCGCTCGATCACCGGCCGGCTCAGCTGCGCGGTGAGTTCCGCCACCTCGTGCGCGGCCGCATCGAGCTGCCGGCGCGCGGTCTCGAGCTGCGCCTCGAGTTTGGCGTCATCGGCGCCGCTCCAGGCTTGGGTCCTGGCGTCCTCGGCTGCAGCCCTGGCGGCATCGGCGGCCGTCCGGCCCGCGTCGGCGCTCGGCGCGGGCGCTGGATCGGCGAGCGCGATGGACGGCCGGCAGCTCACCGCCGCGGCGCACGCCAGCAGCGCCGCCGCGCTCCAGGCGAAAATCAGGGGGCATCGGCTCATGACGGGCTCCTTAGTTTTCTCAGCGTGAGGCATCGGCGAGGGTCTCGGCGTAGCGCACCTGCACGAGCGAGCTGACGAGTTGGCTGCGCTCTTTCTGCAGCGCCGCGAGGCGCGCCGGCGCCGCGGCTCCGGCGCGCTCGGTGCTCATGAGGTCATCGACCTCGGCGAGATGGTCTTCGAGCGACTCCACCGCGGCGCGCGTCCCGACGCGCACCACGCCGGGCTCGCGCGGCAGGCTCTCGAGCCACTGCTGGGCGTCGGCCTCGTCACCGCCGGAAGGCGCACCCGCGGCGGGCCGCAGCGCGGCGGCGCGGTCGGCGGCGAGCGGCACGGCGGGCGGTGCCGGCAAGTGCCCGCCGCCGCCGAAGCGGATGGCGGCGGCGCCGATCGCCAGTACGACGACGATCGCGGCGGCCAGGATGCGCACGCGGCGCGCGCGCGCCGCGGCGATGGGCGCCTCCCGGGCGCGGCGCTCGAATTCGCCGAAGTCATAAGGCCGCGCGCCGTCCTCGGGCAGTGCGCGCAGCAGCCGCGCCAGTGCGCGCTCTTCTAGCTCAGTGTGCATGTGGGTCGGTTTCCCTGCGGCTCGAACCAGGCGCGCAGCTTCAGGTGCGCGCGCGCGAGCTGCGACTTGGAGAAGCTGACGGAGCGGCCGAAGGCGTAGGCGATCTCGGCATGCGAGTAGCCCTCCACCTCGTACATCCACACGACCGCGCGCGCGGTCGGCGCGAGCGTCGCCAGCGCGCGCTCCACGTCGATGGTTTCCGGTGGGAGCGCCCGGATGGCGGACTCCACCTCCCCGGTTGCCCCCGATGCACCGCTCCCCTCGATGTAGAGCCGCGCGCGGCGCCACGGGGATCGCAGGTGCATGAGGCAGCGCGAGACCGCGATCTGCCGCAGCCAGGCGCCAAGCGGCGCCTCGTCGCGGAAGTCGGCGAGATGCTCGAAGAAGCTCATCATGGTGTCCTGGAAGACATCCTCCGCGGTGCTGCGATTGCCGATGATGCGGCGGATGAGCGCGAAGGTCGGCGGCGCCACGGCCGCATAGATCGACTGCCGCGCGCCCTCTTCCCCCGCACATGCCCGCTCCCGCAGCGCCTGCGGCACGGTGATTTCCTGAAGCCTGGTCACGGGAGTCTTAGATGCGCGAGGGGCGCAAAAGGTCGCAGCCGGATGGCAAATAGCCGTTATTCCGGCATGCCCCGCCGCCGTATACTTGCTGCCGGTGCCCGAGTGGCGGAATTGGTAGACGCAGCGGACTCAGACAAATTTGAGCCCTCTCGGAGAAATCCTTGAGGTGAAGCCCGTCAAACTCGGTGAAGGCCCTGCGGCGCCACAGGCGGCGCGAGCTGATGCCGAGCCAAGCCCCGCGCCGCACGCCGGGGAAGGTGTAGAGAGCAGACGGCGGGCACCTACAGCCTGAGAAGGCCACGGTGAAGGCGTGCTCCAGACCACGAACCCGGCTTGGTTGCGGGGCGGCGAAAGCCGAAGTGGCACGAAAATCCGCCGCCCTTAAAAGCGTGTCGGTTCGACTCCGACCTCGGGCACCACGCCGATCATGTTCGTGTCGCTTCCACACGCTGCCCGGCCCGCGTCACGACCGGCAGAACTCCAGAAGCACCCTATAGTCGTAAGCGTCAGCAGCGCGCATCCCTGCGATGTGGGTTTCGCGTCGCGGTCCAGCCCTCCCAAGGTCGCCGCCGCCCCAGGACAACCTCGCGGCCTTGAAGTGCCGCAACAGCAACAAATCCGCCAACATTCGTCCATGCCGGCCATTGCCGTTCCTGAAGAGGTGCACCTTTATTAGTCGGTGATGCAGGCGGATTGCCAACTCTTCCGGGAAGTAGGTTCCATGTTCGATCCAATAGCGCGCATCGTCGCAGACAGCGCGCAATTTCGCTGCACGTACCTGTCGGTGAGTATCTCCGGCACCCGTGTACTGCGAGACCTGAGCGCCCACTCCTGTCCCTTTACGATGTTCGCCGCCTCGAGTTCGTTCAGCTCCCCGTGAGTAGTCACGGGAACCTTCAGTCCCTCAAGATCATCTGGACTGAGCGGGGTCGCTCCCGGCGCATGTGGGTCGGTCAGCGCCATAGGTCGGCCGGCCTCTTCTCGAGGTCCCTGGCCAACTCGTCCACTTGGCGCTCGAGCTGTTTCGCGGACAGCGACTGAGCTTCCAGTGCCATCGACTGGGCGATCGGCTTCATGCGCTCCTCCGCCAACCGGCGCGCCCGCGCTCTGATCGCTGCGCGCAGCGGCCTGCGTGGAACGATTGCGTAGACGAGGTCCGCATCGAGCGCCTCAGCAGCGCGGCGGAGCGACTCCAAAGTCACCGAGCCTTTTTGTTCGTTGCGCTCGAGCTTTTGCACTGAAGCACCCGATATCAGACCCAAGCGCTTGGCGAAGCTTCGCTCCGAGATGCCGAGAGCACCTCGAAGGGCCTTCGCCCATCCACCGCGTGGTGTCTGTCGGCTGATCTCCTGTGCCGCTCGGTGCAGGCGGGGTAGCCTCTTGTCGAGCTGGTCGAGTGCTAACAGCTTGATAGACGTAGTCATGGTAGAGGTCTCCGCATGCCTATAGGTGGTCAATGCTACACGTTTTGACCACCTATAGGAATGCAGAAGAGCACAACATGACCACCCTATGGGAGCGGCGCGGCCAACCGTGCCGTCGCCGCGCGCCGACGGTTTGCCACCCAGCCTGCGCACCTGCCAACGTTGAAGCCCGGTGCCTGGGCAGGAGTGAGTATGCGTACCCCCCGGACGTGGTTGCTGGTGCCCCTCATCGCGGCGTGCGCTGCCTGCAGTCACAGCGGCGGCAGCGCCAACACCACGCCGACGCCACCGCCGCCACCTCCATCGGGCTCGCACACCGATGTCACGACATACAAGAACGACGTCGCCCGCACCGGGCAGAACCTCACCGAGACGACCCTCACGCTCACCAACGTCAACTCCGCGAGCTTCGGCTTGCTGCGCACGCTCGCCACCGACGGCAAGGTCGACGCGCAGCCGCTGTACCTCTCGGCGCTCACGCTCGGCGGCGCGGCACACAACGTGGCCTTCGTCGCCACCGAGAACGACATCGTGTACGCCTTCGACACCGACTCGGGTGCGGTGCTGTGGCAGAAATCGCTGCTCGCGAGCGGCGAGATGCCGAGCGATGACCGCGGCTGCGGCCAGGTGCAGCCGACGATCGGCATCACCGCGACTCCGGTGATCGACCGCAGCGCGGGCGCCAACGGCACCATCTACGTCGTCGCCATGTCGCTCGATGCCTCGCAGAACTACCATCAGCGGCTGCACGCGCTCGACGTCACCACGGGCGCCGAGCTCCTCGGTGGTCCGATGGAAATCGCCGCGCTCTATCCGGCCGCCGGCGGCGGCTCCAACACCTTCGATCCGTCCGCCTACGAGGAGCGCGCGGCGCTGCTGCTCGAGAACCACACGCTCTACACCGCCTGGACCTCGCATTGCGACAACTCGCCCTACACCGGCTGGGTGATCGCCTACAACTCGAGCACGCTGGCCCAGACCGCGGTGCTCAACGTCGCGCCCAACAGCGCCGGCGGGGGCCCGGCGATCTGGATGGCCGGCGGCGGGCCGGCGGCGGACTCCTCCGGCAACGTCTATCTCCTCACCGCCAACGGCGTGTTCGACACGACCCTCGACGGCAACGGCTTTCCGGGACAGGGTGACTACGGCAATTCCTTCCTCAAGCTGACACTGAGCGGCGCCACGCTGAGCGTCGCCGACTATTTCACCATGTATAACGAGGTCGACGAGTCCAACGGCGATACCGATCTGGGCTCGGGCGGCACACTGCTGCTGCCCGACGTGAGGGACTCGGGCGGCACCACCCGCCACCTGATGGTGGGCGCCGGCAAGGACGGCAACCTGTACGTCGTCAACCGCGACTCCATGGGCAGGTTCAATCCCAACAACAACGATGCGATCTGGCAGGAGCTGCCCGGCGTGCTCGGCGGAGGCATCTGGTCGACGCCGGCGTACTTCAACGGCGCCGTCTACTACGGCCCGCAGGGCGGCGCGCTGCTCGCGTTCACCCTGAGCAACGCCATGCTGAGCGCCGCCCCCACCTCGCGCAGCGCCGCGAGCTTCGCTTACCCGGGAACGGCCGCGGCGGTCTCCGCCAGCGGCACGGCCAACGGCATCGTCTGGGCCCACGAGAACGCGGGCTCGGGCGCGGCGGTGCTGCACGCCTACGATGCCGCCAATCTCGCCAACGAGCTCTACAACAGCACCCAGGCCGCCAACGGCCGCGACTCCTTCGGCGCGGCCAACAAGTTCATCACGCCGACGATCGCCGACGGCAAGGTGCTCATCGGCACGACGAGCGGCGTCGGGGTGTTTGGACTGCTCTGAGCGCAGTCGACAAGACGCGGGGCACGCCCTTATCCTCGCTGCCCGCATGAATTACTGCAGCCACTGTGGTGCCCCCGTCGAGCTGCGCGTGCCGCCCGGCGACCATCTGCCGCGCCACGTGTGCAGCGCGTGCGGCACGATCCACTACGACAACCCCCGCCTGGTGGTCGGCTGCGTGCCCGAGCACGCGGGCAAAATCCTCCTGTGCCGCCGCGCGATCGAGCCGCGGCTCGGCTACTGGACCGTCCCGGCGGGCTTCATGGAGAACGGCGAGACGCTGCAGCAGGCGGCGGAGCGCGAATCACAGGAGGAGGCGCTGGCGCGCGTCGACATCGGCTCGCTCCTCGCGGTGGTGCACGTGCTGCACGCCCGGCAGGTCCACGTGTTTTTCCGCGCGGTGCTGCGCCAGCCTGAGTACGGCGCGGGGCCCGAGAGCCTGGAGGTGGCGCTGGTCGCGCCCGCGGAAATTCCCTGGGGCGAGCTCGCATTCCCCAGCACCGACTTCGCGCTCAAACGCTATCTCGAGGACCGCGGCAGCCCCCGCGAGCCGCACCACTTCACGACCATCGATCGCCGGCTGGGCCGCAGCTGATGGCGCCGCGGCTCTCACCCCGGGAACGCGAGCGTGGCAGAATACGCGGCCGCAACGCTTCCGAGGAAAGCGCATGACCTTCGTCGTCACCGAAAACTGCATCAAGTGCAAGTACATGGACTGCGTCGAGGTCTGCCCGGTCGACTGTTTCCACGAAGGCCCGAACTTCCTCGCCATCGATCCTGAAGAGTGCATCGACTGCACGCTGTGCGAGCCCGAGTGCCCGGTGGAGGCGATCTTCTCCGAGGAGGAGTTGCCGAAGGGTCAGGAGCAGTTCAAGCAGCTGAACGCCGAGCTCGCCAAAGGCTGGCCGGTGATCACCGAGAAGAAAGCGGCGCCCGCGGATGCCAAGGAATGGGAAGGCACGCCCGACAAGCTCAAGCTGCTGGAAAGATAGGCTCACGGGGCCTGCGGCCCCGTGAGCGGGCCGACCGCGCAGCCGGACTCTCGCCCGCGGGCAAAGGGCGTGACCTGTCCCGCCAATCAGCAGGCCGGCTTACCCCTCTAACGCTTTTGTTCTTCCTGCAGGTGCTTGAGCAGCACGTCGGGTGGCAGGTAGCCCGGCAGCATCTCGCCGTCGGCGAGCACGATCGCCGGCGTCCCCTGGATGTTGAATTTCTGTCCCAGCGCCCAGAAGCGCGCCAGCGGCGTGTCGGTGCAGACCTTGGTCTTGAGATCCTGGCCGAGCTTCGCCTTGGTGAGGGATTCGTTGCGGTTGGAGGAGCACCAGACCTGCTCGGCCTTGGTCCAGGAGGGCGTGTTCGGGCCGTTGCGCGGGTACAGCAGGTAGCGCACGCGGATCCCTAAGCGGTTGTACTCGCCGATCTGCGCGTGGAGCTTGCGGCAGTAGGGACAGTCGACGTCGGTGAACACGCTCACCGTGTACTTCGGCTCCTTGGGCGCAAAGATCAGCATGTCGCTCTCGGGAACGGCGGCCAGCTCGCGCTCGCGCAGCTCGCGGCGGTGCTGCTCGGTGAGATTCACATTCGAGCCGAGCTCGACCAGGTCGCCGCTGATGGCGTAACGGCCGTCGGCGCTTACGTAGGCGATGTCGCCGTCGCGCGTGAACTCGAAGATCCCCGGCACCGGCGTGGCGCGCAGCTCCTCGACGCGTGCGCCGCCCGGAATCTTCTTCGCGAGCTCCTCGCGCGGATCGGCGGCTTTGCCGGGCGGTTGCTGCGCGCAGGCGAGACCGAAGGGAGCGGCGATCATCACGAGCAGCAACAGCAGCTTCTTCGCAGGCATCGGAGTTCCGTGGTTTCGGGTCGGGCTGAATGCTTGGACCGGCGCGGCCGGGCGGGGTTCGGACCTTGGCTCCGCGCCCTGCGCCTGCGCGCCGGGGCAGTCTAGCACGCGGCCTCGAGCCGCATGGCGCGGGGCTCTCTCAGCCGCGCGGGTGGTGCGTCGAGTGCAGCTCTTTCATGCGCTCGCGTGCCACGTGTGTGTAGATCTGGGTCGTGGACAGATCGCTGTGCCCGAGCAGCAGCTGCACCACGCGCAGATCCGCGCCGTGATTCAGCAGGTGCGTCGCGAAGGCGTGACGGAGCGTATGGGGCGAGAGGTCCTTGCTGATGCCGGCCTTGCGGGCGTAGCGCTTGATGATGTGCCAGAAGGCCTGGCGCGTCATGCGGTCGCCGCGGCGCGTCGGGAAGAGATAATCCGTCTGGCGCTCGAGCAGAATCTCGCCGCGCGGGCCGCGTGCGAATTCCTTCAGCGCCCGCATCGCCTCCTCGCCGAGCGGGATGAGCCGCTCGCGGTCGCCCTTGCCGAGGATGCGGATGACGCCCTGGTTGAGGTTGATCTGTCCCTGGCGCAGGTTCACGAGCTCCGACACCCGCAGGCCCGTTGCGTACAGGACCTCGAGCATGGTGCGGTCGCGGTTACCGAGCGGGTCGCTCACCAGCGGGGCGCCGAGGAGCGATTCGACCTCCTCCTCGGTGAGCGAGCGCGGGAGCGAGCGCCCGATCTTGGGCATGGCGATCTGCGCGGTGGGATCCTCTTTGATCGCACCCTCGCGCATGTAGTAGCGGAAGAAGCGACGGTAGCTCGACAGCTGCCGCGCCGTGGAGCGTGGCCGCGCCCCACCGCGCACCCTCGAGGCGATGAATTCCTGCAGGTCGACGCGCGAGGTGCGCATGATGGGGAGGCTGCGCTCGGCGAGCCAGCGCGCCAGCGCGGTAAGATCGGCACGGTAGGCGGCGAGCGTGTTCGGCGACAGGCCGCGCTCCATCCAGACGGCATCCAGGAAGCGGGAGACCGCCGGGTCCGAGGAGTCGGCGTTGGTGGTCATGGAGAGTGCCGCAGCCTGGTTTGACAAGAGGTGACTCGCTGGCACCCGGGGCGGCGCGTACGCCGTGTGTCGTCCCCGAGTTCCGGGTAATGTGGTGACCGCAGTATGGTGAGCGTGGCGGATGCACCGACGTGATGACCTTCACATCTGCATTCCGGCATTAACATAAAGAGAACCAGTTCACACCCGCTTTTGGCGCAACGTCCCACTCCCATGACCCCACCGCCCCAGCGGCGGCCGTTCCGGCCGCGCATGCTGCTGCTCGCTCCGCTGCGGCTCGTGTACACGCTGTGGGCGGTGCTGGCGTTCCTCGCCGTGGGGCTCGTGGTGCTGGTCGCGATGCTGGGGCTCCCCGGCATCGAGCGCCGCCGCGCGGCCGGCCACTACGCAGCGCGGGCGCTCCTCGTGCTGATCGGTCTGCCGCTCACGGTGAAGCACGCCGAGCGGCTACCGCGGGGCCAATGCGTGGTCGTGTGCAACCACGCGAGCTATCTCGACGGTCCGGTGGTGAGCGCCGCGCTCCCGCCGCGCTTCGCCTTCGTGATCAAGCGGGAAATGTCCGCCGTACCGCTCGCCGGCATGGCGCTGCGCCTCCTCGGGTCCGAGTTCGTCGAGCGCCACAACCGCACCCGCAGCTCCGCCGATGCGCGCCGGCTGCTGCACAAGGCCGCGCGCGGGGTTTCGCTGGTGTTCTTTCCCGAAGGCACCTTCGATCCCAGACCCGGCCTGCACAAGTTCCACACCGGCGCATTCGCGAGCGCGGTACGTGCCGGCTGTCCGGTGGTACCCGCGGTGCTGCGCGGCACGCGACGCGTGCTCTGGCCGGGAAGCGCGCTGGCGCGCCCCGGGCCGGTCGAGCTCGAGGTCCTCGCCCCGCTCACCCCCGCACCCGGCGCCGGAAGCGAGGCGGTGCCGGCGCTGCGCGATGCGGCGCGCGCGGCGATCCTGGCCGCGCTCGGGGAGCCCGACCTCACATGTTGCGACGATACTGCCCGCCCACCTGATACAGCGCCTGCGAGATCTGCCCCAGCGAGCAGACCTTGACGCTCTCCATGAGCTCGGCGAACACGTTGCCGCCGCGCGCGGCGGCCTGCTGCAGGGCGGCGAGCGCGGCGGGTGAGCGCGCGGCGTTGCGCGCCTGGAAGGCCCGCACCGCCGCCACCTGATCCTGCTTCTCTTCCTCGCTCGAGCGGATGAGCGCGGTGCCCTGGTGCTCGGCGGTGGCGTCGGCGCCGGAGAGGAAGGTGTTGATGCCGACGATCGGCAGCGAGCCGTCGTGCTTGCGCGTTTCGTAGTAGAGCGACTCCTCCTGGATCTTGCCGCGCTGGTACATGGTCTCCATGGCGCCGAGCACGCCGCCGCGCTCCGACAGCGACTCGAACTCCTTGTACACGGCCTCCTCGACCAGGTCGGTGAGGTAGTCGATCGCGAACGAGCCCTGCCAGGGATTCTGGATCTTGTTGAGCCCGAGCTCGCGATTGATGATCAGCTGGATGGCAACCGCGCGGCGCACGCTCTCCTCGGTCGGCGTGGTGAGCGCCTCGTCGTAGGCGTTGGTATGCAGGCTGTTGCAGCTGTCGAACAGCGCGTATACCGCCTGCAGCGTGGTGCGGATGTCGTTGAAGGAGATCTCGCGCGCGTGCAGGCTCCTGCCCGAGGTCTGCACGTGGTACTTGAGCATCTGGCTGCGGGCACCCGCGTGGTAACGCTCGCGCATGGCACGCGCCCAGATGCGCCGTGCCACGCGCCCGATGACCACGTACTCGGGGTCCATGCCGTTGGAGAAGAAGAACGAGAGGTTCGGCGCGAAGTCGTCGATCTTCATGCCGCGCGCCAGATAGTACTCGACGATGGTGAAACCGTTGGCGAGCGTGAAGGCGAGCTGCGAGATCGGATTGGCGCCGGCTTCCGCGATGTGATAGCCGGAGATGGACACGGAGTAGAAGTTACGTACCCGCCGCTCGGTGAAGTACTGCTGCACGTCGCCCATCATGCGCAGCGCAAACTCGGTGGAGAAGATACAGGTGTTCTGCGCCTGATCCTCCTTGAGGATGTCGGCCTGCACCGTGCCGCGCACCGCCTCGAGCGTCGCGGCGCGGATGCGCTCGTAGACCTCATGCTCGAGGAGCTCATCCCCGGTCACCCCGAGGAGCGCGAGTCCCGAGCCGTCGTGATGCGCCGGCAGCGGGCCCTTGTAGGCGGGCGCCGCCACGCCGTGCGCCGCGCGGGCGGCGAGCAGCGTCGCGATGCGCTGTTCGGCGGCACTCCAGCGCCCCTCCGCCCTCAGGTACCGCTCGACCTGCTGGTCGACCGCGGTGTTCATGAACATGGCGAGCAGCATCGGCGCCGGCCCGTTGATGGTCATCGAGACGGAGGTCGAGGGCGAGCTCAGGTCGAAGCCCGAGTAGAGCTTCTTCATGTCATCGAGCGTCGCGATCGAGACGCCCGAGTTGCCGGTGCGGCCGTAAACGTCGGGCCGGGTGTCCGGATCCTCGCCGTAGAGCGTGGTCGAATCGAACGCGGTCGAGAGGCGCGCCGCGCCGTGGCCGTGTGCCAGGTAGTGGAAGCGGCGGTTGGTGCGCTCAGGTCCGCCCTCGCCGGCGAACATGCGCGTCGGGTCCTCCTCCTCGCGGCGGTACGGGTAGACCCCGCCGGTGTAGGGATAGGCCCCCGGGAGATTCTCCGTGAGCAGGAAGTAGAGCACCTCACCCCAGTCGCGTAACCGCGGCACGGCGAGCTTCGGGATCGGCGAGTGCGACAGGCTCTCGGTGTAGTTCTCGCCCTTCACGGTGCGCTCGCGCACCTTGTAGGAATACGTGGCGTCGGTGGCCGAGCGCACCCGCTCGGGCCAGCCTTTGAGCTGCGCGACGCCCTCGGCGCCGATCTCGTCCAGCGCGCGGTTGTAGCCGGCGCGCAGCTCGCGCCGCGTGGCATCCGCGCCGCGCTCCTCGAGCGCGTCCTCGGGGTAGCGCTCGAGCGCCCCCGGCAGGCGCGCGTCGTGCAGGCTTTTGAGCGACTCGTACAGGCCGTAAGCGCGCCGCGCCGCCTGCGCCTGGCTCTCGGCGCGCACGCGCGCCGCGCGCCCGCCGTGGGCGATGTCGGCGAGATAGCGGGTGCGCGCGCCCGGAATGAGCGGGGCGCGTGCGCTCAACTCGGTGTTGCCCGCGTCCGCCAGGTGCCAGTCGCCTGCGCCGACGTGCCTGGCTTCCAGCGCGCCGCACAGGGCCGCGAACAGCCGGTTCACGCCCGGATCGTTGAAGCGGCTGGCGATGGTCGGGAACACCGGCAGCTGCGCGTCGGGGAGCTTGGCGCGCTCGGGATGGTTGCGTCGCCATTGCTTGCGCACGTCGCGCAGGCTGTCGTCCGCGCCGCGCTTCTCGCTCTTGTTGAGCACGATGAAGTCGGCGTAGTCGAGCATGTCGATCTTCTCGAGCTGGCTCGCCGCGCCGTACTCGCTCGTCATGACGTACAGCGACAGGTCGACGAGATCGACGATCTCGGTGTCCGACTGACCGATGCCGGCCGTCTCGACCAGCACCAGGTCGAAGCCGCTGGCCTGGTACAGCTGGATCACCTCGCGCAGCACCGCGGCGGTCGCGCTGTGCGCGCGCCGCGTCGCGAGCGAGCGCATGTAGATGTTCTCGGAGGCGAGGCTGTTCATGCGGATGCGGTCGCCGAGCAGCGCGCCGCCGCTGCGGCGGCGGGTCGGATCCATCGCCACGACCGCGATCTGGGCCTTGGGGAACGACCGCGTGAGGCGCGCCAGCAGCTCGTCCGTCAGGCTCGACTTGCCCGCGCCTCCCGTGCCGGTGATGCCGATCACCGGGGCGCGGTGCCGCGCGCGTCCGAGCGCGCGGCGGATCTGCTCGGCCTGCCCGTCCTCGGCCCCGTCGGCCCCTTCGAGTACCGAAATGGTGCGCGCCACCAGGCCATGATCGCGGGCGTTGAGCGGGCGAAACTCGTAAGGGGGCTTGCCGACCGCGGCGAGGCGGGCGAACACGTCGTCGATCATGCCGGCGAGCCCGAGCCGCCGTCCGTCCTCGGGCGTATAGATCTTCTCGACCCCGTGGCGCTCGAGCGCCTCGATCTCGCCGGGCGCGATGGTGCCACCGCCCCCCACCACCACGCGGATGTGCGGGTAGCCGCGCTCGCGCAGCATGTCCACCATGTAGGCGAAGTATTCGTTGTGGCCGCCCTGGTAGGAGCTCACCGCGATCGCGTCCGCATCCTCGTCGATGGCGGCACGCACGATGTCGGCGACGCTGCGGTTGTGCCCGAGGTGCACGACTTCCGCGCCGCGCGCCTGCAGCAGGCGGCGGATCATGTTGATGGCGGCGTCGTGGCCGTCGAACAGCGAAGCGGCGGAGACGAAGCGCAGCGGCGCTCGGCCGGAGTGCTCGGCGCCGGGGGCCGCGGCAGCGGCGCTACCCTTGAGGGGGGCGTTCACGCTCTATTTACTCTCGGGTAGAATATCTACTCATGAGTATGATCGAGGCTCGAGCGACGGGTCAACGCGCTGACCCCGGCCGCGCAGCAGCTGCCCCGGCTGCGGTCAAGCCCCTGCCCGCAGCGCCGCTATAATACTCCGCGCACCCATGAACAGCCGCCGCGCCAGTGCCGCCCCCGCGGGCAAAACCGCCACCGCGAGCGCCTCCCCGTGGCGGGCGCGCCGCCGCGACCGGGAGGTCAAGCGCGAGGCCGTGATCCGCGCCGCGGCCCGCGCCTTCAACCGCAAGGGCTACCACAACACCTCACTCGACGACATCGCAGCCGCGCTCGAGGTCACCAAGCCCACGGTCTATTACTACGTCACCAACAAGGAACACCTGCTGTTCCAGTGCTTCCTCGCCGGCGTCGAGCCGATCCGTGCGGCGTTCCGCGAGGTGAGGGACCAGGAGGCTCCGGGCCGCGAGCGGCTGAATGCCGTGCTGCGTCATTACGGCGAGGCGGTGGCATCCGAGTTCGGCTGGTGCATGGTGCGCGCCGAGGACCAGGACCTCTCCCCCGCCATGAGCCGCCACATCAAGTCGCTCAAGTCCGAGATCGACCAGGGGATCCGGCGCCTGATCCGGGACGGCGTGCAGGACGGCTCGATCGAGCCCTGCGACCCGAAGATGACCGCGTTCGCGCTCGCCGGCGCGCTCAACTGGATCGCCCATTGGTATCGTGAGGACCAATCGCTGACGCCCGCCGAAATCGCGGCGGCGTTCGTCACCCTGTTCGAGGGGGGGCTGCATCCGCGCAGCACCTCCCAGGCCGCACCGCGCGCCCCACTTCGGCGCCGGGTGCGCATCGCCCGCTGAACTTATGAGGCTTCTACCATGACTCCCGCAGACGTCGTCATCGCATCCGCCAGGCGCACCCCCATCGGCGCGTTCCTCGGCGTGCTCTCGCCCCTCACTGCCGTACAGCTCGGCAGCGCCGCCGTCCGGGCCGCGGTGGAGTCCGCCGGCATTGCGCCCGGCGATATCCAGGAGGTCATCATGGGGTGCGTGCTGCCCGCCAACCTCGGACAGGCGCCGGCACGGCAGGCGGCGCTCGGTGGCGGCGTCCCGCAGTCGGTCCCCGCCACCACCATCAACAAGATGTGCGGCTCGGGGCTGAAGGCCGTGATGATGGCCGCGGAGGAGATCCGCGCCGGAACGGCCGACGTCATCCTCGCCGGCGGACTCGAGTCGATGAGCAACGCGCCCTACATGCTGGCGAAGGCGCGCACCGGCTACCGCATGGGGCCGGGCGAGGTGATCGATCACATGCTGCGCGACGGGTTGCAGAGCCCGTTCGACGGCAAGTCGATGGGCTTCTTCGCCGACGCCACGGCGGCCAAGTATGGCTTCACGCGCGCCCAGCAGGACGCCTTCGCCACCGAGTCGGTGCGGCGCGCCATGGCGGCGCTCGAGAAGGGGGAATTCGACACCGAGGTCACCCCGGTGACCGTCAAGGGCCGCAAGGGCGACACCGTGATCCCGCGCGACGAGACCCCGGGCACCTGCGACATATCCAGGATCACCACCATGAAGCCCGCTTTCAACAAGGACGGCACCGTTACGGCGGCGAGCTCCTCCTCGATCTCCGATGGCGCCGCGGCGCTGGTGCTGATGAAGGGCGAGACGGCCGCGGCGCGCGGCGTGAAGCCCCTCGCCCGCGTGCTCGCCTGGGCGAGCCAGGCGCACGAGCCGGAATGGTTCACTACCGCTCCGGTCGGCGCCATCGCCAAGGTGCTGAAGCAGCTCGGCTGGAAGCCGCACGACGCCGATCTCTATGAGATCAACGAGGCGTTCGCGGTGGTGACCATGGCGGCGATGCGCGACATCGACATCGATCACGCGCGCGTCAACGTCAACGGCGGCGCGTGCGCGCTCGGCCATCCGATCGGCGCCACCGGCGCGCGCATCCTGACGACGCTCACGCATGCGCTGCGCCGGCGGGGACTGAAGCGCGGCATCGCCTCGCTCTGCATCGGTGGCGGTGAGGCGGTGGCACTCGCGATCGAGGTCCTCTGATGAGGCTGCAGGACGCCCGCGCCGTCGTCACCGGCGGCGCCTCCGGCCTCGGCCACGCGGTCGCGCGGCGCGTGGCCGCCGCCGGCGGCAAGGTCGTGATCCTCGACGTGCAGGAGGGTCCGGGACGTGCAGCAGCAGCCGCCCTCGGCGCCAATGGCGGGTTCGTGCGCTGCGACGTCACCTCCGAGTCCGAGGTCAACGCGGCCATGGAGGCCGCCGGTGCGCGCCTGGGGAGCCTCAATCTCCTCGTCAACTGCGCCGGGGTGATCGGCGCCGGGCGCGTGCTCGGGAAGAACGGGCCGATGGCGGGCGAGTTCTTCACCAAGGTGATCCACATCAACCTGATCGGCACCTTCCTGTGCGACAAGGCGGCCGCCGCTGTCATGCAGCACAACCCGCCGGGGCCCGACGGCGAGCGCGGTCTGCTGATCCACACCTCCTCGGTCGCCGCTTTCGAGGGTCAGATCGGCCAGGTCGCCTATTCGGCGACCAAGGCTGCGGTCGCCGGCATGACGCTGCCGATCGCACGCGAGCTGGCGCGCTTCGGCATCCGCTGCGTATCGATCGCGCCCGGGCTGTTCCACACGCCGATGATGGACGGCATGCCGCAGGACGTGCAGGACTCGCTCGGCGCCCAGGTGCCCTTCCCCGCGCGGCTGGGCAGACCCGAGGAGTTCGCCGACCTGGTCGCGGCGGTGTTCGAGATCCCGATGCTGAACGGGACGACACTGCGCCTCGACGGCGCGATCCGCCTGCAGCCGAAGTAAGCTGGTGAACGCCGCAGCGGACGCGATCCAGCGTGACGTCATGGAGTATGACGTCGTGATCGTCGGCGCGGGTCCCGCCGGACTCGCGTGCGCGATCCGCCTGAAGCAGCTGAAGCCGGCGGTGAACGTGTGTGTGCTCGAGAAGGGCTCCGCCGTCGGTGCCCACTCGCTCTCGGGCGCGGTGCTCGAGCCGGGTCCCCTCGAGGCGCTGCTGCCGGAGTGGAAGAGCGAGTACCCCGGCATGAAAGTGCCGGCGACCGAGGACGAGTTCCGCATCCTCACCCGCGGCGGCTCCTTCAAGCCGGTGCCGGACTTCCTGGTGAAGCTGCTGCCGCACTCGCTCACTTACAGCACGCCTTTCAACAACCACGGCAACTACATCGTCTCCCTCGGGCAGCTGACGCCCTGGCTGGCGCAGAAAGCCGAGGCGCTCGGCGTCGAGATCTTCCCGGGCTTCGCGGCCGCGGCTGCGGTGTTCGGGGCCGGCGGGGCGGTCGCCGGCGTGCGTATCGGCGACATGGGTCTCGACAAGGACGGCAAGCCCGGGCCGAACTTCACTGCCGGCGTCGAGATCCATGCGCCGCTCACCGTGCTCGCCGAGGGGGCGCGCGGCTCGATCTCCAGGCAGCTGATCGCGAAGTTCGAGCTCGCGCGCGGCCACTGCCCGCAAACCTTCGCGCTCGGCTACAAGGAGCTGTGGCAGCTGCCGCCGGGCCGGGTGCGCCCGGGACGCATCGAGCACGCGCTCGGCTGGCCGGCGGACTCCGGGACCTACGCCGGCAGCTTCCTCTATCACCTCGACAACGACCGCGTGTACGTCGGCTACATCGTCGGCCTCGACTACCGCGATCCGCGCCTCGCGCCCTTCGAGGCTTTCCAGCAATACAAGAACCACCCGAGCGTCAAGGCGCTGCTCGAGGGGGGCGAGATCCTCTCGGCCGGGGCGCGCACCATCGCCGCCGGCGGCTGGCAGTCGACGCCGACGCTCGAGATGCCCGGTGCGATCCTGATCGGCGATGCCGGCGGCACGCTCAACTTCGCCAAGATCAAGGGCGTGCACCAGGCGATCCGCTCAGGCGCGCTCGCCGGCGAGCTCATCGCCGGGAGCGGCAGCGGCGCGGGCTTCGATGCCCGCTGGCGCGCCTCGGCGGGCGGGCGCGAGCTGCACAAAGTGCGCAACTTCAAGCCGGCCTTCAAACGAGGCATGTGGCTCGGGCTCGCGAACTCGGCGTGGGAGATGCTGACGGGGGGCCGCTCGCCGTGGACGCTGAAGAATACCGCCGACTGGTCGCGCCTCGCGAAGCTCGATGAGTTCGCATCCCCGGAGCGTCACTGGGGCGCACGCACGCTGCCGCCGCGCGACCGGGTGTCGTTCGTGTTCTTCGCCGGCAACTCGCACGAAGAGAGCCAGCCGGTACACCTCTTGGTCGCCGACACCAGCATCTGCGCCGGCCGCTGCGCGCGCGAGTTCGGCAACCCATGCGAGCGCTTCTGCCCGGCGAACGTCTACGAGATGGTGGACGACGGCGCGGGCGGCAAGCGGCTGCAGATCAACGCGGCCAACTGCGTGCACTGCAAGGCCTGCGACATCAAGGACCCGTACCAGATCATCACCTGGACGACGCCCGAGGGAGGCTCGGGCCCGAACTACCAGTCGCTCTAGCGGCGCCCCGTCATGTCAGAGCTCTGGCGTCCCTCCCCGGCGCGCATCGCCACCGCGAACCTGACGCGCTTCATGCGCTGCGTCACCGCGCGCACCGGCATGGCACTTGCCGACTACGACGCGCTGTACGCCTGGTCGCTCGAGCAGCCCGCGCAGTTCTGGAGCGAGTTGGCGCGCTTCGCCGATATACGCGCCGACTTCGGTGGCGGGCCGGCCATCGAGCACCCGGCGCAGATGCCCGGAGCGCGGTTCTTCCCGGGCGCGCGCCTCAACTTCGCCGAGAACCTGCTGAAGTTCGCCGACGAGCATCCGGCGCTCATCTTCCGCAACGAGCGCGGCACCCGGCGGGTGCTGTCCGGGCGCGAGCTGCGCGAGGAAGTGGCGCGCATCGCCGCCGGGCTCGCCGCCGCCGGCGTGGTTGCCGGCGATCGCGTCGCCGGGTATCTGCCGAACCTGCCGGAGGCGGCGATCGCCATGCTCGCGACCGCGAGCCTGGGCGCCACCTGGTCGTCGTGCTCGCCCGACTTCGGCGTGCACGGGGTGCTCGATCGCTTCGGGCAAATCGAGCCCAAGGTGCTGTTCACCGCCGATGGCTACTTCTACGCGGGCAAGACGCTCGACTCGCTCGGTCCCATCGCCGAGGTGCTCGCCAGGCTTCCCGCCATCGAGCGCGTGGTGGTCATCCCTTACGTGCAGGCCGCGCCCGAGCTCGGGCGGCTCGGTACCGCGGCGGCGCGCGCCAGCCACTTTCGGGAGTTCGGTGCGCGCGGCGCGCCGCCGCGCTACGCGCCTCAGCCCTTCAACCATCCGCTCTATATTCTTTACTCCTCCGGCACCACCGGCGTGCCGAAGTGCATCGTGCACGGCGCGGGTGGAACGTTGCTGCAGCATCAGAAGGAGCAACTGCTGCACACCGACCTTGGCCGCGGCGACCGCCTGTTCTACTTCACGACCTGCGGCTGGATGATGTGGAACTGGCTGATGAGCGCTCTGGCCACCGGCGCGACGCTGGTGCTCTACGACGGCAGCCCCTTCCACCCGGATCCGGGCGTCCTGTGGCGCATGGCGGCCGAGGAGCGCGTCACGGTGTTTGGCACCAGCGCCAAATATCTCGCCTCGCTCGAGAAGAGCGCGTACCTGCCGGCGCGCAGCGTCGACCTGACGGCGCTGCGGACGCTCCTGTCGACCGGCTCGCCGCTCCTGCCCGACGGTTTCGACTTCGTCTACGGCGCCGTCAAGTCCGACCTGCTGCTCGCCTCGATTTCCGGCGGCACCGACATCGTCTCGTGCTTCGCGCTCGGCTGTCCGGTGCGCCCGGTGTATCGCGGCGAGATCCAGTGCCGGGGTTTAGGCATGGCGGTCGACATCTTCGACGACGCGGGCCGCCCGCTCCGGGGCGTGCGCGGCGAGCTGGTGTGTACCGCACCCTTCCCCTCGATGCCGATCGGGTTCTGGAACGACCCCGACGGCGCACGCTACCGTGCCGCCTACTTCGAGCGTTTCCCCGGCGTGTGGCACCACGGCGATTTCGCCGCGCTCACCGAGCACGACGGTCTCATTATTTACGGGCGCTCGGACGCGGTGCTCAACCCCGGCGGCGTGCGCATCGGCACCGCCGAGATCTACGGCGCAGTCGAGGCGCTGCCGCAGATCCTCGAGTCGCTCGCGGTCGGCCAGGATTGGCAGGGCGACGTGCGCGTAGTGCTGTTCGTGCGGCTGAAGAGCGGCTGCGAGCTGACCGAGGAGCTGCGCCGCGAGATCCGCGACACCATCCGCACCCAGACCACCGCGCGGCACGTACCGGCGCGCATCGTCGCCGTCCCCGACATTCCACGCACGCTCTCGGGCAAGGTCACCGAGCTCGCCGTGCGCAACGTCATCCACGGGCTGCCGGTGAAGAACCTCGACGCGCTCGCGAACCCGCGCTCGCTCGAGCACTTCCGCGACCTGCCCGATCTCAAGACCTGACCGCCGCGTGAGCGAGCGCAAGGGTCTGCGAGAGCTCTACGCCCGCGCGCTCGGCGCGGGCGGCTTCAGCGCCGATGCCGCGCAGCGCACGGCGCTCGCCCGGCTCGACCTGCTGCGCCGGCGGCTGCTGCGCGCGGGGCGCGACCGCCGGCCGCGCTGGCTCGGGCTTCTCTGGCGCCCGGCGCCGCCGGCGCCGGTTCGCGGCATCTATCTGTGGGGTGGTGTCGGGCGCGGCAAGACCTGGCTGATGGATCTCTTTTTAGAGAGCCTGCCGTTCCCCGAGCGGCGTCGCCAGCACTTCCATCGCTTCATGCACGACGTGCACGCCGAGCTCGCACAGCTGCGACTCGAGGCCGATCCGCTCGAGCTGCTGGCGGCGAAGATCGCCGGCGAGATCCGCGTCCTCGGCCTCGACGAGCTGCAGGTCACCGACATCGCCGACGCGATGATCCTGGGGGGACTCCTCGCCGGACTGTTCACGCGCGGCGTGACGCTCGTCGCCACTTCCAACACCGCGCCGCGCGATCTGTACAAGGACGGCCTGCAGCGCGCACGCTTCCTGCCCGCGATCGATCTCATCGAGCGGTACATGGAGGTCGTGCGGGTCGGCGGTGCGGGCGATTACCGGCTGCGCGAGCTCACCCAGGCCGGCGTCTATCTGCAATCCGGCGCCCCCGGCACGCAGGCCCGGCTCGAGATGCTGTTCGCTCGTCTCGCGCAGCGCGGCGCACGCACGGGCGGTGAGATTCTCATCGAAGGGCGCGCAATCGCGGTGGTGTGCGCGGGCCCCGGGGTCGTGTGGTTCGAATTCGCGGCGCTGTGCTCCGGGCCCCGCAGCCAGGACGACTACATCGAGATCGCGCGCGAATACCAGTCGGTCATCCTCTCCGGCGTACCGGTGCTCGATGCCGGCATGGACGACGAGGCGCGCCGCTTCATCGAGCTGGTCGACGAGTTCTACGACCGCAACGTCAACCTGATCGTTTCGGCCGCGGCCTCGCCCCCCGAGCTCTATCGCGGCGAGCGCCTCGCGGCGCCTTTCGAGCGCACGGCGAGCCGCCTCATCGAGATGCAGAGCACGGAGTACCTCGCGCGCGAGCATAAGCCCTGACTGGCCCAAACCGGCACGTTGCGTAGCGGGCGAAAGCCCTTGCGCCAGCCTTGCTGATGGAGTGCTCGGCTGCTGAAGCGATCGTGACTGCTTGGTATCGAGCCGCGCCTTTCGCCCGCGGGCTCGAGTCCACTGCGGGGTGGGCTTGCGGGAAGCGCCTCCGGCGCTTCCCGCCAATAAGACTAAATCACCCCGCGCCGGATCTGATCCTGCTCGATCGATTCGAACAGTGCCTTGAAGTTGCCTTCGCCGAAGCCCTCGTTGCCCTTCCTCTGGATGATCTCGAAGAAGATCGGGCCGATGACGTTCTGCGTGAAGATCTGCAGCAACACGCCCTCGCCCTGCGCCGGGTTGCCGTCGATCAGGATGCGGCGCGAGCGCAGCTCCGCGAGCGATTCGCGATGTCCCGGCACGCGCGCCGCGATGCCCTCGTAGTAGCTCGCGGGAGTGTCCTGGAAGGCGACGCCGTGGCTGCGCAGGACGTCCACGGTGCGGTAGATGTCGCCGCTCGCGAGCGCGATGTGCTGGATACCCTCGCCGCGGTACTCGCGCAGGTACTCCTCGATCTGGCTCTTGTCGTCCTGTGACTCGTTGATCGGGATGCGGATCTTGCCGCACGGGCTCGTCATGGCGCGCGACAGGAGCCCCGTGTGCTTGCCCTCGATGTCGAAGTAGCGGATCTCGCGGAAGTTGAACAGCTTCTCGTAGAAGCCGGCCCAGACGTCCATGCGTCCGCGGCCGACGTTGTGGGTGAGGTGATCGATCACCGTCAGGCCGGCCGCTTCGGCCGGCGCCCCGGCCGCCACCGGGCGGAAGTCCACGTCGTAGATCGAGCGCTCGCCGTACAGGTCCACCAGATAAATGAGTGAGCCGCCGATCCCCTCGATACAGGGGATGTTGAGCTCCATGGGGCCGGCGCTCTGCGGCCCGGGCTTGGCGCCGAGCTCGAGGGCGCGGCGGTAGGCGCCGGCGGCGTCGCGCACCCGGAAGGCCATCGCGCAGGCCGACGGCCCGTGCACGCGCGCGAACGCCTGCGCGAACGAGGCGGGCTCGGCGTTGATGAGAAAATTGATCTCGCCCTGGCGGTGGAGCGTCACGTTCTTGGAGCGGTGGCGCGCCACCACCGGGAAGCCGAGGCGCTCGAACAGGCTCCGCAGCAGCTGCGGGTCGGGGGCGGTGTACTCGACGAACTCGAAGCCCTCGGTACCCATCGGGTTGTCGGCGCAAGTGCTCATGGCGGCATTATAGGCGTCGCCTTCCGCATGTATAATCGCGCGCCGCCATGCCCAGCCAAGTTGCACTCGAGGACAGCCGGCTGCTGCGCAGCATCCCCGCCGCGCGGGTCGCGCTGATCGAGCGCATCGCGCGCGCGGCCGGCAGCCGCGCCGGCCGCAACGAGCTGGCGCAGCGTTTCCTGCGCAGCTACTTCCACGGCGTCGCCGAAGAGGACCTGGCGGCGCACCCGCCGGGACTGCTCGCCAGTGCGGCGCTCGCCCACCTCGCCTTCGGCATGCGCCGCCAGCCGGGTCGCTCCCTGGTGCGGGTCTTCAATCCAGTGGCCGCCGCGGACGGCTTCGAGTCGCCGCATACCCTGGTGCTGTCCGTCACCGACGACATGCCGTTCCTGGTCGACTCCCTCGGCATGGCTTTGAGCCGCGCCGAGCTCGCGGTGCACCTGATCGTGCATCCGGTGCTGCAGGTACGGCGCGACGGACGCGGCCGCATCACCGACATCGGCACCAACGGCGCACAGGCCGCGCACCCCGAGTCGTGGCAGCTCTACGAGATCGATCGCGTGACCGATCCCGATCAGCTCGAGAAGCTGCGGCGCCAGCTCGAGTCGACGCTCGGCGACGTGCGCGCCGCGGTTACCGACTTCATGGCGATGCGCGAGCGGGTGCGCGAGCTCATCGCGCGGCTCGATACCGACCCGCCGCCGCTGCCTGCCGCCGAGGTGAGCGAGGCGCGCCACCTGCTCGACTGGATGGAAGCCCGCCACTTCGTGTTCCTGGGCTACCGCCACTACCGCCTCGAGCGCGGCCGCAGCGTCGACCGCCTGGTGCCGGACGTGGTCTCGAGTCTCGGCGTGCTGGCGCGCAAGGGCGCCAGCGGGACGCGTCACGCGGCGACCGTGCTGCGCGGTGAGGTGCGCGCCCGCGCCCGCGAACGGGAGCTGCTGGTGGTCACCAAGGCGAACTCGATCGCCACCGTCCACCGGGCCGAGTATCTCGATTATGTGGGCCTCAAGACCTTCGACAGCCGCGGCCTGGTGAACGGCGAGCACCGCTTCCTGGGACTTTGGACCTCGACCGCCTACCACGGCAGTCCGCGCGAGATCCCGGTCCTGCGCCGCAAGGTCGAGCGCGTCATCGAGCACTTCGGACTCGATCCCGCGAGCCACGACGGCAAGGAAGTGCTCAACGTGCTGGAGACCTATCCGCGCGATGAGCTGTTCCAGGCGGGCGTGCCGGACCTCATTCGCATCGTGCGCGGCGTGGTCAATCTCTACGAGCGCCGCACCGTGCGGCTGCTGGTGCGGCGCGATCCGTACCATCGCTTCTACTCGTGCCTGGTGTACGTACCACGCGACCGCTACAACACCGAGGTACGCCAGCGCATCGAGCGTATCGCCGCCGAGGGCTTCGCCGGCGTGAGCGTCGAGAGCCAGGCGCAGATCTCCGGCGCCAGCCACGCGCGCGTGCACGTGGTGGTGCGGACCGATCCCGCCCGGGCGCACAAGCCGGACTTCACCGACATCGAGCAGCGCATCGCCGAGGCCGCGCTCACCTGGGCCGACCGGCTGCGCGAGGTGGTGACGCGCGAGCGCGGCGAGGCGGCGGGACTCGCGCTGCTCGCGCGCTACCGCAATGTCTTCCCGATCGCCTACCGGGACGACGTCGCCCCCGAGGCGGTGCTCGCGGATCTCGCCGACCTCGAAGCGCTGCGCACCGAGCCGCAGGCGCTGCGCCTGAAGCTCTATCGGCCCGCGGCGCAAAAGGCCGAACGGGCGCACCTCAAGGTCGTCAAGCGCGGCGACCCCGTGCCGATCTCCGATATCCTGCCGATGCTGGAGAATTTCGGTCTGCGGGTGATTTCCGAGCGCCCCTACCAGCTCACCTGGCCCGAGGGCGGCGCGGCCTGGATCCAGGACTTCGAGCTCGAGCATCGCGACCGCCTGGTGGTCGACATCGCGCGGGTGGAAGAGCACTTCCGCGAAGCGTTCCTGGCCGCCTGGAGCGGCGCGATCGAGAACGACGGCTTCAACCGCCTGGTGCTGGGCGCCGATCTCGCGGCACGGCAGATCGTGGTGCTGCGCGCCTACTGCCGTTATCTGCTGCAGACCGGCGTGCCCTTCAGCCAGGTGTACATGGAGCGCACGCTCGCGGCTAACACCGGCATCGCCCGCAACCTGGTGCGGCTGTTCGAGACGCGCTTCGATCCCGGCCCGGCGCGCACCAGCGCCGGCAGCACGCGCGCCGAGCGCACCGCCGAGAGTCTCATCAGCCAGATCCGCGCGGCTCTCGATGGCGTGGCGAGCCTCGACGACGACCGGATCCTGCGCGCCTACCTCACCCTGGTGCGCGCCACGCTCCGTACCAACTTCTATCAGGCGGGGGGCGATGGTGCGCCGAAGAGCTACCTGTCGTTCAAGTTCGACCCGGCGCTGATCCCGGACCTGCCACTGCCGAAGCCGAAGTTCGAGATCTTCGTCTACAGCCCGCGCGTCGAGGGCGTGCACCTGCGCATGGGCGATGTGGCGCGCGGCGGCATCCGCTGGTCCGACCGGCGCGAGGACTTCCGCACCGAAGTCCTCGGGCTGATGAAGGCGCAGAACGTCAAGAACACGGTGATCGTGCCGGTCGGCGCCAAGGGCGGCTTCGTGCCCAAGCGCCTCGCAGGCTCGCGCGAGGAGATCCAGGCCGAGGTGATCGCCTGCTACCAGACCTTCATCCGCGGCCTGCTCGACCTCACCGACAACATCGTCGCGGGCCGCATCGTGCCGCCGCGCGAGGTCGTGCGGCGCGACGTCGACGATCCCTACCTGGTGGTCGCCGCCGACAAGGGCACCGCGACCTTCTCCGACATCGCCAACGCCATCTCGGCGCGAATACGGCTTCTGGCTCGGCGATGCATTCGCCTCGGGCGGCTCGGCCGGCTACGACCACAAGAAGATGGGCATCACGGCGCGCGGCGCCTGGGAGTGCGTCAAGCGTCACTTCCGCGAGATGGGGCTGGACATCGCAGACGAACCGCCTTCACCGTCGCCGGCATCGGCGACATGTCGGGCGACGTGTTCGGCAACGGCATGCTGCTGTCGCGCCACATCCGCCTGCTGGCGGCGTTCGACCACCGCCACATCTTCCTCGACCCGGATCCGGATCCCGCGTCGTCGCTTCGCCGAGCGCGCGCGCCTGTTCGCGCTGCCGCGCTCGAGCTGGGACGACTACGACCGCAAGAAGCTCTCGCGCGGCGGCGGCGTGTTCCCGCGGACGCTCAAGTCGATCCCGCTGTCCGCCGAAGCGCGCGCACTGCTCGGGCTCGAGTCTGCGGCGGCGGCCCCCAACGAGATCATCCGCGCAATCCTGCGCATGCCCGTCGACCTGCTGTGGAACGGCGGCATCGGCACCTACGTCAAGGCGAGCGACGAGACGCACGCCGAGGTCGGCGACCGCGCCAACGACGCGCGTGCGCGTCAACGGCCGGGACCTGCGCGCGCGGGTGGTCGGCGAGGGCGGCAACCTCGGCTTCTCGCAGCGCGGGCGCGTCGAGTACGCCCTGAAGCGGCGGCCGACTCAACACCGACTTCATCGACAACTCCGCCGGCGTCAACACCTCCGACGTCGAGGTCAACATCAAGATCCTGCTGAATCCGCAGGTGGCGGAAGGCAAGCTGACGCGCGGCGAGCGCAACCGCCTGCTGGTGCGCATGACCGGCGCGGTCGCGGACCTGGTACTGCGCAACAACTACCTGCAGGGCCAGGCGATCAGCACCCTCGAGGTGCAGGCGACGGCGCGGCTGCAGGAGTACCAGCACCTGATCCGCTCGCTCGAGCGCTCCGGGGACCTCAACCGCGCGCTCGAGTTCCTGCCGAGCGACGATGAGCTGCTCGAGCGGCGCAAGCGCGGCATCGGCCTGTCACGCCCGGAGCTGGCGATCCTGCTCGCCTACGGCAAGATCTGGCTCAACAATCATCTGCTCGCCTCCGACGTACCCGAGGACCCGTACCTGTCCCACGAGCTCGAGCGCTACTTCCCGGCACCGGTGCAGCGAGCGCTTCCCGCGCGCCATCACCCGCCATCGCCTGCGCCGCGAGATCATCGCCACGGCGACCACCAACAGCCTGGTGAACCGCATGGGCCCGACCTTCGTGGCGCGCGCCCAGGAGGACACCGGCGCGGAAGCAGCGCAGATCGCGCGCGCCTACACCGCCGCCCGCGAGATCTTCGCGATGCGCGAGGTGTGGGAGCAGATCGAGGCGCTCGACAACCGCGTGCCGGCGAAGCTGCAATACGAGGCGGTGTTCCAGACCAGCCGCCTGCTGCGCCACGCGACCTACTGGCTGCTCACCGCGCGGCGCCGCGGACTGCAGGTCGATGCGGCGGTGAAGGAATTCCGCGGCGGCGTGCAGGAACTCGAGGCGCGCATCGCCGAGCTTCTCAGCGGCGATGAGCTCGAGCGCTTCGACCAGGCCCGGCGGCGCTACCTCGAGGCGGGACTGCCGCCGCACCTGGCCGCGCGCATCGCCAGCCTCGAGGCGCTCAACGCCGCGCTCGACATCGTCGAAATCGCCGGCGCCCACCACGTCAGCGTCACCGAGACCGCGCGCGTGTACTTCGAGGTGGGCACGCGCACCGGCGTCGATTGGCTGCGCACCCGCATCGAGAAGCTCGCGGTCGACGGACCGTGGCAGGCGATCGCGCGTACCGGGCTGCGCGACGGCGCACTGCGCGTGCACCGCAGGCTCACCGAGCGCGTGCTGACGCGGCGCGATCGCGGCAGCGCCAACGCGCGGGTCAGTGCCTGGCTCGAGGCTTGCGGCAAGGAGCTCGCACACTGGCAGCGTACGCTCACCGACATGCGCTCGGCGGGCGCCGCGGATTTCGCCACGCTGACGGTGGGCGTCGAGACCGTGCGCAAGCTGGCGAGCTAGCCCTGTATGGCTGGAAAACTGATCCTGGTGCGTCACGGCCAGAGTGCCTGGAATCTCGCCAACCTCTTCACCGGCTGGACCGACGTCGATCTCACCGAGCAGGGACGGCTCGAGGCGGCGCAGGCGGGGCGCGAGCTGGTGCGCGAGCGGCTCGAGGTCGGTATCGCGTTCACTTCGGTGCTGAAGCGCGCGATCCGTACGCTGTGGATCATGCTCGACGAGATGGACCGCATGTGGCTCCCGGTCGAGCGCGTCTGGCGGCTGAACGAGCGCCACTACGGCGCGCTGCAGGGCCTCGACAAGGCGCAGACCGTCGCGCAGCACGGCGAGGCGCAGGTGAAGATCTGGCGGCGCAGCTACGACGTGCCACCGCCGCCGCTCGCGGCCGACGATGAGCGCCACCCGCGTTTCGATGCGCGCTACGCCGGGGTCGGGCCGCAGGATCTGCCGGCGACCGAGTCGCTGAAGGACACGCTCGCGCGCGTACTGCCCTGCTGGCATGCGCGCATCGCGCCGGAGCTGCGCCTCGGCCACAACGTACTGGTGGTGGCGCACGGTAACAGCCTGCGCGCCATGGTGAAGATGCTCGACGAGGTGAGCGAGAGCGAGATCGTCGAGCTCAACATCCCGACCGGCGTGCCGCTGCTCTACGAGCTCGACGCGTCCCTCAAGCCGCTCGCGAGCCGCTATCTGGGCGACCCGGCCGCGATCGCCGCGGCTGCGGACGCCGTGAAACGCCAGACCGAAAAGCGCTGAGGTCGCGTGGCGGCTACGCCGCCCAGCCGTCGTAACGCCCCTGGCACTCCGCCGCCAGCGCCGTCATGCGTGCACTCAGGGCCTGCATGTCCGGCAGGATGAGGCGCATGCTCTTGGTGGCGTGCAGACTGAGGGGAAACTCCGCCTCCTCCTGCATCGGCTTGATGTCGACGCTGAACTCGGGCTCGAGGCGCGCGCGGACCTTCCGACAGGCGGCCTCGTCCGGCAGGGCGAGGAAGAAATCCACCGGGTAGTCGTTGAAGGGCACGTAGCCGCGCGCGCGCAGCCGCTCGATGAGCTGCGCGTCCCAGCTCGCCACGCGATTGCGTGCCGCGGCGCGCAGCTTGAAATACACGCGCGCCGCGATCAGCAGCAGCGCCCCCGCCAGCGCCACCACGAACGAGGTCACGCGGCGCTCCCAGGGAAACGCGGTTTGCGCTTCTCGAGGAACGCGCCGATCCCCTCGGTCGCATCGGCGCTACGCGCCTGCGCGGCGATAGCCTCGCTCTCGAGCACCATCTGCGACTCGAGGCCGCCGAGGGAGTGGGCGATGAGGCGCTTGGTGACACCGAAGGCGCTGCCCGGTCCGTGCGCCAGACGCTCGGCCAGCTCCACCGCGCGGCCGAGCAGACCCGCGTCGTCGACCACCTCGTTGACCAGCCCCCACTCGAGCGCCTCCGCCGCGTCGAGCGCGCGATTGAGCAGCAGCAGTTCCATGGCGCGCTTGTGCCCGACCACGCGCGGCAGCAGGAACGTCGTACCGGCATCGGGCGTCAGGCCGACGCTGGTGTAGGCGAGATTGAACCTCGAGCCGCGCGCGCACAGCGCCAGATCCGCCATGGCCACGAGCCCCACGCCGGCGCCGGCGGCCGTGCCGTTCACGGCGGCGATCACCGGCGCGTCCATGCGCACGAAGTGCGAGATCGCCGCGTGCAGGTAAGTGGTGAGCTCGCGGATGTGGCCGTCGAGCGACAGCTCGCGCGCGGGCATCGCCCGCAGATCGCCGCCGAAGGAGAAGTTGCGCCCGGCACCGGTGAGCACGACGGCGCGCACGGCGTCGTTGCGCGCGCAGGCCATGGCCGCCGCCAACAGGTCCATCGCCATCTGCAGATTGAGGGTGTTGGAATGCTCCGGACGGTTGAGAGTCACCAGTGCCACGGCGCCGTGGGTCTCGACCAGTACGCTCGGGGCGGACATCGCCGCTTATTCGTCCGGCGCGATCGTGACGCGCAGTCCGGCGAGCGCCGGCGTGAACTCGAGTTGGCAGGAGAGGCGCGAGTTCTCGCGGTAGTGGGAGAGCTCGCCGAGCAGCTCACGCTCGTCCGACATCATCGGCGGGAGCTTTGCCTGCCACTCCGGATCCACGTACACGTGACAGGTCGCGCACGAGCACATGCCGCCGCAGATCGCCGCGACGCCGTAGTCGAGCTCACGCAGATTCTCCATCACCTTGAGTCCGGTCCGGGCATCCACCTCGTGCTCCAGCCCATCGCGATCCACGACCCGCAAAAGCGCCATGCAGCTCCCCCGCTATGTGCGCCCGGTAGTGTGCCGGTTCGCTCCCCGCGCCGCCAGAGCCGCCACGCGCGGCGCGCGCCGCTTCAGGCCGGCGGCAGCGGCCCGATCACCTTCATCACGAACACGCCGCGCTCGGAGGCCGCGGCCATGCTGGTGAAGCTCGCGCCCAGGGCCGCCCGCAGCGCCTCCATGACTTCCTCGAAGCCGCCGAACACCTGCGTGCTCAGGCTGTTGGTGACGATCCTGAGCCCGGCGTGGCCGGCGAGGCGGTCGAGGAACTCGTGCACCGCCGGAACGAAGTCGGCCTTGAGCGGGTAGAGACTGATTTCGACGCCGATGTCCATGCGAGCCCTCCCGCGGGGGTGGGCAGTATTGCATGACCACCCCCGTTATGCCCCTGGCCGGGCGTCAGCCAATCGCCATCCGATAGGACTAGAATTGAGACGTTCGCAGTGAGCGGGTGGGAACGATGACGCGCACGATCGAGATTCACCAGGTGGATGCCTTCACCCGCGAGCCGTTCACCGGCAATCCCACCGGCGTGGTACTGCACGCGGACGCGTTGAGCGATGCGCAGATGCTGGCGGTCGCGCGCGAGCTCAATAACGCCGAGACCGCCTTCATCCTCGCACCCGACGGCGCCGACCACAGCGTGCGTGCGCGCTTCTTCACCCCGCGCACCGAGGTCGGCTTCGTCGGACACGCCACGGTCGCGGCTCAGTATGTGCTGTCGCGCCCCGCCGAGGCGCCACGCAAGCAGCGGCAGAAGTCCAAGGCGGGCATCGTCGACGTCGAGGTGCACGGTACCGGCGCCGATCGCAGCATCGCGATCCGGCGCAGCCCGGCGCCCATCGGCCGCGAGTTGAACGACCGCGAGCGCCTCGCGGTGCTCGACGCCCTGGCGCTCGCCTCCGAGAGTCTCGACACCCGCATCACGCCGCGCATCGCCGGCTCGGGCGGCGCGCGGCTGCTCATCGGTGTGCGCGGCGCCGAGCCGCTCAGGCACCTCAAGCCCGACCTCGCGCGGCTGACGACGCTCTCGGCCCAGCTCGGCGCCGCCGGCTATTTCGTGTTCGCCTTCGCCTCCTCCGGCACGGAGCACCAGGTCGAGTCGCGCATGTTCTGCCCGGCACTCGGTATCTCCGAGGATCCGGTGAGCGGCAACGCGCACGGACTGCTCGGCGCTTACCTCGCGCAGCTCGGGCTCCTGAAGCCGGTGGACGACCGCGCGCGCTTCAGCGGCATCCAGGGCCACTTCCTGCACCGCCCGGGCCGCGTCGAAGTCGAGCTCGAGTTCAGCGACGGGCGGCTCGAGGGGGTGTGGATCCGCGGCCAGGCGGTCGAAATCTTCGAAACCCGCATGACGCTCTAGCCGCGCGCATGCCGCAGTTCCAGGCGGTGCTGAAGCTCGCCGAGCTGCCGCTCGGGAGCATGCGGGCGGTGATGCTCGAGGGGCGCGAGATCCTCCTGTGTCACACGCGCGAAGGCCTGTTCGCGCTCGACAACATCTGCACCCACGCGCACGCGCGCCTGTGCGAAGGGCGGTTGCGCGCGACGCGGCTGGTGTGCCCGCTGCACGGCGCGTCCTTCGACATCCGTGACGGCCGCGTGTTGGGTCCGCCGGCCGAAGTACCGCTGCCGACCCACGCGGTGCGCGTGGTCGGGGAGAGCGTCGAAGTCGCCCTCGCCGCGCCGTGAACGGCGCACCCTCAGGGACCGGCCGCGGTGCGCGCGCGCCGCACCAGCCACACCGCGGGCAGCGCCGCGCAGGCGCCGGCGAGAAACGGTGCCGCGGGGCCGAGCAGCGCGTAGATCGCCCCCGAGCTTAAGGGTCCGAGCACGCGCGCGAGGCTCGCGCTCGCGACGTAAGTCCCCATGACGGCGCCGCGCTCGTTGCCGTGCGCCTGGCGCGAGGCGAGCGCCGAGGCACTCGGGTTGTAAGCGCCGAGCCCGAGCCCGCACAGCAGCAGGCCCACGACGGTGGCCGCGAGCGTCGGCGCCAGCGCGAGCTGCGTGAGTCCGGCGACGTACACCAGCGCACCGGCGGCCGCGAGACGCACCTCGCCGAAGCGCGGCGCCAGTACGCGCACCAGACCGCCCTGCATGAGCAACGCCGGCAGCGCCACCGTGAACAGCAGCAGCCCGACGGCGCGCGGACCCAGGCCGTAGCGGTGCAGCGCCCAGATCGCGAAAATCGACTCGAGGATCGACTGCGAATAGGTGACGAGCAGCGTCGCACCGGCGATGAAGGCGAGCGGCGCCCGCTCGCGCAGCAGCTTGAGCGAGCGCTGCCGCGGCTCGGGATGCGCGCGCCGGTGCTCGCCGGCATGACTCTCCGGCAACACGAAGCGCACCAGCACGATCGCCGCCAGGCTGAGCGCGACGGAGACCACGGCGGGCGCGGTGAAGTTGGCGGAGTGCGCATCGGGCCCGGCCAGCAGCCCGCCGAGTGGCGGGCCGAGCGTGAAGCCGACGCCGATCGCCGCGCCCACCAGCCCCATCGAGGCTGCGCGCTTCTCCGGGGCGCTCACGTCCGAGGCGTAGGCGAAGGCCGCGGCGATGTTGCCCGCCATCAGCCCCGCCAGCATGCGTGAGGCGAGCAGCCACCACAGATTGCGTGCGCCAGCGAGGATCACGTAGGAAAGGCACGCGCCCGCGAGGCTGCTCATGAGAATCGGCCGCCGCCCGAAGCGATCGCTCAGGCGTCCCCACCACGGCGCAGCGAACAGCTGGCACAGCGAATAGCTGCCGAGGATCGGCGTGATGAGCGCCGGGGAGGCACCGAAGCGGTCGGCCATGTAGGGCACGAGCGGAATGACGATGCCGAACCCCAGCGTGTCGACCATCGAGAACAGGAACAGCGCCCCGATCCGCCCCTTCAAACGCGCCGCCCCTTCAAACGCGCCGCCCCTTCAAACGCGCCGCCCCTTCAAACGCGCCGCCCCATCGGCTAGTGCCCCGGAACGATGGTGGAAATGTCGCCCGGCCGCGCCCGGGGCGGCACGAAGTCGCGCACGCCGCTCACCACGAGATTCGGGATGCGGGCGTCGTCGAAGGCCGCGGCGCGCGGCGTGTTCGCGGTGCACAGGATCGCGAGCTGCAACGAGGGAATGAGCCACAGACGGTGGCCGCCGTCATTGTTGATCGCGAAGGTGTCGGGCGCCATGAAGGGCTCCTTGGCCCCCGCGGCGGCTGCGTTGAGGTACACGTACGAGCCGAAGTCGTGGTCGGCGGGCGTCGGCGTACGCATCGCTTTGACCCAGCCCGGACGGATGATCTCGGAACCGCGGTAGTTGCCGTCTCCCAACATGAGCTCGGCCACGCGCATCCAGTCGCCCTGGTGCGCCAGCAGGCAGCAATCGGCGTGGGCGGCGCCGCCGGGCCGATCGAGGTACAGCCAGGCGTCGGAGGCGCCGAGGCGCCGCCACAAAGCCTCCGACAGGTAGGACGCATAGCGCTCACCCGTGCCGCGCTCGAGCGCCAGCGACAGCAGCTGCGGATCGGCGCTTTGCACTACGCGGATCTCGCCCGGAACGCCCGCGAGCGGCTGCGCCAGCAGCGCCGCCGTGATATCGGTGCCGTAGAGCGCGCGCGCCGTCCCGCTCCAGGGCGCGCGGCCGGTGGAGACCGGCGCGAGGCCGCTCGAGAACTGCAGGAGATTGCGCAGCGTGATCGCACCGCGGCGGTCCTGGCGCAACTCACGCAACAGGTAGCTGAGCGGCTCGTCCGGCCAGCCGAGCTTGCGGTGCGCGATCGCGGTGCCGGTGGCGAGCGCCGCCAGCACGCGCGTGAAGGACTGCGAGTCGATCAGCGTGTCGAACCCGGAGCCCTGCCAGTAGCGCTCAAAGACGATGTGGTCGTGGCGCGCGACGATGAGCGCGAGCGAGCCCTCGCCTCCCGCGTAGGCGGCCGCCGCCTCGAGCTGATGCGCATCGATCGACTCGAGCTCCGGCGTCACGCGCGGCGCCGGCGCCTGGTAGGCACCCGCGACGAGCTCGCGCGGCTGATACCACGCGGGTACCGCGGCCCGCGGTGCCGCGTGCGCGGTGAGGTACCGTTCCCAGAAGAGCGGCGCGCTCATGAAGGTCGCGAGCGCCGCGAGCAGCAGCGTGCCGGCGAGCGCCAGGAATGTCAGCGCGGTGCGGCTCACGCGGCGCTCTGCGTCCGCAGCGGCCCGCAGTAGCGGGCGCGGCCACCCGCGAGCTCGAGCTCATGCGTCGCGCAGCCCGGCCAGTCGTCCGGGCGGTGAGTGGTGACGACGACCGCGGTGCCATGGGCGGCGAGTGCGCTCACGCGCTCCATGAGCGCGCGGCGCGTCGGCGCATCCACCCCGGCGAACGGCTCATCGAGCAGCAGCAGCTGCGGCGCGCGCACCAGGGCGCGTGCAAACAGCACGCGGCGCGACTGGCCGTAGGAGAGCTCGGCGAGCGGCCGGCGCGCGAGGCGCGACAGCCCGAAGAGCGCGAGCGCGCGGCGCGCAGCGCTGCGGTCGGCGGCACTCGGCGCATCGTTCAAGCCGACGCTCGCGTGCCGACCCGATTGCACCACCTCGCTCACCGTGAGCCCGCGCGGATGCTCGGCCTGCAGGTGCGGAGCTACCAGCCCCACGCGCTTCTTGAAACGCTCGAGCGGCACGCCGGCCCCGTGTCCGGCGCGCTCGATGCGCCCGCCGACCGCCACGCCGTGGTCGCCATAGAGCGTGCGGATGAGGGTCGTCTTGCCGGAACCGTTGCGGCCGTGCACCACCCAACACTCGCCGCTGCGCACCGCGAGCGAGATGTCGCTCAGGGCGCGGCTGCCATCAAGATAGACACGCGCGCCGCACAGGCGCACCAGCTCGCGCCCGCGGCGCGCACGCCGCGCCGCCGCGCCACGCGCTCGCCTTCCCACGGAGTGCTCGGCTGGCGCGGCTGATTTGGAGGGGGGCGTTTCAAGCCCGTGCGCCCGCCTCCCCACGGAGTGCTCGGCTGGCGCGGCTGATTTGGCGGGGGGCGTTTCAAGCCACGCCGCGAGCGGTGCCCGGCGCAGCCTCCCGCGGTAGACGATCCGCCCGCGCTCGAGCACCAGCGCGCGGTTGGCGCCGCGCGGCACATCCTCGAGGCGGTGTGTGGCGAGCACCCAGGGCAGGCGGCGCGCGCGGCGCGCCAGCCACCCGAGCACGCGCGCGCGATTGACGGCATCGAGCCCGTTCAACACCTCATCGAGCAGCAGCAGCCGCGGCCGTGAGGCGAGCGCGCGGGCGAGCAGCGCCACGCGCCGCTCGCCGTAGGAGAGCGAAAGAAACGGCCGGGCGGCCAGCTGCGCGACGCCGAGCGAGCGCAGCGCGCGCTGCACGCGGCGCCGGTCGGCGGCACTCAGCGCCGCGAGCGGAATGTCGGTGCGATGCACGCCGGTACCGACGATGCGCTCCACGCTCATGTCCCAGCCGTAGCGCTGGTACTTGTCCTGGCGCTCCGCGCCGACGTAGGCGACGTCCTCCCGTACCTCGGCGGGCGCCGTCCAGGCCTGGCGGCCGCGGGCGTAGCGGCGCACCGCGTGCCGGGCGGGCTCGGGCCACACCGCACCGGCGATCAGCTTCAGCAGCTGCGTTTTGCCGGCGCCGTTGCCCCCGGCCAGGACCCAGTGCTCGCCGGCGCGGATTCGCAGTGTGAGGTCGCGCAGCACGCGGCGCCCGTTGCGGCGCAGGTCGGCATGTGAGAGGCGCACCTCGAGATAGCGGGGATCGGCGCGGGTCATCGGCGGCATTGGAGCATAGTTAGTTGGCGCGGGGGAATGGAGTATTCTGCGCGGGCGCCGAGAGGGCGCGCATCTTCCCGGGGGTTTGTGCATGCGATGGCGGCTGCTCGCGCCGCGCTATTGGCCGACGTGGGCGGGGATCGGGCTGCTGCGGCTGCTGGCGCTGCTGCCGTACGCGGCGATGATCGCCATCGGGATCGCGCTCGGACGGTTGCTGCGCCTCGTGGCGGTGCGGCTAGTGCGCACCGCACGCCGCAATCTCGAGCTGTGTTTCCCCGAGCTCGACGCCGCGGCACGCGAACGGCTCCTCGACCGTCACTTCGAGAGCTTAGGGATCGGGCTGCTCGAGGTGCCACTCGCCTGGTGGAGCCCGCAGCAACGCATCGCGCGGCTCGCCCGGGTCGAGGGCACTGAGCACCTCGAGGCGGCGGCCGCCCGCGGGCACGGTGTGCTGTTGCTCACCGCGCATTTCACCACCATGGAAATGGCCGGGCGGGTGCTCGCCTCGGTGGCGCCCGTGGGCTTTCTCTACCGGCCGACCAGCAACGAGGTGCTGGCTTACGCGCTGGCGCGTTTTCGCACCGCGCACGGCGGCCGCCCGATCCCGCGTGACGACATCCGCGGCTTCATCGGCGCGCTGCGCGCGGGCGAGTGCGTCTGGTACGCGCCGGACCAGAGCTACCGCAAGAAGGGCGCGCAGATGGTGCGCCTGTTCGGCATTCCGGCGGCGACCAACACGCTCACTTCGCGCCTGGCACGCATGACCGGAGCGCCGGTGCTACCCTATTTCCTCGAGCGCTTGCCCGGAACGCAGGGCTACCGCGCCGTCATCCATCCGCCGCTCGAGAACTTTCCGAGCGAGGATCCGGTAGCGGACACCGAGCGCTTCAATTCCCTGATCGAGACGCAGGTGCGCCGCGTGCCCGAGCAATATCTGTGGATTCACCGCCGCTTCAAGGGACTCACCGCCGACTATCCGGACTACTACGCCCGGGAGGCGCCGCGGCGCGCGTGAACGAGCTCACGAGCGGCCGCTTCGACCTGCTGGTGGTCGGCGGCGGAATCAACGGTACCGGCATCGCGCGCGATGCCGCCGGCCGCGGGCTGCGCGTGCTGCTCGCCGAGCAGGACGACCTCGCGGCACACACCTCCTCGGCGAGCACCAAGCTGATCCACGGAGGGTTGCGCTACCTCGAGGAGTTCCATTTCGCCTTGGTGCGCAAGGCGCTCATCGAGCGCGAAGTGCTGTTGCGCTCGGCGCCGCACATCATGCGGCCGCTGCATTTCATCATGCCGCACGCGCCGCACCTGCGCCCGGCGTGGATGATCCGCGCGGGACTCTTCCTCTACGATCACCTGGCGCACCGCGAGCACCTGGCCGCCTCGGGCACGGTGAACCTGCGCACGCACATCGCGGGGGCCGCGCTGAAGAGCGGTTATCATCGCCGCGGTTTCGTCTACTCCGACGGCTGGACCGATGATGCGCGCCTGGTGGCGCTCAACGCGCTGGATGCGCGTGAGCGCGGCGCGCTGATCCTGACGCGCACGCGCTGCGAGCGCCTCACGGTGGCGGACCGCATGTGGAGTGCGACGCTCGCCGGCCCCGGCGGGCGCACCAGCGTCACGGCACGCGCCGCGGTAAATGCCAGCGGCCCGTGGGTGGACCAGTTCGTGAGCGGCGCCACCCCGGTGCGCACCGCGCATCGCGTGCGGCTCGTCAAGGGCAGCCACATCGTCGTGCCGCGGCTGTTCGAGCATCGCTTCGCCTACATCTTCCAGAACGAAGACCGGCGCATCGTGTTCGCCATTCCTTACGAGCACGATTTCACGCTCATCGGCACGACCGACGTCGACTACCGCGGCGACCCCGCCGCGGTGCATATCGATGGGGCGGAGCTCGAGTACCTGTGCGCGCTCGCCAACCGCTACTTTCTCCGCCAGATCACGCCCGCGGACGTGCGCTGGAGCTATTCGGGCGTGCGGCCGCTGCTGCAGGACGAGTCGCGCGATCCGATGAGTGTCACGCGCGACTATGCACTCGAGCTCGAGCGCGAACCCGCGCCGCTCCTGTCGGTCTTCGGCGGCAAGATCACCACCTACCGCCGCCTCGCCGAGGACGCCGTCAACCAGCTCGCGCCGCTCCTCGGCACGAGTGCCGCGCCCTGGACCGTCGATGCGCGGCTGCCCGGGGGCGATCTCCCGGAAGGCAGCTTCGCGGTGTTCGCGCGCACGGTCGAGCGGCGCTACCCCTGGCTGCCGCAGCGGCTGCAGCTGCGCTACGCGCACGCCTACGGGTCGCGCGTCGCGCGGCTGCTCGGGTCCGCGACCGCGCTCGGCGACCTGGGCGTCGAGATTCTCCCGGGTCTGTACGAACGTGAGGCCGAGTACCTGTGCCGCGAGGAATTCGCGCGCACCGCGGAGGACATCCTCTGGCGGCGCACCAAGCTCGGGCTCCACCTCCTCGGCACCAGCACCGAGTCCCTCGAGCGCTGGCTGGCCGCGTACGGGCCCACGGCGGACAGGAGTCGCGCGGCCCCGACACCATCCGTGTGACCAGCGTCGCGGTTTTTCGCTCCGGCACGGCGGTGCTCGCGGGGCCCCGTGCTAGCGTGGCGCCGGAGTATCCGCCCCGTGCTTACACCCTCCGATTCAATACTGGCCGCCATCATCGCCGGGACCGCGACGCTGTCGGCGTCGTTCCTGCAGTTGCGCTCGGCCGCGCTGCGCGAGGCACGCACATCCGGCTCCCGGCGCAAGAGCCGACTGCAACGCCTGATCTTCTTCGCCATCATCGGTGGCTCGGCGGTCTCGGGCTTCGCCGTCTCGCAATGGCTCACCGCGGGCGAGCGAAGTGCCCAGGGCGCCCTCTCCAGGGAGCTGCAGGCACGCATCGCCGAGGTCAGCAACACGGCCGGTGAGCTCGAGGCCACGCGCGCTGCGGCACGCTCCGAGATCGAGAGCGGCGTGCTGCGCCGGATCGGCAGCGATGGCATCGCGGTGGCCGCCACCGTCCCCGCCTGCCGCACCGCGACCGCCGCCGATCCCGCCGCCACCACCACCCCCACCACCACGCCCGCCACCACGCCCGCCGCCGCGGCTGCCCCGGGGCACGCTTGCAGCGAAGCCGAGGCGGTGCCGGTGACGCTGTGTGCCACCATTCCGGCGGGCGCCACCGTCACCGAGGTCGCGCTCTTCAGCCGGCCCGCCGACACCGACACACCCTGGAGCGCGAGCCGCTTCCTCCCCGGTCAGGAGTCGGGGGATGCGCGCTTTGCCGACAAGTATTCCGAGACCACCCCGGAGTCCGGCACGCGCCAGGTCTGCCAGGCCTTCGCACACTGGTCCGCCGACCACGCCCGCGTGGTGCGGATGCTCGTGCGCTACTCTCTGTGAGCCGACCTTCCGCATAATCACCCCCTGGTAAGGGCGCCAGGCCTTTCGGGGGGATCGTTGGTTTCATCGCCGTCCCAAGCCGCAGTCGCGCGCCGCGCGCCGCTGCTCGCCGTACTGGCGCTCGCGCCACTGTGGCTCACGGGCATGTTCGGCCGCGGTCTGTGGACGCCGGACGAGCCGCGCGAGGCCGACATGGCCTGGCGCATGAGCGTGCAGACCGAGCGGGCGCTGCCGCAGCTCGCCGGTACCCCGTTCCTCGAGAAACCGCCGCTTTCGTACTGGATGGCGGGCGGCGCGATCGCGACGCTCGGCGACACACCGGGCGCCGCGCGCGTCCCCAATCTTCTCTACGCCGTGGTCGTGGCGCTCGCGATCGTGGCGCTCGCTCTCGCCATGGAGCTCGCGACAGCACCGGCGGTGATCGCCGCCCTGGTCGCGGCGAGCGCCCTCACCGCCTGGCGCGTGACCATCTGGCTCGCTCCCGATGCCTGTCTGCTCGGTGGCTGCGCGCTCTCGCTGCTCGGCGCCTGGCTCGGATTTCAGGCGCCGCGCGGCGCGCCCAAGACCGCGGGCTACGCGCTGCTGCACCTCGGCGCCGCCATCGGCTTCATGGCGAAAAGTGCTCCGGGATGGCTCGTGCCGGGGCTCGCGCTGCTCACGCTCATCCTCTGGGAGCGGCGCTTCGGCGAGCTGCGCCGCTGGGAGCTGTATGCGGGGCTCGCCCTGCAGGCGCTCATCATCGGCCCCTGGCTCCTCGCGGTGGCGCATGGCGCGCACGGCGCCGAGGCCTTGCGGACGCTTTTCTGGAACAACCTCGTCGGGCGCTTCACGCAGGTCGCCGCTCCCGCGGCGCTCGACTACACCACCGGGCATCAAAACACACCCGGAAAATATCTCTTTGGCCTGCCGGTGTACCTGCTGCCTTGGACCCTGGTCGTGGTGGCGGCCGTGGTGCACGCCTGGCGGCGCTCGCGCGCACAGGGCGCGCGCGGTACGGCGTGGCGCTTCGCGCTCTGCTCCAGCGTACCGTTCCTCGCGCTGCTCTCGGTGGCGGCGACGGCGCGCGACATCTACGCGGCGCCCGCGCTCCTTGGCTGCGGCCTGCTCGCGGGACTGTGGCTGGATGAGGCGCGGCGGGAGCCCTCGCGCCTCGATCGGGCCGCGACGCTCGGCACGCTGGTGTTGATGGCAGCCATGGCCCTCGCCTGCGCGCTCGCGCTCGGCGTGCTGGCGGCCGCTGGCGAGGGGGCGGCGCTGCCATTCGTGGCTGCCGCGCTCGGGGTGACCGTTCTTGCGGCCACCGCGCTCGGCTTCGGCGTGCGAGCCCTGCGCCGCGGCGATCTGCCGCGCAGTCTCCTCTGGTCCTACGCCGGTTACGCCGCGGCGATTTGCCTCGCCGCCCGCCTCATCGTCCCGGTCATCGACCGCTGGCAGGATCTGCCGGCGCTCGCCGCGCGCATCCACACCGACACCGCGCAGCGGCCGCTCGCGCTGCTCGATCCCGACGAGACGACCATCGCCATCCTGGATCACGGCGGGGCGCGCTTCACGGTTCTCGCGAGCGGCGCGGCCGCTCCTCCCGCCACGGTCGGCGCCTGGTTCGCCGCCCAGGGACCGGCGGCGCGGGTGCTGGTGCTGCTGCCAGGCCATGCCGGCGGTCCGGTCACCGCGCTGCTCGCGCACCTGCGAGCGCCGGCCGCCGCGCCGGGAGACGGCGTCGCGGGCTCACTCATCGCCGCGGGCACCGCCCGCCTGGCGCTACGCTACGAGTTGCCCCAGGGGCGGCGCTATGCGCTACTCGAGCCGCCGGGACCCTGAGAGCCGCCCGCGCCCTCCGCCACCACCCAAGAGGTCCGAATGTCGCAACACACCGATCTCTCGCGCAGCCTCCAGAACCGCCACATCCAGCTCATCGCCTTCGGCGGCACCATCGGCGTCGGACTCTTCCTCGGATCCGCCAAGGCGATCAGCCGCGCCGGTCCCGGACTTCTGCTGGCGTACGCGGTGGGCGGAGTCGCGATCTTCTTCATCATGCGCGCGCTCGGGGAGCTCCTGACCTATCGCCCGGTCGCCGGGTCCTTCGCCACCTACGCGGAGGAGTTCTGCGGACCCTTCCCGGGGTTCGTGACCGGGTGGTCCTACTGGTTCGCCTGGGTGGCGACCGTGATGGCGGAGATCACCGCGATCGGTGTCTACGTGCGCTTCTGGCTTCCCGAGGTGCCGCAGTGGCTGCCGCCGCTGATCGCACTCGCCGTGCTCTACGGCGCCAACCTGCTCGCGGTGCGCGTGTTCGGCGAGCTCGAGTTCTGGTTCGCGCTCATCAAGGTCGTGACCATCGTCGGGCTCATCGTCGCCGGTCTCGGCGTTATCTTCTTCCACGTCGGCACGCTCGGCGCCACCGCCAGCTTCTCCAATCTCTGGTCGCACGGCGGCTTCCTGCCGGGCGGCATCCTGCCGGTGTTGCTCACGCTGCAGATCGTCATGTTCGCCTACGAGGGGGTGGAGCTGATCGGCGTCACCGCCGGCGAGTCGGCCAATCCCGCGGTGGTGCTGCCGAAGGCCACCAACGGCATCATCGTGCGTATCCTCATTTTCTATCTCGGTGCGCTCACCATCATCATGTCGCTCGTGCCGTGGACCGCGCTCGACCCGAAGATGAGCCCGTTCGTGTTCGTGTTCGGCCAGTTAGGTCTACCGGGTGCCGCCACCATCATCAACCTCGTGGTGATCACCGCCGCCGCGTCCTCCTGCAACAGCGGCCTCTTCAGCACCGGACGCATGCTCTGGACGCTCGGCCAGCGCGGCCAGGCGCCGCGGGTGTTCGGCACGCTCAACCGCGGCAAGGTTCCCGCGGCGGGCATCCACGCCTCCGCCGTGGTCATGCTGATCGGCGTGCTGCTCAACTACCTCGTGCCCGAGCGCGTGTTCACCATGGTGACCAGCATCGCGCTGATCGGCACGCTCTGGACCTGGGGGATCATCCTCGTGGCGCATGCCCGGTACCGGCGTGCGGTGTCCGGCGGCCGCGCTGCCGCGGCACCGTTTCGCATGCCGGGCGCACCGGTCGCGAACTACGTCGTGCTCGCGTTCCTGGTGCTGGTCACGGTGATGCTGTGGCGCGATCCGGACTCGCGCGTGGCGCTCTACGTCGCACCGCTGTGGTTCGGTCTGCTCGCACTCGGCTACTACGGCACGCGCGCCGCGCGCGCGCCTGCGGGCACATCCTAAAGCAGCCGCTCCCCGCCGCCGATCAAGCCACCGCCGTCGATGACGATGGTCTGGCCGGTGATGAAGCTGCCGGCGCGTGCGGCCAGCATGACCGCGACCCCGGCGCAATCCTCCGGTTCGCCGAGCCGCTTCAGCGGGTAGGCGCGCGCCAGGGCCTCGGCGCGTGCGGGGTCCGCCCACAGGGCTTTCGAGAACTGCGTGCGAATCACACCGGGTGCGAGGCAGTTGACGCGGATGTTGTGCGCGCCCCATTCCACCGCGAGGTTGCGCGCCAGCTGCATGTCGGCCGCCTTGGAGATGCCGTAGCCGCCCAGCAAGGCGCTGCCCATGAAGCCGCTCACCGAGGAGACGATGATCACTACGCCGTCCTTGCGCTCGGCCATCGCCGGCAGCGTCATGCCGCACAACCACATGTTGCTGTAGAGGTTGGTGCGGATGAGCTTATCGAAGGCCTCGTCCGACATGGTGGCCGAGGGCCCGAAGTGCGGGTTGGTCGCGGCGTTGCACACCACGATGTCGATGCGGCCGAAGGCCCGCACACTCGCGTCCACCAGACCCTTGAGCTCGTCCTTGTGGCCCACGTGGCAGGCATGCGCCAGCGCGACGCCGCCCGCCGCCCTGATCTGCGCGGCCACGGCGTCGCAGCTGTCCTGCTTGCGGCTCGAGATCACGACCTGGGCGCCGTGCGCCGCCATCTGCACCGCGATCGCCTTGCCGATGCCGCGGCTCGAGCCGGTAATGAGGGCTACCTTGCCTGACAGGTCGAATAGGGACATGGGTGCGCTCCGCGACTGCGTGCCGCGCATTCTGCCCCGCGCGGCGAGCCGAAGGAACCGTCGTTGGCCAGGTCGGGGGTCAGACAGTAGAATGGCGAGCATGCGCATCGTGACTCTGGTCGTAGCAGTTGTTTTCGCGGGGGGGTGTGCGAGTACCCCTGCGCCCCCGAGAACTCCGGAGCGGCACGCGGCTAACATAGCGGCGGCGGAAACGGCCGGCTATAAAGTCATCCGCTATGGCGATCGTGCGGTTTTCTGCCCCAGCACGCCTCCGACCGGCAGCCACATCGGGTCCATGTGCCTGAGTGAGAGCGAATGGGAGGCACAGATGGGAACGCCGCAGGTCCCAAGTCCCAACGTGCGCGTCACCAATACGCCACCGGGCCCCGGCCCCGGATCGGGACACTAAGCGGCGCGCGCTCTGCGCTAGATCGGCTCCTCCAGCGATTTGGCGAGCGCCGTGAAGAGCCTCGGGCCCGTTTCGGTCATGGTCCAGCAGTCCTCGAGGCGGATACCGAACTCCCCGGGAATGTAGAGGCCGGGCTCGTCGGAGAAGCACATGCCGGCCTCGAGCGGTGTGGTGTCGTTGCGAACCAGGTACGGCGCTTCGTGCACCTCCATACCGATGCCGTGGCCGGTGCGGTGCGAGAGCCCCGGCAGCCCGTAGTCGCGGCTCCAGCCCTTCTGCTCGTAGAAGGTGCGCACGGCGCGGTCGATGCTGCCGACGGCTACGCCGGGCTTGGCCGTCTCCTGCGCGATCTCCTGGCCACGCTTCACGGTGTTCCACAGATCGCGCTGCCGGGGCGAGGCGCTGCCGAATACCCAGCTGCGCGAGATGTCGGACTGGTAGCCGTGGACGCTGCAGCCGGTATCGATGAGGATGACCGACCCTGCGCGCACCTGCTGCGGCTTGATCGAGCCGTGCGGGAAGGCGCTCGCCTCGTTGAGCAGGACGAGCGTGAATTCGTGCGAGCCGCCGAGCGCCTGCGTCGCCCCCACCATCATCTGGAAGATGTCGCCGGACTGCATGCCGGCGCCGACGTGGGCGTGCGCATAACGCAGCGCCGCGAGGGTCACGTTGTTGGCGGACTGCATCAGGGCGATCTCGTGCGCCGACTTGTGCATGCGGCACTGGCGGATGAGGTCGTCTCCGGGAATCACGTGCGGCGGGCTGGTCGCGGCCTTCGAGGTGCGGTCGACGATGAAGAGCCGCGTCGTCGGCTCGACGGCGAGGGTGACATCCCCGCGCGCGTGCTCGCGCAGCGCGCCGGCGAGCAGCTCGAACGGACTCTCGTCCTCCTTCCAGGGCCGCACGTCTGCGGGCACCTTGAGCGTCTCGCGTACCGAGGGCTCCTCGAAGTAAGGAGTCACCACGACCACGCCTCCGGTCGCCGGGATCAGTGCCGCCGTGGTCCGCTCGCTGCGGTGCCAGCGCACGCCCGTGAAGTACTCGAGCGAGGGGCCCGCCTCGATGAGGAATGCGGCGATCTTCTTCTGCTGCATCAGGCCCTGCACCCGGGCGAGGCGCGCGCCGTGCTCCGCGGTGCTGATGGGCTGCATGTCGCGGGTCATCGGGGTGAGACCGGCGATCCCGGCGTCCACCGCCCGCGCCGGATCGCTCGCCGCGAGCGCGGCTCCCGCCGCCGTCAATCCAAAGAACGTGCGCCTGGAAACATTGTGCATTTCTTGGGCTCCCGATGCTGCCGCGCCGGGCATTTTGCCCGCTGCCGGGCCGCTTGGCGAACCCTTGGCGCCGGTAGGCGTGCCCGGCAGCCGCGCAGTAGAATCCGCGCGCCGCGCCCGTAGCTCAGTTGGATAGAGCATCAGGCTTCGAACCTGAGGGTCGGCGGTTCGAATCCGTCCGGGCGCGCAAAATTGGAAATTGGGGATGAGTTCTTTGAGGGACCGGCTACCGTCGGTCAGATGAGGACCGACCGCCGCCGCAGGCGGCGCGGGAGTTCGACAACCTGGCGAGTCTGCCGAGCCAGGTTGGACGCACGCGCTTCCTGCGCGGGCGGCCCCGAGCGCCACCGAGGGGCGAGGTCGCGCGAGCGGCCGAGCCATCTCTCCGGGCGCGCGTAGTCGCAAAGAGGCCCGCAAGAACGGGCACGCGGCGCGAAGCTGCGTGCACGGGCCTGCGGGACTTGGTCTGCGCGCTCAGGCCTTCGGCGAGTAGCTGAACTTCTGACCCGCCACGCTCGCCTGGAACATCGCGCCACCCTTGACGATGGTGAAGACCGCGACGCCCTTGTAATAGCGGCCCAGGGTCCTCGCGTCCTTCATGCCGCCGCTCGCCCCGGCGCTGGCACCGTCGGTGCCGACACTGCCGCCCGCGGCTGCGGTGATCGCGACGGCGTTGACGTCCGCGCCGAACTCGTAGTTGCCGCGGGAGAATTCGTCGAACGCGCGCCTATCCTGGAAAAATACGATCTGGCTGTACGCCTGACCCCCGGCTTGCAGGCCCACGCTGAGCTGATTCATGGTCGTGTCGCCCACGTACGCGCCGTGCACATAGACGCGTCCGCTCCCGTGCGCGCCGCCGACGACCCAGGCGCCCTTGCCGATGGTCGGAAACACCGCGTAGCCGTAAGAGTGATCGAAGTACGCGGCGCTCTCGCCGGCGTGCCTGAAGAGACTCTCGGTTTCGCGGTAGGGATCGGCGCCGGGAGCGGCCAGAAGTGTCGCACTCCACAGCAGCAGGGCAGTTCCGCAAACGGTCTTCAGAGATGCCTTCATGATCGCTCTCCTGCGTGTCCTGATCTGCAGCCACCTTCGCATGACCCACCACCCGCAGGAACGGGATTCCCCGGTAAGGTCCTGTAGGCGTGCAGCTACTCTCGCCTCGGGAATGAATGGCGACTTAACCGGGCGGATGCCCGTAGGACTGTGCCTACAGTCTTTCGGCCGGATGGCGTACGCTCCCGGTGCGACGGATGACGCTAAGGTGCACCGCGTATGGCCACTGTGCTCATTGCCGACGACCATGCGATGGTCCGCGCAGGCCTGAGGCGCTGGCTGGAGCAGGATCGATCGATTACCGCCATCGGTGAAGCGGCGAGCGCCGCCGAGACGCTGCGCCAGGTGCGCGACGGGGCCTGGGACCTGGTGGTGCTCGACATCAACATGCCGGACCGCAACGGCATGGACATCCTGCGCCACATACGCGCCAGCGAAACGCCCACCCGGGTGCTGGTGGTGAGCGCCTTCGGCGAGAAGCAGTATGCGACCTATGCGCTGCGTGCCGGAGCGGCCGGCTACTTCGCCAAGGATCAGCCCCCCGAGGAGTTCATGCGCGCCGTGCACACGGTGATCGCCGGGCGGCGCTACGTGAGTGCGGCGCTCGCCGAACTGCTGGCGGACTCCCTCGATGAGCCGACGGACCAGCCGCCGCACGCGGCGCTGTCCCAGCGCGAGTTCCAGATCCTGTGCAAGCTCGCCGTCGGACGCAGCGTCTCGGAGATCTCGCGGGAGCTATGCATCAGCGTCAAGACCGTGAGCACGTACCGTGCCCGGGTGCTCGAGAAAATGAGATTCGACACCAACGCGGACCTGACAGCCTACGCGCTGAAAAACGGCTTGATGCAGTAGCCGCCCGGGGGACGGTGTCGGCGTATGCCGACGCCTGAAGCTGGCGCTTACCGGCATGCCGGGCGAGGCGGCGGCCCTACACTCCGACAGCGGGCAGCGCCCGCAAATGCCGGAAGACCGAAGCCCATGGCGAATACTGCACCCGTGCGCGTACTGCTCGTCGAGGACTCCGACGTGCTCGCGGCCCGGATCGCCGAGCTGATTCGCCGTCTGCCCGGCGTCGAGCTCGTCGACACCGTCGCCACGGAACCGGCGGCGTTGCAACGCGTCGCGGCCGAGGCGCCCGACGTCCTGATACTCGATCTGCATCTGCGCCTCGGTACGGGGTTCGGGGTGCTGCGTTCGCTCGGGCAGAAGCGCGAGGGGCGACCGCACGTCATCGTCCTCACGGGCTTCGACCTGCCCGAGTATCGTCGCCAGGCCGAGTCCCTCGGAGTGGATGCGTTCCTGGACAAGTCGCGCGACTATCACCGCCTGCCGGAATTGCTCAAAGGACTCGCCGCCGCGGCTGCCGGCGCTGATTGCTGAACGCGTGACCCACTGCCCGGCGCCTCGTGCGTCGCACCCTCCGTGGCCAGCGCCCGCTCGAGCGGCACACGCACCTCGATGCGCGTGCCTCCGGCAGGCAGGCGCAGCACCGCCCACTGTCCGCCGAGGGCACGCGCGCGCTGGCGCATCGCGGCAAGCCCGTGCGACCGCAGTGCGCGCAGCCGCTCGAGCGGTATACCGATTCCATCATCCTCCAGCCGCACCAGCAGCCAGGGCGGCGCCAGCTCGAGCGACACCAGCACGCTCGTCGCCTGCGCGTGCTTCAACACATTGGCGAGCCCCTCCTGCACGATCCTGAAGACCGCGATGGCGGCCTGGGAGGTGAGCGCGGGCAGTTCCTCGGGGTAGCGCTCGAGGTACTTGAGCCCCGCCCGCTCGCACGACTCGCTCACCTGCCAGCGCAGCGCGGCGAGCAGCCCCAGATTGTCGAGCAGCGTGGGACGCAGGCTCTCGATGACACGTCGCTTGATATCGAAGCCCGCCTGCAGGGCCTCCTGCACGCGGCGGAAGTAGCCGCGCACTTCCTTGTCCTCGCTCCCGATGCGCTCCTCGAGCCACGACAGATCCATGCGTGCAGCCACCAGCAGTCCCCCGAGCTCGTCGTGCAGCTCGCGCGACAGCGCGGATTTCTCCTGCTCCGCCACCGATTGCAGGTGGGTTGAGAGCTCCGACAGCTCCTCGGTGCGCTGTTCCACCAGACGCTCGAGCTCGCCCTGTCGTGCCGTCAGCTGCTCGGTCTCGCGCTCCTTGGAGCGCAGCTGGCGCAGCGTGAGGCGGCTCAGCAGCAACAGCAGCCCCGCGCTCGCTACCAACGCACTGCTGGTGGTGGCAAAGCTCAGCCAGCGGTTGACCTGCCAGCGGCGGCTGGTCGCGAGCGTCTCGACGTTCTCGCGCTCGCCGATCCGGACCGCCAGGTCGTCAATTTGCGTCATGGTCGCCGCACCCTGGTCGGTGCGGATCATCTGCAGGGCCGCCGGGCGGCCGCGGCTGGCGAACAGCTCGATGGTCTGGAGCATCTCGCTGAACTTCGCATCGCTCAGTTGCCGCAGCGTCGCGATGTCCGTGCGCGCCGGCGCGCTGGCGCCGGCGAATGCCGCAGCGAGCCGCTGCAGCGCTGGCTCGATGTCGGCCGCGGCTTGCCGGTACGGGGCGAGGTAGTCCGGGTTGCCGACCAGGATGTAGCCCCTCTGGCTGCTCTCGGCCTGGCGCACGAGCTGCAGCACCGCCGCCAGCGCCTGGCGGCGCTGCGCGCCGAGCTCGATGCGCGCGCTCGCGTCCTCGAGACGCCTCTCTCCCACCTGCGCCCCGATGAACAAGACCATGACGGCGGCAAGCAGCAGTGCCACCACCAGCATCTGGCGGGCCAGCGAACTCATGCGCCGGATCATACCCCGGGATTTCCGCGCGACGGTCGCCGGCCGCGTAGGAGGTTCCCTACATGTATGCCGGCACGGGCTGACGAGCCGACGAGCGCTGCGCCGCTGCTCGGGACACCACTGCCCGGCCTACGGTATGCCCCGAGCCTCCTCGTGCAACCGCCAGGGCGCACGGACTGAGGCGAGACAAGCGTCGCCGGAGTTAGCCCCCCATCTCCGGATTGGCGCTCTGGTGTCTCGGGGCGGTGGTGACGGTCCGCATGTGCCAGGACCGGCGCTCGCCGGACGTCCTGCCGCCCCCGAGACCTTTTTTTTGCGCCGAGCCCTGGTCAGGAGAACGCCATGACAGCGTCCCGACTCCTAACCCGAGTGCTTATTTCACTCACGGGCGCCGCCTTGCTCACCGGAGCCCTGTTGTCGAGCGGCTGCGTCGTCGAGCCGCGCGAGGGCTTCTACGACCGCGGCCACCATCGCTGGTACCACGAGCATGGGTGGCATGAGTGTGTCGCGATCGATGAGCATTGCCGCGGCTGAGGACTGAACTGAAGCCGGTCCCGGCGTAAGCTACGGGACATGCCCAAAGACATCGAGCGCGAGCTCGACGCCATCTTCTCCCACCACGACGCGCGCGTGGCGCAGGCCCGCCGCGAGACCGCCGGCCAGGGCACGGCGCAGGAGCAGTTCGCTCTGGCAGCTGCGGCCTGCCTCACCGGCGTGATCGCGCCCGCATTCGAACAGATGGCGGCCTCGCTCCAGCAGCGGGGCGTCGCGGCGCGGGTGCTCACCGAGGAAGGCGGCCTGCGCATCGATATCCCGGTGAGCCGGCACGCGCGCTTAGGCGTGGGACACGGAGGTTACCCGTACCTGCGTGCGCGCAGCGACCGGCAGACCCGGCGCATGCACTTCGAGCGCAATACAACCGACGCCCGTGGCCGCAACGCCATCGGCGACTATCCGATCGACGAGGTCGAGGCGGACCTGGTCAAGGCCCTGGTGGTCGATCTGGTCCGGGTGCTGTACGGGCCTTTTTAGGGCGGATCGCATCCGGGTCAGAGCGCTCGGTCATGGCTCCCCGGATTATCCGGGACGCGGACGTAGCGCTGCGCCATCGCGGGCAGCACCACCAGGTTGAGCAGCGTCGAGGACAAGAGGCCCCCGAGCACGGTAACGGCCATCGGCCCCTCGATCTCCTGCCCCGGGCGCGAGAGGCCAAGGGCGAGCGGCGCCAGCCCGAGCGCGGTGACCGCGGCCGTCATGACGATGGGGATGAGCCGCTCGTTGGCGCCGCGGAGCACGAGCGCGGGGCCCCATGCGGCGCCCTCGACCTCGACCAGGTGCTCATAGTGCGCCAGCTGCAGGATCGCATTGCGGGCGCTCACCCCGAACACCGTCACCAGTCCCACGACCGTCCCTAGCGAGATTCCGACCCCGGTAACGGCGATCGCGAGCACGCTGCCGATCAGGCTGAATGGCAGGTTTGCCAGCACCAGGTAGCTGTTGACGCGCCAGCGGAACGCCACGAACAGGATCATCAGGATCAGTGCCAGCGCCAGCAGCGAGTACAGCGTGAGCTCGTTACGGGTCTGGCGCTCCGCCGCCGCGGCCCCCGTGTACTCGAGATAAACGCCGGCGGGCAGCACGACCGAGGCGCCGATGGTGCGCTGCGCCTCGTCCACCACGCTCTGGAGCGAGGCGCCGGTGACATTGAAGGTCACGCTGACGCGGCGCTGGCCGCCGTCGTGCTCGATGCTGTAACGGTCATTGGTAACCTCGACGCGGGCGACCTGCGAGAGCGGCACGGGACCCAGGGGGCTCGCGATCATGAGCCGCGCGATTTCCGCCGGCCTGTGCCGCGGCGCGTCCGGCAGCAGCACCTCGACGTCCACCGTGCGCGTCCCGCGAAACGTCTGGCCGACGTTGGCTCCCGCGTAAGCGGTTTCGATCGTGTCGAGGACGTCCTGGACCTTGAGTCCGGTCGCCGCCAGCGCCGGCGGGATCAGCTGAATTGCGATCGAGGGCGTGCCGCTCTGCCGCTTGAACTGCAGGTCGACGATGCCTTTTACCCTGGCGAGCGCGGCGACCACCTTGTCGGCGGTCGCATCGAGCTGATCCAGGTCGTCGCCGAAGATCTTGATCGCCACCTGCGCACTCTCACCGCTCAGGCTCTCGCTGATGCGATCGCCGAGGAACGTGACCACCTCGCTCTGGATTCCCGGGTAGTCCGCGAGAATGCCGCGCAGCGCCGCCTGCGCGCTCGCCTGATCGACGGTCGCGTCGCGCTTGAGCTCGACGTGAAATTCGCTCCGGTGAGGACCCCAGGTGTCCTCGCCGAGCTCGGCGCGCCCCACCTGCTGCTCGATCGTCGAGACGTACGGGAGCGCGAGCACGTCGGCGCTGACCCGCTTCCCCATGCTCAGCATCTCATCGAGGGAGGTCCCGGGAACCGCGCTCGCGACCTGGAGCACGAAGTGGCCCTCGCGAAAGTCGGGCATGAAGGTGCCGCCGAGGAATGGCAGTGCGCCGGCCGCGAGCACCACCAGTGCGACCAGCGTCAGCGCCGTCAGCTTCAAATGCGCACCCACGCTTCGCACCGACCAGCGCTGCCAGCTCTTCAAGATCTGCAGCCAGCGCGCCTCGGCATGCGCGTCGCGCGCGTGCAGCAGCAGAGCGCACAGCGCCGGAGTGGCGGTCATCGCCACCAGGAGCGATGCGCTGACGGCGAGTATGAAGGCGAGCGCCAGCGGCCCGACGAACCGGCCCTGCACGCTGGATGCGAACAGCTCGGGCAGGAACACCACGATCACGACAACGGTGGCGTAGATCACCGGCCCGCGCACCTCGAGCGAAGCCTCGCGGATGATCTCGAGGCGCGGCCGGGGCGAGCTCAGGCGCGCGTTCTCACGCAGGCGGCGCAGGATGTTCTCGATGCCGATGATGGCATCGTCGACCAGTACGCCGAGCGCCACCGCAAAGCCGCCGAGCGTCATGGTGTTGAGGGTCAGTCCCAGGTGGTCGAGTACCGCCACCGCGGCAAGTAGCGACAGCGGTATCGCGGTAAAGGCGATGAGCGCCGCGCGCACATCGCGCATGAAGAGGTAGAGCACCGCGAGGATCAGCACCGCGGCGAGAGTCAGCGACTCCTCGAGATTGCCCAGCGCTCGCTCGATGAAGTTGGCGGGCCGATGCAGGGCGGGATAGACGACGATACCCTGCGCCTTGAGAGCCGGCGCCAGATCGGCGAGCGCCCGCTCGACCGCCAGCGTCACCGTCAGCGTGTTGGCGCCGTACTGACTCGCGAGCGACAGCATGACCCCGGGCTTCCCCATGATGAGCGCGTCGCCCGAGCGCAGCGCCGGCGCGACTCTCACGTCCGCCACGTCGCGCAGCAGGATCGGTGTGCTGCCGCGCACCGCCAGCACCGCCGCGCCGAGCGCCGCGACGTCGGGCTCCGGCGTCGGGGACTTGATGAGCACGCGCTGCGCGGCGAGGTCGACGAAGCCGGCGCCTCGCAGCGGCAGCGCCGCGCGGGCCGCGTCCGCCACCTCGGCGAGAGTGATGTTGTAGCTGGCCAGCTTGAGGATGTCCGGGAGGATGTGGATTTCGCGCACATCGCCGCCGAATACGATGACGTGCGCGACTCCCGGTACCGCGAGCATGCGGGGCTTGATCACCCAGTCCGCGACGTCGCGCAGCGTGTAGGCATCGACCTTGTCGGACAACAGCCCGATCTTGAGAAGGTCCATGGTGCTCGACACCAGCGGCGAGAGCTTCGGCGTACCGACTCCGGCGGGCAGGCTGCTGCCGAGCTCCGAGAGGCGCTCGGAGATTCCCTGGCGCGCTATGTGGACATCGATACCGTCGGTGAAGCTGATGCTCACCACGGACAGTCCCGGTATCGACTCCGAGCGCAGCGTGGCGAGCCCCGAAGCGCCGTTGACCGCATTCTCGATGCGCTTGGTGACCAGCTCCTCGACCTGCTGCGGCGCGAAACCCGGGGCCTCGGTCTGAATCTCGACCTGCGACGGCACGAACTCCGGGAACACGTCGAGGGCCGAGTGCAGCGCGCCCCACGACCCCAGGACCAGGGCGAAGACCGTCAGCGCGGTTACGGAACCGTGATGTCGCACGCATAGTGCGACCAGAGCGCGCATCATGAGGTCAGTCCGCCGGACCGCCCGGGTTGGTTTCCCGCGCCAGCAGCTCGCCCGCCGACGTCGTCACGACTTGCGCGCCGGGCGCGATGCCGGCGGTGACGAAGTAGCCGTCGTCGGTCGGCATGGTGGTGTCGACCTCCGTGCGCACGAACAACCCGGGCTTTGCCTCGACGTAGCACCAGTACCTGCCGGCGCTGATCACTACCGCCGGGAAGGGAATCACCACGCCCGCGGTGGCGGGCCCGACCGGCGCACGCGCCACCAGGCGCTCGCCCTCGGCGGCCTCGGTTCCTTTCAGGATCGCGAAGAAGCTCCGGCCCGGGATGCTCGCATCGGCCGGCGCATTCCACAGCGCGAGCGACTCGAAGCTGCGGCCGGCGCTCGTTGCCCCGAGGTGCGCGAGTCGCACCGCCGCAGGCGTTGTCGAGCCGAGTGCACCCAGAGGGAAAGTGACGCGCGCGAGCTTGCGCTCGCCGCCCGCCAGCGCGCTCAGTTCCGGACTCTGATAGTCGCCCTTCCACGGCGCGCTGCTGCCGAAGGTCGCGGACAGGCGTCGCTGCGCCAGCAGGAGTGCCGCGTGATCGACGGCCGCCTGACGCTCTGCGGTCTCCTGCAGTTCGACCGACGCCGCACCGGGCGTGCCGGCGAGCTGCCGGGCGCGCTCGAGCGCCGCGCGGCTCTGGCGCTCGACGGCGGCCGCGGCAGTCAGCTCCGCCAGCGCCTGCGCGATCGTCTCGCGCGTGAGGACGACCGCGTAACCGGCGCTCTGCGGGGCGTGCGTGGCGGCCACGAGCGCCGCCGTCACGATCCCGCTCTTCTCGATCTCATCGGGCTTGAGACTCACTCCTTCGGCCGCCTCGGGCGCACCGGTGCCTTTCGCCTCGGGTGCCGGTGCCGAGGCGGTCGACTCGGCCCGGTGGCAACCCGCGGCCGGCAACAGCGCCGCAATCAGCACCAGGACGCAGACCCGGGATCGACTGGCGCTCATCGTTGCACCTGGGCCGCAGGCGCCGTCTGCGCGTGGGGCGCATTCCAGCCGCCCCCGAGCGCCTTGCAAAGGGCGATCAAGGCCTGCAGGCGTGCCAGCTTGTATTGGGTGAACCGATCGCGCGCCACGTAGAGGCTCTGCTGTGACTCGAGCAGGGTGAGGAAATCCCCGGCGCCGTGCCGATAGCGCAGGCTCGCCGCCTCGAACGCGCGCTCGCTCTGCGCGAGGCTCCCCTGCTCGAACCTGCGGGTGGCGTTCAGGTGCTCGACAGTCCCGAGCGCGTTCTCGACGTCAACCAGCGCCGCGATGATCGAGGCCCGATAGGCCGTCAGAAGCTCGCGCTCCCGGGCCGCGGCCTCGTCGCGCTGCGCTTGCAGGCGGCCATGGTCGAAGATCGGCTGTGTCAGGTTCGCCCCGAGCGCGAGCGAGGGACCGACGCCCGGGATGGTGAGCACGGTGGCGGGTAAGGCTGGATTCTGCACGCCCGCAGCGGCGGTGAGCGTCAAACTCGGGAACATGGCAGCGCGCGCCGCCGCGAGATTGGCGCTGCCGGCCGCAAGATCGGCTTCGGCCGCGGCGACATCCGGGCGGCGCGTCAGGAGCTGCGCAGGCAGCCCGGCCGTCACGGCCGGCTCGCGCAGCGCATCGAGCGACTCGCCGGCGACGTCGAACTGCTCCGGGACACGCCCGAGGAGCAGCGCGAGCGCGGCCCGCGCCTGCACCTCGAGCTGCGCGAGGTCTGCGATGGCGATCTCCGCCCGATCGAGTGCGGCCTGCTGCGCGGCAAGCTCGGCGGGGTTGGCCACGCCGGCCTCAAAGCGCGCCTGCACGACCTCGAGCACCTGGCGCGCCGCGTCGCGGTTCGAGCGCGCGATCGCGAGCCGCTCGCGCAGCGCCAGCACCTGGAAGTATTGATCCGCCACCCCCCCGAGAATGGTCAGCGCGATCGTATCCCGTACGGCGCGCGAGGCACCCGCGAGCAACCGCGCCGCACTGGCGGTCGCGCGGTTCTTCCCCCAGAAATCCACTTCGTAGCTCGCCGCGGGCATCGCGAGCCAGTCGAGCTCGTGCCCCGAGCCCTGCTGCGAGTGCCCCGCCAGGTAGTTGGCGTTGGCGTCGACTGAGACGCTCGGCAGAATCGCGGCCCCCGCCTGCCGCGCGCGTGCGTCGGCCTGCACGACCCGCGCGCGCGCGCCGGCCAGATCGGTGTTGTTGGTTACCGCGAAGTCAACCAGCGCATCGAGCTCCTCGCTCCCGAAGGACCGGTACCAGTCCTGGGCGGGCCAGGCGCCGCCCGCCAGGGCCGCGCCGTGCTCAAAGGCCGCGGGCGCCAGCTGCGGGGGTGGGAGCGGTTGCTGCGCCGCGCAGCCGCAGGCAAGGGCACTGTACGCGGCGGCGCCGGCGAGCCGACTCGCCCGCGCCACAACCTCGGCATTTGACGGAGATCTCACGGCGGCGCATTCCCAGGGGAGCCGTGCACATGCTGCCCGAGAAAGCTTTGGTTTCGCTCAAAGAGTTAAGATTCGGACTGATGAAGCTGCTGCTGGTCGAGGATTCGGCGCGCCTGTCCGCGGCTCTTGCCGCGGGTTTTCGTGGCGAGGGCTTCGCCGTCGACCATGCCGGCGATGGCCGCATGGCCCTCGAGTATCTGCGGGTACACGAGTACGACATCCTGATCCTGGATCTCATGCTGCCGCAGGTCCCGGGTCTCGAGGTGCTGCGCGCCCTGCGGACCGCGCAGGCGCCGACGCGGGTGCTGGTGCTCTCGGCGCGCGACCAGATCGAGGATCGCGTGACCGCGCTCAACCTCGGCGCCGATGACTACCTGCTGAAGCCGTTCGATTTCGCCGAGCTCAAGGCGCGGGTGCTGGCGCTGCTGCGTCGTCGTTACGGGGAGATCTCGAGCAGGCTCACCTGCGGGGAGCTCATCCTCGATACCAACGCGCGGGTTGCCGCCTCTCGGGGCGCACCGCTGCCGCTCACCCCGAAGGAGTACGCGTTGCTCGAGACCCTGCTGCGTCATCGCGGACACAGCTTCACGCGCGCGGCCTTGTTCGAGCGTCTCTACGACGGCCTGAGCGATGCGTCGGATCGGGTGATCGAGGTGGTGGTGAGCACGCTGCGCACCAAGCTGGACAAGGCGGGGCTGCCGGCCCTCATCGAGACGCGCCGGGGATTTGGCTACCGTGTTCCATGAATGGGTCAGCCGCTCGCTGCGGCGGCGACTGCTGGTCTCGCTGCTGCTCGGGGTAGGCCTGAGCCTGGCGGCCTTTCAGCTCATCGTCGATCAGATCGTCGACCGTTACGTCATCAGCAGTTTTGCCACCGCCGCGGACACGGCCCGGCAACGCGATCGCCTGCTGCACGAGATCGACGTCATCCTGCTCGCCGGCCTCGTGACCGTGCTGGCCGTGTCGGCTTTCATCACCATCGTGTCGGTGCGCCGGGGACTGAAGCCGCTGGAAGCCGCCACCGCCGCCGCACGCGCGGTCTCGCCCGAGCATCCGGCGCGTGCTCTGCCGCTCGCCGGGCTGCCAGCGGAGATCCGGCCGCTGGGGGAGCGCATCAATGAGCTGCTCGAAGGGCTGGCCGATTCGCTCGAGCGCGAGCGCCGCTTCTCCGCCGATCTCGCGCACGAGCTGCGTACGGCGCTCGCGGAGATTCGCGCCCTCGCGGAGGTCAGCGCCGATGCGCGGCACGATGCGCCGGAGCTACGCCGATTCATCGAACAGATCCGCAGCGCCGCTGTGGGCATGCAGGGAGTGATCGAATCCCTGCTCGCGGTCGCGCGCGCGGATCGCATGGCGGTCCGCAACGCGCTCGAGCCTCTGCAGGTGGCACCCGCGGTGCAGGCCCGCATCGAGCGACTGCGCGTCACCAACGCGGTGGGTCCCGGGCGAATCGGCGCCCGGGTCCCGGCGGACGCCTGGATCCAGTCGGACCCAAGGTTGTTCGACGCCCTGTTGCTCAACCTGCTGAGCAACGCCGTGCAGCACGGTGATCCGCGTGAACCGATCGAGGTCGATTGGCTCACTCCCCCCGCAGGAGCGGCCCTGCGGGTGCGCAACCTCGCCCCGCACCTCTCGCCTCAGGACCTGCCGCACCTGACCGAGCGTTTCTGGCGGCGTGCGGGGCGCGACACGAACGCCGCGGCGGCCGGACTCGGGCTCGGGCTGTGGGTGGTGGCCGGCTTGTGCCGCGTGCTGGACTTGAGCCTGAGCTTCGATCTCGACGCGCAACAACGCCTGAGCGTGTGCGTGGGCGGATTTCGCAGTGTCTAAGCCGCGCTGCCGCTGGGCGCAGGGCGCGGACGCCGACATGCAGCGTTACCACGACGAGGAGTGGGGCCGCCCATCGCACGACGACCGGCACCTCTTCGAGATGCTGATCCTCGAGGGCGCCCAGGCCGGCCTCTCCTGGTCGACGATCCTGCACAAGCGCGCCGGCTACCGCAAAGCGTTCGCGCGCTTCGATCCACGCCGTGTGGCGCGCTTCGACGCGCGGCGCCGCGCCGCCCTGATGCGCGACCCGGGCATCGTGCGCAACCGCCTCAAGATCGCATCCACGGTCACGAACGCGGGCGCATACCTCGCCGTGCAGCGCGAGTTCGGCTCCTTCGACCGCTACCTGTGGTCCTTCGTCGGCGGCCGCCCGGTCGTCAAGCACCGCCTGGGCAGCGCCGTCCCGGCGCGTACCGCGCTCAGCGACCGCATCGCGAGGGACCTCGCGCGCCGCGGCTTCCGTTTCGTCGGTACCACCATCGTCTACGCCTATCTGCAGGCGGTCGGGGTCGTCGACGATCACGCGCGCAGCTGCTTCCTCGGCCGGCAGTAGCCGCAGGCCCCGAGCGCCTCTTAAGATAGCGGTCCTTTTCAATCCGTCCGGGAAAACAACGTATGAAAGCATTGCTTGCCCTCACCGCCACCGTACTCGCCACCGGTGCGGCCTACGCCGACTGCCCCTACCCGGCTCCTCCTGACAAACTCCCGGACGGCGCGACCGCCGCGATGCAGGACATGCTCGCCGGACAAAAGGCCGTCGCCGAATACAACAAGGCGATCACCACCTACACCGCCTGCATCGACAAGGAACTCGATGACGCCGTCGCCAAGGGTGGCGACAAACTCAAGCCCGAACAGAGGGCCGACATGCAGCGCATTGCCAACCAGAAGCACAACGCCGCCATCGACCAGCTGCAAAGCGTCGCCGACCGCTTCAATGAGCAGGTGAAGGTCTTCAAGGCGAAGTCCGCGGATGCCAAGAAGCCTTAGTTGCTGACGCCCGCCGAAGCCGACGCGCTGATCGGGCAGCACCTGCAGTGCCTGCCGATCGAATCGCTGCCGCTCGTACAGTGCGCCGGCGGCGTGCTGCGCGAGAACATCTACGCCGAGCGCGACCAGCCGCCCTTCGACCGGGTCGCGATGGACGGCATTGCGCTCGACAGCCGCGCGGTCGCCGCCGGTTGCCGTAGCTTTCGGGTGCAGGCGACGCAGGCGGCCGGCGACCCGCCACTGACCCTGGCCGCGCCGGGCGCCTGCATCGAGGTCATGACCGGGGCGGTGCTGCCGCTCGGCTGCGACAGCGTCGTGCCGGTCGAGGAAATCGTCAGCAGCGGCGGCGCAGCCGCGCTCGCCGCGGCGCTGCGGGTCGAACCGTGGCACAACGTCCACCGGCGCGGCAGCGACACGCGCCAGGGGACGCTGCTGGTCTCGACGGGCACACGGCTGCACGCGCCCGAGGTGGCGATCGCCGCCGCGGCCGGCATGGCGCGCATCCGCATCAGCAGCCAGCCGATGCTCGTCGTCATCTCGACCGGTAACGAGCTCATCGAGCCGGGCGAGCCGGTGCTGGCCCACCAGGTGAGGCGCTCGAACGCCTACGCGATCGTGAGCGCGCTGCGCGAGCAGGGCTTCCAGCGCGTCGCCGACGATCACGTCCAGGACGACGCCGAGGAGCTGCGCGAGCGGTTGCGGTTTCACCTCGAGACCCACGACGTGCTGGTGCTCTCGGGCGGAGTCTCGATGGGCCGCTTCGATCTCGTGCCGCAGGTGCTGGAAGAGCTCGGCGTGCGCACGATTTTTCATAAGGTCGCGCAACGACCGGGTAAGCCGCTGTGGTTCGGCATGGCGCCCACCGGCGCCGCGGTGTTCGGGCTTCCGGGCAATCCCGTCTCGACCCTCGTGTGCCTCGCCCGCTACGTGCTCCCGGCCCTGCTCGCGAGTCTCGGCCAGAACCCGTCCGCGCCGGAACGCCTGGCGCTCGGCGCGCCCGTGACGGTCAACCCGCCGCTCACTTATTTCATGCCGGTCCGCATCGAGCAGGACGACTGGGGACGCCCGTGGGCGATGCCCGCTCCGACCAACGGCTCGGGCGACTTCACGGCGCTTGCCGGGACCGATGGCTTCGTCGAGCTGCCGCCGGGCCCGAACACCTATAAAAAAGGCTTCGTCACGCGCCTCTACCGCTGGTCGTGACGCTCAGGCGGGGCGCGTCGCCTCCCCCCTTTGGGCCGATAGCCAGCGCCCCGCCTTAGGTTCCATACTGACGGGATGACGGTACCCGAGGTCATCGTTCCGCTCACGCGGCGGCACGCGCCGCGCGACACACGGCAGCGCCCGATGCGCGACCTGCGCATTTCGGTGATGGACCGCTGCAACTTCCGCTGCCCCTACTGCATGCCGCGCGAGACCTACCACGAGAAGTACCGCTTCCTCGGCTCGCACGAACGCCTGTCGTTCGATGAGATCGTGCGTCTGGCGCGCCTGTTCGTGCAGCTCGGGGTGCGCAAGCTCCGTCTCACGGGCGGCGAGCCGCTGCTGCGCGCGGGACTCTCCGACCTGATCGGCGACCTGACCGCCATTCCCGGCGTCGAGGACGTGGCGCTCACCACCAACGGCGTGCTGCTCGCGAGGCACGCGAGCGAGCTCAAGGCCGCGGGGCTCAAGCGCATCACCGTGAGCCTCGACAGCCTGGACCCGGCAGTGTTCGCGCGCATGAGCGGCGGCTTCGGCAGTCCGGCGGAAGTGCTCGAGGGCATCGAGCACGCGCGCCGCGCCGGGCTCGAGCCGGTGAAGATCAACGCCGTGGTACAGCGTGGCGTCAACGACCACACGGTGCTCGACCTCATCGAGCGCTTCCGCGGCAGCGACGTGGTGGTGCGCTGCATCGAATACATGGACGTCGGCAACCGCAACCACTGGAGCTCGGAGCTGGTGGTTCCCTCGAAGGAGCTCGCGGCGCGCATCGCGGCGCGCTGGCCGCTGACTGCGCTCGAGCCCGGCTACCTGGGCGAGGTGGCCGAGCGCTATGCGTTCGTCGACGGCCAGGGGGAGGTGGGATTCATCTCCTCGGTGTCGCAGCCCTTCTGCGGCGACTGCACGCGCGTGCGCCTGTCCTCCGACGGCATGATCTACACGTGTCTCTTTGCCACGCAGGGCACGAGCCTGCGCGATGCCTTGCGCGGCGGTGCCGGCGACGACCGGCTGCTCGAGCTCATCGGCGGCGTGTGGCAACGGCGCGCCGACCGCTACAGCGAGCAGCGTGCCAGCCTGCCGCACGGTCAGGGCGAGCCGCCCAAGGTCGAGATGTTCTACATCGGTGGCTGATGCCGCGCCCGCGTCTTTCGCATCTCGATGCACGCAATCGCCCGACCATGGTCGACGTGGGCGCGAAGCAGGTCACGCAGCGCGTGGCCGAGGCGCAGGCGCGCGTGCGGCTGCCGCCCGCGGTGGCGCGCGCGCTGCGCGCCAGCGGTCACCGCACCAGCAAGGGCCCGGTGTTCGACACCGCGATTCTCGCCGGTGTCATGGCCGCCAAGCGCACCCATGAGCTGATCCCGTTCTGCCATCCGCTCGCGCTCGAGAGCTGCCAGGTCGAGATCGCGCAGCGCAGCGCCGGGGTGGTCGTGGTGCGCTGCCGGGTATCGGTACATCACCGCACCGGTGTGGAGATGGAGGCGCTCACCGGCGCGGCCGTGGCGGCCCTCACCGTCTACGACATGTGCAAAGCGCTCTCGCACGACATCGAGATCACCGAGGTACGCCTGCTCGCCAAGAGCGGCGGGAAACGCCGCTACCGGCGCGCGCGCAGCGCGCGGCGCCCATGAGCGCGCCGCTCTACGGACTGGTGCTCGCCGGCGGGCGCAGTACGCGCATGGGCGCCGACAAGGCGGCGCTGCGCGTCGCCGGACGCACGCAGCTCGAGCAGGCCATGGCGCTGCTGGCGCCGCGCGTGGCGCGTGCCTTCGTGTCGGTGCGTGCCGATCAGCGCGCCGAGCCGCTGCGCGCAGCGTTCGAGCAGATCGCGGACAGCCGCGAGAACTTCGGTCCCATCGCCGGAATCCTCGCCGCTCTCGAGCGCCATCCCGGGCACGCCTGGCTGGTGCTGGCCTGCGACCTGCCGCTGCTCGATGGCGCCACGCTCGACCGGCTGGTGCGCGCGCGCGCACCCACGCGGCTCGCCACCGCCTTCCGCTCGAGTCACGACCGGCTGCCGGAGCCTCTGTGCGCGGTGTACGAGCCGGCGAGCGGCGCCGCGCTCGCGGCCTACGTCGCCGCCGGCGGCAACTGCCCGCGCAAGTTCCTGATGAGCGCCGACGTCGAGCTGCTGGAGGAGCCGAACCCGCGGGCGCTCGACAACGCCAACACTCCCGAGGAGTATGCATCCGCCATGAGTGCACTCGGTGACAGCGCCGCCGCCGCGACCCGCCGCGTGACGGTGCAGTACTTCGCACTGCTGCGCGAGCAGGCCGGACGCGGCAGCGAGACGCTCGAGACGCGCGCCCGCACCCCGCGCGAGCTCTACGGCGAGCTCGCGCGCCGCTATCCCTTCTCGCTCGATGCGGCGCAACTGCGCGTGGCGATCAACTCCGAGTTCGGCGACTGGTCGGCGACGCTGCGCGACGGCGATGCGGTGGTGTTCATTCCCCCGGTCGCGGGCGGCTGAGCTCACGGCAGAGCCGCCGGCCTCATGAGCGCACCCTTCAGTTTCAGCCGCACACCGCTCGACGTGAGCGCGCTGCGCAGCGCGCTCGCCGACCCCGCCTGCGGGGGCTATGCGGCATTCGAGGGCTGGGTGCGCGATCACAACGAGGGCCAGCGGGTGCGGCATCTCGAGTACGAGGCCTACGAGGCGCTCGCGGTGCGCGAGGCCGAGCGCATCATCGCCGAGGCCGGGGCGCGCTTCGGTGTGGCGCACGCCGCCTGCGCACATCGCGTCGGCGACCTCGAGGTGGGCGAGCTGGCCGTGTGGGTGGGGGTGAGCGCCGCACATCGCGACGAGGCCTTCCGTGCCTGCCGCTATATCATCGACGAGATCAAGCACCGCCTGCCGATCTGGAAGAAGGAGCACTACGTCGGCGGCGACTCGGGCTGGGTGAACTGCGAACGCTGCGCGGCACCCTCCGCGCACGAGCACCGTCACGAGCACGAGCACTCCTGAAGCGCCGCGCTACGGACGGATCTGGCCCGCCCCGCGTACCACGTACTTGTAGCTGGTGAGCTGTTCCACTCCAACCGGGCCGCGCGCGTGGAAGCGCCCGGTCGAGATGCCGATCTCCGCCCCCATGCCGAACTCGCCGCCGTCGGCGAACTGCGTCGAGGCGTTGTGCAGCACGATCGCGCTGTCGACGCGCTCGAGGAAACGTTCGGCGGTGGCCTGATTGCCGGTGACAATCGACTCGGTGTGCGCCGAGCCGTAGCGGGCGATGTGGGCGATGGCCGCATCCACGCCGTCGACTACCCGCGCGGCGATGATGGCGTCGAGATACTCCGTGTACCAGTCGTCCTCGCTCGCCGGCCGTACCCGCGGATCGGCCGCCTGCACCTCTGAATCGCCGCGCACCTCGCAGCCGGCCGCGAGCAGATCCTGCACGATGGGGCGCAGATGCGTCGCCACGCAGGCGCGGTCGATGAGCAAAGTCTCGGCGGCGCCGCAGATGCCGGTGCGGCGCATCTTGGCGTTGAGGGCGATGCTGCGCGCCATGCGCACATCGGCATCGCGATCGATGTATACGTGGCAATTGCCCTCGAGATGCCCGATCACCGGGACGCGCGCCTCCTGCTGCACGCGCGCCACCAGCGTCTTGCCGCCGCGCGGCACGATGACGTCCAGATACTCGGTCATGCCCGCGAGCATGTAACCGACCGCGGCGCGGTCGGTGCTCGGCACCAGCTGGATCGAGGTGGCGGGGAGTCCGGCCGCCTCGAGGCCCGCCAGCAGACACCCGTGCAGCGCCGAATTCGAATGACGGCTCTCCGAGCCGCCACGCAGGATCGCGGCGTTGCCCGACTTCAGACACAGCGCCCCCGCGTCCGTCGTCACGTTGGGGCGGCTCTCGTAGATGATGCCGATGACTCCGATCGGCACCACCACGCGCTCGATCGTGAGTCCGTTGGGCCGCCGCCATGTGGCGGCGACGCTGCCGATCGGATCGGGCCGCGCAAGGACGTCATCGATGCTCGCGGCGATCGCCGCGACGCGCTGCGCGTCGAGCGCGAGCCGCTCGCGCCGCGCGCCGCTCATGTCGAGCGCGCGTGCCGCCGCGAGATCGTGGCCGTTGGCTGCGAGAATCTGCGCACTGCGCGCGCGCACCGCGGCGGCAGCGGCCGCCAGCGCGGCGTTCTTCTGCGCGGTGGGCGCGAGCGCGAGCGTACCCGCGGCGCGCGTCGCGGCCTGGCCGAGCCCTTCCATCAGTTCACCGATGCGCTCGCCGCTCATGGCCTCACAGCACCTGGCCGGCAGCGGCGGGCGCGCCCGGGGCGGGCACGGCGTCGCGCAGCAGCACCAGGTCGTCGCGATGAATCATCTCATCGCGTCCGCGGAAACCGAGCAGCGCCTCGATCTCGGAGGACTGGCGTCCCATGATGCGGGCCGCGTCCGCGTCCGAGTAAGCGACGATACCGCGGGCGATCTCTGCGCCGTCGGCCGCGAGCACGCTTACGGTGTCGCCGCGCTCGAAGCGCCCGCGCGCACCGGTGACCCCGGCGGGCAGCAGGCTCTTGCCCTCGAGCAGCGCGCGCTGCGCCCCCGCGTCGATGGTGATCGCGCCGGCCGGGCGCAGCGTCCCGGCGATCCACTGCTTGCGGGCCGCGACCGGGGTCGCGTGCGGCACGAACCAGGTGCACTCGGCCCCCTCCTCCAGGCGGCGCAGCGGGTGCTTGTGGTAGCCCGCGGCGATGCACATGTGGCAGCCGGCGGCGACCGCAATCTTCGCAGCCAGAATCTTCGCCGTCATGCCGCCCGAGCCCAGCTGCGAGGCGCTGCGGCCCGCCATCGCCTCGATCTCCGGGGTGATGCGCCGCACCTCGGGCAGGATGCGCGCACGCGCGTCGAGATTTGGATCGGCGCTATAGAGTCCCGCCACGTCCGACAGCAGCACCAGGCAGTCGGCGCCGGCCATCTGCGCCACGCGCGCGGCGAGGCGGTCGTTGTCACCGTAGCGGATCTCGGCGGTGGCGACCGTGTCGTTCTCGTTGATCACCGGCAGCGCGCCGAGCGCGAGCAACGCCTCGAGCGTCGCACGCGCGTTGAGGTAGCGGCGCCGCCGCTCGCTGTCCTCCAGCGTCAGCAGCATCTGCGCCACGGTCACGCCGTGCTCCTCGAACAGTTCCTTGTAGGCGTGCACCAGGCGAATCTGCCCGACGGCCGCCGCCGCCTGGCTCTCCTCGAGCCGCAGCGCGCCGCCCCGCAGGCCGAGGCGCCCGCGACCGAGGGCGATGGCGCCGGATGACACCAGGATGACCTGCTGGGCGCGCTTGCGCAGGCGCAGCAGATCCTCGACCAGTGTTTCCATCCAGGCGCGGTTGACCCGCCCGCTGTCGCCGCCCACCAGCAGCGCCGAGCCCACCTTGACGACGAGCCGCCGGGCCTGCACCAGGGGCGCGGCGTTGCTGCGAGCGGGGACTGTCATGGTGCGAAAACTATACGCATTCGACACTGCGTTGCCCAACCTCCGGCCAGCCCCTAAACTGTTGCGCGGCGAAGAAGCTCTCGAGGAAGGGTGGCAGCGCGGTGAGCAGAGACTACGAACCGGTTCGCGGACAGTGGTACGAGAACCTTGAAGAAGAAGAACAGTTCCGCGTGCTTACGGTCGATGAGGACTCGGAGCTGATCGAGATCGAGTATCTCGACGGTGACATCGAGGAGCTCGACCTCGAGGCGTGGCACGAGATGGACCTCGAGCGCATTCAGGAGCCCGAGGGCTGGTCCGACGACGACGACGAGGAGTCGGACGAGGACGAGGAGTGGGACGAGGAAGATGACGAGGACGACGACGACGACTGGGACGACGACGACGAGGAAGACGGCGACGAAGAACAGGACGAGTATTGACCGCCCCCGGCGTCGACAGCTGGTATCACGAGAAGGAATCCGCCTGGCTGTACCGGCGGGTGGCAGCCGCCGAGCCTGACGCCCACAAGCGGCGGCTGTTCGAGCAGCTGGCCACGGCCGCCGAGGAGCAGGCCGGCAAATGGGAGCAGGTGGCCGCCAGGAGCGGCGCGGCTCCCCGCACCTTCACCCCCTCGCTGCGCGCCCGCATCGTCGAGCGTCTGCTCGAGCGCTTCGATCCGGCCGCGCTGCGTACCGTACTGGCGGCGATGAAACTGCGCGGCCTCTCGGTCTACAGCGCGCTCTCCGGCAGCATCGCCGGCCACGCCATGCCCACGACGCTCGCGGAGGTCGGCGCCCGCCACCGCAGCAGCATCGGCGGGAGCCTGCGCGCGGCGGTGTTCGGCGTGAACGACGGCCTGGTATCGAACGTGTCGCTGGTGCTCGGCATCGCGGGAGCCGGCGCCGCGCCCGGCTTCGTGCTGATGTCGGGCGCCGCGGGACTGCTCGCCGGCGCGCTCTCCATGGCGGCGGGCGAGTACGTCTCGGTGCGCTCGCAGCGCGAGATGTACGAGTACCAGATGGCGCTCGAGCGCGAGGAGCTGGCCGAGTACCCCGAAGAAGAAGCCGAGGAGCTGGCGCTCATCTACCAGGCGCGCGGCGTCGACCTCGAACAGGCGCGCGCCGTGAGCCGCGCGTTGCTCGCGCACCCCGACAAGGCCCTCGACGTGCTCGCGCGCGAGGAGCTCGGACTCAATCCCGACGACCTCGGTTCGCCGTGGCGCGCGGCCAGCGCGTCCTTCGTCACCTTCGCCCTCGGCGCCCTGATTCCCCTCATCCCGTTCCTCGCGCACATGACCGGCACGGCAGCGGTGATCACGGCGGCAATCGTGACCACGGTGGCCCTCTTCGTCGTCGGCCTCGGCCTGTCGCTGTTCACCGGGCGTCACGCGCTGCGCAGCGCGCTGCGCATGGTGCTGATCGGCGGCGGCGCGGGAACTTTGACCTTCCTCGTGGGTCGGGCACTCGGCGTGGCGATTTCCTGACCACCGCGCGCCACGCGCGGGGGGTCTTGAAAAACGCACCGCGACCCCAAGGCTGGCGACTGAGAAGGGCTAACGGTACAGTGCCGCCATGAAACGCATTTTCTTTTTTCTAGTCACCAATCTGGCAGTCCTGCTGGCGCTGACGGTCGTCGCCCACCTCCTCGGGATCGACACCTACCTCGCAGCCCACGGCGAGAGCCCGGAAGGCCTGCTGGTGTGGGCGGCGCTGTTTGGCTTCGGCGGCGCCTTCGTATCGCTGGCGATGTCGAAGATGCAGGCGAGGATGTTCATGGGCGTGCGGGTGATCAGCCCGCAGTCGGCCGATGCCTCCGGCCAGTGGCTGCTTTCGGTGGTCGAGCATCACGCCCGTAATGTCGGGGTCGGCATGCCCGAGGTCGGCATCTTCAATTCGCCCGAGCCCAACGCCTTCGCCACCGGCATGAGCCGCAACTCGGCGCTGGTGGCCGTGAGTACCGGGCTCCTCGAGCGCATGAACCGCGAGGAAATCACCGCGGTGCTCGGTCACGAGATGACGCACGTCGCCAACGGCGACATGGTGACGCTCGCGCTCATCCAGGGCGTGGTCAACACCTTCGTGCTGCTGCTCGCCCGGATCGTCGGCAACGTCATCGACCGCGCCGTGTTCCGCTCCGACGATGGTCGCGGCATCGCCTCGTACCTGACCTTTTACGTGCTGCAGATTGCCTTCGGCATCCTCGCGACGCCGATCGTCATGTGGTTCTCGCGGTACCGCGAATTCCGCGCCGACCGCGGTGGCGCGCAGCTCGCCGGCACGCCCAACATGATCGCGGCGCTCGAGGAGCTCAAGCGCGTGCACGAGCCGCTGCCCGCGCACCAGTTCGCCGCCTTCGGCATCGCCGGGGGCGATATCGGCAGCGGGTTGAAGCGGCTCTTCATGAGCCACCCGCCGCTCGATGAGCGCATCGCGGCGCTGCGCGCGCTCGGCCCCGCTAACTGATCGGGCGGGCCTCCAGGCGGTGGACCTTCTCGGGGCACTGCGCGGGATTCTCGCCGCGGGGGACTTACTCACCGGCGAGGCCTGCGAGCCCTACCTCGTCGATCACCGCCGGCTGTATCGCGGACGCGCGCTCGCCGTGGCGCTGCCGCGTTCGGTCGAGCACGTTTCGCGCGTGCTCGCGGCCTGCGACGCGGCGCGCGTCGGCGTGGTGCCGCACGGCGGCAACACCGGCTACTGCGGCGGCGCCACGCCCGATGATTCGGGCACGCAGCTGGTGCTCTCGCTTAAGTATCTGAACCGCATCCGCGGCGTCGACCCCGACAACTACTCGCTCATCGCCGAAGCCGGCTGCGTCCTCGCCCGGGTGCAGGAGGCGGCCGAGGGCGCCGGGCGCTATTTCCCCCTGAGCCTGGGCTCCCAGGGGAGCTGTCAGATCGGCGGCAATCTGTCGACCAACGCCGGCGGCGTGCACGTGCTGCGCTACGGCATGATGCGCGACCTGGTGCTGGGTCTCGAGGTGGTGCTGGCCGATGGCCGCGTGCTGCCCGGGCTCACGGCACTGCGCAAGGACAACACCGGTTACGACATCCGCGGCCTGTTCCTCGGCGCCGAGGGCACGCTCGGCGTGATCACCGCGGCGAGCCTGAAGCTCTTTCCCCCGATCAGGAGCACCGCCACTGCCCTCATTGCCCTCGCCGACCCGCGCGCCGCGGTCGCGCTGCTGGCGCGGCTGCGCGCGGCGAGCGGCGATGCCATCAGCTCCTTCGAGCTCATTCCGCGCCTCGGCATCGAGCTCACCACGGCGCACATCCCCGGCGTCGTCGATCCGCTCGGCGCCCCGCATCCGTGGTACGTGCTGTGCGAGCTCGGCTCGGCGCGTGCCGCCGAGCCGCTCGAGGCGCTGCTGACCGAGGCGCTCGGCGCGGCGCTCGAGGCGGGGCTGGTACGCGACGCGGTGCTCGCGCGCAGTGAACGCGAGCGCGCCGCGCTGTGGAAGATCCGCGAGACGATCCCCGAGGCGCAGCGTCACGAGGGGCCGGGCCTGAAGCACGACATCTCCGTGCCGGTGAGCGCACTGCCGGAGTTCGTCGAGCGCGGCGGCGCCTGGATCGCCGCCCACGTGCCGCAGGCGCGCCTCATTGCCTACGGGCACGTCGGCGACGGCAATCTGCACTTCAACCTGCAGGGACGTCCGGGCGCCGACGGCGCGGCACTGCTCGGGCGCGCCGAAGAAGTGCGCCGCATCCTGCACGATCTCACCGCCGCGCTCGGCGGGAGCTTCAGCGCCGAGCACGGTATCGGGCGGCTGAAAGTCGCCGAGCTCGAGCGCTATGCTCCCGCCACCGAGCTCGCGCTCATGCACGCGGTGAAGCGCGCGCTCGACCCGAACGGCATCATGAATCCCGGCAAGGTCCTGCGCAGCGGGTGAAGGAGAGGCGGATGGCGTATCGCGCATCGTTACTGGTGATCGCCGCGCTCGGCCTCGCGGCCTGCGGCCACAGCGGCCAGCCGCCCGCGGCCACCGCCCCGGCGCCCACCGCCGCACCCGCCGACGAAGGACCGCGTATCGTCATGTCGGACGACATGGTCCACCTCGAGTACCGCGTCCTCGGGCACGGCGAGCCGGCGGTGATCCTGATCCACGGCTGGTGCGGCAACGCCGACTACTGGCACGCGCAGTTCGATGCCCTCAAGGCACGCTACACGGTGGTGGCCGTCGATCTTGCCGGCCACGGCGCCTCCGGCGCCAACCGCACCGACTGGTCGATCGGCAACTACGCCGGCGACCTCGCCAGCATCGCGCGGCAGCTCCCCGGCAGCCGCATCGTGCTGGTCGGACATTCGATGGGCGCCACGGTGGCGCTGGCCGCGGCCCCCCGCATCGGCCCGCGCGTCATCGGCATCATCGCCGTCGATGCGCTGCGCTCGGTCGGCCTGCCGCCTCTCAGTGCCGGGGAGATCGCCGCCAAAGTCGCGCCGTTCCGCTCCGACTTCGTCGGCGCGACGCGCGCGCTGGTGACGGATAAGCTGTTCGAGAAGGGCGCCGATCCGCTGCTGGTGCAGAAGGTGGCGTACGACATGTCGCTGCGCTCGCCGGCGGTGGCAGTGCCGACGCTCGAGAAGCTCCTGGGCCTCGACCTCGCGCCGCTCCTGGCCAACGTGCGCGTGCCGGTCTACGCCATCAACTCGGATCTCGCGCCTACCGATGCCGAGCGCATCAGAAAGTCGCTCCCGGACTTCACACTCGACGTGCTGCCGCACGTCGGGCACTTCCTCATGCTGGAAGCTCCCGAGCGCTTCAACCCGCTCCTGATCAAGGATATCGACGCGCTCGCCGCGCGCGCACCGCACTGAGGCGCGGTGAGGGCGCTGTCCTCAGCGCTGGCGGATCAGCCCTTCCTGGGCGGCGCTCGCGACCAGGCGGCCGTCGCGCGCGAACACACTCGCCCGCGCGAAACCGCGCGCACCCGAGGCGCTCGGGCTGTCCATCGCGCACAACAGCCAGTCATCGACGCGCAGCGGCCGGTGGAACCACATGGCGTGATCGATCGTGGCCATGATGAGCGAGGGTTTGAGAAAGGAGGTACCGTGCGGCAGCGTCGCAGTGTCGAGCAGGAAAAAATCCGACACGTAGGCGAGCAGCCGCCGGTGCAGCATCTCGTCATCGCCCACCCGGGCGACGGCGCGCACCCAGATCTGCCGCGCGGGCGGGGCGGGCTTAGGTCTGAGATAGTCGACCGGCTGCACCAGGCGGAACTCGAAGGGCCGCGGCTGGGAGAAGAAGCGCCGCACCTTTTCGGGCAGCTTATCGAGCAGCTCGGGCGCCGGAGCCGGGTCGGGAAGACTTTCAGGGTCGGGGACGTTGGGCATGTCGATCTGGTGATCGAAGCCCCCCTCGGTCACCTGGAACGAGGCAGTCATGTTGAAGATCTGCTCGCCGTGCTGGATCGCGACGACCCGGCGGTTGGTAAAGCTGTGGCCGTCGAGGCTGCGATCGACCTGGTAGACGATCGGCGCGTTGATGTCGCCGCGCCGCAGGAAGTATGCGTGCAGCGAGTGCACCACACGGCCCTCGACCGTGGCGGCGGCGGCGGTGAGCGCCTGACCGAGCACCTGCCCGCCGAATACCTGAGGCGCGCCGATATCGCGGCTCTCGCCGCGGAACAGATTCACCTCGAGCGGCTCGAGCTCGAGCAGCTGCAGCAGATCCGTGAGTCGCTGGTCCATGGACCTCAATCCGGCACGCCGAGACGCTGATGCATCACGGGGCTCGTGGTGGTGTATTGCAGGAACTGTTTCTTCTGCGGATAGAGATGATGCTGGATCGCGAAGGCGGCGAGCGCGGCCTCGTGGAACCCGGAGAGAATCAGCTTCTTCTTTCCCGGGTAGGTGTTGATGTCGCCGACGGCGAACACCCCGGGTACGCTGGTCTGAAACTTCTCGGTGTCGACCCTGAGCGCCTTCTTCTCGAGCGCCAGCCCCCACTCGGCGATCGGGCCGAGCTTCGGGTGCAGACCGAAGAACACCAGCAGTTGATCCGCCGCGAGCGGCTGCACGCTGCCGTCGCTCGCGCGGATGTTGACGCCGCGCAGCGCGCCGTCGGCGGTGAGGAGTGAATGCGGCAATGCCTCGAAGAGCCGCATGCGACCCGCGGCCACCTGCTCGCGCATGCGCGCCACCGAGGCCGGAGCCGCGCGGAACTCCGCGCGCCGATGCACCAGGTCGAGGCTCGCGGCGCGGCCGAGGAGCTCGAGCGTCCAGTCGAGTGCCGAATCGCCGCCACCGAAGACCACCAGGTGCTTGCCGGCGAGTTGGGCGGCGTTCTTGACCCGGTACTGGATGGCGCCGCCCTCGAAGGCCTCCGCGCCCTCGACGCCGATGCGGCGCGGCTGGAACGAGCCGAGGCCCGCGGCGATCACCACCGCGCCGGCATCGAAGCGCACGCCGCCGGCGGTGGCGAGCTGGAAGCGTCCATCCTGCGCGCGTGCAAACTCGCTGACCTCGTGCCCGAGGTGCAGCTGCGCCTTGAAGGGTTTGATCTGCTCGAGCAGCCGGTCGACCAGCTCCTGCGCGCCGCACACCGGCAACGCCGGGATGTCGTAGATGGGTTTCTCGGGGTAGAGCTCGGCGCATTGTCCGCCCGGATGCGCGAGCGAATCGATCACGTGCGCGCCGATACCGAGCAGGCCCAGCTCGAACACCTGGAACAGGCCGCACGGACCTGCGCCGATGATGACCACCTCGGTGCTGATCGGCGCCGCGCTGGCGTTGGATGAGGTCTGAGTCAAAGTGTCGGGTTGCGGTGCGGCCGCGTTGGTGTTGCCGGGCCTTTTATTCTAGTGGGTCTTGACTGCGCCCGCATGCGATCAGGGTATAGTAAGCATCGAAGGCCTGTCGCCCGGCGCGGCGGCTGACCCTCCACTCCAGATCTGAAGGATCCGAGCCTTGACCTCCAACGCCGAACTTCACGCGCGCCGCCAGCAGGCCGTGCCGCGCGGTGTGAGTAACTCGCTCGCCGTGTACGCCGAGCGCGCCTCCAACGCCGAGCTCTGGGACGTCGAAGGCAAGCGCTACATCGACTTCGCGAGCGGCATTTCGGTGCTCAACACCGGCCACGTGCATCCGAAGGTGAGTGCGGCAATCGCAGGGCAGCTCGGGAAGCTCACTCACACCTGCTTCCAGGTGACTCCCACCGAGAGTTACGTGGCGCTCGCCGAGGCGCTGAATGCGCTCGCGCCGGGGGCGGGACCGAAGAAAACCATCTTCCTCACCACCGGCGCCGAGGCGGTCGAGAACGCCATCAAGATCGCGCGCTTCCACACCAGGCGCTCGGCGGTGATCAGCTTCTCCGGCGGCTTCCACGGCCGCACGCTCGCCTGCATCGGCCTGACCGGCAAGGTGCAGCCCTACAAGGCGGGCTTCGGACCGATGCTGCCGGAGGTGTATCACCTGCCCTTCCCGATGGCCTATCACGGCGTCACCGTGGAGCACACGCTCGATGCCCTCGAGCAGCTCTTCAAAGCCGACGTCGATCCGGCACGCGTCGCGGCGATCATCATCGAGCCGGTGCTCGGTGAGGGCGGTTTCTACGCGGCGCCCGCGGAGCTCCTCAAGCGTCTGCGCGGCGTGTGCGACACGCACGGCATCGTACTGATCGCGGATGAGATCCAGTCAGGCTTCGGCCGCACCGGGCGCATGTTCGCCATCGAGCATTCGGGCGTCGAGCCCGACCTCATCACCATCGCCAAGAGCGTCGCGGGCGGCGTGCCGCTTTCGGCGGTGACCGGCAAGGCCGAGATCATGGATGCTCCCGGACCCGGGGGCCTGGGCGGCACCTTCGCCGGCTCGCCGCTCGCGTGCGCCGCGGGGCTCGCGGTGCTCGAGGTGATGCGCGAGGAGCAGCTCCTGAAGCGCGCGCAGGAGATCGGCCGCTTCCTCGCCTCGCGTCTCAAGGGCCTGCAGGTGCGCTTCCCGTGCGTCGGCGAGGTGCGCCATTCAGGCGCGATGGTCGCGCTCGAGCTGGTGCGCAACATGCGCGCCGATGCGCCCGACCCCGAGCTCACCAGGAACCTGGTGCAGGCCGCCGGCCGGCTCGGACTCATCATTCTCTCGTGCGGCGTCTACGGCAACGTAATCCGCTTCCTCGCGCCGCTCACCATTTCGGACGCGCTGCTCAAGGAAGGCTGCCATCTCTTCGAGCTGGCGCTGGAGGAAGTCGCGGGTCCGGGGTTGAAGGCGCGCGCCGCGGGCTGAGCCGCGGCGCTGATCCTGGAGGCGCAGCCGGCGAAAGTCGCACCTTGCGCCGGCGGCAACGAAGGCGATGTCCGCCGAAATCGCTTCCTGCGATTTCGGCCAATAGAATCAGGCGCGGCCGGCGTTCGCGTCGGTCGGCGTGTGGAAGTACTCGCTCTCGGAGGCGAGCTGCTCGATCAGGCGCTTGAGCTCGGCCATGCGGCCCTGCGCGGTGCTGATTGGCAGGCAGTCCTGGCAGCGCGGGTCACCGCACGGCTGCCGCGAATACAGCCAATACTGCAGGGCGCCGGCCAGCAACCCGTCGGCGATGTCCCACAGGTCCGCGTCCTTGTCCTTGTCGGCGATGCGATTGCCGAGATCCACGGCCTTGGAGAACGCCGCATCGAACGTATCGGCGAGTGATTCGCTCATGCTTGCTAGTATAGGACAAACATCCATCCGCCCATCAACGGCTTATGTTGCATGCGCACGTCGAGCCCTGAAATCGCCCGCCCGACTCCGCCGCCCGCCGCGCCGCGGCGGGCGCGTGCCGCCTGGCGCAGGCGTATGCCGCGCCTCGGCGTCGGCTCGCGTCTCGCGCTCGGGCTCGCCGCGGTGGCCGCGGTGCTGGTGGTGGGCGAAATGCTGGCGACCCGCACCGCCCGTGAGACGCTCGACGCGGTGCGCACCATGCAGAACGAGGACGAGCTGCTCGCCGGCCGCGCGAGCGCCGTGCTGGTGCGCCTGGTCGGCTTCGACCGCGCGGTGGGCGACTACGTGCACGCCCACCCGGCCGCCGACTTCGCTGGCGTCGCCACCGCCGGCGCGGCACTCGAGGAGGCACTCGGCGGTTACTTCGACGGCTCCCCGCGTCCGTCCGTCACACCCGCGGCGCTCGAGCTGCGGGCGCGGCTCTCGCAGCACATCGCGGACGGTCGGGTCGTGGCCGGCGGTGCCGCGCAGCGGGCCCAATGGGCCGAGGAGCGCCGCGTGGCGCTCGAGGACGTCTACCAGCGCATCGCCACGGCCGGCGGCTCGGGGCTTGCGATCAACGGCACCCAGGTGGTCGCGCGGCGCTCGCTCGCGGAGCTGCAGTCGGCCATCGATGACATCCGCGGGAACGCCGACTCGACCGCGGTCGCGCGCCGTGAAAGCGACTTCGCTGCGGTACTGAACGCGCACGCCGCCGAGCTCGAGAGCTCGCCGGGGCGCGCCTGGGTCGGCGTGGTCAGACAGGATTTCGGCGAAGCGGTGCGGTTGCGCCGGACGCTCGCACACTACGACGAGCAGGAGAGCGGCGAATGGCACCGGCTGCTCGAGGCGAGCGCGGCACTCACCGCCGACGTGCAGGAGCTGCTGCAGAAGCCTGCGCGGCGCGGCCTCATGCAGGCTTCCGAGCATGCCGCCACCGCGGCCGCGGTCGCCGAGCGCACCCTCGCGCTCTCGGGCGCGGCGGTGCTCGCGCTGCTGCTGGTGGTGTCGGTGCTGCTGACGCTCAGCATCAGCCTGCCGGTGCGCCGGCTCACCGCTGCCACCCGCCTGCTCGCCAGTGGCGACCGCGGTGCGCGCGCGCCCCGCGGCGGCTCGGCCGAGATCGACGAGCTGGCCGAATCGTTCAATACCATGGCCGACCGCATCGTGCGCGCCGAGGGCGAGCTGCGCGCCCACCAGGCGGAGCTCGAGCGCCACGTCGATGAGCGCACCCGCGCGCTCCATCACCTGGCGCATCACGACCCGCTGACCCAGCTCCCCAACCGCCGGCAGCTCTCGGCGCGGCTCGGCGCGGCCTTGTCGCGCGCCGGCGCCCGCTCGCAGCTGGCACTGCTGTTCGTCGACGTCGACAACTTCAAGTCGATCAACGATACCCTCGGACACAGCTTCGGCGATCGCGTGCTGCAGCACATCGCCGACCGGCTGCACGCTGCCACCGGGGGCACGGGGCTGCTGGCGCGCCTGGGGGGCGATGAGTTCACGGTGCTGCTCGAGGACGTCGAGTCGAGCGAGGAAGTCACGGCCTGCGGCAACCGCATCGTGAGCGCGCTGCAGCAGCCGCTCACCGTGGACGGCCGGCTGCTCACCACCAGCGCCAGCGTCGGCGCGAGCCTCTACCCGGATCACGCCGCCGATGCGGAAGGCCTGTTGCGCGCCGCCGACGTCGCGCTGTTTCGCGCCAAGGAGCTCGGCCGCAACCGCTTCGCGCTCTACAGTCCCGAGTTGTACGACGCCGCGGCGCAGCGCTTCCGGCTCGAGCAGTCGCTGCGGCGCGCGGTCGAGGGCGGAGAGCTGCTGCTGCTGTTCCAGCCGATCGTGGCGCTGCAGAGCTGCGAGACCACGGGGCTCGAGGCGCTGCTGCGCTGGCGGCGGCCCGACGGGCGGCTCGCGACCGCCAACGAGTTCATCCCGGTCGCGGAGAAGTCGGGACTGATCCACGAGCTCACCGGCTGGGTGCTGCGCACCGCGGCGAGCACGGCGGCCGGCTGGCGCGCGCAGGGCTGGCAGCGCGCCTGCGTGGCGGTGAACGTTTCGCCGCCGCAGTTCTTCGAGAGCGACTTTGTCGAGCAGGTGGCACGCACGCTGGAGGCGACCGGCCTGCCGCCGAGTGCGCTCGAGCTCGAGATCACCGAGAGCGTGGTGCAGACCGGCAGCGCCACGGTCGAGTCGCTCCACCAGCTGCGTGCGCTCGGCGTCTCGATCGCACTCGACGATTTCGGCATGGGCTACTCCTCGCTCACCTCGCTCGAGCAGCTGCCGATCACCCGCGTGAAGCTCGACCGGCTGCTGGTCGCGGGCGTCGATACCAACCCGCGCTCCGCGGCCATCGTCCGTTCGATCGTGGCGCTCTGTCATGGCCTCGGACTGCAGGTGGTGGCCGAGGGCGTCGAGCGCGCCGCGCAGCTCGAGTTCCTGGCCCAGTGCGGACCGGTGAGTGTGCAGGGCTTCCTGCTCGCCCACCCGGTCGAGGCGCTGGCGGCGGCCACCGAGTCGCAGGCGGCCGCCGAGCGCGCGCGCCACGCACTCGCGGCGGCGCAGAGCGGCAGCCGTCACGAGGCCGACGATCACCTGGTATTCGTCGGCAGCTCGGGCCGCCGCCGCGGGCCGTAGTCTCCGCGGTCTCCTCATGTTACTCACGGAACAGGACATCTATCACTTCCGCGAAGGCACCTACTTCCGTGCCTACGAGCGGCTCGGCGCGCACGCGCTCGAGCGCGACGGCCGCCCCGCCACCCACTTCGCCGTATGGGCGCCGAACGCCTCGGCGGTTTCGGTGGTGGGGGACTTCAACGGCTGGGAGCGCCGCCGTGATTCACTGGCACCCCGTCACGATTCCTCCGGCATCTGGGAAGGGACCATCGAGGGCGTCGGGCCGGGCGCGCTCTACAAGTATCACGTGGTGGCCGGCGACGGTCACGGCGCCACCGACAAGGCCGACCCTTACGCGCTGCGCGCCGAGCTGCCGCCGCGCACCGCTTCGGTCGTCTGGGACCTCGATTACGAGTGGCAGGACGAGAGCTGGATGCGCACGCGCGCGCGCGCCAACTCGCTGAGCGCTCCGTGGTCGATCTACGAGGTGCATATCGGCTCGTGGCGGCGCGTCCCCGAGGAAGGAAACCGCTCACTCAACTACCGCGAGCTCGCCCACGCGCTCGCCGACTATCTCGCCGAGACCGGCTTCACGCACGTCGAGCTGCTGCCGGTGATGGAGCACCCGTTCTACGGCTCGTGGGGCTATCAGGTGACCGGCTATTTCGCCCCGAGCGCGCGTTACGGTACGCCGCAGGACTTCATGTACTTCGTCGACTATCTGCACCAGCGCGGCATCGGCGTGGTGCTCGACTGGGTCCCCTCGCACTTCCCCACCGACGAGCACGGGCTCGCGCGCTTCGACGGCACGCACCTCTACGAGCATGCCGACCCGCGCCAGGGCTTCCACCCCGAGTGGATGAGCTCGATCTTCAACTACGGCCGCGCCGAGGTGCGCAACTTCCTCGCCAGCAACGCGCTCTTCTGGCTCGAGAAGTACCACATCGACGCGCTGCGCGTGGACGCGGTCGCCTCGATGCTCTACCTCGACTACGCCCGCCGCGCCGGCGAATGGATCCCAAACCGCTTCGGCGGTCGCGAGAATCTCGACGCGGTCGAGTTCCTGCGCCAGCTCAACCTCGCCGTATACCGCGACCACCCCGAGACGCAGACCATCGCCGAGGAATCGACCGCCTGGCCGATGGTGTCGCGGCCGACATACCTCGGAGGACTTGGCTTCGGCCTCAAGTGGAACATGGGCTGGATGCACGACACGCTCAAGTACTTCCAGCAGGACCCGGTGCACCGCAAGTACCACCACAGCCGCCTCACCTTCAGCCTCTGGTACGCCTTCACCGAGAACTTCGTGCTGCCGCTGTCGCACGACGAAGTGGTGCACGGCAAGGGCTCGCTCATCGGACGCATGCCGGGCGATGAGTGGCAGCAGTTCGCGAGTCTGCGCCTCCTGTTCGGCTACATGTGGACGCACCCGGGCAAGAAGCTGCTCTTCATGGGTGGGGAGTTCGGGCAGCGGCGCGAGTGGCAGCACGAGGAAAGCCTCGAGTGGCACGTGCTCGAGTACCCGCTGCACGCCGGGGTCAAACGCTGGGTGCGCGACCTGAACCGCCTCTACCGCGAGACGCCGGCGCTCTACGAGCTCGACTTCAGCGACGCGGGCTTCAGCTGGATCGACTGCGACGACGCGGACGAGAGCGTGATTTCGTTCCTGCGCCGCGACCGCTCCGGCGGCGTCGCGGTGGTCGCGTGCAACTTCACGCCCGTGCCGCGCGAGCGCTACCGCGTCGGCGTGCCGCACGGCGGGCGCTGGCGCGAGCGCCTGAACAGCGACGCCGTCGACTACGGCGGCAGCGGCCTCGGAAACTTAGGCGCCCTCGATGCCGCGCAGATTCCCTCCCACGGCCACGGCTTCTCGCTGCACCTGAAGCTCCCGCCGCTCGCCGTGGTGGTGCTGACGCCGGGCTGAGGCTCACGCTCACCGCAAGCGCAGCTGCAGCCCGTGCGCCGCGCTTCCTACGGAGTGCCCGGCTGGTGAAGTGATTGTCGAGCTGTCAGCGGTAGCCCGTGCGCCGCGCTTCCTACGGAGTGCCCGGCTGGTGAAGTGATTGTCGAGCTGTCATCGGTAGCCGCGCGCCTGCAGCGCGAAGAGGTGCGCGTAGCGGCCGTCGAGCCGCATGAGCTCCTCGTGGGTGCCGCGCTCGACGATGCGGCCGCGGTCGAGCACCACGATCTGATCGGCCATGCGCACCGTCGAGAAGCGGTGCGAGATCAGGATCGTGATGCGGTCGTGCGGCGAGCTGCCGGAAGTGCTCGAAAACCTCAGCCTCCGCCTGCGCGTCCATCGCCGCGGTCGGCTCATCGAGCACCAGGATGTCGGCACGCGTACGCATGAAGGCGCGCGACAGCGCGATCTTCTGCCACTGGCCGCCGGAGAGCTCGCGGCCGTCCTTGAACCACTTGCCGAGCTGCGTGTGGTAGCCCGCCGGGCAGCGCCGCGATGAACTCGCTCGCCCGGCCCTTGTCGGCGGCACTCGCGCCAGCGCGCCTCGTCCTCGAAGTAGCGCTCGTCGCCGGCGCCGACGTTCTCGCCGACCAGCATCTGGTAGCGCGCGAAGTCCTGGAAGATGACGCCGATGCGCTCGCGCAGCGTCGCCTCGTCCCACTGCGCGCAGATCGCGCCCGTCGAGCAGGATGCGCCCGGCGGTCGGCTCGTACAGGCGCGTCAGCAGCTTGATGAGCGTGGTCTTGCCCGAGCCGTTCTCGCCGACCAGTGCGAGGCTCGCCCCGGGCTGCAGGTGCAGCGTGACGTCGCTCGAGCGCCGGCTCGCTCGGCGCCCGGGTAGCTGAAGCTCACGTCCTCGAAGCGAATGCCGTCCGCGGGATCGGGGCCGCGCCCGGCGATGCCGCCTGCGGCCGGCACCGGCGTCTCGAGATACTCGTACAGCGTCGAGAGGTAGAGATTGTCCTCGTACATGCCGCCGATCGCCGAGAGCATCGCCGACACGGCGGACTGCCCCTGGCGGAACAGCAGCGAGGTACATCGTCATCTGCCCGAGCGTGATGAGGCCGTGCACGGTGCTCGACCGCGATCCAGGCGTAGGCGCCGTAAAGCGCCGCGGTGCCGATGAGCCCGAGCGCGAAACCCCAGACGTCGCGGCGGATCGTGAGCGCGCGATCCTCGCCGTACAGCCGCCGGAAGATGGCGCGATAGCGCTCGAGGAGCCGCGGGACCGAGTCCGAAGAGCTTCACCTCCTTGGCGTGGTCCTCGCGGCCGATCACCGTCTCGAGATACAGCTGCATGCGCGTCTCGGGCGAGCGCCAGCGGAACAGGCGAAACGCATCGCCCGAGAATTTCGCCTCGGCGATGAAGGCCGGCACGCCGGCGAGCAGCAGTACCGCCACCGCCCAGGGCGAGAAACGCGCCAGCAGCACCGCGTAGCTCGCGAGCGAGATGCCGTTCTGCACGAGCCCGAAGGTGCGCGTCACGAGACTCAAGCGGGCGGGTCGAGGCCTCGCGCCGCGCACGCGTCAGCTTGTCGTAGAACTCGGAGTCCTCGAAATGCGAGAGCTCGAGCGTCAGGGCCTTCTCGAGGATCATCACGTTGACGCGCTGACCGAGCTGCGCGCGCAGCAGCGACTGGCACAGCGACAGGGCGCGCTGCGCGCCGGCGATAGCGGCGATCAGCACCCCCTCGAGCACCACCAGCTCGACCACGTGCGCCGGGGAGGCGCCCGAGCGCATCGCCGTCACCACCGCGTCGACGATCAGCGCACCGACGTAAGCCACCGAGGCCGGCAGTACGCCGGCGACCAGCGTCACCGCCGCGATCGACAGCGTCAGTGCCCGGCTCGTGCTCCAGACGAGCGCGACCGCGCGGCGGCTGTAGCGGAAGACGCCGAAGAAGCCGCGCAGCGTCAGCCCGTCAGGACCTGCGGGGGCCGGGCGGGGAGCGCCCGGTGGATGAGACCTGGTGGCCACTGCCCTCGGATGTGGGGACCGTCAGGGGGAATTCCAGCCGGCGGCGCGCCGCAACAGGCCGTCCACCCACACCTCGCACATCGCCACCGCCTCGCGCGGCCGGAACCTGCCGGGTTCGAGGCACCACTCGAGCCACAGCCCATCGATCAGCGCGGTGAGCCCGATGGCGCCGAGGCGCAGGTTCACGGCCCGGCCGCGCCCGCGGGAACCGGCGCCCGGCTTGCCGAGGATGTCGCTGAGGAGCGTGCGAATGAGCCGCACGTAGTCGGCGTAGGTTTCGCGCTGCACGCGCTGGATCGGGCGCGAGTGCCGGTACAGGCCCCAGAACACGACCCACACCGCCAGCACGTCGGCATCGAGGTTGGGCGGGGAGAAGGAGGCCTCGAGAAAGGCGCGCAGACGTGCGGCCGGCGTTCCCGGGCGCGCCGCCGCCGTCCTGAGGCCGTCGACCAGCTCGCGGTTGAAGTGCCGGAAGGCCCCCGCCACCAGCTCGTCCTTGTTCGGGAAGTGGTGGTTGATGAGTCCGACGGAGACGCCCGCCTGGGCGCTGATGGTGCGGATCGAGAGTCCCTCGTGTCCGTAGCGCTTCAGGCACTCGATGGTGGCGGCGACGAGCGCCGCGCGGCGCTGCTGCGGCAGCTGGCGCTGGAAGCGCGGCCGGCGCGCCTCCCCGGGCAGCGCCGTCGCGGGAGCGGCGGCCGCCGGCGGCCGCACACGGGGGGCCTTCAAGCGACCCGCCGCAGTCGCCCGCGGCGGAAATCGGCGAGGATCTCGCGCGCCGCGTTGTGGCCGGGTGCGCCGGTGACGCCGCCGCCGGGATGCGTGCCGGCGCCGCACATGTAGAGTCCGGCGAGCGGGCCGCGGTAGTTGCCGTACCCGAGCATCGGCCGCGCCGAGAACAACTGATCGAGGCTCGAGCGCGCCGTGGAAGATGTCGCCGCCGACCAGGCCGAAGGTGCGCTCGAGATCGAGCGGGCTCATGATCTGCCGCCCGAGCACCGCGGCTTTGAAGTCCGGCGCGTAGGCGTTCGACCGTGTCGATCATCAGATCCGCGACCGTCCTCGCGATGCGTCGTCCCAGGACGCGCCGTCCGGCAGCTGCGGCGCGACGTGCTGGCAGAACAGGCTCGCCACGTGCTGGCCCGGCGGCGCCAGGCTGTCGTCGAGCGTCGACGGAATCAGCAATCTCGACGATCGGCTGCCTGCGACCAGCCGTCGGCGCGCGCGTCGAGGTAGGCGCGGTCCATGTAGGCGAGGCGTCGGCGCCATGATGATGCCGGCGGTGTGGTGATCGGCGGCGCTGCTGCCCGGCAGGCAGCGTGAAATCGCGGCAGCTCCGACAGCGCCACGTTCATGCGGAACGTGCCCGAGCCGCAGCGGTAGCGGCTGCATGCGCTCGCGGAAGTCGCCGGCGAAGCGCCGTGCGGTCGATCAGCTGCTCGAACAGCAGCTTCGGATTGAGGTTGGAGATCACGCGCCGCGCGCGTGCAGCGTCTCGCCCGCGCTCGGTGACGACGCCGACGGCGCGGCCCGCCCTCGACGATCACCTCGCCGCACCGGCGCTCTCGAGGCGGATCTCGACGCCGCGCGCGCCGCGCAGCTTGCGCCATCGCCTGGGTGATGGCGCCCATGCCGCCGATGGCGTGGCCCCAGGCGCCCTTCTTGCCGTTCACCTCGCCGAACACGTGATGCAGCAGCACGTAGGCGGAGCCGGGCGTGTAGGGGCTGGCGTAGTTGCCGACGACGCCGTCGAAGCCGAAGCACCGCCTTGATCGGCGTCGCTCTCGAACCAGCCGTCGAGATAGTCGCCGGCCGACTGCGCGAACAAGCGCCAGCAGGTCGCGGCGCAGCGTCATGTCGAGCTTGCGCGAGCCGCGCCGCCGATGCGCGCGCCGCGCAGCAGCTCCGGCAGCGCCGTGCAGCCAGCCGCCGTCGGTGACGTTCGGCGGCGTCTCCAGCACCAGGTCGCGCAGCACGTCGGCGATCGCCTCGAGCCGCTCGCCGTAGTCGGGCGAGCGCGCCGCATCGCGCGCGGAGAACTTGCGCGACCTCGCGCCTGCGTGCGCGCCGTCGCCCGTCATGAGATATTGCGCCCGTCCACGCGGCAGGAAGTTCGCGCAGCGGCCGCTCCACCATGCGCAGGCCGTGGCGCGGCAGCTCGAGATCGCGGATGACCTTCGGATTGAGCAGCGAGACCGTGTAGGCGGCCACGGAGTTGCGGAAGCCCGGGTGGAATTCCTCGGTCACGGCAGCGCCGCCGACGACCGCGCGCCGCTCGAGCACCGTCACCTTGAGTCCGGCGCGCCGCGAGATACGCGCTGCACACGAGGCCGTTGTGGCCGCCGCCGATGATCAGCGCGTCGTAGCGCCGCGCCGCCGTGCCGGCCGCGGTGCGCTGGACGGTACCGGTTTTCATGGCGGCAGGATCCCGGAGTCTGGGCTAATTGAACGATCGTACAACAGCGACAGCGCGGCCCGCAACCGTGCCGGGATTATGATAGAAGATGCGCGGCGCCGCCTTGAGGGGTGGCGCGGCATGGCGGAGGATGGATGGATATCGCGCATGTAGTCCAGTCGTCGGTCGCGCCGGTGTTTCTGCTCACCGGCGTCGCTTCCACGCTCAGCGTACTCACCAACCGCCTGGCACGGGCGGTCGACCGGGCGCGCACGCTCGAGGAGCAGCTCGAGCGCGAACCCGCACGGCGCGGTGCGTTGCTCGCCGACCTGCGGGTTCTCGAGCGGCGGGCACGTTACATGAACGCCGCGATCTCGATGTGCGCGGTTGCGGCACTGCTCGTGGCGCTGGTGGTCGTCTCGCTGTTCGCGGACGCGTTCCTCGGCCTCGAGCTCGCCAAGGCGGTGGCGCTGCTGTTCGTCGCGGCGATGTTGTGCCTCGCCGTCGCCTACATCGCCTTCTTCGTGGAGGTGCGCATCGCGGTCGCCGCGCTGCGCATCGGCATTCCGCAGAAATAGAGTATAATCATATAGTTAGATAGATGCCGGCGCCTCTTCGGGCGTTCTGGTACCCTGCGCACCCTTTTTCGCTGGCGCGCGCCACGCGGCCCCCCGATGCACCGCCCGATCCGCAACATCGCCATCATCGCGCACGTCGACCACGGCAAGACGACGCTCGTCGACTGCCTGCTGAAGCAGTCCGGGCACGTTCGCCGCGCATGAGCGAATGGGCGAGCGGGTCATGGATTCGAACGACCTCGAGCGCGAGCGCGGCATCACGATCCTCGCCAAGAACTGCGCCATCGAGTACGGCGGCACGCGCATCAACATCGTCGATACGCCCGGGCACGCCGACTTCGGCGGCGAGGTCGAGCGCGTGCTGTCGATGGTCGACGGCGTGCTGCTGCTGGTCGATGCGGTCGAAGGCCCGATGCCGCAGACCCGCTTCGTGACGCGCAAGGCGCTGGCGCAGGGCCTCAAGGCCATCGTGGTCGTGAACAAGATCGACCGGCCCGGCAGCCGCCCGGCCTGGGTCATCGACCAGACCTTCGACCTGTTCGACAAACTCGGCGCGACCGACGCGCAGCTCGACTTCCCGGTGATCTACGCCTCGGCGCTGCAGGGCTGGGCGAGCACCGATCACACGGAGCGCCGCCCCGACATGGCGGCACTCTTCGAGGCGATCCTCGCGCACGTGGCGCCGCCGGCCGCGCACGAGGATCTGCCGCTGCAGCTGCAGATCTCGACGCTCGACTACAACTCCTACGTCGGCCGCATCGGCATCGGGCGCATCCGCTGCGGCTCCGTGCGCACCGGGCAGACGGTGGCGCTGCGCTACGGCAATGAGGAGCGCGGCGAGGCGAAGATCGGCCAGGTGCTGACCTTCACCGGGCTCGAGCGGCTGCCGGTCGAGGCAGCGAGTCGCCGGGGACATCGTCGCCGTCACCGGCATCGAGGAGGTCAACATCGGGCTCACGATCTGCGACCGCGAGCACCCCGAGGGCCTGCCACCGATCGCGGTCGATGAGCCGACGCTGCAGATGAATTTCCAGGTCAACACCTCGCCCCTCGCGGGGCGCGAGGGCAAGTTCGTCACCAGCCGTCAGCTGCGCGAGCGGCTCTATCGGGAACTGCAGTCCAACGTCGCGCTGCGCGTCGAGGACACCGAGGAGCCGGATGTGCTCAAGGTCTCGGGGCGCGGCGAGCTGCATCTCACCATCCTCATCGAGAACATGCGCCGCGAAGGCTACGAGCTCGCGGTGTCGCGCCCGCACGTGCTCACCAAGCTGGTCGACGGCGAGGTGCACGAGCCCTACGAGGCGCTCACGGTCGACATCGAGGAAGACCACCAGGGCGCGGTCATGGAGGCGCTCGGCACGCGCCGCGCCGAGCTCGCCGACATGAGCGTCGACGGCAAGGGGCGCGTGCGGCTCGAGTACCGCGTGCCGGCACGCGGACTCATCGGCTTCCAGGGCGAGTTCCTCACGCTCACGCGCGGCACCGGGCTCATCAGCCACATCTTCGACGGCTTCGCGGCCGTCAAGGGCGAGATTCCCGACCGCCACAACGGCGTGCTGGTGAGCAACGAGAACGGCGAGGCGGTGGCTTATGCGCTCTTCAACCTGCAGGAGCGCGGGCGGCTGTTCGTGAGCCCCGGAGAAAAGCTCTACGAAGGCATGATCATCGGCATCCACAGCCGCGACAACGACCTGGTCGTGAATCCCATCAAGACCAAGAAGCTCACCAACATCCGCGCCGCCGGCAAGGACGATGCGATCCTGCTGACGCCGCCCATCGAGCTCACCCTCGAGTACGCGGTGGAGTTCATCGCCGAGGATGAGCTGGTCGAGGTGACGCCCGCCTCGATCCGCATCCGCAAGCGCTTCCTCAAGGAACAGGACCGCAAGCGCGCCGCGCGCGCCGACGCCGCGCTCACGGCTTGAGCGTGGCGCCTGAGTCCGCGTGTCGCACGCGGGGGACACTTCGCACGGGAACCCTGCACGCCTGCCGCGGGTCGGATCCTCTGTCACGCACACGCGTCACCAGGAGGATCAGGCAATGGAAGCTGGCATGTGGGAACAGTTGAAGGGCCGCGTCAGGCAGCAGTGGGGCAAGCTCACGGATCAGGACCTGGAGCAGATCCAGGGCCACGGCGAAGAGCTGGCCGGAAAGATCCAGCAGCGCTACGGACTGGCAAAAGAGGAAGCCGAGCGGCAGGCAAGGGAATTCCGCAGCCGTAACAACTGGCACTGATCGGCACAGCCCGCGCCGCGGGAGCGGCGCGGGTTTCCCCGCGGCCGCGGCGACTACACCTCGCGCGCGCCGCCGATGCCGATGAAGCCGAGGAACTCGGCGCGGGTCCGGGCATCGCTGCGGAAGCTGCCGTTCATGCGGCTCGTGACCATCGAGACGCTGCGCTTGTGCACGCCGCGGGTGGTCATGCACTCGTGCGCCGCATCCACCACCACGCCGACGCCGCGCGGCTTGAGAACTTCCGATATGCAGTCGGCGATCTGCGCCGTGAGCTTCTCCTGCACCTGCAGCCGCCGGGCATAGCCGTCGACCACGCGCGCGAGCTTACTGATGCCGACCACCTTGTTGGCGGGCAGGTAGCCGATGTGCACGCGCCCGATCATGGGCGCCATGTGGTGCTCGCAGTGGGACTCGAAGGAAATGTCGCGCAGCACGATCATCTCATCGTACCCGCCGACCTCCTCGAAGGTGCGGCGCAGGTACGCGGACGGATCGATCTGATAACCGGAGAACCAGTCGCGGTAGGCGTCGATCACGCGTTGCGGCGTGTCGCGCAATCCCTCCCGGGTCGGGTCATCGCCCGCCCAGCGCAACAGGGTGCGCACGGCGGCCTCGGCCGCACGGCGTGAAATCCTCGCTCGCTCCCTCGCCATGCCATCCTCCCCCCAGGCGCCCGCGCGGGCGCCGTCGCCGCGCAGTCTAGCGTGTCAGGGTCGCGCTCAGTGCGCGAAGTGCAGCAGGGTGAGAGTGAGCGTCAGGCTGCACACCCCGACCAGGGTCGCCACCACGAAGCCGGCCGCGAGCGGCCGCCAGCCGATGCGCCACATGTCGACGAAGGACACCGAGAGACCGACCGCCGTCATGCCACAGGTGAGGAACAGGTCCGAGGCCGTGTAGCCGGTGTTGACGAGCGCGTGCCAGAAGGCGCCCTGGTGCAGCAGCGCGTCTCCCGCGGTACGCACCACGATGAAGCCGATGAAGGCGACCACGAACAGCGGCACGAGCTGCGCGTGCGGCGCGAGTCCCCGGTGCGCGCCCTCGCCCGCATCGGGGCCGGCGCCGCCGCGCGCCTCGTGACGCCGTGCGAGCCAGGCCGCGAGCGGCACCAGCACCGCGATCGAGAGATTGCGCAGCAGCTTCGCGACGCTCGCGGCGGCGAGCGCCGCCGGCGCGTGCGCCTGTTGCGAGTACATGAGCCCCGCGCCGATCACCTGCGAGGTGTCGTGAATCGCGGTGCCGAGGAAGATCCCGGCGTGCACCGGCGAGGCGGCGAAGAAATGCCCCGCGAGCCACGGGTAGGTGAGCATCGCGGCGCAGCCGAACAGCACCACGCAGGTGACCGCGAAGGCGGTCTCGGCGTGGCGCGCCCGGATCACCGGTGACATCGCCACCACCGCAGTGCAGCCGCAGACCGCCGTGCCGATGGCGAGCAGCGCACCGAGTCGGGTACTGACGCCGAACAGGCGCGCCAGCCCCCAGCCCGCGAGCAGCCCCACGGTGAGACAGCTCAACGCGACCGGCAGAGCCGTGAGCGCGATGGAGCTCGCGCCCGCCAGCGTCAGGCGCAGCCCCACCAGCGCGATCCCGGTTCGCAGCAGCTGGTGCATCGCCCACTTGAGGCCGTTCGTGGCCCACGCCGGCACGCCGAGCGTGTTCCGCCACAGCATGCCGAGGACCACCGCGCACATCACCGGACTCAACGGCAGCTTGGGCAAACCGAGGAGTCCCTGGGCAAGCGCGTCGGCGATGGCACGCGCCAGCAGGGCCAGCGCGACGGCAGCGGCGATTCCAGGAGCCGCCTGACGGAGCGACGCCAGCACGACTAGAGCGGCAGTCGCGGGGTGCTGGCGAGCGGCACGGAGCGGCGCCGGTTGACGACCATGCGATCGTTCAGCTCGGCTATCGCGACACTCCCGGTGCGCGCGAACAGGAAGGGCAGCAGCGCATGCACCAGGCAGGCGATCCCGGCGCCGATCATGCGCAGTCCGAAGCAGCCGGCCTGCGCCAGGTGCTCGGTATAAGTCTCCCCGACCGAGGCCGGATGCTCGGTGAAGGCGCGCAGCGGATTCATGCAGCCATCCTAGCCGCCGTTCCCCGCGACGCGGTTGCGAACCTGTGGCGCAGGGGGGCCGGGTGCGCAACAATGTTGCGCGTCCGACGGGTCGGACGAACCGAAGTTTCAATGGACAAGCTGGACGCGAGAATCCTCGAGCTGCTGCAGGGCAACGGCGCGCTGACCGCCGCCGAGATCGCCGACCGGGTGGGACTGTCCAAGGCGCCCTGCTGGCGGCGCATCCAGAAGCTGCAGCAGGAGGGGGTCATCCGCGGGACCGTGGCGCTGCTCGATGCGCACGCGCTCAACGTCGGCACCACGGTGTTCGTGACGCTCAAGACCGCCAATCACAGCGAGGTGTGGTTTGCGAAGTTCGTGCGCGCGGTGCGCGACATCCCCGAGGTCACCGAGATCCACCGCATGTCGGGCGACGTCGACTACCTGATCCGCATCGTCGTGCCGGACATCGACGCCTACGACGCAGTCTACAAGCGCCTCATCGGCGCGGTGGACTTCCTCGACGTCAGCGCCAGCTTCGCGCTCGAGACCATCAAGTACACGACGGCGCTCCCCTTGTGCTACCTCAAGACCGAGTGAGTCGCACCCGCGGCTAGTCGCGCGCCACTGTCGCAGCCGTCCGCGCGCCGGTGTTCTCGCTGATGATTGCGGCGATGCGTGCCTCGATCTGCGACAGATCCGTGTCATAGGCGCTGGTGGCGAGCACCGGCTCGCGACGCGGCGCGGGCGCGAGCTGCGCACCGGAACTGTCGCTCACGTCGATGCGCACGCGGGTCGAGAGCCCGACGCGCAGCGGGTGCTGCGCGAGCTCCCTGGGATCGAGCGTCACGCGCACCGGCACGCGCTGCACCACCTTGATCCAGTTGCCGGTGGCGTTCTGCGCCGGCAGCAGCGCGAACGCCGCGCCGGTGCCGAGCCCAATTCCCTCGAGTGTGCCGTGATACTCGACGTCGCCGCCGTAAAGGTCGGCGATCACGCGCACCGGCTGGCCGATACGCATGCGGTTGAGCTGCACTTCCTTGAAGTTCGCATCGATCCACAGCCGTTCGAGCGGCACGATCGCCATGAGGGGACTGCCCGGGGCGATGCGATCGCCGAGCTGTACGCTGCGCCGGGCGACGTACCCCGACACCGGAGCGCGCACGCTGGTGCGCTGCACGTTGAGCCAGGCGCGCTCCACCTGGGTGGCCGCCGCGCGCACGTCGGGGTTGTCGGACACGCCAGTGCGTCCGACGAGCGCGACGCCCGCGGCGAGGTTCTTCTGCGCCGCGGTGAGCGCATCGCGCGCGGCGTTGACCGTATCCTGCGCGTGGCCGAGCTCCTCGGTCGACACCGCCCCGCTCGCGGTCAGCCCGCGGCGGCGCGCGAGATCGGCCTGGGCGCGCTCGAGGTCGGCGCGCCGCTGCGCAACCAGCGCCTCGAGCTCGTCGCGGTTCGCGAACACGGTATGCACCTGCCGTACGGCGCGCGCCAGCTGCTGCTCGGCGTCCTGCAGCGCGATGCGGTAGTCGGTCGCATCCAGCCGTACCAGCTCCTGCCCGGCCTGCACGCGGTCGGTCTCATCCGCCCCGATCGACACCACCGTGCCGCTCACCTGCGACATCGCGCCCACCAGGTCGCCGGCGACGTAGGCGTCGTCGGTACTCTGGTAGTGACGCTCATAGAGCCACCACCAGGCGAGCGTCGCGAGCGCGATCACGCCGAGCGCGATCGTCAGGCCGATGAGCCAGGTGCGCCGCTGCCGCTGCAGTTGCGTCGCGGCCGGTGGCGAGGCGGTGTTCACCGGGGCATCCATGGTCGAAAAGCTCCTTCAGCCTGCCGGTGCGGGCGGCGCGTAGCCACCGCCCAGTGCGCGCACCAGGCTGACGCTGAAGGTGAGCCGCTGCGCGGCGAGCTCCGCACCTACCGCCTGCGCCAGCAGCAGCTGGTTCTCGGTCGAGAGCACCGTCAGGTAGTTGTCGAGCCCGGCGCGATAGCGCTCGGTGGTGAGATCGTAGGCGCGCTGCGCGGCGGCGAGCGCGGTCTGCTGCTCGGCGGTCTCACGCTCGAGCGCCCGCCAGCTGGCGACCACGTCGGCCACGTCGTGCACCGCGTCGATGAGGGTCTGGTTGTACTGTCCCACGGAGGCGTCGTACCGCGCCTGGCGCGCCTCGAGCTGCCCGCGCAGCTGCCGGCGGTTGAATACCGGGAGGCTGAGCGCCGGGCTCGCTCCGACGATGGTCGCGGAGCCTTCGAACAGCTTGTCGAGGCCGATGCTCTGCAGCCCCGCGAACGCCGCGAGATTCACGTTGGGGTAGAAGTCGGCCTCGGCGGCCTTGACGCCCTGCGCGGCGCCCTGCACCTGAGCGCGCGCGGCCGCCACGTCCGGGCGGCGGCCGAGGAGATCCGCGGGCAGCGTCGAGGGCAACGCCAGCGTCGCCGGCGCCAGCAGATGCGGCCGCGCGAGCGTGAGTCCCCGATCGGGGCCCGCGGCGACGAGCGCCGCGAGCTGATCGCGCGCGAGGTCGATGCTCCCCTGCGCCGCGGCGATGCCGGCGCGGGTCAGCGCGAGATTGCCCTCGGTCTGCTTCACGCGCGCGACGTTCTCGAGCCCGGCATCGACGCGCTGCTGTGTCAGATCCATGATCGAGGCCTGCTGCTTCAGCTGCCCGTTGGCGACGTCGAGCAGCGCGTACCAGAGATCCAGCTGCACGTAGGCGCGCACCACCGACACGGCGAGCGCGAGGCGCGCGGCCGCGCGGTCGGCTTCAGCGGCGTCGACTCCGGAACGCGCCGCGGCGAGCAGCGCGCGGTTGCGGCCCCAGAAGTCGATGTCGTAGCTCAGATCGAAGGCGACGCGGCCGTCGTTGTAGTAGTTGCCGGCGTACGGCGGCGGGTACAGGCCATTCTCCGGATAGCGCTGGCGATCGAGCTGCGCATCGAGGGCCACGCTGGGGAGCTTCAGCGCACCGGTGGCGAGCGCCTGTGCCTGCGCGGCGCGCAGCCGCGCCTCGGCCACCGTGAGGGAAGGACTGCCGGCGAGCGCCTCGTCGACGAGCTGGTCGAGCTGCGCATCGCCGTAGGCATGCCACCAGCCGTCCGCGGGCCAGGCGCCCGGTTCGACGGTCGCTGCCGCGAGCGAGCGAGCGGCGGCGAGCTGCCCAGGGGGGACCTGCGCGGCGGCGTGCCAGCCGCCGCGATCCACGCAGCCGGCGAGCGCGGCGATCGCGACGCCGGCGAGTACGCTGAGAGTGAGGGATCTGCGAGTCTTCATGCCTGCTTTCCGTTTTCGATCATGCGACCGAGATAGGTCTTCAGATTCTCGACCTCGCCCGCGCCAAAGCCGGCCAGGTGCCGCTCCAGCACGCGGCTGCCGATGGCCCGCAGGCGTGGCAGCTGCGCGCGGCCGGCCGCCGCCACGCGCAGCAGCACCACGCGCCGGTCGTCCTGGCCGCGCTCGCGGCGCAGCAGGCCCTTCTCCTCGAGCCGGTCGAGGATGCGCGTCATGGAGCCGGTGTCGTAGTACATGTGACGGCACAGGTCCGCAGCGCTGCGCGCATTGCCTTCGGCGAGGTGCTTGAGCACCGCGTACTGCATGGCGTTGAGCCCGAAGGGCGCAAGCTCGGCGTCGAGCCCGGAGAGGAGCGATGCCCGGGCCCGCCCGAGCAGGTAGCCGACGCCGAGCCCCCCTTCCGGGAGTTGCGCCGACGGCGCCGGATCGGCTTTGATGGCTGCTCTGCGACTCACGGATACTCGCCTTGGCGGCGGACCGCCGCCACGGGTAAAATCACTGCTTGTAACAATACTGCCTCGGCAATCATCTGTCGACTATACTTTCGGGAGAGCTCCACCAGTGGATCGCGGCCGGCGCATTTCCTCGCGTAACACCTTCTTCCTGAAGAGGGTTCTGCCCGCGCTGGTGTTCGGCGTGCTGGCACTCGGGGTCGCGGCGCCGCTGCTCCTCACCCGCGGCCACGCCGGGGCCCTCCCCTGGCCGGCGCTCATCGCGCCGCTCGTCATGGCAGTGGTCTTCTACCTGTTGCTGAAGCGCCTGGTGTTCGATCTCGCCGACGAAGTGATCGACGAAGGCGATGCGCTGCGGGTGCGCTTCGGCGAGCAGGTCGAGCGCGTGCCACTCGGGGAGATCATCAACGTGAGCTACTCGGGCATCACCAACCCGCCGCGCATCACGCTCACTCTGCGCAACGCCGGCCGCTTCGGTCGCGAGATCACCTTCGCGCCGCAGCAGGGGTTCCTCAGTCCCTTGTTCCGCCCGAACCCCCTGGTCGGGGATCTCATCGCGCGGGTGGATGTGGCGCGGCGGCGCTGAACACGTCCGCGCCGAACACCTGCGGGCCGGCCGCGGCGGCGTAGCCGAGTGGCTTCACGCCAAAGAGCGCCTCGACGGTCTTCAGCAGCGCGTAATGGTTGTAGGGCACCGCCGACACCGTGCCCGCCTTCACGAACCGTGACAGCACCACCGCCCCGACGCGCCCTCCGCCGGGCCCATTGAAGCCGGGGGCGTAGCGCGCGCCGCGGAGCGGCCGCTCGCCACAACAGGCGCCCGAGCCCTCCGCGCCGACGCCATCCGCCTCGTCGAAGGTGACGATGAGCATGCCGTCCGCCTGGTAGGCGGGCGAGTCGAGAATCAGCGGTACCCACTGCCTGAGGAAGGCATCGATCGCCACGAGCCCGCCCTCCCGGCCGTCCGCGCACTTGGCGTCGTGTCCGTCGTTGCAGAGATTGGGAGTGATGAACACGTAGTTGGGCGTGGTGGCGGCGCTCGCGAGGTCCTGCGGCAGGTGGGTGAGATTCACCACATGGCTCGCGCAGCGCGCCTGGTCGTCGATGATCGAATGGAAGTAGACGAATGGGTCGTGCTTGGCGGCGTACTGATCGCCGCGCTGCGCGACGCTGGTCGGATCGGCCGCGCCCACCGCGACATGCCCGCAGCTGGCGGGCTCGCGCTGCGGGTCGTTACCCATGTCCTCCATGTAGGCCTTCCAGCTGAAGCCCGCCGCCTCGAGCTGATCGGGGAGCGTGTGCACCAGCCTCGGGTAGACGCAGCCCGCGCCGAGCGCCTGGCCTGAAGCATCGAGCGCCGGCGCGCTCAGGCGAAAATTGCTGAAGGTCGGACAATCGAGCTGCGTCTCGTGATTGGGCGCCTGGCCGCTCACCAGCGCGACGTAGTTGTCGAGGCTCGCGTGCCCGACCGCGTAGTACTGCGTGAGCAGCGCCCCCCGTGCCGGGAGCGTCCGGGCGAGATACGGCGCATCCGAGTCCGCTGCAAAGGTGTGCGAGTAACTCATGTTTTCGAGCACCAGCACGAACACATGGCGGATCGGCGGCAGCTCCGCGGCGCGCGCGACCGAGACCGCCGCCATGCTGAGGAGCGCGCCGAGGAACAGGGAAAATGCACGCAGGGACATTCAGCCTCCGGGAGTAAGAGAGGAATCGGGTGCCGCCGCCGGCGCGAGCCGCAGCGCCTTCGCAAACAGAGCGCCGCATCCGACGGTCAGCAGCGCCGCGGCGAGGAACGCCGCGCCGGGAAAGTGTACCGGGGCGCGCGCGCTGGAGAAGTAGCCGAAGATCTGCGTCATGAGCGGCGGCCCGAAGATGGAGCTGAGACTATAGAGGCTCGCGACCGCGCCCTGCAGCTCCCCCTGCGCGTTCGCGGGGATCTGCTGCGAGGCCAGGGCGTTCATCGAAGGGTAGGTGAGCGCGAACACGAAGGTGCTGAGCGACACCACGTACATCATCCAGCCCTGCGCCACGAGCGCGTAGCCGAGGTAGGCGATGACCGCGGCCACCAGGCCGGCCGCAGCCGCGCGGCGCTGGCCGCCGAGCCACGGGATCATGACGCGCGTCAGCACCCCCTGGGAGATCGCCATCAGCGTGCCGACGAAGGCGAGCGAGGCGCCGACCTCGGCGCTGCTCCAGTGGAATTTCGAGATCGTGTAGAAGGCCCAGGTGCTGGGGAGCACCTGGTGGCCGAGCTGCCACAGGAACAGCGCCGCGAGCAGCCAGCTGACGGAAGGGTACTTGCGGATCTGGCGCAGCGTGCCGCCCGGGCTGCGCCCGGTGCCACTCGAACGGCCGGCGCGCGGACTGCGGCAGCGACTCCGGCAGTGCCACGAGCCCGAGCGTGCCGTTGGCGAGCGCGATGACGCCCGCGGTGAAGAACGGCGCGCGCGGACCAAAACTGCCGAGTAATCCGCCGATCGCGGGCCCGAGGATGAAGCCGATGCCGAAGGCCGCCCCCATGAGGCCGAAGTTCTGCGCACGCTTCTCGGGTGGACTGATGTCGGCGACGTAGGCGTAGGCGGGTGTGAAAGAGGCACCGGCGATGCCGGCGATGGCGCGTCCGGCGAACAGCCAGCCAATCGCCGGCGCGAAGCCCATGACGAGGTAGTCGACGCCGAGTGCGAACAGCGCGAACAGCAATACCGGCCGCCGGCCGAAGCGGTCGCTCAGGTTGCCGAGCACCGGCGCGCAGAAGAACTGCAGCAGTGCGTACACGAACGCGAGGGCGCCGCCGTAGCCGGCCGCGCGATCGATGCTGACGCCGGTGAGCTGCATGATGAGCCGCGGCAGCACCGGCAGGATGATGCCGAAGCCGATCGAGTCGACCAGCACGGCGATGAAGATGAAAACGAACGCGGCGCGGCCCGCCGGGCGCGCGCTCACGAACGGCCGCCGATGCGGCCGCGCAGCCAGTACACCGGGAACCCCACGGCGATGATCAGCAGCGTGACGCCGGTGTTCACCGGATCGGTCACGAGCGCGTTCACGACCATGCCGGCGGAAGCCAGCAGGAACACGGCCGGTACGTACGGATAACCCCACACGCGATAGGGACGCGGCAGCTGCGGCCGCCGCCGCCGCAGCACGAACACCGCGGCGACGGTGAGCGCATAGAACGGCCAGATCCCCAGGATGAACCGGTCGGCAAGCTGCGCGAAGTCGTTCTGCAGCACGTACACGACGCCGAGCACGGTGCAGATGGCGATGGCCACCGAGGGGCTGTCGAAGCGCGGCGAGATGCGCGCCACGGCGCGGAAGAACAGGCCGCGGTCGCCCATCGCGAAGAAGACCCGCGCCCCGACCATCATGGACGCGTTGAGCCCGCTGAAGGTGGCGAGCATCACGAGCCCGGCGATGAGCGCGGTGCCGACGCCGGCCAGCAGCGGAATGCGCGTCGCCACCGTGGTGGCGATCAGCTTCGAGCCCGCCATCTGCGGCAGCGGCAGTACGTAGATGAAGGCCAGATTGATCAGCAGATACACGAGCGCGACGCTCAGGCAGCCGACGATCAGGGCGCGCGGCAGCGTGCGTTGCGGATCGCTGATCTCGCCGCCGATAAAAGCGAGGTCCGCCCAGCCGTCGTAGGTCCACATGACCGGGATCAAGGCCGTGGCGATCAGCGACAGCGAGGGCACCGCGCTCCACAGCGGCACGAAATGCGCGCTCGAGGCGCCGACGGCCGTAACGGCGAGGAACGCGAGCGCGAGCACCGCGGCGTACTTGGCGTAGGTGGTGAGACTCAGCACCGCAGCGGCGCGCCGCACGCCGACGTAGTTCAGCATGCCGACCAGGACGATGCTCAGCGCCGCGACCTCACGCACCTCGGCCGGGGTGAGCGGCACGAAGTACCCCAGGTACTCGGCGAAGATGGTGGCGATGGCGCCAAGCGCCGCGGCCCGCACCACCGTGAGCTCGGCCCAGCCGAACAGGAACGCCGGCAGCGGTCCGAAACCCTCGAGGATGTAGGCGAACATGCCGCCGGAGCGCGGCAGCGCGGCGGCGAGCTCGGCGTAGGTGAGCGCCCCGCACAGCGCCATCACGCCTCCAAGCACCCAACAGACGATCACCGAGCCGGGGTCGTGCAGCAGGCCCGCGACGGTGGCCGGAACGCGGAAGATGCCGCTGCCGATGGTGATCCCGATCGACACCGCGACGGCGTTGAGAAGCCCCACCGAGCGCGGCATGCGCTCGCCCCAGGCGTCGGCCATCTCTTACCCCCTCGCGGCTGTCCGTGAGGGGAGTCTAGCTCAGCGCTGGTCGGACTCGTCCGGGTTCCGGCGGGCGATGGCCGATTGCAGGTCGACCGAGGAGGCGACGATGGTCTTGATGGTGCGGCACTGATCGAGCTGCGCGCCGCGGAAGCTATCCGCCGGGAAGTACTTCACCTGCCAGTTGGCGAAGCCCCAGACGTCGAGCCCGGCCTTCAGATAGCGGCCGGCGCGGGCGGCAGCCTCGCAGTCGTATTGCGAGCGCCGTGCGTGCTGCTGCAGGTCGTGCAGCAGCTCATTGCGCGCGCGCAGCTCGGACTTCTGCAGCAGTGAATCGCGCAGCGAGTCGCCGCCGTGGCGCGCCCTGCGCTGCACCTTGAAGTCGGGGTCGGCGTAAGGGTCCGCGGCGCTCACCGGCTCCTCGCTGGGCTCGGGCGGAGGTGGCGGAGTCAGCGCCGCGCTCGCGACCTGGGGCGGATCCTCCCCGGGCGATGCGGCCGCGTTGTCGAACAGGTTCGCCTCGGCGGTGCGCGCCGACTTCGCCGCCAGGTAGTCGCTCACCCCCCAGACGCCGAGCGTGGCGAGCGCCGCGCTGATCGCGACCGGGGCGGCGTACTTGATGAAGGCGCTGAGCACGGTCGGTCCGGGGGCCCGCACGGCGCGCAGGCGCGCCACGAGATCGCCCCGCTGCAGCCAGCCGAGCAGGCGCCGCGAGCCGTAGAGCACCGCCTGGGCGAGGAGAAAGCCGATGGCGGTGCCTGTGACGATTTCGATCATGGTCATGGCGAATACCCTTCCCGGCATTCTGCTCGTCAACGGGCATGCGGTAGGCGCCACCGGCGCTATCTGTGAGCAAGGTCACGCATCGCCCGCGGCGACCGTGCACCGCGCACACCGGGCGTGCGGCGGACCGCCCGCAACAGCCGGCGGCGGCCCCCGGGCGCCTCGGGGCGTCCGCCGGCGGACCGCTTTGCAGCGAAAAGCTGTATCGCGCCATGACAAAAATGAATGGCGCCGCGCGGCGGCGCCGTGGTATCGGTGCGGCAATGCAGCGCGGGACACACCGCGAGGAGAGCGCGCATGGGGGTCTCGATGTATCGTCCGGCAACCAGTGTGGCGGCTGCGGTGTTCGTGGCGCTCTACGGCGCGCCGCGTGCCGCGATCGCCGACCCGAGCGACACCGCCGATAGCGGCGCTACCGCCGCGTCGCTCCAGGAAGTGGTGGTGACGGCGAACCGCCGCCAGCAATCGCTCGAGTCGGTGCCCTACAGCATCTCCGTAGTGGGGGCCGATCAGATCGCCGCGAGCGGCGCCACCGACATCCCCTCGCTCGCCACCCAGGTGCCGGGTCTGAGCATGTACGACTACGGGGCGCGTTTTGCCGGCGCGACCTCGCCCATCATCCGTGGCATCAACGCCACGGGCAGCCCCGCGCGCGGCTTTCGCAGCTTCGAGCAGGACCCGGTTGGCACCTACATCGGCAACTCGCCGATCGACGGCTACTACTTTCAGCTCGACGACGTGAGCCGCATCGAGGTGCTGCGCGGACCGCAGGGCACGCTCTACGGCGCCGGTGCGCTCGGCGGGGCGCTGCGCATCATTCCGAACTCCCCGCAGCTCGGTAAGTGGGCCGGATCGGTCGAGGCGAGCGGTTCACGCCTCGCGGGGTCCGACGGCACCGGCTGGTCGCTCAAGGGCATGGTCAACGTGCCGCTCGGGGACGTGCTCGCCTTCCGCGCCTCGGCGAACTACGCCTATGAGCCCGGCTGGATCAACGTGTTCGGCCCGGAGCAGCGTACCAACAACGGCCTGTACGGCGTGCCGCTGCTCGCAACCGCCGGCGACATCGTCAACAGCTCCCCGATCTACACCTCGCGCAACGACTGGAACTGGCAGCGCACTTTCACCGGACGCGCGGCGCTCAAGTGGCAGCCCACCGACGGCTTCAATGCCGAGCTTGCGATCATCAACTCGCACGTCGATGGCGACGGCGGACCGCAGGTGAATCCCGACTTTGCCGGCGGCCCCTCGCCGTTCGATCCGCGCACGGCGTTCCCCGCGGGCGGCCCGTATCAGGAGTTCGCGCTGGTCGACGAGCCCTTCGAGCGCACCACCAACCTCACCAGCCTCGACGTGAGCTACGACGCCGGATTCGCCACCGTGTCGGCGACCACCACCTACCAGACGACCTCGGGCTCGCTGATCCAGGACTCGAGCTTCGACTACGGCGGCTTCGATGGCGGCTATTTCCTGCCCTACTACGCCGGCGTGCCGACCAATCCGCGCTTCATCTATCCGTTCCAGTTCACCGACTCGGCCTACAACTTCTCGCAGGAGCTGCGCCTGGTCTCGAAGACCGATCCGAGCAGGCTGTTCGACTACGTGCTCGGCCTCTTCTACCAGAAGCAGACGCGCCACGGTGACTGGTTCGTGACCAACCCGGGCTCGCCCGAGCGCTCCGCGGCGCAGGGCTGCACCGGGTACTACTACGCCGGGGCCACCTTCCCGAATTGCCTGCTGCTGAGCGGTCCGAACGATCTCACCTTCCAGCAGATCGACACGCAGAGCTTCACCGACAAGTCCGTGTTCGGCGAGCTCGCCTGGCATTTCATGCCGCACGGGCAAGTCACTTTCGGTGCGCGCTACTTCAACCAGCAGTTCACCGACATGCAGCTGTACCAGGATTTCACCTTCCCGACGCTCATTCCGGCGACGCCGCGCAGCGCACCGGCCACCAAGACCGTCGGCAAGATCAATCCGTCCTACGAGTACGCGGACCACCAGTACGTGTACGCGCTCTGGTCGCAGGGCTTCCGCCGCGGCGGCGCGAACTCGGTACCCCAGAGCGGCATCTTCCAGGAGAGTCCGCTGCTAAGGACCTACGCGCCCGACAGCACCAATAACTACGAAGCGGGGCTCAAGGGGCGGCTCGACAACGGGCTTTCCTATACCTTCGCGATCTTTGACATCTACTGGGACCGGCCGCAGATCTCCTCGAGCCTGCCCTCCGGCAATCTGGCCGTTTACAACGCCAACACCGCCGAGTCGAAGGGCTTCGAGCTCGAGACCAGCGGACCGACCTTCGTGCCGCGCCTGAGCTACCTCGTGAGCTTCGCCTACGCCGATGCCAAGCTGACCAGTGACTTCTCGCTCCCCGCCAACAACGGCTCGGGCACCATCGTCCCGGGGCTGCTGTCGGGCAGCGCCGGCGAGCAGTTGCCCGGGAGCCCCAAGACGAGCCTCAACGTGGCGCTCATCTACGACGTGGCGGTCGCCCCCGGCTACGAGCTCACGCTCTCCGGCAACAGCTCGTACCGCAGTGCCGTGGCCCTGCAGCTCGCGCCGAGCGTCGGCACAACCACCATCCAGCACTCGACCGCGTACGAGGTCACCAATCTCAACGCGACGCTGCATCATGGCGCCTGGCATGCGACGCTCTACTGCACCAACCTCTTCGACAAGGAAGTGTTCCTCGCCCAGCCGTCACAGCCGAATCAGCTGGACAACCTGACCAACGATTACCTGGTCAATCCGCCGCGGGAAATCGGCATGCGGGTCGGATACTCGTTCTGAACACGCGGGCCGTGCTTGAAGAAGCTCAAACATGAAGCGGAATTGTTCAAGGCGGCGTTGCTCGCCGGCGTTCAATACGCAGAAAGGCGCAAGGCGGTCGAGTTCGAGTTGACCGATTCGGCGAGCGAAAAGGCGCTATACATCTATCGCCTGCTCGTGCACGACAAGGTCATATCGCCGATGCCGGAAGACCAGGTCGGCGAGCAGACGATCCGGCATCGGCTTGCGACCTGGTACGCGCACCAGTTACCCGCCGGACACCCGCTGTTGGAATAGCCCGATGGCCCACGCGCGCGGCCGCGCCCGGCGTCACTCGCCGGGGTGGTAAGTGCGCTCGGTGTGGCCCCGCAGCTGCTCGGGGTAGAAATACACTTCGCGCAGCGCGCCCGTGGCGTAGCGCACGGCCTCGTCATCGAAGTGTGGCGAGGCGGGGTGACCGCTCTCGCCGCCCGCCGTCACCGCCATTGCGTGCACCTGCTCGCCAAACTCGACCACCGCGACGAAGCTGTTGCCCGAGGTGCCGTAATAGCGCCTGGTGCCCTCGTAGCGATGCGCCTTGAAGGAGGCGAGCGAACCCCACGTCGATGCGGTGAAGGGCACCGGCGTGCTCGGCTTCCCGTCATCGAACTTCTGCACGATGTCACCGTTATTGCGCTGGAAGCGGTTGATCGCGCCCCATTTCACCCGCCACGAGCCGAAGTCCTGCACCAGTCGATCGGAGGCATCCGCCAGGGCCTGCAGCTTGAGGTCGCCGGGAACGCGATCCGCGATGTAGTCGTATTCCGGCGTCGACAACTCCTCGGCCGGTTTCCTGGCGGCGTCCCACAGTCGCTCGCCCCAGAATACCGCCAGCGAGGTGGCCTCCGAGTCCGCCGACCATCGATCGTCCCACGCGCGCAGCAGCTCGACCTGACCGGCCAGGCGCTCGCGCAGCGGGTCGGTCGCCGGCAACTGATCGTAGGCCGCCGTCAGTGTCGGGATCAGGCGCGCGAAGGCCGTCAGGTACGAATCGAACGCCGCACCGATGAGCGACTGGAGCGTGAAGTCCTTGCGATCCTTGAGCACCAGGGCCGCATGCAGCCCGCGCGCGTTCTCACCGACCGTATCCATGTAACGCGGAAAGTCCCGGGCCCGCGGGCTGTACTGGCCCGCTACCGAATACGGCCAGTTGTTGGTGTTCGCGATCCAGCCGTTGGGCGGATTGAGCACGTGCGGCAGCTCATCGAGCCGATGCTCTCCCTTCCAGTCGGCGTCCGGATTTGAGCCGTCGACGGGATGGGTGTAATCGAAGTGATCGTCGCGCCGCGGCATGAACTGCGGATGCAGGTAAGCGATATCGCCGTCGGCGTCCGCAAAGACGGTGTTGTTGGAGGAATTGGCCTTCAACTCGGCGACCTTGAGATAGGACTGGTAGTCATGCGCCTTGGTGCGCAGGAACGACTGGCTGAGTGCCGGCACCGGCTTGTACATCAGTGCGACGCTGATCCATTTGCCGTCGGCCGCACGCACGATCGGGCCATGGTGGGTGCGGTAGACCGTGAACTGCCGTTCGGCCCGGGCGCCGCTCGCGGTACGGTACGCGACGTGGATGCTCGACACCTGCACCGGCCGCTCGGTCTTGCCATAGCGGTAGAACAGCTGCTTGCCGTGGTGCACGATGCTTTCGGCAAACTCATCGACATTGTCCGCTCCGGTGGACGTGTGCATCCAGCCGATGCGCTCGTTGAAGCCCTGGTAGATGAAGAACTGGCCCCAGGTGCTGGCGCCATAGGCGTTCAGTCCCTCGCGGCTGCTCATCTGCAGCTCCGAGCGAAAGAAGAACGACGTATGCGGATTGATCAGCAGCAGCGCGTGGTGGCCTGAGGTGTTGCCGGGGGCAATTGCGATGCCGTTCGAGCCCGCCAGCTCGTGACGCCGCACCTCTTCGGCCTGCCGCGCTGCCGCCGATGGCGGCTCGTGCTGGCCGTAGAACGCCGCGAGCTCGCTGAGCGAGACGCGCTCGATGTCACCGCCAATGCTGCCCTCGGTGAAACTCAGCGCCATCCACGGTTCGAACTTCCTGATGACGCGCGGCGTGACCTCCGGATGGAGGTATAGGTAATAGTTCAGGCCGTCGGCCCACGCGTTCATCAGCCGCTTCAGCCATTGCGGACTCGCGCCGTAGCGCTTGCGCAGATCTTCCGGATCGACAAACAGCTTCTGCCGCAGGTCGGCGTAAACGGCGCTCTCGCCCTCGGCTTCGGCGGTGCGGCCGAGCGCCGTGAGGTAGTTGGTCTCGACACGATTGAAGTCGTCTTCGGCCTGCGCATAGATCATGCCGAACACGGCCTCGGCATCGGTGCCGCCCCGGACGTGGGCAATGCCCCAGTCATCGCGCGTCACCGTGACGGCGCGCGCCTGTCGCTGCCAGCGCGCCAGGCGCGATGCGGCCTCGGCCGATGGGGCCGGCGGCGCCGCCGTCGCCGCGGACGCAAGCGCCAGGCCGATCAGGATCAGGGCTTGCTTCAGGATCGACACGTTCGAGCACCTCAGTGGTTCGTAGGCGGCCTTGCCGTAAACCTATGTAATCCCCCCACAATCTCGTTGCAACCGCTGTGAGGATGCCCCGATTGTGCGCGAAGTGTGTCGGCCTTCGCGGCCCGCCTGGCTGACGCCCACCTAAACTCCTGCATCAGCGTCCGAGGACTCCGTGATGCGGCAAATCGCAGCGTTTCTGCTCTTGAGTGCGGGCACCGTACTGTCGCAATCGTGTTCGTACGCCCAGATCCCTGCCAGTCCAGCGCCACCAGGACCGTCTGCATCCTTACCCGGTCAGAATGCTGTGTCCGGTCTGAGCGTAACGCAAGGAGCAACTGGCGCCTGGACGGCGGACTTCGACTACTACTACACGGGGGCGCCACGCTTTGCGGCGTTGCGAATCGACCTGGTCCCGCAAACCGCGACTTCCAGCAATCCAGCTGAGGCCGAGCACTGGATGACCATGCTGCAATCTCCGCAGCCAGGCTCACATCACGTATCCGCGACAATTGCCTATCCGCAAGGTCAGGTGACCACGCGTAAGGTGGTCGTGAAATTGCTCAGAGAGCTGCTCGGCGATCAGGTACTCGCAAGTCAGCAGGTCGACCAGGTAATTAATTGGCCCGACTTCCAGACGTGGGTTCGCGACCAGCAGGTGGCGCAGAATTCACCCGAAGACAATCTCAAGTACGCCATTGCACTGATTGACTCTGAGCAAGAGCCTCAACTACGCGAGGCCAAATCGATCATCGAAAAGCTGATCAGTCGCAATCCACGCCTCGCCGCCGGGTACGTCGAGCTTGCGAGGGTCGCGATGAAGACCAATTGGGGACCGGAAGGCCTGCATCAAGCCGAGGCGCTGCTGTCCTCCGCGCTGCAGATCGAACCCGACGACGTCAATGCCAAGATCCTGCTCGGCTATGTGTATGCACATCAGCACCGATTTGACCGGGCAGAGAAATTGTTCGCAGATGCCGCCCGCTCAAACCCACCCAACCTCTGGCTTTGGACTAACTGGGGGGAGGCGTCCGAGATGCAGGGCCGGATCGATCAAGCGATCTCCAGGTATCGGGAAGCGATCGCCCGCCCCATGACTCATGACACTTATGACCGCGCCCGCGCAAACGCGTATGAGAGCCTCCTGGCCCTGCTCGACAAACGAAAGGACCTGGACGGCATGGAAGCGCTCTACAAACAGCGCATCACGGAATTCGGCCATGGAAGCTGTTATACGTCCGACTACGCCCGGTTCAAATTGCAGGTGCGAGGTGACACACAGGGTGCCATCGACCTCGCACGCGGCGCACTGAGCCAGAATTGCGAGGATTCTCCGGCGCGGCAGATCCTGGGCCTTGCGGAGTACGTCAAGTGGGCCGACTCGACCGGTCCCCAGCAGAGCGACGCGCTCAATCAGGCGAGAATCTACCTTCCCGCTGGCCCAATGCCCCTTTACCTGCTTACGACCAGCGAGCGAACCACTGCCGCCGCCAGAAAGCTGGTCGCTGCCGGAGAGCCGGTTGACCAGCAGGATAACGAAGGAATGACGGCACTGGCTTACGCTTTGCAGAATGGAGACTTCGCGGCGACCAGGCGTTTGCTCGCTATGGGAGCCCGACCGGACCTACCGGTCGGACCACTGCAAATGCCCGTGGCCCTCATTCCCGTGATGGAGGGCAATATCGACGCCGTCCGCGTCCTACAGCAGGCTGGAGTTGACTACTCAAACCTCCGTTACCGCGGTGCTAAAGCGGCTGATCTGGCGAAGGCATCCGGCAACGAAGAGGTTCTGGACGTGCTGACGAAGAAGAGTTCCTCGCTGTAAGAGACCATGTTGCTGTCGTCCGCGGCGCTGATCGACGCGCCGTGCCGCACACAATCACGACGTCAGTGCAACGTACGGCTTGTCAGTTATTTGCCAACGCCGATCTGCTTCATAAGCGTGGCGTTATCCCAGAACAGATATTCCTCGGCCATGACGCCCTGCTTGTTCCAATGCCCCAGGGTCGCCATCGGAAGATGATAGGCCTTTCCCGTCGGCTGAATGACCGTGCCATCCGCTAGAGTCATGGGCTTGGTAAAAGTGCCGTCCAGAAAACCCGCGACAGCGGTCCATTCGGCGTCTGCCGTGCCAAAACGCTCCGGATGCTCGGTGATGCGGTTGTCCGGAGCAAACGTCCACATGAACTTCAGTTCCTTGATGTGATCGGGAATGCCTTTGGTGGTGTGGCCATCCGGGTAATGCACGACGATGTCTTGTGCATGACTCTTGTGGAGGTTCTCCCACTGCTGGCCGGTGTAGACGTGGAAGTCGAGATCGTCGAAGTTAGCCAGGTTCCTCGCTAGCGCTGCCGGCATGCCCGCGACCTTAGGCGTGGGAGCGCCAGTGTTACTGGCTGGCCAGCTCCCCTGATCGGAAGCTGCCACAGGGCCTGCGGCGAGTAGACACGCAGCCGTGAGGCGGGCTCCTGTCGCGAGCGCCACGATGTGCCTTTGCTTCGTCATGATTTTCCCCTTTGGTTGGGAGTGAGCCGCGAGGTTACGCCCCTCTGGTATCGCGGGGACCCCTCAGCCGCCGGAATAGCTCGCCGGAGATGACAACCGCAGCATCGTAGTCGCGTTGCGACTGCGATCCGAGCGCTCCGCAGGAATCCGGAACGGATTACGTTCGCGCAGCCATGCGCGCGCGACGTCGCGCTCCTGCGTCGTGGCTGATTTGATGCGCTCCGAAGCGGGATCCAGATACAGCGTGAGCGCCAGGGCACGCGTGCGCTTGAGACCGGGCGCCCCGTACGCGTATTCGATCGCATAGGCCCACGCCGTGGTTGGCTGCAACGTCTGATACTTCCTCACCCAGTCCAGCAACAACGCACTGAAGCGCTTGTCACCGGTGTCCCTGAACAGCCACTCGCATACCTGCGCGTATTCGTAGTCATCGATTACCGGGCGGAAGTCCGAGTTGTGTCGAAAAGGGAACGCGGTGTGCAAGGCACGAAGCGCGGCGTCGTTGTCTTTGCGGGCTGCGGCGAAGAACGCTCGCGCGAGCGAATCGTCGAAGGCCGGCGGTCCCTTGAGTTGCCCGAGATACTGCTCGAGCTTGTCCCTATCTCCGGTTTTGGCCGCCGCATAAGCGAAGTACGCCAGCGGGTACCCTTCGATTGGATAGCGATCGGCCATGGCCACGAAGCGGGCCTCGGCGCTTTCGTAGTCGCCAAGGCGAAGCGCGGCGTAGGCATCTGCGAAGTAGGCGTAGTGGGACTTGATCGGCGTGTCGGGTGGAAGCGCGGGCGTCTTGCCGGCGCGCAGCTCAGAGGGATGAACGATCTCGAACTTGCCTTCTCCCGCAGCGCTCGGTACCAGCAGCGTGCTCCCGTCGACGTCGATCCGTGCGGCCGGAGGTCCCTCCAGCTGCTCGACGAGCTTGCCCAGATCGGCAGGCGGCACGCGCTCCGTCCCGTACCACAGGATGGCGTAGTAAGGCGCGAATTGCGTCGTGGCGAAGTGAGTATCGCGAATCTCGGGCCGCATCAACCACTGGCGCACCGCGGCGGTGCCCAGGCCCTGCTTTTGTTGGCCGACGAGGGCCGCCACCCAGACGAGCGGCTCGGGGAAAGATGCCTTGAGCTGTGAGAAGGCTTGCCAGGCTTCCTCACTCCTGCCAAAGGCATACAGCAAGGAAAGATAGTCACGGTAGGACGCGGCGCTGTTGTAGCGCCTCGCGCGCTCGAGAGCCAGTGTGGCCGCGCCGGCGTAGTCGCCGTCCATGAGATGCAGCCGCGCCTCACCCGTCATGCTGTATTCGGAGCCGGTGTGCAGAGCAGCTGAGATTCGGTAGAACGGCCGCGCCAGTGCCGGCATCCCCATCCAGTAGAGCTTGGAGCCCGCCGAGAAGGCGTAGTTCGATACCGCGATCGGTTCCTCGGGGTGCGGATCATGGAACCCCGGGTACTGCAGGAACGCGTGACTGGCCGCTTCGTAAGAGCCTACGGTTATCAGGTACCAGCCCAGATCCGAATAGTTGGACCACGTCTCAGGGTCATCATGAATCGCGCGCTCGAGCTGCACGAGCCGGTCCTTGGGTGCAGGCGTGCTGTTCTGGTCGGCTCTCGGCACGGGTCGCTGCGGGCTGCCCGTGAAGCGCGAGCCGAGTGAGGCAATCATCGCATCCGCATGACCCGGCTCATTGCCCGGCGGCAACCAATGCAACGGACCTGGATCGTGCACGCTGAACGCCAACGCCTCGAGGGCAAGCGAGGTGGCCGGTGGCTCGCCCGGACGGACGCCGAAGAACCACATTGGCCAGTACGAGCGTCGCGGATAGTCATAACCGTAGGCGTCCACCAGGATAGACGATTCGGCTGAAGGGACTCCCATGGCAAGCAGCGCGGAATATGCGGTGGCAGTCTGTCCGGGCGCGAAACGCGCCGCCACCGCAGCACTCCGCTCGAGCTGAGAGTGCCAACTGGCGCGCGTGTCATCCGGACTCTTCTCATACAACGCACGCGCGGCGTCCGTGCGACTCAGCTCAAGCGTCGGCCGCCCATCAAGCAGCGGCTCGTATCGGTGTATGGCCTCAAGGGCCTCTTCAGGCAGCCCCTGTTGGTCGATCTCGCGCCCCAAACTCTTTGAAATCCGGTCCTCGGACAGCCCTTCGAGCAGCCAGAGCAGATCCCACTCCGTCGGCCGCAGCTCTCCGACCTTGCAGCATGACGCAGGTAGCAACGCAGCGGCGGCACGACGCACGTGCCGTTCGTTGGCCAGATCGACGTCGACTTCATCGATTGACACACCGGTCACCGCGTTACCGTGAATGATGGAATTGGCATCGAGTCCGGCAATAGGAAATGTCTCGTCCAGGAGCGCCTTGATCACGAGCGGGTCAGGAACGGCCCAGCCGCCCCGATCCAGGTCCATCACGCGCAGTTCCACGAATGGCTGCCACTGGGCTTTCGCAGCACCGAAGGTCTGCTTGGTAGCCGCCGGCGTCGCTTGCAATTTCTTTGCATACCACGCCTCCAGGTCGCGGAGGGCGCTATCCAGCAGCAGGCGTTGCAGGGACTGCGGCACGCCGGCGACCGCCTTCCTGGCTCCCGGCAGATCGCCGTTCAGGAGGGCGACCAGCGCAATGGACTCGGGTGAGAACTGACCGGCGAGAGTGGCGAGCGCCGTCGGGCGCCGCGAGAGCTGCATGAGCGCATACGTGCTGTAAAAGGAATCCGTCACGGTGCGCCCGCCTCGCCGTAGCACGGCCAGCAGCGCGCGCTCATAAGCGCGCTCGCGCGCAAGCTCGGAATTGAGCGGCCCGAGGGCGCCCAGCAGGTCGAACGCGGCCACGGCCGACGGGGCGGCGGCGCCCCTGCCGCGCCCTGAGACAAGCTCCCGCGGGGACATCGCGATGCGAGCGGCATTGCCGTCGACGGCAACCTGAGTGGGGTGCTGAGGCATCTGGAGCGTTACCGGGAGCACCCGCAGCACGTCGGGCAGCATGTCGTTGAACACGAGCGCAGGTGTGCGCTCATCGGTGAACGCCACTGTGCGCCAATCGTGCTGCCACGGTCGCTGGCGGGACGGCGTCGACGTCGTGGGGAGATCCTGGACCTGCAGCGTCAACGTAAAGGCGTGGTGCAGGTCGTGACCGACATAGCCGCTGATAATCCTTTTGGCCCCGAGTCTTTGGGCCAACCGTTCGGCCTCCATGGGATCGATGCGTCGCGCGCCCTCTCCCAGGGCACGAGCGACCAGGAAAGGATCGGCAATCTCATATTTGGTTGCGTCGCCGAGCGCGTAGGCGAGTTCCGCGGTCATCAGCGTGCGCTCTACGCGATCAAGACCATAACCCTGCACTTGAAACGGGACTACCAAGACATCGACCCGATGATGGGCGAGCACGTCCTTGTAGAGCGCTCTCTCGGATTCGAGCCAGGCGGATCGCGGTTCCGGGGGCTCGGGAGGCGCGGGAAAGCGCCATTGGCCTGTCCCCTTCTGGCACGCAACAGCAGTGTCAAGGTAGTCCGCTATCGGCAGTTCGCCGGAAAAATCCTTGATCGGCGGCTGCCACTTGAGGGGCACTGGGGAATCGAGACAGACGGCAGGCCGCTCGGCGGCCGCGGCGCTTGCGCACAGGGCCAGACAGATCGAGACGGCGATGAGCCGCTTCATGCGCATCCTTTCCCGTGGAATATGCGGAGCGGATTATGCCGCGGCGGTACCAGTAAGCTGCAGCACCAAGTCTCGAAGCGTGACGGAGTCGGCGACAAACCGTGCGGGGCTCGGAGAGACTGACGCCCTCTGACGTGGCCTCGTCTTCTCGCTGACGCGCGGGACCGCCCGTGCCGGAGCGCGTGCGTCCGCTCAACCGCGCGGAGAGTTCAACGGACTCGATGCGATTTGAAAATTTGGCGCGCCTGGAGAGATTCGAACTCCCGACCCCCTGGTTCGTAGCCAGGTACTCTATCCAACTGAGCTACAGGCGCGCCGATGCGAACGGTTTGTCCGGGAAGCGGCGGTGCCGTCGACGGACGGCCGTATCCCGGGGGGCGCGCATCCTACCACATCACCGAATCCCGGCAGGAACAGCCCAATAGCCGCGCCTAACCGCCCCGTCGAGCTCGGTTGCGGCGCGTGTCTCGGGATGCCGTGGGCCCTCCGCCTGGGCCAGTTGCTGCGAGGCGCGCCGGGCCGCGTGCCGCGCCTCCGCGGCGCTGACAATGCGCGCGACGGGCGCCGCGGCAGCCTCAGGCTGCGTGGCGGGTTTGGCGCGCCGATTACGATTAAACGTGAACGCCCACCAGATGCGTCCACACCCAGATCACGATCACCGCGCCGATGATCGACAGGATGATTCCCGCCGGGTGAAACGGCGCACCGGGCGCGGGCTTGCTGAAGAGCCGGGCGATGAAGCCGCCGACGATCGAGCCGCCGATCCCGAGGATCCCGGTCATGATGAGACCCATGTGGCCGGCGGCCGGGTCGATCATGCGCGCGATCGCGCCCACCACCAGGCCGACGATGAACATCCACAGTACGTGCATCATGGGGCTGCTCCCTTGTTGTTGTAGCGGCCGCGGATCCAGGCCCGTCTGCTGTTATCCTGAATACCGGCGACCCTTCACGCAAGCGTGATCGTGAGCAACTCGCTCCACTATTCTGCAAACGACACGATCGCCCGGCGCACGGGATCGTCGCCGGGCTGCTCGCTCTGCTGATCAGGGCTGGGAGCGACCGTCACTTCGAAGCGTCCCGTCTCAGCGTCGAAAGTGACGTCGCCGGCAGCGCCTCGCACTGCAGTGACGGTCGGCCGCTTAGGGACGTAACCGAAGAGCTGCACGGACGCTTCGCGCGGCGCGAAGGTGACGGTGGCGGTGAGCCGGTGTGGCGTGTCATCGAGTGCGGAGATGCGTTTCGCTCCGTCCGGCACGAACATGCCCGTATCGCCGAACAGCGCGATGCCGGAGCGCGACACCGGCACGACGATGAAGTACGCGCTGGCGCCGGCCGCCAGGCTGAAGTCGAAGCGCTGCCCGGCCGACAGGCGCCGAACGAGCTGCCGGCGCGGGTCATAGACGTACGCCTCGCCCGAAACGCCCACCTCGGCCAGCGTAAAGCCGGCAGGCGATGCATCGGCGCTGCGGGAATAGGCAAATACATAAGCACTGCGCAGAGCGCCGTGGACGCTGTGGGCAGCGGCCAGCATGGGCTCGTGGGGCGCCGCCAGGTACATGGCGTCGAGCGGCACGAGTGGGGTATCGGGTTTGACGATCACACCGTCCGGCCGCACGGCGCGTCGCAGGTTCCCGGCATCCTCCTCCCCGATTCGGTCGCCGATCCCGACCATGCCGGCCGAGAGCGTCGCGATCAGCAGGTTATCCGTCTCGCGGCTCATGAACACGTCAGTCCAGGGCCAGATCCGCAATGCGCTCGCGAGACGCGAAGTGAACAGGAACGAGTCCCATTTATCGCGCGCCAGGCGATCGCCGCTCACGCGAATGGTGGTGAGGTTGTCGTAATGAGCGCCCTGGAGAAAATGCCGCGGCTGCGCCATGCAATATTGCAGTGTCAGGCCTTTCGCCCGCGCCGCCCGCGCCATCCCATCGGTGAAGGCTTCTCCCACCCCCGGTGTGGACGCGAGCTCGGGTGAATGGTCGTAGATGACGTTGAGCCAGTCCTGCTCGTACGTTACGACGTGCGCCGCCGCCGCGTAGTCGATGATTTCCCGCCACCAGTCGGGATCGAGCGCCGCAAATCCCGAAATGCGATAGCGCTGATGATAAGGGCTGGCCGGATCGATCCAGCGATTGTGCGTGATCAGCGGCAAGCCGATCTGTTGCTCGAATCCCGCAAGACCCTCCGGAAAGAGCTTCGGATCCGCCGCGTATCGCAGCAGCCCGCCGTAGCGATTCCACTCCTCGTGCGGCAGCCCCTCGGTATGGACCGATCCGATCCGACCGTCGGGATCGGTGAATGACTTGTAGTACCACCAGCTGTCGAGCTGCAGGTAGCGGATGGGAATGCCCTCGCTGTGGTATCGCTCCACCAACGCACGCAATGTGCCGGCGTAACCGAGGGTGGCGTCATAGTTGTAGTAATACGCCGCACCGTTGTCGGTCCAATACCCGAGGTAACGAAGGCCCACGTCGGCATCGTTGGCAGGTCTCCTGGCGCCCATGAGACTGAGCAGCGCCTGTCCCCACTCCTCCCAGGCGGCGTTGATGCCACTCTCGATGACCATGATGCTCGCATGACTGAAGCCGGCGGGCACGGTCGTGACGGCCGCATTCAAACCGCTCCCCATCTCAGACCTGCCGTCGCCGTGCATGCTGGCGATCATGAAATTCGACGCCGGCGACAGCACGGCCGCGTACCGGCGAGCGTCGTACAGCAGCCATGGCGTACCGTTCTGCTCCAGCCCAAAGACAGGCGGGGCAAATTCCCGGTCGCCGTAACTGAAGCCGCGCAGCCCGCGCGGGAACTCGTCGAAGCGCGGGAAGCGCAGCAGCGCAGTGTCGCGGACGGCCGCATTCGCCGTCACTGTGAATACCAGCACTGGGTGATCGCGGTAGACGCGAATGCTTGCGCTCAGCGGCAGGGGTTTCGGCCAGTCGAACTCGAGCGCCCGATACCCTCCGGCGGCGTCCCGACCCTCGCGCACCCGCAGGTGCCCGGCCGCGCCGCCGAGCGTACCGGCGAATACCCAGTTCGCCTGGGTGCTGCGCACCGCGTAGCGCCCCGAGGCGGCATCGACGCTGACGACGACTCCGCGAGCGCCGCGCACAGTCATCTGCGCGGCACCGCTGGCGCGGGCTACCACGCAGGCGAGGAAAGCCAGGAACACGAGGACGGCGCCACGCGCGAAGCACCATCGATGAGCCGCCGCCGTCATGGCCCGGCATTTTGCGCTTGATCGCGCGTCGGCAGTGCGCTGGAGTGCAGACATGAATCTGGCGGAGAGAGAGGGATTCGAACCCTCGAAGGGCTTTTGACCCTTACACCCTTAGCAGGGGTGCGCCTTCGACCACTCGGCCATCTCTCCGCTCGCGCAAACCCCCGTGGGCTGCCCCGCGGGCGCGGTCGCCCCGCGCAGCGGCGCGCCATGATACTGAAGCGCTCCGCGTGCGGCAAAAAAGCCGCTTCAGGTGCCGAGCCGCGCCCGCACGAACTCCTGCACCGAGGCGAGCGCCGCCTCGAGCGCCTCGGGCTTGCTGCCGCCGGCCTGGGCGAAATCCGCGCGGCCGCCGCCGCGCCCGCCCACCTGCGCCGCCACGGCTCCGGCGAGCTCGCCTGCCTTGATACGCGCGGTCTGATCGTCGGTCACGCCGACCACCAGCACCACCTTGGTCGGGCTCTCGACGCTCGCCAGCACCACCACGGCGGATTTGAACTTGTCCTTGAGCTGATCGACGGCGCTGCGCAGCGCGCCCGCATCCGCCCCGTCCACCCGGGTGGCGACGACCTTGACGCCCTTCACCTCGACAGCACCGGCGGCCAGGTCCACGCCCGGCCCGGAGGCGAGGCGATCCTTCAGGGTGCGCACCTCGCGCTCGAGCTGCTTCACGCGCTCGAGCTGCTCGCGCACCTTGTCGGAGAGGTCCTCGCGCGAGCCGCGCACCAGGCCGGCGAGATCGCGCAGCAGGGCATCGTTGCGTTCCACGTAGGCGAGCGCCGCGGCGCCGGTCAGCGCCTCGATGCGCCGCACGCCGGAGGCGACGCCGCTTTCGCTCGTGATCTTGAAGAGGCCGATGTCCCCGGCGCGCTGCACGTGCGTGCCGCCGCACAGCTCCATGGAGAAATCGCCGAGCTTCAGGACCCGCACCTCCTTGTCGTACTTCTCGCCGAACAGCGCAATCGCCCCTTCGGCCACCGCGGCGTCGTAGTCCATCACGCGGATCTCGCCCGCGGCGTTGGCGCGGATCTGCGCGTTCACCAGCCGTTCGATCTCGCGCAGCTCATCCGGCGTCACGGACTGGTAATGCGCGAAGTCGAAGCGCAGGCGGTCGGGCGCCACCAGCGAGCCCTTCTGCTGCACGTGCGTGCCGAGCACCGCGCGCAGCGCCGCATGCAGCAGATGCGTCGCCGTGTGATTCAGTACGGTCGCCTGGCGGCGCTCGGCGTCGACGCGCGCCTCGAGCGTATCGCCCACGCGGATCGCGCCCTCGACGACCTCGCCGATGTGCGCGTGCGCGGCGCCGCGTTTTTGCGTGTCGCTGACCACGAAGCGCACGCCGGCGCCGCCGAGCTCGCCGGCATCGCCGACCTGGCCGCCGGACTCGGCGTAGAACGGCGTGCGGTCGAGCACTACCTCGCCCTTCTCGCCGGTGGCGAGGGTCTTGACGGCGGCGCCGTCCTTGAGGAGCGCGGCGACCTGGCCCATCGAGCGCAGCTCCTCGTAGCCGCGGAACACAGTGTGCGTGTCGACCTTGGCGGCACTGCCCTGGTCGGCGCCGAACTTGCTGGATTCCTGCGAGCGGCGCCGCTGCTGCTCCATAGCGGACTCGAAGCCCGACATGTCGATGGTGAGGCCGCGCTCGCGCGCCACATCCGCGGTGAGGTCCGCCGGGAAGCCGTAGGTGTCGTAGAGCTTGAACACCGTTTCGCCGTCGATGATCCTGGCGCCGCGCAGATTGCGGATCGCGCTCTCGAGCAGCACCATGCCGTTGGCGAGCGTCTCGGCGAAGCGTTCCTCCTCCTGGCGCAGCACACGCTCGGTCACCGCGCGGCGCGAGACCAGCTCGGGGTAGGCCGTGCCCATCTCCTGTGCCAGCACCGGCACCAGCTTGTAGAAGAACGGATCGTGGATGCCGAGCTTGTAGCCGTGGCGGATGGCGCGGCGAATGATCCGCCGCAGCACGTAGCCGCGGCCTTCGTTGGAGGGCAGCACGCCGTCCACCACCAGGAAGGCACTCGCGCGGATGTGATCGGCGATCACCCGCAGCGAGCTCGAGGTGAGCACCGAAGTGCCGGCCAGCTTCCCGGCGGCCCGGATCAGGTTCTTGAACAGGTCGATGTCGTAGTTCGAATGCACGCCCTGCATCACGGCGGCGATGCGCTCGAGTCCCATGCCGGTGTCGACCGAGGGCTTCGGTAACGGCGTCAGCGTGCCGTCGGCGCTGCGGTTGTACTGCATGAAGACCAGATTCCAGATCTCGACGTAGCGGTCACCGTCCTCATCCGGCGAGCCGGGCGGCCCACCGGCGACCTCCGGTCCGTGATCGTAGAAAATCTCGCTGCACGGGCCGCACGGACCCGTATCTCCCATGGCCCAGAAGTTCGAGGCCTCCCCCATGCGCGCGAAGCGGCGCGGGCTCACGCCGACCTCCTTCAGCCAGATGTCGGCGGCCTCGTCGTCATCCTTGTAGACCGTGCACCAGAGCCGCGCGGGATCCAGCCCCAGGTTGAAGATGAGGAAATCCCAGGCGAAGCGGATCGCCTCGCGCTTGAAGTAGTCGCCGAAGGAGAAGTTACCGAGCATCTCGAAGAACGTGTGGTGACGGGCCGTGTAGCCGACGTTCTCGAGATCGTTGTGCTTGCCGCCGGCGCGCACGCAGCGCTGGCTGCTCGCGGCGCGCAGGTAGTCGCGCGTCTCGCGCCCGAGGAACACGTCCTTGAACTGCACCATGCCGGCGTTGGTGAAGAGCAGCGTCGGGTCGTTGGCCGGCACGAGCGAGCTCGAGGGCACGATGGCATGGGCGTGCACACGGAAGAATTCCAGGAACGCGGAGCGCACATCCGCTGCGCTCATGTAGGTCGGTTTGGCCAAGGTCCCTCAGTCCGTGTCGGAATCGGCGCCGGTCGCCGCGCGGATATGATCAGCTGAAAAGCCACGATACTGCAAAAAGCGTGCTTGCCGCGCCTTGTCGCGATAAGCGGCGGGCGCCGGCCGGCCAAAGCGGCGCGCGCGCGCCGCTGAGGCGAGTGCGCACCAGTCCGGTCCCGCCGCGAGCGCGGCCTCGATGAGCTCCGGCGCCAGGCCGAGCACGCGCAGGTCCGCGGCGATGCGCACCGGGCCGCGGCCGCGCGCGGCGTGGTATGCGACATAGTTGTGGGCGAAGCGCGCATCGTCGAGCGCCCCCTCGGCTGCGAGCTCCGCGAGCGCCGCGGACGTGGCGGCCGGCTCGAAACCGCGTGCCGCGAGGCGCTCGCGCAACGCGCCGCTCGGGAAATCCCGCCGCGCGAGCAGCGCCACCGCGGCCGAGCGGGCCGCCCCGGAATCCGCGGCATCCTCGCGGCCACTGCCGGATCGAGGCACGCCCTTGGGGGCTCGGCGTCTGACCATTGGTTACAGTATAGTTGGAGACCCGACCGCCCTCAGGCGGCCGGTCGTTCATCACATAAGGAATTCAGGACATCATGCGCATCGCTGCTGGATTGCTGGCCAGCCTCGCCGCCGGCGCCGTTACCATCGCCCTCGCCGATCCGCAGACCGAGGCGGCCGCCGCCGCCCCGGCAGCGCAGGCCGCCCCGGCAGCGCAGGCCGCCCCCGCGGCGCGGGCCGCGCCGGCCGCCGCAGCTAAGGCCGCGGCGCCTGCCGCCGCTCCCGCGCCGACCGCGCCCGCGACTGCGAAGCCCGGGATCGACGAGGACACGCAACACTTCGTCGCCGAGGGCTACAAGCCCGAGATGCACGGCGGTGAGCAGGTTTATTGCCGCAAGGAGACCGCGCTCGGCTCGCGTCTCGCGACGGTCAAGAACTGCGGCACGATCGAGCAGCTGAAGCTCAGCGAGAAGATGAGCCAGGCCGGCGTGGCCGGCGCGCAGCGCCAGCAGACGATGGGTCCGTCGAGCCACTAAAGACCCGGCGGCGCGCGGCGCTCAGGCCGTGTTGGCGGCCGGCTCGGCGTTGCGCTGCGGACGCGGCGGCAACAGCCGCGCGCGGATCTGATCCTCGATTTCGCGCGACACCTCGCGGTTCGACAGCAGGTAGGCGCGCGCATTGTCCTTGCCCTGGCCGATGCGGTTACCCTTGTAGGCGTACCAGGCTCCGGACTTCTCGATGATACCGAGCGAGCTGCCGAGCTCGATGATCTCGCCTTCGCGTGAGATACCCTGGCCGTACATGATCTCGAACTCCGCCTCGCGGAACGGCGGCGCCACCTTGTTCTTCACGACCTTGACGCGCGTCATGTTGCCGGTGACTTCCTCGCCGTTCTTGATCGCGCCGATGCGGCGGATATCGAGCCGCACCGAGGCGTAGAACTTCAGCGCATTGCCGCCGGTGGTGGTCTCCGGGTTGCCGAACATCACGCCGATCTTCATGCGGATCTGGTTGATGAAAACCACCATGGTGTTGGAGCGCTTGATGTTGCCGGTGAGCTTGCGCAGCGCCTGCGACATGAGGCGCGCGTGCAGCCCCAGCTGCATCTCGCCCATCTCGCCCTCGATCTCCGCCTTCGGCGTGAGGGCCGCCACCGAGTCGATGACCACGATATCGACCGCGTTCGAGCGCACCAGCATGTCGGTGACCTCGAGCGCCTGCTCACCGGTGTCGGGCTGCGACACCAGCAGGTCGTTGATGTTGACGCCGAGCTTTTCCGCGTAGCTCGGGTCGAGTGCGTGCTCGGCGTCGACGAAGGCGGCGGTGCCGCCGGCGCGCTGCACCTCGGCGATCACCTGCAGCGTAAGGGTGGTCTTGCCCGAGGCCTCGGGCCCGAAGACCTCGACCACGCGGCCGCGCGGCAGGCCGCCGACACCGAGCGCGATGTCGAGGCCGAGCGAGCCGGTCGGGACCGTCTCCACGTCGTAGCTCGCCGCGGCGTCGCCCAAGCGCATCACCGTGCCCTTGCCGAATTGCTTCTCGATCTGACCCAGTGCGGCGGCGAGCGCCTTCTTGCGGTTCTCTTCCATCTGCGGATTTCCCGGGAGTGGTGTCACGATGAGCGACATTTCGGGAAGGAATTATCCCACAAAGATCCGCCGCGCGGTGCACGCGCGTGCGGCTCTTTCGGCTCTATGTGCTTACTTTTCCGCGCTACCCAGTAGGTACGATCCCACCACACTGTATAGGGGCCCTTCAGGCAGCGTGCGGCTCTCGAGGAGAGTGAATGAGTCGAAGCTCCACCGCACCTCGCGCATTTCGCGTACCTGAGGCGCTCGCGCGACTTTGCGTGCCACGGTCACGTGAGCACGGAAGGGCTTGAGATCCGGGCTGAATCCGGCCGCGACGGTCGTGGTCGTCAGAGTGCGCGCGAGCTGCAAGGCGCCGGACGTCGCTGCGAGCTGCGCCAGTGCCCCGCGCTCGAGCACGGCAAGAACCTGCGGCTTCGCCCAGAACTCGAAACCCTGCAAGGCGATCCCGAGCGGCAAGGCGTCCCCCGGGAAGGTGGCGGCGGTGCGCTGCGCAAGGTCGCTCAGGTCCGCGAGGCGTGGCTCGGGCACGCTGCCAAGGAATGCCAGCGTTACATGCAGGTTGGACCCCGGCACGGGACACCCGCCGCAGTGGCGGACCGTCTCACCGGTTGCCTCGATCAGGGCTGCGCGCTGCGCTTCGTCGGGCCAGAAGGCGAAAAACAAGCGCCGCCCGGACGCGCTGCTCAAGCGAGGCTCGGCGGGAGATCGAGCCGCAGCAGCAGCTCGAGCGCATACCGCGCGGACTGGCGGCGCACCGCGGCGCGGTCGCCCGGAAGGTTCCTGAGCTCGGTCAGGATCTCATCGCCGCCCGGACGGCTGGCGGCCGCGCACAGCCAGACCGTTCCGACGGGCTTGTCCGGTGTCCCGCCGTCCGGACCGGCGATGCCGGTGACGGCGAGCGCCACGCTCACGTTGGGTTTGCGCAGCGCTCCGACCGCCATCGCGCGCGCGGTCTGCTCGCTCACCGCGCCGAATTCATCGAGCGTACGCTGCGCGACACCGAGGTCGCGCACCTTGGCGGCGTCGGAATAGGTGACGTAACCGCATTCGAACCACTGGGAGCTCCCGGGCACGTCTGTGAGGACCTTCGCGATCCATCCGGCCGTGCATGACTCGGCCGTAGCCGCGTGCCGTCGCGCGGCGTGCAACCGCGCGCCCGCGCGGGCCGCGAGCTCGAAGAGTTCCGCGTCGCTGATCATGCCTCGCGAGGCTACGCGCTATCGCCAGACTTCGTCGACCCGCCCTGCCCCACTGGGGCACTTGCGGCGCCAGTGCGTTTACCTCTGCTAGAGTCGCGCGACGTTACAAATCGGAGACTCGAGTGCCGCCGACCACGTCGGGCAAGTCCGCAATCGCGCTGATCGAGGAGGGCAACGCGCTCCAGGAGCAGGGGCGAATTGCGCAAGCCATGGAACGCTATGACGCCGCCGTCCTGGCCGATCCCCGCTGCGCGCGCGCACATTTGAACCGGGGCAACGTTCTGCTCGCGGGGGACCGGCTGGATGAGGCCCGCAGCGCCTATGAGCTGGCCATGGCGTGCGACCCGGAGTACGCAGCGCCGCATTTCAATCTGGGGAATCTCAACTCGCGCGCTGGTGAATTCGCGGCTGCCGTAAGCAACTACCAGAGAGCCGCCGAGCTAAAGCCCGACTTCGCGGACGCTTTCGTCGCCATGGCGAATGCCTTCGACAGCCTGGGCTCGAAGCAGGAGGCTCTGGACAGCTACCAGCGTGCGCTGGCGCTCAGGCCGGATTACGCCCAGGTTCATTTCAATATCGGTCTGCTTGCAACGAGCCTGGGTCGCCTGCCCGAGGCTGCCGCCAGCCTGCGCAGGGCTATCGAGCTGCACCCCGACTACGTCGCTGCCCACCGGGCGCTGGCGGTGGTCCTGAACACCCTCGGCGATACCAGCGGGGCAGAAGCCAGCATGCGCCGTGCCGACGCCGTCGAGCCCGATTCACCTGAGATTCTGCACGAGCTGGCCACGGTGCTGCATGCGGGCGGCAAATACGAGGAGGCGGTAGGACTCCTGACCCGCGCGCTCGAGCGTGCACCGCTTTGGAGCATCAAGAGGACCTTCGCCGCCTGCGCGGCGCGCACCGCCTTCACCAGGAACGACCGTCTGGTGCGCCTGGCCCTGACTGCCGCCATCAACGAAGCATGGGCGGCGCCCTTCCAGCTCTGCCGGCCAGCGCTCACGCTCGTCATGCTCGACGAGCGGATTGCGGCCTGCGTTCATCGCGCCAACGAATCGTGGCCGTCACGATTGCCGGCAGCAACATTGTTCGGTGCAGACGGCCTGGCCGCGCTGGCGGGTGATTCCTTGTTGCACGCAGTGCTGCAATCGGCCCCTGTCACCTCCGTGCCGTTCGAGCGCTTCCTGACCTGCGCACGCCATGCGTTGCTTGAGGTGGCATCGCGCCCGCAGGCCTCCCCCGCGGACCTCGCTGCACTGCCCTTTTATGCGGCGCTCGCCCGGGAGTGCTTCATCAACGAGTACGTATTCGACTGCCTCGAAAACGAGCAGTGCGCGGCCGCCGCGTGCCGGTCGCAGCTGCGCGCACTGCTCGATGCCAACGCGGCGATCCCGCCCCTGCAGTTGCTCGCCGCGGCCGCATATTCATCGCTGGGCACTTTGCCCGATGCGGACCGCTTGCTCGTTGCTACCGCGGGTGATTCCATCGGCCAGGTACTGGACCAACAGGTTCGCCAACCTCTGGAAGAGCAGCAGCTGCAGACCACCGTCAGGCGCCTGACCCCGATCAGCGCCGGCGTCTCCGCAGAGGTTCGCGAGCAGTACGAGCAGAATCCCTACCCGCGCTGGGTCAACGTACCGCGGCAGCAGCAGCCGCCCTTCAACACGGCATTCCGCTCCCTGCTCCCGTTCGCGACGTTTACACCGCTGCCCGATGACAGCGCGCCGCAGGTGCTGGTGGCCGGCTGCGGTACCGGCAGTCATGCGGTCATCGCCGCGGACCGATTCGGCGGTATCCGTGTCCTGGCGATCGACCTGAGCCTCAGCAGCCTCGGCTACGCCATGCGCAAGACACGGGAGATGCGCATCACGAATATCGAATACGCGCAGGCCGATATTCTCAGGCTCGGTGAGATCGGGCGCACTTTCGACATCATCGAGTCGGTCGGAGTGCTGCACCACCTGGGCGATCCTTTCGCCGGTTGGCGCGTGCTGCTGTCGCTGTTGCGTCCCGGCGGCATCATGACTCTCGGGTTCTACAGCGAAATTGCCCGCAGACATCTGATCGAGGCACGCGCACTCATCGCTGCACGCGGCTATGTCGGCAGCACCCCCGATGACATCCGTCGCTTCCGCCGGGACGCCCTGATGAGCGCGAGCCCCGACCTGCAGCGGCTGAGCGACGCCCAGGACTTCTATTCGACCAGTGAATGTCGTGATCTCCTGTTCCATGTGCAGGAGCACCGCCTGACGCTCGCTCAGATCGAGTCGTTCCTCGGCGAATGCGGGCTGCAATTCCTCGGCTTCGAATTGGATCCGCCGGTGTTGCAGCAATACCGCGCCCGCTTCAGGGACGATCCGTCGGCAACCAACCTCGGCAACTGGGCGCGCTTCGAGGCGGATAACCCGCGCACCTTCGCCCAGATGTACAAATTCTGGATTCAGAAGCCTTGAACGACACTCAACAGCACACGCCGATGATGCAGCAGTACCTGCGCATCAAGGCGCAGCACCCGGACATCCTGCTGTTCTACCGGATGGGTGACTTTTACGAGCTGTTCCATGACGACGCGCGCCGCGCCGCCGCGCTCCTCGACATCACGCTCACCGCGCGCGGCTCCTCCGCCGGCCAGCCAATCCCGATGGCGGGTGTGCCTTTCCACGCGCTCGACGCCTACCTGGCGCGCCTCGTGCGCAAAGGCGAGAGCGTCGCAATCTGTGAGCAGAAAGGCGAGCCGGGAGCCACTCGCGGCCCGCTCGAGCGCGAGGTGGTGCGCGTCGTCACACCCGGCACCGTCACGGACGCCGCGCTCCTCGAGGAGCGCCACGACACTCTCGCCGCCGCGCTGGCCCGTGACGGAGAGCGCTTCGGGCTCGCCTGGATCGACCTCGCCGCGGGACGCTTCTCCGTACTCGAGAGCCGCGGCGAGGGCGCACTCGCGGCCGAGCTCGAGCGGCTCAAGCCCGCGGAGCTCCTGGTCGCCGAGGGCGGTGCCGAGGCGCTCGCGGCGCCCGGCGTGGTGCTGCGTGCGCGCCCGCCCTGGCACTTCGAGCTCGCGAGCGCCTCGCGGCTGCTCACCGACCAGCTCGGCACTCTCGATCTCAAGGGCTTCGGGGCGGACGAGTTGCCGCTGGCGATCCGCGCCGCGGGCGCGCTGCTGCAGTACGTGCGTGACACACAGCGCTCCTCGCTCCCGCACGTGCGCTCACTGCACCGTCGAGGAGCGCGGCGAGGCGCTGATCCTCGATGCCGCCACGCGGCGCAATCTCGAGCTCGACGCGAGCCTTGGCGGCGACCGGGAAGCGACCCTGCTCGCCGTAATCGACAGCTGCATCACCCCCATGGGCTCGCGGGAGCTGCGCCGCTGGCTGAACCGGCCGCTCACCGCACAGCCGCTGCTGCGCACGCGCTACCAGGCGCTCGGCGCGCTCATCGACGCGCGGCGCTTCGGGCCGCTGCGCGAGCAACTCGCCCGGGTCGGCGATATCGAGCGCATCCTCGCGCGGGTGGCGTTGCGCTCGGCGCGGCCGCGCGACCTGACGGGCCTGCGCAGCTCCCTCGCCGCGCTCCCGGCGCTGCGCGCGGGGCTCGCGCCGCTGGACTCCCCGCTGCTCGGCGCGCTGTACGAGCGCATCGGCGAGCATCGCGCCGAGCTCGCACTCCTCGACGGCCGCCATCGCCGCCGAGCCCGCCGCCATGGTGCGTGACGGTGAAGTGATTGCGGCCGGCTACGACGCTGAGCTCGACGAGCTGCGGCGCATCGCCACTCACACCGATGAGTTCCTGCTCGACCTCGAGCGGCGCGAGCGCGAGCGCACCGGGCTCGCGGGCTTGAAGCTCGGTTACAACCGGGTGCAGGGATTTTTCATCGAGGTGTCGCGCGCGCGACGCCGAGCGGGTACCGAAGGACTACATCCGCCGCCAGACGGTCAGCTCCGCCGAGCGCTTCATTACCGCTGAGCTCAAGGGCTTCGAGGACCGGGTGCTCGGTGCGCGCGACCAGGCGCTCGCGCGCGAGCGCGAGCTCTACGATGCAGTCCTGACGCAGCTCATCGCCGCGCTCGCACCGTTGCAGGCCAGCGCCGCCGCGCTCGCCGCGCTCGATGCGCTCGCCGCGCTCGCCGAGCGTGCCGCGGCCCTCGAGTGGTCCGCGCCGGTACTGGTCGATGAGCCGCGTCTCGCGATCCAGGCGGGGCGCCACCCGGTGGTGGAGCGCTTCGCGGCCACGCCCTTCGTGCCGAACGATCTCGAGCTCGACGCGGCACGCCGCATGCTGATCATCACCGGGCCCAACATGGGCGGCAAGTCGACCTACATGCGCCAGGCGGCGCTCATCGTGCTGCTCGCGCACATCGGCAGCTACGTGCCGGCGGCATCGCGCACCGTCGGGCCCCATCGACCGCATCTTCACCCGCATCGGCGCCGCCGACGATCTCGCCGGCGGCCGCTCGACCTTCATGGTGGAGATGACCGAGACGGCCAACATCCTCAACAACGCGACGGCCCGCAGCCTCATCCTGCTGGACGAGATCGGCCGCGGCACCAGCACCTTCGACGGGCTGTCGCTCGCCTGGGCGGTGGCGCGCGACCTCGCCACCCGGGTGCGCGCCTTCACCCTCTTCGCGACCCACTACTTCGAGCTGACCACGCTCGCCGCCGAGCTCGAGGGCTGCGCCAACGTGCATCTCGATGCCACCGAGCACGGCGAGACCATCGTGTTCCTGCACGCGGTGAAGGCCGGTCCCGCCAATCGCAGCTACGGGCTGCAGGTGGCGCAGCTCGCCGGCGTCCCGCGCGCGGTCATCGCCGAGGCGCGCCGCTATCTGGAGGCACTCGAGGCCGGGCGCGACGGCGCGCGCGGCTCCCGCGGAGGCGGCGCACCGGCCGCGCAGGGAGAGCTGGCGCTCACGGCTCCCGCGCCGGATGAGCTGCGGGCGGCACTCGCGCACCTGGACCCCGATGAGCTTTCGCCGAAGCAGGCGCTGGAAGCGCTCTACCGCCTGAAGAAGCTGTCCCGCCGCTGAAGACTACAGCGCGCCGGCGAAGCGGCCCTGGGTGAGGAAGTGGCCGGTTTCGTGCGCCACCTGCGCCGAAACCAGCATCCCCAGGTGGCTCACCGGCAGTACCACATGATCGGCAGCGCCCGGCAGCCGTGTCTCGCTCACCGCCACCGTGCCGTCGTTGTCCTCGTCGAAATGGGCGAGCAGCTGCCCAAGACCGATCGGCTGGTTGCCGGCGATCACACCGAGCGCGCGCGCCTGAGTCCAGCGCCGCTCCTGGGGCTTGAGCAGCTCCTCCGCGACGGTCGGCCCCATGAGCTGGGCGAGCGGACTGAAGAGCGCGGCGCGCTGCGCGGCGCGGCTCGCGACGCACGGCACGCCGAGGAACACCACCCGCCCCGGGGGCTGCTCGGGGAAGCGCTCGAGCAGCCGGTAGATCACGAGCCCCCCGAGACTGTGGCCGACGAAGTGCACTTGCGGCGCGTCGAGGTCGCGCACGAAGGCGGCGAGCCGCGCGCTGACGTCGCTCATCGCCTCGGACGCGCCGAAGTAGCGGAACCAGTGGAGCTCCAGCGCGAACTCCTGCGCGAGGTGGTGCTTGAGGACCAGGGACTCCTCACCCGGCAGCCACAGCCCGTGCACGTAGACGACGTGCGCGATGACGCAGCTCCCTAAGCCGGCGGCGGCACGCGCACCCGCATGTGCAGCTCGCGCAGCTGCGTGCTCGCTCACCTCGGTCGGCGCATCGGTCAGCGGACACGCGGCGGTCTGCGTCTTCGGGAAGGCGATGACGTCGCGGATGCTGTCGGCGCCCGCCATCAGCATCGCGAGGCGATCGAGCCCGAAGGCGATGCCGCCGTGCGGCGGCGCGCCGAACTTCAGCGCATCGAGCAGGAAGCCGAACTTCTTCTGCGCCTCTTCGCGCGTCGATGCCGAGCAGCTCGAACACCGCCGACTGCATCTCCTGGCGGTGGATGCGCACCGAGCCGCCGCCGATCTCCGAGCCGTTCAGCACCATGTCGTAGGCCTTGCGCGAGCGCCGTCGCCGGGGTCGGCGCGCGAGCGCCGCCGGATCCGGCGTCCTGCGGCGAGGTGAACGGGTGATGCATCGCCACCCAGCGCTTCGCCTCCGCGTCCCACTCGAACATCGGGAAATCGACGACCCACAGCGGCCGCCAGCCGCTCTGCGACCAGCTTGAGGTCGTGGCCGAGCTTCAGCCGCAGCGCGCCGAGCGCATCGTTGACGACCTTGGCCTTGTCGGCGCCGAAGAAGATGAGGTCGCCGTCGGCGGCGCCGGTGCGCTCGAGGATGCCCGGCGACCGCCGCGTCGCGCAGGAACTTGAGGATCGGCGACTGCAGGCCGTCGCGGCCCTTGCGCGCGCTCGTTGACCTTGATGTAGGCGAGGCCCCTGGCGCCGTAGCGCGCGACGAACGCCGTGTACTCGTCGATCTGCTTGCGCGTGCAGCGCGCCGCCGCCCGGCACGCGCAGCGCCGCCACGCGGCCCTGCGGGATCGTTGGCCGGGCCCGCGAACACCTTGAAGTCGCAGTCCGTGCACGAGGTCCGCGACGTCGACGAGCTCGAGCGGCAGCGCAGGTCCGGCTTGTCCGAGCCGTAGCGGCGCATCGCCTCGGCGTAGGTCATGCGCGGGAACGGGTCGGGCAGCTGCGACGTCCAGCACCTCGCGGAACAGGTGCGCGGATCAGGCCTTCCATCAGCGCCATGATCTCGTCCTGCGTCGAGGAACGAGGTCTCGATGTCGAGCTGCGTGAACTCGGGCTGGCGGTCGGCGCGCAGGTCCTCGTCGCGGAAGCAGCGCACGATCTGGTAGTAGCGGTCGAAGCCCGCCATCATCAGCAGCTGCTTGAAGATCTGCGGCGACTGCGGCAGCGCGAAGAACTTGCCCGGGTGCGTGCGGCTCGGCACCAGGTAGTCGCGCGCGCCCTCGGGCGTCGCCTTGGTCAGCATCGGCGTCTCGATGTCGACGAAGCCGTGGTCGTCGAGGTAGTCGCGCATCGCGCGCGTCATCGCGTGGCGCAGGCGCAGCCGCTCGCTGCATCTCCTCGCGGCGCAGGTCGATGTAGCGGTAGCTTGCAGCCGCACCTCCTCGCTCACGTGCTCGTCGAGCTGGAACGGCAGCGGCTCGGAGCGGTTCAGCACCTCGATGCGCGCGCGCGAGCAGCTCGACCTTGCCCGAGGCGAGGTTGCGCGTTGGCGGTGCCGGCGGGCCGCGCGCGCACCGTGCCGGTGCACGCTGCACGCACGAACTCGCTGCGCAGCCGCTCGGCCTCGGCGAAGACGTGCCGCGGCGTCCGGGTCGAAGACGACCTGCAGCAGGCCCTCGCGGTCGCGCAGGTCGACGAAGATCACGCCGCCGTGGTCGCGGCGGCGATGCACCCAGCCGGCGACCGTGACGCTCGCGGCCGACGAGCCGCTCGTTGACCTCTCCGCAGTAATGTGTGCGCATGAGGCGCGCGATGTTACGGACGGGCCGAGCCCCCCGCAACCGAAGCCGGCGCGGGCATTTCGAGCACCGCGGCCCCGCTCAGCGTCCCGCTGCGCAGCCGCTCGAGCGCACGTTCGGCCTCGCCGAGTGCGAAACGCTCGATGCGCGCCCGCAGCTTCAGACGTGCGGCGAGCGCGAGGAACTCCTGACCATCGCGCCGGGTGAGATTGGCGACCGAGCAGACGCAGCGCTCGCCCCACAGCAGCCGGTAGGGGAAGGCGGGCACGTCGCTCATGTGGATCCCGGCGCATACCACCCGGCCGCCCGGACGCACCGCGGCGAGCGCCGCAGGAATCAGCGCGCCGACCGGCGCGAACAGGATCGCGGCATCGAGCGGCTCGGGCGGCGGCTCCCCGGAGCCCGCGGCCCACACCGCCCCGAGCTCGCGCGCGAAGCGCTGCGCATCGAGGTCCCCGGGCGCGCGTGAACGCGAACACCCGCCGGCCCTCGTGCCTTGCGACCTGCGCGAGCAGGTGCGCCGCGGCGCCGAAGCCGTAGAGTCCGAGGCTCGCGGCGTCCCCGGCGGCGCGATAGGCCCGATAGCCGATGAGTCCGGCGCACAGCAGCGGCGCCAGCTCGGCGGCGGGTCCCTCGGGCAGCGGCAGGCAATAGCGCGCATCCGCCAGCATGCGCTCGGCATAGCCGCCGTCGAGCGTGTAGCCGGTGAAGCGCGCGGCCACGCACAGGTTCTCCGCGCCGCGCCGGCAGTACGCGCACTCCCCGCAGGTGTGGCCGAGCCAGGGAACGCCGACGCGGTCACCGGGCTTGAGACCCTCGACCGCGCGGCCGGCCTCGAGCACCCGCCCGACCACCTCATGACCGGGCGTGAGCGGATAGTGGATGTCGGGCAGCTCCCCGTCACGCAGGTGCAGGTCGGTGCGGCACACCCCGCAGGCTTCGATCGCGAGGAGTACCTCGTGCTCGCCCGGTGCCACGAGCGCGACCTGCGCGGACTCGAGCGGCGCGCCTGGGGCCATGAGGCGCATCGCCTGCACGGGGTCTACGCCACGCTCTTTCCCGCCTCGGGTTTGACCTGCGCGGGGTGCGGCGGGACCACCACGCCGCAGGTGATGATCATCCTGAGCGCCGCGTCCACCGACATGTCGAGCTCGCGCACCATGCGGCGCGGGACCACGATCACCCAGCCCGCGGTGGCGTTCAGTGCCGCGGACACGTACACCGCCACGTGGTTCTCGCCGGTCTTCTGGCTCACTTCCGGCACGTCCTCGGCCGTCAGGAAGCCGATGCTCCAGGCGCCCTCGCGCGGATACTCCACCATCACCACCTTGCGGAAGGAGTTGGATTGCGAGAAAACGCTCTCGGCGAAGCTCTTCACTCCGCCGTACACCGTGCGCACCACCGGGATGCGGTTGAGGAGCTCCTCGCCCCACACCACCAGGCGCCGCCCGATGAGGTTGGTCACCAGGAGCCCCGTGAGCAGCAGCACCACCAGCGCCAGCACCAGGCCGGCGCCCGGAATCGAGAAGCCGAGCAGCGCCTGCGGCCGGTAGGCGCGCGGGACCCACACCAGCGTGTAGTCCATGATGCGCAGCATCGTGCTCACCACCCAGATGGTGGCGAGGATCGGCAGCCACACGAGCACCCCGGCGACCAGATAACGCCGCAGGCTCCGTTTGCGTGGGGTGGGACTCGGCGGCATCGGGGCGCCCTAGCGCCGCGGTCGCGCCGGGGTCTTGCGTCGCACGTTCCTCGCCGGACGGCGTGCCGGGGCCGGCGGTTTGCCGGCGGCGGGCTTGGCCGGGGAAGGCTTGGCGTCGGTCGCTTTGGCCTCGGCGGGCTTCGTGTCGGCGGGCTTCGCGTCGGTGGGCTTCGCGTCCTTTGCGTCCGGCTTCGGGGCCTCCTCCTGATCCGCTCCGACGAGGTTGCGCTTCGCTTCCTTGTCGGACTTGAAGTCGGTCTCGTACCAGCCGCCGCCCTTGAGGCGAAACACCGGCGCGGAGACCAGCTTCTTCAGGCGCCGCTTGCCGCACGACGGGCATTTGCTCAGCGGCGCGTCGCTGATCTTCTGCATCACCTCGGTGTAGAACTTGCAGGCCTGACACTCGTATTCGTAGAACGGCATGGCGCAGATTATAACGGACGCCGGGCCCTTACCCCGGCCGGATCGCCGGTATTCTCAGGCGCGCGCCGCCCGGCGCTCTTCCACCTTGCCGAAGGTCAGCTGCCCGTCGCGCACCGCCGACGCGGATGCGGTCGCCCGGGCGCGAACTCGCCCCGCAGGATCCGCTGCGCCAGCGGATTCTCGATCTGCTGCTGGATCGCGCGCTTCAGCGGCCGCGCGCCGTACACCGGGTCGAAGCCGGCCTCGCCGAGCAGGTCGCGCGCCGCGTCGTCGAGCTCGAGCTCCATGTCGCGCTCGGCCAGGCGCTTGCGCAGGTAGCCGAGCTGGATGTCGACGATCGCGCGGATCTGCTCGCGTGCCGAGCGGGTGGAACACCACGATGTCGTCGACGCGGTTGATGAACTCGGGCCGGAAGTGCTGCTGCACGATCTCCATCACCGCGCTCTTCATGCTGCTGCGTAGTTGCGCCTCGCCCGCCAGCTCCTGGATCACGCTGCGAGCCGAGGTTCGAGGTCATGATGATGACGGTGTTGCGGAAGTCGACGGTGCGGCCCTGGCCGTCGGTCAGGCGGCCGTCGTCGAGCACCTGCAGCAGCACGTTGAAGACGTCCGGGTGCGCCTTCTCGACCTCGTCGAGCAGGATCACCGAGTAGGGCCGGCGGCGCACCGCCTCGGTGAGATAGCCGCCCTCCTCGTAGCCGACGTAGCCCGGCGGCGCGCCGATCAGCCGCGCCACCGAGTGCTTCTCCATGAACTCGGACATGTCGATGCGCACCATGCGCGTCCTCGGTGTCGAACAGGAATTCGGCGAGCGCCTTGCAGAGCTCGGTCTTGCCGACGCCGGTGGGGCCGAGGAACAGGAACGAGCCGTTCGGGCGGTTGCGGATCGGAGAGCCCGGCGCGCGAGCGGCGGATCGCGTCGGACACGATGCGCACGCGCCTCGTCCTGGCCGACCACGCGCTTCGCCAGCGCCTCTTCCATGCGCAGCAGCTTCTCCTTCTCGCCCTCGCAGCATCTTGGAGACCGGGAATGCCGGTCCACTTCGAGACGACCTCGGCGATCTCCTCCTCGGTCACCTTGTTGCGCAGCAGCGTGCGGCGCCTTGTCCTCGGCGGCCTGCGCGGCGGCGAGGCGCTTCTCGAGCTCGGGGATCCTGCCGTACTGCAGCTCGGCCATGCGCGCGAGGTCGCCGGCGCGGCGCGCGGCCTCGAGCTCGAGGCTGCGCCCGCTCGAGCTCCTCCTTGATGTGCGCGGCGCCCTGCACGCGCGGCCTTCTCGGCCTTCCAGATCTCCTCGAGGTCGGCGTATTCCTTGCTCGAGGCTCGGCGAGCGTCTCCTCGAGCGTCGCGCAGGCGCTTCTTCGAGGCCTCGTCCTTCTCCTTCTTCAGCGCCTCGCGCTCGATCTTGAGCTGGATGATGCGCCGCTCGAGCCGGTCCATCGCCTCGGGCTTGGAGTCGATCTCCATGCGGATGCGCGACGCCGCCTCGTCGATCAGGTCGATGGCCTTGTCGGGCAGCTGGCGGTCGGCGATGTAGCGGTGCGAGAGCGTCGCCGCGGCGACGATCGCCGGATCGGTGATCTCGACCCCGTGGTGCACCTCGTAGCGCTCCTTGCAGGCCGCGCAGGATCGCGATCGTGTCCTCGACCGAGGGCTCGTCGACCAGCACCTTCTGGAAGCGCCGCTCGAGCGCGGCGTCCTTCTCGACGTACTTGCGGTACTCGTCGAGCGTGGTGGCGCCGACGCAGTGCAGCTCGCCGCGCGCGAGCGCGGGCTTCAGCATGTTGCCGGCGTCCATCGAGCCCTCGGCCTTGCCGGCGCCGACCATGGTGTGCAGCTCGTCGATGAACAGGATGACCTGGCCTTCCTGCTTGGCGAGATCGTTCAGCACGCCCTTCAGGCGCTCCTCGAATTCGCCGCGGAACTTGGCGCCGGCGATCAGCGCGCCCATGTCGAGCGCGAGGATGCGCTTGTTCTTCAGGCCCTCGGGCACCTCGCCGTTGACGATGCGCTGCGCGAGGCCCTCGACGATCGCGGTCTTGCCGACGCCGGGCTCGCCGATCAGCACCGGGTTGTTCTTGGTGCGGCGCTGCAGCACCTGGATCGTGCGGCGGATCTCGTCGTCGCGGCCGATGACCGGATCGAGCTTGCCCTGCTCGGCGCGCGCGGTCAGGTCGATGGTGTACTTCTCGAGCGCCTGGCGGCTCTCCTCGGCGTTGGGGTCGTCGACCTTCTCGCCGCCGCGCACCTCGTCGATGGCCTTCTCGAGCGGCGCCCTTCACGACGCCGGCGTCCTTGAGGACCTGCGCCGAGCGCGCCCGTGTCCTCGAAGGCCGCCAGCACGAACAGCTCGCTCGAGATGTACTGGTCGCCGCGCTGCTGCGCGAGCTTGTCGGTGACGTTGAGCAGGCGCGTCAGGTCGTTGGAGACGTGCACCTCGCCGCGGCGTGCCCTCGACCTTCGGCAGCCGGTCGAGCGACTGCGCCGCAGCTGCGAGCGCAGCTGGTTGACGTTGGCGCCGGCCTTGTCGAGCAGCGGCCGCACGCCGCCGCCCTGCTGGTCGAGCAGCGCGAGCATCAGGTGCGCGGGCTCGATGAACTGGTGGTCGCGGCCGACGGCCAGCGACTGGGCGTCGGCCAGCGGCCGCTGGAACTGGCTGGTCAGCTTGTCCATGCGCATGGGGTATCGCCCTGACTCGGGGGTAGTGCTCAGGTTGTGGGGACAAACCGCAGTCCGTTCAAGGGGCTTGAGCGCGGCCCCGGCCCGCAGCGGCCCGCCGATCGTTCGCCGCGGCGAGCATAGCGCAAGAGCGCCGCGGCGTCCGGTGCCGCCCCGGGCTCGGACGTCCGCCAGCCCGATCAGTCGGCGAGGCCGCGCAGCGGCCCGATGTATTTCTCGTAGTGGCGCCAGCGCCCGACTGAGGTGCCGTACATCTTCTGGCGCACCTGCCAGACGCTCGCGGTGTTGACGGGCCGCACGGTCTTTTCGAAGGCCAGGCACCGCTCGTCCCAGGGGAGGCCGATGAATTCGATGATCCGCCGGCTCCACCCCTCCTGGTCGGCCGTGATCGCCTCGTAAGGCACCTCGAGGAATGAATCGGCCGGGAGCACGCTGCGCCAGTGATCCATGAGGCGCCGGTGCTCGCGGCAGTAGTGCGCCAGGTCCGCCAGCTCCAGGGTGTAGTTGAGAGCGGGTGGAAACTGCTGGACGTAACACGACAGGCACGTGTCGATCGGGTCGCGCTGCATGTGAATGATGCGCGCCCGCGGAAACACCGCATGAATGAGACCGAGGTAGTCCGAATTGACCGGCGCCTTGTCCACCACACGAAGCGCTGCGGCGGAATGACCGGTCAGCACCTTGAGGTAGTCCTCTGCCAGGCGCCGGCGGAGCCGCTCATCGAGCGCCTCATGAGCATGCGCGCGCGCCGCGATCTGCCAGAAGGTCAGCTCCCCGGCACCCCGTGCCTCGGGGTGCGAGGCGATGATCTGCTCGACCAGGGAGGTACCCGAGCGCGGCATCCCGACGACGAACACCGGCCGCGCCGAGTCCGAGGCGCCTGCCTGCGGGCGCGCGAGCGCCTCGGGTGTAAAGACGCGCACCGTATCGTTCACGAAGCGGGTGCGGCCCTCCCGGTCGTAGGCTTCCGCGCGCGGCTTCAGCAGCTCGTTGGCGCGCTTGAAGCTGCGGAAAGCATGCCCGTACTCACCTACGTCGTCGTAGTACTTGCCGATCGCATAGCGCAGCGTGGCCTCATCGACGGCGCTGAGACCGCCGGCGGCGATTTCCTCCGCGCCCTTCACCCACTCGGAGTCGGCGGGCGTCATCCTGCGCAGCCATACCAGTGCCGCCCAGGCGTAGGAGGCACGCGGTTCGATCGCGAGCGCCTCCCGGAATGCGGCCTCCGCCGCAGTGAAGCGGCCCTCGAGGCTTTCGATCTGTCCGATGCCGACCCGCGCTACCGCATTGCGCGGCGCGACGCGCAGCACCTTCTCGTAACATTCACGCGCCTCGGCGAGGCGGCCGAGCAGCGCGCAGCTCATGCCGAGACTGATGCGGGCATTGAGATACGTCGGCTTCAGCTTCAGGGCCCGACGCAGCGGCATCTCCGATTCACTGTACCGTCCGGTCGACTGCAGGACTCCCGCGAGATTGAAATGCGCCTCCGGATGCCCCGACCGGATGCCAATCGCGCGGCGGAATTCGGCCTCCGCCTCGCCGTAGTGGGCGAGCTGGGCGAGTGCAATCCCGAGGCCGTTGCGAGCATCGGCGTCGCGCGGATCGAGATTGACCAGCTGCTGATAGGATTCGCGGGCTTCGGCAAATGCGCCCTTGCTGAGCTGCTCGCTGGCCGTGGCGTGCAGGGCGCGCGCTTCACGCGCACTTCGCCGGGTGCCGGAGCCCGAGCCGCGCTCGGTTGAGGCGGCACCCGCCTCGACGCCGGTCATGCGCAACACCAGCGCCCGGGTGAGCTCGTCGACCAGCTGCTGCTCGACGCCCTTCTCGAGCAGCCGCCACTTGAAGGAGTTGGCGAGCTTGGCTCTCTTGAAGACATTGAGCTTCAGCGGACCGGCGGCCTGGTCGACCCGCTGCAGGAACTTCTGCAGGAATTTCCGCAGCTCCGGCTGCTGCGGACGCTGCGCAGCGTCACTGCCACGGGCGCGCGGCAGCCCGGCGCCCGACTGCAGATAGAATTCATCCGCGAGGGCAGCTCCCGCCGCCGTCGCCTCGCGGCCGTCCAGCCATTTGAGCAGCATGGGGTCCTAGGTACCGTGTGTGCGGAATTACGTCAAATGCTACCGGTTCGAACGTTGCGGATTCGCGAACTCAATCGCAAATCCCCCGGCTCATTGGCCCGCGAGGCGCTCGGCGAGGGCGATGACCGCCACCCCTGAGCCGATGAGGACCACCTGGATCGAGCTGGCGCGCGGGTCGGCGCTTCTGTGCAGCCCGGGGATGAGCCCCGCGACGGCGATGTAGAGGAAACCGGCGGCGGCGAAGGCGAGCGCGTAGGGCAGCACCCAGAGCGCGCGTCCGAGTCCCCACCACGCCGCCACCGCGCCGATCACCGAGGCGAGTCCGGTCGCGAGATTGAGCTCGAGCGCCCGGCGCCGCGACAGGCCAGCCTGCACCAAGATGGCGAAGTCCCCCACGCGGTGCGGGATCTCGTGCGCCGCGACCGCGAGCGTGGTCACGAGCCCGAGCGGCTGGCTGGTGAGAAAGGCCGCCGCGATGACCACCCCGTCGAGTGCGTTGTGGAGGCTGTCGCCGATCAGGACCAGCACGCCCGCGGCACGCTCGCGGTGCGCGTGTGCGTGCCCGTGGCCGTGGCCGTGGCCGTGATCGCCGTGGGTGTGCGGCGCACCCTCCCCGGCGCGCAGGTGCCACCACAGCACCAGCTTCTCGATGACGAAGAACACCCCGAGCCCGCCGATCAGCGTGAGTCCGAGCGCGTGGGCGCCGGCGACCCCGGCGCGCTCGATCGCCTCGGGCAGCAGCGCCAGCAGCGCCGCGCCGAGCAGCGCCCCGGTCGCAAAGCTCACGAAGTGCGGCAGCAGTCGCGCGGCGCGCGGCTCCGGGACCCACAGGAACACCACCGCGAGCGCCGCGCTCGCGATACCGCCGAGGGCGGAGAACACGACGATGGATGCGAGCAGCATCAGCTCAGCCAGATGAGGGCGGCCATGCGGCCGCAGCGGCCGTCGCGCCGGAACGAAAAGAACCGGGCGGGGTCGGCATAGGTGCACCAGCTCCCGCCCGAAATTGCGGTGACGCCGAGCGCGCCGAGCCGCCGCCGCGCAAGCGCGGCGAGATCGCACTGCCAGCGGCCGCGCGCGTTCGCGGTGAATGCGCCGCCGCCGCCGGGATCGCGGGCGATAAACGCCTGGCGCACCTCCGCGCCGACCTCGAAGTGCGGCTGCGAGATCGCCGGTGCGAGCCAGGCGATGAGGTCCCCGGCCGCCCCGCCGAGGGCCGCGACCGTCGCCTCGAGCACCCCGGCCGCGAGGCCCCGCCACCCCGCGTGCGCCACGGCCACCGCCGAGGCGTCGCGCGCGGCGAGGAGTACGGCCAGGCAGTCCGCCACCTGCACGGCGCACACCCGGCCGGGCACGCGTGTCATGACCGCATCGGCCGGCGCCGCCGTACCGGGCGTATCGAGATCCGCCACGCGCGTGCCGTGCACCTGCTCGAGCCAGGCGGGCTCGGCCGGCAGATCGAGTGCCGCGTGCACGCGGCGCCGGTTCTCGGCGACCGCCGCGGGGTCATCCCCCACGTGGGTAGCGACATTGAGCGAACCGAACGGCGGAGCGCTGACGCCGCCGCCGCGCAGCGTGAACGCCGCCCGCACCCCCGCCGGCGCCGGCCACTCGGGGGTGAGGAGCTGCGCGAGCGCGGCGGCGCGAGCGCCGCTCATGCGGCGTCCCGCTCCAGCGCCCCGACCAGCGCGGCGAAGTCCGCGGGCGGCGCGGCGCGCCATTCCATGGCGCGCCCGGTGACCGGGTGGGCGAGTGCCAGCCGCTCGGCGTGCAATGCCTGGCGCTGAAAGGCTTGCAGCGCCTCGAGCAGCGCCGGCGTGCAGCCGGCCGGGATGCGCCGCCGTCCGCCGTAGAGCGGGTCGCCGACGATCGGAAAGCCGGTGTGCGCCAGGTGCACGCGGATCTGGTGGGTGCGGCCGGTCTCGAGCTCGACCCGCGCCAGGGTGTGGGCGCGGAAACGCTTCAGCACCCGGTAGTGCGTCACCGCGGGGCGGCCGTCGCGCCGCACCGCCATGCGCACGCGTTGCGTGCGGTGCCGGCCGATCGGCTCGTCCACCGTGCCACCGCCGGTCATCACCCCGGTGCACACCGCAAGGTACTCCCGCGAGATCTCGCGCGCCCCGAGGGCGGCCACCAGCGCCGCGTGCGCCTCCGGGGTCCGGGCCACCACCAGCAGTCCCGAGGTGTCCTTGTCCAGGCGATGCACGAGCCCCGCACGCGGCACCAGCGCGAGCTGCGGATCGAGCCCGAGCAGTGCGTTCTGCAGCGTATGGCGGGGATTGCCGGCGCCGGGATGCACGACCAGGCCGGCGGGCTTGTCGATCACGAGCAGCGCACGGTCCTCTGAACACCACGCTGAGCGGCATCGGCTCCGCCGCGACCTCGGTCCGGCTCGCCAGCCGCGCCTCGATCCGCACCCGCTCCCCGCCCAGCACCCGGTCCTTGCCGCGCAGCGGCCGTCCCGCCGTCCGGGCCGCCCCCGAATCGATCCACGACTTGAGCTGCCCGCGCGAGTACTGCGGCAGCGCCCGCGCCAGGGCCTGGTCGAGCCGCAGGCCCGCGGCCGCCGCGGGCAGTTCGAGCTCGTGCGTACGGAACTCTCCGGGTGCGGCATTGGTCGGAGAGCCGGACGGGAGATTCGTTATACTTGCCGGATTCGTTCGGCGCGAAGCCAAAAGAAAGGCCCTTTCCAGATGCGTTGGTCCAGTCCGGTGCGCGGCGGCGTCGTCGCGCTGTGCGTAGTGCTGCTTGCCGTCTGCGGCTGCGGCTCGCATCGCGCCAAACAGCGGGCAAAACAGACGCCCGAGCAGCTCTTCAAGACCGCCAATAAGGATCTCGCCAACAACGACTTCAACAGCGCCATCAAGCTCTTCGAGGCGCTTACCGCGCGCTTTCCGTTCACCGACGAGGCGCGCCAGGCGCGCCTCGACCTGATCTACGCCTACTACCGCGCCGGCGAGAGCGAATCGGCCACCGATGCCGCCGATACCTTCATCCGCGAGAACCCGACCCACCCGCGCGTCGACTACGCCTAGTACATGAAGGGCCTGGTCGACTTCGAGCGCACGCCGAACGCCATCGAGCGCTGCTTCCGCGTCGACCTGACGCAGCGCCCGCCGACCAACGCGCGCAAGTCCTTCGCCTCGTTCAAGATCGTCGTCGAGCAGTACCCGAAGAGCGAGTACGCCGCACGACGCGCTGCAGCGCATGATCTACCTGCGCAATCGCCTGGCCGACTACGAGGTGCACGTGGCGCGCTACTACATGAAGCGCGGCGCCTATGTGGCGGCGGCGCAGCGCGCGCAAGAGCGCCATCGAGCAGTACGACGGCGCGCCGGCGGTGAAGGACGCGCTCGCGATCATGATCGCAGTGCTACGACAAGCTCGGCCTGCAACCGACTCGCCGAGCAGGCGCGCGAGGTCTACGAGGCGAACTACCGGCCGAAGTGCCCAGTCGCAGGCGGTCGCCGAAGCGCGCCTGGTGGAAGTTCTGGTAGCGACGCTCAGCGCCGGTAGCCGCTGGTGATCGGATAGCGCCAGTCGCGGCCGAAGGCGCGGCGGCTGACGCGCACGCCCGGGCGGCGCCTGGCGGCGCTTGTACTCGTTGCGCTTGCACCAGTCGAGCACGCGCGCGACGGTCGCGCGGTCGAAGCCGCGCGCCACGATCTCATCCACCGACAGATCCTCCTCGATGAAGGCCTCGAGGATCGGATCGAGCACCTCGTAGGGCGGCAGCGAATCGCGAGTCCTTCTGGTCGGGGCGCAGCTCCGCGCGTCGGCGGCCGCGTCGATCACGCGCTGCGGAATGACGCGCCGCGATGCGAGTTGCGGTAGCGCGGCGAGCCGGTACACCAGCATCTTGCTGCAGTCCTTGATCGGCGCGAAGCCGCCGGCCATGTCGCCGTACAGCGTCGCGTAGCCGACCGCCATCTCGCTCTTGTTGCCGGTGGTCAGCAGCATGCGGCCGGTCTTGTTGGAGATCGCCATCAGCAGCAGCACGCGGCAGCGCGCCTGGATGTTCTCCTCGGTGGTGTCCGGCGGCGGCCCGGCGAACTCGCGCCGCGAGCGCCGCGAGCGTCGCCTCGAACATGCCCTCGATCGGAATCACGCTGTAGCGCACGCCCGAGCGCGCGCGCCTGCGCGGCGGCATCCTCGAGGCTCATCTGCGAGGTGTAGCGCGAGGGCATCATCACCGCCTGCACGCGCTCGGCGCCCGAGCGCATCGACGGCGATCGCGAGCGTCAGCGCCGAATCGACGCCGCCCGACAGCCCCATGCACGACGCCGGGGAAGCCGTGCTTGCCGACGTAGTCGCGCACGCCGAGCACGAGCGCGCGGTAGACGCTCGCCTCGTCGCTGCAGCTCGCGGCGCGACGCGTCCCGGGCAGCGGCACGCACGCCGCCCGTGCGCGTCGCGCTCGAATCGCACGAGCGCAGCGCCCTCCTCGAACGGCGCGGCGCGCGCATCACGACGCTGCCGTCGGCGTCCATCACGAAGGAGTTGCCGTCGAACACCAGTTCGTCCTGGCCGCCGACCAGGTTCACGTAGACGAGCGGCAGCCCGACGTCGCGCGACGCGCTCGCGCAGCGACCGTCTCGCGCTCGCGCTGCTTGTGCGATCTCGAAGGCGAGGCGTTGATCACGAGCGAGCAGCTCGCGCGCCGGCGGCGCGCGCGAGCTGCGCCGGCTCCGGCTCCCAGATGTCCTCGCAGACCAGCAGGCCGAGCGCGAATGCCGCGCAGGTCCGACGACCGTCGGCTGCGCGCCGGGCCGTGAAATAGCGCTTCTCGTCGAACACCTTGTAGTTCGGCAGCTCGGCCTTGCGGTGGTTGGCGGCGAGCTCGCCCGTCGGCGATCAGCGCGGCGGAGTTGTAGATCGCGTCGCGCCGTGTACTCGGGGTAGCCGACGATCACCGCCGCATGCCGCGCCGCCTCGGCCGCACCCGCGCGAGCGCCGGCTCGATCTGCCGGCGCAAGCCGCGGTGAAACAGCAGGTCCTCGGGCGGATAGCCGGACAGCGTGAGCTCCGGGAACAGCACCAGGTCGGCGCCGAGCTCGCGCGCGCGCGGCGTGCGCCGCGCCGATCACGCGCGCCGCATTGCCGTGCACGTCGCCGACGAGCAGGTTGATCTGCGCGAGTGCGATGCGGAGCGTGTCGCTCATGGCAGCGGGCGCCTCAGCGCCGTCTGCCGCCTCCCGGCCGGCGCGCGGCGGCGCGCCTGCGCGCGCGGCCGGGGCGCTGGGCGCGGGCTTCGCTCCCGGCGCGGCGCCGCGGCGCTTGGGTGCCGACGCGGAGCGCTTGGGCTTACGCGCGCCGCGGGCCGGGGCGGGCGGGGTGCGCGCCGGACGCGGCGCGGTACAGGTGCGCCGCGCGCGGCGCTGGCCGAGCAGCTCGGCCATGGCCGCGCCGAGCTCCGCCGGCGATTGCACGGTGCGCACGCCGGCGGCTTCGAGCGCCGCGAACTTGTCCGCCGCCGTGCCCTTGCCGCCGGCGACGATGGCGCCGGCATGGCCCATGCGCTTGCCGGCGGGCGCCGTGACGCCCGCGATGTAGGCGACCACCGGCTTGGTCACGTACTTGCGGATGTAGGCCGCCGCGGCCTCCTCGTCGCTGCCGCCGATCTCGCCGACCATGATGATGCCTTCGGTCTGCGGGTCGCGCTCGAACAGCTCCAGCACGTCGATGAAATTCATGCCGCGCACCGGGTCGCCGCCGATGCCGACGCAGGTGCTCTGGCCGAGGCCGTTGCTGCGTGGTCTGGTACACCGCCTCGTAGGTCAGCGTGCCGGAGCGCGACACGATGCCGACGCGCCCTGCTTGTGGATGAAGCCCGGCATGATGCCGATCTTGCATTCGCCCGGCGTGATGACGCCCGGGCAGTTCGGGCCGACCAGCCGCGTCGCCGTAGCCCGCCAGCGCCGCCTTGACCCGCACCATGTCGTTGACCGGGATGCCTTCGGTGATGCACACGACCAGCTCGATGCCGGCATCGGCCGCCTCGAGGATCGCGTCGGCGGCGAACGGCGCCGGCACGTAGATCATGCTGGCCGTCGCGCCGGTCGCGCGCACCGCGTCGTGCACCGTGTCGAACACCGGCAGGCCGAGGTGCTCCTCGCCGCCGCGGCCCGGCGTGACGCCGCCGACCATGCTGCGTGCCGTAGGCGATGCACTGCTCGGAATGGAACGTGCCCTGCTTGCCGGTGAAGCCCTGGCAGATGACCCTGGTATTGCGTGTTGACGAGAATGCTCATGCCTTGCCCTTCTGCGGCCAGCGCGACGCACCTTGCGGGCCGCATCGGTGAGATCGTCGGCCGGAGTGATGGCGAGGCCGCTGCTCGCGAGCATCGCGCGCGCCTTGCTCGGCGTTGGTGCCCTCGAGGCGCACGACCACCGGCACGCTGCACGCCGACCTTCCTCACCGCCTTGATGATGCCCTCGGCGATCAGGTCGCAGCGCACGATGCCGCCGAAGATGTTGACCAGGATCGCGCGTCACGCTGCGGGTTCGACAGGATCAGCTCGAAGGCCGCCGTCACGCGCTCGGCCGTGGCGCCGCCGCCGACGTCGAGGAAGTTCGCCGGCGCGCCGCCGTGCAGCTTGATCAGGTCCATGGTCGCCATCGCGAGGCCGGCGCCGTTGACCATGCAGGCGATGTTGCCGTCGAGCGAGACGTAGTTGAGGTCGTGCTCGCTGGCACGCCGCTCCATCGGGTCTTCCTGGCTCGCGATCGCGCAGCGCGCGCCAGCTCCGGCTGGCGGAACAGCGCGTTGTCCTCGATGTTGATCTTGGCGTCGAGCGCGACGCAGCGCGCCGGCGCGCGTCACGATCAGCGGATTGATCTCGACCAGGCTCGCGTCCCGCTCGACAGTACAGCCGGTAGAGCGCCACGGCGATGCGCCTGGAACTGGCCGATCTGCGCGCCCGTCGAGGCCAGGCCGAAGGCGAGCTCGCGCGCCTGGTAGCGCCTGCAGGCCCGCCGCCGGATGGACGTTGACGCGACAGGATCTTCTCCGGCGTCGTCGCCGCGACTTCCTCGATGTCCATGCCGCCGGCCGCGGAGGCGATGAAGGCGATGCGGCCGCGCTCGCGATTCAAGCGTCAGGCGACAGATACAGCTCGCGCGCGATGTCGGAGCCGGACTCGACGTAGACCTGCTCGACCGGCAGGCCCTTCGGCGCCGGTCTGCTTCGTGACCAGGCGCGTGCCGAGCATGCCCGCCGCCGCCGCGCGTACCGCCTCGAGGTCGCGCGCGAGCTTCACGCCGCCCGCCTTGCCGCGGCCGCCGGCGTGCACCTGGGCCTTGACCACCCAGACGCTCGCCGCCGAGCGCGCGCGCCGCCGCGACCGCTGCCTCCGCGCTCGCGGCGACCTCGCCGGCGGGCACCGGGATCCCGTAGCCGCGAAACATCTCCTTCGCCTGGTATTCGTGCAGGTTCATCGTGGCGCTCGTTGGCTTTCGTTGGGGTAAAGAGCGTCATTCTCGCGAAATTGGCCGGCAGTGGCCAGCTTGTGCGTCGGGTCGCGTCCGGTGCGGGGCGAAGATGTTACAGTCTCGAGGGCCCGCCAACGGCCCGTGAGCGCTTTTTCCGCACGAAAAATGCCGGCCAGCCCCGCCGCCACCGCCGTGACCCCCAGCGACCTGGCCTGGCGGGTCATCGGGCTCCTCAACCTCTATCGGCTGCTGGTGCCGCTCGCGCTGCTGGCGATGCAGGCGTTCGCCGGGCCGGGCTGGATCCTGCAGCCGACCCAGCCCGGGGCCTTCACCGGGGCATGCATCGCCTATTTCACCGCGGCGGTGCTCCTCATCATCGCGCGGCGCCTTCGGTGGTCGAGCCTGCGTATCGTCGCGCTCGTGAATGCGTGCGTCGATGCCGTCGCCATCGCCTTCATCCTGTATGGCAGCGGGGGGCGTCGCGAGCGGGCTGGGCGATCCTGCTGGTGCTGCCGGTGGTCGCGCTCTCGGTGCTGGCGGACCGGCGGGACGCGGTGCTGATCGCCGCCGTCGCGGCGCTCGCGGTGCTCGCCCAGCAGGTATTCGCCGGCCTCTACGACCCGACGGCGGCCACCGACTACGCCACCGCGGGACTCATCGGCGCCGTGCTCTTCGGCACCTCGCTCGTCACCTGGCCGGTGGCTCATCGCCTGCGCGAGAGCGAAGCGCTGGTACGCCGCCACGAGCTCGATCTCGCCAACCTCGCGCAGCTCTCGCAGTACATCGTGCAGCACCTGCGCGAGAGCATCCTGGTGGTCGACGCCCAGGACCGCATCCGGCTGATCAACGAATCGGCGGCGGAGATGCTCGGCGACGAAAACGCCTTCCCGGATGCGCTGCTCGGCGAGGCGTCGCCGCGCCTGCTGCTATCTCCTCGAGTCGTGGCGCCAGGGCACGCTCGGAGTGGGCAGCGGGTCGCCGGTCGACCCGACCTTCGTCGCCGCCGACGGCGCGCGCGTGATCCGCCCGCACTTCGCGCCGCTCGGGGCCGCGAGCCCGGGCCCGGTGCTGGTATTCCTCGAGGACACGAGCATGCTCGCCGAGAAGGTCCAGCAGTCGAAGCTCGCCGCGCTCGGGCGGCTGAGCGCGAGCATCGCCCACGAGATCCGCAATCCGGTCGGCGCGATGAGCCACGCCGGGCAGCTGCTGGCGGAATCCCCGAGCCTGGCGGACGAGGACCGCCGGCTCACCGACATCATCCGCGGCAACGCCGACGCGCGTCAGCGCCATCATCGACAACGTGCTGCGGCTCTCGCGCCGCGAGCCCGCGCGCACCGAGCGGCTGCAGCTGCCTGAGCTGGGTCGAGGACTTCCGCGCAGGAGTTCTGCGACACCATGCAGTTCCGCGCCGGCGCGCTTCGCCGCTGAGCCGGCGCCGGCGACCTCGAGGTGCGCGTCGATCCCGAGTCAGCTGCGCCAGATCCTGTGGAACCTGTGCGAGAACGCCCTCAAGCACGCCGTGCAGGGCGACGCCGGCGACGCAGCATCGAGATACGATACGGCCGCATGCCGAGCAACGCGCCGCCCCTACCTCGAAGTCGCCGACCGCGGCGCGGCGTCAGCCCTGAGATCGCCGAGCGCATCTTCGAGCCGTTCTTCACGCGCCGGACAGGCGGCACGGGGCTCGGGCTGTTCCTCGCGCGCGAGCTCGCCCAGGCCAACGGCGCCACGCTCCTCTACGAGCCGCGCGCGGGCGGCGGCAGTCTCTTCCGGCTGGTGTTCGCCGATCCGGCGGCGCTGGGAGGTCTCATGAGCGAGGTGGCGCACAGCGCACGCGGCTCCGAGCCCCAGCCGCAGGTCCTGGTCGTCGACGACGAGCCGGATCTGCTCGAGCTCGTCGGCCTCACGCTTGAGCCGCATGAGCTGCAGGACCCGCACGGCGGGCGACCTCGCCACGGCGCGCAAGCTGCTCAAGTCCGAGAGCTTCGACCTCTGCCTCACCGACATGCGCCTGCCCGACGGCGACGGCCTCGACCTGGTGGCCTGGATCCAGGAGCACCGCGCCGCAGCCTCCCGGTGGCGGTCATCACCGCGCACGGCAACGTCGAACCGCCGTGCGGGCGCTCAAGCTCGGCGCCTTCGATTTCGTCTCCAAGCCGCTCGACCTCGGCGTGCTGCGCAAGCTCGTCGGCAGCGCGGTGAAGCTGCGGGCCGGGGCGGAGTCGCGCACCGCCACCTTTGCCGGACCGCGGCTGCTCGGCAGCTCGCCGGTCGATGGAGCAGCTGCGCGACATGATCGCCCGCGTGGCGCGCAGCCAGGCGCCGGTGCACATCTCCGGCGAGTCCGGCACCGGCAAGGAGCTGGTCGCGCGCATGATCCACGACAGCGGCCCGCGCCGCGACGGGCCGTTCGTGCGCGGTCAACTGCGGCGCGATTCCCACCGAGCTGATGGAGAGCGAGCTGTTCGGCCACAAGCGCGGCAGCTTCACCGGCGCGGTCGCCGACAAGAAGGGGCTGGTGCAGAGCGCCGAGGGCGGCACGCTGTTCCTCGACGAGGTCGCCGACCTGCCGCTGCACATGCAGGTGAAGCTGCTGCGCGTCGATCCAGGAGAAGACCGTGCGCCCGGTGGGCGAGGCGCGCGAGGAGACGCGTCGACGTGCGCATCCTGTCGGCCACCCACAAGAACCTCGCGCGACCTGGTGGCCCAGGGCCTGTTCCGCGAGGATCTCTTCTACCGCATCAACGTGATCGAGCTGCGCGTGCCGGCGCTGCGCGAGCGCAGCGGCGACATCCCCGAGCTCGCCGATGCGATCCTGGCACGCCTGGCGCGGCGCGCCGGCGCAACGGCGCCGCAGCTGTCCGCGGATGCGGTGAGCCAGCTCCAGGACTACGCCTTCCCCGGGCAACGTGCGCGAGCTCGAGAACGTGCTCGAGCGCGCGCTCACCCTGAGCACCGGCGGGGAGATCACCGCCGGGCACATCCGCCTGCGCTCCGCGGCTCGCGTTTCCGGCACGGAGGCGGCGGCCCCGGGGGCGGCGGTGGCGCCCGCCGCCGTCGACGCCGGAACCGCCCTCGGCAGCCAGCTCGAGAGCATCGAGCGCGAAGCCATCATCAAGGCGCTCGAGAAGACCCGCTACAACAAGACCGCGGCGGCCAAGGTCCTCGGCATGAGCTTCCGGGCGCTGCGCTACCGCATCAAGAAGCTCGGCATCGAGTGAGGCGGCGGCGGACGCCGAGTGACGCTGCGCGTCACTTTGTGACACGCCGGTTATCCCGTGGCGTCAGTGTGCGACAGTGGTTACGTCAACCCGGCGTCAGCTCGGCGACCGGTGAATCAAGCAATTTCAATGACTTAGGATAGTTCGAGCGGTCTGGCATGCCGCTTGCTTCATTTCTGTCGGGCGCCCTCTTTGCGCCACTGAGTTTGTATCAAAAAATTTAGGAGTCTCCACAAATGAAGTCGTTGCAAAAGGGTTTCACCCTCATCGAGTTGATGATCGTCGTCGCGATCATCGGCATTCTCGCCGCGATCGCGATCCCGGCGTATTCGGACTACACCGCCCGCTCGAAGATCACAGAAGGTCTGAGCCTGGCCTCTTCGGCCAAGACCGGCGTGTCCGAGTCGTTCCAGTCGAACGGCATCCCCGGCGTTACCGCTTATCAGGCTGGGCTGGGCGTGTTCAACACGACCAAGTACGTGAACAACCTGACGGTCAACCCGGCGAACGGGCAGATCACGATTTCCTACAACAACGTGACCATCCCGCAGCTCACCGCCAACAACATGACGATTGTCATGACGCCCGAGATCAACAACGGCACGTACGCCGACCTGACCACGGCTGGCCTGTCGGGCAACATCGACTGGGCCTGCACGTCACTCGGCGTCTCGACTGCGACCGCGCGTGGCTTCACGGGCATCGCAATTGCCCCCGGCACCCTCACGGCCAAGTACGCCCCGACCGAGTGCAAGTAATCAACCTCTGAGCGTACTCAGAATGAGAAGCCCCGGGCTCCTGCCGGGGCTTCTTCTTTTGGGGCGCGAACTGCCCGGCGCAACCGGTCAAATCGAGGCTTTCGGCCTTGTGCGGGGGCTCTCCCTTTGGGGACTCGATCTCCCCACTGTGACGCACACCCCGCCGCTGCAGGGGCCGGTCATTCAGAATCGCCAGGGATTTGACAATTGCGCGCGCCCGCGTCTCGGGTAAACTGACCGTTCGGCTTATTTTGCTTGCCGTAAGCCCATGAATGACAACGCCTCTCTCGCGCTCGGCGCCTCGCGCTCGGGCTTTGGCGGGCTGCCACAGCGGCTCGTCCAGGATGGCGTGGTCGAAGAAGCCGCGATGCTCGAGGCGCTCAATGCCGCGCGCGAGCGCAAGACCAGCTCGTCACGCAGCTGGTGGCGCAGCGGCGCGGCCAACGCCCGCGACATCGCCATCGCGGCCTCCAAGAGTTCGGCGTGCCGCTGCTTCGACCTCGACGCCGTCAACGTCGACCTCGACGCGGTCCGGCTGGTCAGCGACAAGCTGCTCGCCAAGCACCGCGTGCTGCCGCTGTTCCAGCGCGGCAAGCGGCTGTTCCTCGGCAGTCGCCGACCCGACCAACCTGCACGCGATCGACGAGATCAAGTTCCAGACCGGCCTCGCGATCGAAGCGATCGTCGTCGAGGACGACAAGCTGCAGCAGCGCGTCGACAAGGCGCTCGAGCAGGTCGACACCTCGATGCCGGCCCTCGGCGACGAGGACGACTTCGATCTCGAGATCCTCGAGGTCACCGGCGGCGATGAAGATCGTCGACGACGACGATCGGCCGCGACGACGTCGAAGACGCGCCGATCGTGCGCTTCGTCAACAAGGTGATGCTGGATGCCATCCGCCGCGGCGCCTCGGACATCCACTTCGAGCCCTACGAGAAGATCTACCGCGTCCGCCTCCGCATGGACGGCGTGCTGAAGGAAGTCGCCCAGCCGCCGGTGCAGCTCGCCAGCAAGCTCGCGGCGCGCCTCAAGGTCATGTCGCGGCTCGACATCGCCGAGCGGCGCGTGCCGCAGGACGGCCGCATCAAGATGAAGCTCTCGAAGAACCGCGCCATCGACTTCCGCGTCAGCACCTGCCCGACGCTGTTCGGCGAGAAGATCGTGCTGCGTATCCTCGACCCGTCGCAGCGCGATGCTCGGCATCGACGCGCTGGGCTACGAGCCCTTCCAGAAGGAGCTGTACCTGAAGTACCTGGCGCAAGCCCGCAGGGCATGATCCTGGTGACCGGCCCGACCGGCAGCGGCAAGACCGTCTCGCTGTACACGGGCCTCAACATCCTCAACACGCGAGGACACCAACATCTCGACCGCCGAGGACCCGGCGGAAATCAACCTGCCCGGCGTCAACCAGGTCAACGTCAACCCGAAGGTGGGCCTGACCTTCGCGGCCGCGCTGCGCGCCTTCCTGCGCCAGGACCCGGACGTCATCATGGTCGGCGAGATCCGCGACCTCGAGACCGCCGAGATCGCCATCAAGGCCGCGCAGACCGGCCACCTGGTGCTCTCCACGCTGCACACCAACGATGCGCCGCAGACGCTGACGCGCCTGGTCGACATGGGCGTCAAGCCCTACGCCATCGCGACCTCGGTGCAGCCTGATCATCGCCCAGCGCCTGGCGCGGCGGCTGTGCAGCAACTGCAAGGCAGCCGGTGGACGTCCCGCGCGAGGCGCTGCTGCAAGGAAGGCTTCACGGACGAGGACATCGCGAGCGGGCTCCAGATCTTCGGCCGGAGGGCTGCGCCAACTGCACCGACGGCTACAAGGGCCGCGTCGGCATCTACCAGGTGCATGCCGGTGACCGAGGCCATCGGCCGCATCATCCTGGCCGGCGGCAGCGCGGTCGACATCGGCGACGCAGGCGGCCAAGGAAGGCGTCTGGGATCTGCGCCGTGCGGGACTCGAGAAGGTCAAGGACGGCCTCACCAGTCTCGAAGAAGATCAACAGCGTCACCGTCGAATGAGGCGACAGGTAAAGACTCATGGCACAGGCAGCAGCAGCACCGCCGACCGTCCGGACCATCAAGCGCGACGTTCCCTTCGCCTGGGAGGGCAAGGACAAGAAGGGCAACAGGGTCAAGGGCAAGAGCCTCGCGCCCGGATGAGACCGCGCTGCGCGCCGACCTGCGCCGCCAGGGCATCGCTCGCCTCGCGGATCCGCAAGCAGCGCGACGGCCGCCAAGGCCGGCGGCAAGGTCAAGGCCGAGGACATCGCCATCTTCACCCGCCAGCTCGCCACCATGCTGGCCGCCGGCATCCCGCTGGTGCAGGCCTTCGAGATCGTCGGCGTCGGCCACGACAAGCCCGCCGATGCAGAAGCTGATCCTCGACATCAAGGCCGACATCGAGGGCGGCACCTCGCTGCACGAGGCGCTGGCCAAGCACCCGCTGCTACTTCGACGACCTGTTCGTCAACCTGGTCGAGGCCGGCGAGCAGGCGGGCGCGCTCGAGATCGCTGCTCGACAAGATCGCGACCTACAAGGAAAAGACCGAGGCGCTCAAGAAGAAGATCAAGAAGGCGCTGTTCTACCCGGCCGCCGTGCTGGTCGTCGCGGTGATCGTCACCGTGATCCTGCTGATCTTCGTGATCCCGCAGTTCGAGGCGCTGTTCAAGGGCTTCGGCGCGGACCTGCCGGCCTTCACGCAGATGGTCATCGACATGTCGCAGCTTCGTGCAGGCCAAGGGCTGGTCTGCATCGGCATCGTGCTCGGCGGCGGCGTCGTACGTTCTTCTACTTCAAGAAGCGCTCGCGCGCGATGCGGCAGTTCCTCGACCGCGTGATCGCTGAAGTTCCCGATCATCGGGCCGATCCTCAACAAGGCCGCCATCGCGCGCTACGCGCGCACGCTCTCGACCATGTTCGCCGCCGGCGTGCCGCTGGTCGAGGCGCTGGAGTCCGTGGCCGGCGCCACCGGCAACATCGTCTACGAGACGCGCGGTGCTGCGGATGCGCGACGAGGTCGCCACCGGCCAGCGCCTGCAGCGCGCGATGGAGAACACCGGGCTGTTCCCGAACATGGTGATGCAGATGATCGCGGTCGGCGAGGAGTCGGGCTCGCTCGACGAGATGGCCGGCAAGGTCGCCGACTTCTACGAGGCCGAGGTGGACAACGCCGTCGACGCGCATGTCGAGCCTGCTCGAGCCGCTGATCATGGCGATCCTCGGCGTGCTGGTCGGCGGCCTCGTGATCGCCATGTACCTGCCGATCTTCAAGCTCGGCGCGGTGGTCTGACCGGCGCCGGCGCCGTGGCGCTGCTGGCCGCGATCCCGGCCGCTGTTCGTCGGCCGTCGCGCTGCCTGCTCGGCCTGCTGGTCGGCAGCTTCCTGAACGTGGTCATCTACCGCCTGCCGGTGATGCTCGAGCGCCAGTGGCGGGCGCAATGCGCCGAGCTCGCCGGCCATGACGCGCACGCTACGACCCTCGCGGCCGGCCCGCAAACGCGCTTCAACCTGGTCGTGCCGCGCTCCGCGCTGCCCGGCCTGCAAGGCGCCGATCACGGCGCTGCAGAACATCCCGGTCATCTAGCTGGCTCGTGCTGCGCGGCCGCTGCGCCGCGCTGCGGCGCGCCGATCTCGCGCGCGCTATCCGCTGGTCGAGCTGCTCACGGGCCTGCTGTCGGCGCTGGTGGCCTGGCGCTTCGGCTTCGGCACCGGCCGCGCTCGCGCGCGCTGGTCCTCACCTGGTTCCTGATCGCGCTCGACCGTCATCGACCTCGACCACCAGCTGCTGCCCGACAGCCTCACGCTGCCGCTGCTGTGGCTCGGCCTGCTCGCTGAGCCTGCTGGCGGACCGCACGACGCCGCGCGCGCTGCCGGTCGACGTCCGCGCGAGCGCGTCATCGGCGCCGCGGCCGGCTACCTGAGCCTCTGGATCGTCTATCAGCTGTTCCAGCTGCTCACCGGCAAGGAAGGCATGGGCTACGGCGACTTCAAGCTGCTTCGCCGCGCTCGGCGCCTGGCTCGGCTGGCAGATGCTGCTGCCGATCATCCTGCTCGCCGGCGGTGGTCGGCGCGGTGGTCGGGCATCGCGCTGATCCGTCCGCGGCCGCGAGCCGCGGCGACGCCGATCCCGTTCGGCCCCTACCTCGCCGCCGCCGGCTGGATCGCGCTGCATGTGGGGGCCAGCCGTGGGTCGGCCGGTACCTCGCCTTGTTCGCGTTGCACCGCATGAGTGCCGCGGTGACACCGCGGCGCGTTTCGGGTCGGCCTCACCGGCGGCATCGCCAGCGGCAAGTCCACGGTCGGCGAAGCTGTTCGCCGCGCTCGGCGTGCCGGTCATCGACACCGACCAGATCGCGCGCGAGGTGGTCGAGCCCGGCAGCCGCCGCTCGAGCGCGCTGGTGCGAGCGCTTCGGGCGCCGGCATTCTCGCCGCCGACGGGCACGCTCGACCGGCCGGCGCTGCGCGAGATCGTGTCTTCGCGACGCCAGCGGCGCGCGCCGACTCGAGGCGCTCCTGCACCCGGCCATCCGGCGCCGCAGCTGGAGCGCGCGTGCGGCGAGCGCGGGCGGCCCGTACCAGATCCTGGTGATTCCGCTGCTGGTCGAGAGCGAGCCGCAGCGCGCACGTCGACCGCGTGCTGGTGGTCGACTGCGCCGAGGAGCTGCAGATCGCGCGCGCCTGCATCGCGCGCGACGGCGTCGAACCGCGAGCAGGCGCAGGCCATCGCTCGCGGCGCAGGCCATCGCGCGCCGCGCGCCTCGCGGTCGCCGACGACGTGATCGACGAACGACGGCCGACCTGCAGCGCCTCGCAGGCGCAGGTCGCAGCGCTGCATACGCGCGTACCTGGAGCTCGCGCGCCAGCCCCGCGGCTGAGGTCCGTGGCGTTTACGGACGGCGCGCGCGTCAAGCACAATAGCGCCATGCCAGAGCCCGCCGCCATGCCGAATCCGAGGCCGCCTGGCGGCCGAGCCCGCCACCGGCGTGCTCGAGTTCGAGCAGCCGCTGAACGAGCGGATGCGCACCTTCCTGCGCCTCGACTTCCTCTACAGCCAGGCGCTCTACCACAACGAGATGGCGAGCCAGTGGGGCAGCCGGGCCGCGCGTCGCGAGCCTGCTCGACATCCTCGCGATCACCACGCGCGGCGACGTGCGCGGCGACGTGCTCAAGGAGCTCGAGCGCCAGATCGGCAGGCTCAACGAGTTCCAGCAACGGCCGGCGTCGACGCGCGCGCCTGCGGTGCTGATGACCAACCTGCAGCGGCTGCGCGGCGAGCTGATGGGCGCCGGCGCGGCCTTCCTGCAGCCGCTGCGCGACTCGGAATTCCTGAACTGCGATCAAGCATCGCAGCGCGATTCCCGGCGGCACCTGCGAATTCGACCTGCCCGACTACTACCTCTGGCTGAATCGCAGCCCGACGAGCTGCGCATGCGACCTTCGGCGCAGTGGCTCGCGCTGCTGCGGCCGCTGTGCGATGCGGTCGCCGAGCTGCTGTGGCTCACGCGCCAGAACGGGCGCACGCGCGCGGAGATCGCGCCGGGCGGCATCTTCCACATCACCTTCGAGCGCGACCAGCCGCTGCAGCTGCTGCGCATCTCGCTGCCGGCGGCCGCCGGGCTCTATCCCGAGATCAGCGGCAGCCACCATCGCTGCAACGTGCGCTTCCTCGCCTGGAACGGCCTCGCCGCCCGGCCGACGCAGACCGAGGAGGACGTCGCCTTCACGCTCAGCTGTTGTACCTGAGCGCTCTGCCGCGATGAGCCCTGCGACGGTCACCTGTCCGACCTGTGGGCGTGCCCTCGAGTGGGCCGCTGCTCCGTACCGGCCGTTCTGCAGCGAGCGCTGCAGGCTCGTCGATCTCGGCGCCTGGTTCTCCGAGCAACGCTCGATTGCAGGCGAGAGCGCGCCTGCGTCCGGGGAGCCCCTGCCTACGGAACCGCCCGTCAAACCCCCGCGACCATGAGATTCCGGCTCCGGGCCTTCGGCCTGCACCTCACCGCCAGCGCCACCGCACTCACCCTGGTGCTCGGCTCGCTGTGGCTCGGCTGGTACCAGTGGCCCGGCTGGTATCTCGCGAGCGTGCTGCAGGTCGTCGGCATCGTCGTCATGGTGGACGTCGTGCTCGGACCCACCCTGACACTGATCGTCGCGAATCCCGGCAAGCCGCGCACCGAGCTCGCGCGGGACATCGCCATCATCGCGACCGTACAACTGATCGCGCTCGGTTACGGCGCCGTCACCCTGTGGGACGGGCGGCCGCTCTACTACGCCTTCTCGATAAACTCGCTCGAGCTGGTGCAGGCATCCGACCTCAAGGCGCAGGACATTCGCGCGGGGCGCGCCGCGAATCCGGCGCTGGCCCCCTTCTGGTACAGCCGTCCCCGCTGGATCTGGGCGCCGCTGCCCGACGATCCGGACGAGGCGAAGAAGATTGCGCTCGGGACTGCCTTCGGCGGCACCGACGTCGTGCAGATGCCGCGCGGCTTTCGGCCCTGGGACCAGGGACTCCCCGAGATGCGCAAGCACCTCGAGAAGGTCGACGATATGAAGTACTTTTCACGCCGCGAGAAACGGCTGCTCGAAGAGCGCATGAGGGCGCGCGGTCTTGCCGCCGACCGCCCCGACGCCCTGGTGATGTGGGGCGGGAGCCGGCGCGTGCTCGCGGTGTTCGACCCCGAGACGCTCGCGCTGCGCGCCCTGATCAGGGCGGACTGACCTGAACGGCCTGGCGCGTCCTCAGGGCGTGCCCGGCGGCGCCGGCGACTCGGCCCCCGGCGCGTTCACCCCGAGCCATTTCGCGAGGAACGCCCACTGGTCGGCGAAATCCTCGATCTGCATCCAAACGGGCTTGCCGGCGCCGTGCCCGGCGCGCGTCTCGACCCGCATCAGGATCGGATTCGGGCAGCTCTGGGCCGCCTGCAGCGCGGCGGCGAACTTGTAGCTGTGCCACGGCACGACGCGGTCGTCGTGATCCGCCGTGGTGATGAGCGTGGGCGGGTAGCAGGTGCCCTGGTGCACGTTCTGGTAGGGCGAGTAGGCGTACAGCGCGCGGAACTGCTCGGGATTCTCCGCCAGCCCGAAATCGGATGACCACTGCCGTGCGTTGGCGCTCGCGGTCTGGTAGCGCAGCATGTCGAGCACTCCCACCGCCGGCAGCGCCACGCCGAAGAGATCCGGCCGCTGCGTCAGCACCGCACCGATCAGCAGCCCGCCGTTGCTGCGGCCGTGGATGCCTAAGCGCGCGGTGCGCGTGTAGTGCTCGCGAATCAGGTACTCGGCGGCGCCGATGAAGTCCTCGAACACGTGCTGCTTGTTGGCGAGCGTGCCGGCCTTGTGCCACGCCTCGCCGTACTCCCCGCCCCCGCGCAGATTCGCTTCGGCGTACACGCCGCCCATCTCGAGCCACGCCTGCACCTGCGGCCGGTACTGCGGTGTGAGCGAGACGTCGAATCCGCCGTAGCCGTAGAGCAGCACCGGGTTGTCGCTGTTCTTCTGCAGGTCGCGCCGGTGGGTGATGTACATCGGCACGCGCGTACCGTCCTTGCTGGTGAAGAACACCTGCTCGGTCACGTAGCCTTCGGTCGAGGCGGGAATGTGCGGCTCGCGCCACAGCGCCGCCTGGCTCGCGCGGACGTCGAGCCGGTAGATGCGGCGCGGCGTCAGGTAGTCGGTGTAACCGAAGAAGGTCTCGCTCTGGCTGGCCTCGCCGTGGAAGCCGTCGACGCCACCCTTGCCCGGCAGCGGCACCTCGCCCACTACACGGCCATCGCGCTCGAAGATCCGCGCCACGCCGTGCGCATCCTCGACGTAGCGGGCGATGATCCGCCCGCCGACGTAGCTCGCCTCCTCGAGCGCGCTCGTGCCCTCGGGCACGACCGTGCGCGGCGTCGGCGGTGCGCCGCGCGCATCGACCGCGATCACGCGCCCGTTGGGGGCGTCTTTGGTGGTGCGGAAATACAGCTCATCCCCGCGCGCGCCGATGAACGTGTAGAGCGCATCCCAGGCGGCCAGCAGCGGCTGCGGCCTGGCCCCCGGGTGGCGGAGGTCGAGCACGTAGACGCCGTTCTTTTCGTATCCCTCGACCTGCGTGATGACGAGCCAGGCGCCGTCCTCGGAAACACGCGCGACGGGCACGCGCGTCGGGTTATCGGTCACCTCGTAGATCAGGCGGTCGTCTTCCTGAGCCGTGCCGAGTGCGTGGAAGTAGACCGCGGGGCGCGCCGCGTCGTCGCCGCGGCCGCCGGTGAGAGTGGGGTAGCGGCTGTAGTAGATCCCCGAGCCGTCGTGCGCCCAGGACACGCCCCAGAACTTGGTGAAACGCACCTCGTCAGGCAGATCCGTGCCGTCGCTGACGCGCCGGAACCGCCAGATCTGCCAGTCGGTGCCGCCGTCGGAGGTGGCGTAGGCGATCACGCTCCCCTGCTCATCCGGGGTGAAGGCGGCGAGTGCCACCGTGGCATCGGCACGCACCGTGTTGGGATCGAACAGCACGCGTCCGCCGGCGTCGAGCCGCTCGGACACGTACAGCACGCTCTGGTTCTGTGTGCCGTCGTTGTGGAGGTAGAAGTAGTGCGGCCCGCGCTTCACCGGCAACTCGTAGCGCTCGTAGTTCCACAGCTGCGTAAGCCGTGTCTTGAGCCAGGCGCGCTGCGGCAGCGCTTCGAGCCGGGGGCGTGAGACGGCGTTCTGCGCCGCCACCCATTGCGCGACCGCCGGCGACCCCAGATCCTCGAGCCAGCGATAGGGGTCCTCGACGTGCTTGCCGAAGAAGTCGTCGCCGATATTCACCCGGGCCGTGATGGGATAGATCGGCGCGGCGGCCACGGTCGGTGCGGCGGCGACGGGGGGCAGGCCGATCGCGGTGTCCGAGGCAGTGGGCATCGGTTTGCCGGCCGGACCGGGACCGGAAGCCGGCTCGCGGTTGCCGAACTCGGCGCTCACGCAGGCGGCCACTGACGCGCCGAGCGCGGCGGCCACGAGCGCCGCCGCGAGCCGCAGCGAGCGCTCGGGCCTCAAGGGAACTTGATCTTGCCGCCGCCCGCGCCCGGCGCGGGGCCGGCACCGAGGCCGCCGCCGACCTCCGGCACGACGATGCGCGAGGCCGCTTCGCGCCGCATCTCGCGTGCCTCGTCGATCGCCTGCTCGAGGGCGAGCTTCACCCCGTCGGGGAATTTCCGCAGTGCTTCCTCGAGCGTCCCCGCCTCGATCTCGAAGCCGAGCGGCAGGACGCCCGCGGGGGTGAGGAGCTGCGTCTGACCCGAGAACAGCACCGCCCGCGTGCCGTCATCCGAGCCAGCGCTCGTGACCGGCGTCAGCCGGCGGATGCTGCCCGCGCGGCGGTCGGTGAACACGTCCTCGCGATAGAGATTCTTGGAGTCGAGCTCGACTTCCGGGAGATCGTTCGGAGCTGCCATATCAATATCCACCAAGTGAATGCATTGATTGTACACGCGGGCCCAAAGCCGCCCGTTGATAAGCGGCCAAAAGCCGCGCCTTTTGGCCGCGTGCGTGCCAGAGCTGCGCGCGCGGCCTGCGAAAAGCGCCCCCGGCGCTTTTCGCCAATCAACTTAAGGCGGCGCGAGGTCGCGCAGCGCCTCGACGAACGGGCGATCCGCCTCGAGCAGATCCTCGTGTCCGAGGAGCCGCGGCGCCACCCAGCGAAGCTGCTGCCCATCGAGGGCACGCGGGCTGCCGCTGAAGCGCTCGACGATCCACAGCGAGAGCTCGACATGCCGGTCCGGGTAGCGGTGCTCGAGCCGCATGAACGGGCGGCACGCCTGCACCTCGACCCCGAGCTCCTCGCGCAGCTCGCGCGCGAGCGCCGCGCCTTCGGACTCGCCGTGTGCGACCTTGCCGCCCGGAAACTCCCAGCGGCCCGCCTGATGGCTGCCCGGTGGACGCTGCGCGATGAGCACGCGCCCGGCGCCGTCGTAGAGTGCCGCTGCCACCACCCGCATCATGGGCAGGTCGCCTGAGGGGGCGGCTATTCGACGCTCGACAGCGCGCCGTGGCAGTGCTTGTACTTCTTGCCCGAGCCGCACGGACAGGGCTCGTTGCGGCCGACCTTGGGCTCGCCGCGCACGAAGGGCTCCGCGGACTCAGGCGCCGGCGGGGGCGGGGGCGCAGAGCGTGCACCGGCACGCGCCGCCGGAATGGCCGCCGCGGCGCCGGGCGCTGCCGGGGCCTGGGAGGGACCGGCGGCGCCGTCGGCGGCGAGCAGCGAGCCCATTTCGGCATGCTGCGCCTGCAGCGCCCGCATCAGCCGTGCGTAGCGTTCGTCTTCCTCGCGCTGCAGCTCCTCGGGGCTGCGGATCTCGAGCCGCGCCATGGTGGAGGAGGTCTCGAACTTGACGCGGTCGAGCATCGCCGCGAACAGCTCGAAGGCCTCGCGCTTGTACTCGTAGCGGTAGTCCTTCTGCGCGTAGCCGCGCAGGTGGATGCCCTGGCGCAGGTAGTCCATCGCCGCCAGGTGCTCGCGCCAGTGCTGGTCGAGCTGCCTGCAGCATCACGTCCTTCTCGACGTGGCGCATGATCGGCGGCGCCGACGCGCGCCGACCTTGGCCGCATAAGTCTCGCTCGACCGCCTGCACTACCCGCTCGCGCAGCGCCTGCTCCTCGAGCTCGGGCTCGGCCTCGAGCCAGGCTCCGGATCGATGCGCGCGTTGAAGTCGCGCTGCATGGCTTCCGCGAGGCCCTTCAGGTCCCAGTCCGCGGCGGCGGCATGCTTGCGGCAGATGTGCATCGATGAGCCCGGTGACCGACGTCCTCGCACGATGCCGCGGATGGCCGTCGGACAGGTCCTCGGTGCCCATGATCTCGGTGCGCTGCTGGTAGACGACCTTGCGCTGGTCGTTGGCGACGTCGTCGAACAGCAGCAGCTGCTTGCGGATGTCGAAGTTGTGCGCCTCGACCTTGCGCTGCGCCTTCTCGATCTGGCGCGTCAGCATGCTGCTCTCGATGACCTCGCCTTCCTTCATGCCGGCCATCTGCAGCAGCCGCTTGGTGCGCTCCGGGTCGCCGAAGATGCGCATCAGGTTGTCTTCCATCGACAGGTAGAAGCGGCTCGAGCCCGGGTCGCCCTGGCGGCCCGAGCGGCCGCGCAGCTGGTTGTCGATGCGGCGCGACTCGTGGCGCTCGGTGCCGATGATGTGCAGGCCGCCCGGCCGCCACCACCTGCGTCGTGGCGCTGCTGCCAGGCGCGTGCGCAGCTGCTCGCGCGCGATCGTCGTCGAGCTCGCCGGCAGCGCTGGCAGCTCGGCCTCGAGGTTGCCGCCGAGCACGATGTCGGTGCCGCGGCCGGCCATGTTGGTGGCGATGGTGACGGTGCCCGGGACGGCCGGCCTGGGCGACGATGTGCGCCTCGCGCTCGTGCTGCTTGGCATTGAGCACCTGGTGCGCGATGTCCTCCTTCTGCAGGAGGCCCGACAGGTACTCGGAGGTCTCGATCGAGGTCGTGCCGACCAGCGCCGGCTGCCCGCGCTCGACGCAGTCGCGGATGTCCTCGATGATCGCCTCGAACTTGTCCTTCTGCGTCAGGTAGACGAGGTCGGCGTTGTCCTTGCGGACCATCGGCCGGTGCGTCGGAATGACCACCACCTCGAGGCCGTAGATCTGCAGGAACTCCGGCGCCTCGGTGTCGGCCGTGCCGGTCATGCCGGAGAGCTTCCTGTACAGGCGGAAGTAGTTCTGGAAGGTGATCGAGGCGACCGTCTGGTTCTCCTCGCGCACCTTGCACGCCTTCCTTGGCCTCGACCGCCTGGTGCAGGCCGTCGGACCAGCGCCGGCCGACATGGTGCGGCCGGTGAACTCATCGACGATGATGACCTCGCCGTTGCGCACGATGTACTCGACGTCGCGCTTGTAGAGCGCGTGGGCGCGCAGCGCGGCGTTGAGGTGGTGCATCAGGCGGATGTTGGCCGGGTCGTACAGGCTCTCGCCCTCGCGCAGCAGTCCCGCCTCCGCCATCAGGCTGCTCGACGTGCTCGTGTCCCGTCCTCGGTGAGGTGCACCTGCTTGCCCTTCTCGTCCACCGAGAAGTCGCCCGGGCCCTCCTCTGTCCTTCTGGCGGATGAGGCGCGGCACCAGCTCGTTGATCCGCAGGTAGAGCTCGGTGCTCTCCTCGGCCGGGCCGGAAATGATCAGCGGCGTGCGCGCCTCGTCGATCAGGATCGAGTCGACCTCGTCGACGATGGCGAAGCTCAGCTGCCGCTGCACGCGGTCCTCGAGCCGGAAGGCGAGGTTGTCGCGCAGGTAGTCGAAGCCGAATTCGTTGTTGGTGCCGTAGGTGATGTCGCAGGCGTAGGCCGCGCGTTTCTCCGCCGGCTCTGCGCGTTCTTGATCACGCCGACGGTCAGGCCGAGGAAGCGGTAGACCGGACCCATCCAGTCGGCGTCGCGCTGCGCGAGGTACTCGTTGACCGTGACGATGTGCACGCCGTCGCCGGCCAGCGCGTTCAGGTACGCGGGCAGCGTCGCCACCAGCGTCTTGCCCTCGCCGGTGCGCATCTCGGCGATCTTGCCCTGGTGCAGCACGATGCCGCCGATCAGCTGCACGTCGAAGTGGCGCAGTCCGAGCGTGCGGCGCGCCGCCTCGCGCACCACCGCGAAGGCCTCCGGCAGCAGCTCGTCGAGGGTCGCGCCCTGCTTCAGCCGGTTGCGGAACTCATCCGTCCTGGCGCGCAGCGCCTCATCGGTCTGCAGCTCGATCCCGTGCTCGAGCTCCTTGGCGGCGCGCACGTAGCGGGCGTAGCTGCCAATGAGCCGGTCGTTGCGGCTGCCGAAGATGCGCGTGAGGACGTCGAGCAAGGGCTACCCGTGAAAACCTGAAAATATCTTGCCCGACAAGCACTTACGGTCTGCCCCGGGCGCACGAAGCGGCGTATTGTACGCAATAGACGTGATCACCGCCCAATTGGTTCGCGGGCGGCGGAATTCAAGGTTGGAGCGGCCGTCAGCGGCCGATGAACGAGAGCGGATCGACCTGGCGACCGTTGTGCAGCACTTCGAAATGCACGTGCGGTCCGGTCGAGTGGCCCGTCGAGCCCATGAGCGCGATCGACTCGCCGCGCTTGACGGTCTGGCCGACGGTGACCAGCGCGCGCTCGTTGTGCGCGTAGCGGGTCGAGTAGCCGTTGCCGTGATTGATCTCGACGAGCTTGCCGTAGCCGGAGCGCTCGCCCGCCCAGGTCACGACGCCGGCGGCGACCGCGACCACGTCGCGTGCCCTAGGCGCCGGCGAAGTCCACGCCCTTGTGGAACTTCTCCAGGCCGTCGAAAGGATCGGCACGCTCGCCGAAGTAGGAGGAGATGTAGCCGCTCGACACGGGGCGCCCTTCCGGGTGGATCTCTTCGCTTGAGCTCCCGCGTCAGGATCACGTTCTCGAGCGCGGCGAGCTGCGACTCGCGCAGGTCCGCGCGCTGCTCGAGCTGCACGAGCATGCCCGACAGGTCGGGAATCTGGGCGCTCACGCCCTCGCCCTCGGGCCCGCCGCTCGGCGGGTCGCGGTCGAAATCGAACTCACGGCTGTCGATATCCGCCATCTCGGTGAGGCGCTTGCCGAGGGCATCGAGGCGGATGACGTGGGCGTTCACCTCGCCGATGCGCATCGCCATGGCGTCGACCCGCAGCTGCAGCTGCTGTTTCAGGCTCGCGATTTCCTGCTTCTGCTCGGCGAGAAGCCCGGCGAAGCGGGTGGTCTCGGCGAGCGCCACCTCGCGGTGCACGCCCCGGCCGAGCTGCAAGCCGAGCGCGAACGCCCCCCCGACGATGAGCGCGGTCACCGCCAGGACGGCGCCGAGCGTCACGGGCCGCGCCAGATTGAACTGGCGTGCCCTGCCGTCGCGCCGGGATAGAAGAATGACGTTCATGCCAAAAGAGTGTCCGGGTACCTTATGTCATCAGCGGGCTCATGAGGCAGCCCGATCCGGCCGACAGGCCCGAGCGTGTATCGCCCTGTTCTCGTTCAGATAATTCTCTGTACGATGCTGGCAACCCCGCCGTCATGGCGCCTCGCTTTAGACCGGTGGCTTTGCGTCCCCGCCTTTCAGCGGGTTTGCCGATACAGCTTCACAGGCAATATGCCCAAGAAGGTCCGACGAGACAAGCGCGGCGGTTCCCCAGTGAGCACTGGTGCCGGACGCACTTCGCGCCGGGTGCATTCTGTAAAGGACCTGATCGCGCAGCGTGCCCCGGCCTTGATGCGCGTCACAGCCCAGGCCGGGCGCGCGAACTTCTGGACCCCCTGGCTGTCCGGGCACCTTCCCGCGGAGGTTGGCGTGCGGGTCACCGGTGTCGTCGAGCGGGAGGGCACGCTGGTCATATTCGCCGAGTCGGCCGCCTGGTCCGCGCGGCTGCGCTTCGCGGTGCAGGAGCTCGAGCCGCAGATCCTGGCCGCGGCCCCCGGCCTCAAAGAGGTCCAGGTGCGGGTGCGTCCGCGGGATTAGTCACTCGGCGATTGATGCGCCGCAGCGAGCAGCGTGGCAGGAATGCCCGATGCGAGCTTGGACTAGTTGCGCGGGCCGGGAAGCGCTGGCGCCTCGATGTAGGAGATCGGTGCGTCGGCGTACGACTCGAACACCACCTCTTCCCAGGTCGAAGCGTCGGCGAGCAGATGTGCGCAGCAGCTTGTTGTTGAGCGCGTGCCCGGACTTGTGGCCGGTGAACTCGCCGATCAGGCTGTGCCCGAGCAGGTACAGGTCGCCGATCGCATCGAGGATCTTGTGCTTGACGAACTCGTCCTCGTAGCGCAGGCCGTCCTCGTTCAGGACGCGGAAATCGTCGAGCACGATGGCGTTGTCGAGGGTGCCGCCGAGCGCGAGGTTGCGCGAGCGCAGCGTCTCGAGGTCGCGCATGAACCCGAAGGTGCGCGCGCGGCTCACTTCCTTGAGGAACGAGGTCGTCGAGAAATCCATCGAGGCGCGCTGCGACGCGGCGCTTGAAGATCGGGTGGTCGAACTCGATCTCGAAATTGACCTTGAAGCCGTCGAAGGGATCGAACTGCGCCCACTTGTCGCCGTCCTCGACGCGCACCGCTTCTTGCACGCGGATGAAGCGCTTCGGCGCGTTCTGCTCCTCGATGCCGGCCGACTGCAGCAGGAACACGAACGGGCCGGCGCTGCCGTCCATGATCGGCACTTCGCGGCGCGTGAGCTCGACGATCGCGTTGTCGATGCCGAGGCCGGCGAACGCCGACAGCAGGTGCTCGACGGTCGAGACGCCGCGCCTCGCCCTTGCCGAGCGTCGTGCCGAGCGTGGTCTCGCCGACGTTCTCGGCGCGCGCGCGGGATGTCCACCGGCAGCGTCGAGGTCCGTGCGGCGGAACACGATGCCGGTAGTCGGCCGCGCGCGGGCCGCAGCGTCATCAGTACCTTCTTGCCCGTGTGCAGGCCGACGCCGGTGGCGCGGATGGAGTTCTTGCAGCGTTCGTTGTCCGAGCCATGCTGTTAGGCTTCCGGCCGTCGGCCTGTCGATTCAGACGACCGCCGAGCCCAAGCATGCGGCCTGACACGCGCGCCGCGAACGGTACGCGGCGAGCGCGCCCGTGGCGAGCGGCCGCTCGAGCCGCAAGCGTCACGTAACGCCGTTACCGCATGCCAGCCTCAATCGGCCTGCCGCCGCAGGAATGCCGGGATGTCCAGCAGCTCCTCGGCCTTCGGCCGTCGCGCAGCAGCCGTCGCCGACCGCGCGCTGGCGCTGCGACGGTCGCGGCTTGTCGAAGTCGGCAGTAGTCGCGGCGCTCGAGCGGCGGTGCGCGGCGCACCACGCGCATCGGCCAGCTCGCCGCGCGCATCGCGATGGTCGCGGCCGGCAGCGCCTGGCGCGGCTGCGCCGGCCGCGCTGCAGCCGCCGGCGCGGCCGAGGCCGGTCGCCACCACCGTGACGCGCATCTCGTTCGGTCATCTCCGGATCGATCACCGTGCCGACCACGACGGTCGCGTCCTCGGAGGCGAACTGCTTGACGATGTTGCCGACTTCCTGGAACTCGCCGATCGACAGGTCCATGCCGGCGGTGACGTTCACGAGGATGCCGTGCGCGCCCGGCAGGTTGATGTCCTCGAGCAGCGGGCGAGGACACGGCCGCTCTCGGCCGCGGCGCGCGCGCGGTCCTCGCCGCTCGCCGACGCCGGAGCCCATCATCGCCATGCCGGTCTCCGCCATCACGGTGCGCACGTCGGCGAAGTCGACGTTGATGAGGCCCGGACGGGTGATCAGCTCGGCGATGCCCTGCACGGCGCCCTGCAGCACCTGGTTGGCGCGCCTTGAAGGCATCGAGCAGCGTCGTCTGCGCGCCCGAGCACCGTCAGCAGCTTCTGGTTCGGGATCGTGATCAGCGAATCGCACGTACTTGGCGAGCTCGGCGATGCCCGTGTCGGCGACGCAGCGAGCGCTTGTTGCCTTCCATCTCGAAGGGCTTGGTCACCACCGCGACCGTCAGGATGCCGAGCTCCTTGCGCCACCTGCGCCACGACCGGCGCGGCGCCCGTGCCGGTGCCGCCGCCCATGCCGGCGGTGATGAACAGCATGTCGCAGCCCTCGATCAGCTCGATGATGCGGTCGCGATCCTCCATCGCGGCCTGGCGGCCGACCTCCGGGTCGGCGCCGGCGCCGAGTCCCTTGGTGATGTTGCAGCCGATCTGCAGCGCGGTCTTCACCTTCGAGTGCTTCAGCGCCTGCGCGTCGGTGTTGACGCAGATGAAGTCCACGCCCTCGATGCCGGAGGTGACCATGTGCGCCACGGCGTTGCCGCCGCCGCCGCCCACGCCGATCACCTTGATGACAGCGCTCTGGCTGTATGCGTCCATCAGTTCAAACATGTTGTTGCTCCTTACGCGAATACAAACGGTTGGTTGAGTCTTGTCGCTCTGCTGTCAGCTTCAGAAATTCCCCTGGAACCAGAGCTGCATGCGCTCGAGCACCGACTTGCCGTTCACGGCGAGCGTCGTGCGCCGCGGCGCGCGCGGCATGAGGTTGTCGCGGGCGTAGAGCAGCAGCCCCACGCCCGTCGAATAGATCGGATTGCGCACCACGTCGGCGAGGCCGTCGACGCGCCTGCGGCAGCCCGAGGCGCACCGGCACGTGGAAGACTTCCTCGGCGAGCTCGATCGCGCCTTCCATCTTGGCGCTGCCGCCGGTCAGCACGATGCCGGCGGCGATCATCTCCTCGAAGCCGCGAGCGCCGCAGCTCGTCGCGCACCAGCCCGAAGAGCTCCTCGTAGCGCGGCTCGACGACCTCGGCGAGCGTCTGGCGCGCCAGGCGGCGCGCCGGCCGGTCGCCGACGCTCGGCACCTCGATGCTCTCGTCGGGATTGGCGAGCTGCGAGAGCGCGCAGGCGTAGCGGATCTTGATGTCCTCGGCGTACTGCGTCGGCGTGCGCATCGACACCGCGATGTCGTTGGTGACCTGGTCGCCGGCGATCGGGATCACCGCGGTGTGGCGGATCGCGCCGCCGGAGAACACCGCGATGTCGGTGGTGCCGCCGCCGATGTCGACCAGGCACACGCCGAGTTCCTTCTCGTCCTCGGTCAGCACCGCGAAGCTCGAGGCCAGCTGCTCGAGCACGATGTCCTCGACCTCGAGCCCGCAGCGCTGCACGCACTTGACGATGTTCTGCGCGGCGCTGTCGGCGCCGGTCACGATGTGCACCTTGGCCTCGAGCCGCACGCCCGACATGCCGATCGGCTCGCGGATGCCTTCCTGGCCGTCGATGATGAATTCCTGCGGCAGCACGTGCAGGATCTTCTGGTCGGCCGGGATCGCGACCGCCTTGGCGGCGTCGATCACGTGCTCGACGTCGCCGTGCGTCACTTCCTTGTCGCGGATCGCGACGATGCCGTGCGAATTGAGGCTGCGCACGTGGCTGCCGGCGATGCCGGCGTACACCGAGTGGATCTCGCAGCCGGCCATCAGCTCGGCTTCCTCGACCGCGCGCTGGATCGACTGCACGGTCGACTCGATGTTGACGACCACGCCCTTCTTCAGGCCGCGCGAGGGATGCGAGCCGAGGCCGATGCACCTCGATCGATGCCGTCGGCGCGCGATCTCGCCGACCAGCGCGACGACCTTCGAGGTGCCGATGTCGAGGCCGACGATCAGGTTCGCGGTCCGAGCGCTTAGCCATTGCGGGTTCCGTCCTCTGACTGGCGCGGCGGCGCGTCGCGGCGCGCTCGCCGCGCCAGCCGATGGCAAAGCCGTTCGTGTAACGCATGTCGACGTAGGCGATTTCCGCGGCCGCGCTCGGCGACGAGCTTCAGCGCGGTACTGCATGAAGCGCTCGAAGCGCTCGTCGACCTGGCGGCGGCCGAGACGCACGGTGACGCCGTTGGCGAGCTCGAGCTCCCAGGCGCCGCGCGCGTCGAGCCGCAGCGCCGTCAGGCGCAGGCCCGCCTGCGTCAGGCGGTCCTGCGACGGCGAGATAGCGCTGCGCCACCGGTCGACTCCGTGCCGTCGACGGGCCCGGCGAGCTGCGGCAGCTCGGGCGGCATGTGGCGGGCGTCGCCGGCGAACAGCTCGCCGCGCGTGTTGAGCAGCCCGTCGTCGCCCCAGCGCGCCGCGGCGGTCTGCTCGATGACCGAGCACGTTGAGGCCCCGCGGCCAGGTGCGCTGCACGCTCGCCGCGTCCACCCAGGGAAGCGTGTCGATCGCGCGCCGCACGGCGGCGAGATCCACCGACAGCAGCCCCGCCGTGCACCTGACTCGTCACGACGCGCTCGACGTCGACCGGCGGAGACGCGCTGGAAGCTGCCCTCGACCGATACCGACGCGACCGGCTGGTCGAGCGCCGTGGCGAGCGCGGCGACGCCGATGCCGAGCGCCGCCAGCGCGCCCACCACCGTGGCGAGACGCCGCCAGTTGACGCGCGGCAGCTTCAGCGTGCGCTCGGAGGGCTTACGGCGGTTGCGGGTGCGTCGCAGCATCCTCAGGTCCCCTGCGCCGGCGGCACGGCGGGCTGCCGCGTGAGGCTGGTCTCGAGCACGCGCCAGACGAGCTCGTCGAAGTCGATGCCGGCGGCCGCGCGCCGCCATCGGCACGAGGCTGTGGCTGGTCATGCCCGGCACGGTGTTGATCTCGAGCAGCAGCGGCCTGCCCGCGCCGTCCATCATGAAGTCCACGCGCCCCCAGCCCGAGGCGCCCGCGGCCTCGAAGGCGGCGAGCGCCAGGCTGCGCGAGGTGTGCCTCGGCCGCCGCCGCCAGGCCCGAGGGGCAGAAGTAGCGCGTGTCGTCGCGGAAGTACTTGGCCTCGTAGTCGTAGAAGGTCGCTGCGGCGTCTCGATGCGGATCGAGGGCAGCGCCGCGCCCTGCAGGATCGCCACCGTGTACTCGCCGCCGGTGATCCAGCGCTTCGGCGAACACCAGCGGCTCGAGCTGCGCGGCCGCGGCGAAGGCCGCGGGCAGGTCCGCCGCGCGCTCGCACCTTGCTCATGCCGACGCTCGAGCCCTGCGTCGCGGGCTTGACGATCAGCGGCAGCCGCAAGCGCTCGAGCGCCACCGCGAAGTCCTGCGGGCCGCGCAGCACCACGAAGTCCGCCGTCGGCACGCCGCAGCGAGAGCGCCAGGCGCTTGGTGCGCAGCTTGTCCATGCCGATCGCCGAGCCGAGGACGCCGCTGCCGGTGTAGGGCACGCCGAGATACTCGAGCGCGCCCTGCAGCGTGCCGTCCTCGCCGCCCGGACCGTGCAGCGCGATCCAGACGCGGTCGAAGCGCTGCGCGGCAAGCTCGGCGAGCGCCCGTCGCGCGGATCGAAGGCCGTGCGCGTCGACGCCGCGGCGCTTGAGCGCGTCGAGCACCGCGTTGCCGGTGAGGAGCGAGATCTCGCGCTCGGTCGAGTCGCCGCCGAGCAGCACGGCGACGCGGCCGAAGTCCCGCGGGTCGGTGACGCGGCGCGCGGCGCCGGGCTGCGTAGATGCAGGCGCATCGGCCTACGGCACTCGCCGACGATGCGGCACTTCCGGGTGCGAGCGAGACGCCGTGCCGCCGCTCGACCGTCGCGCGCACGTGCTCGATCAGCGCCTCGAGGTCCGCCGCGCGTCGCGCTGCCGTGATTGATGATGAAATTCGCGTGCTTCTGCGAAACCGCGGCACCGCCGATGCGATAGCCCTTGAGCCCGGCGGCCTCGATGAGGCGCGCGGCGTGATCGCCCGGCGGATTGGTGAACACCGAGCCGCAGCTCCACTCGCCGATCGGCTGCGTCTCCTTGCGCCGCGCGAGAAGCTTCGTGCACCTCGTCGGCGTGCGCGCCGGCACGGTGCTCGAAGGCGAGGCTTGCGGACAGGAACCACTCCCCGGCCGCCGGCGCCACGACCTCGCGGTAGCCGACGTGGTACTCGCCCGGCTGTCGCGCGCGCTCGACGCCGCGGCGATCGATGGTCTCGACCTCGACGACGTGCCGCCAGGTCTCGCCGCCGAAGCGCCGGCGTTCATCGCCAGCGCCCCGCCGAGCGTGCCGGGAATGCCGGCGAAGAACTCCGCGGGACCGAGGCCCCACTTGGCGCACTGGCGGGCGATGCGCGCGCAGGCGACGCCGGCGCTCGGCGCGCACCGTGGTCGTCGCTCAGGAGCTCGAGCGCATCGAGCGTCCCGTGCGTGCCGATGACCACGCCGCGGATGCCGCCGTCGCGCACCAGCAGGTTGCTGCCGAGCCCGACCCAGTGGACGGGCACTGCGGCGGGCAGGCCGCGCAGGAATGCGCCGAGATCGGCGCGATCGCGCGGCGTGAAGAAGACGTCGGCGGGCCCGCCGACGTGCCAGGAGGTGTGGCGCGCACATCGGCTCGTCGGCGCCGCACGCGCGTGCCGAAATCCGCACGCCATGCGCGACGGTCATCTGGCCCCTCCGGGCGGCGCAGTGCCGCCGAGCGCTGCGGGCAGCGCGTGCGCCGCCGCGCCGATGCTGCCGGCGCCCATGGTCAGGACCACGTCGCCGTCGCGCAGCAGATCGCGCAGCGCCTGCGGCAGCTCCTCGACCTTCTCGACGAACACCGGCTCGACGCTGGCCGCGGCTGCGCACCGCGCGGCAGATCGCGCGGCCGTCGGCGCCCGCGATCGGCGTCCTCGCCCGCGGCGTAGACCTCGGTCACGAGCAGCACGTCGGCGCGGCGACAGCACGTTGCCGAAGTCGTCGAGCAGATCGCGCGTGCGCGTGTAGCGATGCGGCTGGAAGGCGAGCACCAGCGCGCCGGCCCGGCCACGCCTGGCGCACGGCCTCGAGCGTCGCCGCGATCTCGGTCGGGTGATGGCCGTAGTCGTCGACGATGGTGATGCGCCCGGCGCTCGTCACGACGTCGCCGATGCAGCTGCAGCCGCCGGTCGATGCCCTGGAAGCCGGCGAGCGCGCGCTGGATGGCCGCATCGTCGATCTCGAGCTCGGTGGCGACCGCGATCGCCGCGAGCGCGTTGCGCACGTTGTGCGGTGCCGGGCAGATTCAGCGTCACCGCGAGCGGCGCGCCGCCGGTGCGCGCCACCTGGAAGTGCGGTCTGCAGCCCGTCGCGACGCAGGTCGTTGCGCGCGCACGTCGGCGCTCGCCTCCAGGCCGTAGGTGACGATCGGACGCGCGACCTCGCGGCATGACGCTGCGCACCTCGGCGTCGTCGCACGCACAGCACCGCGAGCCCGTAGAACGGCAGGTTGTGCAGGAACTCGACGAAGCTCTGCTTGCAGGCGGCCGAAATCGCCGCCGTGCGTGCCGAGGTGGTCGTTGTCGATGTTGGTGACGATCGCGATCATCGGCTGCAGGTGCATGAACGACGGCGTCGCTCTCGTCCGCCTCGGCCACCAGGTAGCGGCCCGCGCCGAGCCGCGCGTTGCTGCGCGGCGCTCTTCAGTCGCCCGCCGATGACGAAGGTCGGATCCTCGCCGCCCTCGGCGAGCACGCTGGCGACGCAGGCTCGTGGTCGTGGTCTTGCCGTGCGTGCCGGCGACCGCGATCGAGTAGCGGAAGCGCATCAGCTCGCCGAGCATCTCGGCGCGCGGCACGACCGGGATGCGCCGCCCGAGCGCGCGCGTGCACTTCCGGGTTGCCGCGTGGCACCGCGCTCGAGACGACGACGACGTCGGCGCCGTCGACGTTCTCGGCGCGGTGGCCGATGCATGATGCGCGCGCCGAGCTGCGCGCAGCCGCTCGGTCGACGGCGCTGGCGCTGCAGGTCCGAGCCCTGCACCGCGTAGCCGAGGTTCAGCAGCACCTCGGCGATGCCGCTCATGCCGCTGCCGCCGATGCCGACGAAGTGGATGGTGTGGATGCGGCGCATGCGGTCGCTTCATGCGGCGCTCCCGCGCCGCTCGGCACGCAGGCCGTCGGCGAGCCGCTCGATCCGCGGCCTCGGCGATGCGCGCCAGGCCGCGCGGCCGCCATCGCGCCATGGCGTCGCGAGCACCCGGGCGCGCTCGGCCTGCGACGCAGCGCTCGCGCACAGCCGCTCGAGCTCGGCGGCGAGCCGCTCGGCGGTCAGCTCGCGGTCGGCGATCAGCACCGCCGCGCCTGCGCGCACCAGGTACTGCGCGTTGTGGGTCTGGTGATCGTCGACCGCGCCGGGGAACGGCACCAGCATCGCACCGACACCCGCCGCCGCCAGCTCCGACGACGGTGAGCGCGCCGGCGCGGCAGACGACCAGGTCCGCCCAGCCGTAGGCGTCCGCCATGTCGTCGATGAATGGCCGCACGTCCGCGCGCACGCCGGCGCGCGCGTAGCTCGCGCGCGCCTCGTCGCAGCCAGCGCTCGCCGGCCTGGTGCCGCACGTCGCAGGCGCACCGTGCCCGCGAGGCGCGCGAGCGCGAGCGGCACCACCGCGTTCAGGCGCGCGGCGCCCTGGCTGCCGCCGAACACGAGCAGGCGCAGCGGACCCGTCGCGGCCCGCGAAGCGCTCGCGCGGCGGCGGCAGCGCCGCTGATCTCGCGCCGCACCGGGTTGCCGATCACGCGCGCGTGCACGTCGCGGCCGAAGCTGCCGGGGAAGGCTTCGAGCACCTCGCGGGCGAGGCAGCGCGAGGCAGCGATTGGTGAAGCCCGCGACCGCGTTCTGCTCGTGGATGACGAGCGGTCGGCGGGTGAGCCAGGCCGCGACGCCGCCCGGGCCGGAGACGAAGCCGCCGAGGCCGACCACCACGAGCGGCTGGTGGCGCCGCATGACCGCAGCGCCTGCACCAGCGCGAGCGTCAGGCGCAGCGGCGCCGCGAGCCAGCGGCAGCAGTCCCTTGCCACGCAGCCCGCTGACCGACAGCCACTCGAGCGCAATGCCCTCGGCGGGCACGAGCCGCGCCTCGAGCCCGCGCTCGGTGCCGAGCCACACGACCTCGTGGCTGCGCTCGCGCAGCAGCCGCGCCAGCGCGAGCGCCGGGAACACGTGCCCGCCGGTGCCGCCCGCCATGATCAGGACCGGGCGGCTCATGCGCGGTCCCTTGGCGCGCTCGAGCCGCGCACCGTGGCCGAGCCGCGGCCCGCAGCGCTCGCCTCGTGGTAAACGCGCAGCAGCACGCCGACCCAGGCGAGCGTGACGACCATGCTGCGAGCGCCGTAGCTCATCAGCGGCAGCGTCAGCCCCTTGGTCGGCAGCACGCCCATGTTCACGCCGATGTTGATGAAGGCCTGCGAGGCCGAGCCAGAGGCCGAACCCCGCGGCGAGATACGCCGGGAACTTCAGGCCCGCCTCGGACGCGAGGCGCGCGATCTGGAAGGCGCGCCAGACGAGCAGCACGAACAGCGCGAGCGTGAGCGAGCACGCCGAGAAGTCCGAGCTCCTCGGCGAGCACCGCGAACACGAAAGTCCGTGTGCGCCTCGGGCAGATAGAAGAGCTTCTGCACGCTCGCGCCGAGGCCGACGCCGAACCACTGCCCGCGCCCGATCGCGATCAGCGACTGCGTGAGCTGGAAGCCGCTGTGGCAGGGATCCGCCCACGGATCGAGGAAAGTGGTCAGGCGGCGCACCCGGTAGCTCGAGCTGAGCGCGAGCAGCGCGAAGCCGCCGCAGGCGAGCGCCACATCGCGAGCACGTAGCGCAGCCGCGCGCCGGCGAGGAACAGGAGGCCAAAGCCCGTGGCGAACAGCACCGTGGCGGCGCCGAAGTCCGGCTCCACCAGCAGCAGCGCGCCGGCGAGCGCGAGCAGCGCGAGCGGCTTCACGAGACCGGTGAGATGCTCGCGCAGCTCCTCTTCGCGGCGCACCGCGTAGCTCGCGACGTACAGCAGCACCAGCACGCGCGCGAGCTCCGAGACCTGGAAGTTGAGAGCGCCCACGTGCAGCCAGCGGCGGCTGCCGTTGACCGAGTGGCCGAGGCCGGGCAGCAGCACCACCACCAGGAGCACCAGCGCCAACGCGAGCAGCGACACCGAGGCACGCTCCAGCCACTCGGTGCGGATCGAGAACGTGAGCGCCGCACACAGGCCGCCGACCGCGACCAGCGCCAGCTGCCGCTCGAGGTAGTAGAAGGGCTGGCCGGTTTCCTGGCTGGCGATCGACACCGATGCCGAGGTCACCATGACGAGGCCGAGGAGCGTGAGCGCGAGCGTCAGCGCGATGGTCACGGTGTCCAGATGCACGCCGCCGGCACGTCCCGCGGAACGCGCGAATCCCATGAGCGGCTGAGCGCTCGCGGCCTCATGCCGCGAGCTCCCCGACGACGCGCGCAAACTCGGCGCCGCGCTGCGTGTAGTCGCGGAACATGTCGAGGCTCGCGCACGCCGGCGAGAGCAGCACGGTGTCGCCCGCACGGGCGGCGCGTGCCGCGGCATGCACCGCCTGTGCGAGCGTCGCGCAGGTCTCGAGCGTCGACACCCCCGCGAGCGCGCGCGCGAGCAGCGGCGCGTCGCGGCCGATCAGCACCGTGTGACGTACCTTGCCGCGGAAGGCGGCGGCGAGCGGCGCGAAGTCCTGATTCTTGCCGTCGCCGCCGGCGATCATGACGAGCGGGCCCGCCATGCCGCCGACGGCGGCGAGCGTGGCACCGACATTGGTGCCCTTGGAGTCGTTGATGTAAGTGACGCCGCGCACCTCGGCCACCCATTGCGAGCGGTGCGGGAGCCCCGCAAACTCCGCGAGCTCCGCGAGCATCGGCGCGAGCGGCAGCTCGAGCGCCTCACCGAGCGCGAGCGCGGCGAGCGCGTTGGCCGCGTTGTGCAGTCCCTTGATCTTCATGCGCGCCACGGGCAGGAGCGGTGTGCCGCGGCGCGTCAGCCACCACGCGCCGCCCTGCTCCGCCACCGCGTAATCGGCGCCGACCGCCGCGCGCAGCGAGAAGCTCAAAGTGCGCCGCGCGCCGCGCGGCATGGCCATCACCAGTGCGGTCGTCGAGGTTGACGACCGCGGTGTCGCAGCGGGCGAAGATGCGCGCCTTGGCGGCGGCGTATGCCTCGATCGAGGCGTAGCGGTCGAGGTGGTCGGCGGTGACGTTGAGCACCGTGGCGGCGCGGCAGGCGAGCTGGGTCGTGGTCTCGAGCTGGAAGCTCGAGAGCTCGAGCACGTAGAGCGCCGTGCCCGGAGCGAGCAGGTCGAGCGCCGGCTCCCCGAGATTCCCGCCGGCGCGCACCTCGAGTCCGGCGCGCTGCGCCATGCGCGCCAGCAGCGTCGTGACCGTGCTCTTGCCGTTGGTGCCGGTGACGCCCGCGACGGGCGCGTGCGCGGCGCGCGCGAACAGCTCGATGTCGCCTACGATCTCGAGCCCGCGGCGGCGCGCCGCGGCGAAGAACGGCAGCGCCAGCGAGACGCCGGGAGAGGCGACTACGCACAGCGCTCCGTCGAGGAGCGCGGCGTCGAGATCGCCGGACCGCACCGGGATCGAGGCATCGAGCGCGCTGAGGGCGGCGAGCTCCGGGGGCCGCTCGCGCGTATCGGTGACCGCCAGCCGCCAGCCCTGGGCGTGCAGATAGCGCGCCGCGGACAGGCCCGTGCGGCCGAGTCCCACGATCACGGCATAGGGGCGTTTGTCGTTTGAGCCGGTCATCGGAGCTTGAGCGTCGCGAGGCCCGAGAGCACCAGCAGCAGCGAGATGATCCAGAAGCGCACGATCACCTTCGGCTCCGCCCAGCCCTTGAGCTCGAAGTGGTGATGGAGCGGCGCCATGCGGAAGATGCGCCTGCCGGTGAGCTTGAAGGAGGCGACCTGCAGGATGACGGAGGCGGTCTCGAGCACGAACACCCCGCCCATCAACAGCACCACCAGCTCCTGGCGCACGACCACCGCGAGCACGCCGAGCGCGGCGCCAAGCGCCAGTGCGCCAACGTCGCCCATGAAAACCTGCGCGGGGTAGGAGTTGAACCACAGGAACCCGAGCCCGGCGCCGGCGAGCGAGGCGCAAAACACCAGCAGCTCGCCGGCGCCGTGGATCTACGGGATCTGCAGGTAGCGGGCGAACACCGCATTGCCGCTGGCGTAGGCGAAGATGCCGAGCGCTGAAGTCACGAGCACCGCCGGCATGATGGCGAGTCCGTCGAGCCCGTCGGTGAGGTTCACCGCGTTCGACATGCCGACGATCATCAGATACGCGAGCACGATGAAGCCGAAGGCGGTGAGCGGCTCGTGGAAAGTCTTGAAGAACGGCAGGTAGAGCGTGGTCTGCGCGGGCTCGGTGGCCGTGTAGTAGAGCGTCGCCGCCGTGGCGAGCCCGGCGACCGACTGCCAGAAGTACTTCCAGCGCGGCACGAGTCCCTTGGGATTGCGCACCACGAGCTTGAGGTAATCGTCGTAGAAGCCGATCAGGCCGTAGGCGAAGGTGACGGCGAGCACCGTCCACACCAGGCGATTGGCGGGCTCGGCCCACAGCAGCGTGCTCACGAGCGTGGTCACGAGGATCAGCGTGCCGCCCATGGTGGGCGTGCCGGCCTTCGGCAGGTGGCTCGCCGGACCGTCGTCGCGCACCACTTGCCCGATCTGGTAGCGCGAGAGGCGCGCGATCATCGCCGGTCCCACGATGAGCGACAGCCCGAGCGCGGAGACCGTGGCGAGAATGGCGCGCAAGGTCAGATACGCAAACACATGGGCGCCGGGAATGACGCCGGTGAATTTCTGTGTGAGCCAATAGAGCATCTAGTGAGCCCCTGCGCCGGGAGCCGCATCGCCCGCCAGCGCCTCGATCACGCGCTCGAGGCGATTGAAGCGCGAGCCTTTGACGAGCACGCGCACGTCGGCGCCGGCCGCGCCAACCGCGGTGCGCAGTGTCGCGATCAGCTCCGGCACGTCGGCACAGGTCGTGGCGCCGGCGCCGAAGGCTGCGGCGGCGTGCGCCGCGAGCGCGCCGATCGCGTACAGCCGCTCGAGTCCCGCGGCGCGTGCGAGCTCCCCGAGCCGCACGTGCTCATCGAGCGCGAAGGCGCCGAGCTCGGCCATGTCGCCGAGCACCAGCCAGCGGCGCCCGGGGAGCGTCGCGAGCAGCCCGATGGCGGCGCGCACCGAGCTCGGGTTGGCGTTGTAGGAATCGTCGATCAGCCAGCCGCCGCCGACGCTGCGGCGGAACTGCAGGCGCCCGGGCACGGCGCGCACCGCGGCGAGGCCCGCCACGATGTGCTCGAGGCGCGCGCCGGCACTCGCCGCGGCGGCCGCGGCGGCCAGCGCGTTGGCGACGTTGTGGGCGCCGCCGAGGTTCAAACGAATCTCGGCCGCTCCGAGCGGGGCGCTCAGGCGGAAGCGGGTGCTGAAGCCCTGCGCCCCGACCGAGGCCTCGACCGCGCTCGCGGAGAAATCCGCCGCCGTGCGCACGCCGAAAGTGACCACGCGCGCGCTCGTCGAGTCGCGCCACAGCGGCGCGAAGTCATCGTCGGCATTGATGACGGCGGTGCCTGCCGGGGTGAGTCCCGCCACCATCTCGCCCTCGGCGCGCGCCACGCCCTCGAGGCTTCCGAAGCCCTCGAGATGCTCAGCTCCCGCGTTGGTGACGAGCCCGACGGTGGGCCGCGCGACATCCACCAGGTGGGCGACCTCGCCGGCGTGATTGGCGCCCATCTCGATGACCGCGAAGCGCTCCGCGTCCGTGAGCCGCAGGAGCGTCAGCGGCACGCCGATGTGGTTGTTGAGGTTGCCGCGCGTCGCCAGACACGGGCCCGCCTGCGACAGGATCGCAGCCAGCATCTCCTTGGCGGTGGTCTTGCCGTTGCTGCCGGCGACGCCGACCAGCGGACCCGGGAACTGCGCGCGCCAGGCGCGCGCGGCGCGCTCGAGCGCCGCCTGCGTATCGTCCACGACGATCTGCGCGAGCGGCAGCGGCTGCTCGCGCGACACCACGGCGCCGGCGGCGCCCGCGGCCGCCGCGGCCGCCACGAACTCGTTGCCGTCGAAGCTCGGACCCGCGAGTGCCACGAACAGCTCCCCCGCCCTGAGGGTGCGCGAATCGCTCACCACGTCGCCATAGGCGCGGTCGGCGCCGCGCAGACGGCCGCCGGCGAGACGCGCGAATTCCGCCAGCGTGCGCTTCACGGGGCGACCTCCCGCAGCGCGTCCACGACCACGGCCTGGTCGCTGAATGGGCGGCGCTCGTTGCCGAGAATCTGGTAGTCCTCGTGACCCTTGCCGGCGATCAGCACGACGTCATCGGCGCTGCTGCGCGCGAGACTCAGGCGGATCGCGAGCTCGCGGTCGTGCTCGACCACGAGCGGCACGTTGCGCGAGATCCCGGCGAGGATGTCGGCGACGATCCGCGCGGGATCTTCGCTGCGCGGATTGTCATCCGTGACGATGAGATCGTCGGCGAGCTCGGCGGCGAGTCGCCCCATCAGCGGCCGCTTGCCGGGATCGCGGTCGCCGCCGCAGCCGAACACGCACCCGCAGCTGTCCGCGGCAATGCGCGCTTGCAGGCGCGCAGCGCCTTCTCGAGCGCATCGGGCGTGTGCGCGTAATCGACGATGGCGAGCGGCGTGAGGCCGCGCCCGCCGAACATCTCCATGCGGCCGCTCGCCGGCCGGCTGCGGCCGAGCGCGCGCACCGCCTCGCCGAGCGGCACGTCCCAGGCGAGCAGCACCGCGAGCACGGTGAGCGAGGTTGTCGACGTTGAACTCGCCCATCAGGCGCACCGCGAGCTGCGCCGGTCCGAAGCTCGAGTCGACGGCGATCGAGAGTCCGGTGGGGTCGGGCGTCACGCGCAGCGCGCGCACGTACTGCGCCGCGCCGGGCGTGAAGGACGCGGCCCGTGTGGTGACCGTGAGGCGCGCGGACGAGTCGCGCGCCGCGAGCGCCGCGCCGAACGGATCGTCGACGTTGATCACGCGGTGCGCGAGGCCCGGGAAGCCGAACAGGCGCGCCTTGGCCGCCCCGTACGCCTCCATGGTGCCGTGATAGTCGAGATGGTCGCGGGTGAGGTTGGTGAAGGCGGCGGTATTGAAGCGCACGGCGCTCACGCGGTGCTGATCGAGCGCGTGGCGTCGAGACCTCCATGCCGACGCACTCGGCGCCGAGCCCGCGCAGCAGCGCGAGCTGGCGCTGCACGCTCACCGCGTCGGGCGTGGTGTGCGCGGTCGGCGTGAGGTGCGGCGGGCGGCCGAAGCCGAGCGTCCCCATGTAGGCGGCGGGCCGGCCCGCGGCCTCGAGTGCCTGCGCGAGCAGCCACGCGCAGGTGGTCTTGCCGTTGGTGCCCGTGATGCCGGCGACCGTGAGCTGCGCGGACGGTGCGTCGAAGAAACGGTCGGCGATTGCGCCGGCGTGCTCGCTCAGATGCGCGACCCCGCCGACGAACGTGCCGGGGAGCGGGGGCGGGGGCGCCGCGCCCGCGAGGCCGTCGGTTTCGCAGAGCACCGCGCGCGCGCCGCGCGTCAGCGCCTCGGCGGCGAAGCGCACGCCGTGATGCGTGCGGCCGCGGCAGGCGAGGAACAGCGCGCCCGGCGTGACCGCGCGGCTGTCCGCCGTCACATCGCTCACCATGAGACTCTCGGGCACCGCGAGGAGCCCGGCCGTGAGCTCGGCGAGCGCCCGTGCGGACCGGGTGGTGCCGGCGGCGAGGCTCATCGCAGAGCCGCCGTGCGCAGCGTGTCCGGCAGGGTGCTCGGCGGCAGCTCCTCGGGCACGCGCACCGGCTCATCGGGGGCGACCGCGAGCAGCCGCAGCGCGCCGCCCATTACGCGCGCGAACACCGGGGCGGCAACCTGGCCGCCGTAGTGTTGCCCCGGGATCGAGGCGTTCGGCTCGTCGAGCACCACTACGGCGGCCAGTCGCGGCTTGGTCTCGGGGGCCACGCCGCCGAAGACCGCCATGTAGCGCTCCGTGGAATAACCGCCGGGGATGGCTTTTTCGGCGGTGCCGGTCTTGCCCGCAACACGGTAGCCGGGAATCGCGGCGAGCTTGCCGGTGCCCTCGGCGGTCACCACCTTCTCGAGCATGCCGAGGAGCTCGCGGCAGGCCGCGGCGTCGAGTACGCGCGTGCCGCCGGCCTCACCGTCGGCGGTGAGGAACGACACCGGGTGGGCGATGCCGAGCGAGCCGATCGTGGCGTAGGCCTGCGCGAGCTGCAGCGGCGTCACCGAGAGTCCGTAGCCGTGCGACATGGTGACGATGCCGATCGGGCGCCAGTGCGCGTAGCGCGGCAGGAGCCCCGCGGACTCGCCCGGATAGCCGCTGGTCGTGACCTGGCCGAACCCGAGGTGCGTCGAGCGTGGTCCACATCTCCTGCGGGGCGAGCGTGAGCGCGATCTTCGCCATGCCGACGTTCGAGCTCTTGGCGAGCACCGTGGCGATGTCGATCGCGCCGAGGTTGTGCTCGTCCTGGAACTCCTTGACGCCGACTTTGAAGAAGCCGGGCGAGGTGTCGATGATGCTGCGCGCGTCGTACTGCCCGCGGCGATCGCCGCCGCGACCACGAAGGGCTTGATGGTCGAGCCGGGCTCGAAGATGTCGGTGACGGCGCGGTTGCGGTAGTCGCCGGGCTGCGAGCTGCTCGCGATCGTTCGGGTTGAAGGCTCGGCTGGTTCACCATGGCGAGCACTTCGCCGGTCGCGATGTCGAGCACGACGAGCGAGCCCGCGCGCGCGCGCTGGTCGCGCACTGCGGCCTTGAGCTCGCGGTAAGCGAGGTACTGGATGCGCAGGTCGATGCTAGCACGCAGGTCCCGGCCCGGGCGCGGCCGGGCGGATGCTCTCGACGTCCTCGACGATGCGCCCGTGGCGGTCCTGGATCACGCGCTTGGCGCCGTCCTCGCCCGCGAGCCAGTGATCGAACGCGAGCTCGAGTCCCTCCTGGCCGACGTCGTCGACGTTGGTGAAGCCGAGCAGGTGACCGGTCACCTCGCCCGCCGGGTAGTAGCGGCGGTACTCGCGCAGCGTGTAGACGCCCGGGATGCCGAGCGCCTTGATCGCGGCGGCCTCGGCCGGCTGCATGTGCCGCGCGCGAGGTAGAGGAACTCGCGATCGAGGTTGCTGCTGACGCGGCGCGCGAGCTCCTGCGCGGTCGAGCTCGAGGCGCCTTCGCGAGGCGCGGGAATCTGGTCGGTGGCGGCGGCCAGCTCGCTCGGGTTGACCCAGACCGAATCGACCGGCGTGCTGACCGCGAGCGGCTCGCCGTAGCGATCGGTGATCGTGCCGCGGTGCGCGGAGATCTGCGGCCACGCGCATGAAGCGCGCGTCGCCCTGGCTGCGCGAGGAAGCCGTGATCCACCAGCTGCAGGTCCACCGCGCGCCACGAGCAGCGCGCCGCAGCCGAGCGCGAGCAGTGCGAGCAGTGTCGCCGAGCGCCAGCCGGAACGAGCGCGGCGCTCGCGACTCGGCGCGTCGTCGCGGCGCGACTTCACGGCGGCACCACCTCGATGTCCTGCGGCGGCGGCGTCGCCATGTGCAGCCGCGTGCCGGCGACGCGCTCGACGAAGGCATGGGTCGACCAGGCGCTCTGCTCGAGCTGCAGCTGCCCCCACTCGATCTCGCAGCTTGTCGCGCTGCGCGTTGAGCGCCTCGAGCTCGACGAACAGCTGCGCGCGCGCGGTGCTTGCAGTAGACCGCGCCGGCGGCGGAGGCGAGCACCGCGAGCCACAGCAGCGGCAAGCCGATGATGCGCAGCGCGCGAGCCGTCATGCCGCGAGCCTTCTCGGCGACGCGCAGCAGCGCGCTGCGCGCGCGCGGATTGCGCCGCACCTCGGCCTCGGTGGCGCGCGGTCTTGCGGCCGACGAGCTTCAGGCCGCGGTTCGGCGCCGCGGCGGCAGCACCGGCAGGCCGGCGAGCGCCGGGTCGGCGCTGCGACTCGCGCTGCATGAAGCGCTTGACCGATGCGGTCCTCGAGCGAGTGGAAGCTGATGACGGCCAGCCGGCCGCCCGGCGCGAGCAGCCGCGAGCGCGCCTGCGCAGCGCCCGCTCGAGCTGGCCCGAGCTCGTCGTTGACGTGCATGCGCAGCGCCTGGAAGGTGCGCGTCGGCGGGATGCTTGCCGGGCTCGCGCGTGCGCACCGCGCGCGCGACCAGCTGCGGCGAGCTGCAGCGGTGCGCGTCGAGCGGCTGCTGAGCGCGCGCGCCTCGACGATCGCGCGGGCGATGCGCCGCGCGAAGCGCTCCTCGCCGAGGGTGCGCGATCACGTCGCGATCTCGTCGATCGCCCGCCCGAGCGAGCCAGTGCGCGCGACCGGTTCGCCGCGTGTCGGGTCCATGCGCATGTCGAGCGGGCCGTCGCTGCGGAAGCTGAAGCCGCGCGCGGCGTCGTCGAGCTGCGGCGAGGAGACGCCGAGGTCGAACAGCACGCCCGGCAAGCACGCCCTTCGACCGTGCAGCGCGCACGAGCGCTGCCGAGATCGGCAAACGACGCATGCACGAGCGTAAGCCGCAGCTTCGTCGGCGAAGCGCTGCGCGGCCCGCCGCGATGGCCTGCGGGTCGCGGTCGATGGCGAGCACGCGGCCCTCGCGGACCCAGGGCCTCGAGGATGCGCGCCGTGTGCCCGCCGCGCCCGAACGTCGCGTCGACATAGTAGCCGCCCGCGTCGCAGCGGCGAGTCCCGCAAGCGCCTCGTCGACAAGCACCGGTGTGTGCTCATCCCCCATAGCAGCGGTGCGATCCCCGGCCCACATTCCACCCGAGGCGGCACTGCCGCCTCGCGACCCTCAACGCGGCCCCGCGGCCGACTTACAGCGACAGCGAATCGAGCTCGGACGGCAGATCGGTGGCCACCTCCTCGCTCTTGCAGCCACAGCGTCGCGGCGCTCGTTCCAGCGCGCCTCGTCCCACAACTCGAAGCGGTTGCCCTGTCCGATCAGCATCGCCGTGGCGCTCGAGCCTCGCGAACTCGCGCAGCTCCGGCGGCAGCAGCACCCGGCCGTGCCCGTCGAGCTCGAGATCGGTCGCGTGGCCTACCATCAGCCGCTGCAGCCGGCGCGCCTGCGGATTGCAGGCTCGGCAGGCTCATCAGCTTGCGTTCGATCTGCTCCCAGTCGGGCAGGGGGTAGATGAGGAGGCACTGGTCGCGGTCGACGGTGACCACCAGGCGCCCCTCGGCATGCGCTCCGCAGACGGTCGCGGTAGCGGGTGGGCATGACCATCCGGCCCTTGTCGTCCAGGGTGACCTTTGTTGCACCGCGAAACATGACCTGTACGGGCGGATTACGCCCATTTCCCCCCACTTTTTCCCACTTGCCGCCACTATAGGAATCGGGGGCGAACTATGTCAATTGAAAAAAGTGAGAAATTCGTCGCAGTCACAACGACTTATGTAGAAAAGAACCGTGCGCGGGAGCGGCCCGCGCCTCACCCGGACGCGGTTTCATTCATAGCAATCAGCAGCTTGAGGAGTGAACCTTATACAGTGCCTCAGGAGTGAGGCGACTGGACGAGCTGCGGCGGATCACGCGGACTCGAACGCGTGTCGGATCCATTCGACGCGCGGCCGCGGTCCCTCGAGCCCGCTCACCACGAGCACGTCGAACCTGACGGGGAGCCGCGCGAGATCGGCGCGTTGCTGCAGCAGCTGCAGCGCCGCGCGCGCGATGCGCTGCTGCTTGCGCCGGTCGACGCTCGCGGCGGCCCCGCCGAAGGCCGCGCTCGCGCGCGTGCGCACCTCGGCAATCACCAGCACGCCGCGCTCGCGGGCGATGAGGTCGAGCTCGCCGAGCCGCCGGCGGTAGTTGCGCTCGAGAATCTCGCAGCCCTGCGCGCGCAGGAATTCGGCGGCGAGCTGCTCCGCTCGCTGGCCGGCACGTTGGCGCTGGGTGAGCATCCTTGCCCCTCTCGCGTGTGCGCCGCGATCAGCTGCGCGGGTGCCTCAGGGAGTCGCCGGGGCCAACGGCCGCAATTCGCCGTCGTGCAGCTGCACCCAGACGAGCTCGCGCCGCACCCGGTGTTCGGGGTCGAAACTCAGCCGCCCGGTGAGCCCGTCGATGTTGACGTCGTTGGGACGGCTTTGGAGCGCCACGGCCAGTCGCCAGGCGTCGAACCCGAAGGCGAACAGGCGGCTGCGCGTGAGGCCTCCGTTCGGCCACGCGTCGCGGCTCGCCGCGCGCACCGCCTCGGCGAGATCCCCGCCGAGCATCCACGGCATGTCGGGGAACATCAGGCCGTCGAGATCCTGGTTGGCACGCACGTCCGGCTCGAACGCCGCCGAGGTCGCGTAGGTCGGGATGTCGCCCGCAAAGTGAAAGCGCAGCTGCGGGCGCAGCAGCCGCTCGATGTTGGCGGGTGCCGGCGAGAAGATGAAGCCGATATCGGCGCGGCGACGCGGCTCGAACTGCAGCTTCGTGCCGAGGATCCCTTCGAGCCGCCGGTAGCGCGCCTGGCTCTCGCTGATGCCGAGGATCGCCGTCACCGCCTCGGAATAGTCGGTGCGGGTCGCATCGATGGTTGCCGAGCCGATGAGCTCGCCACCGCCCGCCTCGAGCTCCTGGCGGAACGCCGCGAGCACGCGGGTTCCCCAGTCGCCCGCGGGCACGAGTGCCACACCGCGGCGGTGATGGTCCTCGAGGACACGCCGCGCCACGAGCCGCGCCTCCTCCTCCGGGGAGAGTGCGAACTGGTAGAAGCGCGCAGGCGGGGGTGTCTCGGGGCCGAGGAAGTTGAGCGCGAGCAGCGGCGGACGCGCTCCGGCGAACTGCGCCGCGGCGATCACCTCCTCGCGCGTCAGCGGACCCACGATGAGCTCGGCGCCGGAGCCCGCGGCGCGGGTCAGCGCATCGGCGACGCTCTCGGTGCCGGTGTCGTAGACGCGCACGCGCAGCCGCGCCGCGGCCGGCGACTGATACCACGCCGCGAGGAAACCCTCGCGCACGCTCACGGCCGCGGCGTTGGTGCGGCCGGTGACCGGCAGCAGCAGCGCGATATGCGGCGCGATCTCGGCCTGCTCGCGCGCGAGCGCCTCGGCAGCCTCCGGGTGCCCGGCGCCGAGCGCGGCGCGCGCCTTCAAGTCGCGGTAACGCGCGGCCTGGGCGGGATTGCCGGGCGTCGCCATCGCATCGAGCTGCCGCCATGCGTCCTGGGTCTGACCGCGATCGAGCGCGATCTCGGCGTCGAGCAGCGCGCGCTCGGTCTGCTGCTCGGGAGTGAGGCTCCCCTCGAGGCCGGTGAGCGCGCGCGCGGCCTCCTCGGCCCGGTGCGCGCCGAGCCAGGCATGTGCCGCGCGCAGCAGGTAGGCGTTGCGGTCCGCGCCGCTGTTCTGCGCCGCGAGCCCCTCGTAGATACGCGCCGCTCCGCCCGCATCGCCCGCCTGCTCGAGGCTCGCGGCGCGATCGAGCGTGGGCGGCGGGGTGAGGCTCGTCAGGCTCGGGCAACCGCCTAAAAGCAGCCCCGCGGCGAGCGCGATGGCGCGCCAGGACCAACGGGCGGCGGACATCGGTTGAAGGGCCATACGGTTAGCGCGCAGGATGAACCAACCCAAGGGGCCGCGGCTGCGCGCGGCAGGAACCACGGATTATAGATGGTGAAGGCGCCCGGCAGGCTGTTCGTTGTAGCCACTCCCATCGGCAACCTCGCGGACCTGAGTCCACGCGCGCTCGAGGCGCTCGGGAACGCCGCGCTCATCGCCGCCGAGGACACGCGCCACACACGCCTGCTGCTGCAGGCGGCCGGTGTCTCCACAGCGCTCGTGTCGCTGCACGCCCACAACGAGTCGCAGCGCGTGCCAGAGCTGCTGGAGCGGCTCGCCGACGGCGCGGACGTCGCCCTGGTGAGCGATGCCGGTACACCGCTCCTCTCGGATCCGGGCTTCGAGCTCGTGAGCCGCGCCGCCGCGGCCGGGTTCGCCGTGCATACCATCCCGGGACCATCGGCCATCACCGCGGCGCTCTCGGTCGCCGGCCTCCCCACCCATCGCTTCTGCTTCGAGGGCTTCCTGCCGGCACGCGCCGCCGAGCGCCGCGCCGCGCTCGCGGAGCTGGCGCACGAGACGCGCACGCTGGTGTTCTTCGAGGCGCCGCACCGCATCGCGGCGGCGCTCGAGGATCTGGTCGCGCACTTCGGCGCCGCACGCCGCGCGGCCGTCGCGCGCGAGCTCACCAAGACGCACGAGACGATCTATCGCGGCACGCTGGCGGAGCTCTCCGCACGGGCGCAGGCGCAGGAGAACTTCGCGCGCGGTGAGCTCACCGTGGTCGTGGCGGGTGCCGCGGCGGGTGCGAACGCCGTCGATGCGGCGCAGCTGCGCCGTACGATGGAGATCCTGCTGCGGGAGTTGCCGCCGGGGCGCGCCGCGGCCGCCGCGGCGGCGCTCACCGGGGCGCCGCGCGCGGCCGCTTATGCGCTCGCCACCCGGGGCGCGGGGGCGGCGGCTGCCGCCGCACCGCCCGCCGACGAGGAAATGCCCTGAAGGAGATGCGCTCGAGAGCGGCGCAGTTGACTTCCCCGGCCGCGGCCCTATCGTGCAGCTCAGAGTCGGCCGGGCAGTCGCTGCTCCCGTTTTGGGGGTGGAGGAAAGTCCGGGCTCCGGCGGATCGGGTGCCAGGTAACGCCTGGGGGGCGCGAGCCCACGGAAAGTGCAACAGAGAGCAGACCGCCTAAGTCGCCTGCAACGGGAGACCGGTAAGGGTGAAACGGTGCGGTAAGAGCGCACCGCGTCGGTGGCAACACGCGACGGCACGGCAAACCCCACCTGGAGCAAGGCCAAATAGGGAAGCCGCGTGCGGTCCGCAAGGACGGCACGCAGCGCCGATCCGCGCGCGCTTCCGGGTAGGCCGCTAGAGGTCCACGGCGACGTGGATCCCAGAGGAATGATTGCCCTCGACAGAACCCGGCTTACAGGCCGACTCTTTCTACGTGCTGCGCACGGGATCTACGGCGTTCGCGCAAGGCGCGAACGCCGTACGTAAAGCGAGGAAAAGAAGACCGCGATAACGCGTCAGATCTGCGGCGGATCGCGTTACTTCACGACTTTGAGCTGCGGGCGGCGCGGATTGCCCTCTTCCGCCGCCGATGGCCGCTTGGGCGGGTCGGGACCCAGGTCCTGCTCCGAGAACACCATCCCTTCGCCCGTCTCGCGCGCGTAGACGCCGAGCACCGCACGCACCGGAAAGCGCACGTGATGCACCACGCCGGCGAAGCGTGCCTCGAACTCCACGTCGTCGTTGCCGAGCCGCAGCCGCTGCGTGGCGCTCGCGCTCAGGTTGAGGACGATCTTGCCGTCCTTCACATAGGCGCGCGGTACCTCGGCGCCCTCGTGGCCCGCATCGACGATGACGTGCGGCGTGTGACCGCACTCGGTGATCCACTCGTGCATGGCGCGCAGCAGAAACGGCCGCTTGGGCAGAGCGCGGGTCATGGCCTAGCGCAGCAGGCGCATCTCCTGCTCCCGGTCCGTGAGGGCCTCGCGGAAGGCCGGGCGGCCGAACACCAGCTGCATGTACTTCTCGATCGGTTGCGCCTGGGGCGGGAGCTCGATCTCGTACAACGCCAGCCGCCACAGCACCGGTGCGATAGTGGCATCGACGAGCGAGAACTCGTCCGAGAGGAAGTAGGGCTTGATCTTGAAGAGCTCGGTGCTCTGCAGGATGGTGTCGCGCAGGATCTTCTTGAGCTTCAGCGCCTGCTTCTTGTCCGGCTCCGCGTCGATCTGCTTGGCGACGCTGTACCAGTCGCGCTCGATGCGGTAGAGGGCCAGGCGGAACTGCGCGCGCGTCAGCGGATCGACCGGCATGAGCGGCGGGTGCGGAAAGCGCTCATCGAGGTATTCGATGATGACGCGCGAGTCGTACAGCACCAGGTCGCGGTCCACGAGCGTCGGCACGCTGTGGTAGGGATTCAGGTCGAGCAGATCCTCGGGGAAGCGGCCCGCCTCGACGCTGACGATATCGATGCTGATGCCTTTTTCGGCCAGCACGATCCGCGTCCGGTGACTCCATGGGTCATCGGGTGCGGAGAACAACGTCATGATGGATCGTCTGCTCGACACTCCCGCTCCCGCGGACCGACGCCACTCTCTCAGTGAACGTCCTTCCAGTATTCGTGCTTCACCAGCCAGGCGAGCCAGGTGAATACCAGCAGGAACAGCACCACCCAGATGCCGAGCTGGTGCCGCTCGACCTGGGTAGGCTCACCGACGTAGTCGAGGAAGTTCACCGTATCGCGCACGAAGCCATCGTACTCCTCGAGGCTCATGCGCCCCGGAGCCAGCGGCTCGAAATGATCGAACACCTGCTCGGGTGAGGCACCCGGCCGGGTCTGCGTGCGAAAGACGGCGCTCTTGAGCCCCTCGAGCTCGGAGAGTACGTCGGGCATCGCGATCGAAGGCAGCCGCAGGTTGTTGGCGCCGGTCTGCCGCGTCGGATCGACGTAGAAGGTCGTGAGCAGCTGGTAGAGGTAGTCGGTGCCGCGCTCGCGCGCCATGAGCGACAGATCCGGCGGCGCCTTGCCGAACCAGGCCTCGCCATCGGCGGGCGGCATCGCGCTCTGGATGTAGTCGGTGGACTTCGCCGCGGGGGGCATCAGGTCCCGGGCGAGCAGGTCCGGCGGGATCTTGAGATCCGCGCCGAGCCGCGACCAGCGCTCGTACTTCAGCGAGTGGCACCCCAGACAGTAACTGACGAAGTTGCGCGCGCCGCGCTGGACAGAAGCGAGATCCGACACGTTGGTGCCGGCGCGCCAGGTGTCCCAGTCGGCGCCGGGCTTGGCGGCGGCTTCCTCCGCGGCCGGCAGGCGCTGCGGTGCGCACGCCGCGACTACGAGCAGCGCCGCGCCGAGCAGCCAGCGCGGCGAGCCGGCGATGCGAGCCGTCTCAGTGCGCATGGTAGACCACCCTTTGAGGCACGGGCTTCACCGGATCGAGCTTGGTATAGATCGGCATGAGGAAGAAGAAAGCGAAGTACACCGCCGCGAAGATGCGCGCCAGCATCACGTACAGCCCTTCGGCGGGCTGCATACCGAGGTAGCCGAGCGCGATGAAGGACACCACGAACAGCGCCAGCGCACCGCGCGACATCCAGCCGCGGTAGCGCATGGACTTCACCGGTGAGCGGTCGAGCCACGGCACGAACAGGAACGCCATCACCGCGATCAGCATGAGGAGCGCGCCCATGCGCTGATCGGGTACCGCGCGCAGAATCGCGTAGTAGGGAGTGAAGTACCACACCGGCGCGATGTGCTCGGGGGTCGAGAGCGGGTTCGCCGGCTCGTAGTTCGGCGCCTCGAGGAACAGCCCGCCAAAGCTCGGCACGAAGAACACCACGATGGCGAGCAGCACCAGGAATACCGCGATGCCGAAGAAGTCCTTGACGGTGTAATAAGGATGGAACGGGATGCCGTCGAGCGGCTTGCCGTCGGCGCCGAGCTTCTCCTTGATCTCGATGCCGTCGGGGTTATTGGAGCCCACCTCGTGCAGCGCGACGAGGTGCAGCGCGACCAGCCCGAGGATCACCAGCGGCACCGCCGCGACGTGCAGCGAGAAGAAGCGATTGAGGGTCGAATCCGCGATGCCGTAGTCGCCGCGGATCCACAGCACCAGGTCCGGGCCGATGCCGGGGATGGTGCCGAAGAGGTTGACGATCACCTGGGCACCCCAGAACGACATGTTGCCCCAGGGGAGCACGTAGCCCATGAAGGCCTCGGCCATGAGCGCCAGATACACCGCCATGCCGATCAGCCACAGGAGCTCCCGCGGCGCCTTGTACGAGCCGTAGAGGAAGGCCCGGAACATGTGCAGGTACACGACGATGAAGAAGAAGGAGGCGCCGCTCGAGTGCAGGTAGCGGATCAGCCAGCCCCAGTCGACCTCGCGCATGATGAACTGCACCGAGTCGAAGGCGGTCGTCTCGCCCGGCTTGTAGAACATGGTGAGGAAGATGCCGGTGACCAGCTGCAGCACCAGCACGACCAGCGCCAGCGAGCCGAAGAAGTACCAGACGTTGAAGTTCTTCGGTGCGTAGTACTCGGTGACCTGATCGGCGAGGAACTTATCGACCGGCAGCCGCTTGTTGAGCCAGGGCCAGAAGCCCTTCTTGCCGGCGGCGCCGGTCGCGGTCTTGGCGGTCATCAGGCGGCTCCTTTCTCGTCGGCGCCGACCAGAAGCAGATGCTCCTTGGGGTAGGAGTACGGCGGCACGCGCAGGTTGATCGATGCCGGCGACCCGTCGAACACGCGCCCGGCCAGGTCGAAGCGCGAGCCGTGGCACGGGCAGAAGAACCCACCCGGCCAGGAGGGATAAAGCTCCCCGGCGGCGAAGCGCTGCTTGGGGAGGCACCCCAGGTGCGTACAGATGCCGACCAGTACCAGGAACTCGGCGCTGCGCGAGCGCAGGGTATTTTTGGCGTAGGGCGGCTGATCGGAGTCGAGCGACTGGGGATCCTTCAGATCCGCGTCGTGACCGGCGATGCGCGCCACCATGTCGGGCGTACGCCGCACCACGTAGATCGGCTGACGCCGCCACACCGGAATGGCCATCTGCCCGGGCTCGAGCTTGGAAAGGTCGAACGAGACCGGCGCGCCGGCCGCCCGCGCCCGCTCCGAAGGGCTCCAGGACTCGACGAAGGGAACCGCGGCAAACACCGCACCCACCGCCCCGGTCGCTATCGTGGCCCTGGTGAGGAACTTGCGCCGGTCGAGGTCGACTTCGTCGCCACCGGCGACGCCTGCGTGATCCGCCATCTCACCGCTCTCCCGCGTTTGCTACACGCCCGCCGCAGTTCGTTGTGCATCGCGCACGTAAGCGGACTGCGCTCGGTGCAGTTTCGTACCTTGCGGGGGGCGGCGCATTATACACAAACGCACCCGCCTCTCCGGCGCGCCCGCACCCGGCGTGCGCGAGGCGTGCACGGAGTTTTTCAGGCTTTTTCCCGGAGTCGTCATGCTTCAGCACCTGGGCCGCGGGCTCACCTTCGTGGCCGGATCGGTCGTCGGAGGACTCGCCCTGGCTTTCGTGATCGTGGCGCTGCGCCCGGAGCTGATCCGGGGGCGCGCGGCGAGCGCGCCGGCCCCCGCGGCGGCGGCGGCAGCGCCCCCGGCGGCCGCGGCGACACCCGCCCCGACCGCGCCCGAGGCGGCGCACGGCGCAGGCGCGCCCGAGCGCGCCTCCTTTGCCGATGCGGTGCAGCGCGCGGAGCCCGCCGTCGTCAACGTCTACACCGACCGGGTGGTCACCGAGCGTGTGGCACCCTCCCTCGGGGAGCTGTTCGGGGAGTTCGTGCCGCGGTACCGGCAGCGCATCGAGCGCTCCCTCGGCTCGGGCGTGATCATCGATGACGCCGGCCACATCGTCACCAACGACCACGTCATCGCCAACGCCGAGTCGATCCGCGTGCAGCTCGCCGACGGGCGCATCGCCGAGGCGCGCGTCGTCGGCACCGACCCCGACACCGACCTGGCGGTGCTCAAGGTCAGCCTCAAGTCACTGCCGGTGGCCCCGCTGGGCCGCTCGGACCAGCTGCGGGTCGGCGACGTGGTGCTCGCGATCGGCAACCCGCTCGGCCTGTCGCACACCGTGACGCACGGGATCGTGAGCGCCGTGAGCCGCGCGCAGCTCGGCATCGCGCCGGTCGAGGACTTCATCCAGACGGATGCGCCCATCAACCGCGGCAACTCGGGCGGTGCGCTGGTCGATTCGAGCGGCGCGCTGGTGGGGATCAACACCGCGATGGTCGCCAAGAGCTTAGGGGTCGAAGGCATCGGCTTCGCCATCCCCGTCAACCTGGTGCGCGGCGTGGTGAGCGACATCATCGATCATGGACGTGTGATCCGCGGCTGGATCGGCATCGCGCCCGAGGACCTCACCGACGAGCAGGCGCAGCGCCTCGGGCTCGCCCAGGGGGGCGTCGTGGTCGCGAACCTCTACGCCGGCAGCCCCGCGCAGGAGGCGGGCCTGAAGCCCGGCGACCTGCTGCTCTCGGTCGACGGGGCCACGCCGCGCGGCGCGCAGGACGTGCTCGGGCGCATCTCGCGCCACAAGCCGGGCTCGACCGTGACGCTGAAAGGACTGCGCGGCCGGCAGCCTTTCGAGCTCGCGGCGCACGTCACCGAGCGCCCGCGGCTGCAGCGGCCGCAGCCATGACCGAGCTCGCGGTCAGTGTGTTCGCCTCGCGCGCCGCACTCGACGCGGCGCTCACCGCGCGCCTCGCGAGCGCGCTCGCGGCCCCCGGCACGCACGCCGTGATGCTCGCCGGCGGCACGACGCCGATGAACGCCTACCGGGCGCTCGCGCGGCAAGGCGTGCGGCGCGACGAGCGGCTGCACGTGCTCTTCAGCGACGAGCGCTACGTCCCGGCCGATTCGCCCGCGAGCAACTACCACCAGTCGCGCCCGCTCCTCGAGGCGCTCTCGCTCCCGGAGGAGGAGATCCTGCGCGTGCGCACCGAGCTCCCCCTCGATCTGGCGGCGGCCGATTACGCGGAGCGTCTCACGACACTCCTGAGCGCGGGCATCCACGTCGGTCTTGGCCTCCTCGGGCTCGGCGCCGACGGCCACACCGCCTCGCTCTTCGGTGCCGCGGATCTCGAGCGTGCCCGCGGGCGCTATGCCCTCGCGGTGCAACGGCCCGATGGCATGAGCGCGGTGAGTGTCAGCCCGGAGTTCCTCGCCACCGTGCGGGAGCCGCTCTTCGTCGTGGCCGGTGCCGACAAGCGCGACGCGGTGCGGGCCTTACTGGCGCACTCCGCCGCGCTCACCGCCTGGCGTGCGGTGTCCGGGTGCACGCAGGTCGAGCTGTGGATGGACGAGGCGGCTGCGCCGCCGGTGGCGCCATGAACGAGCCCGAGCCAGGCTCGGCCGCCGCTCGGCGCGACTATACTGCCCGACCATGTTCCTCCTGGTAGAGAACCTGCTCACTCCTGAGGAGGCGAAAACCATTCGGAGATCGCCCGTCAAGCCAAGTTCATCGACGGCAGACTCTCGAATCCGCACAACATAGTGAAAGACAACGTCATCGGCGACAACGCCAATGACCCATTGCGGCGCGCCAGGCCGGGCAGATTGCCCTGACTGCGCTGCAGCGCTGCGAGCAGGCCCGGGATTTCGTCTTGCCGCGGCGAGTCGCAGTGCCGACGCTCCTGCGCTACGACGTCGGCATGAAGTACGGCGAGCACATCGACGCCGCCTTTCTGCCCGTCGGTACCCAACCGCTGCGCTCGGACGTGTCCTGCACGATCTTCATCGCCCAGCCCTCGGATTATCAGGGCGGCGAGCTGGTGATCCATCTCGGCACGGAGACCGCACGGATCAAAGGCGATGCCGGCTCGGCGGTGTTCTATCCGTCCACGCGCGTCCACGAGGTGACTCCGGTGACCGCCGGCGCGCGGCTTGTGATGATCACCTTCATCGAAAGCCAGATACCCGACGAGATCCAGCGCGAGCTCGTGTATACGCTCGGCGAGGTGCGGGCCCTCGAGGGACTGAAGATGGACTGGCACAACCGCACCCAGCTTGAGTACGTCATCGCCAATCTGCTGCGGATGTGGTCGCGCTAGCCCGAGGCCTGAACTGCCCTTGGTTCGTTGTTGCTCTTGCGCAACAGAAGGGCCGGGCTGTTTCCGCCGAGACCCCAGAAGCCCCGATCGAGCGAGGCGCCCAAAGCGCTGCTGCTTGGCAACACCGGGTCGAGGTGCTCTAATGCGCGCCTGTAAGAATAAAGGGCGGCCCGGGGACCACTGATTGTGGTCGGTTGCGCGGCACCGGGACGATACGCAGATCGATTCGCATTTGTAGAACCATTCGCACTTTCAGTTAGGGGAGAAAACATGGCGAAAAGTCGCAGCTTGCAACAGGCGGTGCGCTTCGCGCTGCTGACGGCCACGGCCGCAGCCGGCGTCCCGGCACTCCATGCACAGGAAGCACAGCCGGCACAGGCAGCGGCCGCAGCCGTGCCCCTCCAGGAGGTCGTGGTCACCGGATCGCGCCTGAGCACACCGAACACTACCTCGATCAGCCCGATCACCACGGTGTCGAGCGGCTACGTGGAGCAGACCGGTCTGACGCGCGTCGAGGACGTGCTCAATAACCTCCCAATGGTGTTCGCGGGCATGAACGCCACGACCGCCAACGGCGCGGACGGCACCGCGTCGGTCGACCTGCGCGGCCTCGGCAACCAGCGCACGCTGGTGCTGGTCGACGGCCTGCGGCTCGGCCGGGTCGGCGCTCGGCGGACGCGACTTCGCGACATCAACCGCCATCCCGGCAGCGCTCATCGACCGGGTCGACGTGCTGACCGGCGGCGCCTCGGCCGTATACGGGGCCGACGCGGTTGCGGGCGTCGTGAACTTCGTCCTCAAGACCCATTTCGAGGGGGTCCAGGTCGACGCCGGCTACAACTTCTACCAGCACCACAACGGCGATCAGGACGCGGTGGCGCAGTACGTCTCCGCTTCCGGCTTTCCGCTGCCCTCGGGCAATGTGGACACCGGCTTCGGCAGGTACGGCTCGATCATCGCCGGATCGAATTTCGCCGACAACCGCGGCAACGCAACCGCCTATCTCACCTATAACAATCAGGGTTCGGCGCTGCAGAGCAGCTACGACTACAGCGCCTGCTCGCTCGGCGTGACGACGCTCCCTTCCGGGATCTACGGTCTGACGTGCGCCGGCTCATCCACTTCGGCCAGGAACGGCGCCGGCGGCGACATCCGCGTACCCAACGCGGCCGGGCATCTCGTGCAATACACGATCGACGGAACGAACAATACGATGCGGCCGTTCACGGCGGCGGACCTCTACAACTTCGGCCCGCTCAATTACTACCTGAATCCGAGCGAGCGCTGGACCGCCGGCGGCTTCCTGAGCTACGAACTGAATTCGCACATGACCTTCTACAGCTCGGTCATGTACATGCGAAACAGTGTGAATGCGCAGATCGCCCCGAGCGGCGCTTTCTCCATCACTGCGGCGTTCATTCCGTGCGCAGATCCGTTGCTGAATGCGTCGGAGCTCGCAGTCATCTGCCCCGGCGGCGTAGGGAATTCCTCCGAGACCTACAACGGCGTGACCTACTCCGGTAGCAACGTCGGGATCGGCCGTCGTAACGTCGAGGGTGGCGACCGCACCTTCGAAGCCCGTAACGACTCCGTCCGTGAAGTCGCGGGCCTCAAGGGCGATTTCGCGGGCTCGGGCGCGTGGACTTACAACGTGTACGCGCAACATTCGACCGTCGACAACGCCGACTACAACGCCAACTACACCAGCAACACCGCGACGCAGGAGGCGCTGAACGTGCTGCCCGTGGGGGCGAACGGAGCGGCGGTCTGCGGCGGACCGACGGGCGGTTATCCGCTCATCCCCGCCCCGGGGGGCACCGGATTCGCGGTGGATAAGAACTGCGTACCGTGGAACCTCTGGAAGGCGGGCGGGGTCACTCCGGCCGCGCTCGCTTTCATATCACTGCCGCTGACCGATCAGGGCTCCACGCAAGAGTATGTGACCGACGGCTCGATAACGGGCGACCTCGGCCAGTACGGCCTGAAGCTGCCGTCGGCGGACTCGGGTCTGCAGGTCAACGTCGGCGCCGAGTGGCGCCAGGACACTACGAACTTCCTGCCGGACTACGAAGAGCAGCAGGGCAACGGCGGCGGCGTCGGCGGCAAGACCGTGCCCATCGCGGGCGGCTTCCACGTCGCCGAGGGGTTCATGGAGGCCCGCCTGCCGATCGCGAGCAACCTGCCTGGATCGAGGACCTGTCGGTCGAGGGCGGCTATCGGTACTCGAGCTATAGCGAGGGCTTCAACACCAACACCTTCAAGCTCGGGCTCGAGTGGTCGCCGATACGCGACGTGCGTTTGCGCGGCAGCTTCCAGCGCGCCGTGCGCGCGCCGAACATCGGCGAGCTGTACGCACCGCAGGCCGTGGGCCTGGACGGCTCGAAAGACCCTTGCGAGGGGGCGACTCCGGCCGCTAGTATGGCGCAGTGCGTGGCAGCGGGTGTGCCGGCCGCCCAGTACGGCACCGTCCCCGTGGCTCCCGCCAAGCAGTACAACGGCTTGCTCGGCGGCAATCCGAACCTCAAGCCGGAGACCGCCGATACGTATACCTTCGGCTTCGTGTTCCAGCCGCGGTTCGCGTCCGGCCTGACGCTGTCGGTCGACTACTTCGACATCAAGATCACGAACGTCATCGGCATCGTGGGTGAAAACAACATACTCAACGACTGCATAACGACGCTGAGTCCGCAGTTCTGCGATCTGATCCACCGCGATCAGTTCCTGAGCCTGTGGCTGACGCCGCAGGGCTTCGTCACGGACACCACCGTCAACGAAGGCGAGCTCACGACCAAGGGCGTCGACCTCAAGGGCAGCTACCGGGCGCCGCTGCCGGGCCTCGGATCGCTGCTGTTGTCGCTCGAAGGAACCTACACGCAGAACCTGGTCACCACTCCGGTGCCAGGCTTCGGGTCGTATGACTGCGTCGGCTACTACGGCGCGACCTGCGGTGCGGCCAACCCGAAGTGGCGCCACGTGCTCAACGTGGGCTGGTCGACGCCGTGGGACGGGCTCGATCTGAACCTGCGGTGGCGCTACGTCGGCTCGGACAACTCAGAGCAGACCAGCACCAATAGCTTCCTCGCCGGAACGAGCTTTGCGGCAGGGCACTCGCATATCCCGGCGTTCAACTACATCGACCTGACGGGCACGTTCAACATCTACAAGAACATCCGCCTGGAGCTGGGGATCAACAACATCGCCGACAAGGCTCCGCCGATCGTAGCGGGAGCTGACTGCTCCACCAGCAGCCCGGCCGGCGCGAACTGCAACGGCAATACCTTCCCGGGTGTCTACGACTCGCTGGGACGGTACATGTTCGCCTCGATCACGGCGAAGTTCTAAAGAAGACCTTCGAGTTACTCAAACGGCGGGCTTCGGCCCGCCGTTTTTTTGGGTAGCCTCAGTGAAGCCGACGTACCCGATGGGTGCGCTTGCTCGGCGTCTGCATAAGGAACGAGCCGAACGTGGCGCGGCTGATCGTCACGGTGTCACCCGCCGCGAGCAGCGGGTCGGCGTCGTCGAGCTCCCAGAGCTCTCCGCCCTCGAGCGTGGCGGTCATGTGACCGTCTGCGCCGGTGCCGACCCCGACGACCCGCGCGCTCACGGACTTCGCGACGGGCGGAGGCGGCGGGTGCTCTGCGGCGTAGAGCCCGAACGAGCGCCCGGGAGGGGCGCCCGCGGGGGCCGGAACCGCCGCCGGCGCAGCCGGGCTCGCCTCGGACGCGGCGGCTGTGGGCGTGGCGATTGCGGAGGTCGCGGATACCCCTCGTCCGGCGAGCCGGTCGTAGCAGGCCAGGCGCGCCGCGTCCGCGGTGACGACCGCGCACGCCTGCAGGCCCGTGGGCAGGTCGGCGGGCGGCGCGGCGGCGGCAGCGGCCGGCAGCGCGAGGATCCCCAGGATGACGCGCCGCGCGCTCAGGCCGGCCCCAGTGCGGCCGCGCCGTAGTACGCGCCGACGACCTCGGTGGCGGCACGGATCAGGTCGCGCTCGGCCGCCGAGAGAAACGGATTCCAGACGTCGAAGATCATTATCGCCCGTGGGGTGTCGGACTCGTTCCAGGCCTCGTGCTCGATGGTGTCATCAAACACCCACGCCTTGCCGGGAATCCACTCGCGGGTCTCGCTCCCGACCCGGAAGCCGCAGTCCGGCGGCACGATCAGCGGCAGGTGGACGATCACCCGGGTGTTGGTGACGCCGGTGTGCGCCGGGATGCGGGTGTGCGCCTCGAGAATCGAGAAGTAGGCGGTGGGTGCGCGCGCACTCACCTCGCATTGCGGCGCGCCTTTGAGGGCCGCGACGGTGCGCGGGCAGCGCGCCAGGTGCGCCGGCTGGGGCACCGCCTGGTTCCACAGGAAGTACGCGCTCCAGCGGCGCGACTGGTTGAGCTCCTTCCACTGATTGAGCGGCACTCCCTCGGGATAGGCGATGTACGGCTCGAGCCCCTCCCGATCGGAGACCAGCACCGACATGAGCTCCGCGCGCATGTCAGCGCTCGCCGCCTCGATCGCGTCCAGCCACGGAAAATCGGCACGCTCGAAGAACTCGACCGCGGGAATCTCCGGGAAGTACATGAAGGTCGGCTCCGCGTTGAACCGGTGGCGCCGGCCGGTGAGCAGCTCGAGACAGCGGTCGACGCGCCGATACTGGCCGCCGCCGTGCTGCTCGCGGACCGCCGCCAGCCGCTCCTCGAGCGTGCGGGCGAGAGCGGCGTCGTCCTCGGCGATCACCTTACGGGCGTGCTCGAGCATCGGGGCGGTCTGCGGCAAGGCCGCCCCGCGCGGCAATGTGGCGAGGGCGTTGCGATAGGTCCGCGCGGCGTTGCGGGGGTCGCCGGTTCGCTCCTGCAGCACGCCCTTCTGCAGCAGCGCCGGCAGGTGGCGCGGCTCGAGCACCAGCGCGCGCTCGATGGCCTCGAGCTCCTCGCTCGCCCGGCCGAGCAGGTGCAGGCTCGACGCCAGGTTCGACCACAGGATCGGATGACCCGGATCGGCCTGCGTCGCCCGCTGGAATAGCTCGCGGGCCCGCGCGGCATCGCCCCGCTGCATCATCCGCAGGCCGAGCTCGTTCAGCACGCCCGGGTGGGCGGGCGCGAGCTGCGCCACGCGGGCAAGCAGCTGATCGGCCTCGGCGGTGCGACCCGAGTCTGCCGCCGCCTTGGAGGCCTGGATCATGCCCAGCACCGTGGCATTGTCCGGAGCCGGAGTCCCGCCCGCGGTGTTGACGTCGCTCAAGAGCGTCCCCTATCGTGTTTGAGTCGGCGCGATGATTCTAGCGCGGCGGAGTCGGGCCTGGAGAGCACATTGACCGCGGCAGGTGACGTGGATTTCGCGGTGCTGCGCGTCGCTTCTCTGTTGGAGAGCGACCCCGCTGCCGCCGCCCGGCAGGCCGCGCGCATTCTCCGCGCGCACCCCGGACACGCTGCGGCGGCGCTGCTGCTGGGGACCGCGCACCGCGCCGGTGGCGATGCGGAGGCTGCCGTAGCCGAGTTCTCCGCGCTCGCTGAGGCCCAACCCGGGTCCGCGGTGATCCAGCTCGAGCTCGGTCGGGCGCTGCACGCCCACGGGCGCGACGCCGCGGCACGCAGCGCTCTCGAGCGGGCAGTCGGGCTGGCTCCTGATCTCGGAGAAGCCTGGCGCGAGCTCTCGCTCGTGTACGCTGCGTGCGGCGAGAGCGCCCAATGTGATGCGGCTTACGCGCGCTTCGGCAGCCTCGCGGCCGAGGACCCTGGCCTTGGGGAGGCGGGGTCGGCGCTCGCGGCCGGGAGGCTGGCTACGGCCGGGACGCTGCTGAGGCGGGTGCTCGAACGCTCGCCCGGGAACGTAGAGGCGCTGCGCGCCCTCGCCGCAGTGGCGGCGGCGCGCGAGGACTATCCGGAGGCGGAACGGCTGCTCGGGCACTGCCTGCACCTCGCGCCGGGCGCGAGCCACGCGCGCCTCGATCTCGTGCAGCTCCTGTACCGGCAGTTCAAGGGCCAGCCTATGCTGCCGCTGCTCGAGCGGCTGACCGCCCACGAGCCCGACAATCCGCGCTACCGGGCGCTCCAGGCCGCGGCGTACAACCTGTTGGGCGAGAGCGATCGCGCCCTGCAATTCCTGCGGGGGCTGGTGCGCGAGTTTCCGGACGACCCGCAGGTGTGGCTGCAGTACGGTCATACGCTGCGGGTGGCCGGCGATCAGGGCGCGGCCGTCGCTGCGTACCGCCGATGCCTCGAGCTCAATCCCGGGTTCGGCGAGGCGTGGTTCGCCCTCGGGAACCTGAAGACGCTGCGGTTCACGCTGGACGACGTGGCCGCGATGCGCATGCAGCTGGCACGCGAGGATCTGCGTCACGAGGATCGTGTGTGCTTCGAATTCACCCTCGGCAAGGCTTTGGAGGATGCCCACGATTTCGCCACCTCGTTCGCGCACTATGCGCGCGGCAACGAGCTGCGGCGCGCAATGGCCTCGCACGATCGTGACCGCCTGACGCAGTTCGCCCACCGCGCCCGGGCCCTCTATACGGGCGGGTTTTTCGCCGCCCGCGCCGGCTGGGGGTGCCCCACGCGCGAGCCGATCTTCGTCGTCGGCTTACCCCGCGCCGGCTCGACGCTCGTCGAGCAGATCCTCGCCAGCCATTCCCTCGTCGAGGGCACACGCGAGCTGACCAACGTGCTGGCGTTCGCCGCCGAGCTCGGTGCCCGGGGCGACGACGACGCGGGTCCACACCCGGCTTACCCGGACTCGGTCGCGCAGCTGACACGCGCGCAGCTCGCCGGGCTCGGGGAGCGGTATCTTGCAGAGACGCGGCCTCAACGCCAGCTCGACCGGCCGCGCTTCATCGACAAGCTCGGGAGCAATTTCCTCCACGTTGGACTCATTCACCTGATGCTCCCGAACGCGCGCATCATCGACGCGCGGCGCGCGGCGCTCGGGTGTTGTTTCGCCAACTTCAAGCAGCACTTCGCGATCGGCTTCTCCGTCACCAACAGCCTGGAGGATCTCGGCCACCTGTACCGCGAGTACGTGAATCTCATGGCGCACTTCGATGCGGTCCTTCCCGGGCGCGTCCATCGTGTCTGCTACGAGGATCTCGTCTCCGATCTCGAGGGCGAGGTGCGCAGGCTGCTCGAGTACTGCGGGCTGCCGTTCGAGGAGCAGTGCCTGCGGTTCCACGAGACGCGCCGCGTGGTGCAGACCGTGAGCTCGGAGCAGGTGCGTCAGCCGCTCTACACCGAGGCCGTGGACCAATGGCGCCACTTCGAGCCGTGGCTGGGCCCCCTCAAGGAGGCGCTCGGTGATCTGGCGGAGGCGGCCCCGGCGCGGGCGGCGGCCGGTGAGGAGAAGTAGTCACCCCGCAGCGCCGCCGCCCGCGCTGCCGGCGGCGAGGTCCACCAGGACGCGCACGGGCGCGAGGTGCTTCTCGTAATTGCGCCAGCGGCCGATCGAGCCGCTGGTGATCTTCTGGCGAACCTGCCAGCGGCTCGCAGTGATCACCACGCGCTCGGTGCGGTGAAACTCCAGGCACCTCGGGTCCCACGCAAGCCCGATGAACTCCAGCATCCGCCGGGTCCACTGCTCCTGATTGCCGATCAACGCCTCGTACGGCACCTCGAGCAGCGTCTCGGGGGGCAGCACCGTGCGCCAGTGACCCATGATGCGCAGGTATTCGCCGTAATAATGCGCGAGGCTCTCCAGATCGCTGGTGAACGGGCGCATCGCGGTGAAGTTCTGGAAATAGATCGACAGGCACGTGTCGAGCGGATGGCGCTGCATGTGGATGATCCGGGCGCGCGGGAAGACGCTGTGAATCAGACCCGCGTGCAGGAAATTGGCGGGCATCTTGTCCACCACGCGCCGCGCCGCCCCGGAGCGCTCGCGCAGTCGCCCGAGGTACTCGCGCGCCAGGCGTGACAGGGCGGCGGCCTCGCCGTCGGCTCCGGTCGCCAGGAAGGCGGGCAGTGCCCGATCCCAGAACTCGATCTCCCCGGCGCCGAACACCTGCGGGTGCGAAGCCAGAATCTGCTCGGTGAGCGAGGTGCCCGAGCGCGGCATGCCGATCACGAACACCGGGAGCTCCGAGTCGGATGCGCCGGAGTGCGGCTGCCGCACGAACGTGCGGTTGAAGGCGGCGATGGCGGCATCGACGTGCTGCTCGAGCTTCTGCGCCTCGTAGGCCGCGGCACAGCGCTTGCCGAGCTCGTTCGCCTGCCGATAGTGGCCGAAGGCCTGGTCGTGCTCCCCGAGGTCGTTATGGTACTTGCCGAGGGCGTAATGCAGATCGATGGTGTGTGCCAGCGGCAGACGCCTGGCCAGCGATCCGGTCGCGCCCCGCAGCCAGGCGGCGTCGGCGCTCGTCATCCGGCGCTGCGCGACAATGCCGCACAACGCCGGCGCAAAATCCGCGCTCGACGCCAGCGCGCGCTCATAGAGCTCCTGCGCCTTCGCGAACTCGCCGCGGTCGGTATGCAGGTCGCCGAGCAGGGAGAGCGCGGCCGCCGATTCGGGCTCGAGAGCCACAGCGGCGCGAGCGCTTGATTCCGCCTCGGTCGCGTCACCCTGACGGCGCAAGGCGGCCGCCAGACCGAGCAGAGCCAGCGGATACTCCGGCCGCAAGGCCAGTGCGCGGCGGAAGCACTCCACCGCTTCGTCCAACCGGCCGGCTTCGTAGAGCTCGTCGCCGAGGTGACAGTGAGACTCGGCGCGGTGCGGATCGAGCGCCACGGCCTCGCGATATGCGGCCAGGGCCTCGCGCGGCTGCCCGAGCTCGCGCAGCACGCCGCCGAGATTGTGCAGCGCCTCGATGAAGCGTCCGTCGAGCTGCAGCGCCCGGCGAAAGCTCGCGGCGGCTTCCGCGAAGCGTCCGCCAGCCGCGAGCGCCAGGCCCAGGTTGTTGCGCGCCAGGCTCAGGCCCGGAGCGAGCGCGACCGCGCGCTCGGCGTAGGCGACCGCCTCTTCCAGCCGGCCGAGCCGCCGCAGGGTATTGCCGAGGTTGCAGACAATCTCCGGATCGTCCGGCGCGATCTCGAGCGCCTGGCTGTAGCGGGCGGCCGCCAGATCGTATTCGCCGAGCTCCTGCAGGGCGTTGCCGAGATTGTTGCGTGCCTCGAGACGGCGGGGCTCGAGCTCCAGAGCCCGGTAGTACAGCGGCAGCGACTCGCGGTGCCGTCCGAGCGCGCACAGGCTGTTGGCCGCGACGATGAGCGCGGCGACGTTGCGCGGCTCGAGCTCGAGCAGGCGCCAGAGGCTCGCGAGCGCCTCGTCCCGCCGACCCCGCTCCTCCAGCACCGCAGCGAGATTGCGCTGCGCCTCCGGATCATCCGGCAACAGCTGCGCTGCCCGGCGCAACGCGGGCAGCGCGTCCTTGCCCTGCTGCGCGAGTGCGACGCCGAGGATCTTCCACAGCGTCCCGGAGTCCGGCTCGCTCTCGAGGCGCGTGCGGCAATGCTCCTCGGCCTCGCGCAGCCGCCCCCGATTGACCAGGTCCGCCAGCTCAGCGGCACTCTGCGGACGGGTCGCCTGGCTCGCTGCGCCGGCCGCATCCGCCGCGGTCGCCGGCAGCGCTCCGCAACAGTGCTTGTATCTGCTGCCGCTGCCGCACGGGCACGGATCGTTGCGCGCCGGACTCATGCGAGCGCCAGGCAGGCCCCGGCGAGACCGGGGCAGCCCGAGGCACTCCCCGGTGGCGCAAGAGGCCGGACGCGGTGGAAACTCATGCGGCTGGTGCCTTAAGAAGGCGCCGGTGTGGAATTGATCCAGTCGTCGGGGCTTGAGCGCGTGAACTCCGGTGCAGCGCTCGGGGCAGCGGCGGCGACTGCCGCCGCGGCCAGCGCCACCAGGACGATGAGCGGGCTTGTCTTCACGTGCGGTGCCACTGTGCAGAAGTCGGGGAAAAAAGTATGACCCGCGGTGGATGCATTGTCACCCGCGTGGCCGGGTATCTCCCGGCAGGCCTCCACGGTTTGATCGCCGCCATCAGCTGAGCCATGGCTCGATCCGCGCACAGCGCGCGCTCGCGGCCCGCAGCCATTGCATGCCGCGCCTGATCTCCAGCGGGTGTTCGCGATCGGCTGACTCGAGCACCTCGCGGCGGAGAGCTGCGTCATAGGCGTGCTCCGGTGCCTTAGAGTACTGCCGCATCAGCGGGCCGGTCACGACCGCCTCGATGTCGGCCGCAGCCAGGGGCTGGCCCAGCATGCGGAACATCGCATCGAGCCCCGCGGCCGGCTGGCCGAGAAAAGCGTCAAAGTCCACCCATAGCACCTGAGCGGGGAAGCTCCGCGCCGCCTCCTGCAGGGCGATCATCTCGCACAGCCAGCTCATGGCGATGACCTCGCCCTCCGAGCGCGGCTCCGGCCGCCAGCCGCTGTGCTCGAACCGTCGGATCAGCCGCTGCAGGCGCGCCGGCGCCAGCTGCCGACATTCCCGACGCGAGTTGGCTCCGGCCAGGATCCCGCGCAGGTACTCCCGCGGCTGGGCGAACACGCAGATCGCCACGGGACGTTCCGCCCCGGCGAGTACGGTCGCGGCGAGCTCGCTCACGAAGCTCGTGGCCTTGATCACCGCCCGCTGACCCGGGCTCCAGGTGCGCGACAGCAGCGCCTGCGCGTCGCGCAGTGATAAGGCGGTGCGCGACGCGCCGCCGGCCGCAAACTCCCGCAGCAGCGCTGGCTCGCGCAGGGCGAAACAGCCGGGATGAGCCCCGAGGAGACGCGAGATCAGCGTCGAGCCGACATGACCCACATGAAAGACGTAGTCGGCCTGCGGTGCCAGCCGTGCGGCGGCTGCCGCGAGCGTCACCGGCTCACAGCTCTGCTGCTCGAACCCCGCACCGAGCAGGCGTTGATCGAGAAAGCTTCGCGGCTTGATACGCCGCTTCATCGAGCCGCACCAGCGGCATTCCTGCGGCATTCCCCACCCCGAGCGGCAACCACGCCGGTGAGCGCGTGAGTTCCTCCTCCGCAATCACCCGCTATGCTCCGCGCCCGCAGGAGCGCTGCCAGTCCTGCGCCTTCGCCCCCGGGTTGTGCCAGCCGCACGGCCCGGTGAGCAGCTGCTCCGCCTGCGGCGGTCCCCAGCTCGCCGGCGCGTACTCGATCGGCGCCGTCGCGGCATTGAGCAGCGGGTCGACGATGGCCCAGGCGGCCTCCACCTCGTCCTGGCGCGCGAAGTGCGTGGTATCGCCGATGAGTGCCGAGCTGATGAGGACCGCGTAGGCGTCCATGTCCTCGCCCGGCTGCTCGGCGACGAACAGCTCCACGTCGCGCCCGGTCATCACCGGGCCGGGGCGCTTGGTGTGCGCCCCGATGGCGATCGCCACGTCGGGCCCCACACGGAAGCGCAGATGGTTCGGCTGCTCGGGACCCAAGTTCCCGAACACGCGTGCCGGGGGCGCACGCAGGTCCACCACCACCTCGGTGGCGGTCACCGGCAGGCGCTTGCCGGCGCGCATGTAGAACGGCACGCCGCTCCAGCGCCACGAGTCGATGTGCAGGGTGAGGGCGGCATAGGTCTCGACCCTCGAGTCGGGCGCGACGCCCGGCTCGCTGCGGTAGCCGATGAACTGGCCGCGCACCAGCTCCGCCGTGGTTGCCGGCCGTATCGCCTTCAACACCTTGACCTTCTCGTCGCGCAGCGATTCGCCCTCGCTGTTCACCGGTGGCTCCATGGCGAGCAGCGCGACGATCTGCATCAGGTGATTCTGCATCACGTCGCGGATCGCGCCGGCCTCCTCGTAGAAGCGCCCGCGCCCGGCGACGCCGAGCGTCTCGGCCATGGTGATCTGCACGCTGGCGACGTAGTTGCGGTTCCAGCACCGGCTCGAGGAACGAGTTGGCAAAGCGGAAATAGAGCATGTTCTGCACCGCCTCCTTGCCGAGGTAGTGGTCGATGCGAAAAATGCTGGTCTCCGGGAAGTGCGCGTGCAGCGTCTGGTTCAGCTCACGCGCGGAGGCGAGGTCGCGGCCGAAGGGCTTCTCGACCACGATGCGCGCAGCCGTGCCGCCGAGCACCGCGCTCAGGTTCTCGGCCACCACCGCGAACATGCTCGGTGGGATCGCCAGATAGTGCAGCGGCCGCTGCAGCGGGCCGAGCGCACTGCGCAGCGCCGCGAAGGTCGCGGGCGCGTTGTAGTCGCCGTCGACGTAGCGCAGCAGACCGATGAGTCGCGCGACCACGGCCTCGTCCGCCTCCGGAACGAAGGCCTTGATGCTCTCGCGCACCCGCGCCGCGTGCTGCTCGACCTTCCATCCCTGGCGCGCCACGCCGATCACCGGCACCGTGAGAATGCCCCGGCGCACGAGGGGGTAGAGCGACGGGTGGATCTTGCGATAGCACAGGTCCCCGGTCGCCCCGAACAGCACCACCGCATCGCAGTCACGACGCTCCATGTGCGCCCCCGTCAGCCGCTCTTCTCGAGGTGGCCGCCGAACCCCAGGCGCATCGCCGACAGCACCTTGTTGGCGAAATCGGCGCGATCGCGCGATTCGAAGCGCGAGTAGAGCGCCGCCGACAGCACGTAAGCCGGCACGCCGACGTCGATGGCCGCCTCCACCGTCCAGCGCCCCTCGCCCGAATCCGCCACGCGCCCGGCGAAGCCGGCCAGCCGCCCGTCGCGCGCCAGCGCCTCGGCCGTCAGATCGAGCAGCCGCGAGGTGATGATGCTGCCGTGGCGCCACACTTCCGCGATTGCCGCGACGTCGAGCTGGTACTGGTAGACAGTGCGGGTTGGCGAGCGGCGCCGTCTCGGCATCGTGCCGCGCTGCTCTCCAGTCCCACGTCGGCGTGCGTGAGAAGATTCAGGCCCTCGGCGTAGGCGGCCATGAGGCCGTACTCGATGCCGTTGTGGACCATCTTGACGAAGTGTCCGGCACCGTGCGGCCCGCAGTGCAGGTAGCCGAGCGCCGCCGCGGACGCGCCGGCGGCACGGCCGGCCGCCGTCCCCGCGGGCAGCCGCCCGCCGGGCGAGAGCGTCGCCAGCACCGGCTCGACGAGCGCCACCGTGTCCGGCTCGCCGCCCATCATCAGGCAATAGCCTTCGCTCGAGTCCCAGCACGCCGCCACTGGTTCCGACGTCGACGTAATGGATGCCGCTCGCGCCGAGCTCGTCCGCACGGCGGATGTCGTCGTGGTAGTTGGAGTTGCCGCCGTCGATCAGCACGTCGCCGCGCTCGAGCAGCGGGCGCAGCTCCGCGATCACCGTGTCGACGACCGCCGCCGGCACCATGATCCAGATGGCGCGCGGCGCCTTGAGCGCGCGCAGCAACTCCGCGGCCGTGCCCGCTCCGCTGGCGCCATCCGCGACGGCCGCCGCGACCGCCGCCGCCGAGCGGTCGTAGACCACGCACTGGTGTCCGCCCTGCGTGAGCCGCCGCACCATGTTGGCGCCCATGCGCCCGAGCCCGATCATCCCGATCTGCATCGCCTGATCCTCGCTCCCCGATGCGCAGCCGGCAAAAACCACGCTTTTTGCCGGCGGTCAACGGAGTAATGTCCGCCAAAATCGCTTCCTGCGATTTTGGCCAAATAAAACAAGGCTAATTCGGTACGCGCCTGATCTGCGCGCCGAGCTGCGCCAGCTTCTCCTCGATGCCTCGTAGCCGCGGTCGATGTGGTAGATGCGCTCGATCGTCGGTGCGCCCCTCGGCCACCAGGCCGGCCAGCACCAGGCTCGCCGAGGCGCGCAGGTCGGTCGCCATCACCGGCGCCGCGGTCAGCTTCGGCACGCCGTGGATGATGGCGGTGTTGCCCTCGAGGCGGATCTCGGCGCCCATGCGCCGCATCTCCAGCATGTGCATGAAGCGGTTCTCGAAGATCGTCTCGATGATGGTGCCGACGCCCTCGGCCACGCGTGTTGAGCGCGGCGAACTGCGCCTGCATGTCGGTGGGAAACGCCGGGTACGGCGCGGTGCGGACGTCGACCGCCGCGGCCGCCGGCCGCGCATGTCGACCTCGATCCAGTTGTCGCCGACGCCGACCTTGGCGCCGGCCTCCCGCAGCTTGGCGAGCACCGCGTCGAGATGCTCGGGCCGGGTGCTCTTGATGCGCACGTGGCCGCCGGTGATGGCGCCGGCGACCAGGTAGGTGCCGCTCTCGATGCGGTCCGGCAGCACCTCGTAGCTGCGTGCCGTGCAGCGTCTCGACGCCCTCGATCACGATCTTGTCGGTGCCGGCGCCCTGGATCCTGGCGCCCATCGCGATCAGGAAGTTCGCGAGATCCACCACCTCGGGCTCGCGCGCCGCGTTCTCGAGGACCGTCTCGCCGTCGGCGAGCGTCGCGGCCATCATCAGGTTCTCGGTGCCGGTCACGGTCACCGTGTCGAGCACCAGCCGCGCGCCCTTGCAGGCGCGCGGCGCGCGCGCGGATGTAGCCGCCCTCGATGTGGATGTCGGCGCCCATCGCCTGCAGCCCGGCGACGTGGATGTTCGACCGGGCGCGCGCCGATGGCGCAGCCGCCGGGCAGCGAGACGTCGGCGCGCCCGAAGCGCGCCACCAGCGGGCCCAGCACCAGGATCGAGGCGCGCATGGTCTTCACCAGATCGTAGGGCGCGAAGCACTCGCGCGATGCGTGCGAGGCGTCGACCTCGATGCGCATGCGCTTCGTCGATCGTGACGCTGACGCCCATGCGGCCGAGCAGCTCGATCGTCGTGGTGACGTCCTGCAGGTGCGGGACGTTGCCGATCGTCACCGGCTCGTCGGCCAGCAGCGCGCCGGCGAGAATCGGCAGCGTCGCATTCTTGGCGCCGGAGATGCGCACCTCGCCTTCGAGCGGCGCGCCGCCCGTGATCTGCAGTTTGTCCATGGATCGCTCGCGTCAGGCCTGCGACGGTCGCCGCCGCGGCTGCCGCTCGCGCCGCACAACCTGCCGGTCAGTCTTCATGTCAGGCCGTGATTCAGCGCCTCGATGGACAGCGCGTGGATCTCGCGGCCCATGAGCGCGCCGAGCGTGCGCGTACACCAGCTGGTGGCGCGGCAGGGGGCGCTTGCCGCGCGAACTGCGCCGGCGACGATCGCGCGCGCTGAAGTGGGTGTTGTCGTCGCGATTGCACCTGCGACCTCGGCGCCGGGCAGGCCCGCGCGGATCAGCTCGTGCGACTTCTTCGGGGGTCATTGGGCGGCGATGTTACATGGGCGCAGCGTAGCCCGGGCGCGCTATAATGCCTCGCATGAAAGTGCATCCTGCCGGTAGAGACGGCCGACCGCACGCGCCCCGACGATGACTCGCTGATCGCGTCCGCGCGCCGTGCCCTGGCCATCGAGGAGCGGGCCGTCGCGGCGCCTCGCGCCCCGGCTCGGCGCAGCGTTCGCGCGGCCTGCCGCCTGTGCCTCGACTGCCAGCGGCCGCGTCGTCGTCACCGGCATGGGCAAGTCCGGGCACGTCGGCCGGCAAGATCGCCGCGACCCTCGCCAGCACCGGCACGCCCGGCGTTCTTCCTGCACCCCGCCGAGGCCAGCCACGGCGACCTCGGCATGATCACCGCGCGCCGACGTGGTGCTCGCGCTGTCGAATTCCGGCGAGACTGCCGGAGCTGGTGCACCTGCTGCCCGCTCCTGAAGCGCCTCGGCGTGCCGCTGATCGCCCTGACCGGCAACCGCGACTCGACGCTCGGCGCGCGCCGCGACCGTGGCGCTCGACGTGAGCGTCGCCGAGGAAGCCTGCCCGCTCAACCTCGCGCCGACCGCCAGCACCACGGCGACGCTCGCGATGGGCGACGCGCTGGCGGTCGCGCTGCTCGAGGCGCGCGGCTTCACCGCGGAGGACTTCGCCCGCTCGCACCCGGGCGGCAGCCTCGGCCGGCGGCTGCTGCTGCACGTCGAGGACGTCATGCGCACGCGGCGACGACGCTGCCGCGCGTCGGCCCGGACGCGCCGCTCAGCGCCGGGCTGCTCGAGATGACGCCGCAAGGGCCTCGGGCATGACCGCGGTCGTCGACGAGCAGCGAGCCGCGTGCTCGGCGTCTTCACCGACGGCGACCTGCGCCGCGCGCTCGACCGGCAGCGTCGACGTGCACGCGCACCACGATGCGCGACGGTCATGACCGCGAACGCGCAAGACCGTCGGGCCGCGGGAGCTGGCCGCCGAGGCCGTGCACCTGATGGAGCAGCATCGCATCACGGCGCTGCCGGTCGTCGGACGACGAGCGGACGGCTGGTCGGCGCGCTCAACGTGCACGACCTGCTGCGCGCCGGGGTGATGTAGCAGGCGACCGGTCCTGGCGCGCACGCGGCACGCCGCATCCGCCTGCTGGTGCTCGACGTCGACGGCGTGCTGACCGACGGCCGCCTGTACTATCGGCGCGCGCGGCGAGGCACTCAAGGTCTTCCACGTGCGCGACGGCTACGGCATCGTCGCGGTGCAGCGGCCGGGATCACGGTCGCGGTCATCTCCGGGCGCCGCTGCGGCCGCGGTGCGCACGCGCTGCCGCGAACTCGGCATCCGCCACGTCGACAGGGCGTCGCCGACAAGGTCGCCGCGTTCGAGCGCGCTGCGCGCGCGCGCTCGAGCTCACGCGCGGCGACTGCGCCTGCGTCGGCGACGACACTGCCCGACGTGCCGACTGCATGAGAGCCGTGGGGCTCGGCGTCGCGGTCGCCGATGCGCACGCCGCGGCGCGCGCGCGCCGCCCATCGGGTGACCCGCCGCGGCGGCGGCCGCGGCGCGGTGCGCGAAGTGTGCGACCTGCTGCTCACCGTGCGCGCGCACGCGGAGCGGGCGCGGTGATCTATCGCCTGGCGGTCGGTGCTCGCGATGCTGGCACTCGTCGGCGGCGTCGTCTTGCTCGTCCGGGTCGCCGCGCGACGATGGTCGACGCCGAGCGCGGCCGGCGCGCCGGTCCGCGATCCGGGCTACTGCGGCGCGCGACGCGCGGCTGATCGAGACCGGACCCGACGGCCAGCCGCTGTTACACGCTCGCACGCCGCGCAAGATCAGTCAGCAGCCCGATCAGACCGACCGTCGAGCTCACCGACGTGCAGATGGATTACCGGGCGACGGGTCGGCGAGCAGTGGCACCGCCACGCGCCGCGCACGGCGCGCATGCGGTGAGGACACCGGCATCGTCGAGCTCGACGGCGGCGTGCAGGTCGCGGGGCACCTCGCCGGCGCCGCAGGACCCGGCCGACGCATCACCACCGAGCACGCTGGCCTTCGACACCCGCACGCAGATCGTCCAGCACGACCGACCCGGTGACGCTTGAGCTCTCGGGCCGCGAGCTGCACGCCCGCGGCCTGCGCGCGATTTGAAGGCAGGGCACGCTGCAGCTAGAATCGGACGTCCATGGCCGCTTCATGCCCTAAGCTCGGTGCGCTTGCGTCGGCGCCTGCGCGCTGGCGGCGCTCGCCGCGAGGCGGCGCCGGCGGCGAACGCCGGCGCGCTGCCGGCACGTCAGCGGCCTGCCGATCGACCTGGAGCCGCCGTCCTCGGACTTCGATCTGCAAGCACAACCGGCTGCTGATCTGCAAGCAGGTGCGTGATCATCGCAGGGCACCCATGCGCGTCGCGGCCGAGCGAGGCGACGCGCCACGCGGGCTCGAACTTCGACAACTCCGAGTGGAACTTCACGGCGACGTGCACATCGACGCCGAGCAGCGCGGTAACCTGCGCGTCCGACCAGGCGGTGGTCACGTTCACGCGACAACGCATATCGCGCGCGCCGCGATCACCGGCTCGCCGGCGCGAGTTCGAGCAGAAGCGCAGGCCAACGACGCAGCTCGCGCGCGGCCACGCCGACACGATCGACTACGACGTGCACGAGCGGCACGGTGCGCCTGACCGGCGACGCCTGGCTGTCCGACGGCCAGAACGAGATCCCGGGCGGCACGCTGGTCTACGACATCCGCACAGCAGCGGGTCGCGGCGCCGAGCCGGGCGGCGACGCGGACCCGGCGGCGTGCACATCACGCATCCGCACGCCGGAAGCCCAGTCGACCGGCTGCGCGGAGCCCAGCCGTCACCGCCGCCGGCGCACCCAGCGCGCGAGCATCCCGCATGACCGTCCTGCGGGCCGACGCGCTCGGCAAGAGCTACCGAGTCGCGCCAGGTGGTCCGCGACCTGTCGCTCGAGGTCGCCGCCGGCGAAGTCGTCGGACTGCTCGGGCCGAACGGCGCCGGCAAGACCACGGCCTTCTACATGATCGTCGGCCTCGTGCCCTGCGACGACGGGCGCATCTACCTCGACGACCGGACATGACGCGCGCTGCCGATGCACCGCCGCGCGCGGCTCGGCCTCGGCTACCTGCCGCAGGAAGCATCCGTGTTCCGCAAGCTCTCGGTCGAGGACAACATCCTCGCGATCCTCGAGACGCGCGCCGACCTCGACGCGTGCCGCGCGCGAGCAGCGGCTCGAGCAGCTGCTCGACGAGCTGCACATCGGGCACGTGCGCGCACAGCTCGGCATGAGCCTGTCGGGCGGCGAGCGGCGGCGCGTCGAGATCGCCCGCGCGCTGGCGGCGGAGCCGCGCTTCATGCTGCTCGACGAGCCCTTCGCCGGCGTCGACCCGATCTCCGTGCTCGACATCCAGCGCATCATCCGCCACCTGGCCGCAGCGCGGCATCGGCGTGCTGATCACCGACCATAACGTGCGCGAGACGCTCGGCATCTGCGGCCGCGCCTACATCGTCAACCAGGGAACGTGTGATCGCGTCGGGATCTGCCGAAGAAATCCTTGCCAACCCGCAGGTCCGTGAGGTGTACTTGGGCCAGGACTTTCCGCTCTGATAGCGACTGAGACTCGCCGATAACCTAGTTCGACTTCATGCCTGCAGGACACGCCGCCCATGTCGACCATGCTGAAGCCGGCCCTGCAGCTCAAGCTCGGTCAGCAGCTGACGATGACGCCGCAGCTGCAGCAGGCGATCCGGCTGCTGCAGCTGCCGGCGCTCGAGCTGCAGGCGCACATCCGCGAGGCTGCTCGAGAGCAACGTGATGCTCGAGCCGCCGAGGAGGCCGAGGCCGACCGGCACCTTCGACGTCGCTCGACCAGCCGCGCCGGCACCGGCGACGAGCCGACGACGCCGGCGACGACCGAGCCGAGCCGACGGTCGAGGTCGTCGATGGACGAGCCCTGGAGCCGAGCCAGAACGCCGGTCCCGCCGACGACGCCCTGGAGCGGCGACGACGACGAGCGGCAGCAGGAGTTCGCCGACGACGCAGCGGCAATCGCTGCAGCGAGCACCTGCTCTGGCAGCTCGAGCTCGGCACGGCTCGACGCCGCGCGAGCTCGCGATCGGCGAGGCGATCGTCGATGCGATCAACGACGACGGCTACCTGACGCGAGTCGCTGGAGGAGATCGCCGCAGACGCTGCAGCCCGAGGTCGAGTGCCGGTCGCCGAGGAGGTCGAGGCGCGTGCTCGCGCGTCGTGCAGACGCTCGACCCGGCCGGCGTCGGCGCGCGCATCGGTGGGCGAGTGCATCGAGCTGCAGCTGCGCGCAGCTCGATCCGGCCACGCCCGGGCTCGCGACCTCGCGCTCGCGATCGCGCGCCACCACCTCGAGCTGGTCGCCGAGCGCGAGCTCGCGCTGCTGCGGCGCGAGCTGCGGCGTCGCGACGAAGAGCTCGCGAGCGCGCTCGCGCTGGTGCGCGGCTGCCATCCGCGCCCGGGCTCGACCGTCGAGCGCCGCGCACGCCCGAGTACGTCGTGCCCGACGTGTTCGTGCGCCGCACCGACGCACGGCTGGACGCGTCGAGATCAATCCGGCGACCGCTGCCGCGGCGTGCGCGTGAACCAGGGCTACGCCGAGCCTCGTCGGCCGCGGCGCCGAGCCACGCGACGCTGCGCGCGCAGCTGCAGGAGGCGCGCTGGCTGCTCAGCAGCCTGGAGATCCGCAACGAGACGCTGCTGAAGGTGGCGCGCTCGATCGTCGCAGCGGCAGACCGCCTTCCTCGAGCACGGCGACGAGCACATGCAGCCGATGATCCTGCGCGACGTCGCCGAGGCCGTCGACATGCACGAGTCGACCATCTCGCGCGTCACCTCCGGCAAGTACATGCACACGCCGCGCGGCGTCTTCGAGTTCCGCTACTTCTTCTCGAGCCAGGTCGAGGGCGCGGACGGCGCCGGACACCTCCTCGACCGCGATCCGCGCCAAGATCCGCAAGCTGATCAGCGACGAAGATCCGGACAAGCCGCTGAGCGACGCGCGCATCGCCGAGCTGCTCTCGGGCGAGGGCATCACGGTGGCGCGGCGCACCGTCGCCAAGTACCGCGAGGCGATGCGGCATCGCCGCCTCGAGCGAGCGCCGCCGCGCCGGGAGCGCGCAGCTGTGAGCGCACGCCACGCCATTCACGACCGCAAGACACTCAAAAAAGGAGACGGACCATGCAGCTCAACGTCACCGGGCATCACGTCGAGGTCACTCCATCGCTGCGCGGCTACGTGGAGAAGAAGCTCGAGCGCATCGTGCGCCATTTCGACCAGCGTCATCGACGTGCACTGCGTACTGACGGTGGAGAAGCTGCGACAGAAGGCCGAGGCGACGCTGCACGTGAGCGGCAGACGCGATCCATGCGGACGCGACTGAAGAGGACATGTACGCGGCCATCGACTCTGCTGGCCGACAAGCTCGACCGCTGCAGTCAAGAAGCACAAGGAAAAGCGCGCCGATCATCACGCCGCGCTGGGACGGCGCACGCCCCGAGCATAGGGCCGAGCGCACCCGCGCTTGCGGCGCACCGTAAGCTGGATGAACATGCCCGGTGCGCATCGTCATCCTCAGCGGCCTGTCCGGGTCCGGCAAGAGCGTGGCCCTGCACATGCTCGAGGACCTGGGGTTCTACTGCATCGACAACATCCCGGCGGCGCTGCTCAAGCCCTTCATCTCCTACACCGTGCGCAGCACCGAGGCCACCTACCAGCGCACCGCCATCGGGCTCGATGCGCGCAACACTCCGGCCGAGATCGCCAGCGTCCCGCAGCTGATCGGCGAGCTGAAGCGCAGCGGCCTCAAGCTGCGAAGTGATCTTCCTGGTCGCCGGCGACGATGAGCTGCTGCGGCGCTTCGCCGAGACGCGCCGCGCGCCACCCGCTCAGCACCGGCGACATCGGACTGCGCGAGGCCATCGCGCTCGAACGCCGGCTGCTCGAGCCGGTGGTGTCGGCCGCGGATCTGGTCATCGACACCTCGCGCATGGGCGTGCACGCACTGCGCGAGATCATCCACCAGCGGGTCGAGCAGCGCACCGCCGACCGCCTGTCGATCACCTTCGAGTCCTTCGGCTTCAAGGACGGCATTCCAGGCGACGCCGACTTCGTCTTCGATGCGCGCGCGCTTCCCAACCCCTACTGGGAGCCGGGGCTGCGCAACCTCACCGGTCGCGACCCGGAAGTGCGCATGTTCCTCGAGAAGCACACCGACGTAGCCAGGCTGACCGCGGACATCGCGCGCTTCGTGCGCGCGCGGGTACCGGAGTTCCAGGCGAGCAACCGCGGCTATCTCACGGTGGCGGTGGGCTGCACCGGCGGACAGCATCGCTCGGTGTACATCGTCGACCGGCTGGTGGAGGAGTTCGGCGCCGAGGTTCCCAACGTTACGGCGCGCCACAGCGCGCTGCCCGATACGGGGATCTTCCGCGCCCAGGGACGCCCGGCCGCCTGAATACGGGTGGAAACGGCCTGTGGCCGTTTCCACCGCCAACCCATGCGCACACTCGAGCCCGCTAATCAGTGGGCGAGTTTGAGGAACCCGATCTCCACGAGCTTGGCGGCGAGCGACAGGCGTACTTCGTCGCCGACCTCCGCCGGGACCTCGCGCAGCCGGAACCTCGGCGTGTTCACCATGTAAAGGAGCGCCGCCTCGGCGCCGCGGTGGATGTAGAGGTGTCCGCCCGGGTGACTGAAATCGATCTTGCCGGAGCCCGCCGTCAGGTGGCAGAAAGCGACGTCGGTGTGCGTGAGCTCGGTATCGAGGCCGAGCAGCGGCGCCGCTTTCGCGGCCGGGAGCGGCGCGAGGCCGGCGACAGTGCGGCCCGCACGCAGCTGCAGCGCAGCGCTGACAAAACCCGGCGTGCGGCACGCGGCGCGCAGCCGCTCGAGGCCCTCGAGCAGCGTCGCGGTGAGGCGCTCGAGCCCCGCGCCACGCACCTGCCAGGCGAGCCGCCCGCCCACCGTGGTACGGAGCGTGCGGTCGACGTCCGAGAGCTGGTCGAGCGCGGCGAGCAGCGCCTCGCGCAGCGTCAGCGGCGTAAAGCCGATCGAAAGGTGCAGCGACTCCTCGGTTGAGTCCACGCTGTGCAGCGTGCCGCGCGGCAGGTAGACGAGATCCCCGGGGTGCACGTCGAAAGTACTATGGGGCCCGAGCTCGACCCGCTCCGGCGGAATGCCGCGCCAGGTATTGGGGAGCTCGGAGGCGTCGGCGACGTGCCAGCGCTTCTCGCCGAGCAGCTGCACCACGATCAGGTCGTGATCGTCGTAGTGCACCGGTGCGCGCATGCCGCCCATGCTCCAGAACGCCGACGTGGTCACCGGCTGATAGAGCAGCACCTCGAGCGCGCGCGCCAGGCGGTCGAGCTGCGGCCACAGCGGGCGCAGCTCCGGGAAGCGCACCGAGTAGTTACGGGCGTGGAACTGCGCGATGCGGGCGCGGAAGTCGTCGGCGTCCGCGACCCCCTCGAGCGAGGGCGCAGGTCCCAGCGGGTTGGCGGAATGGAACGTGAGTCGTGGCGCGAGCTCAAAGGCGGCGCCGAGCACCGCGCGCGGATCGGGGCCGAGCAGCGCCAGGCGCTCGGCGCACCCGGCGCCGTCGAGCTTGTACAGGCCGCCGCCGAGCGTGCGATCGAGGAACTCATCGAGCGTGAGTGGCGCCAGCAGCCGCTGCAGCGCGCGCTGCGCCTCGGGTAACAGCATGGGTGGATTGTCGAAGGGTTCAGGTCGCCTGCGCAACCCCGGCTGCCGTCAGCACCGCCGGCAGGCGGGCGCCGGTCATGAAGGCGATCAGCGCGGAGCGTGCCTCCATGGCATCGCGGTAGCCGAGCTCGATGAGCGCCCGTGTATAGCCGGCCTCGAAGATGAGGTAACTGGCGAGCTGCGAGCTCGAGGGGTCGCGGCCGCCGATCACCCGCAGCAGCGCCCTTAAGCCGCGCGGGATCTCCGCCAGGTGCCGCGCCGCGAGCTCGCGCGGGTCGACGCTCGGGGCGAGCATCAGCGTCTCGACGTGGCGCTCGCCGCGGGTGGCGTCCGGGGCGCTCTCCACCAGCGTGTTGATGCGCTCGAGCTGCTCGAGGTCGCCGTAGATCTGGTCGGTGAAGAGCGTATCGAGCATGTAGCCGAAGATTTCCCCCGGCGTCGGCATACTCGACTGCACACGGCTCACGGTAACGCCGGCGGCGCGCCGAGCGCGCACGCCGATGATGAGGAGGCGATCGGCCCCCAGGTGGATCGCGGGGCTGAGCGGGTTCAGCTGCCGCATGGCGCCGTCGCCGAAGTACTCCTCGCCGATCTTCATCGGCGGGAACAGCAGCGGGATCGCCGCGCTCGCCATCAGGTGATCGAGCGTGAACTCGCAGCGCCGGCCGATGCGCTGCGAGCGCGACCAGTCGTGGATCGAGTCGATGCCGTCGAAGAACGCCACCGACTGGCCGCTCGCATAGCTGGTGGCGCACAGCGCGAAGGCGCGCAGGTGCCCGCGCGCGATGCTGCGGCGGACGCCGGCGCAGTCGACGTGGCGCTCGAGCAGCGCCCGGAGCGGGGAGTTGTCGAGCATGGATTTCGGCGGCGCCAGCACCAGGCCGCCCGACATCAGCGCCAGCACCCAGTGCGCGCCGGCGCGCAACATGTGCGGGGAGTCGACGTGAAACACCTGCTCGGAACGGAAGTTGGCCCAGACGCGCTCGAGACCCGCGACCGCACGCCGCCAGCGGTGCGCCTCGGCGGCGAGCACGCTGGCCGCGACCGCACCGGCGGAGGTGCCGACGATGACCTGGAACGGGTTACGGGCGCGCGGCAGGAGCTCCGCGAGCGCGAGCAGCACACCCACCTGGTACGCCGAGCGCGCGCCGCCGCCCGTCAGCACGAGGCCGATCGTGGGCCGGTCAGCCGGCCAGAACCCGGTTTCGCCGAAGCCGTCCATTGGTGGTCCTATCCGGCTCCTATTATGAAACCCGCCCCGCTGAACGCCGTGTGACCGGCGTCGCGCCATGCACGCCGATTCCTGCCGACGGCCTCATCCGGAGGCGGATCAGTTCGGCTTCAGCGTCAGGGTGTGCTCCGCCGGGCCCGGCAGGAAGGGCCGCGGCTCGCCGTGTGCCCAGGCGAGAAATCCCGACCGGTAGTACGGCGAAAGGGGGTGGCCGCTCTGGCCGCCCGGGATCTCGAGGTAACCGTCCTGCTCGTGACCGGGGGAGACCGCGAAGCGCTCCGAGGCGCCGAAGGAGCCGTCCTGCACGCGCGGCATGTTGTGGTCGCCCGGGAGCTCGAGCACCGGCATGTCGAGCAGCCGGGAGAGCGCGGGCAGGGCGCGCGACAGCGGGTGGCGGATGCGCACCACGTTCTCCCGGCCCCAGGTGCATTGCGCGAGCGGCGCGCATTGCTTGCCGAGATCGGCGAGGGTGGCATCGAGCTGCGCCTCGAGGAATTTCTGCCAGTCGGGGTACTCGCTCGCGAGCAGGTAGGCCGGCTGGCGGGTCACGAGCTGCCACAGCGGCGATTCGAACTGCTCGGGCGGACCGGTGTCGTACTCCGCCGGCACCGCGAGCGCGCCGAGCACCATGCCCCAGACCGCCTCGCGGGTGTGCGCACGGAAGTCGTGCACCAGGCGGTAGCCGGCCGAATCCACGTCCGCACGACCGTCCCACGCCTCGACGAGGCGGCGGAACTCGGCGCGCTCGGGATGCGCCCTGGCGGCGCCTGCATCGATCAGGTGCAGCAGTAACTCGCGCCAGCGTCCGAGGAACAGCGCGCGGTCGTCGAGCTGCACGGTCAGCAGATCGGTGGGCTTCAGGTTGCCGGCGAGCGTGAACAGATCGCCGCGGATCTGCCGGGCACGCGCGCCGAGCGCGTAGTTGGCGGCGAGCGGCGCGTCCACGCCGCCAATGAGGGCGAGCTCCTTCGCATCGACGCTGACGCGGGCGTTGGCGCTCCAGATCCGCCCGCGCGGCGGGTCCATGAGGCGCGGATGATCCGCGGTCGTGGTCCAGGGCGCTCCGCCGAGTGCGCGCGCCGCGCCTGCATCGTCCGGGATGCGCCCGAAGATACTCCAGCCGATGTGGCCCTCGCGATCACCGACCACGAAGTTCTCGTGCGGAATGCCGATCGAGGGAGCGAGATCGAGCGCCTCGGCCACGCTGCCGGCACGCTCGAGCCCCACCAGGTTGAGATTGGTCGCCTCGGGCAGCTGCGCCAGCCAGCCGACGAACCAGCAGCTGCGCCTCTCGGGCTCGGCCTGCCACAGCACCCCCGCGGGACCGGACTTCACGGCGAGCACCGCATCCGCGCCGCCCTTCACGTGGATCGTCTCGCGCACGACCGTGAGGGCTTGCGTGCCGGCGGGCGTGGTGAGGTCCTGCTCGCCGACCGCGCTGCACGGCACGCGCGTCACGCTCACCCAGTTGCCGGCGCTGTTGGTGAAACCCCAGGCAATGTGGGTGTTGGAGCCCGCGACGATGAGCGGCGTACCCGGCAGCGTCACGCCGGCCAGATCGAGCCCGGGTGCCCCCGCTGCGGCGGCCGTGCGCAGTCGCGCCTGGTACCAGACCGCCGGCACCCGCTGACTGAGATGCATGTCGTTGGCGACGAGCGCCGCGCCGGTGGTGGTCAGGCGGCCGAAGACCGCCCAGTTGTTGCTGCCGGCAACCGGGGCGTGTGCGGCGGCCACGGCGGTGGCGGGCGCCCCGCCCTGCGCCGCCGGGTGTGCGGCGCGGATGTTGAGTGCCTCGGGCGGCGGGAGCTCGGCGGGCACGAACGGCGCGTCCGTGCCGACCGGGGCGTCCCACTCGGTGCGCGCCGGGTAGAGGAACTGCATGGCGCACTTCCAGGCGCCGCAGTCCGGGCCGCCGAGACGCGCGTTCACCGCGATGCGCAGCCGCTCATCCGGCCAGTCGCCCGACTGCAGGTCCCACCACATGGCGTACGTGACCAGCACGGTGTCCTCGGGCTGCCAGGCCTTAGGTCGGGCACCGAGCGCCCAGTATTCCCACGGCCGGGAGCGCAGGCTCGCGAGTCCGGCGTTGACCCCGCGCGTGTACGCCTCGAGCAGGGCGCGCTGCGGGTCGCTCGCCTGTGCGAGCACCTGGCGAGCGACGCTGCGCAGCCGGAAGAGCCGGGTCTTCCTGTCCTGATCGAGCGCAGCAAGGCCGAAGAGCTCGGAGAGCTCACCGGCGGCCAGCCGCCGCGACAGGTCCATCTGGAAGAAGCGGTCCTGCCCGTGCGCGAAGCCGGTGCCATAGGCGAGATCGGGACGGTTGGCGGCCTCGATGGTCGGCACGCCGCGCGCATCGCGCGTGATGCGCACCACGCCCTTCAGTCCCGTGGCGCGCAGCTCCCCGTCGAGCCGCGGCAGCGATGCCCGCAGCATGCCATACGGCACGGCGGCCACGATGACGATGAGCAGCACCACCGCCACGGCCGCGCGGACCGCCACGCGCACCAGGCGCGGTCGGTTGGCCGGGGTCAGTCGAGCACCACTTTCAGGATCTGCATGGAGTTGGTACCGCCCTGGACGCCGGAGAGCTCACCCTTGGTGAGGATCACCAGGTCGTTGAGCTCCACGAGCTTCAGCTCGAGCAGCCGGCTGAAGAGCGCGCGGTACAGCTGTGCCACCGAGGCGGAGCCGGTGACGTCGAAGATGACCGGGTAGACGCCGCGGTAGAGCGTCACACGGCGGCGGGTCGCCTCGTGGCGCGTGAAGGCATACACCGGAATGTCCGAGCGGATACGCGACATCCACAGGGGCGTCTCGCCCGACTCGGTGAGCGCGACGATCGCGCGTACCTTCATGTGGTTGGCCGTGTACATCACGGCCATGGCGATCGCCTCTTCGCTGCCCTTGAACACCCCCTCGACGGTGCGCTGGCGGGCGCGCGGGTGATTGAGCTGGTACTTCTCCGCGCCCTCGATCACCTGCGCCATCGCCTCGACGGCCTTGACCGGATAGCGGCCGGCGGCGCTCTCCGCCGACAGCATCACCGCATCGGTGCCGTCCATGACCGCGTTGGCGACGTCGCTCACTTCGGCGCGCGTCGGCACCGGGCTCTGGATCATCGACTCCATCATCTGCGTGGCGGTGATCACCACGCGGTTGCGGGCGCGGGTCTCGTGGATGATGGTCTTCTGCAATCCCGTGAGCTCGGCGTAGCCCATCTCGACCCCGAGATCGCCGCGCGCCACCATGACGACGTCGGAGGCGTCGATGATGCCGGCGAGATTCTCGACCGCCTCGTGACGCTCGACCTTGGCGACGATGCGCGCCTCGCCGCCCGCGGCGCGCATCAGCGAGCGCGCCTGCTCGATGTCGGCGGCATCGCGCGCGAAGGACACCGCCATGTAGTCGACGCCCTCCTCGGCCGCGAAGCGGATGTCCTCGCGATCGCGCTCGGAGATCGCCGGGGCCGAGATGCCCCCGCCCTGTCTGTTGAGCCCCTTGCGGTCCGAGAGTACGCCGCCGACCCGCACCTTGGTGTCGATGCAGGTGCCGCCGACGCGCTCGACGTCGAGCACGATCTGGCCGTCGGCGAGCAGCAGCGTGTCGCCGGCGGCGACGTCGCGTGGCAGCTCCTTGTAGGCGACCCCGACCCGCTCGACGCTGCCCGCCGCAGGATCGAGCGCGGTATCGAGCGTGAACGGGCGGCCCTCGAGGAGCTGTACGGGTCCCTCGCGAAAACACTCGATGCGGATCTTGGGTCCCCCGAGGTCGAGCAGCACGCCGATGCAGCGGTCGCAGCGGTGCGCCGCCTCGCGCGCCGCGGCCAGACGCCGCCTGCGGTCCTCGGCCGTGCCGTGCGAAGCATTGAGCCGCACGACGTCGAGCCCGGCACGGATCATGTCGGTCAGTACGCCGAGCTCGTCGGTGGCCGGTCCCAGCGTCGCTACGATCTTGGTGCGTCTCAGCATGGCTCTCCCTGCGTCTTCAGGCGGCGGCCCGCATCTCGAGAACGGCGACCGCCGGCAGTGTCTTGCCTTCCACGAACTCGAGGAACGCGCCGCCGCCGGTCGACACGTAGGAGATCCCGTCCTCCACGCCGTATTTCTCGATGGCGGCGAGCGTATCGCCGCCGCCGGCGAGCGAGAACGCCTTGCTGCGCGCGATGGCGAGCGCGATGGCGCGTGTGCCCTCGCCGAACTGCTCGAACTCGAACACCCCGACCGGACCGTTCCAGATGATGGTGCCGGCGGCCTGGATGAGCGCGGCGCAGCGATCGGCGCTGTCGGGGCCGATGTCGAGGATCATCTCATCGGGCCGTACCTCGCTGACCGCGCGCACGTCGGCGTGCGCCGTGGCGGCGAACTCCTTGCCGACGACCACATCCGTGGGCAGCGCAATCTCCGCGCCACGCGCGCGTGCCTTGTCCATCAGGCGCCGCGCCACGTCGAGCATCTCCGCTTCGTGCAGCGACTTGCCGACCGCGGCCCCGGTGGCGGCGAGGAAGGTGTTGGCGATACCGCCGCCGACGATCAGCTGGTCGACCTTCTCGAGGAGCGACTCGAGCACCATGAGCTTGGTGGACACCTTCGAGCCACCCACGATCGCGACCAGCGGCCGCGCCGGCTGCTTGAAAGCGCGCTCGAGCGCCTCGAGCTCTCCGACCAGCAGCGGTCCCGCACAGGCGACCGGCGCGTAGCGCGCCACGCCGTGGGTGCTGGCCTCGGCGCGATGCGCGGTGCCGAAGGCATCCATGACGAACACGTCACAGAGGGCGGCCAGGCGCCGCGCGAGCTGCTCGTCGTCACTCTTCTCGCCCTCGAGGAAGCGCACGTTCTCACACAGCACCGCGGTCCCGGGCGGGCAGTCGACGCCCTCGAGCCAGCCCTTGCGCAGCGGCACGGGCTTGCCGAGGAGGTCCGAGAGGCGCGCCGCCACCGGCGCGAGCGTCAGGCCGGGGTCCTCGACACCCTCCCTGGGACGACCGAGATGCGAGACGATGAACACCCGCGCGTGCTGGTCGAGCGCATAGCGGATGGTGGCGAGCGCGGCGCGGATGCGCGCATCGCTGGTCACCGAGCCGCCCTGCACCGGAACGTTGAGATCCTCGCGGATCAGGACCCGCTTGTTGCGCAGATCCGCATCCGTCATGCGCAGCAACTTCATGAGGCCTTAGACCACGCGAGCGTGGTGTCGAGCATGCGGTTGGAGAAGCCCCACTCGTTGTCGTACCAGGCGCACACCTTGACGAGCGTACCGTCGATCACCTTGGTGAGCGTGGCATCGAAGATCGAGGAGTGCGGGTCATGGTTGAAGTCAACCGACACCAGCGGCTCCTCGTTGTAGGCGAGGATCCCCTTGAGTGGCCCGCCCGCCGCTTCCTGCAGCGCCTGATTGACCTCCGCGACGGAGGTGGCGCGTTTGGCGCTGAAGGTGAGATCGACGAGCGACACGTTGATGGTGGGGATGCGCACCGCGAAGCCGTCGAGCTTGCCCTTGAGCTCCGGCAGCACCAGTCCCACCGCCGACGCCGCCCCGGTCTTGGTCGGGATCTGCGACATGGTGGCCGAGCGCGCGCGGCGCAGGTCCGAGTGGTAGACGTCGGTCAGCACCTGGTCGTTGGTGTAGGCGTGGATCGTGGTCATGATCCCGGCGGCGATGCCCACCTTGCCGTTGAGCACCTGGGCGACCGGCGCCAGGCAGTTGGTGGTACAGGAGGCATTCGAGATCACGGTGAAGCTGCTCTTGAGGATCTGATGGTTGACGCCATAGACGATGGTCGCATCGACGTCGTCCCCGCCTGGGGCGGAGATCACGACTTTCTTCGCGCCGCCCTTCAAGTGCGCGCCGGCCTTCGCCTTGCTGGTGAACAGCCCGGTGCACTCGAGCACTACCTCGACGCCGAGCTCGCCCCAGGGGAGCTTCGCCGGATCGCGCTCGGCGAGCACGCGCACGCGGTTGCCGTTCACCACCATGGAGTCGCCGTCCACCTGCACCTCGCCCGGGAATTTGCCGTGCGCGGTGTCGTAGCGCGTCAGGTGCGCGTTGGTCTTCGGGTCGCCCAGATCGTTGAGCGCCACGATCTGCAACTCGCCGGTGCGCTGACCCTCGTAGAGCGCCCGCAGGACGTTGCGCCCGATGCGGCCGTAACCGTTGATCCCGACCTTGATTGCCATCAATCCTCCAGCAGTGCGCGTAACTGAAGTCCAATATTATCGGCGGTGAAGCCGAAATGAGCGAAAACGTCGGGCCCCTTGCCCGAGGCGCCGAAGCGGTCGATGCCGAGCACCCGGCCGCCGCTGCCAACGTAGCGCCACCAGCTCTGGGTCGCGCCCGCCTCCACCGCGAGGCGCCGGGTGACGGCGCGCGGCAGCACCGCCTCGCGGTACGCCGCATCCTGGGCATCGAAGGCATCCGTCGAGGGCATCGAGACGAGGCGCACACGGCGGCCCGCGGCGTTCAGGGCATTCACCGCCTGCGCTGCGATGCCGATTTCCGAGCCGGTGGCGATGACCAGCGCTTCCGCGGTCCCCGGGGCTTCGATCAGCACGTAACCGCCGCGCGCGATGCTCTGCAGCTGCGCGGCCGAGCGCGGCTGCTGCGGCAGCCCCTGGCGCGTCAGTACGAGCGCGGTGGGCGCGCGCCGCTCGAGCGCCAGCGTCCAGGCGACCGCGGTCTCGGCGGCATCGCAGGGGCGCCACAGGCTCAAGTGCGGCATGGCCCGCAGGCTCGCGAGCTGCTCGACCGGCTGGTGGGTCGGGCCGTCTTCGCCTAAGCCGATGGAGTCGTGCGAGTACACGAGGATCACGCGCTGCTGCATGAGGCAGGCGAGGCGCACGGCGTTGCGCGCGTAATCGGAGAAGACCAGGAAGGTGCCGCCGTAGGGGATGAGGCCGCCGTGCAGCGTAATGCCGTTCATGATGGCGGTCATGCCGAACTCGCGCACCCCATAGTGCACGTAGTCGCCCACCTCATCCTGGGGCGTCACGGTGCGTGCGCTCTTGAAGAACGTGCTGTTCGACTGGGTCAGGTCCGCCGAGCCGCCGAACAGCTCCGGCAGCAGCGGCGCGAGTACGTTGAGCACCGCCTGCGAGGAGGCGCGCGTCGCCTGCGCCGCGGCCTGTTTGCTGAGCGGCTCGAGCGCCTGCGCCGCCGCCGCGCGCCACCCCTCGGGTAGCTCCCCCCGCATGCGCCGCTCGAGCTCGCGCGCCTGCGCGGGGAACGCGCTCGCGTAGCGGGCGAAGAGCTCGCGCCAGGCGCCCTCGGCCGCGGCGCCCTGTTTGCGGTGGTCCCAGCTGGCGCGGATCTCCTCCGGTACGACAAACGGCGGGTACGGCCACCCGAGGGTCACGCGCGCCGCGGCGACTTCCGCCGGGCCGAGCGCCTCGCCGTGCGCCTCACTGGTGCCCTGCTTGTGGGGCGCGCCGTAGCCGATGATGGTCTTGCAGCAGATGAGCGACGGGCGCTCCTCTTCGGCCTGCGCGGCGCGGATCGCCGCCGCGACCGCCTCGCCGTCGAGCCCATCGACGGCCGGGATCACGTGCCAGCCGTAGGCGGCGAAGCGCTGCGGGGTGTCGTCGGTGAACCAGCCTTTCACCTTGCCGTCGATCGAAATGCCGTTGTCGTCGTAGAAGACGACGAGCTTGCCCAGGCCCAGGGTCCCTGCGAGCGAGCAGGCCTCGTGGGAGACGCCCTCCATCAGGCAGCCGTCGCCGCAGAAGGCGTAAGTTCGGTGATCGACGACCGGCAACCCCGGCCGGTTGAAGGTGAGCGCCATGACCTTCTCCGCGAAGGCCATCCCCACGGCATTGGCGAGGCCCTGCCCGAGCGGCCCCGTCGTGGTCTCGATCCCCAGAGCCAGGTCGTGCTCGGGGTGCCCCGGAGTCTTGCTGCCCAGCTGACGGAACGCCTCGAGGTCGGCGATGGTCATTGGATAGCCGGTCAGATGCAGGACCGAGTAGAGGAGCATCGAGCCGTGGCCGTTCGAGAGCACGAAGCGATCGCGGTTCGGCCACGCGGGATTGCCCGGGTTGTACCTGAGGAAGTCACACCACAGCGCCTGGGCGATATCGGCCATCCCCATCGGCATGCCGGGGTGGCCCGAATTGGCGCGCTGCACGGCGTCCATCGAGAGTGCGCGGATGGCATTGGCGAGTTCGCGGCGAGTGCTCATACGGTGCCTTGGCGGCTGGAAGGCGGCCGCGGTGCCTGGCGGTCGTGCAGGGGCGCGCATTCTCCCAAACGCGCGCCCGATGCTCAAATCGCGCGCCCGGCGCGGCCCTCACCAGGCTCCTCCCGGGGCGACCCCCGGATGCGACTTAAGTTCCAGGGAATGCGCACCGGCCGCGGGCCTGCTTCACATTATGAGCGCCGCGGAGCGCGTCGCGCGTCCCGGCCCGGCGCGGCGCGCGCGCCGGGGCTGGCGACCTGGTTCACTGCCTCTTCAGAATCGCTCTGCTAGGCTTGAATTCTCATGAGCGTGGTGCGTCTCACACACTTTACCGATCCGCATCTCTACGGCAGCGAGACCGAGACGCTGCGTGGCGTGGCAACGCTCCCCGCGCTCGCCGCGGCGCTCGCGCGCGCGCAATCGCACGACTGGCCGCCGGACGCGGTGCTCGTGACCGGCGACCTGGTGCAGGACGATCCGGCCGGCTACCCGCACTTCCGCCGCCTGTTCGGTACGCTCGGCGTGCCGGTGCTGTGCATCCCCGGCAATCACGACGAGCCCGAGGCGCTGCGCCGCGAGCTCGCCGGCGAGCCCTTCGTCACCGGTGGGCACGTCGACTTGGGCCGCTGGCGCATCGTGCTGCTCGACAGCTGCCTGCCGGGCTCGGCCAGCGGGCGGCTGCACGCGTCGAGTCTCGCCGGGCTCGAGGCCGCGCTCGCCGGCGCCGGCAAGCGCCACTGCCTGGTATGCCTGCATCATCACCCCGTCCCGATGTCGAGCCGCTGGCTCGACCGCGTGAGCCTCACCAACGCGTCCGAGTTCTTCGAGGTGATCGATCGACACGCCTGCGTGCGCGCCATCGCCTGGGGCCACGTGCACCAGGCCTGGGAGGGACTGCGTAAAGGGGTGCGCCTGCTCGCCACGCCCTCGACCTGCGCGCAGTTCCTGCCTGGGTCCGACGACTTCGCGCTCGATCCCCGGCCGCCGGCGTATCGTACGCTCGAGCTGCGCGCTGACGGCTCGCTGCTCACGGAGGTCGTGTGGCTCGATCAGCATCGTGGTGGTTCCTCGCGCTCGGCCTGCTCGGCTGCCTGAACGCCCGCGCCGCGGGCCCCGTGTGGGCCATCCGCGGCGCTCACGACACCGTCTACCTCGCGGGCTCGATTCACCTGCTGCGTGCCGCGGACGCGGAGCTGCCGCCTGCCCTGACGCGCGCTTACGCGGACTCATCGAGCCTCGTCATGGAGATCGATCTCGGCACGCTCGACCCGCTCGAGCTTGCCGCCACGCTGCTCGCGCACGGCCTGCTGCCCGCGGACACGAGCCTGCCGGCCGTGTTGGGACCCGCGCGCTACCAGCGCGTGAGCGCAGCCGCCGCCGCGCTCGGTCTGCCGGCCGTGGCGCTCGAGCGCGAGACGCCCTGGATGGTGGGATTACAGCTCACCGAGCTCGAGTACGCGCACCTCGGCTTCGACCCCGAGCAGGGAGTCGAGCAGCAGCTGGTGCGGCGCGCGCACGCCGACCACCGCCCCACCGCGGGCCTCGAGCAGCTGAGTGACGAGCTCGCGATATTCGAGTCTCTCGCGCCGCCGGCGCAACTGCGCTTCCTCGACATGGTGGTGGACGACCTCGCCGCCGCGGATCAGGACACGCACGCGGTGCTCGATGCCTGGCGGGACGGCGACGTGCGGCGGCTCGCGGCGCTCCTGGCGCGCGAGTACCACGAGGATCCGGCGCTCTACCGTGCGCTGGTGAGCGACCGCAACCGTGCCTGGCTGCCGGCGATCGAGCGGCTGCTCGAGGGCGATGAGAACTCCCTGGTGGTGGTCGGCGCGCTGCACCTGGCAGGGAGCGGGGGCCTGCTCGAGCTGCTGCGCAAGGACGGCCACCCGGCTACACAACTCGACTGAATGAATTCGCAGGGCCGCCGGGAGCGAAAAAAAGCATTTTCGGGGGCGTGCGCGGCAGGGATGCCGCGCCCGCAGCCTCCAGGGATGGATTTACAGCGGCCCCGAAAATGGTTTTTTTGCGATCACGGCGGCGCGTGAAACGTAGAACCTCCATAGCGGCACCGCGAACAGCAGCGTGCCGGCGAGCACCAGCCAGCCGACGAAGCCGTCGAAGCGGCTGAGCAGGAAGCCGAGCGGGACGTCGCGCCGCGGCGCCGTCAGCTCGTGCGTCACCAGCATCACCCACACCCAGCCGGCGTGCAGCCCGAGACAGCCGGCGATGTTGCCGCTCGCCTGGCGGATGAGCGCGAGCACCACACCGACTCCGAACAGCGCGAGGAACGCATCCACGATACGTCCGAAGTGCGCGAAGGCCTGCAGTGACTGGCCGAGGAGCGCCACTGCGCTCCAGGCGGTGACATCCTGCGGGGCGATGCGCGCCTTGCCGAAGAAATGCGTGGCCGCGTAGAGCAGCGCCGTGAGCAGCACCGCGAGGCGTGCGCCCGACTCGCGCTCGATGGCGCTGTACATCGCCCCACGGAGGAAGGTCTCCTCGATGAAGGCCACGGCGAGAGCGCTCACGAGGCGCGCGAGCACCAGCTGCGCGAGTGCACCCGCACCCATATGCGCATCCAGCGACCAGTCCAGGAGTCCGAGCGCACTCATCGCCGCGACGATGCCGAGCATGGTGACGACGCCGAGCGCGAGTCCGACGAGGAGCTCGCGCACGAACAGCGGCCGCGGCAGCCCGAACCCAAGGCTCGCGCGGTCGGCGAGCCCGAGGCGGCGCGCGACCAGGATGAAGCCCGCGAGCAGCGCCAGCATGCCGAGCCGCTCGCCGATGCGATGGAACGGGAAATCGAAGTGCGGGTGCAGCAGCAGCCACGCCGGGTACGTGCAGAGCGCGACGACCGCGAGTGCGGCGGCGAACAGGGCCAGGAAAATGACGAAGGCGCGCATGCTTAAGCGTCCCTTCAGGCCGCAAGGTGCTTGCGCCACTCGGCGGCGACCGCCGACAGGCGGAAGCGCGCATCGGGTCCGACCTTCGGCCGCTCCCCTGCGCGCCAGCGCTCGATGCGCTCGATGTAGGGATCGAACAGGCCGAGGCGATCGGCGAGCCGGGCGGGGAGCGAGCGCCAGCGCGGCTCGAGGCGGTGCAGCGGTGCCTCGTAGGCGCGCTGCGCCAGGCGCACGGGCAGCAGCTGCGCGTCATCGCCGAGCACCTCGCGGGCGGCGCCGCAGTCATGCGTCAGCACCGGCGTGCCGACCGCGTGCGCCTCGGCGAACACGAGCCCGAAGGTCTCGGGGATCACGAAGTTCGGGTGGAAGGCGCACAGCGCCGCGCGCGACTCGGCGAGCACGCGCGCGTGCGGCAGCGATCCCAGCCATTCGACGCCCTCGAGATCCGCGCCGGCGAAACTCTTGTAGCCCGGGTTGCCGACGCTGAGGCGCAGGTCCGGCATGCGCCGCCTGAGCGCACGGAACGCATCGAGCGCGTAGCGCAGGCCCTTATTGGGCGAGGAGAAAAACACCAGCTTGGCCGGATCGACCGGCGTGCCATCGGGCACGAGGGCGTCATCGACCGGGTTGTAGATGCGCCGCACCGCCACGCGCTCGCACCCCGGGAGCAGTGCCACCGTGGCGGCCACCCGCTCACGCTGATAATCGGACACGCACACGATGTCGGGCCCGAGCCGCCGCAGCTCGCCGGCGGCGGCGCTGAACCAGCGCCCGCGCGAGGAGCCGGGCTCGATGCGGTCGTGCACCCAGAGCGTGAGGCGCGCCCCGGGAAACAGGCGCGCCGCATCGCGCAGCGCCCGCGGGTCGCGCAGCACGACCACCTGGCGCACGTGCGCTACCGCACCCGGCGGCCGGTAGCGGCCCTCGACCGTGGTGCGGTTGTGCTGCGCCACCCAGGCATCGAGTGCCTCGGCGATGCGCACGGTGCTCGCCTCGGTGCCCGCGAGCCCGCCGGCGCGCAGGCTCGCCTCGCTGTAAGGGCGCGGGCAGAGCGGATCGAAGAACAGGAGCGGCGTCATCGTACGACGGGAGACTTGGCCGTTCCCGGTACTCTAACATCCGCAGCTGTGCCGACCCCGGGCCAGCGCTTGTTGTTCATTCCGGTTTCCGGACCCCGGGGTATGGGAGAGTACGCGCGCTGCCTGGTGGTCGCCACGGCGCTGGCGCAGCGGCTGCCCGGTGTCGGACTGCACTTTGCGCTCAGCCGCGCCGCCCCCTATGCCGCCGGCACGCCGTTCCCGACGACGCTCCTGCCCTCCTCCGCGACCTTCCACACGCGCGAGGTGAGCGCGCTGATCGCCGGGTTCGCCCCGCAGGTGGTGGTGTTCGACAACGCCGGACGCACGGCGCAGCTGCGCGCTGCGCGTGCCGCGGGCGCCCGCATCGTCTACGTCAGCTCGCGGCGCCGGCAGCGCCGCAAGGCGTTCCGTCTCGGCTGGATGCGCCTCATCGACGAGCACTGGATCGCGTACCCGAGATTCATAGCCGGCGCGCTGACGCCGCTCGAGCGGCTCAAGCTCCGCGCACTCGCCCGTCCGGCCGTGCGTTTCATCGATACCCTGCTGCCGGCGCCCGAGGCGCAGCGCGCCGCCGCGTGCCGCGCGCGCTTCGGTCTCGAGGCCGGCAACTACGTGCTGATCGTGCCGGGCGGCGGCAGCGCTCATCCCGGAGCGGAGCACGCTCCGGCGATCTTCGCCGCCGCGGCCGCGCGCATCGCGCGTCACGGCACGCCGACGCTGCTCGTGGGCGCGGCTGCGGGCGGCGCCGGGGCCGAGCGGTCGCCGCTGCTCAAGGTCGCACCGCGCCTGGCGCCCGAGGATCTGCTCGAGCTCATCCGCAGTGCACGCCTCGTGGTGTGCAACGGCGGCGACACGCTGCTGCAGGCGCTCGCCTGCGCGCTGCCGTGCGTCGCGGTGCCGATCGCGCACGACCAGGCCCATCGCATCGAGTGCTGCGTGCGCGCCGGACTCGCGGTGCGGGCCGAGCTCGCGGCGCGCTCGATCGAGAGCGCCGCGCTCGAGCTCCTCGAGCGGCCGCAGGGCGCCGCTGAATCGCTCTTCGACCGGCCGCAGGTGCGCAACCGCATGGAGGAGGTGCTGAACGTGCTGACCGGGTTCCTGTCCGGCGGGCCGCCTTAGCGCGCGAGCTCGGCCAGCAGCTGCCCGTGCAGACCCCCGAAGCCGCCGTTGCTCATGACGAGCACGTGATCGCCGGCGCGCACCGAGCGCGCCAGCTCGCGCGAGAGCGTGCCGACATCGGCCGCCGCGTGGCCACGCGCGCCGAAGGCGCCGAGCACCGCGCCCGCGTCCCAGCCGAGGTCCGGCGGGGTGTAGAGCCATACCTCGTCGGCGCCCGCGAGCGCGGGGGCGAGCGTGTCGCGGTGCACTCCCATGCGCATGGTGTGCGAGCGCGGCTCGAGCACCGCGACGATGCGCGCCGAGGCGCCGACGCGCCGGCGCAGGCCGTCGATGGTGGTGGCGATCGCGGTGGGATGGTGCGCGAAGTCGTCGTAGACGCGCACGCCGCGCACCACGCCGCGCAGCTGCATGCGCCGCGCGACGCCGCGAAAGTGCGCGAGTGCCTCGATGGCATGCTGCACCGGCACGCCGGCGTGGCGCGCGGCGGCGATCGCCGCGAGCGCGTTGTCGACGTTGTGCGCGCCGATCAGCGGCCACTCGACCGTACCCTGCGGGCGTCCCGCCTCGAGCACCTCGAAACGCGAGAAATCCCCGGCGCCGGGCGCGGCGCGCGCGCTCCAGAGCGCATCCGGGTGCGGGGCTGCGCGCGAAGCCCTCGCGCGGCGTCCAGCAGCCCATGGCGAGCGTCTCGCGCAGCCGCTCGTCGGCGGCGTTCCAGACGATGCGCCCGCCGCCGGGGACGATGCGCACCAGGTGGTGGAACTGCCGCTGGATCGCGCCGACGTCGGCGTAGATGTCGGCGTGGTCGAACTCGAGGTTGTTCAGCACCGCGGTGCGCGGCCGGTAGTGCACGAACTTGGCGCGCTTGTCGAAGAACGCGGTGTCGTACTCGTCGGCCTCGATGACGAAGAACGGCGCGCTGCCGAGACGCGCGCTGACGCCGAAATTCGCCGGCACACCGCCGATCAGGAACCCGGGAGCGAGACCGGCATGCTCCAGGATCCAGGCCAGCATGCGAGGCGGTCGTGGTCTTGCCGTGGGTGCCCGCCACCGCCAGCACCCAGCGCTCGTGCAGCACCTCGCGCGCCAGCCACTCCGGCCCCGAGACGTAGGGGCAGGCCGCTCTCGAGCAGCGCCTCGATGACCGGCATGCCGCGCGTCATGACGTTGCCGACCACCACCACGTCGGGCGCGAGCGCGAGCTGCTCGGCGTCGAAGCCCGTCGTCACGCTCGATGCCGAGTGCCTCGAGCTGCGTGCTCATCGGCGGATACACATTGCGGTCGCGAGCCCGTGACGCGATGCCCGGCGGCGCGGGCGATGGCCGCCACGCCGCCCATGAAGGTGCCGCAGATGCCGAGGATGTGAACGTGCATTGCCGCGCCCCGCCTCAACCCGGTGGCGGCAGAAACAGCGTGAACAGCAGCAGCTGTGCGCAGGCGATCTCGAGGATCACCAGTCCCACGCTCACCGCGGTGGAAAACTCGAGCGCCGCCTTCACCACGTGGCTGTTGGCCGCGACCATCCAGATCCCGACCGCGAGTCCCGCCACCCCGATCGGCAGCTGCCAGGTCGCGTCCTGCCCGAAACGCCGCACCAGCCACACCCACACGAGCAGCGGCTGCATGAGAAGCGTCTGCACGCCGAAGATGGCGCAGGCGGTCTGCACGAAGCGCTCGCGGCGGCCGAGCAGCGCGAGCAGCGCCGCATACCACACCAGGGTGAATGCCACTTCGGCCGCGAGCGGCAGCGGCGAGGGCGAGGAGCCCTGCGGGGCCAGCAGATCGTTCACCAGCGCGGTCAGCCCGGCGTAAGCGCACACGGTGAGCACGAGCAGCGTTCGCGACACCGGCAGGTCCTGCGGCCCGCGCTTGAGCAGCGCGATCTGCACGAACACTCTGATGATCTGCGTCATGGCTTTCGGTCGTGGCGGCGCGTGCGCATAATGAGCGGCCCGATTGTACAGATCATCGACTGAGCGTTTGCAGACACCCGTCACGACAGCGTCCGCCCTGGCCGAGGTTTGCACGCGCCTCGGCGCGCAGCCGCGCGTCGGTCTCGACACCGAGTTCCTGCGCGAGCGCACCTATCACGCGCGGCTGTGCCTGGTGCAGCTCGCCGGTACCGGCGAGGCGGCGTGCATCGATCCGCTCTCGCTCCCGGCGCTCGCGCCGCTCGCGGCGCTCCTGTGCGCCCCGGGCACGCTCAAGGTGATGCACGCCTCGCGCCAGGATCTGGAAGTGCTGTTCCCGATCGCGGGGCTGACGCGTCCGGTGTTCGACACGCAGATCGCCGCCCGGCTCGCCGGTTTCCCGGCACAGGTCGGCTACGCCGAGCTGGTGCGGCGCCTCCTCGACCGCGAGCTCGCCAAGTCGCACACGCGGACCGACTGGTCGCGCCGGCCGCTGTCGCCCGAACAGATCGAATACGCGCTCGACGACGTGCGCTATCTGGTGCCGCTCGCCACGGCGCTCGAGGAGCAGCTGGCGCGTCTCGGGCGTCTCGCGTGGCTCGCCGAGGAGCTCGCCGGACTCGCCGATGCGGGTGCCTTCACGATCGATCCCGAGGAGGCCTGGCAACGCCTGCGGGGCCTGAAGGGCCTCGATGCCGGGCGTGAGCGGCTGACGCGCAGCCTCGCCGCCTGGCGCGAGCGTGAGGCGCTCGAGCACGATCGGCCGCGCGGCTGGATCCTCGAGGATGGCGCGCTGCGCGAGATCGTGTTGCGCGTGCCGCGCACGACCGCCGAGCTGGCCGCCGTTCCTGAGCTGCCGCCCGGGGTCGTGAGGCATAGCGGCGCGCAGCTGCTCGCCTGCGTCGCCGCCGCGGGGATCGACGATCCCCCGCCGCCCGTGCCGGCGCGTCCGCCGGTGGATCCCCAGCGCCACGCGCTGGTTCGCAAACTCGGTGGCATCAGTCAGACGGTGGCGGGCGAGCTCGGCCTGGTACCCGAAGTGCTGGCTACGCGGCGCGAGCTCGAGCTGCTGGCCGACGGGCGGCGTGACGGTGCGGTGCTGCGCGGCTGGCGCCGCGGCGTGCTCGGCGAGCGGCTGCTCGCCGCGTTGTGAGCAATACCTAGCGGCGGGTGCGGCGGCGTGCCGCGTGGCGGGCGCTCGGGCGTTTCGGGCCCGCGCCGCGGCGGCTGCTGTTGCGCGCGGCGCGCGGCGGGGCCTTGCGGCGCGCGCTCTTGGGCTGCCGTGCGCCGGCGCGCGCGGCGCGACCGCGGCGGGCCTTGGCGCGTGCCGCGCTCTTGGGACGGGCCCGCTTCGCGGCGCTCTTGCGCACCCGCGCGGCGGCGGGTGCCGCGGTGAGCGCGTCGGCCAGACGCTGCGCCACCGCATCGACCTGACCCTCGGCGTCGATGACGCGCAGGATGCCGCGCCTGCGGTAGAACTCCATCAGCGGCCGGGTCTTCTCCGCGTACACGCGCAGCCGCTCGGCGACGGTCACCTCGTTGTCGTCGGCACGCTGCATCAGCCGGTGCGGTGCGCCGGTCCTGGGGCAGACGGCCGCCGCGCCGCCCGGCGGCGAGGTGAGCACGTTGAAGACGCGCCCGCAGTCGGCGCAGGTGCGCCGGCCGGAGATGCGCCGCACCAGCTCATCGTTCGCGACCTCGAACTGCACCACCGCGTCGAGCGGTTGGCCGAGCTCGGCCAGCAGGCCGTCGAGGGCCGCGGCCTGCACCAGGTTGCGCGGGAAGCCGTCGAGGATGAAGCCGGCGCGCGCGTCGGGCTCGGCGAGGCGCTCGCGGATCATGCCGAGCACCAGCGCATCGTCCACCAGAGCGCCGCTCTCCATGGCCGCCTTGGCCCGAAGTCCCAGCGGCGTGCCGCGCGTCACCGCGGCGCGCAGCAGGTCGCCGGTGGAGATCTGCGGAATGCCGCGACTCTCGGCCAGGCGATGTGCCTGGGTGCCTTTGCCGGAACCGGGAGCCCCCAACAGGACGATGCGCATGTTTTGTTCAGTGCGAGAGCGCGGCGCTTGCCGGCACGCGAGACGGCCACGTTACCGAGCGCTCCCCGCCCAAGTCAAACACGCCGCCCGGGCTTGTGCGGCCTGCGGTATTCTTGCCGGCATCATGCCAAAACCCGTCCGCGCCAACGCCTTCTATGCACAGTCCGGCGGCGTCTCCGCCGTCATCAACGCGTCCGCCTGCGGCGTCATCGAGACCGCGATGCGCTCGAAGCACATCGGCAAGGTGTACGCCGGGCGCCACGGCATCATCGGCGCACTCACCGAGGACCTCATCGACTGCGCCCGCGAGAGTGCCGCCACCATCCGCGGGCTTATGCACACTCCGGCCGGCGCCTTCGGCTCGGCGCGCTTCAAGCTGAAGGGGCTCGAGCAGAACCGCAGCGAGTACGAGCGGCTGATCGAGGTGTTCCGCGCGCACGACATCCGCTACTTCTTCTATAACGGCGGCAACGACTCGATGGACACCGCCCTGAAGGTGTCGCAGCTCGGCGCCTCACTCGGCTACGCCGTCACCTGCGTCGGCGTGCCGAAGACCGTCGACAACGATCTGCCGCACACCGACTGCTGCCCCGGTTTCGGCTCGGTGGCCAAGTACGTCGCGGTCTCGACGCGCGAAGCGGCGCTCGATGTCGCCTCGATGGCGCGCACCTCGACCAAGGTATTCGTATTCGAGGTCATGGGACGCCACGCCGGCTGGATCGCCGCCGCCGGCGGGCTCGCCGGCCGTGGCCTCGATGAGCCGCCGCACGTCATTCTCTTCCCCGAGGTGCCGTTTGACGGGCGCCGTTTCCTCGACCGCGTCAAGCAGAGCGTCACCGACTACGGCTACTGCGTCATCGTCGTCTCCGAGGGCGCCGCTTACGAGGACGGCAAGTTCCTCGCCGACGCCGGCACCCGCGATGCCTTCGGCCACACGCAGTTGGGCGGCGTCGCCCCGGTGGTCGCCAACATGGTGCGCGAGGCGCACGGCTACAAGTATCACTGGGCGGTCGCCGACTACCTGCAGCGCTCCGCGCGCCACATCGCCTCCAAAGTCGACGTCGAGCAGGCCTATGCGGTCGGCAAGGCGGCGGTGGAGCTCGCCGTGAAGGGCGTGAACGCGGTGATGCCGACCATCGTGCGCAAGTCCTCGAACCCCTACCGCTGGGTCATCGGTCACGTGCCGCTCGCCGAGGTCGCCAACAAGGAGAAGAAGCTCCCGCGGGAGTACCTGCGCGAGGACGGCTTCGGCATCAGCCAGGCCTGCCGGCGTTACCTCGAGCCGCTGGTGGCGGGCGAGGCCTACCCGCCCTATCGCAACGGCCTGCCGGACTACGTGCGCATCCGCGGCATCCCGGTCAAGCGCAAGCTCGCCGACTTCAAGGTCTGACCGAGGCACACGGAGGTGCCCGCAACCGCAACCCATTAGCCCGCTTGTTGCGCTGCGGCGCAGCCCGGGCGCGCCGGCCGTCGCCGACCCCCGCCGTGCTATAGTTCGCGGCCTTTTTTGGGGGAGGTTTCTCGATGGATCTCAGCATGTGGCTGTGGCTTGCGATCGGCGCCGGCGTACTCGCCGTTCTCTATGGCGTGTTCTCGACGGCGGCAATCCTGCGCCTGCCGGCGGGCAACGCCCGCATGCAGGAGATCGCCGCGGCCATCCAGGCCGGCGCCAAGGCGTACCTCAACCGCCAGTACAGCACCATCCTCATCGTCGGCCTCGTGCTGTTCGTGCTGATGGGCTTCTCGCGCCTCGGCTGGGCGACCGCCGGGGGCTTCGCGATCGGCGCGCTGCTCTCGGGCCTCACCGGCTACATCGGCATGAACATCTCCGTGCGCGCCAATGTGCGCACCGCGCAGGCCGCGACCAGCGGCTTGAATGCCGCGCTCACCGTCGCCTTCCGCGGCGGCGCCATCACCGGCATGCTGGTGGTCGGCCTCGCACTCCTCGGCGTCGCCGGCTACTACACGGTGCTGCGGCAGGCGGGCGTCGGCGGCGAGGAAGCACTGCACGCGCTCGTCGGGCTCGCCTTCGGCGGCTCGCTCATCTCCATCTTCGCGCGCCTCGGCGGCGGCATCTTCACCAAGGGTGCGGACGTCGGCGCCGACCTCGTCGGCAAGGTCGAGGCCGGGATTCCCGAGGACGATCCGCGCAACCCCGCGGTGATCGCCGACAACGTCGGCGACAACGTCGGGGACTGCGCCGGCATGGCGGCGGATCTGTTCGAGACCTATGCGGTAACCATTGTCGCCACCATGCTGCTCGGCGGCCTGCTGTTCAGCCGCCGCGGGCCCGATGCGGCCTATGCCGCGGTGATCTATCCGCTCGCACTCGGCGCCGCCTCGATCGTCGCCTCGATCATCGGCACGTTCTTCGTCTCGACGCGCGAGGGCGGCAAGATCATGAACGCCCTCTACAAGGGCGTGATCGTGTCCGGGCTCGTCTCGGCGGTGGCGTTCTACTTCATCACCCGGGAGATCATGCCGGGGAGCGCTGCGCCGCTCTACGGCTGCACGCTGATCGGGCTCGGCCTCACGGCGGCCATGATCATGATCACCGAGTACTACACCGCGACCGAGTACAGCCCGGTGCGCAAGGTGGCGGCCGCCTCGCAGACCGGCCATGCCACCAACATCATCGCCGGCCTCGGCGTGTCGATGAAAGCGACGGCGCTGCCGGTCGTGGCGGTGTGCCTGGCGATCTGGGGCGCGTACACGCTGAACGGCCTGTACGGCATCGCGATCGCCGCGACCGCCATGCTCTCGATGACCGGCATGATCGTGGCGCTCGATGCCTACGGCCCGATCACCGACAACGCCGGCGGCATCGCCGAGATGGCGGGGCTCCCGAAGGAAGTACGTAACATCACCGACCCGCTGGATGCGGTCGGCAACACCACCAAGGCGGTCACCAAGGGCTACGCGATCGGCTCGGCCGCGCTCGCGGCTCTGGTGCTGTTCGCCGACTACACCCGCAACCTCGAGGCGGCCGGCAAGGCCGCGACTTTCTCGCTGTCGGATCCGGCGGTGATCATCGGGCTGTTCATCGGCGGCATGGTGCCCTATCTCTTCGGTGCCATGGCCATGGAGGCGGTGGGCCGCGCCGCCGGCGCGGTGGTGAACGAGGTGCGGCGCCAGTTCCGCGAGATCAAAGGCATCATGGCCGGCACCGAGAAGCCGGACTACTCGCGTGCGGTCGACCTGCTGACGCGGGCTGCGATCCGCGAAATGATCCTGCCGTCGCTCCTGCCGATCCTGGTGCCGATCGTGCTGGTGCTGGTGATGAACACCCTGATGGGCGGCGGCGCCGGCGTGCGCGCGCTCGGCGGGCTGCTCATCGGCACGATCGTTACCGGCATCTTCGTCGCCATCTCCATGACCACGGGGGGCGGTGCCTGGGATAACGCCAAGAAGTACATCGAGGAAGGCCACTTCGGCGGCAAGGGGTCGGATGCCCACAAGGCCGCGGTTACCGGCGACACGGTCGGCGATCCCTACAAGGACACGGCGGGCCCGGCGATCAACCCGCTGATCAAGATCATCAACATCGTGGCGCTGCTGCTGGTGCCGCTGCTTTAGTTGAATCGGCTCGCGACAGCGCAGGCTGCGAAAGCCGCGCCTTTCGCAGCCGGCAACGCAGCTGATGTCCGGAAAAATCGCCGCAGCAGGCGATTTTTCCCAATCAATTAGGCCGCTAGCTGCAGCGGCTGGGGCCGGCCGATGGCGTAGCCCTGCAGGTAATCCACTCCTATGCGCCGCGCCGCCTCGACCGAGGCGCTGTCCTCGACCTGCTCGGCGATCACCTGGAAGTTGAGCGTGCGCGCCAGCTTGATCATCGCGGTCACCATCGCCTGGTTCACGGTGTCGCGCGCCAGATTGCGGATGAACGAGCCGTCGATCTTGAGATAGTCGAGCGGCAGGTTCTTGAGATTGGAGAAGGAGCCGACGCCGGAGCCGAAATCATCGAGGGCGAACTGGCACCCCATGCCGTGCAGTACGCCGACGAAGCGCCGCGCGTGCTCGAGGTTGGCGACCACCGCGCTCTCGGTGATCTCGAAACAGATCTGCGCAGGCGCCACCCCGGTGCTGTCGAGGCACTCGACCACGAACTCGAGGAACTGTACGTCGCCGAGGGTCTGCCCGGAGATGTTGATCGCGACGCTGCGGTCGGGTTGCACCGGGAAGGCGCCGCGCCCGAGAGCGGCGAGCGTCGTCTGCACCACCCAGCGGTCCACCAGCCCCATCAGACGGTAGCGTTCGGCCGCACGCATGAAATCCGCCGGCGGCAGCTCCTGGCCGTTCTCGTCGCGCAACCGGATCAGCACTTCCATTGCCGGTCCGCCCTCGTTGCCGTGCGCCGGCACGATCACCTGGTGGTAGAGCTGGAAGCGGTTCTCCTTGAGCGCGCCCTGTAGCCGCTGCAGCCACTGGATCTCGCCGGTGTGGCGCGCGAGGGCCTCGTCGCGCGCCGAGTACACCGCGACGCGCCCCGTGCCCTGCTTCTTGGCGACGTAGCAGGCCGTATCGGCCGCGGCGATGAGCTCCTCGAGCGAGCCGCTCTCGCGGGAGATCTCCACCAGTCCGACCGATACACCGATGTTGAAGATCCGCTCCTTCCACACGAAGCGGTAGTCGCCCACCGAGCGGCACACGTCGTCGGCGATCTGCCGCGCCTTCTCCAGCGGGCAGCCGATGAGCAGCATGCCGAACTCATCGCCCCCGAGACGCGCCACCGTGTCGCTGTCGCGCACCGCATCGCGCAGGAGCTTCGCCACCTCGCGCAGCATGCTGTCGCCGGCCAGGTGGCCGCTGGTGTCGTTGACCAGCTTGAAGCGATCGAGGTCGAGGTAGCACAGCACGTGCTGACCATCGCCGCGGTGGCCGCTCTCGATCGCCTCCTCCAGCCGCCGCTCGAACTCGCGGCGATTGACGAGCCCGGTGAGCGCGTCGTGGGTCGCCTGATAGGACATCTGCCGTGCCAGCCCGCGCAGCTCCGTCACGTCGTGCAGCAGCACCGCCGCGCCGACGATTTCCTTCGCCTCGTTGCGCACCGGCGAGGCGGACAGCTCGATCGAGCGTTCGCTGGCGTTGCTGCGCGACAGGAGCAGCGCGCGCCGGCCGAGCGTCACGGGTGCGCCGCTGGTGAGCGCCTGGTGCACCGGATCGGACATCAGCCGCCGGTCGGACTCATCGACCAGGCTGACGATCTCCTCGAGGAGCTTGCCCGTGGCCTGCAGGAGGTCGGCGCCGGTCAGCCGCTCGGCGGCGGGGTTCATGTAAGTGATGCGGCCGCGATCGTCGGTGGCGATGATCGCCTCGGCGAGTGAGTTGAGCGCCAGCTGCTGCGGCGTCGCGAGGTTCTCGCCCCCGAGACGCAGCGCCGGCGTGGTCTGCGTCGGGATGATCTCGACCCCGGTGATGAGGAGCGCGTTGCCCTTGTCGTAGTCGACCACGGCGGAGGCGATCTCGAGGCGGCTCATCTGTCCCTGCAGCCCCACCATGTCGATCTCGTAGCGCTCCGCCGCCGATTCCCCGGAGAGCCGCCGGCGGATGTTCTCGCTGACGAGCTCGGAGTACTCGGGCGGCACCAGGTCCCCCAGCCGCCGACCGATCAGCTCCACCCGATCGACGCCGACGAAGCTGGCGAACTGCCGGTTGGCGTACAGGATCACCTCGCGGTGCACCAGCACGGCCTCGTGGATGCGCTCGCCCAGGTCGGCGAACAGCCGTGGCGCCTGCGCCACATCGCTCTCGCCGGGGCCGGAACGGGTGAGCAGGTGGTTCACGGCGGTGACCAGGGCGGCAAGCTCAGCCTTGTCGCTGTCGACCTCGACCCGGCCCGGAAGCCGCCCGCCGATAGCGATGCGCTGCAGCTGCTGGGACAGTTGCTCGACACTCTTCAGGTCGCGCCGCTGCAGCCCATAGAGCACGAGGAACAGAGCTGCGATGAGCGCGCAGAAAAGGCACAACAGCCCGAGGATCGACATCTGGAATACTTCTAAGCCCTTCCGCTTGGGTTGGGCACACACCCCTCGGAAGCACTCTGATTTGACTTCTCGTGCCTGGGGTCGTGGGCGCACTTAAGCATAACGCGCCCTCCGCACGCCCCGTCGGCATTTCACCATATCTCGTCGCATTGCCGCTTGGCAGGAGGGGCGAAAACCCGTAACTTTCTGCGGCCTTTTTCGACATTGATTAAGTGAAGTAGCGGAGTCCTTCAGGTATGCAGCCGGCCGAGCCCCAGGAGCAGATGATCGAACAGCAGGTACGCGCCTGGGATGTGCTGGATGAGCGCGTGCTCGGGACCCTGCGCCGGGTGCCGCGCGCGGCCTTCGTGCCCCCCGCGCAGCGCTTCCGTGCCTACGCGGACGCCGAGGTGCCCCTGCCGCAGGGGCAGCACATGCTGCGCCCGAGCGTCGTCGGCCGGTTGCTGCAGGCGCTCTATCCCGGCGCGGGCACGCGGGCGCTGGAAGTCGGGACCGGCTCGGGGTTCGTCGCGGCCTGCCTGCGCGCCGCCGGCGCCCGGGTGCGCTCGCTCGAGCTCTACGCCGAGCTCGCCTCCCTCGCGGCGCACAACCTCGCCGCTTTCGGTATGAGCGACGTCGAGGTGGTGAACGCGGACGCGCTTGGCGCCGACAGCGGCGAGCGCTTCGCAGTCATCGCCGTGACCGGATCGCTCCCGGTGTACGACGCGCGCTTCGAGCGCTCGCTCGAGGTGGGTGGGCGGCTGTTCGTGGTGGTCGGCGAGGCGCCGGTCATGGAGGCGCGGCTGGTGCGCCGCATCAGCGAGAACGCCTGGGCCACCGAGAGCCTGTTCGAGACGGTGATCGACCCGCTCGTGAACGCGCCGCGGCCGGCGCGCTTCAGCTTTTAGGTAAGGAACCCAGGGAATCGCCGCCGTGAGACGTGCCGCATTACTCGCCTGCCTGCTCGGCGGTTTCGCCGCCAGCGCCCACCCCAAGGATCTGGTCGGCGTGTTCGAGGACGCGCTGAAGAACGACCCGGTGATCCGCCAGGCGGACGCCAACCGCCTCGCCTCGCGCGAGGCGCGTCCGCAGGCGATCGCAGCGCTCCTGCCGCAGATCAACGGCACGGCGGGCATCACGCGCGATCACAACGTCGGCATTCAGCCCCTCTTCCTGACGGGCCCGAACAACACGGTGGTGATCCAACCGGTCACCGCGGTCGTCGACACCACGACCCGCAGCTGGGGCCTGAACCTGAAGCAGAACGTCTTCTCGTGGTCGAACTGGATGACGCTCAAGGAAGCCAGCGCGCAGGTTGCGCAGGCCGAAGCCACCTACCTGGCCGCCGAGCAGCAGCTGATCCTGCGGGTGGCGACGGCCTACTTCAACGTGCTCACCGCCGACGACACGCTCGAGGCGGACCAGGCGGCACTCGAGGCCATCTCCCGTCAGCTCGACCAGGCCACCACGCGCTTCGACGTCGGCCTGATCGCCATCACCGATGTCGAAGATGCCAAGGCGGCGCGCGACACCGCGGCCGCCACCGTGATCGCCGACAAGCGCGCGCTCGCGACCTCCGAGGATCAGCTCCAGGAGATCACCGGGGAGAAGTACGACCGGCTCGCCAAGCCCGGCACCGACATGCCGCTGCTCAACCCCGAGCCCGCCGACGAGAGCCGCTGGGTCGACATCTCGCTCGAGCAGAACCCGACGCTCGTCTCGAGCCGTCTGGCGGCCGACATCGCCCGCGACAACGTTCGCATCGCGATTGGCGGACACCTTCCCGAGCTCGATATCGTCGCCGGCCGCTCCTATCAGAGCCAGAACCTTGCCGAGAACTACGCCGGTGAGCCCTTCGCCTACGATACGTATTTCAACGACCGCCAGATCGGCCTGCAGCTGACGGTGCCGCTGTTCGCCGGCGGATTCACCCAGTCGAAGGTCCGCCAGGCGCAGTATCTGTGGATCGCGGCCAAGGAGGGCGTGGTGCAGAGCTCGCGCGCCACCGAGCGCCAGGCGCGCGATGCCTACCTCGGTGTCATCAGCGGCATCGCGCACGTGCAGGCGCTACGCCAGGCCCTCGAGTCCAACCAGACGGCGCTCAAGGCCACCGAGGCGGGTTACGAGGTGGGAACCCGCACCTCGGTCGATCTGCTCAACGCCCGGCGCAACCTGGTGCAGGCGCAGACCAACTTCGCGGTGGCCCGTTACGATTACATCGTGAGCGTGCTGACGCTGCGTCTCGCAGCCGGCACGCTCGACCGCCCGGAGCTCACCTCGGTCAACACCTGGCTCACCACCAGTGCGCCGACCTCGCCGGCCGTGGCGACGCCCGCGACGCTCGCGCCGACCGTGCCGCCGGCGGACGCCCCGAAGCCGTAGTTGGACTGGCCAGAATCGCAGGAAGCGATTCTGGCGGACATTACTCCGTCGGCCGCCGGCAAAAGGTGCGACTTTTGCCGGCTGCGCAGAATTGCAGCCAAGCCAGCTAAAGCAACGGTTCTATCAGCTCGAGCAGCCGCGCCAGCGCCCCGCGGCTCGCCTCCACGCAGTCACGCCCGAGCGTGCCGATGCGCTCGCGCTCCGCGGCATCGCCGAGCAGCGCGCTGACGCGCGCACCGAGCTCGGCTGGGTTGGCGACGATGCTCGCGGCGCCGCGCGCCGTAAGCAGCCGCGCCACTTCCGCGCCGTTGAAGTTATTGGGGCCGGTGAGCACCGGCACCCCGAGCGCGGCGGGCTCGAGCAGATTGTGGCCGCCGACCGGCACGAGGCTCCCGCCGACGAACGCCACGTCCGCGGCGGCGTAGAACTCGAGCAGCTCGCCGAGGGAATCGAGCAGCAGCACCTCGGCATCCGCCGCCCCGGCCGCGTCTTCGCCGTCCGAGCGGCACACGCAGGCGACTCCCGCCGTGGCGAGAAGTGCCGCGACCGCGCCGAAACGCGCCGGGTGCCGCGGCGCGATCACGACCAGCGCCTGCGCGTGGCTCTCGCGCACCAGGCGCTGTGCCTCGAGCGCCGCGGCCTCCTCGCCCTCGTGGGTGCTGCCCGCCACCCACAGCGCGCGCCGCGCGGCGTACACACGCCGCAGGCGCCGGCCGCGCTCGGCGAGCCCCGCGGGGAGCTCAAAGTCGAACTTGAGATTGCCGGTCACGTGGGTGCTCTCGGGCGGGGCGCCGAGCGCCTTGAAGCGCGCCGCATCGCCCGCGCCCTGCGCCGCGACGATCGCCGCGCTCGACACCGCGTCGGTGAACAGCGCGCCGAGGCGGCGGTAGCGGCCGAGCGAGCGCTCCGAGATGCGCGCACTCGCCAGCACCAGCGGCACGCGCCGCCGGCGGCACTCGCGATAGAGATTCGGCCACAGCTCGGTCTCGAAGATCACCGCGAGGCGCGGCTCGACGCGCCTGAAGAAGCGCCGCACCGCGCCCGGCAGGTCGAAGGGCACGTAGCGCACCTCGGCGACGTCGCCGAACAGCGCCCGCGCCCGCGCCGCGCCGGTCGGCGTAAAGGTGGTGACGGTGAGCGGCAGCTGCGGGTGGCTGCGCCTGAGCGCGCCGACGAGCGGCGCGCATGCCTGCACCTCGCCGACCGACACCGCGTGCAGCCACACCCCGCCCGGGGCCACGCGGCGGCCGAATCCCCAGCGCTCGCGCAGGTTCTCGCGGTAACTGCGGTTGCGGATCCCGCGCCACAGGAACACGACGGAAATGACCGGAGCGCTCAAATAGACGGCGAGGAGATAGAGGAGGCGCAAGCCGTCAGCCTTCGGCCGCCGGCAGCTCGGGGCCGGGAGCGCCTTCGGACTGGCGGTAGCCGTCGAGCAGCCCGTGCCAGTCCGCCTCGGCGAAGCGCTCCGGCGGCAGCCCCCAGGTGAGCTTCTCGAGCGAACGTCGCAGCCGCACCAGGTTGGCATCCCGCCACAGCCCGCCGCCGCGCAGCTGGCAGCGATCGAAGTCGACCAGATACACGCCGTCCTCGCTGAGGAGGATGTTGTGCGCATTGAGATCGGCGTGGCACACGCCGAGATCGTGGAAGCGCCGCACGCAGCGCCCGATCGCGATCCAGGTGAGGATCGAGAGCGCCCCGGTCCGCAGGCACTCGGCGAGCGAGCCGACGGTCGCGAGGCGCTCGGTGATGATGTCGCCGGTGTAGCCGACGCCGGCGCGGCGATAGCGCGCCGCGACCGGTGCCGGCACCGGTAACCCGGCGCGATGCAGGCTGTAGGTGAGCTGCCACTCGGCGAACGGACGCGTGTGCTCCTCGCCCCACCAGGCGTAATGATCTCTCGAGAGGCGCGCGGCCAGGCCGCCGCGGCGGTAGTGGCGCAGCACGTAGCGCTTCGCGCCGGCGCTGAGGAACCAGGCGGCGCCACGGCCGCTCGCCGTGCTCTCGAGCCCTCCGAGCGATTGCCAGTAGTCGGGCGCGAACCACTCGGCGCTCAAATTGCTCACCCGGGAGGCGTCATATAGCATGGCGCCGCCCGCCAGGGCGCCGCGTTTCACCTCGGGGCCGAGCGCCCAGCGCCCACTCACAGACCTGACTCCATCATGCTGCCCCTTGCCGAACCGCCGCGCAGTCTTTGCATACTCAGGCTGTCGGCGATCGGCGATACCTGCCACGTGGTGCCGATCGTACGCACCCTGCAGCAGGCCTGGCCGGCGACGCAGCTGACCTGGATCGTCGGGCGGACCGAAGCGCGCCTCATGAGCCTCATCGAAGGCGTCGAGTTTATCACCGTGGACAAGCGCGCAGGACTCGCCGCGCGGCGCGCGCTCGCGGCACACCTCGGCGACCGCCGCTTCGAGGTGCTGCTGCACATGCAGGTCGCGCTGCGTGCCAGTCTCGCCGCGCAGCGGGTGCGCTCGCGCATCAAGCTCGGCTTCGACCGCGCGCGCGCGCGCGAGCTCCAGTGGCTGTTCACCAACGCGCGCATCGCCCCGCTCACGCGCGAGCACGTGCTCGACAGCTTCTTCGGGTTTCTCGCCGCGCTCGGCATCCGCGAGCGGCTGCTGCGCTGGGACGTGCCGCTGCCGGCGGCGGCGCGCGCCTACGCCGAGCGGCTGATCCCCGACGCGCAGCCGACGCTCGTCATCTCCCCCTGCTCGAGCCACGCGCGCCGCAACTGGGCGAGCGCGCGCTACGCCGCGCTCGCCCGGCACGCGCTCGAGCGTCACGGCATGCGCGTGATCCTCGCCGGCGGGCCGAGCCCGGCCGAACTGCGCATGGGAGCGGCGATCGAGGCGGCCGCGGGCGTGGCGCTGGTGAACCAGATCGGCAAGGACACGCTGCCGCAGCTGCTCGCCCTGCTGGCGCGCGCGACGGTGCTGGTGAGTCCGGACTCAGGTCCCGTGCACATGGCCACCATGGTCGGCACGCCCGTGATCGGCCTCTACGCGGCGACCAACCCGGCGCGCAGCGGTCCGTATCTCTCGCGGCGCTGGTGCATCGATCGCCTACGCGCGCGCGGCGCACGCCTTCCGCGGCTGCGAACCGCTCGAGCTCCCCTGGGGTCGACAAGATCGAGGAGCCGGGGGTGATGGATCTCATCGAGGTCGGGGAAGTCACCGCGCGGCTCGATGAGTTGCTAGGATCGCGCCCATGAACGATGTCCTGGTGCCGGTCTCCCCCGGCGAGCTGCTCGACAAGATCACGATCCTGCGCATCAAGGCGGCACGCATTCTCGATGCCGCCAAGCTCGCCAACGTGAAACTCGAGCTCGCGCTGCTGGAGGCGACCTGGCGCGACTCGGGCTGCGCGGCGCGTGCGCGCGCGAGCGATGAGCACGCGCTGCAGCAGGTGAACGAGCAGCTGTGGGACATCGAGGACCGCATCCGCGACAGGGAAGCGAAGCAGACCTTCGATCGCGAGTTCATCGAGCTGGCGCGCGCGGTCTACGTCTCCAACGATGAGCGCGCCGCGATCAAGAAGCGCATCAACACGCAGCTCGGCTCGCGCATCGTCGAGGAAAAGTCCTACCAGCAGTACCGCTAGGCGCCCGGCGTACGGCGCGCACCGCCCTTCGGTTCCGCGCGCCGAGGGTGTATCTTGCGCGGTCCGCGGTCAATAACCACAAGGATTCCCCCGTGCGGCCCAATGCAGCGCTCCCCCTCGCGGTGCTCCCCCTCCTCGGCCTCGGCGTCCTGGCGAGCGGCGCGCCCGCGCCGCACGCCGCGAGCGCGGGAAGCGTGTACGCCGACCTCGCCTGGCGGCTCGTCGGCCCGCTGCGCGGTGGGCGCACGCGCGCGGTCGCCGGCGTCCCCGGCCAGTCCACGTCTTCTATATCGGCGCGGTCGACGGCGGGGTGTGGAAGACGCGCGACGCGGGCCGCACCTGGCAGCCGATCTTCGACGCCGAGCCGACCCAGTCGATCGGTGCGATCGCCGTCGCACCTTCCGATCCCAACATCGTCTACGTGGCGAGCGGCGAGGGGCTGCGGCGGCCCGACCTCTCGGTCGGTGACGGCGTCTATCGCTCCGCCGATGCGGGCAGCACCTGGACGCGCGGCGGACTCCCCGACGGTCAGCAGATCCCGGAGCTCGCCGTCGACCCGCGCGATCCCAACCACCTGTTCGCCGCGGTGCTCGGGCACCCGTACGGCCCGAACGAGGAACGCGGCATCTATCGCTCGCGCGATGGCGGCGTGAGCTGGGAACGCGTGCTCTACAAGGACGCCGACACCGGCGGCTCGGCCGTGGCGCTCGATCCGGCCCATCCGGACGTGGTGTACGCGGCGCTGTGGCAGTCGCGCCTCGGACCCTGGGAGGACAACAACGAGTTCGAGGGCACCAACGGCGGGCTCTACAAGTCGACTGACGGCGGCACCACCTGGCAGCACCTCGCCGAGGGGCTCCCGGGCGATCTCGACGCAGATCAACTTCGCGATCGCCCCGAGCGCCCCGAACGGCATCTACGCGATCGCCGGTACGACCGAGCCGGGCGACTACTCCTCATCGGCCGGGCTCGGTGTGTATCGCTCGGACGATGCGGGCGCGCACTGGAGGCGCATCACCACCGATCCGCGGGCGCTCGCTGAGATCGGCGGCGGCGACCTGACCGTGCCGGGCGTCGATCCGGCCAGACCCCGACGTCGTGTACAGCGCGAGCATCGTCACCATGAAGTCCGACCGACGGCGGCAAGACCTGGACGCCGGCTGCGTGGCGCGCCGGGGGGCGATGACTACCAGAACATGTGGATCAACCCCACCGACCCGCGCATCATTCGCGCTCGTGAGCGACCAGGGCGCGGCGATCACCGTGAACGGCGGCGAGACCTGGAGCAGCTGGTACAACCAGCCGACCGCGCAGCTCTACCACGTGAGCGCCACGCCGACCTTCCCCTATCGCATCTGCTCCGGGCAGCAGGAGAGCGGCTCGGTGTGCATCGCGAGCCGCGGCAACGACGGCGCGATCACCGATCCGCGACTGGCACCCGGTGGGCGCGATCGAGTACGGCTACGTGGCGCCCGACCCGCTCGATCCGGACGTCATCTACGGCGCGGGCCGCACCGAGGTGTCGAAATACCACTGGTCCACCGGACAGATCCAGAACGTCACACCGGTGCCGGTACGCGGCAAGGAAGTACGCGCCGACCGCACCCAGCCGCTCATGTTCTCGCCCCTCGACGGCCACGTTCTCTATTACGCGCTCAACCGCCTCTACAAGACGAGCGACGGCGGCATGACCTGGAGCACGATCAGTCCGGACCTGGCGCGCGCGGCCGGCGCGCTGCCGGCGAGCGTCGCCACGCAGCATCCCAAGGGCGCCGAAGAGCAGCGCGGGGTGATCTATGCCCTCGGGCCTTCACCGCGCAGCAGCGACACGCTCTGGGCCGGCACCGACGACGGCCTGGTGTGGGTGACCCGCGACGGCGGCGCGCACTGGAGCGACGTCACGCCGCCCGCAGCTCACGCCCTGGAGCAAGGTGACGCAGATCGAGGCATCGCACTTCGACACCGACACCGCCTACGTCTCGGTGAGCCGCCTCCGCATCGACGACCTGCACCCGTTCATCTATCGCACGCACGACGGCGGCAAGAGCTGGCAGGCGATCCACGCCGGACTGCCGGCGGATGCGCCCGTCAATGCGGTGCGCGAGGATCCCGTGCGGCGGGGCCTGCTGTTCGCCGCCACCGAGAAGGCCGTATGGGTCTCCTACGACGACGGGCGACCACTGGGATTCGCTTGCAGCTGAATCTCCCGCACACCTCGATGCGCGACTTGCTCGTCCACGACGACGATCTCGTCGTGGCGACCCACGGACGCTCCTTCTGGGTGCTCGACGACATCTCGCGCCTGCGCCAGCTCGAGGGCGGCGCGCCGCACGCGGCGACGCTGTTCAAGCCCGGCGCCGCCTGGCGCGTTCACCGCAGCACCTGGAGCGACACGCCGATTGCGCCCGATGAGCCGCTCGCGGCCAATCCGCCGCCCGGAGCGGTGCTCGAGTATTTCCTGCCGCACGACGCGAGGCGCCCGGTGACGCTCGAGGTACTCGACGACAGCGGCAACCTCGTGCGCCGCTTCGCGAGCGACGACCCGGCCGAGCCGACGGCGCAGGAGCTGGCACGCGAGCTGATTCCGGGCTACTGGCTCGAATCCCCACGCACGCTCCCCGCCTCTGCCGGCATGCATCGCTGGGTGTGGAACCTGCGCTATGCGGCACCCGTCGCCACCGAGCACGGCTACCCGATCTCGGCCGTGCCGCACGCGACGCCCCGGCTGCCGGAGGGACCGCTCGCCCTGCCCGGACCCTACGTGGTGCGCCTCACCGTCGAGGGGCGCAGGCTCGAGCAGCCTCTGACGCTGAAGCTCGATCCGCGCGTGCAGCTGCCCGCGGGCGCGCTCGCCGCGCAGCTGCACCTCGCGACCGAGCTCGCGGCACTGCTCACCGACAGCTCGCGGGCGTTGCTCACCGCGCGCTCGGAAGAGGCGCAGTTGAAAGCCCTCAAGGCCACCGGCACCGCGGCGCAGTCGCTCGGCGACTACCAGGCTCGGCTCACGGCGCTCCTCGAGGCCAAGGACGATGCGGCGGCCAAGCCCGCCGGCACCCCGCGCGCGCTGCTGCCCGAGGTACAGGGCCACGTCGGTGCCCTCTATGCAGAGCTGCTGCGTGGTGATGCGCCACCGACCGCCGCGCAGCTGGCCGCGGCCGCGACCGCGCGCGAGGCGCTCACGGGACTCATGGCCGACTGGCGCCGTGTGCAGGACGACCTCCCCGACCTCAACCGGCGGTTGCAGGCCGCCGGGCTCGCGCCGCTGCGGACCGACCTGGCGCCGCCGCGGGATGTCAACGTCGCGGACGAGGACTAAACTACTTGCCCGAGCTGGTACCCGAGCGGCGGAACGAGTCACCTGTGCGCCCGGGCGTCGCGGCGCGCTTGGGTTCCCTCGGCGCGCCGGTGCATCATAAGTGTCATCAATCCGCAGAGACTGGAGAGAAGCGCATGCGCCGTCTTGCCGCTATCGCGCTGCTGTTGGCAGCATTCGAGGCTCACGCCTACACCGCCGATGAGCTCGCCGCGAAGAACGTGACGGCCAAGGGCGGAGCCGAACGGCTCAACGCCATCCAGTCGCTGCGCCTCTCGGGCAAGCTGCTGGTCAACGGCGACACCCTGCAGCTCGGCTACGTCACCCTGGTGCGGCGTCCGGATTCGATCCGCTTCGAGGGGACGCTGCAGGGTCTCACGCTCGTGCAGGCCTACGACGGCACGCAGGGCTGGAAGATCAACCCCTTCCAGGGCCGCAAGGACGCCGAGAAGATGTCCGCGGACGACGCCAAGGAGCTCGCCGAGAATGCCGCCGACTTCGCCGGGGATCTCGTCGACTACAAGACCAAGGGCTACAAGCTCGAGTATCTCGGTACCGAGGACGTCGACGGCACCGATGCGCACAAGATCCGCGTCACGCGGCCGAACGGCGACATCAGCTACGTCTACCTCGATCCCGATTACTTCCTCGAGATCCGCACCGTCGACCGCCGCATCCAGCACGGCGTGCCGAAGGAGACCGTCACCGATTTCGGCGACTACGAGAAGGTCGACGGCGTCTACTTCCCCTTCTCGCAGGTCTCGGGCGAGAAGGGCTCGAGCGACAAGCAGAAGGTGCAGATCGACAAAGCGGACGTCAACTCCGTGTCCGACGGCAACCTATTCCGGTTCCCGGCGCCGCAGCCCGCTGCTGCCGCCTCCAAGTAATTCCGGGGAGAACATCATGCGATTCCGATTCCTGGCGCTGGCCGGCGCGTGCGTCCTTGGTACGAGCATTCCTGCCCTGGTGCAGGCCGAGGAGGTGGTCGCCGACTCAGGCGTCATCTCCGGGCTCGGAATACGTAACATCGGCTCCGCCGCCATGAGCGGGCGCATCGCCGCGCTCGCCGGCTACGCCGACGCCTCCGGCAAGCTCACGGTATTCGTGGGCGCGGCGAGCGGCGGCGTGTGGAAGACGACCGACTCCGGCACGACCTTCAAGCCCGTGTTCGACAAGGCGACCGCGCAATCGATCGGCGCGCTCGCCGTCGACCCGACCCATCACGACAACGTGTGGGTGGGGACCGGCGAGACCTGGACGCGCAACAGCGTCTCGATCGGCGATGGCATCTACAAGTCCACCGATGCGGGCGAGACCTGGACCAACGTGGGGCTCAGGGACTCCGAGCGCATCTCCAAAATCGTCGTCGACCCACGCGACTCCGACACGGTCTACGCCTGCGTACCGGGGAAGCTCTGGAGCGACTCGGCCGACCGCGGCCTCTACAAGACCACCGACGGCGGCAAGAGCTGGCAGCTGGTCCTCAAGGGCGCGAACCTCTCGACCGGCTGCGGCAGCGTGGCGATGCAGCCGGGGAGCCCGGACGTGCTGCTCGCGAGCCTGTGGGACTTCCGCCGCAAGGGCTGGACGTTCCGCTCCGGCGGCGAGGGCCCCAAGGCCGCTTCCGGCAGCGGCCTCTTCCGCAGCAGCGACGGCGGCAAGACCTGGACCGAGCTCACGCCCGCCGCCAACAAGGGGTTGCCGGTCAAGCCCTACGGCCGGATCGCGCTGAGCTTTGCGCCGAGCGAGGCGCAGACCGTCTACGCCTTCATCGAGTCGACCGACTCGGCGCTGTTCACTTCGCACGACGGCGGCGCCACCTGGGACAAAGGCGACAAGAGCACCTGGATGGTGTGGCGGCCGTTCTACTTCGCCAACCTGATCGTCGACCCGAGGAACGCCAAGCGGGTCTTCAAGACCGACGGCGCGCTGATCCTGAGCGAGGACGGTGGCAAGAGCTTCACCACCGTCGGCGGCTTCAGCGGCGCGCACGGCGACGTGCACGACGTGTTCGTCGATCCGCTCAACTCGCAGCATGTCTACTCCGGCGATGACGGCGGGCTGTGGACCTCCTACGACGGCGGCAACAAGTGGTGGAAGTCGGACAATCTGCCGATCTCGCAGTTCTACCACGTGAGCGTCGACAACGCCGATCCGTACCACGTGTACGGCGGTCTGCAGGACAACAGCTCCTGGGTGGGCGACTCGGCCTACCCGGGCGGCATCACCAGCTCGCGCTGGGAGAACATGTTCGGGGGCGACGGCTTCTGGATGTTCGCCGACCCCACCGACCCGAACTACGTGTACGCCGAGGCGCAGGGCGGCACGATCGGGCGCGTCAACATGCGCACCCACGAGACCCGCGACATCCAGCCGCGCCTCGGTGCCGGGGAGCTCAAGCTCTACAAGAAGCTGCGCTTCAACTGGAACACCCCGATCGCGCTTTCGCCCAACGACCCTGCGACCTTGTATATCGGGTCACAGTTCCTCTATCGCTCGCGCGACCACGGCCAGAGCTGGCAGCGCATCTCGCCGGACCTCACCACCAACGATCCCAACAGGCAGAAGCAGGAGCAGTCGGGCGGCGTGACGGTCGATAACTCGGTGGCGGAGATGAACACCACCATCTACTCGATCAGCGAGTCGCCGCTCGCGGCGGGCACCCTCTGGGTGGGCACGGATGACGGCAACCTGCAGCTGACCCGCGACGGCGGGCAGCACTGGGAGAACATGGTCGCCAAGGTGAAGGGCCTGCCGAAGGGCGAGTGGGTCAACTGGGTCCAGGCGAGCGCCTTCGAAGCGGGCACAGCCTACGCAGCCTTCGACCGCCATACCTTCGGTGACATGGCGCCCTACGTGTACGTGACCCGCGACTTCGGCAAGACCTGGTCGCCGCTCGTCACGCCGCAGGACGCCAAGGGGGTGCGCGGTTACGCGCACGTCATCAAGGAGGACACGGTCGACGCGAAGCTGCTGTTCCTCGGCACGGAATTCGGCCTGTGGATCTCGATCGACGGCGGCGCTCACTGGGGCCAGTTCAAGGGTGGCGACATCCCCGCGGTGGCGGTGCGCGATCTGGCGGTGCAGCCGCGCGACAGCGACCTGGTGCTGGCCACCCATGGCCGGGGCATCTGGATCATCGACGACATCACGCCGCTGCGCCATCTGACGCCGCAGCTGCTCGCGCAGGACGTCGCGTTCGTCTCGGCGCGGCCGGTCCAGCAGCGCATCGAGGCGAACGGCGGCTGGGCGAACGGCGCCGCCGCGTTCGTCGGCGACGACCCGGCCGCGGGTGCCGTGATCACCTACTACCAGCGCACCCGTCACCTCTTCGGCAAGCTCAAGATCGAGGTGCTGGATGCCAGCGGCCACGTGGTCGATGAGCTCCCGGCGAGCAGCCGCCGGGGCTTGAACCGCGTTCTCTGGACCATGCATCTGCCGGCACCGCATGTGCCGCCTGCGGTGCAGGTGGCGTTCGCGGGCACGCAGGGACCGCGCGTGCTGCCCGGCACCTACACGGTGCGCATCGAGGACAACGGCAAGACCTACGACACCAGGACCGACATCGGTCTCGACCGGCGCGTCACCTGGAGCACCGCCGACCGCAAGGCGCAGTTCGACGCGGCGATGCAGGTGTACACGCTCTTCAACGACGAAACGCAGTTCTACGGGCAGATCGCGGGCCTGCGGGCGCAGGTTGCGGCCGCGAACAAGGGCCGCCCGGCCGGCGATGCGCTGCAGAAAAAGCTCGCCGGCTTCGATCAGCAGCTCGACAAGATCCGCAAGGAGATCGTCGCCACCACCGAGGGCGGCGCGATCACCGGGGAAGAGCGGCTGCGCGAGCACACCGACCAGCTCTATGGAGCGATCACCGGCTGGGACGGACCGCCCTCGGCCTACCAGCTCGACAACATCGCCGGACTGCGCAGCCAGTTGAGTGACGCGCAGGGCGAGTTCAGCAAACTGACCGACAAGGAAGTGCCTGGGCTCAACGCGCTGCTGAAGGCCCAAGGGGGGGCGGTGCTCATGGTGCCGCCGCCGACGGCCTTCGATGACGATGAGGAGGGCCCGCACGGCGGCGGGCGCGCGGCGGCGGCCTTTGATCCCGACGCGACGGGAAATGCCGGGCTGCCGTCGAACCTGCAGCTCTGGCGCTGACCGCCGGCTCCTGGGGGTCGCACCGGGGCGAAAGTCACGCCTTTCGCCCCGGCGTCGAACGTAGCTGAGGCGCTCTCCGCTGAAAGCGCCGCAGGCGACTTTCAGCCAATGAACTCACCTGCGCAGCGTGTACTCCGCGCCACAGTAGGGACACTTCGCCCAGCCCGTCTCGCGGATGGCCAGATACACCCGTGGATGCGAGTTCCACAGGACCATCTGCGGCATCGGGCACGACAACGGCAGATCCTCTTCCGTGACGTCGTACTGGTTCTGCGCGTTGGGCTGGATGAGCGGCCTGGCGGTGGCGACCATGAGGCGGATTATACCTGCCCCGCGGAGCGCTCCGCGCCCAGCGTGTCGTCCCAGATGCGCGTCACCGCCGCGCGGGCGGCGGCGAACTCCTGCGCAGGCACGAGGGGCCCCTCGCCGGCGAGCGAGCGGTGATGCGCGCTCGCACGGTAGGCCCGGTAGGCGTCGGTGAGCACGTCGACGGTCGCCTGCGGGACGAGGTCGGCCGAGGCCAGCGACTCGAGCTGGCGAATGGTGTCGGCGAACATCGCCACCGGCGGGAAGCGCTCGGCCCAGCTGAGCGCCCAGTACTGCGCCAGGAACTCGATGTCGGCGATGCCGCCGGCGTCCTGCTTGATGTCGAAGCGCCCGGCATCGCCTTTCGCGAGCTCGCGCCGCATGCGCGCGCGCATGTCGCGCACTTCGCTGCGCAGGCTCTCGCGGCGCACGTGGTGGCACAGGACCTCGAGCCGCACGCGCTCGAACTCGGCGCGCAGCGGCGCGGAGCCGGCGACGCTGCGGGCGTGCAGCAGCGCCTGGTGCTCCCAGGTCCAGGCCTCGCGACGCTGGTACTCGGCGAATGCGTCGATGTTCGTGACCAGGAGGCCCCCCTTGCCGCTAGGGCGCAGCCGTACGTCCACTTCGTAGAGCCGTCCGGCGGCGGAGTGCATGGTGAGCAGGTGCACGATGCGCTGCGCGAGCCGCACGAAGAACAGCTGGTTGTCGATCGGCTTCGGACCGCTGGTCTCCTGGCGCTCGCCGTGCGAGTCGTGCAGGAACACGAGGTCCAGGTCCGAGGAGTAGCCGAGCTCCATGCCGCCGAGCTTGCCGTAGCCCACCGCGCAGATGTTCACCGGGCGGCCGTCGCCGCAGGTCGGCACACCGAACTGCGCGGTGATCTGCCGCCAGCCGAGCTCCATGGCGCGCGCCACGATCAGCTCGGCGACGTCGGTGAGGCGGTCGCTCACCCGCATGAGCGGCATGGCGCCGGTCAGATCGGCGACCGCGATGCGAAACAGCGCCGCGCTCTGAAAATGGCACAGCGCCTCCACCTGCCGTTCCGGGTCCTCTTCGGCCTCGAGCTGCCCGAGGCGCTCGGCGAGATCGGCCGCCAGCGAGGCGCGCGTCGGCAGCTGCGACAACAGCCGCGCGTCGATCAGCTCATCGAGCAGCAGCGGGTGCGCGGCGATCTGCGCGGCCAGGAACTCGCCGTGGCCGACGAGCTCGACGAGGCGCGCGCGCGCCGCGGCGTTCTCGCGCAGCAGTGCGAAATAGGCCGAGCGCTTGCCGGTCGCCTCGATGATGCGCAGGATCCGGCGCAGCACCGCCAGTTGCGCGCCGCTCGCGGCGATATCGGCGAGCAGCGCGGGCAGCAGCGCCTGCAGCCGCCGGCGCCCCGGCTCATCGAGCTTGCGCACCAGGTGCGAGCCGCGCAGCTCGAGCAGCAGTCGCGCGGCCTCCGCGCTCTCGGTAAAGCCGGCGGCGGCGAGCGACTCCCCGAGGGCAGCGGTCTCGGCCTCGCTGTCCCAGAAGCGCCCGAGGTCGATACGCACCGTGGACGCATCTGCCCGGCCGCCGCCGAGGATCACCTCGTGAAAGTGCGCGCGCACGCTCGCGCGGTGTGCCTCGAGAGCGGCGCGGAGCGCCGGCCAGTCCGCCAGGCCCATGGCGTGCGCAATGCGCGCTCGCGCGCGCGGCTCGGCCGGCAGGGTATGAACCTGGGCGTCGTCGAGCATCTGCAGCCGGTTCTCCAGGCGGCGCAGGAACACGTACGCCGCGGCGAGCTGCGCCACCGCCGCGGCGGGCAGCACGTGCGTCTCCCCGAGGCGCTCGAGCGCGGTGCGCAGCGCCGGGGTCTGGAGCGCCCGGTCGCGGCCGCCGCGCGTCAGCTGCAGCGCCTGCACGATGAACTCGATCTCGCGGATGCCGCCCGGACCGAGCTTCACGTCGTCGGCGAGCTCGCGCCGCTCGACCTCGCGCTCGATGAGCGCCTTCATCTCCCGCAGGCTCTCGAACACACCGTAGTCGAGGTAGCGGCGGTAGACGAACGGGCGCACCGCGGCGGCTTCGAGCTCCGCATAGCGGTCGGGAGCGGTGAGCGCGCGCGCCTTGATCCAGGCATAGCGCTCCCAGTCGCGCCCGTGGCGCGGCAGGTAGTCCTCGAATGCGGCGAAGCTCGCCACGACCGGACCCGAGGAGCCGAAGGGCCGCAGCCGCAGGTCCACCCGCAGCACGAAGCCATCGGCGGTCGGCGCTTCGAGGAGGCGCACCAGCGCCTGGGCGAGACGCGTGAAGAACTCCTCGTTGGCAATCGAGCGGGTGCCGTCGGTCTCGCCGTGCTCGGGAAAGAGCAGCACCAGGTCGACGTCGGAGGAGAAATTGAGCTCACCGCCGCCGAGCTTGCCCATGCCGATCACGACGAGCGGCTGCACCGCACCGGAGGCGGAGCGCGGCTCGCCGTAACGCTCGACGAGCGCATGGCGCGCGAACGCCGCGGCGCAGCCGATGGCGGCATCGGCGAAGGCGCTCAAGTCCGCGAGCGTCTCGGGAAGATCGGCGAAGCCCGCGAGGTCGCGCCAGGCGATGCGCGCGAGCTCGTAGCGGCGCCAGCGACGCAGCGTCCGCTGCACCTGCGACTCGGCAGTCGCGGCGTCGAACTGCGGCGCACGGACGGCGAGCTCCTCGGGCGCGAGGCGCCGCGCGAGCTCGCCGCGCCCGAGGAGGGCGGCCAGCAGCTGCGGATCGCGCGTACAGGATTCGGCGAGAAAATCGCTCACCGCAAACACCCGCGGGAGCGAAGCGCGTACCGCGTCCGGGGCGCGCTCGAGGGCTGCGCGTGCGGCGGCGTCAGCCTCGCTGCCGGGTTCCCCTGCCCGGCTCAATTCCAGACGTTGCCCCCGAGGTCGTGCACCACGGCGGTGTCGAGCTGGCGGGAGAGGCCGCGGAAGCGCGACGAGGCGGTATAGATCTGCGCGCCGTGGGACGCGTCGATCGAGGCGGCCTCGCCCTCGATGAGGCTGTTGTCGATGTGCACATTGGCGGCGCGCGCCGAGACGCCGACGCCGGTCGCACGGATGCGGCTGTTGGTGATGTGGATCTCGCAGCCGTCCTCGGCGCTCACGGCATCGCCGTCGAACTGGAGATTGAGATTATCGATGTGCAGGAGGCGCGCGCCCTGGCACACGATCGGCTCGTGGCGCAGCTCGACCGCCGCACTGGCGGCGCCCGGCTCGCGCGCGCCGGCGGCGGCACCCGCCTGGCCGCCCGATCCCGCCTCGATCGTATAGCCGGGCCCGGCCTCGAGCACCTGTCCGGGAGCCGGTTGCATCGGGCTTCCGGGCTGCAAAGCCCGCGAGGCGAACACCTTCGGCGCCGGCGGCGGACTGGCCGTCTCGGGCGCGGGTGGCGCGTTCACGTCCGCGGACGCAGGCGCCCCGGCAACGGGGCCGGCCGGCACGGCGGCACTGCGCGACATGGCGCCAGGCGGCGCCGGTTCGGCCGCGGGCTCCGGCACGGCGGCGGCGCTGGCCGGCGCGGTCGCCGCCGGTGGCATGCCGGGTGCGCCGATCACCTGATCGGCGCGCACCATGCGCAACTCCCCCGTGTCCTTCAGGCGCACGGTGAAACTGCGGCTCTGCGCGTCCGCGGCGACGATCTCGATCCGGTCGTTACGCTCGAGAGCCGCCCGGGCCCAGCTCATTTCGTCCTGTCCCTGTGGTGCACCGCACGCACCCAGTGCGAGCGATACGAGGCACGCTGCGGGGAGCAGTGTGCGAGCCAGTCCTGAAGCCATGGCGGCCTCCTCGGCGAGGATGGGCCGAACACGATAAACCAAAAAAACAGGCCCCACGAGGGGGCCTGCGAATGATGCGCGGAATAGGGGGTCTTGTTCCGCGTCTTTGGGGGCTGCGTCCTGACTCTGGAGCCGGGCGCGAACCCCTAACCGTTATGTAAAGCCTATCGGCTCGTCCTTTTAGAATCGATACCTCTTTAGAGAGGGTCCTTACATGTCCATCCCGCCCATGCCGCCCGGCGGGCCCGCATGGCTGTGCTCGTCGTCCTTCGGAGCCTCGGCCACCATGACCTCGGTCGTCAGCAGCAGCCCCGCCACGGAGGCCGCGTTCTGCAGTGCAAGACGCGTCACCTTGGTCGGGTCCAGGATGCCGGCGTCCAGCATGTCGCCGAATTCGCCGTTGGCAGCGTTGTAGCCGAAGGAGCCCTTGCCTTCCTTGACCCGGTTGAGGATCACGGCGGCATCCTCGCCGGCGTTCTCGACGATCTGGCGCAGCGGCTCCTCGATCGAGCGCGACAGGATGCGCATGCCGACCGTCTGGTCTTCGTTCGCGCCCTCGAGCTTCTCGAGGGCCTTCTGCGCGCGGATCAGCGCCACGCCGCCGCCCGGCACCACGCCCTCTTCGACCGCGGCACGCGTGGCGTGCAGCGCGTCCTCGACGCGGGCCTTCTTCTCCTTCATTTCGATCTCGGTGGCGGCACCGACCTTGATCACGGCGACACCGCCGGAGAGCTTCGCGACGCGCTCCTGCAGCTTCTCCTTGTCGTAGTCGGAGGTCGCCTCTTCGATCTGCTGACGGATCGACTCGATGCGCGCCTTGATGTCGGCGCTCTTGCCGGCGCCGTCGATGATCGTGGTGTTCTCCTTCTCCACGACGATCTTCTTGGCCTCGCCGAGATCGTTCATGGTGGCCTTCTCGAGCGACAGGCCGACCTCATCCGAGATCACCGTGCCGCCCGTGAGGGTGGCGATGTCCTGCAGCATGGCCTTGCGGCGATCGCCGAAGCCCGGCGCCTTGACGCCGGCGACCTTGAGGATGCCGCGGATGTTGTTGACGACCAGCGTCGCCAGCGCCTCGCCCTCGACGTCCTCGGCGACGACCAGCAGCGGACGGCCCGCCTTGGCCACGCCCTCGAGCAGCGGCAGCAGCTCGCGGATGTTGGAGATCTTCTTGTCGACCAGCAGGATCAGGGGCTTCTCGAGCTCCGCGGTCTGGTTCTGCTGGTTGTTGATGAAGTACGGCGAGAGGTAGCCGCGGTCGAACTGCATGCCCTCGACCACGTCGAGCTCGTTGGTCGAGGCCCGAGCCCTCTTCCACCGTGATCACGCCTTCCTTGCCGACCTTTTCCATCGCCTCGGCGATGGTCTTGCCGATCGACTCGTCCGCGTTCGCCGAGATCGTGCCGACCTGGGCAATCGCCTTGGAGTCCTTGCAGGGCTTGGAGAGCTTCTTCAGCTCCTCGACGGCGGTGATCACCGCCTTGTCGATGCCGCGCTTGATGTCCATCGGGTTGCGGCCCGAGGCCACCGCCTTCAGGCCCTCGCGGATGATCGCCTGCGCGAGCACGGTGGCGGTGGTGGTGCCGTCGCCGGCCTCATCGGAGGTGTTGGAAGCGACTTCCTTCACCATCTGCGCGCCCATGTTCTCGAACTTGTCCTTCAGCTCGATCTCCTTCGCGACCGACACACCGTCCTTGGTGACGGTGGGAGCGCCGAAGCTCTTCTCGAGCACGGCGTTGCGGCCCTTGGGACCGAGAGTCGCCTTGACGGCGTTGGCGAGGACGTTCACGCCGCGGAACATGCGGGAGCGCGCGTCGTCGCTGAATCTAACTTCTTTCGCTGCCATTTCGTGATCCTCGCTTACTTGCCTTCGATGACGGCCATGACGTCTTCTTCGCGCATGACCACGAGATCTTCACCGTCGACCTTGACCTCGGTGCCGCTGTACTTGCCGAACAGGATCTTGTCGCCGACCTTGACGTCGAGAGGACGAACCTGGCCGTCCTCGAGAATCTTGCCCTTGCCGACCGCAACAATCTTTCCCTGCACCGGCTTCTCGGCCGCGGTATCTGGGATCACGATGCCGCCCGGAGAGGTACGCTCCTCTTCCAGGCGCTTCACGATGACGCGGTCATGAAGAGGACGAATCTTCATGGGTGTTCGCTCCTTCAAATCTCTTGATGATTGGATGGTTATCGCCAGGGGCGGCGCTATTAGCACTCTCCCCCTGCGGCTGCTAATTTTAGGGGGGCACCCCACGAATTCAAGTCGCCAGCGGACTTTTTTCGGGAACGGGGCGCTATTGGCCCCGGCCGGCGGTCTTCTCCAGGATGAATCCCAGTTCCTGCCACTCACCTGAGGGTTGCGCTATAAAGCTTGGGCATATGACGCTTCGAATTAGACATATTCTCGTGCTGGCGCTGCTCGCCGGCGCGGCCAGCGCCCTGGCGCAGACCCCGCCTGCCGCCCAAACCCCTCAGTCCTCGCCCGCCGCGGCGCCCCCGAAGGGCCTGAGCTCGGTCCTCGGCAGCCTCAAGACCAGCGGCGATAACTTCCTTCCCGCCGAGCAAGCCTTTCGCTTCGACGCCCTCGCGGGCGGGAGCGACCAGGTGCAGCTCAACTGGGAAATCGCCGACGGGTACTACCTCTACCGCGCGCGCATCAAGGTGGCGACCCCGAGCACCACCGCGCAGCTCGGCGCGCCGCAGTTCCCGGCGGGACAGTTCAAGACGGATGAGTACTTCGGCCGCCAGGAGATCTACCACCACGAGCTGCGGGTCACCGTGCCGGTGGCGCGCGCCGCGGGCGGCGCGTTCGCACTGCCGCTCGAGGTGACCTACCAGGGGTGCGCCGAGGCGGGGCTGTGCTACCCACCGGTCACCCGCTCGGTGAGCGTCACGCTCGCCGGCGGCAGCGGTGCCGCCGTCGGACCGGGCGGAGGCGGCGCATCGGGCGCTGTCGGCGGCCCCTCGGAGCAGTCGCGCTTCGCGCAGCTGCTCACCGGCAACGTGTTCCTCATGATCGGCGGCTTTTATCTCGCCGGGCTCCTGCTCGCCTTCACGCCGTGCGTGCTGCCCATGGTGCCGATCCTCTCGGGGATCATCGCCGGGCAGCGGGGCGCACACCACCACCGGGCGCGCCTTCGCACTCTCGGTCACCTACGTGCTCGGCATGGCGCTCACCTATACGGCCGCGGGCATCATCGGCGCGGCGATGGGACACGAGGTGCAGGCGCTGTTCCAGCAATGGTGGGTGCTGGCGCTCTTTGCGGCGGTGTTCGTGGCGATGGCGCTGTCCATGTTCGGCCTCTATACGGTGCAGATGCCGGCGGCGATCCAGACGCGCCTCGCCGACGTGAGCAATCGCCAGTCCGCCGGCACCTTCGGCGGCGTCGCGGTCATGGGCGCGCTGTCGGCACTCATCGTCACGACCTGCGTCGGTCCGGCGCTGGTGGCGGCACTGCTCGTCATCGGCCAGACCGGGCAGATGGTCCGCGGCGGCGCGGCCCTCTTCGCCATGAGTATCGGCATGGGGACGCCGCTCCTTATCGTCGGCGCCTCGGCCGGCAAGCTCCTGCCGAAGGCGGGCGCCTGGATGGACTTCGTCAAGAAGCTCTTCGGCGTCATGATGCTGGGCGTTGCCGCCTGGATGCTCGCGCGCATCGTCCCGGATCGCGCGGCGCTGCTCTTGTGGGCGGTGCCGGCACTCACCCTGGCGTGGCTCGTCTGGTTCGAGCTGCGGATGCGCTCGGCGGCCGTCTGGGCCCTGCGCGTCGCGGGGCTCGCCGCGGGACTCTATGGAGTCGCGCTCGCGGCGGGTGCAGCGCTCGGCGGCACGGACCCTCTGCAGCCCGATCCCGGCCTTCGCACGCCAGGCGCACACGCTCCCGTTCCAGCGCATCCGCACGGTCGCCGATCTCGAGCACGCGGTTGCCGCGGCGAGCGCCGCGAAGCGCGGCGTACTGCTCGATTTCTCGGCCGACTGGTGCACCTCGTGCAAGGAGATGGAGCGCTACACCTTCACCGACCCACAGGTGCAGACGGCGCTCGCCAACGTCACGCTGCTGCGCGCCGATGTGACCGCCGACGACGCCGACGATCAGGCGCTGCTCAAGTACTTCCGTATCATCGGTCCCCCGACCATCGCCTTCTATGGAGTCGATGGCCGCGAGCGCAGTGACTTTCGCGTCGTCGGATACCTGCAGGCCGACGCCTTCGCAGCCCGGGCCCGCGCGGCGCTCCAAGCCGCGCCGTGAGCGGGCGGCGCCGCCCGCTCGCAGCCGCGGTCGCGGTCGCCGCAGTCCTGCTCGCCGCCGCCTCTGTAGGCTTCCTGCTGCAGCGCCTGACCGCACCCGAGCGGCCGACGCTGCGCCCCCTGCCGCCGACGCCGACCGCGGCACTCGCCGGGACCGCGGCTGCGCCCGCGAGCCGACCCGCCCGGGATCCGACCCCGCAGCAGCTCCCGGATTTCTCGCTTCCCGACCTCGCCGGCAGGGCGCATCGATTATCGGACTGGAGCGGACGGACGCTGGTGATCAACTTCTGGGCCACCTGGTGCGAGCCCTGCCGGCGCGAAATCCCGCTCCTCGAGACGCTCCAGCGTGAAAACAACGGTAAAAACATCGAAATAGTCGGTATCGCCGTCGATCATGCGGATTCAGTGGAGAAAATGGTCAAGGACCTCAAGATCGGCTACCCGGTGCTGGTAGGCGAGAAGGGAGGACTCGCCGCCGTGAGCGCCTTCGGCATGGATACGGTGCTGCCGTTTACGGTGTTCGCGGACCCGCAAGGCCGCATCGTCACGCTCAAGGTTGGAGAGTTGCATCGGGACGAGGCGACGTTCATTCTCGCGCGGCTGGCCGACCTCGCGGCCGGAAGGCTGGACCTCGGGGCCACCCGGGGGCGGATCGATGACGAAATCCGGCGCCTGGCAGTCCTGCGGGCGGGATCGGCGGGTTCCGCGGCCAAATAGGCTCGATTAGGCGAGATCCTCGCAGATCCCCCCAGGAACCTATCCAAATGCGCTCCGATTGGGGTACATTCGCCGCGCTTGTTCGATCCAAACCGATAAGAAGACGCGCCAGTCATGGCCCGAGTGCTGTTGTTGAACGGCCCGAATCTGAATCTGCTCGGTACCCGCGAGCCCGCCATCTACGGCACCGAGACGCTCGAGTCGATCGAGAAACGTGCCGCGGCGCTCGCGCGCGAGACGGGGCACGAGCTCGTGGCCTTCCAGAGCAACGCCGAGCACGAGCTGATCGGACGGATCCAGCGCGCGGGCGCGGACGGCATCGAATTCCTCATCTTCAATCCCGGCGCCTTCACCCACACCAGCATCGCGCTGCGTGACGCGCTGCTCGGCGCACACGTGCCGTTCATCGAGCTGCACCTCTCCAACACGCACGCGCGCGAGAGCTTCCGCCAGCACTCCTATTTCTCCGACATCGCCGTCGGGGTGATCGCCGGTTTCGGTGCTTTCGGTTACGAGATGGCGGTACGCGCCGCCGCGCAGCGGCTCGCGCGCGCCTGAGATCCCAACCTCTGCCCTCAAGCCTTCGGGGTGTTCCCGGCATGGACATACGAAAAATCAAGAAACTGATCGAGCTGCTGGAGGAGTCCGGCATCGCGGAGATCGAGATCAAGGAGGGGGAGGAAGGGGTGCGCATCAGCCGCATGGGGGCCGCGCAGCCGGTCACGCAGGGGGTGCACGCCGCTGCCCCGGCCGGCGCCGTCGGGGCGCGGGTGCCGGAGCTGCAGCCTGCGGCGCTCGCCCCGGGCGCCGGCGCACCCAAGCCCAAACCCAACGAGCACGTCATCACGGCCCCGATGGTCGGGACCTTCTACGCGGCGCCCTCGCCCGGGGCGAAGTCCTTCGTCGAGATCGGCGACGAGGTCAAAGTCGGCCAGGTCCTGTGCGTCATCGAGGCGATGAAGATGATGAACCAGATCGAGGCTGACAAGGCCGGCAAGCTCACCTCCATCATGGCGCGCAACGGCGACCCGGTGGAATTCGGCCAGCCGCTGTTCGTCATCGAATAAGCCGGCCATGATCGAGAAGCTGGTCATCGCCAATCGCGGCGAGATTGCGCTGCGGATCCTGCGAGCCTGCCGCGAGCTCGGCATCAAGACGGTGGCCGTGCACTCCACCGCCGACTACAGCCTGAAGCACGTGCTGCTCGCGGACGAGTCGGTGTGCATCGGTCCGCCGGCCTCCGCCGGCAGCTACCTCAACATGCCGGCGATCATCTCCGCCGCCGAGGTGACCGACTCGGTCGCGATCCACCCCGGCTACGGCTTCCTCTCCGAGAACGCCGACTTCGCCGAGCGCGTCGAGAAGTCGGGCTTCGTGTTCGTTGGACCCAAGGCCGAGACCATCCGTACCATGGGCGACAAGGTCTCGGCGATCAAGGTGATGAAGTCGCACGGCGTACCGTGTGTGCCCGGCTCCGACGGCCCGCTCGGGGACGACGGCGATGAGAACCTGCGCATCGCCCGCGACATCGGCTATCCGGTGATCATCAAGGCCTCCGGCGGCGGTGGCGGCCGCGGCATGCGCGTCGTACACACCGAAGCCTCGCTCCTGAATGCCATCGGCATCACGCGCGCCGAGGCGCGCGCCGCCTTCGGCAACGATCAGGTGTACATGGAGAAATTCCTCGAGCGGCCGCGGCACATCGAGTTCCAGGTGCTCGGCGATGCGCACGGCAACGTCATCCACCTGGGCGAGCGCGATTGCTCGATGCAGCGCCGCCACCAGAAGGTGATCGAGGAAGCCCCCGCCCCGGGGATCACGCTCAGGCAGCGCAAGACCATGGGCGATCGCTGCGTCGAAGCGTGCCGTGCGGTCGGCTACCGCAGTGCCGGCACGCTCGAGTTCCTCTACGAGGACGGCGAGTTCTACTTCATCGAGATGAACACCCGCATCCAGGTCGAGCACCCGGTGACCGAGCTCGTGACCGGCATCGACCTGGTGAAGGCGCAGCTGCTGATCGCGAGCGGCGAGCGGCTGGCTTACGCGCAGAGCGACGTGCAGATCCGCGGCCATGCCATCGAATGCCGCATCAACGCCGAGGACCCCAAGACCTTCGTGCCCTCGCCCGGCCCCATCCGCCTGTGGCACGCCCCGGGCGGGCCCGGCATCCGCGTCGACAGCCACGTGTACTCCGGCTACAACGTGCCGCCCTACTACGACTCGCTCATCTGCAAGCTCATCGCGCAGGGCGACAACCGCGATACCGCCATCGCGCGTATGAAGAACGCGCTCGCCGAGATGGTCATCGAGGGCATCAAGACCAACGTGGCGCTGCACCAGGAGATCTGCAACCACGCCGCCTTCCAGAAGGGCGGCACCGACATCCATTACCTGGAGCGGCGGCTGGGATTACGTTGAGCCCGGTCGTGGTCTCCTTCGATCTCGGCGCGCTCGATGCGGCGGCGGCCGAGAGCGTGTGTCTCGCGCTCGGCGCCGCCGCGGTCACCTTCGCCGATGCGCGCGACGATCCGGTGCTCGAGCCGTTGCCGGGTGAGATGCGGCTATGGCCGGCCACGCGCCTGACGGCGCTGTTTCTGGCGGCCCCGGAGCCCCACGCGGTCGCCGCCGCAGTCGCATCGGCCCTCGACCTGCCGCCCGAGCGCATCAGCGCCGCGGTCCTGCCCGAGCGCGTCTGGGAGCGCGAGTGGCTCAAGGACTTCCACGCCATGCGTTTCGGGGAGCGCCTGTGGATCTGTCCGCGCCACGAGCGCGTCGCACAGCCGAACGCCGTCATCGTCACGCTCGACCCGGGGCTCGCCTTCGGCACCGGGACGCATCCGAGCACCGCACTGTGTCTGGAATGCCTCGATCGCCATCCGCCGCGCGGCGAGCGTGTCATCGACTACGGCTGCGGCTCTGGCGTGCTGGCGCTCGCCGCCGCGAAGCTCGGGGCCCGCGAGGTGCATTGTTTCGACATCGACCCGCAGGCGCTCACCGCCACCGGCGAGAACGCGCTCGCGAACCGCGTCGATGCGGTGGTGCGGGTACACGAGCATGCCGCGCAGCTGCCCGCCGGCGTCGGCCTGCTGCTCGCGAATATCCTCTCGGGTCCCTTATGCGCGCTCGTTGCGGCGTTCGCGGCGCTCGTGCGTCCCGGCGGCGTCGCGGTGCTCGCCGGGCTCATGCGGCACGAGGTGCCCGACGTGACAGCCGCTTATGCCGCGTGTTTTGATGTGGAGGGCTGCGGAGAGAGGGGCGACTGGGCGTGCCTCAGGGCGCGCCGTCACTAACGAGCGATGTTCACCGTCTGTCCCAAGTGCGCCCTGACGCTGGTCGTGACGGCGGCGGACCTGCGCGTCGCGCAGGGCTACGTGCGCTGCGGCCGCTGCTCGAGTGTCTTCAACGCACTCGCCCAGCTCTCGGACGAGCGGGGAGCCGCGCGTGCCGCCGAGGCGGCGGCACCGGAGCCCGAACCCGAACCCGAACCGCAGGCCGAACCCGAACCGCAGGCCGAACCCGAGCCCGAACCCGAGCCCGAACCCGAACCGCAGCCCGAGCCGGTTCCCCCGCCGCCCCCCGCGCGCACTCCGGTACCGCCTGCCGCGGCGCAGGAGGAGGGACTCCCCGAGGACGCGCTCGAGTTCAACCCCGAGAAAACCGACGCGGCCTCGGTCTTCGTCCCGGCGCCACCGAATCCCGAATGGACTGCGGCCACCGGCTCGTTCAAGGCGCTGGTGGCTGCCAACCAGGAGGCGCCTGCGCCCGAGCCCACACCCGCGGCCGCGAACGGGGACCTCGACATCGAGCTCGACGCCGCGCTCCTGTCGCAGATCATCGAGAACGAGCCGCGTGCACCGGAGGCGGCGGCTCCGCCCCCTGCGCTGCGCAAGCCCCCCGCACCGCACAAGCCCCCGGCACCGCACAAGCCACCCGCCCCGCAACGCCGCACGGCCGCGCCGCCTCCTGCGGCCCCCGCGCCCGCGCCGCAGGCGCCCGAGCCGGAGCTTGCAGCGGAGCCCGGGCCGCTCGAGGCCGTGGCGCCTGCGCCGCGGCGCGCGCCGTGGCTGTGGACGGCCGCGGCGGCGCTGCTGGCGCTCGTGCTGGCGGCGCAGACCGTCAATCATCAGCGCGACGCGCTCGCCACCGATCCGCACTTTGGCGCCACGCTCACCGCGCTCTACGCGTCCCTCGGCGTGCCGCTCATGCCACGCTGGGACCTGCACGCCTACGACGTGCGCCAGCTCGGTGCCACGGTGGCACCGGCGGCCGCCGCCGGCGCCACCGGTGCGATCACGGTACGCGCCAGCATCCACAACGCGGGTCCGAAGCCGCAGCCGCTGCCGCTGCTGCGCGTGACGCTTCAGGACCGCTTCGGCAACCGAATCGCCTCGCGCGACGTGTCCCCGCGCGACTACCTGCCGCACAGCGTGGCGCCGGGCGCACTGCTCGCGGTGGACCAGCGCATCGACGCCGAGCTCGCCTTCGTCGACCCGGGCTCGAGCGCGGTCGGTTTCGAGATCGACGCCTGTCTCGCGATGCGCGGCGGCGTCGCCTGCGCCAACGACACGAGCGCCCGGTAAGGATCGCGCGGTGCGGATCGGGCCCTGGACACTGCCCTCGCCCGTCGTGCTCGCGCCCATGGCCGGCGTGACCGACCGGCCGTTCCGCATCCTGTGCCGCAGACTCGGCGCGGGGCTCGCCGCCTCCGAGATGCTCACCTCGGACACGCGGCTCTGGACCAGCTCCAAATCGCGCCACCGCATGAACCACGAGGGCGAGCCCGAGCCGCGCGTGGTGCAGCTCGCCGGCGCCGACCCCGCGGCGCTCGCCGAGGCGGCGCGGCTCAACGTCGCGCTCGGCGCCCAGATCATCGACCTGAACATGGGCTGTCCGGCGAAAAAAGTCTGCGGGAGCCTGTGCGGCTCGGCACTGCTCAAGGACGAGCCGCTGGTGGCGCGCATTCTCGAGGCGGTGGTGCGCGCGGCAGAGGTGCCCGTGACGCTCAAGATCCGCACCGGCTGGGATCGTGCGCACATGAACGGCGTCGAGATCGCGCGCATCGCCGAGCGCTCCGGTATCGCCGCGCTCGCGGTGCACGGGCGCACGCGCGCGGACTTCTACACCGGGACGGCGGAGTACGCGACGATTCGCGACATCAAGGCATGCGTATCGATTCCGGTGTTCGCCAACGGCGACATCGACGAGGGAAAAAAAGCCCGCGAGGTACTTGATTTCACCGGTGCCGACGGAGTAATGATCGGCCGCGCGAGTCATGGACGCCCGTGGATTTTTCGCGCTGTCAACGGTGAGCTGCAAAGCGGATTTGCGACGCCGGCACTTCTGCGCGGCGAGGTGCGTGATATCATTCTCGCGCATCTCGACTCGGTGTACTGCTTCTACGGCGAGGAGACCGGAGTCCGGATCGCGCGCAAACACCTCGGCTGGTATTGCGGAGAGCTGCGCGGCGAACCGGCAGCGGTCCGGCGGGATCTGATGGGGGCATTGAGTACCGCCGCGCAGTTCGCGCAGACGCTTAAAGCTCTCGACGCATGGATGGGCGAGGCCGCTATGGCGGCCTGAAGATCGGTTTTTCTCCGGGGGTCTTACATGACGGCAAAAAAGAAGACTCGGTCTCGTGAAGCCGCCGCCGCCAGAGTGAATGGACGCGATCTGCCGCTGCGCAATCACGCCGAGCGCGCCTTGAGCGAATATTTCACCAGCCTGAACGGGCACCGGCCCGCACACCTGTACGATCTGGTGCTGCGCGAGGTCGAGGAGCCCCTGTTTCGCGTGGTACTCGACTACGCCCAGGGCAACCAGAGCCGCGCCGCCGGGATTCTCGGCATCAACCGTGGCACGCTGCGCAAGAAGCTCAAGCAGTTCGGACTCGCGGGCTCCTGAGGCCCGCCGGCGCCGCACGCCGGCCGCCGTGGGGGGCTGAAGCGCGATGCCCTCCCTCCCCGTGCGCCGTGCACTGCTGTCGGTCTCCGACAAGGCCGGGCTGCTCGAGCTCGCGCGTGCGCTCGGGCAGCGCGGCATCGAGATCCTCTCCACCGGCGGCACGGCGCGTCTGCTCGCCGCGGCGGGCATCGCGGTGCGCGAGGTGGCGAGCTGGACCGGCTTCCCCGAGATCATGGACGGGCGGGTCAAGACGCTGCACCCGAAGATCCACGGTGGCCTCCTCGGCCGCCGCGGCGTCGACGATCAGGTCATGGCGCAGCACGGCATTGCGCCCATCGATCTGCTGGTGGTGAACCTCTACCCGTTCGCCGCCGCCGTAGCGCGCCCCGACTGCACTTACGAAGACGCCATCGAAAACATCGACGTCGGGGGACCGGCGATGCTGCGCGCCGCCGCCAAGAATCAGGAGTCGGTACTGGTGGTGGTCGATCCGGCCGACTACCCGCAGCTGTTGAAGGAACTCGACACGCATCAGGGTGGAAGCGACATGGCGACGCGCGCGCGCTTCGCCGCCAAGGCCTTCGCACACACCGCCGCGTACGACACCATGGTCGCGGCGTGGCTCGAGGCGCATCCCTTCGAACCGGGTGCGCCAGCCGAGCACTCCGTAGGAAGGCCGGCGCAGGGGCTCGCCGCGCATCCCTTCGAACCGGGTGCGCCAGCCGAGCACTCCGTAGGAAGGCCGGCGCAGGGGCTCGATGCGCATGCCTTCCCGGCAACGCTGCCGCTCATCTTCGAGAAGGCCCAGGACCTGCGCTACGGTGAAAATCCGCACCAGCGAGCGGCCTTCTACCGCGACCCGGGCGCGCGCGGCGCCAGCGTCGCGCGCGCCGCAGTGCTGCAGGGCAAGGACCTGTCCTTCAACAACATCGCCGACGCCGATACGGCGATCGAGTGCGTGCGGCAGTTCGCCGACCCCGCCTGCGTCATCGTCAAGCATGCCAATCCCTGCGGCGCAGCGCTCGCCACCACGGTGCTCGAGGCCTATGAGCGCGCCTACCGCACCGACCCCACCTCGGCCTTCGGCGGCATCATCGCCTTCAACCGCGAGCTGGACGCCGCGACCGCGCGCGCCATCACGGCGCGGCAGTTCGTCGAGGTGCTGGCCGCCCCGGCCGTGGCCGCGGAAGCGGCCCAGGTGCTCAGCGCGAGGCCGAACGTGCGCGTGCTGGTGCTCGGCGACCTCTCGGGTGGCACCACAGCCGCGCTCGAGCTGCGCAGCGTCACCGGCGGCCTGCTGGCGCAGACGCGCGATCTCGAGGACCTGCCGGAGGGCGAGCTGCGCGTGCCGACGCGACGCAAGCCGAGCGAGACGGAAATGGCGGACCTCAGGTTCGCCTGGACCGTGTGCCGCTTCGTGAAATCGAACGCCATCGTGCTGGCGCGCGAGCGTGCCACCGTGGGGGTAGGCGCCGGCCAGATGAGCCGGGTCTACTCGACACGCCTCGCCGCCATGAAGGCGGCGGACGAGAAGCTGGTGGTGGCGGGGGCGGTCATGGCATCGGATGCCTTCCTGCCGTTCCGCGACAATCTCGACGTCGCCGCCGGGTTTGGGATCCGCGCGGTCATCCAGCCGGGCGGGAGCGTGCGCGACGCGGAGGTGATCGCGGCCGCGGACCAGCACGACATGGCCATGGTGTTTACCGGCATGCGGCACTTCCGCCACTAGGTGCGCCGCCCATGAAGGTCCTGATCGTCGGCGGCGGCGGCCGCGAGCACGCGCTCGCGTGGAAGTGCGCGTCCGCGGCGCGCGTCACCGAGGTGCTGGTGGCGCCCGGCAACGCCGGCACTGCGACCGAGCCCAAGGTCCGCAACGTCGCGGTCGGCGCCGAGGACATCGCGGGTCTCACCCGCCTCGCCGCCACGGAGCGCGTCGATCTCACCATCATCGGACCCGAGGCGCCGCTGGTTGCGGGCGTCGTCGATGCCTTCACGGCCGCCGGCCTCGCGTGCTTCGGCCCGACGCAGGCGGCCGCGCGGCTCGAGGGCTCGAAGGCCTTCGCCAAGGAGTTCCTGCGTCGCCACGGCATCCCCACGGCACGCGCGGCGACCTTCACCCGTGACAGCTTCGATGCCGCCTGGGTGCGTGCACAGAAGACCCCGCTGGTCGTCAAGGCGAGCGGGCTCGCCGCCGGCAAGGGCGTGGTCATCGCCGCCTCCACCGCCGAGGCGCTCGCCGCCGCCGAGGCGATGTTCGCCGGCCGGTTCGGCGGTGCCGGCCGCGAGGTCGTGATCGAGGAATTCCTCGAGGGCGAGGAGGCGAGCTTCATCGTGATGGCCGACGGCGTCCACGTGCTGCCGCTCGCGACCTCCCAGGACCACAAGCGCCGCGACGACGGCGACCGCGGCCCCAACACCGGCGGCATGGGCGCCTACTCACCCGCCCCGGTGGTGACCGCGGCGATGCACGCGCGCATCATGCGCGAAGTCATCGAGCCCGCGATCGCCGGCCTCGGCGCCGACGGCACGCCCTACACGGGATTCCTCTACGCCGGCATCATGATCGCCCCTGACGGCACACCCAACGTGCTCGAGTTCAACTGCCGGCTGGGGGACCCGGAGACGCAGCCGATCCTGATGCGGCTCGGGTCCGATCTCACGGGCCTGTGCGAGGCGGCGCTCGGGCGGCGCCTCGACCGCGAGCGCGCGCAGTGGGATCCGCGTGCCGCCCTCGGCGTCGTGATGGCGGCGGGCGGTTACCCCGACAGCGTGCGCAAGGGCGACGTCATCGAGGGACTCGAGCGCGCCGCCCGGCTCCCCGGCAAGATCTTCCACGCCGGCACGCGCCTCGAGGCCGGGCACGTGGTCACGAGCGGCGGGCGGGTGCTGTGCGCGGTCGGGCTCGGGAGCGATGTGGCCGCGGCGCGGCGTGAGGCCTACGCGCTCGCCGACACGGTGCGCTGGACGGGCGTGCAGTACCGGCGCGACATCGGCTTCCGCGCGATCGCCCGCGAGCGCGGCGCACCGGCTTAAGCGAACCGTGCCGCTCGATTTCCCCGGCGCGCACGTGGTGCAGCTCGAGGTCCGCGCCGCGGACATCGACGCCTACGACCACGTCAATAACGCCGTCTACCTCACCTGGCTCGACCGCGCGGCGTGGTCGCACTCGGCGGCGCTCGGGCTGCCGCTCGAGCGCTGCGTGGCGCTGCGGCGCGGCATGGCGGCGCTGCGCACCGAGATCGACTTCGTGCGCGCGGCGCTCGCCGGGGACCAGGTACAGGTGGCCACCTGGATCGCCGGTGGCGACGGGCGGCTGCGGGTGGGACGGCGCTTCCAGGTGCTGCGCGTGGCCGACGGCGGGACGCTGGCCCGGGCCCGCACCGACTACGTGTGCATCAATCTCGACACGGGTAAGGCGGTGCGCATGCCGCCGGAATTCACGCGCGCCTATGTGGCAACCATGCGCTGAAAGCACTCTTTCCCGAGGGCGCAGGCGGCAAAAGTCGCACCTTTTGCCGCCGGCAACGAAGCTGATGTCCGACAAAATCGCCGCAGGCGATTTTGTCCAATTTAATAACTGAACCTGATGAAGGCCTCGGGGCCCTTGAAGCTCATGTCGACGAGGCCGGCGAAGCTGCTGCTGTCACCGCTCACCGAGATGTGCATGCTGGTGTAGCCCAGACCGAGCGCGAAGTAGGGATTCCAGCGGTACTGCAGGTCGGCGTGCAGGTCGGTGAAGGAGCCGCGGTAGCCGCTCACGTTGGCCTTGACGTAGTTGCCGCGCGCGTTGACCGAGAAACGCTTCGAGATGCACCAGGTGAAATCGACCGGCAGCGTCGGCAGCGGCTCGGCGGCCGATTCGTCCTGCGCCTGGCCGGTGGCGGGAATCGCCCCCATCGCCTCGGCCTGCACGGCGAACACCCCGATCCCGGTGCCGAGCTCGATGCTGTCGGTGTGGATCAGAGAGTAGGTGTAGGTGAGACCGAAGGTGCGCCAGTTCATCGAGGTCTGCACCTGCTGTCCGGCGAGGAAGGTCTGGTTACCGAACACGATGTCGTTGGCGAGCACCTGGCTCGCGGAGCGGTCCGCCTCGTAGTACTCGACGCGCAGCTTGTGGCGCTCGCGCATGCGGAACATGAACTCGACCCGTCCCTGGTGCAGGCGCGCCGGGAGCCCGAGGTCGCGCTCGGCATTCACCGGCGTGCCCGGGGTTCCGGGCGGGACGCCGGTCGTCGGGTCGTAGCGCACACTGGTAGTGATCGACGGCGAATAGAAGGCGCCGAGAATATAGAAGTGGTCGTGGATCGGGCTCGAGCGCTCGGGCCTCTGCGGCGGCGGCAGCGGCGCCCCGGAGAGCTTGTCGACGTCGGCAACGGCTAACCCCGACTGAGTCGCGAGAACCACGATGGCGGCCGCGAGCCGGATGCGCATGCGAGTCGAGCTCCCTTGGCGCCGGAGGCGCAGGTACGGGCGATCTTACTGAGGGGCGCGGCGCTTGTACCAGCGTCGCCGGATGCCGACGTGACGCCGCGCACGTTAGCTCATTGGAACGGCGCCCCGCGCCGTGGCTGGCTAGCGCTTCATCGCCTCGAAGAATTCCGAGTTCGACTTGGTGTCCTTCATCTTGTCGAGCAGGAATTCGATCGCGGCGAGCTCGTCCATCGGGTGCAGGAGCTTGCGCAGGATCCACATCTTGGCGAGCTCACCCTGGTCGGTGATGAGCTCCTCCTTGCGCGTGCCCGAGCGGTTGATGTTGACCGCCGGAAAGACCCGCTTCTCGGAGACACGCCGGTCGAGGTGGATTTCGCTGTTGCCCGTGCCCTTGAACTCCTCGTAGATGACGTCGTCCATCTTCGAGCCGGTGTCGATGAGCGCGGTGGCGAGGATGGTGAGGCTCCCGCCCTCCTCGATGTTGCGCGCGGCGCCGAAGAAGCGCTTGGGGCGCTGCAGGGCGTTCGCGTCCACGCCGCCGGTGAGCACCTTGCCGGAGGACGGCACCACGGTGTTGTAGGCGCGTGCCAGGCGGGTGATCGAGTCGAGCAGGATCACCACGTCCTTCTTGTGCTCGACCAGGCGCTTGGCCTTCTCGATCACCATTTCGGCGACCTGCACGTGGCGGGCCGCCGGCTCGTCGAAGGTGCTCGAGACCACCTCGCCCTTCACCGTGCGCTGCATCTCGGTGACCTCCTCGGGCCGCTCGTCGATGAGCAGCACGATGAGATACACCTCGGGATGGTTGTGGGTGATGGCGGTGGCGATGTTCTGCAGCAGCATCGTCTTGCCGGCCTTCGGCGGGGAGACGATGAGTCCGCGCTGTCCCTTGCCGATCGGCGCGACCAGGTCGATGGTGCGGGCGGTCAGGTCCTCGGTGGAGCCGTTGCCGCGCTCGAGCTTCAGCCGCTTGGTCGGATGAAACGGCGTCAGGTTCTCGAACAGCACCTTGTTGCGCGAGCTCTCGGGGGAGTCGAAGTTGATCTCGCCGACCTTGAGCAGCGCGAAGTAGCGCTCGCCGTCCTTCGGCGGACGGATGAGCCCCGAGATGGTGTCGCCGGTGCGCAGGTTGAAGCGGCGGATCTGGCTCGGACTCACGTAGATGTCGTCAGGGCCGGCGAGATAGGAGCCGTCGGCCGAGCGCAGGAAGCCGAAGCCGTCCTGCAGGATCTCGAGCACGCCGTCGCCGTAGATATTCTCGCCGTTGCGCGCGTGCGCCTTGAGGATCGAGAAGATGATGTCCTGCTTGCGCGAGCGGGCGACGCTCTCGAGACCCATGGTCTCGGCCATCTTCACCAGCTCGTGAATCGGCTTGGCCTTCAGCTCCGTCAGGTTCATGGAGCTGCGCGACTGCACCAGCTCCGCGGGGCTGATGATCTCGGAGTCGTCCGCGTCGAACGGCTCGGGATCGTGCAACATTTCGTCGGGACGTCCGCCACCGTTACCGATGCGGTTGCCGTCACGGTTGCCGTGACGCGGTCCCTTGTTGGGCCGGTTGCGGCCCTGGTTGCCTAGATAGCCTCTCACAGGTTGCTGTCCAGAAATGCGGAGAGTTGGGATTTAGACACGGCGCCGACCTTCTGGGCCTCGACCGTGCCGTTCTTGAAGAGAATCAGCGTTGGTATGCCGCGGATGCCGAACTTCGGCGGGGTCTGCGGGTTCTCGTCGATGTTGAGCTTGGCGATCTTGATCCGGTCCTGGTACTCGCTCGCGATCTCATCGAGTATCGGGGCGATCATCTTGCAGGGTCCGCACCACTCGGCCCAGAAGTCCAGCAGCACCGGCTTGTCGGATTTGAGGACGTCCTGTGTAAAAGTGGCGTCGGTGGTATGCACGATGTTCGGGCTACTCACGCGGTTCAACCTCCGTTGAGACAGAGAGTGTGGATGTCATGGTTGTTGGAGACTGTGGAAAAATCGGGGCGGGTCGGCACACGTGGGGGGAAAAAGCGATGCCAGTTGCACCCGTCAAACGGTTACACTAACTCGTCGGTTGAGTATCAGACCCTTAGGGGAAAAGGATGACCGGGCTGGCGGGTGCGGACCCACGGGCCCGCTGACTGAGACACTTTGTAGCGCTTCCGGATGGGTTTTTCAAGTCCCGGAGCGCTTTTCGCATAACGCTGCAGCTGTAATTGATGACTGATCCACACTCGGATTCCGTGACTTTTGCATCCCTGGGCCTGCGCGAGGAGGTCATGCAGGGCGTGCGCCAGGCGGGCTTCACGCAATGCACGCCGATCCAGGCACAGACGCTGCCGATCGCGCTCGCGGGCCGCGACGTCGCCGGACAGGCGCAGACCGGCACCGGCAAGACCGCCGCCTTCCTCATCGCCCTGTACCAGGCGCTGCTCACGCGCGGTCCCGGCGCGAATCGCGGCCCCGCCTCGGTGCTCGCCCTGATCGTCGCGCCAACGCGCGAGCTCGCGGTGCAGATCCACCATGACGCGCTCACGCTCGGCGCGCACACGGGCCTCAAGCACTCGGTGGTGTACGGCGGCATCGACTACGACAAGCAGCGTGAGGAAGTCGCGGCGGGGTGCGATGTGCTGATCGGCACTCCCGGGCGCCTCATCGACTACTTCAAGCAGCACGTCTACGACCTGCGCCATGCGCAGGTGCTGGTGCTGGATGAAGCCGACCGCATGTTCGACTTGGGCTTCATCGCCGACATCCGCTACATCCTGCGCCGGCTCCCGCCGCCGCTGCGGCGCCAGTCGATGCTGTTCTCGGCGACGCTCTCCTACCGCGTGCTCGAGCTCGCCTACGAGCACATGAACAACCCCGAGCTGGTGCGCATCGAGCCCGACAAGCGCACCGTGGACGCGGTCCGGCAGGCCATCTACTACCCGGCCATGGAGGAGAAGGTGCCACTGCTCATCGGCCTGCTGCATCAGAGCGAGGCCGTGCGGACGCTCGTGTTCGTCAACACCAAGCGCAGCGCCGAGCGGCTCGAGAGCGTGCTCAAGGCCAACGGCTTCAACGCCCAGGCATTGTCGGGTGACGTGCCGCAGGGGAAGCGCCTGCGCTTCCTGCGTGACTTCCACGACGGCAAGCTCGCGGTGCTGATCGCGACGGATGTCGCCTCGCGCGGGCTCCACATCCCCGATGTGAGCCACGTGTTCAACTTCGACCTGCCGCAGGATCCGGCCGACTACGTCCATCGCATCGGTCGCACCGCGCGCGCCGGCGCCGCAGGCGATGCCATCAGCTTCGCCTGCGAGGAGTACGCGGTCGCCCTGCCTGACATCGAGGACTATCTCGGCCACAAGATCCCGGCGAGCCCGATCTCCCCTGAGCTGCTCGCACGTGACGTGCTGCCCGGGAGCCTCCCGCCCCGCGCCCACCGGCCGCTTCACGGCGGCGGCGGCCGGCGCGGCGGTGGTGGTGGCCCGCGCGGCGGTAGTGGTGGCCCGCGCAGCGGCGGCGGGGGTCCGCGCAGCGGTGGCGGCGGGGGTCCGCGCGGCGGCAGGGGCGGTCGCACCGGGCGGGGCCGCTAAGCCGCTGACAGGGCGGCCCGTGGCACTTACCGCGCCGCTCGGCTAAGCTCCCCTTAGTTTCGGGGCCGCCGCCAGCAGCTCCAGGCCGTTCAGCCCACATTCCGAGATTGGGCCACCGCATGGCGGAAATCGAAGACAACGTCGACCGCGAGCTGTTTCGCAACGTGGAGAAGCTGCGGCAGTTGCGCATCGAGCATCGCGACCTCGATGAGGTCATCTCGCGGTTGTCGCTCGATCTGCACATCAACGAGCTGCAGCTGAAGCGCCTGAAGAAGCGCAAGCTGATGCTCAAGGATCAGATCGCACGCCTGGAGAGCCAGTTGATCCCGGATCTGAACGCCTGATGGGTAGTGCCGAAAGCGCCGTGCGGGAGCTCCTCCTGCGGCTCGCATCCCCGCAGTTCCTCGCCCAGGCCCTCGCGATCCTGATCGCCCTCGCGGTCGGTTTCGCCGCGGCACGCGCGGCGCGCTCGTGGCAAGCCGCGCAGGAGGCCGATGCGCCGGCACGCTCGACCTGGCCCGGGCGCCTGCTGGCGGCGCTGCTGGCACTCGTGCCGCTGCTCGCGATGCTTGCGACGCTGCTCGCCGGCCGTGCGGTACTTGCCGCGGCGGGGCTCCCCACCGGCGTGACCGACTCCGCCGTCGAGCTGCTGGCGGCGCTCCTGGTCGTGCGCCTCGGCGTGTACGTCCTCGGCCGGCTGCTCGGGCCCGACTCCTGGGTGCGCAGCCGCCAGGTCGCCATCACGCTGGTGCTGGGGTTCATCGTGGCATTGGCGCTGCTCGGCTGGCTCGATGGGATCGAATCCGCGCTCAGCCGGGTGAGCCTGGTCCCCGGCCGCAGCCAGTTCAGCCTGTGGGCGCTGCTCAAGGGCCTGGTGGTGGTGACCGCGTTCGTCGTGGTCGCGAGCCTCATCGCCGGTGCGACCGAGCGCTACCTCATGCGGCTCGAGCAGGTCGCCGTGTCGACCCGGGTCGGAGTCTCGAAGTTCACGCTCATTCCTGCTGATCGGCCTCGGGCTGCTGCTCGGGATCAACGCCGCGGGCGTCGACATCACGACGCTCAACGTGCTGTTCGGCGCCGTGGGCCTGGGTCTCGGCCTCGGCCTGCAGGCGGTCGCCAGCAATTTCGTCAGCGGTTTCGTGCTGCTGATGGACAAGTCCATCAAGCCCGGTGACGTCATCAGCTTCACCTCCGCCAACACGGGCGACAACACCGGCAGCAGCAATTTCGGCTGGGTGCAGGAGCTGCGCGGCCGCTACGTGGTGGTGCGCGATCGCGACGGCGTCGACACCCTCGTGCCGAACCAGAACCTGATCACGAGCCCTTTCATCAACTGGAGCTACTCGGATCAGCGGGTGCGCATCCGCCTGCCGGTGACGGTGAGCTATGAGGACGATCCGGAGGTGGCGCTGCAGCTGCTGCTCGAGGCCGCCGAGGGCCACCCGCGGATCCTGCGCGATCCGGCGCCGGTCACACGCCTCATCAGCTTCGAGGACAATGGCATGCGCCTCGAGGTGCGCTTCTGGATCGCCGATCCCGTCAACGGCGTCAACAACGTGCGCTCGGACGTGAATCGCGCGATCTGGCGGATCTTCCGCGCGCACGGGGTGCACATCCCGGTGCCGCAGCGCGACCTGCGCATGCGCGAGGAGACCCGGCGGCGTACGCCCCCGGGCGGCGGCGCTCCCGGCGTACCCGGCTTCGACCGGGCCGCGGACTAAGAGCGCGCGCGCCGCGCTTCGGCTCCTGCGTGCCACTGCCGGTCGAAGCGGGAGTCGAGATTCCGGACGGTGAGCTGTCGGTCAGCTTCATCCGCTCCTCGGGCCCGGGCGGGCAGAACGTCAACAAGGTAGCGAGCGCGGTGCAGCTGCGCTTCGATCTCGCCGGCAGCGCCGTGCTGAGCGAGGCCGTCAAGGCGCGGCTGCGTCACCTGAGCGGCCGCCGCCTGACCGCCGACGGGGCGCTGCTCATCGTGGCCCGCACTCACCGCAGCCAGGAGCAGAACCGCCGGGAAGCCGGCGAGCGCCTCGCCGAGCTCATCCGGCGCGCGCTCGTACAGCCCAAGACCCGCAGGGCCACCGCGCCGACCCGCGCCGCGCGCGAGCGCCGCCTCGAGAGCAAGAACCGCACGCAACGCGCCAAACGCCTGCGGTCACGGCCGCGCTGGGAAGACTGAAGGGACGCCCCATGGTCGCTCCCGCACTGATGGCCTTCCTGCACCACCTCGCCGCCTTCAGCCTGGTGGCGGCGCTCGGCGTCGAGGTGGCGCTCTTCAAACCACCTCTGTCGGTGTCACAGGCGCGGCGCCTGCAGCGCACCGACCTCATCTTCGGCGTCGCGGCGGGCGCGGTGCTCATCATCGGGGCCCTGCGCGTCGCGTACTTCGAGAAGCCGAGCGCGTATTACCTGCACGACGCGTACTTCCTCGCCAAGCTCGCGGCGTTCCTCGCCGCGGGGCTCATCTCGATCTACCCGACGCTCACGTTCCTGTCGTGGAAGGCGGCGCTCAACGCCGGCCGGGTGCCGGAGGTGAGCACCGAGCGCACGCGCCGGGTGCGACTGTGCCTGATGCTCGAGCTGACGCTGATCATCGTGATCCTCGCCTGTGCGGCGCTGATGGCGCGCGGCTTCGGGTACTGGCGGTAACCGGTTACTTCTCCGGGTCTTCGTCGATTCCCGCCGGGTCCGGTCCATCCGGGACTGCGGCGCCGGATCGTTGCTCTGGCACACACGCTAAGCGAATCGTCAATTGCGACGTCCACGCGCCGCTGCCACGCCTCTTCGAAATCAACACCGCAGGACCTGGCTGATGTTGCGGCCTTGGGAGCGGATCAGTCGCGCGAGGTACCTAACCCGGTGGGCGTTTAATGCGGACCAGAGATTTTTGAAGTCTGGGAACATCGGCGTGGCCCTTGAGAGCGTACAGTTCCAGCGTGAGATCCGTCACCGCCCGCAGTCGCTCCTGCGCGGGCACGCGCTGCCACGCCGGATATTCGGCTCTCTTCATCGCCTCCAGGCTTCGGTAACGTGTGATCGTCTTGTCCACGACGTCAACTTAGCACATCGCCGGTTCCGGCAAGCAGCTGGGGGCAGTCCGGATTCAATGCAGATTCAGGTACTTGCGGGGTGAGCTGGGCGAATCAGCCACGCGGCCAGCGCCGGCAAGAGGATGATCGCCGCCAGCATGTTCACCAGGAACATGAAGGTCAGCATGATGCCGATGTCCGCCTGGAACTTCAGCGGCGAGAACACCCAGGTGGCAACCCCGATGGCGAGCGTGACGCCCGTGAAGATGATGCTCGCGCCGGTGACGCGCAGCGTGCGCTCGTAAGCGTCGTGCACACTCAGGCCCTGGTGCAGGAACTCCTGCATGCGGCTGAAGAGGTAGATGCCGTAGTCGACGCCAATGCCGGCGCCGAGCGCCACCATCGGCAGCGTCGATACCTTGAGCCCGATGCCGACCAGGGCCATGACGGCGTACACCAGCACCGACACGAGCGCGAGCGGCACCACCACCAGCACCGTGCCGGTCACGGAGCGGAAGGTGAGCAGGCACATGAGGATCACCGCGCCGAAGACGCCCGCGAGGATCAGCAGCTCCTTCGCCTTGACGGTCTCGTTGGTGGCCGCCATGACGCCGACGTTGCCGGCGGCGAGCCGCACGCGGGCGCCGGCGAGCGGATTGGCGGCACGCCACTGCTTCACCGCCGTCACCGCCCGCGCGATCGTCTCGGCGCGGTGGTCGGTGAGGAAGATCATGACCGGCACGACGTCGCAGTTCTCATTCAGGAGGCCGGTGCTGGTCTCGATGTAGCGGGTCGACTGCGTGAGCTGGGTCTGCTCGCGCGGAATGCTGCGCCACTTCAGGCTCCCCTCGTTCCAGCCGGCGATCGCCACCTTGGCGATGAAGGGCAGCGTGATGACCTCCTGCACGCCTGCGACGTTGCGCATGTGCCAGCCGAAGCGGTCGACCGCCGTCATGAGGTCGTGGCTGACGCACAGCGGCTGGTCCGACTCGACGATCGCCGTCAGCACGTCGACGCCGATCGAGAAGCGCGTGGTGATGACATCGTTGTCGCGGTTGTAGCGCGAATCGGCGCGCAGCTCCGGCACCCCTCGCTGGGTATCGCCGATCGGCGTCTCGCGCCCCTTCCACCAGCCCGCCAGCGCCAGCAGCGCCGCCGCCGCGATGATGGTGAGCGCCGGCCCGCGCGCGGTGATCCCCGCCATGCGCCGCCACAGGACCGCGAGCTGCTGCTGGCGCCGCTCGACGCGCGCGCGGTAGCCGGGGGCGAAACGCACGTAGGAGACCAGCACCGGCAGCAGCACCAGGTCGGTGAGGATGACGATCGCCACGCCGATGCTGGCGGTGATCGCCATCTCGCGGATCACCTGCACCGGAATCATCAGGATGGTGACGAAGCCGACGAGGTCGGCGAGCAGCGCCACCACCGCCGGCAGCAGCAGCTGGCGGAACACGCGCCGCGCCGCGCCCTCGCTGTCGAGGCCGGCGAGCGCGGCATCGGACGCGGCGCTGATCTTCTGCACCCCGTGGCTGACGCCGATGGCGAAGATGAGGAACGGTACCAGCAGGCCGATCGGATCGATGCCGTAGCGCAGCGCCACGAGCGCGCCGAGCTGCCAGATCACCGCGACACATGAGCACACGACCGGCACGAATGCGATGCGCCAGGACTGGCAGTAGAGGCGCACCGCGAGCAGCGTCAGCACCAGCGTGATGCCGGCGAACAGCACCACCGCCGCGGCGCCGTCGGCGATGTCGCCCACCACCTTGGCGAAGCCGATCATGCGCACGTCGATGCCGTGCCCCTCGAGCGGCCCGCGCACTTCGCGCTCGAGCGCGTGCGCGACCGCGATCGGGTCGACGGGGCGGCCCTGCGCGTCCTGATCGAGGACGATCGCGCTCACCAGCGCCCCGGAGAAATCGTTGGCGACCAGGCGGCCGATGATGCCGGCCTTGCGGATGTTGTCGCGCACCCGCGCGAAATTCTCGGGCGTGGGACTGAAATCCTCCGGCGTGACGTTGCCGGCCTCGATGCCGTCCTCGACCACCTCGAGATAGCGCACGTTGGGTGTGAAGATCGACTGCACCCGCGTGCGGTCGATGCCGTCCATGACGATGATCGCATCCGTCGCCTTGCGCAGCGCCGCGAAGAACTGCGGCGTGAACATGTTGCCGTCGCGCGCGATGAGCGCCACCAGCACGCGATTGGCGCCCTGGAACTCGACCACCTTCGGGTCGAGATAGGTGCGCATGTACTCGTGATGCACCGGCAGCGTCTTGGTGAACGAGGTATCGATGCGCAGCCCGCGCCACGCCACCGCCCCGAGAATCACCGTGCCGAGCACGAACAGGGCGAGGATCAGCGTGCGGTGCCCGAAGATGAGGCGCTCGAGGGCGCCGCCGAATCCCGGCAGGGGCTGATCGAGCGGCGCCGTGCCCGTCCCGCCCGCCATCAGTGCCCCGCTCCGGCAGAGGCAGTGCCCGCGTCGAGGGTGAGCACCCGGGCCCCGCCCTCGCCCACCACCGCGAGGGAGCGGGGACCCACGGCCACCGCGGCCGAGAGCCCGCTGCGGTCGCTCTGCTGCTCGAGCCTGAAGGACGCGCCGCCGTCGCGGCTCACCAGCACCACCCCGGCAAGCCCCACGACCGCGACCGCGCCGCCCGGCAGGAGCGCGGCGCCGTCGAGCATCTCCACGGTGCCGGTCTCCAGGCGCCGCCAGCTCGCGCCGCCATCGTCCGAGCGGTAGAGATTGCCGCGCATGCCGCAGGCGAGCAGCGCCTCACCGCCGAGCGGCAGCACGTCGAAGAACGAGCCCGCATAAGGCGAGGCGAGCTCGCGCCAGTGGGCTCCGGCGTCGTCCGACCGGTAGAGGTGTCCGGCCTCGCCGGCGACGTAGAGCCGCGCACCCGGACCGCCCACGATGCGATTCAGGTGGTAGCCGCCGCCGGCCGCCTCGTCTTGCGCGGCGCTCGCGCGCGGCACGCCCTGCGACGGCCCCGCCGGGGCCGGGGCAAAGCTGCGCGCGCTCCAGCTCGCGCCGCCGTCGGCGCTCGTCAGATAAGTGCTGTAGGCGCCGACCGCAATGGCGGCGCCGTTCGCGCCGCACCAGACGTCGAGCAGCGGGCGCTGCGCCTGCGGCGCGTAATGGACCAGCCGCCAGTGCTCGCCGGCATCCGCGGTCGCGAGAATCGCCTCATCGTGGCCCACCGCAAGTCCGCGCCGTGCGTCGAAGAAGCACACCCCGGTGAGCAGCGCCTGCACCGGGACGCTCGCCGCCTGCGTCCAGCTCAGCCCCCGGTCGTCGGAGTAAACGATGATGCCGCGGTCGCCCACGGCGACCAGGCGATTGCCGGCTGCGGCGAGGGCGATCAGGAGCGAGTGGGCGGCGAGGCGCGCGGCTTCCGCGGGCAGCTGCTGTGCCGGCGCCGGCGCATCGGGCGCGCCGGCGGCGGCACTCAGTGCCGCGGCCGCCGCAACCAGCGCCGCGAGCGCTGCGCGCCGGTATTGCACCGCGTCACCGGATGCCGCGGCGCTCCAGCATGCTCGGCTGGTAGTCCTCGGGCGAGCGCTTGATGTCGAAGTTGTAGGACTTCGGCTCCTCGTTCTGCAGGCCGAGTGCCAGGTAGCGTCCGTTGGAGAGGTCCATGACCAGCTCGAGCGTCGTCCACAGCGACGGCAGGTCGTAGTAGTTCATGGCATGCCCTTCCTGTACCCGGTAGAGCTGCCCGCGCGCGTCGTAGCAGTCGACCGCGAGGATCTGCCAGGAATCCTCGTCCACGTACAGCGTACGGCGGCTGTAGAGGTGGCTCTGGCCGGGCTTGAGTTTCGAGTCGACCACCCACACCCGGTGCAGCTCGTAGCGCGCCAGGTCCTGGTTCAGGTGGTTCTTGTGCAGCATCTCGCTGTACTTGATCTTCGGATCCTGCAACCGGTAGGCGTTGTAGGGGACGTACATCTCCTTCTTGCCGACGATCGTCCAGTCGTAACGCTGGGGACTGCCGTTGTACATGTCGAACTGGTCGGAGGTGCGCAGGTTGTCGGCATTGGTCCCGGGATTGTCGAAGGCGACGTTCGGCGCGCGGCGCACGCGGCGCTGGCCGGGGTTGTACACCCAGGCACGGCGATTCTCCTTGGCCTGGTCGAGCGTCTCCTGCACCAGCAGGATCTCGCCCGCGAGGCGCGCCGGCGCGGTGGTCTCCTGCGTGAAGTACAGCAGGATGTTGTTCATCTTCGCCTCGGTCATGCCGGGCTCGTAGTACTGGAAGTAGAACTCCTCTTTGAAGTTCACCAGCGTGTAGCTGCCGCTCGCGGTGAGCGGCGCCTGCCCGACCTCGAGCGAAGCGGCGAGCCCACGCCAGCGCGTCACATGGTTCCAGTAGATCTCGACCCCCGACTGCGGAATCGGGAACGGCACGCCGCCGAGTGCGCCGGTGATGCCATTGCCGCCGGGCACGAGCCTGCCGCTCACGGCATTGCGCTTCGTGGCCTCGTAGACGTGTTCGGGGGCCGCGGCGCTGCGGCGCGTCGGGTACACGATCATCTTGTAGTCGGGGTAGGTCTTGAAAAGCGCCTTGTGCCCCTCGGTGAGCCTGGCGGCGTACTGACCCATGTTGGCCGCAGTGATCGTGAACAGCGGCTTGTCGGCGGCGTACGGATCGGGGTGATGGTCGCCGGAGTGGTAGTTGGGAAAGCCCGCTTCGGCCGCGGATTTCAGCCCTCCCGTCCAGGCGGGAATGGTGCCGTCCGCGTTGCCGGCCTTCTCACCGCCGAGCGGCGTCAGATCGGCGCCGAGGCGCGCCGCTTCCTGCGGGCTCACCGCGCCGAAGGCGACGGGTGCGATGAGCATCGCCGCCGCTAAGCTGATCAGCGTCTTCATTGCAGCCCCCGCCTCAGAATGAGAATTTGATGGAGGCCGCGAGAAAATCGCGGTCGCCCAGCAGGTTGTACTGACCGGCACCACCGTAGTGGGTGAAGGAGACGTCGAGCTCCCAGCGCTGCCGGGTACTCGCCGTCACGCCGATGGTGCTTGCATAGCGGCCCGCGAGGAACGACCCTCCCGGACCCGGCGACACGCCGCTTACGTCCTGGCTCCAGGTGGCGTGCGGCAGCAGGTTCCAGTCGCCGATCAGATTGTCGTACTCGAGGCGTCCGGCGAGCACGTAGCCCCAGGCAAAGTCGCTGGCGAACGCCGAGCCCGGAATGACGCACTGGAAGCCCGCGTTGACGCACTGGCCGTTCACCGCCGGGAACTGCGGGTAACCGCCGAGGTTCGGGTTACCGCTGAGCGTCCCCGGGCCGCCGAAACGCAGGCCGAAGCCCTCCGGGCCGCCTGAGTACTTGTTCGGCAGCGACACATAGTCGGCCCCCGCCTCGGCGACCAGCACGGCCTGGGACGCCTTGAGGACGTTGGCCCACACCTGGGTCGCGGTGACGTCGAAGTGCCAGGTGTCCTTGAGCTCGTAGCCCTGCACGACCTGGCCGAGCCCATAAAGGCCGAACTGGTTGCAACCCGTGATGGGCGTGGCGGAGGTCGGTACGCAGTGCCCCGGCCCGGTCGTCGGCTCGCCGAGGAGCTTCGCGATGCCCGTCTCGAAGGGGCTGAGCGAGCCGTAGATCAGCTCGGGCAGATCGAGCTGCAGCGGCACGTTGTGACGGAAGGCCACCTCGCCCTGCAGCGCCGTACCGGTCGCCTGGATCTGGGTGTTGAACGAAAGGCCCAGCATCTTGATGTCGCTCGGGAACTGCTCGAAGTAGCCCTGGGTCGCGGCGAATTCGTTGGCCGCGAGGTTGCTCGCCTGGTTGTTGACGTTGCCGCCGGCGCGCAGCGTGTTGGCGCCGATGGTGGCGTACTGCGTGGCGGTGGCCGCGCTCAGGCTCCCGCCCTGCGAGGCGGCGGCCTGCTGGCCGACGGCGGAGCCGGTGGCCACCGCCTCCGCGAACGGCAGCCCGGCGGCGAGCGCCTGCGCGGCGGCGCCGGCGGCGTTGACGGCGCCCCAGGCGTTGCCGAAGCCGGCCTGCGTGCCGGACTGGATCGAGATGACCGGCAGCCGGCTGGTGTAGTTGAGGAAGTAGAAGCCGAGCTCGGTCCCCTGGCTGAAATTCGGCAGGTACCACTTGACCTTGATGCCGACCTGGCCCGAATCCGGCGGGCGCTCGTCGGGCAGGCGCGGGATCGACTGGAAATTGCCGATGAGGCCGCCGCCGAGGGAAGTGAAGTCGACGCCCTGGTCGGAGACCGTGCCGAAGCCGAGCACGATCTTGTTGCCGCCGGCACCGGCGATGTCGTTGGTACTGAAGTAGGCGCCGTCCGGTTCGATGATGTCCTGGTGCCAGTCGAACAGGTAGACGAGCTGGGTGCTGAGGTTCTTGGTGAGCTGCACATTGAGCACCGCCGACTCATCGGGCAGCAGCGCCTGCTTGAGCTCGGCACCCGGCACCTGCAGCGCCGTGACGTCGAAGTAGTCGACCTGGTTGAGGCCTCCCGGGATGAAGGTGCTCTCGCCCCAGTCGATCACCTGGCGGCCGAGCCGCAACTCGGACGGCATCGTGCCCATGTCCCAGCGCAGGTAGCCGAAGGCGTCCAGCAACCGGGTGTAGCTGCCGACTACGTCCTTGGCGCCTGCCGAGAGCGGTGTACGTTCGGCGAAGCCGCCCATCACATAGAAGTCGTAAAGGCCCGAGCCGCGCACGAACACGCCGGCCTTGTCCTTGTAGTTCAGCGAGAGCTCGGTGACTCCGGTGAGCGCCTCGGTAAAGGTGCTGCCCTTGAGGTAATTCAGGTCGCCGTCGTCGATGTTGGGCCCATAGCCGCAACCGCCGTCGGCGATGGCGATGAACGCGCAGTTGCGTCCCCCGATGCGCCACCCCTGGCCGTAGCCGATGGTCGTGTCCCAGGAGCCGCTCCAGTCGCCGGAGGAGAAATTGAACGCACCCGCCTGCGGTGCCGCGCACAGCGCCAGGCAGACCGCCGCCGGGGCGACCAGTAACCCACGACGCCCCAAGTGAACTTTCCTCATGTCTCCCCCTGCTGCCTTGCGGCCCGGTGTGTGGTCCGGGTATCTGATTGCGACTGGTTCGCTGCTGGCGCCTGCACGCCGGGTTCTTGTTTGTTCCGCAACACAAGACCTGCGCGTCGGAGTCTACGACTCGGCCACGCGGGGCGGCAAGCAGCAGGCAAATCAGCGTCCTATGATGTCCCGCCGCCACCATCGAGCGGTACCAGGCAGCCGTGGCGCACATGGACACTTTTACCGGCAAGACGGTCCTGATCACCGGAGCCTCGACCGGCATCGGGCGCGCGCTGGCGCTCGAGCTCGCGCGCACCGGGGCACGGCTCGCGCTCAACGCACGCGACGCGGCGCGCCTGAGCGCCACCGCCGCGGAATGCGCGGCACACGGTGCGCAGGTGCTCACCGTGCCCGGCGACGTGGCGGTCGCCGGGGACTGCCGTGCGGCCGTCGCACGCACCGTGGAGCGCTTCGGCGGACTCGATGTGCTGGTGAACAACGCCGGCATGACCATGTGGGCGCGCTTCGATCAGCTCGCCGACCTCGAGGGCCTCGAACGGCTGCTCACCGTCAACTATCTCGGCGCGGTGCGCATGACCGCGGCGGCGCTGCCGTATCTCAAGAGCGCGCGCGGGCTGATCGTGGCGGTGGCGAGTCTCGCCGGGCTCACCGGTGTGCCCGAGCGCACCGGCTACGCCGCCAGCAAGCACGCGATGGTCGGCTTCTTCGAGTCGCTGCGCATCGAGCTGCGCAGCTGCGGCGTCGGCGTGACGATCGTCGCTCCGGACTTCGTCAAGAGCGAGCTGCACAAGGGGGCACTGGGGCCCGACGGCCGAGCGCTCCGCAAGAGCCCGATGGACGAGCCGCGCATCATGACGAGCGAGCAGTGCGCGCACCTCATGATGCGCGCGATCGCCAGGCGGCAGCGCCTGCTCATCACCTCGCGGCGCGGGCGGCTCGGGCGCTGGGCGCGCCTCGTGGCGCCGGGCCTGGTCGATTCGCTCGCCGCGCGCGCCATTCGCCTGCGGCGTTGAGCGAGGCGGCCGGGGTCACTCGAAGGCGATCGCCGGCAGGTCGAGCGCGATGAGGAAGTACTCGAACAGGTTCTGGATGACGCGGATCTGGTTGTGCAGCCGATGATCGCTCTCGAGCAGGTGCAGCGCCGCACGGTTGGCCTGCGCAAAACGTACGCTGTGCTCGAACGGCACCACCTCGTCGCGCCAGCCGTGCACCACCGCCGCCGGACAATCGACGCCGCCGGCGCGCAGCTCCGGCAGCCCCTCGAGGTAGAGCGCCGGCGCCATGAGGAACACACCGCGGGCGTGCAGGAGCGAGGCGGAGGCGACCGCCACGTAGCCGCCCATGCTCGAGCCGACCAGCACCAGGTCGCCGGCCAGCTCCTTGCAGAAGTCGACCAGCTTCGCGACGCGCGCGCGCGGCTGGTCGATGCCGCGGTAGTCGACCGAGTGCGCCTCGTAGCCTTCGCTGCGCGCCACTTCGGCGAGCGAGGTGATCTTGCGGCCCCAGGGACCGCTCTCCTGCCCGTGGGAGAAGACGACGTGTCGGGTCACGCGCGCCTCCACACTGCCATCGCCGGGCTTGGGTGCCGGATCCGCATGGGCGAATAATGCAGGCAATGGAAACGTTAAGCCAATCGGAGGCGGCGCCGGGCTGGCAGTTCTGGATCGATCGCGGCGGCACCTTCACCGACGTGGTGGGGCTCGCGCCCGACGGTGCGCTGCACATCCGCAAGGTGCTGTCGGTGCCGGCCGGGCGTGCCGCGGATATCGATCCGGGCCTCGCCGCGGCGCGCGAGCTGCGCGCCGCGGTGGCCCCCGGGGCGCCGGTCGCCGAGGTGAAAGTCGGGACCACGGTAGCGACCAACGCGCTGCTGACGCGCAGCGGCGAGCCGGTGGTGCTCGTCACCACCACGGGATTCGCCGATGCGCTGCGCGTCGGTTACCAGAACCGCCCCGATATCTTCGCGCGCCACATCATGCTGCCGAAGCCCCTCTATGCCGCGGTCATCGAGGCCGAGGAGCGCATCGACGCCGCAGGCCAGGTGCTGCTGCCCCTCGCCCTCGAACGGTTGCGCGCGGACCTCGTGCGCGTCCGCCGCGCCGGCCGGCGCGCGCTCGCCATCGTGTTCGTGCACGGCTGGCGCCACAGCGCGCACGAGCGCGCCGCCGCGGCCCTCGCCCGCGAGCTCGGCTTCGAGGAGGTCTCGGTGTCGCACGAGCTCTCGCCGCTGGTGCGCTACGTGACGCGCGGCGACACCACGGTGCTCAACGCCTACCTGGCGCTGCCGCTGCGCGCCTACGTGGGGGGACTCAAGGCGCAGCTCACCGCGCTCGATTCCGCGGCGCGCCTCGCCTTCATGCAGAGCAACGGCGGGCTGGCTGATGCAGCGGCGTTCCACGCGCTCGGGAGTGTGCTGTCGGGGCCGGCGGGCGGGCTGATCGGCATGAGCTGGGTGGGCGAGCGCGTGGGGCTCCCTAAGCTCATCGGCTTCGACATGGGCGGCACCTCGACCGACGTGTCGCTGATCGACGGCGCACTGCCACAGCGTTTCGAGCACACCATCGCCGGCGTGCGCCTCACGCAGCCGATGCTCGACGTGCACACCATCGCCGCCGGCGGCGGCTCGATCCTCTCCTTCCGCGACGGCCGCTTCGCGGTGGGCCCGGCCTCGGCGGCTGCGGATCCGGGACCGGCGTGCTACCGGCGCGGCGGGCCGCTCACGCTCACCGACGTGCAGGTGCTGCTCGGCCACCTGCGCCCCGACACGCTGCCGGCCCTGTTCGGCCCGGACGGTTGCGCGCCCATCGACGCGCAGGTGGTCGCGGAGAAGTTCGCCGCGCTCGCCGCGCAGGTGAGCCCGCAGGTGGCGCACGGCTGCTCGGCCGAGCTCGTGGCGGAGTCGTTCCTCGAAGTCGGTGTCGAGTCGATGGCGAACGCCATTCGCCAGGTGTCGGCACGTCAGGGCCTCGATGCGGGCGACTTCACGCTGTTCTGCTTCGGCGGCGCGGCCGGTCAGCACGCCTGCCGCGTGGCGCGCGCCGCCGGGATGCGCCGCGTGCTGGTGCACCCGCTCGCGAGCGTGCTGTCGGCGTTCGGCATCGGCGTGGCGGACCGCCTGGCGGTGCGCCGGGCGAGTCTGCGGGCGCCGCTCACCGGGACGGGCCTCGGGCAAGCGCGCGCCGAGCTCGAGCGGCTCGAGGCGCACACGCGCGCCGAGCTCGCCGCGTTCGCTGCCGCGCCGCAGCGGCTGCGGGTCGCCTGGCTGCTCGAGGTGCGCGCCGGGGACAGCGACGTGACGCTGTCGGTGCCGTTCGGCCCCCTCGGCGAGGTGCGCGAGCGCTTCCACGCCGAGCACCTCAAGCGCTTCGGGTTCGCCGCGCACAGCCTCGACGTCGTGATCGAGGCATTGCGCGCCGAGGCACGCCTCGGCTCCCTCGACGCAGGCAGGCTCACGGTCCCCGCGCCGGCGGCGCACGCGGCGCTGCCGCCGACCGCGCGCGCCTGGTTCGCCGGATGGCGCGAGGTGCCGCTCGTCTCCATGGCGAGTCTCGAGGGCACCCTCACGGGACCTGCGCTCATCGTCGAGCCCCATAGCACCGTGGTGCTCGAGAGCGGCTGGCACGCGCGCCGCCTCGAGGGCGGGGAGTTGCTGCTCGAGCGACACGCCGCGGCTGCCGACGGCGGCGAGCACACCACCGATCCGGCGCGCATCGAGATTTCCAACAATCTCTTCATGCACATCGCCGAGCAGATGGGCGAGGTGCTGAAGGCCACCGCGCAGTCGGTGAACATCCGCGAGCGCCTCGACTACTCCTGCGCGCTGTTCGACGCGCACGGGGGACTGGTGGCCAACGCACCGCACATGCCGGTGCATTTGGGCTCGATGGGCGCGAGCGTGCGCGCGGTGATCGAGGCGCGGCGCGGTACGCTCAAGTCCGGGGACTCCTGGCTCCTCAACAGCCCCTACCACGGCGGCACCCATCTGCCCGACATGACGGTGGTCACGCCCGTCTTCAGCGGCGGCGGCGCGGCGCCCGACTTCTTCGTCGCCTCGCGCGCCCATCACGCCGATATCGGCGGGGTTACGCCCGGCTCGATGCCACCCTTCAGCCGCGACATAGAAGAGGAAGGGGCGCTGTTCGAATGTTTCCACCTGGTGGAGGGCTCGCGGTTGCGGGAGCGCGAGCTGCGCGCCGCGCTCGCCGCCGGGCGCTGGCCGGCGCGCCGCCCCGAGCAGAACCTCGCGGACCTGCGCGCCCAGCTCGCCGCCAACGCGCGCGGCATCGCCGAGATCGGCCGCGCCCTCGAGCGCTATGGTCTCGCCGGCCTCGCCGCGCGCATGCGCGAGGTGCAGGACAACGCCGCGCTCTCGGTGCGCAACGCGATCGTCGCCCAGGCGAGCGGTGAGTTCCGCTACGAGATGGACGGCGGCTTCTGCGTCGTCGTGCGCATCGACATCGACCGCGACGCGCGCCGCGCACGCGTCGATTTCACCGGCACCTCACCCCAGGGGCCGCACAACTTCAACGCGCCGCGCGCCGTGTGCATCGCGGCGGTGCTGTACGTGTTCCGCACGCTGATCGAGCGGCCTATTCCGCTCAACGAGGGCTGCCTCGAGCCGCTCGAGATCGTGATCCCGCCGGGCTCGATGCTCGATCCGCGCCCGCCGGCGGCGGTCGCCGCCGGCAACGTCGAGACCTCACAGTGCATCGTGGATGCGCTTTATGGCGCGCTCGGGATCCTCGCCGCCTCGCAGGGCACGATGAACAACCTGACCTTCGGGGATGCACAGCTGCAGTACTACGAGACGATCTGCGGCGGCGCCGGCGCCGGGCCGGACTTCGACGGCTGCGATGCCGTGCACACCCACATGACCAACTCGCGGCTCACCGACCCGGAGATTCTCGAAGCGCAGTACCCGGTGCTGGTACGCGAGTTCGCGATCCGCCGCGGCTCCGGCGGCGCTGGCCGCCATCACGGCGGCGACGGTGTGGTGCGGCGGCTCGAGTTCCGCGCGCCCTTCTCGGGTGCACTGCTCGCCAATCACCGGCGCATCGCGCCCTTCGGGCTCGCCGGGGGCGAGGCCGGGGCGCGCGGCGCGGCGCACATCCGCCGCGCGGCGGGCGGCGCGCTGGAGACGCTCGGCGCCACGGCGCGCTTCGACGTGGCGCCGGGGGACGAGCTCACGATCCTCACTCCGGGCGGGGGCGGCTTCGGCAAGAGCGACTAGCCCTTTGTGCGCCGGCAAAGTCCGTGCGCTGAGCTTGCTACGGAGTGCTCGGCTGCCGAAGCGACCGGGGCAGCGCACATCGAGCCCCGCCTTTTGCCGGCGAGGGTGAGCGTGGTGTTCGGTGGGCCTGCCGAAAGCGCCGCAGGCGCTTTCGGCCAATCAACCAACAACGCCCCCACGGAGAATCGAAGTCTGGATCTCCCACTCGACGCGCTGCTGCGCGGTCGCCTGGCGGTTCACCGACACGGGGCGGACGCGGCTCGAGCCCGCGCGGTGCGTCACGAGCCAGGTGTCGAATTCCCCGGGTCGCGTGGTGGCGAAGCCGAACAGCAGGTTGAACTTACCCTCGGCGACGCTTTGCGCGCCGTTGACGCGCTCGTCGCAGATGACGAAATGGCTGTCGCGCGGCGTCACCCCGGCGAAGGCGCCCTGCGCGGCGAGCGAGTCGAGGAACTCCGCGGCGCGCGCGCGCGCACGACCCCAGGTCGTCGGCCCGTTGTGCTCGAGCAGCACCCAGCGCGTGCCCTGCTCGATGCTCGCGGCGACGTAGAGTCCGAGCCGCCGCGCCGGGAGGTAGCGCCAGTCGGAAGCGCTGTTGCCATCGCCCGCGAGCGTGCGCGGCCCCGGGTTGGTGCGGCCGGCGCTGCGCACCGCCTGCAGCGTGTTGACTCCGGCCTGCGCCAGCCGCGCACGCTCGGCATCCGACACCGTCACCGCCGGCCGCAACCCCGGACGGAGCGAGGCTTCCTCAGCCTCGACCGGCGTCCAGATCGGCCAGCTCTCGTCCGAGCGCGCGATCATCCCGGCGGCCGCCCCGCAGGACGCGAAGGTCTCGACCCGGCCGCGCAGGCGGTCGAAGGCCTGGATGCGCGGGTAGTACATCACCGCGCAGTCGCTGCGGAACGGCCAGCCGCGCAGCGCCTCGAGCGCCGCGGCGGCGCTGCCCCAGGACGCGGGCGGATCGACCACCAGCAGCCCGCAGCGCTCGCGGCACAGGCGCGCCGCGACGAACAGCGTCGACATGCCGACGTCCTGCTCGCGTGCGAGCGGCGGAATGCACAGCAGGTTGAAGCGCGGCGCCGCGCTGAGCGCGAACAGTCCCGTGCCGCCGGCGTGCGCGCCGATCACGTCGTAGTCGGTGAGCGGCGCACCGTCATCGCCGTCGGGATTGGAGAGAGTGTAGCCGGCGGCGACGCCGCCCGGGCCGCCGGCGGAGCGGTCCGGACGCTGCGCCGGGAGTGCGCCGTGTACGCGCACCAGACCCGATTCGAGCAGCGCCTGGGAGATGAAACCCTTCACGCCGGGCGTCATCGACACGCGCCGGTAGATCTCCTGGTCCTCGACCAGCTCCGAGCCCGCGGTGCGCACGCGCTGCACCACGAGGTTGAAACGATCGGTGTCGGCAGCCGAGAGCCCGTCGTAGTCGACCGAGGCGCGCAGGTACTCGCGCGAGCCCGGATTGACCGCGAGCAGTGTGAGGGTCTCGCCCGCCGCCGGGAGGCTCAGCGTCGGCGGCCGCGCGCCGTTGACCACGCGGACGATGCGCGCTTCGCGCCCACCGTTCTCGAAGAACTGCTCGACGGCGTAGGACAGCGTCGAGGGCTGCCACAGGCCGCCGAAGTGCTGCTGGAACTCGGAGAAGCTGCGGACCGTGAGCGGCTGCGCGACCGGTCCCTTGAGCGTGCGGCCGACGAAGGCGGCGACCCCGGTAGCGACCCCGTCGATGGCCTGGTAGTCACGGCTTTGTTGGGCGAGTTGTGCGCCGGACGCGCGGCTGTTGGCCACTCAAACGCCTCTTGGTGTTGTGCGCGGGGACTCTAGCACAGGGTGTCGGCCGACGCCGACAGTCTCGCCGGGCGCGACTTAACGTGGATCGGCGCCGTGAGCGGCGCGCTCGGCCGCGCGCAGCGCTTCCTCGGCGCTTGCGCGCTGCTGCGCTTCGCGCTTGGCGGCGATCTCAGCGAGCATCAGCTGGAGCCAGAACGATAGCGCCGGGGCGGGCGACTCGGGGGAATCGGTCACGAGCCGCCACCGTCCTTGGGAGGCGGTGGTGGCGTCTTCCCGGGAACCGCGCCTCCAGGAGCCGCGCCCGCAGGCGCCGCCGCGGTCGGTGCGGGAGCGCCCGCAGCAGGCGCGGGGGCCGGCGCGCCGGGCTCGATTTCCGAGAGAATCTGTTTGAAGGATGCCTCGTCCATCGGCAGGTCGGACTTGCCGTCCCAGGTCGAGCCCTCGGGCACCGTGTTCTGCACCCGCGGCGCGCCGGCGAGTACCTGCTGGAGGCTCGCGTCCGTGGTCGAGATCGGCACCGGCACGCCGCGCGGATTCCTGGTGAGCGAGGCCACGAGCTCCCAGTCGATCTGCTGGTGGTGTCGCTTCAGCTCCTGCTGCAGCGTCGCGGCGAGCTCCTTGCTGAGGAGCTTGCGCTGCGCCTTGATCCAGTCGCGCGTGTCGTCCTCGAGTACGTCGTAGGGCTGCAGGTACAGCTGCCCGTCGCCCCAGCCGAACTCGAACGGCTGATTCACCACCCGCACCTGCGTGCCGATCGGCACCATGTTGAAGAACTGCTCGATGTCCTCGGGGTAGAGGCGGATGCAGCCGTGGCTCGAGCGCAGGCCGACGCCGGCCGGCTTGTTGGTGCCGTGGATCAGGTAGCTCGGCCACTGCAGGTAGAAAGCGTACTTGCCGAGCGGATTGTCGGGGCCCGGTCCGATCACCGGGTCGAGATCCTCGCCGTTGTCGTGATGCTCCTTGCGCACCGAGACCGGCACGCGCCAGGTCGGATCCTTCTGGCGCCGCACGATCCTGGTGACCCCCTCGGGCGTGCGCCAGCCCACCTTGCCGATGCCGATCGGGTGGGTAATGACTACGGTGCGCTCCCCCGCCTTGACCGGCGGGAAATAAAAGATGCGCATCGCGGCGATGTTGATCACCACCCCCGTATAAGGCGCGTTCGGCAGCACGAACTGACTCGGCACGATGATCTCGGTGCCCGCGCCCGGCAGCCACGGGTCGACCTTCGGGTTGGCGCGCAGGATCTCCTCGTAACCGACGTTGAAGCGCCGTGCGATGTCGGTGAGCGTGTCGTCCTTGCCGGCGGCGACCACCTGCACGACGCCGACCACGCTCTGCCGCGGCTCGAGCTCGAAGCGTTCGGTGACCGTGGGCTGCGGCAGCGCGGGAGGCGCCGGAGCCACCGGCGGCGGCGGCGGCGCGGCCTGATGGCGCAGCGGGCCGAACAGCGAGCAGGCGGCGAGCAGACAGCAGCCCGCGAGCGCCGCAGCCGCTGCACGCAGGGGAACGATATTCATAAGGAGGGAATTATGACCGATGTGTGGCCGCGGGCGAGCGTCGCCGCACGCCTACAGGAGCACCGGCTGATTGGGCAGCTCGTTGCCCCCCGGCGTGGCTCCCGGGAAATGCCGCCCGAGCAGCGCCCCGACGCCGAGCACTCCGGCCACCGAGCCCTCGCGGAAACGCCCCTCGCGGAAGTGGTGCTGCATCTGGCGGCATACGGCTTCCCACTCCGCCTGGCTGACGCCCGCGGCGATGCCGCGGTCGGCGACGATCTCGACGACGCGATCGGCCAGATCCACGTAGATCAGCACGCCGTTGTTGTGCGCGGTGTCCCACACTCCGAGCAGCCCGAAGAGCTGCCGTGCGCGCTGCCGCGGTGCGAGATCGTGCCAGAGCTCGGGGAAATCGAACGCGGTCTCGACCACGAAGCGGATCTCGCCCGCGTGGCGCGCCTCGCACTCACGGATCGCCTGCTCGATCGCCGCGCGCACCGGCCGCGAGAAGTGCCGCCGCGTACTGAAGCGCGTGGTGAGGAGATGGCGAAGGAGCCTCGAGATCTTCATGGCCTACCAGCTCCCCGAGGCGCCGCCGCCGGAGGACATTCCACCCCCGCCACTGAATCCGCCGCCGCCGAACCCGCCGCCTCCGAGTCCCCCGCCGAAGCCTCCCCAGCCCCCGCCGAACCCGCCGCTCGACCAACCGCTGCCTCGGCCGAGACCGCCGAGCAGCGTGAACACGAATCCGCCGAGCGCGGCGAGCCCTGCGAGCACGAGCGCATAGCCGGCGATCCATACCAGGAGCCCGGCGCCCGCGCCGGTCAGCACCGAGCCGAGCGTGCGCCCGAAGATGCTGCGCAGCAGCGTCGAGCCCACCAGCACCGCGAACAGGAGCGGCAGCAACAGCCCGCCGCCGCCGTGCGGGCGCCGCGCGCCCTGCCACGCCTGCTCCGGAGGCGGCAGCGGCTCGCCCTGCACGAGCCCGATCATCCTGTCGAAAGCGGCATCGATTCCGCCGTAGAAGTTTCCGGCGCGGAAGGCCGGTGTCAGAGTCTCGTCGATGATGCGATTGCAGATGGCGTCGGTCAGCACGCCCTCGAGGCCGCGCGCGGGCTCGATACGCACGCGGCGATCGTTCTTGGCCACGAGCAGCAGCGCCCCGTCATCGACGTTCTTGCGCCCCAGCTTCCACTGGTCGAACACGCGAATCGAGTACTGGGCGATATCCTCGGGCTCGGTAGTCGGAACGATGAGCAGCGCAAACTGCGAGCCCTTGGCGGCCTCAAAGGCAGCGAGCTTCTGCTCGAGCGCGTTCTGCTGCTCCGCGGTGAGCGTGCCGGTGAGATCCGTGACGCGTGCGGCGAGCTGGGGCACCGGTTGCAGGCCCAGTGCCGCGGCGCCGCCCTCCCCGGCCGGCTGGGCCGCCGCGCTCAAGGCGAGGCCGAGCAGCACGGGGAGCGCAGCCCCCGCCCAGCGGCGGGCCCGAGGCGCCGAGCCGCTCATCGCGTCATTGTTTTGCGGCGGGCTGGGCGGCCGCAGGCGCGCCCGGCACGGCCGGGGTGCTGGTGTCGAAACTCACGGTCGGCGCCGTTGCGATCTGCTGCTCGTTGGCCACCGTGAAGTTCGGCTTCACCTGGAAGTCGAACATCTTCGCCGTGAGGTTCACCGGGAAGGAGCGCACGGTGACGTTGTAGCTCTGCACCGCCTCGATGTAGCGGTTGCGGGCCACGGCGATGCGATTTTCCGTGCCCTCGAGTTGCGACTGCAGGTCGCGGAAGTTCTGATCGGACTTGAGGTCGGGGTAACGCTCCACGACCACCATCAGGCGGCTGAGCGCCTGCGTCAGCTGGCCCTGTGCGGCCTGGTACTTCTGGAACAGCTCGGGATTGTTGAGCACCTCGGGAGTCACCTGGATCGAAGTCGCCTGGGAACGCGCCTCGGTCACCCCGATCAGCACCTTCTGCTCCTGGGCGGCGAAGCCCTTGACGGTGTTGACCAGGTTGGGAACCAGGTCCGCCCGCCGCTGGTACTGGTTGACGACCTCGGACCAGGCGGCCTTCACGGCCTCGTCCTGCTGCTGCAGCTTGTTGTAGCCGCAGCCGGAAAGCATGAGCACCGCAGCCGAGAGCAACGCGACCATCCACGCACGCATCGGATTCTCCTCGCAAGACAAGCCCGGCCTTGAGGGGCCCTGGGGGGGCAGGAATTGTCACATGGGGGCCGAAGCGGCGTCGATCAAGGGCGAAAAAAAACCCCAGGTTTTTAGGCCTGGGGCTTATAAGGGCGGACCTTCGATGAAGGGAAGGAAGTCCGCCAGGGGATTCAGTGCAATCGAGCCCAGTGCAGGATGCGGATCTCGTCCGAATCCAGGTCAAAACTCTGTGCCAGGAGCGAGCGCAACTCGCGGTTGGCCCGTCCCTGCGTCAGCGGCTCCCTCAGCTCCACCACCCCGCTCCACTCGTTGCCCGGGACGCTGCGCGTCCTGGGAGTGCCGGTTACGAAGTGCGTGTAGTACTTGGTAGCCACGCTCGACAGCCTAGTGCCGGCGCGCGCGACAAGTCCGTGAGATGTTCCACAGAACCCCCGGGTTCTGTAAAAGGGGGTGCGACATAACTCACAGGATTTCCCCGCAATGGGACGCACGGCTCCGCCGCAGGCGGCCGCCTCGAAGTACATCACCCCACAGGGGGCCGGGCGGCTGCGTGCCGAGCTCGACGAGCTCTGGCGCGGCGAGCGGCCGCGCGTGACGCAGGCGGTCGCGGCGGCGGCGGCTCAGGGCGACCGCTCGGAAAATGCCGAGTACACCTACGGCAAGAAACGTCTGCGTGAGATCGACCGCCGGGTGCGCTTCCTGCGCCGCCGCCTCGAGGGCATGGTGATCGTCGATCAGCCGCCCTCCGACCCCACGCGCGTGTTTTTCGGCGCCTGGGTGCTGCTCGAGGCCGACGACGGGGCGCAGTCGCGCTACCGCATCGTCGGTCCCGACGAATTCGACATGGCGCCGGGATACATCAGCATGGATTCGCCCTTAGGTGCGGCGCTGCTGCGCCGGCGGCTCGAGGAGCAGATCGCGGTCGCGACCCCCGCGGGCGAGCGTACTTACCTGATCGTGTCGATCGAGTACGAGCGCCTCACCACAACACCCTGACGTTCTTGAACTGCCAGGGATCGGTCTTGTCGAGGTCCTCGGGAAACAGGCGCTCGCGCTCGTGCAGCGGCGTCCAGTCGGTGTATTCCCCGGACACGGGACCCAGATACGGCATGCACAGCTCGAGAGCGCGCCGGAAGTCCATCTCGTCGGGCTCGATCAGTCCCAGGTTCGGGTTCTCCATCGCCCAGATGACCCCGGCGAGCACCGCCACCGTCACCTGCAGGCTGGTGGCGTTGTTGTAGGGAGCGAGCTGGCGCGCCTCGTCGATCGAGAGCTGCGAGCCGTACCAGTAGGCGTTGCGGCGGTGGCCGGCGAGCAGCACGCCGAGCTCGTCGATGCCCGCGGTGATGTCGTCCATCAGGATGCGCTGGCGTTCCTGCTGCACGTAGTTGCGGCCGGCGAGCTCGTGCACCGACATGACCGCCGCGTCGCACGGGTGATAGGCGTAGTGCACCGTCGGGCGGTACACCACCTGCGCACCTTCGCGCACCGTGAAGTAGTCGGCGATCGAGATCGCCTCGCCGTGGGTGATGCAGGAAGCCGTGGAACTGCCCGGCGCGCGGCGTCCAGGTGCGCACGCGCGTCGCAGCCCCGGGCTGCATGAGATAGATCGCGGCGAGACAGCCGAAGTCGTGGCGCTTGCCGTCGCGCGGGAAGTTGCGCTCGTGCGCTCCCCCAGCCCATCTCGCTCGGCTGCGAGCCCTCGCTCACGAAGCCGTCGATCGACCAGGTGTTGACGAACTCACCGGGCTGCTTCGGTTTGCTCGAGACCTGGGTGTCGCGCTCGGCGACGTGGATCACCTTGACGCCGAGGCGGCGCGCGAGCTCGCCCCACTCGGCGCGGCTGGCGGGATTGCCGGCCTCGACCTTGGTGTCCTGCGCGATGTTGAGCAGCGCCTGCTTGACGAAGTGCGACACCAGGCCCGGGTTGGCGCCGTGGGTGAGCACCGCGGTCGGAGCGCGCTCGTTGCCCGCGCGCAGCGCCAGCGCTTCTTCGCGCAGCGCGTAGTTGGTGCGGCGCGCCGCCGGCACGGTCGGATCGGTATAGCCGCCCGGCCAGGGCTCGATGCAGGTGTCGATGTACATCGCGCCCCTTTCCCAGCACAGCTTGATCAGCGCGATGCTCGAGACCTCGACCGACACGTTGACGAGGAAGTCGCCGCGCCCGAGCAGCGGATCGAGCACGCGACGGTAGTTCTCGCGCGTCAGCGCGCTCCTTCACGAACTTGACGCCGAACTTCGCCGCCTCCTCGTTCCCCGTGTCCTCGGCGGTGACGATGGTGATGCGTTCGGGAGCGCATGCCGATGTGGCGCAGGATCGAGCGGCAGCACGCCCTGGCCGATGCTGCCGAAGCCGATGAAGAGAATCCGCCCGGGGAACTCGACGTGAACTTTGTGCTCGTTGCTCATGATGCCCGTTGCTTTTGTAGACGGTGAGCGGCCGCGCCCTGCGCGCGCCGCCAGTGCGGAGCGTATCAATCGGCCGTGCGCGGGTCACGCGGCGCGCGCCGCGCGCTCATCTCCAGTGCGGCGGGTAGGTGCGCTCGTAACCCGGGAGCGAGGCGACGCGCTCGAGCCAGCGGCCGAGCGCCGGATAGTTGACCTCCACCGGCAGGAAGCGCGAGGACAGCTCGCGCGCCTCGGGGCGTTCCAGCGCGCGCTTCAGCAGCTGGATGCCCGGAAAGATCACCATGTCGACCGCCGAGCACGCCTCTCCCACCACCCAGTCGCCCTTCGAGAGGCGTCCTTCGATGGTGCGCGCCTCGCTCGCGACCGCGTGCATGGCGCTCGTGACCTCGTCGCCGGCGAGATCGCCCTCACCGTTGAATACCGCGCGGACGATGGTGCGCAGCTGCGGCTCGATGTAGGCCTGGTACTCGCAGATCACGCGCATGATGACCCCGGCCTCCTCGGGCGTGCGCCCGAAGATCGGCGGCTGCGGGTACTTCAGATCGAGGTAATAAAGAATGGCGAGCGACTCGAAGCACACGTAGTCGCCGTCCTTCAGTACCGGCACGCGCCCGCGCGGGTTGAGCGCCAGCATCTGTGGGACTTGTGCTCCTGCTTGGAGAACTGCAGCAGGTGGCTGGTATAGGGGAGCCGCTTGTACTCGAGCGCGAGCAGCACCCGCCACGCGTAGGGACTGCCGCTGCCCCAGTAGACGTCGATTGCCATCGGTCCCCCGCGCAAGGTGCTGCGGTGATTGTAACGACAAGTGCCTGGGGCCGAAAATGTACGCATGGCTGCCACACTGATCGATGCCGCCGGGCTCGCCCGGCACCTGGGCGATGAGGACTGGCTGAGCATCGACTGCCGCTTCGATCTCGCCCGCCCCGCCTGGGGCGCGCAGGCCTTCGCCGCCGGACACATCCCCGGCGCGCTCTACGCGCACCTCGACCACGAGCTCTCGGGGCCGCGCACGGCAGCGAACGGCCGCCATCCCCTGCCCGACCCGGTGGCGCTGGCCGCCACGTTCGGCCGCTTCGGCATCGATGCGCGCGTGCAGGTCGTCGCCTACGACCAGGGACCGGGCGCCTACGCGGCGCGGCTCTGGTGGCTGCTGCGCTGGCTCGGTCACGAGCGCGTCGCGGTGCTCGACGGGGGCTATGCGGCCTGGGAACGCGCCGGGCTGCCGGTGGCGAGCGAGCCCGGCGCGCGGCCGCCGCGCCGCTTCGAGCCGCGCGCAGCGGCGCAGCGCGTGACCAGCACGGCGGAGCTCGCTGCGGCGCTCGGCCGCGGCGACCTCGCGCGAGGAGCCCCGCTGCTCATCGACGCGCGCAGCGCCGACCGCTTCGCGGGCGAGAACGAGACCATCGACCCGATCGCCGGCCACGTCCCGGGCGCGCACAATCACCCATTCGCCGGCAACCTCGACGCGCACGGCCGATTCCTGCCGCCCGCGGAGCTGCGCCGCGCGTGGACCGCGGCGCTGCGCGGCCGGCCGCCGGATGCGGTGGTCGCGATGTGCGGCTCCGGGGTCACCGCCTGCCACAACCTGCTCGCGCTCGAGCTCGCCGGACTTCCCGGAGCGCAGCTCTACGCCGGCTCGTGGAGCGAGTGGATCCGCGATCCGGCGCGCGCGGTGGCGCGTGGCCCCGGCGATGTGTGACACAGCACTCTCACTCGCCACGCAATTTTGATATAACGCCGGCCGTGGCCGCCGATCCCAAGATCGCCCTCAACGGCAACCGCAAATTCAACCCCGCGCAGCCCTGGGGGATCGAGGAGTCCCTCGACCTCTACAATGTGGCCGCCTGGGGCAAGGGCTACTTCTCGATCAACGACGCGGGCCATGTCGTGGTGCGCCCCGATACCACGGTGGAGCGCGAGATCGACCTGCTACGAGGTGGTCGAGGGGCTGCAGGCGCGCGACCTGTCGACGCCCGTGGTGGTGCGTTTCTCGGACATCCTCGCGCACCGCCTGAAGCGCATGCACGATGCCTTCGCCTCCGCGATCGCCGAGAACGACTACAAGAACCGCTACGCGGCGGTGTACCCCATCAAGGTGAACCAGCAGCGCCTGGTGGTCGAGGAGGTCTACCGCTACGGACGCGAATATCGGCTTCGGGCTCGAAGTGGGCTCCAAGCCCGAGCTGCTGGCCGTCATGGCGATGACCGAAAACGCGCCCGAGCGCCTCATCGTCTGCAACGGCTTCAAGGACGACAGCTACATCGAGGCGGTGATCGCTCGCCACCAAGCTCGGCCGCACCATCATCCCGGTGGTGGAGAATTTCGAGGAGCTGGGGCTGATCCTGAAGCACGCCGCCGCCTACCAGGTGCGCCCGCGCATCGGCGTGCGCGTCAAGCTCTTCAGCGAGGGCTCGGGACGCTGGCGCGACTCGGCGGGCGAGAAGTCCAAGTTCGGGCTGTTCATCACCGAGATCCTCGAGCTGCTTCAACGTGCTCAAGGCACACGACATGCTCGACTGCCTGCAGCTCGTGCACTGCCACCCCGGCAGCCAGCTGCAGGACATCCGCCGCGTCAAGGACGCCATCAACGAGCTGGCGCACGTGTACGCGGAGCTGAAGATCATGGGCGCGGGGCTCAAGTACATCGACGTGGGCGGCGGGCTCGGCGTCGACTACGACGGCAGCGGCACCAACTTCGCCTCGTCGATGAACTACACGCTGAACGAGTACGCGAGCGACGTCGTCTACCGCATCGCGAGCGTCTGCAACGCGCGCGACATCCCGCACCCGATGATCGTCAGCGAGTCGGGGCGCGCGATCGCCGCGCATCACAGCGTGCTCATCTTCGATGCGCTCGGGTCATCGGCGCTCGACAAGTTCCGCGTCACCGGCTACGAGGCCGAGGATTACTCCGGCGAGCGAGGAGCTGCCGCAGCCGGTGCAGGACCTGTTCGAGGCCTATCGCGCCGTGAGCGACCGGCGCCTGGTCGAGTGCTACCACGATGCGCTCACCGCCCGCGAGCAGGTGCTGCAGATGTTCAACCTCGGGCTCCTGTCGCTCGAGTTCCGCGGGCTCGCCGAGCGGCTCTACTGGGCGACCTGCGCCAAGATCCGCGACCAGTGCCGCAAGCTCGAGCGGCTGCCGGAGGAGCTCGACGACCTCGAGGCGATCCTCTCGGACACCTACTTCTGCAACTTCTCGGTGTTCCAGTCGCTGCCCGGACAGCTGGGCCATCGACCAGCTGTTCCCGATCATGCCGATCCACCGGCTGGACGAACGGCCGACGCGCACCGCGGTGCTCGCCGACATCACCTGCGATTCCGACGGCAAGATCGATCACTTCGTGTCGCTGCGCGACGTGAAGCGCACCCTCGAGCTGCACGAGCTGCGGGCCGGCGAGAAGTACTACCTGGCGGCGTTCCTGGTCGGCGCCTACCAGGAGACGCTCGGCGACCTGCACAACCTGTTCGGCGACACCCACGTGGTGCACATCCGGCTGCACGACGAGGGCGGCTGGTGGATCGAGGAAATCGTCAAGGGCGACACCGCCAACAAGGTGCTCGAGTACATGGAGTACGACGTCGCCGAGCTCTACCCGGCCCTGGCGCGCGACTGCGAGCGCGCGATCCGCGACGGCCGCATGACCATCGCCGAGAGCCAGGCGCTCAAGCGCTTCTACGAGAGCGAGCTCGACGGCTACGCGTACCTGGAGCCAGCGGGGACCTGACTCTCGCACTGACCAGCCGGCAAAAACGCCGCTTTTTGCCGGCGGCCGACGCAGTGACGTCTGTCGAAATCGCCGCAGACGATTTCGGCCAATCAAGCCACAGCGGCCAGCACCGCCAGCGCCAGGAATGCCACCGCACCGATCCGGTGCATGAGCCGCATCGGGATTCGTTCCGCCACCACGCGGCCGAGCAGCACCGCCGGCACATCCGCGATCAGCATGCCGAGCGTCGTGCCGGCCACCACCGCGGCGAGCATGTGATAACGCGCAGCCAGCGCCAGCGTGGCGACCTGCGTCTTGTCGCCCATCTCGACCAGGAAAAACGTCACGACGGTGGTGCCGTAGGGACCGAAGCGCGCGCAGCGCGCGCCGCTGACGGGCTCCTTGTCGGGAACCAACATCCACACGGCGGTGGCGAGGAAGGAGGCCGCGAGCAGCCAGCGCAGCACCACCGGGGAGAGGTACCCGGCGAGCAGCGTGCCGACCGCGCCCGCCGCCAGGTGGTTGATGAGCACCGCGGTCGCGATCCCGGCGATCACCGGCACGGGCGCGCGGAACCGCGCCGCCAGCAGCAGCGCGAGCAGCTGCGTCTTGTCACCGAGCTCGGCCAGCGCCACGACACCCGCGGAGACGAGAAAGGCTTCCATAAAAGCTCTGGAGTTTGCGTCCCGCTGGGGCCGGGAGTAGCATGCCACGGGCGTTCGTATCCGTCGTGGTTGAGTGCGCTTTGTACGAATGTTGACCTCCTCTCCCGCCCCGCGCATCTCTATCCGCGCGCGAACGCAGGTGCAGGCCGCCGGCCCAAGCGCTGCGCATTGACTGAAACACTGCCGATCGTGTGCCTTGAAGCCTTGACCTGTTTGATCGTTCACGCGGTTCATGCGACCGACGCGTGCGGCTCGCCGCTGTCCGCCTTTTCATAGAGAGACTTCCCAGTGACGACGATTTACGTAGGCAATCTGCCCTTTAACGCCACCGAGCAGGACGTGAAGGCCTTGTTCGAGCGCCATGGCAAGGTGGAGTCGGTCAAGCTCATCAATGATCGCGAGACCGGCAAGCCGCGCGGCTTCGGTTTCGTCGACATGCCGCAGAGCGAGGCACAGGCCGCGATCCAGGCTCTCAACGGCTTCCAGATGGCCGGCCGTCCGCTGCGCGTCAACGAGGCGCAGGAGCGCCCGCAGCGCCCGCGCCAGGGCGGCGGTCCCTTCCGTCGCTGAACTGTCGCGCCTGCCGTTCAAGCGCACAAGGAACCCCGCTCGCTGCGGGGTTTTTTGTCACGGAATCATCATGGCGATCGTCAACAACAACAAATGGGCGGCGCTCGCCGCCGGGGCGTTGCTGCTCGGCGCCTGCACCACCTACAGCACGCGCCAGAGCACTTCGCTCGCGCTCGACCGCATCCTCGCCGGCGACCAGCGAGCGGAGCAGAACCGCACGCGCGACCGCTACCGCCACCCGAAGGCGACGCTGCTGTTCTTCGGCATCCGCCCGGAGATGAGCGTACTCGAGGTGTGGCCGGAGCCGGGCTGGTATACCGAGGTGCTGGCGCCGCTCCTGGCCGACAAGGGCCGGTATTACGCCGGCGTGATCGCCGCCGACCCGAAGAGCGAATACAACACGCGCCGCCTGGCGCAGTACCGCCAGAAGCTCGCCGCGCGCCCGCAGCTCTACGGACATGTGACGGTCGTGACCTTCCCGCTCGACGGCTCGGATGTGGTGCCGCCCGGTACGCTCGACATGATCCTCACCTTCCGCAACATCCATAACTGGATGGGGCGCGATGAGGCGGGCGCGGCCTTCGCCACCATGTTCCGGGCCCTGAAGCCCGGTGGCGTCCTCGGCGTCGTCGAGCACCGCGGCAACCCCGCCGTGCCGCAGGACCCCAAGGCCAAGAGCGGCTACGTCAACGAGGACTACGCCATCAAGCTGATCGAGGCGGCGGGCTTCAGGCTCGAGGCGAGCTCGCAGGTGAACGCCAACCCGAAAGACACCAGGGACTACGAGCGGGGAGTGTGGACGCTGCCGCCCACCTACGAGCTCGGCGACAGGGACCGGGAAAAATACGCGGCCATCGGCGAGAGCGACCGCTTCACGCTGAAGTTCGTCAAGCCCGCCCGCTAGCGCGACGCCTGCAGGGGGTGGCGCGGCGTGGCGCCTACCACATGTCGCGCAGGCGCGCGCCCACGTCGACCGTGACCTGCTGCTCGCCCGTACCCTGGAGCGAGTCTTCCCCGGGACGGGAGCCCTGGAAGGTGGTGGCCTCGAGCGTCTTCAGCACCTTCTCCGTCATGAAGCGGCTGCGCCCGCCGTACACGTGGGCATCGCCCTGACGGGACTGCTGCGTGACATGGAATTTGAGCGGCATGAGGAGCGCGAGGTCGTTCTGGGCGCGCGTCAGCGCCACATACAGCAGCCGCCGCTCCTCCTCGATGAGCTCGGGTTTGCCGGTGGAGAACTCCGAAGGGAAGCTGCCGTCGACCACGTTGAGCACGTACACGGTGTCCCATTCCATGCCCTTGGCCGAGTGGATGGTGGACAGCACCAGGAAGTCCTCTTCCAGCGTCGGCCGGCCGGACAGATCGCTGGTGGCGTGCGGCGGATCGAGCGTCAGCTCGGTGATGAAGCGCTCGCGCGAGGGGTATTGGCCAGAGAGGTGCTCGAGCTGATCCAGATCGCCGAGGCGTGTGTGGAAGTGCTCGTAGATGCGCTCGAAGTGCTTCTGGTACCACTCGCGCGCCTGGTGCACCTGGCCGGCCCACTGCAGCTGCGGGTCGGCTAACGCGCGCATCAGCTCGATGAGCCGCCGCCAGTCCATGTCGTGCGTCTGCGGCGGCTTGAAGCCAGCGAGCGCATCGAAGGTGTTGCCGCCGGCTTCCATGTGCTCGATCGCGGCGGCGGCGTTCACCGGCCCCATGCCCGGCAGCAGCTGCAGCACGCGGAAGGCGGCCAGGCTGTTGCGCGGGTTGTCGGCCCAGCGCAGCACCGACAGCAGGTCCTTGACGTGCGCCGCCTCGAGGAACCTGAGCCCGCCGTACTTGACGTACGGGATCTTGTGCTTGGTGAGCTCGACCTCGAGCACGTCGCTGTGGCTCGCGCTGCGGAACAGCACCGCCTGGCGCTTGAGCGGCACGTTGGCCTCGCGGCGCCTCAGCACCTCGGTGCGCACGTACTCGGCCTGGGTCTGCAGCTCGTCGACCGTCACAGCGCGCGGCCGCGTGCCCTGCCCGCGCACCGACAGCAGGTACTTGCGCTGCTCGCGCGGCGCCTCGCCCATCACTGCATTGGCGACGTCGAGCACCTGCTGGGTCGAGCGGTAGTTCTGCGCCAGCGCGACCACCTCGGCACGCGGTTGGAAGCGCTGCGCGAAGCCGAGGATGTTCTCGACCGCCGCGGCGCGGAACGAATAGATCGCCTGCGCATCGTCGCCCACCACGGTGAGCCCCGCACCGTCGGGCTTGAGCGCGTGCAGGATCTCCGCCTGCAGCCGGTTGGTGTCCTGGTACTCATCCACCAGCACGTGGTCGAAATGCGCACCGATGTGCTGCGCGAGGCGCGCCTCGGACATCATGCCGTGCCAATAGAGCAGCAGATCGTCGTAGTCGAGCAGGTGCGAGTGCTGTTTCTGCTCGACGTAGCCGCGGAACAGCGCCGTCAGCTCCGTCTCCCACTGCAGGCACCACGGGTAGTGCCGCTCGAGGGTCTCCTTGAGAGGCGCGCGCGTGTTGACGCGGTTCGAATAGATCGCAAGACACGTGTCCTTGCGCGGAAAGCGCTGGTCGCGCGCGGCGAGCCCGAGCTCGGCGCGCAGGCTGTCCATGAGATCGGCGGCGTCGCCGCGATCGATGACGCTGAAGTGCGGATCGAGCTGCACGTGGCCCGCGTAGTGGCGCAGCAGGCGGTTGCCGATCGAGTGGAAGGTGCCGGTCCAGCCGAGGCGCTGCGAGATCGTGGCGCTCACCCCGCCCATCGACTCATTCAGCGCCTGCTTGGTGATTTCGTGCGCGCGGCGGCGCATCTCCTGGGCGGCGCGGCGCGTGAAGGTCAGCATCAGGATGCGCGCCGGATCGACCCCGTGGATCACCAGGTGTGCCACGCGGTGCGCCAGCGTGTCGGTCTTGCCGGTACCGGCGCCGGCGAGGATCAGGAGCGGTCCCGCGGCGAAACCCTTCTCGGGCAGCGGCTCGCCGTGCGTCACCGCCTTGCGCTGCGCGGCGTTGAGCTTATCCAGGTGCGCGGTGGTGGCCATGGGCGCGCCGACTATACCCGTGGCCGCGCGCGGCTGGCGACCGGCGCCGGGGAGCGCGGGTTACGATGCGCCTCATGAAACCCGACAGCCAGACCCTGCACTTCACCGGGCGCGTCATCCGCGTCACCACCGACCAGGTGGTGCTGCCGAACGGGCATCGCGCCGAGCTCGAGGTCGTCCATCACCCCGGCGGCGCCGTGGCGGTGGCGCTGGATGCGACGCGGCGCGTGTGCCTGCTGCGTCAGTACCGCTACGTGGCGGGCGGGTGGCTGTGGGAGCTGCCCGCCGGCAAGCTCGAGCCGCGCGAGCCGCCGCTCACCACCGCACAACGCGAGCTCGCCGAGGAGGCGGGCGTGAGCGCCCGCCACTGGACCGCGCTCGGCACCTGCCTGTCCTCGCCCGGAGTGTTCACCGAAGTCCTGCACCTCTACCTCGCCACCGGAATCGCTCCCGCCGCCGCGGCGCACGAGCGCGCCGAGGTCATCGAAATCCACTGGTTGCCGTTCGATACCGCCTGCGACTGGGCCCTCGATGGCAACATAACGGACGCCAAGACGGTCATCGGGCTGCTGCGCGCGCGGTTTGCCATAACCAACACAAGTGTCGCCATTTGATCCGTGACGCAGATCTCAGAACGCGGAGTGGCTGGGCAGTTACGCTGCGAAACGTGAAGCGCGTCTTGCGCCGGGCACCCGAATCCGTGGACGACACGAACAGAAAAAGACAGCCCCAGGGAACACCCGCTGCGGCAAGCAATGCCGATCGGCGGCGTATCGGCCTGGTCGTGCACGACGACCGCGGCCAGGCTTCGGTCCAATGGCGCGATGCACCCGATGACTACCAGCGCCCGGTACTCGAAGTCCTCGGCAATCCGCAGCTCGTCTTGCAGAGCGAGGAAAGCTACGACCCGTACGCACGCCACACCGCGACCTATCCCAGGACCGGCCCGGGCAGTACCTCGCGCACGGATCTGCGCAAGCTCTCCGAGTGGATCAAGATGAAACGCGAGCTCGAGGAGCGCAAGGACCGCGACCGGGACGGCGACTAGGACGTCCTGTCGATGTGCGCGCGCTTGCGCGCGTTGCCGAGCCGATAGAACCGCCGCAGCTCCGTCAGCACCTCGCGCTCGCCGGCCTCGCGCGCGCCGAGGCGCTGCTCGAGACGGCGGCAGAAGCGCGCGGCATAGCAACTCGCCTCCCGGTACAGCGCGCGCCGCTCGGCGGCGAGCCGTGGATCGATGCGCGTGCGCTCGAACAGCGCCCGGCGCAGCTCCGCCGGAAAGTGACCGGGGTACTGACGGCGCATGAGCCAGTAGCTCACCACGTACTTATCGACCTCGGCCTGCATCTCCAGCTCGAGCAGCGACACCGGCTTGTCGTGCCCCGCGTTCCAGGCGAGATAGAGGAAGTGGCTGACGCCCTCGAGCGCGGTCCACCAGTCGCCGACGTTGGCGCCGTTCAACTCGGTGAGCGGATCGGCGCCCGCGAGGCGCTCGAGAAGCCCGGGGTCGAGGTACAGCGACAGCGCCAGCTCGCTGCCGTCGGCGCTCTGCGCGACGATGAGCTCCTCGTCGGCGAGCCCGCCATGCGGCACGCGCGGCAGCTGCCCGCGGTCGGTGACCAGGAAATCGTACACGTCGTAGGCGACGCGCACGTCGTAGATGCCGCCGATCAGCTCCTGCAGGCGCGACAACAGCATGCGTGCGGCCCTTCAGTGCTCGCGCGCGATGCCGCCGTGCTCGCGCGTCGGCCAGATCCCGAGCCGCTCGAGGATCGAGTAGCAGCGCGCGCTCCCGGTCTTCAGCCACAGCTCGTAGAGCCGCAGCACATCCCGGTCGCTGTGGCGGTACGAGGTCTCGCTGATATCGTTGAGGGCGTCCACCATGGGCTGGAACTTCGCCGACAGCTCGGCGAACACCGCGCCGAGCACCCGCCCGCGGCCGCGCGCCTGGCGCTGCGCGAGCTCGCCGTAGGCGCGCCCGCCCATGGCGATGTGGTAGTCGATGTCGATGAGCCGCGCGGCGAAGCTGCGCGCGAAGAAACCCGCGACGAACAGCGACACGTCGCCGAGGCGCTGCAGGGCGCGCAGACGCCCGCTCTCGGTCGGCGCCTCGAGCGCCTCGCACAGCATGACCACGAGCGGCTTCAGGCGCGCCGCGCCGGGCGGTCCTTCGTATAGCGCCTCGGAGCGCGCGAACAGCGTGAGCAGATTCACCACGTAGTGCTCGGTCTGGTCCTCGACCGCGACATGCGCCCGCGTGAGGGCACCGTGCAGGCTGTCCCGGAAGAACTCCTGCAGGTTCGCCACCGGCACGACCCGCTCGCTATCGGCACTCATGGTCCGCTTTCCTCCTTGCACTCCTGTAACGGCCCGCCGACAGGTTCTCTCCAAGAGCCGCGCCGATACCGTGACGCGTTGCGCGAACGGGTGCAAACTTGAGGCACAAGAATCTGGCAGCGCACGAGCGAGAGTGCTAACTGCCGCGCCGGGGGCTCACCGTGCAGACGACTCCGTTAACTGGCTCACAGGGAAACTTCCTCGGCCTCTCGGGCTATCACTGGCTGGTGATCGCCGCGGGTTGGGCCGGCTGGGGACTGGATGTCTACGACGCCGTGCTCTTCAACTTCGTCGCGCGCGACTGCATCCCGGCACTGCTGCACCTGCCGCCTGGCTCCGCCGCCGCCAAGTCCGCCACCGTATTCTGGAACGGACTCATCACCTCGATGCTGCTCGTATGCTGGGCGGTGGGCGGTATCGCCTGCGGCTACCTGGCGGACCGCATCGGCCGCAAGCGCGCCCTGTTCCTCACCATCGCGGTGTACGCCCTCGGCACCGGCGCCTGCGCCTTCGTGACCAACATCGGGCAGCTGATACTGTGCCGCGCCGTCGCCGCGCTCGGCATCGGTGGCGAGTGGGCCATCGGAGCTGCGCTGGTCGCCGAGGTGGTGCCCGAGAACCGCCGTGTCGAGGCGGGCGTCATCATGCAGACCGGCTCGCCCCTCGGCGTGGTGCTCGCGGGTCTGGTCAACTACCAGATCGCCGGCGTGTGGCTTGCGGGCCGGCCCGAGAGCGCGTGGCGCTACGTGTTCCTCGCGGGGCTCCTGCCGGTGGTGCTGGCGGTGTGCGTGCGTCTGTTCCTGCGCGAGAGCGAGCGCTGGGAAGCGGGCCGCGGCGCGGCGCGCGCGGTGAGCCCGCGCGAGCTGTTCACACCGGCCTTGCGGCGGGCGACGCTCGGCGGACTGTTCGTCGCCGCGGCGGCGATTCTCGGCTGGTGGGGCTGCAATGCCTTCGTGCCGCTGCTCGGCAGCAGTCTGGCGGCCGAGACCGCCAAGGGCATGGGGCTCGCCGCCGCGCAAACCCAGGCGCTCTCCGCCGCGTGGCAGGCGCACGCCTCGGCGTCCTTCAATCTCGGCGGACTCCTCGGCACCTTCGCCGCGGTGCCGCTGGCGCGCGCCCTCGGCCGCCGCCCGATGTTCGTCATCTACTTCCTCTACTCGGCGCTCGCGCTGTTCGCGACCTTCGGTCTGCCACTCGAGCCGCACACACGGCTGTCGCTGCTGTTCCTGGTGGGCGCCGGCGTCTACGGCATCTTCGGCGGCTTCACTTTCTATTTGCCGGAGCTGTTCCCGCTGCGGGTGCGCGCCACGGGAGCCGGCTTTTGCTACAACACCGGCCGGGTGCTCGCCGCCTTCGGCCCCTACGTGGTCGGCACGGTGTCCGCGGCCGCCGGCGGCTCGGGTGCGGCGCTCACGCAGGTGTTCTTCTGGCTGGGCGCGGTACCGCTCGCGGCCGGCCTCATCGCGTGGCTGGTGGTGGTCGAGACGCGCGGCCGCGCGCTCCCGGCCTGAGCCGACGCGCCGCCCCTCAAGCCCCGAGCCTTGAGGCGAGCTCGCCGCAGTCGCACACCGTGAGCCCGGCGGGGGCGAGCTCCGCCGGCCAGGGGCTCGCGCGGCGGTTCATCCAGGCGCTGCGGCAGCCGGCGGCGCGGGCGGCCTCGACGTCGAGCCAGGGGTCATCGCCGACATAGAGGATGTGGTGTGGCGCGAGCCCGAGCGAGCGCGCCAGGTGCTCGAAGCTGCGCCGGTCGGGCTTGGCGGCACCGATCTGCCGCGCGTTGAGCGAGAGCGTGAAGGCGTCATCGAGACCGATCCGCCCGAGATCGGCATTACCGTTGCTGAGTGAAGCGAGCGTGAAGACGCGCTTGAGCCGTGCCAGCGCCGGGCGCACGTCCGGCAGCACCTCGACCTCGCAGCGCGCCGCCAGGAATACCTCGAAGGCCCGTGCCGCGACCTCGGCTGCGTAGCCGCACTCGCGCGCATGGCGCTCGAGCGCGGTCAGACGCAGGTACGTCACATCGTGCGCATTGTGCGGCTCGGCGCGCGAGAGCTGCTCGCGCGCGGCGCGCATGTCCGCGAGCGACAGCTGCTCGGGGATGCGCGGGCAGTTGAGCCGCAGCCACTCGAGCAGGCGCGCCTCGGCGCGCGCGAGCACCGGCTCGACATCCCAGAGTGTATTATCGAGATCGAACGCGACGGCGCGCACGTCGTTCAGCACGCCTCAAAGGTTACCACTGAAGTGGCACAGCTCACGCTCGCCATCGGCAACAAGAACTATTCCTCGTGGTCACTGCGCGCGTGGATCGCGCTGAAGCACCTCGGCGTCGCCTTCGACGAGGTGCTCATCGCGCTCGACCAGCCCGATAGCCGCGAGCGGCTGGACGCTTGCGGGCCGAGCGGCCGGGTGCCGGTGCTGCGCGCCGGGGACCTCGCCGTGTGGGACTCGCTCGCCATCTGTGAGTACGCCGCCGAGCTCACCGGCCGCGGCTGGCCGCGCGCGAGCGAGGCGCGCGCCGTGGCGCGCTCGGTCGCCGCGGAGATGCACTCGGGATTTGCGACGCTGCGCTCGCTGTGGCCCATGAACGCGCGCGCCCGCAACCGCCGCGCCGCTTCCCCGGCGGCACTCGCGGCCGACGTCGAGCGGATCGATGAGCTCTGGAACGACTGCCGGCACCGCTTCGGCGCCGGCGGACCGTGGCTGTTCGGTGCCGAGTACAGCATCGCGGATGCGATGTACGCGCCGGTCGTGCTGCGCTTCAACACTTACGGCGCGCAGGTATCCGACACCGCGCGCTGGTACATGGCGGCGGTGCTCGAAGACGGCGCGCTGCAGGAGTGGCTCCAGGGTGCGCGCGCCGAGCCCTGGACGATCGCCAGCGACGAAGTCGGCTGAAGGAGAGACCCCCCATGCCCGCCCGTGTGTTCCCGCTCCGCGCACTCCTGTGCCTGCTCGCCCTGGGGCTCGCGCCGCTCGCGCACGCCGCGCCGTTCACGCCCGAGGACCTGGTGGTGCTCAAGCGCGTGAGCGACCCGCAGCTCTCGCCCGACGGCCGCTACGTCGCCTTCGTCGAGCGCGAGACGGATCTCGAGGCCAACAAGGGTCGCACCAGCCTCTGGCTGCTCGACCTGCGCCACGGCGCAACCCCGGCGCGGCTCACCGCCGGCAAGGCCAACGACTCGAGCCCGCGCTGGGCGAACGACTCGCGTACGCTCTATTTCCTCTCCGAGCGCGGCGGCAGCTCGCAGCTGTGGCGGATCACGCTTGCGAGCGGCGACATCCAGCGCATCAGCGACTACCCCCTCGACGTCGGCTCATTCAGGGTGTCCCCCAGGGGCGACGCGCTGGCTCTCTCGCTGGCCGTCTTCCCGGACTGCGCCGACCTCGCCTGCACCAGGGCGCGCCTCGACGCGAAGGAAAAGGACAAGGCGAGCGGGCGCGTCTACGACCGGATGTTCGTGCGCCACTGGGACACCTGGAGTGACGGCACACGCTCGCATCTCTTCACGGCGCGGCTCGGCGCCGATGGCAAGGTGGGCGTGCCCGTCGACGTGTCCAAGGGGTTCGATGCGGACATTCCCGGCAAGCCCTTCGGCGGCGATGAGGACTACGCCTTCAGCCCCGACGGCGCGACGCTGGTGTTCTCGGCGCGCATCGCCGGGCGCAGCGAGCCGTGGTCGACCAACTTCGATCTCTACCAGGTGCCCGCCGACGGCTCCGCCAGCCCCATCAACCTCACCGCGAATAATCCCGCCTGGGATGCGCAGCCGGTGTTTCTCCCGGACGGCGACCTCGCCTGGCTCGCGCAGGACCGGCCGGGCTTCGAGTCCGATCGTTTCCACGTGATGCTGCGCAGCGCGCGCAGCGCGGCGCCGTGCGCTCGCTGACCGCCTCCTGGGACCGCTCGGTCGCGCGCCTCGGCGTGATGCCCGATGGGCGCCACCTGCTCGCGAGCGTCGACGAGCTGGGCCAGCACGCGCTCTACTCGATCGACGTCGAGACCGGCAAACCCGTGAAGCTCGTCGGCGAGGGCGAGGTGGCCGACTACAGCGCCGGGCGCGGGCTGCTTGTGGTGAGCCGCGCGAGTCTCGCCGGCCCCGCTGACCTGTACGCAGTGCCGGCACGCGGCGGCGCCTTGAAGCGCCTCACCGACGTCAACCACGAGCTGATGGCGGCGCGCAGCCTTACAGACTTCGAGCAATTCAGCTTCAAGGGCTGGAACGACGAGACAGTGTACGGCTACGTGATGAAGCCTTACGGCTATCAGCCGGGCAAGCGCTTCCCGGTGGCCTTCATCGTGCACGGCGGGCCGCAGGGCAGCATGGGTAACGAATGGCACTACCGCTGGAACATGCCGGTGTTCGCCGGCCATGGCTACGCCGTGGTGGGCATCGACTTTCACGGCTCGACCGGCTACGGCCAGGCGTTCACCGACTCCATCAGCCGCGACTGGGGCGGCAAGCCCCTGGTCGATCTGCGCAAGGGGCTCGCCGCCGCGCTCGAGCGCTATCCGTGGCTCGACGGGTCGCGGGTGTGTGCGCTCGGCGCCTCCTACGGCGGCTTCATGATGAACTGGATCGAGGGCAACTGGCCCGACCGCTTCCGCTGCATCGTGACCCACGACGGCGTGTTCGAGCAGCGCATGATGTATTACTCCACCGAGGAGCTGTGGTTCCCCGAGTGGGAGATGGGCGGCACGTACTACGACGCCCCGGAGCTCTACGAGAAATTCAACCCCGCCAACTTCGTCGCCCGCTGGCGCACGCCGACGCTCGTCATTCACGGCGAGCAGGATTTCCGCATCCCCTACACGCAGGGACTCGGGGTGTTCACCGCGCTGCAGCGCCGCGGCATCGAGAGCCGCCTGCTGGTGTTCCCCAACGAGAATCACTGGGTGCTGAAGCCGGCCGACAGTCTGCAGTGGCATCACGCCGTCTTCGAGTGGCTCGATGCGCACCTGAAGGACCAACCTCAGCAGCCGAGCACTCCATCGAAATGAATGCGCACGGGCTCGATGCGCACCTGAAGGACCAACCTCAGCAGCCGAGCACTCCATCGAAATGAATGCGCACGGGCTCGATGCGCACCTGAAGGACCAACCTCAGCAGCCGAGCACTCCATCGAAATGAATGCGCACGGGCTCGATGCGCACCTGAAAAACTGACTGCGGCTCAGCGTCCCTTGCGCACGAACTTATAATCGCCGACCGAAAGCGCGTCCGCACTGAGCTCCATCTCCGGCGCCGCGTCGGCGCCGCCGGCGACGGGACAGATCTTCGGGTCGTGCACGGCCGCGAAAGCAGCCTCACCCTTCTTGTCCCAGTCGAGTTTGCAGGCCTCGAGCTGCAAGTCCTCGAGCTGCACGCTGGTGAAAAGATCCTTGTTGAGGTAGCCGTCGCGCCAGCGTGAGGGCTCGCTGAACGCGTAGAGCGTCTGCACGATGACGTGCTTGTCGGTGAGCTCGAAGCTCCACATCTTGTGGGCGAGCACGCGGTTCGGATTGTCGGCCGCGGACTCCTGCACGTCGTACACGTAGTGGCCGACGCGCGGCGTGTAGACGTGGGTGATGATGAGCACGACCGCTTCGTGCTGCGGATGGGTGTTGTTGCGCACGTCGAGCTCGGCCTGGGCGGTGTTGTCGTAGCGGCCCGTCAGGATTGTCAGCATCAGCAGCAGGTCGTTGTCGGTCAGCCTGGCGGCCTTGCCCTTGGCGCCGCCGCCGGCACAGCCGCCGAGCGCGAGCAGCGCTACGCAGCCGAACGCGGCGCCGAGCCTTGCAACTCGCGCGCGCCTATCCATAGGTGGCGCGCCATTGCGCGCGGTACTTCAGTCCGAGATCCATGAGGCGCTCGAGCAGCTCGCCGTAGGAGGTGCCGGCGGCACGCGCCGACTCGGCGAAATCCTCGGCGGCCTCGAGATTGGGATTGGCATTGGCTTCGAGCACGTAGACCTGCCCTTCGCGGTTGACCCGGAAGTCCATGCGAGCATAGCCGGAGAGGCCAAGGGCCCGATAGATGCGCCGCGCCAGCCGGTCGAGGGTGGCGAGTACCGCCGGCGGCAGATCGTCGGCGGCGCGGGTGGTGATGCCGTACTTCGCCTGGTAGCGCTTGTCCCACTTCACCTTGCGCGTGGCGATGGCGGCAAGGGAGTCCGGCAGCGAGCCGAACACCATCTCCCACACCGGCAGGCGCGTGAGACGCTCGTTGCCCATGACGCCGACGTACAGCTCACGCCCCTCGATGTACTCCTCCACCAGGGCGTCGGACTTGATCTGCTCGTGCACGAATGCGATGCGCTCCTTGAGGCGCGCCGCGTCCTCCACCACCGAGGCCTGGGCGATGCCGAGCGAGGCGTCCTCGACCGTCGATTTCACGAACAGCGGGAAGCGGAGCTTGCGCGGCACATGCACATGCGCTCCCCGCCGGAACACCGCGAACTGGGGCGTCGCGATGCGGTGGAAGGCGAGCAGCTGCTTGGCGAGCGTCTTGTCGCGCGACAGCAGGAGCCCGCGCGGGTTGCAGCCGGTGTACGGCTGGCGCATCAGCTCGAGGAACGCCACCACATGCTGGTCGTAGGTGACGATGCCGTCGAACTCCTCGAGCAGATTGAAGACGACGTCGGGCTCCCAGTCGGCGATCGCGCTGCGCAGTTCCGTGAGGCTGTCGAGGACGCCGACGCAGCGCACTTCATGACCGAGCTGGCGCAGCGTCGAAGTGACGTCGTACTCGGTACGCCACTCCTCGATCTCCTTGTCGCTACGGCCTTCGAGACTTTCCGGGGGCACCAGGCTCGCGTGCACGACGACGAGCGCGCGCAGTCGTCTCATAGAGGCAGGTGGGGAGTCTCGCCCTGGGAATACAGTCCGGTGAGGCGCTCGAGCATCCAGCGCGTGTAGCGCTGCGCGTCGCGGCGGTTGCCGCGCAGGTAGAGCTTGAGGTGCTCGCTGCGCTCGATCAGCATGCGCAGCACCTGGGCGACGCTGTAGGGCTCGACGCGCAGCGCCCGCGCCACCACCGCGGTCAGACGGCGCGCATCGGCGCGCAGCAGCGTCGCCGCACGCACCGTGGCGCGGCGCGTTCGCTCGCGCGTGAAGGCGCGCTGCAGCAGCTCGTCGGCGAGGCCGCGGCGGATCAGGCGGTTCTGCCGCAGCTTCGCGCGGTAGTGCTGCGCCAGCGTGCGGGTGTTGCGGTCGAGCGGCTCGATGCGCGTGCGATTGCGCACCGGCGGGCGGCGCGCGCGTACGCCGGCGAGCAGCTCATCCACGGCGCGCAGCTTGTGCAGCGCGGGCCAGTCGGCGTAGCTGGTACGCCAGGCGGATTTTGGTGTCAGCCACACGGCAAAGGTCTCGGCGAAATCCTCGGTGGGATGCGCCTGTGCATACCACTCGCCGAGGTGGTGCACGTAGCGCCGGCTCCCGGCACGCGCACGGTAACGCGCCGGGTAAGGAAGCGAAGCGGGACCGAAGACCTCGCGCCAGCGCTTGCGGCGCCGCAGGCGATAGGCGTTGTCGATGGCGTGCCCGGCCTCGTGGCGCAGGATCCGCAGCGCCACGCGCGAATCGCCCCCCTCGGCCTCGTGCATGATGCGCCGCTCGAGACGCTCGAGCCGCGGGTGGGCGAGATAGAAGGGCACCGCGAATCCCGGTACGCCATCCGGCGAGAACCACTCCTCCGACAGCCACACGTGCGGACGCACCGTGATGCCGCGGCGCGCGAGATCGGCATACAGCCGCCGCAACTGCGGGGCGAGCGGCGAGCGCTCGATGGTGAGCTTCAGATCGCAGAAGCGCAGCTGCAGCAGCTGCTCGTCGGTGAGCCGCGCCCACGGGCGCGCCCGACGGCGCCCGCCACGGCGGGAGCGCGCGGCGGATGAGCGGCGGCCGGCGGCGCGTGTGAGGGACATACGTGAGGCGCCGAGCTTAGCCGAAGCGCGCCGGAGGTGTCTCTAGCGGCGCGCGCCGCGCGCGGCTAGCCGGCGAGATCGACGAGTGCGCGCGCGAGCAGCCGGTCGGCGAAACCGGCGATCAACTGTTGCTTCATCAAACTGTTGCGCCACAAAGTGGGGATGGCGCTTTGAGTGTAGTGGGCTCCGGCCAGCGCCCCGGTCACCGCGGCCACCACGTCCGAGTTGCCGCCGAGGTTGGCCGCCGCGAGTACCGCATCCCGAAAGCTGTCGGTGCGCGCGAGCGCCTCGAGGGCCGCGGCGAGCGCCTGCGGCGCGGTGGCGCCGGCGGGCTCGGCGGCCGAGGCGCCCGCGAGCGGCCCGCGAGACCCACCCGCGGCGAGAATCCTTGCGCGCCCCTCCCCCGCGAGCGCCGCCTGCAGCGCCCGCGCGAGCGAACGGCAGGCATCGAGCACCGCCGGGGCCTGGCAGGTGGTGCGGGCGGCTTCCGCCGCCTGCCCGACGGCGAGCGGCGGGTCGGCGAAAAAGTACAGGACCGCCGGCGTGACGCGCGAGAGCGGCTCGGGATCGAGCGCTCCCGGGTCGTGCGAGCCGGAGAAGGCCTGCCGGCGCCATTGCGCGCGCGCCAGCGCGCGCGCCGTGCCGGCGGTGATCCCGACGCACTGGCCGGTCGAGGCGAGGTGACCCTCCTGTTGCCAGCGGCTATAGCGCGCCACCTGGTCGCGGGCGTCGAAACCGCCGCACTCGAGCAGGCTCTCGGCGAGGCATAGCGCCATGGCGGTGTCGTCGCTCCAGCCGCCGCGCGGCAGGTCGAAGGGCCCGCCGCCGAGGAGATCCCCGACCGGCGCGAAGCGCCCCGGCCGCCGGTACTGGGTCGCGGCCGCGATCGCGTCCCCGATCGCAAGCCCGAGCAGCGCGCCGAGGAAGCGCTCGCGCAGCCCGCGCGCCGCCGCCAGAGCCGTGGGATCGAGCAGCGGGTCGGGCTCGGCCGGCGGCGCCGCCGACCAGCTGCGCACGTAGTCGGCCTGCTCGTCGGTCTCCGGGACCGTGGGCCAGCCCGCCGAGCGCGCGCTGGCTCCCCAGAGGCGATTCAGCTCATCGAGCGCGGCTTCACCGGCGTGGCCCCGCTCGGCGAGGAAACACCCGACCACCATGCCGGTGCGGCCGATGCCGGCGCGGCAGTGCAGGTACACGGCGGGCCCGCCGGCAAGAGCGCCGCGCAGGCTCTCGAGGATCTCGCTCATACGCTCGCGCAGCTGCGGGACGCTGTGGTCGGCGACCGGGCGGCGCACGTGCGTCACGCCGGCGGGCAGTTCCGGGGCGTAGGCTTCGAGCTCGCCCTCCTCCGTGAGGTCGACGAAACAGCCGACGCCGGCGGCGATCAGGCGCGCGAGCCGCTCACGGGTCGCAGCCGGGTTGGCGCCGCCCGGATACTCGCCGGCGAGGAGCTTGCCGGGCAGCACCCAGTAACAGTTGGCGAGCGGCAGCTCGGGGACGTTGCCGGGCGAGGGGGCGGGCATCGCGGTTTCAGGCGTGCGCGCCGTGCGCGGCGAGCGCCGTCTCGAGCGAGTCCTCGTCGCGCTCGCTCATCGGCGGCGTCCGCTCGAAGTCGAGGCTCGCGAAATCGAAGCGGCGGGGGTCGGCGAGGTGCTCGGGCTCGACGTTGCGCAGCGCCCGGAAGATGGTCTCGGTGCGGCCCGGGAACTCGCGCTCCCACCCGGCCAGCATGCGTTTCACGGCGACCCGCTGCAGGTTCTGCTGCGAGCCGCACAGCGTGCAGGGAATGAGCGGGAAGGCGCGGCCGCGCGCATAGCGGGCGATGTCGCGCTCGGCGACGTAGGCCAGCGGGCGGATGACGACGTGCCGGCCGTCGTCCGAGAGGAGCTTGGGCGCCATCGCCTTCAGACGCCCGCCGAAGAAGAGGTTGAGGAACAGCGTCTCGACGATGTCGTCGCGATGATGGCCGAGGGCGATCTTGCTGATGCCGTTCTCGGCGGCAAAGCGGTACAGCGCCCCGCGCCGCAAACGCGAGCACAGCCCGCACAGCGTCCGCCCCTCGGGAATGACGCGCTTCACTACCGCATAGGTGTCCTGCTCGATGATGCGGTACGGGACGCCCACGCTCTCGAGGTAGCGCGGCAGGACTTGCTGCGGAAAGCCGGGTTGCTTCTGGTCGAGGTTCACCGCCAGCAGCTCGAAGCGCACCGGCGCGCTGCGCTGCAACGACAGCAGCAGGTCGAGCAGCGTGTAGGAGTCCTTGCCACCCGAGAGGCACACCATGATGCGATCGCCGTCGGCGATCATGCGGAAATCCGCGATCGCCTTGCCGACCGCGCCGCGCAGCCGCGCGGCCAGGCGCTCGAGCGTGCGGGAAGACTTCGGGTGCGTCACGACGGCTCGCCTGCCTTAAGGCTTCAGGCCGCCGCCACGCTGGTGGCGCTCTCCAGGTACTTCGCTTCCACGTAGCGGATGAAGGAGGTGGCGTTGAGCGGCTTGCCGGTCGCACTCCTGAGGAGATCCTGCACCGGCACCTTGGCACCGAGGCCGTACACCTGGGTGCGCAGCCAGCCGAACAGGCCCGTGAACTCCCCGCGCGCGAGCTGCTCATCGAGCGTCGTGACTTCGGTCCGCAGGCTCTCGTAGAGCTGCGCGGCGATCACGGCACCGAGCGCGTAGGAGGGGAAGTAGCCGAAGGAGCCGACCGCCCAGTGAATGTCCTGGAGACACCCCTGCAGATCGTTCGCCGGGCGGATGCCGAGGCGGCTCTCCATGCCGGCGTTCCAGGCCTCGGCGAGATCGCGCACCGCGAGCTCGCCCGAGAGCAGCTGCTTCTCGAGCTCGTAGCGCAGCATGATGTGCAGCGGGTAGGTGAGCTCGTCGGCGTCCACGCGGATGAGACCGCGCTGCACCCGGGTGAGATGCGTGTAGAGATTCTCGACGTCCCACTCAGGCCCGGTCACCGCAAAGTGCTTCGCCAGCAGCGGCTGCACATAGCGCACGAACGGGCGGCTGCGGCACACGATCATCTCGATGAGCAGCGACTGGCTCTCCTCGAGCGCCATGCCGCGATCGCGCCCCACCGGCTGGTCGCGCCAGTCCTGCGGGAGCCCGAGGTCGTACATGGCGTGGCCGGTCTCGTGCAGCGCGCCGAGGAGACCGGAGAACACGTCCTCGGGCACGAAGCGCGTGGTGACGCGGATGTCGCCCGAGAACCCTTCGGTAAAGGGCTGTTCGCTCTCATCGAGCCGCCCGCGATCGAAGGGGAAGCCGACCGCCTTCATGACCTCGACGGTGAGGGCGCGCTGCTTGCCGGCGGGGAACTTGCCCGTGAGCGGCAGCGCGGCATGGCCCTCCTGCACGGCGATGGCCTCGCGGATGAGCGACGGCAGGCGCCGCGACAGCGCCTTGAACATGGCGTCGATGTCGGCCGTGGTGATGCCGGGGCTGAACTCATCCACCAGCGCGTCGTAGGGGGCGAGGTTCAACGCCTGACCGAGGAGCGCCGCCTTGTCGCGCACCAGGTGCACCACCTCCTCGAGGTGGGGTGCGAAGGACTCGAACTTTCCCTGGGCGCGGGCCTCGAGCCAGCGCGACTCGGCGCGCGAGGCGGCCTTGGCGAGGCGGGCGACGAGCGTCACCGGGGTGGCGATCGCGTGGTCGCGCTGGCGGCGCATCTCGCGCAGGTTCGCCACCTGCCAGTCCGCGAGTCCCTGGGTATTGGCCTGCGCCCGGTCGAGGAGCCGCGTGATCTTGGGAGCCGTGAGGAGCGCGTGGTACTCGGTCTCGAGCGCGGCGAGCTGCTCACCGCGAACGTCAGCGCTGCCGCGCGGCATCATCACGGCCGCGTCCCAGCGCAGGAGCGAGAGCGCCCCACGAAAGGCGTGGAGGCGTTTGAATTCCTGCTCGAGCTGCTTGTAGGGCGAGGCGGACATGATGTTTCGTCGCGCGCTAAAGGTCCGTCGCGGACCGCCGCACGCAAGTTCGGATCGCTTCGATGACACCGGGGAGAACGGCGTGAAGTTTACCACTTCCCCGGGTCTTGCGCCCTGCAGAGTTTTCTGTTTTTCTAATTAAAACATACAGTTATGCAGATACGCTGCGGTCAGCCGGGAGCCTTCCAGGCCGCTGCGGGGACCCCCGGATTATGTCACGTGCCTGGAAAGCGAGCATGGCGCGCTTGCGCTCCTCGCCCCAGCGATAGCCCCCGAGCGCGCCGTCCGTGCGCAGCACGTTGTGGCAGGGGATGAGCCAGGCGACCGGGTTGGCGCCGACCGCGTTCCCGACGGCGCGCTCGGCGCCGGGGACTCCGGCGGCGAGGGCCACTTCGGCGTACGTGGTCGGGCCGTGTGCCCCCACCTCGAGCAATGCCTGCCACACCTTGAGCTGAAAATTCGTCCCCCGGACCGAGAGACGCAGCGGCACCGCGGCCGGCGCGTCGCCGGGCGCGAAAATCCTGGCCGCCGTCGCCCGCGCAGCCTCATCGTCGTGCACCAGGCGTGCGTGGCTCCACCCCGCAGCGAGCGCCGCGGCGGCGGCACGCTCACTGCCGCGGTCGTGAAAGCCGAGATAGCACAGGCCCCGTGCCGTGTGCGCGATGAGTGCCGTTCCGAAGGGCGTCGGGGTGAAACCGTAGCGGATCTCGAGGCCCGCGCCGCGCGCCTTGAGCTCCCCCGGCGTCACCGCATCGAGCGTGACCAGAAGATCGTGCAGGCGGCCGGGCCCGGAGAGCCCGACCGCATAAGAGGCCTCGAGGACCGAGGCGGCCCCGCCCAGCACGCCGCGCGCGGCGCGCGCGGTGATGAACGCCAGATACTGCCGCGGCGTGAGTCCCGCCCAGCGGCGGAACAGCCGGTTGAAATGGAACTCGGAAAGACCCGCGTACGAGGCGATGGTCGCGAGGCGCGGCTGCTCGCGATAATGCGCGTCGATGAAGCGGATCGCGCGGGCGATGCGGCGGAAATCGCGGCTGTCGGTGAAGTTCGTGATGCTGCTTGACATAGGTCCGCATGATAGGCGCGCCGCCGCGCGGCGCGACCCGATTCTTGCGGTTACACTGAGCCCCGGGCGCAGAGCCACGGGCAAAAGTGCCGGCAATGGGGCCAGCGGGCGACCGTGACCCCCGTGCCGATCGACACGGCAAGCAGCACAATCAGCGTGAGCCCGATCAGGAAGCGCCGCATCGGCACATCTTAACCTGACGGAAATCCGCCCCGGCAATGAGCGCCACGCTTCAGAAACTCGCCGTCTGCCTGCTCGCCTCCGAGGTGGCGCCGCTGTCGAAAACCGGCGGGCTCGCCGACGTCGCCGGGGCATTGGCCAAGTACCTGCACGCCGACGGGCACGACGCGCGCCTTTTCACGCCGCTCTACTCCTCGATCGACCGTGCGGCGCTCGGGGCGCGCCCGGTGGCCGGTCTCACCAAGGTACCGCTCGTGCTCGGGCCCCACCGCTACGCGTTCTCGGTGCTCGAGGCAACGCTGCCCGGCGCCGGCGTGCCGGTGTATCTCATCGAGTGCCCGGCGCTGTACGCACGGGCGAGCCTCTATACGGCCGATCCCGACGAGCATCTGCGCTTCATCGCCTTCACCCGCGCATCCCTCATCTCCTGCCAGCACATCGGCTTTCGCCCGCAGATCCTCCATTGCAACGACTGGCATACGGCGTTCGCGCCGCTCTACCTGCGCACCGGCGTCGGCCGCGCAGGCGTCTTTGCGGCGACGCGCACCGTGCTCACGATCCACAACATCGGCTACCAGGGCATCTTCCCCGCGGCCGACGTGGCCGACCTCGCGCTGCCGCCCGCCGACACCTTGCTGCTGCACCAGGAGGATCTCGCCGCCGGACGCATCAACGCGCTGCGCCACGGCATCCTCTACGCCGACGCCATCACGACCGTGAGCCCGACCCATGCCCGCGAGATCTGCACGCCCGAGTACGGCATGGGGCTCGAGGCGGACCTGCGCGCGCGTGGCGCGGCGCTCACCGGGATTCTGAACGGCGTCGACTACGACGAATGGGATCCGCGCCGCGACCGCTTTCTGCCGGTGCACTACGATCCGGCGCATCTGGCGGGCAAGGCGCAGCTCAAACGCCAGTTCCTCGCACGCACACGCCTCACGACCGCTCCCGAGGTCCCGCTGGCCGGAGTCGTGAGCCGCCTCGCGGCCCAGAAGGGGATCGAGCTGATGTTCGAGGCGCTGCCGCAGGTGCTGGCGGCGCGCCCGCTGGCGCTCGCCGCGCTCGGCAGCGGGGAGGCCAAGTACGAGCAGTTCTTTACCGAGCTGGCGCGCGATTTCCCCGGACGGGTGACGTTCGAGGCCGGCTACGATGAGGCGCAGTCGCACTGGATCGAAGCGGCGAGCGATCTGTTCCTCATGCCCTCGCGCTATGAACCGTGCGGCCTCAATCAGATGTACAGCCTGCGTTACGGTACCGTCCCCGTCGTGCGGCGCACCGGCGGACTCGCCGACTCGGTCGAGCACTACGACGCCGCGAGCGGCCGCGGCACCGGGGTCGTGTTCAACGACTTCGACGCTCCGGCGCTCACCTGGGCGCTCGACACGGCTCTCGACCTGTACGCGCGGCCCGGTGAGTGGGCACGGCTGCAGCGCAACGGCATGAGCCAGGACTTCTCCTGGGAGCGGCGCACCGGCGAGTACCTCGCGATCTACCGGCGCTTGAGCGGCGGCTAGCGGCGCGGGGCGTCTACTGGAGCCTGAACGTACCGCGCTGGTCGAAGGGAATCGACTGCAGCCAGCCCTCGGAGAGCGAGATCTTCCCGCTGAGGTGGTAGGAGACGCTCTGCCGCGCGTCCGGCCCGCGCGCCAGCAGCCGCATGAGCGTGCCGGCCATGTTGGTGGTCACGTTCATGTCGAACTCCGTCGCGCCGAGCGCCGGCACCACGAAGCTCGCCGCCGACTCGCCGCTCGCGAACGGCTGGCCCTCGATCTCGAGCGTATAGGCGACGCCCTTGATCGGCAGACGGCGGTCGTTGGGATTCTCGACGTGCACGCGCACCTTGAGTCGCTGTTCGAGCAGATCGCCCCCCTCGACCTGCACGCCGGCGACCGTGAGCGTCGGAGTCGTGAACCTGGGGCTAAGCACGCAGCCCGATGCAAGGAGCGCGCTCACGGCGCACAGGGCGATGGCGGTTCGCTTAAGTGTCACGGCGGCTCCTGAGTGCGTCCGTACACCGAGTTGAGCGCCGCGTAGCGGCGCGCCAGCTCGCTCGTGAGCGCCTCGGGCGGCAGCCGCCAGCCCCAGTTGCCACTCACCGTGCCGGGCGTGTTGAGGCGCGCGGCGGAGCTCAAGGCCAGCAGATCCTGCACCGGAATGACCGCGAGCCGCGCCACCGAGCCGAGCGTCGCGCGCAGCGCCGCCTCGAGCACCGCCGCCCCGCTCGCGCCGAGGTAGAGATTCACGCGCTGCGCGGTGCCGGGATCGAGATGCGAGTACCAGCCGAGCGTCGTGTCGTTGTCGTGGGTGCCGCTGTAGGCGACGCTCCCGCGCTCGTACTGGTACGGGAGGTGGGGATTGCCGGAATCGCCGTCGAAGGCGAACTGCAGCACGCGCATGCCCGGGAGACCGAAGTCGCTGCGCAGCGCGTGCACGTCGGGCGTGATCAATCCTAAGTCCTCGGCCGCGAGCGGCAGATCGCTGAACTCCTCGCGCAGGCGCGTGAGGAGCTCGGCCCCCGGGGCGCTGTGCCAGGCGCCGCCGCGGGCATCGCCCGCCCCGGCGGGCACCGCCCAGTAGGCCGCCAGCGCGCGGAAGTGATCGAGGCGCAGCAGGTCGAGCCGCGCGAGCTGCGCGCCGACCCGAGCCACCCACCAGCGGAACCCCTCGCGCCGCTGCGCATGCCAGTCGTACACCGGGTTGCCCCACAGCTGCCCGAGAGCCGAGAAATAGTCCGGCGGGACTCCGCCGACGAATGCGGGCTCGCCGGTGGCGGTGAGCTGGAACAGCTCGCGGTGCGCCCAGGTCTCGGCGGAGGAAGGTGCGACGTAGAACGGCAGGTCACCGAAGAGCCGCACGCCGTGGCCGTGCGCGTACTCGCGCAACCGCTGCCACTGCACCTCGAAGGCGTACTGCTCGCGCTCGAGCCAGCCGAGCTCGGCGGCGAGCCGCACACGCGCGCCCGCGAGCGCCGCGGGCTCACGGTCGCGCAGCTCCCGGGGCCAGGCCCAGAACGGCGCACCGCCGTGCTCGCGGGTGAGTGCTTCGAACAGCGTGTAGTCGGGCAGCCAGCCGGCGGCGGCGGCGCGGAACCCGGCATCGACCGGCGCATCGGCCGCCGGGAGCTCCGCGGGGTCGAGGAAGCGTGGGTTGCCGGCGGCGTCCGAGCGCACCCAGTAGGGTGAGCCGTCCTCTCCCGTGGGTCCGAGCGGCAGGATCTGCCAGACGCTGAAACCCGCCGCCGCGAGCCAGTCGATGAAGGCGCGCCCGCCTCGACCGAGGGGCGCCTCGAGCGCCGAGAGCGGCAGCAGCGCTGCGGCGCGGCGCCGGTCGAACACGGGCAAGCGCATGCCGGCCACGCGGCGTTCCCGCAAAGCTCAGCTGGCGCGGCGCATGACGCCGCCGTGCTCGGGCGAGCCCGTGCCGACCGACACCGGCTGGGCGAGGCTCGCGGGCGCCTCGAGGCCGAGCCGCCGGTAAAGCGTCGCGAGCTGCCGGCGGTAGAGGCGGTCGAACTGGCTCACCGACTCGGCCGGGTTGTAGTCGCCGAACCACCAGAACCAGTCGGAGCTCTCGCACTGTGCCAGCTGCCGGCAGGCCGCCTCGCGCGCCGGCGCGTCCCGCAGCGCCGGCGTGAGACGATCGTAGGCTTCCTTCGCCTCGCACAGCAGGTCCCAGGCGCGGTTCTTGGCAGGGTCCCCGATCCAGGTGGCGAGTGTGCCGTGCACCCAGCTGCCGGCGGCGACCTCGGGGAGCGGCGCCGCCTGTACGCCGCGCGCGAGGCATCCGGAGAGCGTCGTCAGCTCGAGCAGCGGATGGTTGGCGAGCAGCGCGTACAGCGACTTGAGGAAGTAGTAGCCGTTGAACGGGAAGTGCTCCCAGGCATTCTCGCCGTCGAGCGCGATCAGCACGGCGTGATTGCGGTCGCCGTCGTAGCTGCGCGCCAGTTGCGTCAGCTCGTTCACCAGGTTGTGAGCGGCGTCATCCCCGTGCCAGGTCGCGTAAGTGAAGCCGATCAGGTCGGAGAGATTGTCATCGCGGAAGAAGCAGTTGAGCGCGATGCCCTGCGGACGATACGGGCGGTTGTAGCTGCGCGGCTCGTCGGCCGCCAGGGCGTGCGAGCGTGCCAGGCTGTTGCGCAGCACCGCCCCACCGCTCGCGGCCCAGCGGAAGCCGTGCGCCGAGAGGAGCTCGAGCGTTGCGGCGCTGATCGCGCCCTCGGAGGGCCAGCAGCCCGCCGGCCGCTCGCCGAAGGCGCGCGTGAACACCCGGATCGACTCGGCGACGTGCCAGGCCGCACGCACCGCCCCGCCCGGGTAACTGGCGTGCTCCGGCAGCACCATGGCGGGCACGGTGTCGCGTGCCGAGCGGAAGTCGAGCAGCAGCGGAATGATGGGATGCGCGTAGGGTGTCACCGACAGCTCGCACTGGCCGCGCGCGGCGAGCGCGCGGTAACGCGGCACGACCTGGGCGACGAGGCGCCCGATCAGCTCGAGGAGCTCGCGGCGCTGCGCGGCGCTGAAGTCGCGACCGCGCTCGGTGAGCCGCGCGACCAGCGGGTCGGTGCGCCGTACCGTCTCGCCGAGCCACGCCAGGTGATACCAGACGGCGAGGTCGTGGATGAGGTGATCGGAGGCGTACGCGATGCGCTCAGGCGTCGCCAGCGTGTCGGCGATGGTCGCGAGCTCCAGATACGGTCCGAAGCGCTCGATCATCTGCTTGCGCTGCGCGCGCAGACACGCCTTGAGGAGCGCGAGGCGCGCGGCGGGCTCGGTGGGCAGGGGATCGGGACCGAGGAGCGCCAGTACCGGATCGGGGAGGGGCGCGCCCCCGGCGAGGTGCGCGCCGATGCGCGCGCCGATGTCCTCGAGCTGCTCGATCAGCACCGGGGAGAAGTTGACCACGGCGTGCGCCGCGGGGTTCGCCTCCAGGTGCGCCGCCATGTCGGTGTAGTCCTTGATGGCGTGCAGGTAGGTCCACGGCAGCACGTACTGTCCGGTGATCGCGTCGCGATACTGCGGCTGGTGCATGTGCCAGAGGAGGACGACCGGCAGGCGTGCGCTGGAGGCCATGGCGGTGCCGCTCAGGGCCGGAGCTTGCGCAGCATGTCGGGGGTGACCAGCACTACGCCTTTTTCGGTGACGTGAAAGCGCTGCGTGTCCGCACCGCGATCGACGCCGATCGTCATGCCATCGGGAATCTCGCAGTCCTGGTCGATGATCGCGCCGGTGATCTGGCAGCCGCGGCCGATGCTGGTGTGCGGCAGCACCACCGAGCGATGGATGGTGGTGCGCTCCTCGACACGCACGTCGGAGAACAGCAGCGACTCGCGCACCACGGCCCCGGAGATGATGCACCCGCCCGACACCATGGAGTTGACGGCCATGCCGCGCCGCCCGTCCTCGTCCAGAATGAACTTGGCGGGTGGTTGCTGCACCTGGTAAGTCCAGATCGGCCAGTCCTCGTCGTAGATGTTGAGCTCCGGCCGCACGTGCACCAGCTCCACGTTGGCGTCGTAATAGGCATCGAGCGTACCGACGTCGCGCCAGTAGCTCTGCGCGCGCGTCTTCACGTCCTGAAACGGATAGGCGAATACCTGGCGGCCGCTGGTGATGGCCTCCGGCAGGATGTCCTTGCCGAAGTCGTGGCTCGAGGCCTCACGCGAGGCATCCGCGGTCAGCATGCTCTCGAGGAGCGGGGCGTTGAAGACGTAGATGCCCATCGAGGCGAGGATGGTGCCCGGCCGTCCCGGCAGTGCGTCCGGCACGGCGGGCTTCTCGGCGAAGCGCGTCACGCGGTTCCACTCGGTCGCGGTCAACACGCCGTAGTGACGTGATTGCGCCGCCGCTACCTCCACCACGCCGACGGTGATGTCGGCGCCCTTCTCGACGTGGTAGGCGATCATCGGACCGTAGTCCATCTTGTAGATGTGATCGCCGGCCAGCACCAGCACGTGCTTGGGGCGGTGCGAGGCGATCAGCCCGACGTTCTGGTACACCGCATCCGCCGTGCCGCGATACCAGTGCTCACCGACCTGCTGCTGCGCCGGCACCACTTCCACGAACTCGCCGAACTCGCCGCGCAGATAGCCCCAGCCGTGCTGCACGTGCTGGATGAGCGACTGCGCCTTGTATTGCGTCAGGATCGAAACCTGGCGGATGCCGGAGTTGACGCAGTTCGACAGCACGAAATCGATGATGCGGAACTTGCCGCCGAAGGGGGTCGCCGGCTTGCAGCGGCTCAGGGTCAGATCGCGCAGGCGCTCGCCGCGGCCGCCCGCCATGATCACCGCGAGCGTGCCGCCGGTGAGTCGGCTCACGTAACGGCCGGAGGATGCGCGGGCGGGCTGGCGGCTCATGGGCGTTACTACAGCGCAAGGCGCGCCGGGTGTGCAACCCCGGGATGCGCGCCGTTCATAGCCACTTCATGAGACCGAGCTCGTAAGGGTGGGTGAGGAGCTCGTGCCAGGGGTAGATGCGGACCTCGGTGGCGAACTGGCCGCACTCCTCCGGCTCCACGTCGAGCGCAAACGCCGTGTCCCCGCCTTCGCCCCCGTCCGCGGCGCTGAGCGTGCTGCGCCACAGGCCGTTCGCGGCCGGGTGGTCAAAGGACGAGAGTGGGGGCGGCGTGCGGTCGGCCCGGGGCAGGAGCCGCCGGCCGAGGAATTCCACGCGCACGTCGGCGGGACCGAGCCCGTTGAGCGCCACCGCCACCGAGAGCCGCAGGCGCTCCCCGCGCGGCAGGTCGCGGGTCGCGTCGTTGAGGAGCTTCAGGCTCACCTTGGGCCACGCCGCCCGCACCCGCTGCTTCCATTCGGCGAGCGTGCGCGCCCCGGTGAACTCTTCGGCGGCGAGCCGCCGGTACTGTCCGATCGCCGGCTGGTAGAGGCCGCGGGTGTAGTCGAACAGCACGCGGCGCATGTTGAAGCGCGGGATCACGGTGGCCATGGCGCGCTTGCTGCGCCGCACCCACTCCGGCGGGCAGGCCGGTGCGCTCTTGTCGTAGTAGAGCGGCAGCACTTCCTCGACCAGCGTATCGAGGATCATGTCGGCCTCGAGCGCGTCGCGCCGCTCGGGGTCGGCCACGTTGGCCGGCGGAATGCCCCAGCCGTTGTCCTGCATGCAGCCTTCCGCCCACCAGCCGTCGAGGATCGAGAGGTTGAGCCGGCCGTTGATGGCGGCCTTGATGCCGGAGGTACCGCTCGCCTCGAGCGGTGCGATCGGGTTGTTGAGCCACACGTCGACGCCCGAGATCATGCTGCGCGCGAGCTGCAGATCGTAGTCCTCGAGGAACACCACGCGGCCGAGAAACTCCGGGCTCATCATCAGCTGGCGGATCTCGCGCAGCACCTGCTTGGCGGGCTCATCCGCCGGATGCGCCTTGCCGGCGAAGAGGAGCACCACCGGGCGCTCGGGATCGTGCAGCAGGCGCGCCAGACGCGCGCGGTCGTGCATCAGGAGCGTCGCGCGCTTGTAGGTGGCGAAGCGCCGCGCGAAGCCGATGGTGAGCACACCGGGCCGCAGCGGGTCGAGGAAGCGCGTAACGTGGCGCAGCTGCGCGGTAACGAGGCCCTTGCGCGCGTACTCGCGCTGCAGCCGCTCGCGCACGGCCACGAGCATGCGCGACTTCACGTCCTGCGCGGTCGCCCAGTAGCGTTCGTGCGGGATGCGCTCGATCGCGCTCCAGAACTCCGGATCCCGCAGCCGATCGCGCCACTCGGCTCCGAGCTCGCGGTCCAGAAAATCGGTCCAGCGCTGGTGCAGGAAGGTCGGCACGTGCACGCCGTTGGTGACATAGCCGACCGGGTTGTCCTCGGGGCGCAGCTCGGGCCACTCATCCGCACACAGCCGCGCCGACACGCCGCCGTGGATGCGGCTGACGCCGTTCACGTGCCGCGCGCCATTCAGCGCCAGGCGGGTCATGTTGAAGAGGTGGGGAGCGGCGGGCGCACGCGCCAGATCGAGAAAGCGCTCGACGGATATGCCGAGGTCGCGGATGAAATCGCCGAAGTGCGCGACCACGAGCTCGTGCCCGAAGGCATCGTGTCCGGCCGCCACCGGCGTGTGCGTGGTGAAGACGCACTCGGCGGCCACCGCCTCCTGTGCCGCGTTGAAGGGTAGCCCTGCGGCGAGATGCTCGCGCAGCAGCTCGAGGATCAGGAACGCGGCGTGGCCTTCGTTCAGGTGCCAGACCGCGGGCGCGAGGCCGAGCGCGCGCAGCGCCCGCACGCCGCCGATGCCGAGAATCATCTCCTGGCGGATGCGGGTCGAATCGTCGCCCCCGTAGAGGCGATGGGTGATGTCGCGATCGGAGGGCGCGTTTTCCGCGCAGTTGGTGTCGAGCAGATACACCGCGGCCCGGCCGACCTGCGCCTTCCAGGCGCGCGCCACCACGTCGCGTCCCGCGATGCGCACGCTCACCTTGAGCCAGTCACCCGTGGTGGTGCGTACCGGCTCGACCGGCAGGTCGCGCGGATCGCGCTCGCGGTATTCGGCCTGCTGGATGCCGTCGTTGTCGACCTGCTGCGTGAAATAGCCCTGCTCGTACAGCAGTCCCACGGCGACGAAGTTGGCGCGCTCATCGCTCGCCGCCTTGCAGTAGTCGGCGGCCAGCACGCCGAGGCCGCCGGAGTAGATGGGAAAGCTCTCGTGAAAGCCGTACTCGGCGCAGAAGTACGCGATCAGCGGCTCATTCGGCCCATGCGTGCCCGCCCCCACGTACGCATCCAGCGTCTCGAGCGCGGCGCGATAGCGCTCGAGATAGCCGCCGTCGCGCGCGCAGCGCTCGAGCGCCGACTGATTTACGCAGCGGATCATCAGGCGCGGATTGCCGTTGGTCTGTTTCCAGAGCTCGGGATCGAGGTCCTCGAACAGCGCCCGGATGGGACGGTGCCAGCTGAAGAAAAGGTTGGCGGCAAGCTCGGGGAGCCGCGCGAGGCTCCCGGGGATCACCGGAGTGACTTCGAGGAGCGAGTTTCTCATCCGCGGCCTTCGAGTGATTTCTGCTCGAAGTCTAGCAGCCTCGGAGCGCGTGCCCAGTCAGTGGGTTACAGTCTTATGTTGTATAACCGAGGTATCTACACAGTACTAGTTGATTGTTAGTACTATTGAGTATATAGTATTGGCCGATGGACGATACCCAGGCACGCAAGTTCCAGAAAGACCTCAACGCGGGTCTCGTCGCACTCGTGCTGCTCGCCGTGCTCGACCGCAGTACCGAAGACCTCTATGGCTACGAGATCGCCAAGCGGCTGCAGAAAGCCAACGAGGGTGAGGCGCTCTTCAAGGAGGGCACGATCTATCCGGTGCTGCGTGCCCTCGCCTCCGGCGGCCAGCTGACGAGCCGCGTCGTGCCCTCGTATTCGGGCCCGCCGCGCCGCTACTACCGCATCACCGAGGAAGGCCGCGCGCTGCTCTCGCAGTGGAGCGGCATCTGGCGCCAGACGCGCGGCTTCGTCGACCGATTCATTGAAGGAACCGCTCCATGAGTGCTCATGCCCCCCGCTCGATCGACGAATATCTCAGGCAGCTGCGCGCGGCGCTCGAAGGCCAGGATCCGGCGCTGATCCAGGACGCGCTCTACGACTCCGAGGAGTACCTGCGCGCCGAAGTGGCGGCGCACCCCGGCAAGTCGGAGGCTGACGTGCTCGAGCTCATCGCGAGCACTTACGGCGCGCCCGAGGAAGTCGCGGGCGCCTACCGCGACACCGAGGCCAAGGTGAAGGCGGCCCTGCAGACCCCGGTACCCGCCGCGGCCACCAGCGCGAGCAGCTGGAAGCGCTTCTTCGGCGTGTATCTCGATCCGCGCAGCTACACCTCACTCTTCTATATGCTGCTCGCGCTCGCCACCGGCATCGTGTACTTCACCATCGTGGTGACCGGGCTCTCGCTGTCGTTCGGCTTCGCGATCCTCATCATCGGCGTGCCGTTCTTCCTCGCCTTCATCGGCATCACGCGCGTGATCGCACTCGGCGAGGGACGGCTCATCGAGGCGATCAGCGGCGAGCGCATGCCGCGCCGCCCCGTGCATCCGGGCCCGTCGGCCGGCTGGTGGAAGCGCATCGGCGAGATGCTGTCGGACGTGCGCACCTGGACCACCCTCGCCTACCTGCTGCTCATGCTGCCGCTCGGTATCGCCTACTTCACCATCGCGGTGACCGGTCTCGCCGTGAGCGCCGCCTTCATCGGCACGCTCCTGACGCTCATCGGGTACTACGCCGGCTGGATCGACTTCGACTTGAACGACCACATCTTCATGCACAACGGCCAGCCGTGGGCGCCGGATCATCCGGTACTCGGCGCGCTGTTTCTCGCCGTCCTCGGCGTCGTGCTGCTGACTGTGCTGCTGCACCTGGCGCGCGGCGTGGTCCGTGTGCACGCGCGGCTCGCCAAGGCGATGTTAGTCGTCCCCGGGGCGTAACCCGGGACGCACCACCAATCGATTGCCCTTCGCTACACTAAGGCGGCATGCTGCGCCGCCCGCCGCTACTCGCCTGTGCGCTCCTCGGATGCGCGGCTGTGCCGTGTGTCGCCGGGCCGGCGGTCCCGGCCGCGAATCCACCGATCGTGATGCCGCCGGCGGCGCCGCCGCCGGCTGCGACTCCCGCCCCCGCCGGCTGCCTGCCGACCGGCAACGGCTACCTGAAAGCGCGCATCCGCGGCGCTCTCAATCTCGACATCGACTGGCGTAACGCCGAGCTCGAGTGCGACGGCGGCCCACGCCCCGACGGCAGCGGCATCCGCATGGCGTTCGCGGGACCTAAACGCGCCGACGGCCGGCGGCTGCGCCTGGTGTTCGGAGTGAGCGCGGCGCGCGAGGGGCGCGCCGGCCGGTCGCTCCCGACCAATCTCACGCTGATCGTCGAAGGCGCGCAGCGCCTCTACACCACGCGCGGCGCGGATCACTGCACCGTCGACACGCTCAGTCAGCAGCGGCTGCACGCCGCGGGAGCGCCGCGCCGCTATCGCATCGTCGCGCGCGGCTTCTGCGTCGCCCCGGCTGCGACTCTCAACAACGCCGAGCGCATCCTCGTCAGCAGCTTCGACTTTGCGGGCAATGCGGTGTTCGGCGACGACGCCGTCCGTTAAGGGGAGACCCATGAGTACCACTGTCCTGCGTGCGGCGTACGCCGTGGTGCTGCTCGGCGCGGCCGCGGCCACCGCCGGCGACCCCGCGCCCGCCCCGCTCGATCTCACCACCTGGCCGCGCGCGGCGCTCGAGGTGGTGCAGCGTGACGCCGCCGGCCCGCCGCGCAAATTCCGTTTCGACGTGTGGGTGGCGGACACCCCCGAGCGCGGCGAGCAGGGCCTGATGTTCGTGCGCGACCTGCCGGCCGAGCGCGGCATGATCTTTCCGTTTCCCAAACCGCGCGTCGTGACCTTCTGGATGAAGAACACCTACATCGAGCTCGACATGCTGTTCATCGCCGCGGACGGCCGGGTGGTGAAGATCATCGACCGCGCCCCGCCGCTGCGGCTCGATCTGCTGAGCTCGCAAGTGCCGGTGGCCGCGGTGCTCGAGCTGCGCGGCGGCGAGGCGGGGCTCCTCGGCCTCAGGGTGGGTGATCGGGTGAGCTGGAAGACGAGCCCGGCGGGCGCGCGCTAGGCGCCGCCGGTCGCCGCCGGCAGCACCTCGAAGGAGACGGCGGTGCGCGGCTGCGAGCCGAGTATCGCGCTCGTGCCGTGCCACATGTAGGACGGATACAGCACCACCTGGCCCGCGTGCGGCTGCACGACGCAGCCGGCGCCCACACCCGCAGTCGCGAAGCGCGGCTCGCCGAGCCGCAGCCAGCCGCTCTTCAATTCGCTGTCGGCACACTCCTCGGGCACCTGCACGTAGCAGGTGGCGCTGATCCAGCCCTGGTTATGGTAGTGATTGACGTGCAGGCCGCCGCGCCCGAGCTGCACCGACCAGGCCGCCGCGATCTGCGCGGCGCCCGTATTGCGCGCGCTCAGCGGATGCTCGGCGCCGCGGCCGATCGCGGCGAGGTAGCTGCGCAGCGGCTCATCGAAGCTGCGCAGCAGCGCCTGGATGACCGGGTTCGGATCCATCACCAGGTTGCGGGTCGTCTGGCGGCCGTTGCGCAGGCTGTCGCCGAGCGCATAGGTGTCGGCCGAGTAGCGCGCGGCGAGCACCTCGAGGAGCGCGGTGTTGAGCTCGGCCATCGAGGCGTAGCCGAACGGCGCCTGCAGCTCGTAGGGGCGTACCAGGCGTTGATAGTCGTAGAGCTCCGCATAGAGCGGCTGTCCGAGCACGCGCGCCGCGAGTGCCTCGTACGCGATCCAGCCCTGTGCCCAGGGCATGCGGGCGCGCTGCGCGCGGATGAATGGCTGTGCCTCCTCGGGCCGTCCGCGCGACAGCAGGATCGACACCAGGTTCTCGATCACCCCCGGCTCCTCGGGCAGCGCCGCGGCGGCTTCCAGCGCCTCGGTCTCCGCCTCCGCCAGCCGCTCGCTTTCGCGCATCACGCGCGACAGCAGATACCGCAGCCGCGGCAGCGGCCCGGCGCGCTTCAGCTCCTCGCGCAGCAGCTTCTCGGCGACGTCGCCGCGCCCGGCGGAGAGCAGCAGCCCGGCGAGCGCCTCCTGGAGATTCAGGTCGTCGCGCGCTGCGAGCACCGCGGCGGCGAGCGAGCGCGAGAAATCCGGGTCGCCGAGCCCCTGGCGGACGCGCGCGAGATAAAGCTGCGCGTCCGCATGCCGCGGCCGCAGCGCGACCGCCGCCTCGTAGGCGCGCTCGGCTTCGGCCATGCGGCCGAGCTGCGACAGCGCACGGCCGCGCGCGAATTCCAGCTCGAAACCGCGCACGCCGAGGGCGCGGGCGCGCGTCAGGGCGCCGAGCGCCTCCTCGGCGCGCTCGAGCTGCGCGAGCAGCGAGCCGAGCCGGCGGTAGAGCGCGGCGTTGCCGGGATTGAGCGCCAGTGCCTGGCGGTAAGCGCCCTCGGCCTCCACCAGGCGGTTCTGGTTGGCGAGCACGAAGCCGAGCGCCGACCAGCCGTCCGGGTTGGCGCGGTCGGCGTCGATGAGCGTGCGGCACTGCAGCTCCGCATCGCGGCCGCGGCCGAGGCTGTCGAGCGTCAGCACCAGTCCGTGGCGTGCGCCGCGCTCGCCGGGCGCGAGCTGCAGCACGCGCCGGTAGACACGCTCGGCCTCCTCGAGGCGCCCGGCGCGCCGCAGGAAAGTGGCGAGGTTCAGCCGCAGCCGCGAGTCGGTGGGCTCGAGCTCGACGCTGCGCCGCAGGAACTGCTCGCCCTGCGCGCGGTCGCCGCCGCGGGCGCGTACCAGTCCGAGCAGATGCAGCGCCGCGGCATTGTTCGGATGCGCGGCCAGCACCGAGCGGCAGGTGTTCTCGGCCTGCGCGAGCTCGCCGCGGTCGAAAGAGGCGGAGGCCCGGGTGAGCTGGGTATCGAGTTCGGCGGCCGTGAGCACGCGGCCACTCTAATGCAGGCCCTTCCCGGCTGACTACTTGATCGGTGCGGCGGGCGCTCGCGCGGCCCTCTTCGCCCGCTTCTTGCGCTGGTGCAGGATCGGCTTGGCGATCGGCGTACCGTACACGTGGCTGCGCGTGTGGCGCGGCGCGAAGGAGCTCGCCTTGGGCTTCGCGGGCGGATCCCCGGGGCCGGCGAGCGCGGCGGGCCCGAGGACCGCCGCCAGCAGCACGAGCACCCAGGCCGCGGCCCGGCGAACCGGCGCGCGCGGCGCGGCGCTTGGTGGGAGCCGCGGTGGCACGCTAGGATGCCCCGCGCTGAGGCGTCTCAACATCATGATCACCAAAGGCATCGTCCTCGCCGGTGGATCCGGCACCCGACTGTATCCGGTCACGCGGGCGGTCTCCAAGCAGCTGCTGCCGCTTTATGACAAGCCGCTGGTCTATTACCCGCTGGCGACGCTGATGCTTGCCGGAATCCGCGACGTGCTGCTCATCTCGACCCCCGATGACGGCCCGCTGTTCGAGCGGCTGCTGGGCGATGGCTCGCAGTGGGGCATGCGCATCCGCTATGCCGCGCAACCCGCGCCGCGCGGCATCGCCCAGGCGCTCACCATCGGCGCCGATTTCATCGGCCGCGATGCCGTGTGCCTGGTGCTCGGCGACAACCTCTTCTACGGCCACGGGCTGCCGGAGCAGCTGCGCGCCGCGGCGGCGCGCGAGCGCGGCGCCACCGTGTTCGCATACTACGTGCGCGACCCGCAAGCGTACGGGGTGGTGGAGTTCGACGGGGAGGGCCGTGCAGTCGGGCTCGAGGAAAAGCCCGCGGCGCCGCGCTCCCACTACGCGGTGACCGGGCTCTACTTCTACGACGCCGACTGCGTGGCGGTGGCCCGCGCCCTCAAGCCCTCGGCCCGCGGCGAGCTCGAGATCACCGACGTCAACCGCGCCTACCTCGCGCGCGGGGACCTCAGGGTGGAGGTGCTCGGGCGCGGCGCCGCGTGGCTCGATACCGGCACGCACGCCTCGCTCCTGCAGGCCGCCAACTTCGTCGAGACCGTCGAGTCGCGCCAGGGCCTGAAGATCTGCTGCCCGGAGGAGATCGCCTTCCGGCAGGGGTTCATCGATCGCGCGCAGCTCGCGCGCCTCGCCGAGCCTCTCAAGCGCACCGGCTACGGCGAGTATCTCGAGAGCGTGCTGCGCGAGCGGGTGTTCTGATGCGCGCCACCGCGCTCGCGCTCCCCGGCGTCACGCTGATCGAGCACCGGGAATTCGACGATGAGCGCGGCGCCTTCTTCGAGAGCTGGAACGAGCGCGACTTCGCCGCGGCGGGCATCGCCGCGCGCTTCGTGCAGGAGAATGTCAGCCGCTCGCGCGCGTACGTGCTGCGCGGGCTCCACTACCAGATCCGCCAGACCCAGGGAAAGCTCGTGCGGGTGCTCGCCGGCGCGATCTTCGACGTCGTGGTCGACCTGCGCCGCTCCTCGGCCCACTTCGGCAGGAGCCTCGCCGTGCCGCTCGAGGCCGCCGCGGCGCGCTCGCTCTGGGTGCCGCCCGGCTTTGCGCATGGATTCCTGGCGCTGTCGGATGAGACGCACGTGCAGTACAAGGTCACGGACTACTGGTCGCGCGAGGCCGAACGCACGCTCAAGTGGGACGATCCCTCGCTCGCCATCGACTGGCCGCTGCCGGCCGGGCGCGCGCCGCTGCTCTCCGACAAGGACCGCGCGGGCGAGCCGCTCGCGCGCGCGGAGTGCTTTGCGTGAGAGTGCTCATCACCGGCGCCGGCGGACAACTCGGCCGCGCGCTCGCAGCGGCCGCCCCCGCCGGCGCTCAGGTGCGCTCGCTCACCCGCGCACAGCTCGATATCGCCGATGCCGGCGCGGTGCGCTCGGCCTGCGCCGCATTCGCGCCCGAGCTGGTGATCAACGCCGCGGCTTACACCCGCGTGGACGACGCCGAGGGCGCGCCCGAGGAGGCCGCGCGTGCCAACTCCATCGGCCCCGCGGTGCTCGCGGGGGCCTGCCGTGCCGCGTCCGCCTGGCTGCTGCACGTGTCCACCGATTTCGTGTTCGACGGCCGCCAGGGGCGGCCTTACGACACGCAGGCTGAGCCGAATCCCCTTTCGGTCTACGGCCGCACCAAGCTCGCGGGCGAAGAGGCGGTACTGCGCGAGCTCCCGGGGCGCGCGGCGGTGGTGCGCGCCTCCTGGCTCTACAGCGTCGACGGCGGCTTCGCGGCGCGCATGCTCGCGCTCATGCGGAGCGGCCCGCAGCTGCGCGTGGTGAGCGACCAGGTGGGGGCGCCGACGCACGCCGCCGGGCTCGCCGGCACGCTCTGGGCGCTCGGCACGCGCCGCGCCGCGGGCCTGTGGCACTGGTGCGATTCGGGGGTGGCGAGCTGGTACGACTTCGCGGTGGCGATCGCCGAGGAGGCGCTGCGCCTGAAGCTCCTCGCCGCGGTGCCGCCGATCGTCCCCATCGGCACCGCCGACTACCCGACGCGGGCGGCGCGCCCGAGCTACAGCGTGCTCGACAAGCGCGCCACCGAGAGTCTGCTCGGCGCCACCGCACCGCACTGGCGCACCGCGCTGCGCGCGACGCTGGCGCCGCTCGCCGACGGCGCAGCCGGCCGGTGAAGCTGCTCGTCACCGGCGGCGCCGGCTTCATCGGCGCCAACTTCTGCCACTACTGGTGCGCCGCGCACCCGACCGACCGCGTGGTGGTACTCGACGCCCTCACCTACGCCGGCAACCTCGCGAGCATCGCCCCGCTCATCGACGCCGGGAAGCTGCGCTTCGTGCGCGGCGACATCGGCGAGCGCGAGCGCATCACCACGCTCATCGCCGCAGAGGCGCTCGATACGATCGTGAACTTCGCCGCCGAGTCGCACGTCGACCGCTCGCTCGAGGACCCGGCGACGTTCCTGCGCACCAACGTGCTCGGTACCCAGGCGCTGCTCGATGCGGCGCGCGGCGCCTGGGGGGCGGAGGCGTTGCGGCGTGGCTGCCGCTTCCATCACGTCTCGACCGACGAGGTGTACGGGTCGCTTGGCTCCAGCGCGGCGGCCTTCACCGAGAGCACCCCCTACGCGCCGAACTCGCCGTACGCGGCCAGCAAGGCGGCCGCCGATCACCTGGTGCGCGCCTACGCGCACAGCTACGGCCTGCCGTGCACCATCAGCAACTGCTCCAACAACTATGGTCCATACCAGTTCCCGGAGAAGCTGCTGCCGCTGTGCATCCTCAACATCCTCGAGGGCCGGCCGCTGCCGATCTACGGCGACGGCCTGCAGATCCGCGACTGGCTGCACGTGAGCGACCATTGCCGCGCGCTCGAGCTGATCCTCACACGCTCCCCGCCGGGGGAGACCTGGAACGTCGGCGGCTCGACCCAGGAGCCGAACCTGACCGTGGTGGGCCGGGTATGCGAGCTGGTGGACCGGGCCTTCGCCGCCGAGCGCTCGCTCGCCGCGCGCTTCCCGCACAGCCCCGCCTCCGCCGGGCGCGCCTCGGCGAGCCTCATCCAGCACGTACGCGACCGTCCCGGGCACGATCGCCGCTACGCGGTCGACTCCGGCAGGATCCGCGAGCGCCTCGGTTTCAGCATCGGCACGGCGCTCGCGACCGGGCTCGAGGACACGGTGCGCTGGTATCTCGGCAACGAGAGCTGGTGGCGCGGCGTCGCGAGCGGGGAGTACCGCCAGTGGTACGCGCGGCAGTACTCCGGTCAGCCGCCGGGCGGCTAGACTAGCCGGATGGCAGCAGAGCCGAAACGAGAGAGCGAGGACGCGCAGCGCGCCGCGCGTACGCTGTTCCGCCGCGCGCGCCTCAACCACTGGCTCGGGCGCGACGGCGCAGCTCTCGCCCTGTGTCGCGCGGCCGTCGAGCGCGTCGATTACTCGCGCGCCTACACGCTCATGTCGCGCCTCTCGCTCCCCGGCGAGAACTACTTCCGCGTGCTGGCGCGCATCCATCGGCACCTGCGTCCGCGCACCTACCTCGAGATCGGCGTCTCGCGCGGCGATTCGCTCGCGTGCGTGCTGCCCGGGACGCGCGTGCTCGGCATCGATCCGCAGCCGAACCTCCCCGGCGAGCCGCCCGCCAACGTGGCGCTCTATCGCGAGACCTCGGATGAGTTCTTCGCGAAGTACGACCCCCGCGCCGAGCTCGGCGGCGCGCCGGTCGAGCTCGCCTTCATCGACGGCATGCACCACTTCGAGTTCGCGCTGCGCGACTTCGTCAACGTCGAGCGCGCCTGCTCGCGCTCGTCCGTCATTCTGATGCACGACTGCTACCCGCTCGATGAGCGCACGGCGCGGCGCGAGCAGGTCACCGGCTTCTGGAGCGGCGACATCTGGCGGCTGATGCTGCTGCTGCGCACGCTGCGCCCGGACCTCACGGTGCGCACCATCGCCACGCCCCCCACCGGGCTCGGCATCGTGTTGAATCCCGACCCGGGCTCGCGCGTGCTCGCCGACAATCTCGACGGGCTGATCGCGCAGTACCTCGCCAAGGACTTCGGCGTGCTCGCCGGGCGGCAGGCCGAAGCGCTCGGCCTCATCGAGAACCGCTGGCCGGTGATCCGCGCGCTGCTCGATCAGCGCCCCAGGTCCTGAGAGCTCGCTACGACGCGGGCCAGGCACATGGATGTGCCCGCCGCCGCAGGCGGCGAGCGGCGCGCCGAAACCGCGCTTTTGGCGCGCCGCCGCGAGCATCGTGACAGGATGTCCGATGCGAGCTTATTCAAGAACGCGCGCGCAGCGCGTCTTCCACCCGCGCCCGCCAGGCGCGCACGTGCAACAGCGTCTTCTTGCGGATACGCACGACGAATTTCAGCCGCTCGACCAGGCGCATCAGGAGCGGCGCCGCCCAGGAGGGGATCCCCGGCCGGTACACGTGGCCACCCTTGAGCGTGCGCGAGCCCCGGAACTGCGGATACAGCCGCCGCACGCTCGCGAGCTCCTCGCCCGGGTCGACGCCCATCTCGGTGAGCTTGCGATAGAAGGCGGTGGGCCGGCCGTCGCCGGTGCGTGTGTGATCCATGCCGATGGCGTCCACCACCTGGATCGGGTGGCGGCCGTCGACCTGTGCGGCCCAGGCGAGATCCGTCCCCCAGGTGCTGCGCGTCATGCCGAAGGTCGGCAGGAGCTGCGCGAGCGCCGCCTGCGAGAAGCACGGCGCCATCACCTCGACGAAGGTCACGCTGCGCAGCACGCAAACCGGATTGCGCACCAGCGCGTTGATGGTGGTGTGCGTGAACCAGCGCAGCCCCGGCTGCGCCAGGTACGTGTGGTAGTGCGCACACAGCGTGAAGAAGCGCGACAGATCGCCGGGCTTGAGGTACACGTCGTCGTCGAGCAGCATCACGTAGCTGTACTCGCGGTACTCAGGTAGCTCGCGGGCAAACTCGACGAAGCCGTCGAGCTTGTTGAATCCGCCGTGGGAGTAGTACTCGGCCAGCGCCTCCTCGGGCGGCGGCACGTACCAGCTGACGCAGCAGTCCCAGTTGCGCCCGGGGTCCTCGGCGATCAGCCGCCCGTGGAGCGAGCGCGTCCCGGCGCGCACGAACGCGAGAAATGGCCGCCGCCGGGGCGGCGCACCGGCGGCCATCTTCAGTCCTGCGCCTCCCGCGGCCGCCACGCCTGCGCGAGCTCCTGCTGCCTGCGCGGCGGCACCGGATCGTAGTGGCTCAGCTCCATGGTGTAGGCGCCCTGGCCGCCGGTGAGCGCCTTGAGACGCGACTGATACTCGGAAACCTCCGCGAGGGGCACCAGCGCCTTGAGCGTCGCCCGCTGCCCGGGGAGGGTGTCGCTGCCGGAGATGCGCGCGCGCCTGGTGGCGAGGTCGCCGGTGATGTCGCCGATGGCGCTCGCGGGCGCCGTGATCTCCAGGCGCATGATCGGCTCGAGCACGATCGGGGTCGCCTTCTGCAGCGCGTCCAGAAAAGCCTTGCGGCCCGCAGACACGAACGCCACCTCCTTGGAGTCGACCGCGTGATGCTTGCCGTCGTACACGGTGACGCGCACGTCCTGGATCGGAAAGCCGGCGAGCGCCCCCTCGGTGAGCACCTGCCGCACGCCCTTCTCCACCGCGGGGATGTACTGCCCGGGAATCGCCCCGCCGACCACGTCGTCGACGAACTCGAAGCCCGCGCCGCGCCCGAGCGCTTCGATCCGCAGGAACACCTCGCCGAACTGCCCGGCGCCGCCGGTCTGCTTCTTGTGGCGGCAATGCCCCTCGGCGGGACGGGTGATGGTCTCGCGGTAGGGGATGCTCGGCGGGTGCGTCTTGACGTGCACGCCGTAGCGCTCGGTCATGCGCTCGAGCAGTACCCGCAGGTGAAACTCCCCCATGCCGTAGAGCACGGTCTCGTTCACGGCCGCATGGTGCTCGATGCGCACGCACGGATCCTCGGCGGTGAGCTTGTGGAGCGTGTCGGCGAGCCGCTGCTCGTCCCCGCGCCGCTCGGGCTCGATCGCCACGCCGAGCATCGGCGGCGGGAACGCCACGGGCTTCAGGTGATACTGATCCTCGTCGTGCGAGTCGTGCAGCACCGCGTCCAGGTGCAGCTCGTCGACTTTGGGCGTCGCGCAGATGTCGCCGGGGCCCGCCTCCTGGATCTCGCTGGTGTCCTTGCCGAGCAGACTGTAGAGATGCGCGAGCTTCACGGGCTTGCGCGCGTCGCCGACGAACAACTGGCTCCCCTGGTGCACCGTGCCCTGGTGCACACGCAGCACCCCGAGTTTGCCGACGTAGGGATCGATGCTCACCTTGAAGACGTGCGCGATGACATGTCGCGCCGCATCGGGCGCCACCGGCACGCGCTCGGCATCCGCCCCGGTGCCCTTGAGGAACAGCGGCGGGTTGCCTTCGGCGGGATTGGGCATGAGCCGCACGATGATCTGCAGGAGCTCCGCGACCCCGGCGCCGGTCTCGGCCGAGGCGAAGCACACCGGCACCAGGTGTCCCTCGCGCAGCGCCTGTTCGAACGGGTCGTGCAGCTGCTCGGGGGAGATTTCCTCACCCTGCTCGAGGTAGAGCGCCATCAGCTTCTCATCGAGCTCGACCACCTGGTCGATGATCTGGGTGTGGGCGGCCTCGACCGAGGAGAAATCCGCGGCCCGGCCCTGCGGCTGGAAGAAACAGTCGACCACCGAGTCGCCGCCGCCGGCGGGGAGGTTCAGCGGCAGGCACTCCCCGCCGAAGGACTCGCGCAGCTGGGCGAGCACCTGCGCGCAGTGGGCGTCGCGGCTGTCGATCTTGTTCACGATGATGAGGCGGCACAGGCCCCGTTCGCGCGCGAAATCCATGAGGCGCCGGGTGAGGGTGTCCACGCCGTTCACGGCGCTCACGACGATGGCGACCGCCTCGACCGCTTCCAGCACCGAGAGCGTCTTGCCGAGGAAGTCCGCGTAGCCGGGCGTGTCGATGAGGTTGATGCGGGTGCCGTCGGCGGTGAAGCTGCAGATCGCGGTATCGAGCGAGTGCTGCAGCCGTTTCTCCTGGCTGTCGAAATCCGACACCGTGGTACCGCGCGCGAGGCTCCCGCGGGCGCGGGTGGCGCCGGCCGAGAGCAGCAGCGTCTCGGTGATCGAGGTCTTGCCCGCGCCGGCAGGTCCTACCAGCGCGATATTACGGATGCCCGAAGTGGCGTGCGCCATGCTGGATGCTCCCGGATCTTGCTTTGTTCGACGCCCGCCTGCGGAGCATCACCGGTACCGGTTGCGCAAAGCCTACTCCCGCCGACATGCCTGCGGCTACTTCCGCGGAGTACCATAGGAATGAAGGAGATGCAGCCGCCATGAACCCGTCACGCGAGCAGATCGAGCGGGCGCTGGACGAGGCGCTGGAGGAGAGTTTTCCCGCCAGCGACCCGGTATCCATCGTGACCTCCCAGGACGAGGAGTATTGGGACGGAGAGCGCCTCAAGCCGGGCACCCAGGCCCCCGCAGCGCCGGCTAAGGGGCCGTCAGCTCCAGCGTAGAACCGGCCTGGTTCACGGTCGTCAGCACGATCGGCCGCCGCCAGACGCGCTGCAGGTAGTCCAGCACCTTGCGGCTACGCTCGAGGTCGAGTCCGCGGCCGTCGGCGCCGCTGTCGTGCGTCAGCTCGAGCGTGCCGTCGTTGCGCACGTGCCGTGCGCACACCACCGGAGCCCCGAAGTTGTATTTCGGCGCGAGCACCGCCTCGTGCAGCGCGCTCACCTCGGGCTCGAGCACCTTGATCTGGCCGTCGCTGCGCGCGCTGTAGCGGAACAGCCCCAGCTCGTCCGCCAGCTCGCGGGTGAGGTGGTTGCGCACGAAGGCGAAGTCGTCGTCCTGCTCCATGATCCGGCGCGCAGCCTCGAGCCCGTCGCGCTCCACGATCTTCTCCCACATCGAGAAGCCGAGGTGATAGGGATTGATGGCGAGCGACACCTGCGCATCCGCGGCGATCGGCCGCACCACGTCGGAGTGACACTTGATCGCATCGAGATAGGACTGCTGCGGCACGAAGTCCGCCTCGCGCAGCAGGCGCGCGTGCCAGTACGACGCCCAGCCCTCGTTCATGATCTGCGTGGCGAACACCGGGTAGAAGTAGAAGGACTCCTCGCGCACCGCGAGGAAGATGTCGCGCTCCCAGCTCTCCATCTCGGGCGCGTAATTGGCGATGAACCACAGGAGGTCGCGCTCCGGATGCGGCGGCACCGGCGCGCGCTTCTTCGCCTCCACCGTGCTGGCGGCGACCGGATCGAGAGCGGCGAAGCGCTTGCGGAAGCCGTCGTCGGCGAGCACCTTCGGTTCCTCGATGTAGTCCGCGTAGCGCTCGCGCCGCAGCGACTGGTCGATGTCGATGTGCTGCTCGAGAGCGAGCGCGGCGTCGAGCACCGTCTCGACGCGCTGCGCGCCGTGGGTCTCGATGGTCTGCTGGATCGCGCGGGCGTGATTGGCGGCGTGCTCGACGATGTGCTCGCTCACCTGCTCCTGGCAGCGGCGGAACAGCAGGTTGTTGCGCGAGAAGTCCGCGTGCCCGAGCACGTGCGCCGTCACCAGCGATGTTCTCGGCGAGCCCGTTGCTCGCGGCGAGGTAGGCGTGGCCCGGGTTGCCGGGGAACACCACCTCGAAGAGGCGCGAGTGGCCCATGCGCTGCTGGATCAGCTGGTAGATGTAGCGCACGCCGAACGACCAGTGCGGCATGCGCACCGGCAGCCCGTAGACCGCGATCTCCATCATGAAGCTGTCGGGGACCGCCTCGAAGTCCACCGGGTTGAACTGCGAGCCCCGAGCGCGCTGGCGAGCTCCTCGATGCGCCGTATGTAGTCGCGCCAGTCGGAGCTCATGCGCGCCTCATCCGCCGGCCGGAGCCGCCGTCTCCGCCGAGAAGAAGTGACGCACCGCGCCCCACACGTCGTCGAAGTCGGCGAGCGCATAGCTGCCGGTGGCAACCGCCGGCGCCCGCAACTCGCCCCAGAGCTTGCCGGTCTCGGTGGCGAGCTGCCGCGAAAGGCCCGAGCGACACCTCGACGTAGCCGGTGTAGCAGGTGTCGGCGGCGATCGAGGCGAGCGCGGCGCGCGCCTCCGCCGCATCGCTCACCGAAGTTCTCGCCGTCGGAGGCGTAGAACAGATAGATGTTGCTGCGGCCGGGGTTGTAGCGCTGCGTCGATGATCTCGCGCACCTTGAGCAGCCCGGTCGAGGTCACCGTGCCGCCGGTGCCGGTCACCTGGAAGAACTCCGGCTTCGTTGAATTCCCAGGCCTCGGTGGTGTGCGCGACGAACACGGTCTCGAGCGAGCGGTACTCGCGCCGCAGGCCCTGCACCACCCAGAAGAAGAACGTCTTGGCGAGCTTGCGGTCGCGCTCGCCCATGCTGCCCGACACGTCCAGCATGAAGAACACCACGGCGTGGACCGCCGGCTGCTTGCGCCGCGCCAGCTGGCGGAAGCGCAGGTCGTCGTCGGTGAAGGTCGGGGTGGCGCCCGGATTCCGCGCGGCGTTTGACCGCTTCCTTGAACGAGCGGCGGCGGTCGAGCCGCGAGCGCGCGCCGCGCCGGTCCCAGCCCTCGCGCGTCCAGTCGGTCTCGTCCGAGGGTCCGACGCGCGCCTTGAGGTTGGGCAGCTGCATCTCCTCCCACAGCCAGTCGACGATGTCGTCGACCTTGAACTCGAGCAGCAGCTGAACCTCGCCGTTCGTCGCTGCCGCCCGCGCCCTTCTCGCCCGGGCCCCGGCTCTGCGCGGGATCGGAGACACGTCGCCGGGCTTGGCCGTTGCCCTGGCCGGCGCCCTGTTGCTCCTCGGGGTCGGCGCAGCCGGAAGCGAGAGTGCTCGAGCATGCGCACCGGCACCTGCACGGTGCGCGCGCGCGTCATTGATGACCTCGCCGCCGGCGATGATCTCGGGGAGATTGGCGCGTACCGCCTCGCGCACCTTCTCGTTGTGGCGCAGCCAGTCGCGCGCGCCGCGCGAGAACAGGTCGTACCACTTGGCGGCACTTAAGCGGGGTGATCCGCCGCCATTGCCGCCCGCTTCGTCCATGGCAGTACTCGTACTCCTTGTCTCGGCGCAGCGCTACTCCTGCGAGAGCAGCGTGGTGACGTAGTTCAGCGCTTCCTTGGCGCTGTGCTCGTCGTAGCCGTACTCGTTGACCAGGCGCTGCTGCACCACCGAGATCTTCTGCCGCGCCTCGTCGTCGGGGCGCGCGCGTCGAGGTCACGAGCCGCAGCACGTCGCGCCGCTCCTCGAACAGATACTGCTCGATGGCCTCGCGCATGCGCGCGTGGCTGTCGAGCGTGAACTTCTCGCCGGCCTTGAAGGCGCACCATGGCCTTGCGCACCACCTCCTGGCGGAACGACAGCTTGCCGGAGTCCGAGACCTTGATCTTCTCCTCGACCGAGCGCAGGAAGCGCTCGTCCGGCGGCGCGCGTCTCGCCGGTGATCGGGTCGCTCGACCTGGCGGTGATCGAGCGAGGCCTCGACCTCGTCGAGATACTTCTCGAGCAGCTGCTGCGCCTCCTCCTCGAAGGAGGCGAACAGCGCCCGGTGCACGTCCTCCTTGACCCAGCGGTTGTAGAACTCCTTGCGCGCCGTGCACCAGGTGGTCGATCCAGGCTTTCTTCTGCTTGGCGTCCATGCGCGCGTCGCTCTCGATCGAGTCCTTGAGCGCGAGCAGCACCTCCATGCTGGTGAGGCTCTGCGCGTATTGCCGCGGGTGATGGCGTTCGAGATCGCGTTGATGACGAAGCGCGGGCTGACGCCGGTCAGCCCCTCGTCGGGCACTTCGGCCCGCAGGCGCGCGGCTTCGGTCTCGCGGCATGCCCTCGACCGCCTCGCCGGCGTACAGCCGCAGCTTCTTGGCGACGTCGAGCCCCTCGCGCTCCGGCTTCACGCAGGCGCGTGAGGATCGCGAACACGGCGGCCAGATGCAGCACGTGCGGATCGAGGTGCACGTTGCGGAACGCCGGCGCGCCGGACATCAGCTTCTGGTAGATGCGCGCCTCGTCGTTGATAGGACAGCGTGTAGGGCACCTTGATGATGACCATGCGGTCGAGCAGCGCCTCGTTCTCCTTCTCCTGCAGGAACTTGTGGAACTCGGCGAGATTGGTGTGCGCGAGGATGGTCTCGTCGAGGTGGATCAGCGGGAAGCGCGACACCTTGACGTTCTTCTCCTGCGTCAGCGTCAGCAGCAGGTAGAGGAACTCGCGCTTGACCTTCAGGATCTCGATCATCTCGAGCACGCCGCGGCTGGCGGCGTACACCGCGCCCGACCACGACCAGGCGCGCGGGTCGCCTTCGTCGCCGATCTGCGCGACCTTGGACGAGATCCACCGAGCCGACCAGGTCGGCGATGTCGGCGGTGGTCGGGTCGTGCGGCGCGTAGGTGCCGACGCCGACGCGCGAGGCCTCGGACGAGGAACATGCGCTCGACCGGCATCGCGCATGAAGTCGCCCTCGAACTCGCGTTCGAGCGCGGTCGCGCGCCCAGGGCGACAGCTCGCCCTGGATGTCGACGCCGTAGCGTCTCGCGGAACTCGGCGCGCAGGCTCGTGCGGCACGAGGTTGCAGCGGCGATCTCGTGCAGCGGCGAGCCCTGGATCGCGTAGAGCGCGCCCTCGTCGGTGTGGCTGTACTCCTCGAGCCCGCGCTTGAGCAGGATCGCCAGCGTCGACTTGCCGCCGGACGGCGGCCCGAGCAGCAGCAGCAGTCGCCGGCCGACGTCGGAGCCGGCGGCGGCGGCCTTGAAGTAGTCGACCACGCGCGCGAGCGGCTCATCGATGCCGAACAGCTCGCGCTTGAACAGCTCGCGCGCGCGCGCGTTCTCGCCGGCGTCCGGCTGCGCGCTGCGTCCGTGCCAGCGCAGCATGTCCCAGATGTATTCGTGGCTCGAGCGCGCGAGCGCGCGCGGGTTCGCCGGCAGGATGGTGGCGAGGAAGTCGCCGAAAGTGCCTTCCCAGCGCTGCGCGCGGTGCAGCCGGCTGAAGGAACTCAGAGTGTCGATGAACGTGGCGCGCGCGGCGCGAGATTCCGAGTCAGATCGCATGGTCTCTTCCTCCGTTGAGCTCCCACCCGTCCCTGGGCTGCCGGCTACACCGGTAGATCCGCCCCCGACGTTCTTAACTTAGTCCCAACGTTCCAGATAAAAAGTGACGCCCTTCCGATCCCCGGGTCCTGATTACGTTAAGAGTGTCACAGCAACCGATTGTTCACGCCAGAGGGTCCGCACGCCACCGCGGCGGACGGCGGACGCCGGCGCGGCGCGCGACGGCGGGCTTAAGTGGCTGATCCTTAAGCGCGCCGGGGGAGGCCCGCGCGGTGATGCGCGCCGCTGGTGCAGGCGGGCACCAATCCGGGGCGCCGCGGCGCCGGCGCGCGGGCATCGGCCGGCACGGCGCCAAGGGCAGCGCTGAGGCTGTCCGCCCAGCACGGCGCATGCCGCGCGGCGCGGGCTTTTTCCGCGGCGCGCCGAAGCGAGCAGTGGCTCTGACTTTGGGCATCGCCGTCGCCGCGCCCCGACGTGCCCTGTCGTTATTGTGAACTGACGCACTCCCGTTTCTCCGAGGCTACATATCCTCATCGCCGAGGAGTTCCGCGCCGCGGATTTGCTGCTTGCGGCCGTCTCGCTTCACGGACGGAGACGCTTCGCTCGCTTCGTCAGTGACCGCAATGAAGGTGGAGACACGCCACGTGGCCAGTGCAGGATCCAGAACATCGCGCAACCCGGCCGCGGCAACGCCCGCCGCGAGCGCCAGCACCGCGCCCAACGTCCAGCCGTCCGTCGACGTCACGGCCATCACCACCCGCGATGAGTTTCTGCTCGAGCTCGGCCAGGCGCTCGCCGGTCAGGCATCGATCCGGCCGGTGGACTCGGTCGAGGCGGCGCTCGAGAGCCTCGGCGGCCACGCCCGGCGCGGCCAGGTGCTGGTGCTCGATGTCCACCAGGTGAGCGAGGTGCGTCCCACGATCGAGGCCGTGCAGGCGCGTGCGCCGCAGGTCGTCATCCTGCTGTTCGCCCCCGCGGCGCTCGAGCGGCAGGTCGCCTCGGCCGTCAAAGGCTCCCCGGTCTTCGCAGTTCTGCCGTCCTCGCCGGTCGACGCCCGCAAGACGCTCGCGGTTTTCGCCGGGGTGATCGAGGAGGCGACGGCGCGCAGGAAGCCCGCGGCTCCGGCGCCCGCCGCGCTGTCCCCGGCCACGCCCGACCTGCCCGAAGACCTCGAGGTCGAATCAACCCGCAGTGCCGCCGCCCTCAAGGTGCCCGGCATGAGTGGCGGCAAGGGCCGCATGCTCGCGCTCATCGCGGTGCTGGCTTTGGGGGCGCTCGCCGCCGCCGGCTGGTATTTCACGCGCGGCAAGGGCGCACCCGCCGCCGCTGCCACGCCCGCCGCGGCGCCCGCTGCCGCACCCGAGGCGGCGTCCGCCACGCCGTCCGCCGCCGAGCCGGCGGAGGCGGCGCTCCCGCCCGCGCCCACGCCCGAGCTCTCGATCGTGCACGGCAAGGTCGACGAGCTGCTGGAAAAGGCGCGTCTTGCCATGCACGAGCGCCGCTACACCGAACCCGCCGGCGACAATGCGCTGCTCTACTACCGCTCCGCGGTCGCGGCCAACGCGAGCAACGGCGAGGCCCGCGACGGCCTCGCGCGCGTCGCCGGAGTGATCGCGAGCCGCTTCGACGAGGCGCTCGCCGGAAGCCGGCTCGACGAGGCGGCGCAGGATTTCGCCAACTTCCGCGCCGCGGTTCCCGACGATCCGCGCGTCGGCGACCTCGGCGCGCGGCTCGCCAACGCGCAGCTCGCCAGGGCGCTCGCCGACGGCAACCCCGAGCGCGCCGCGGCACTGCTGCGCCAGGCGCAGCAGTCGGGCATGTTGCCGGCCGAACAGCTCGCCAAGTGGCGCGGCGAGATCGCCCGCCGCCAGGACGAGGCCAGGGTGCAGCGTCTCGCCGGACTCGTGGAGGATCGCATCCGCGACGGCAGGCTCATCGAACCGGCCGACGACAGCGCCAAGGGCTACCTGCGCCAGCTCCTCGCGGCGGGGCCTTCGAACCCGGCCACGCAGCGCGCCGATCACGACTTGAGCGCCGCGTACCTGCGCAAGGCGCGCGAGGCGGCCACCGCCAGGAACGCTGCCGAAGCGGATCGCTGGCTCAACGAGGCGCGCGCCGCCGGCATGTCGGCCGCCGATATCAGCGCCTTCCAGCGCGACCTGGCCGGCTCCCAGGCCAAAGCCGCCCGCGCCGACGGCGACCGCTTCGCCCAGCTCGCGCGCGAGCGCGTACGCGACGGCCACCTCACCGATCCCGCCCAGGACAGCGCCGCGTACTACCTGGCGCAGCTGCAGGCGGCCGATCCGGACAACGCCGCGCTCCTGCCCGTGAGCCATGACCTCGCGAAGCTGCTCCTCGAGCGGGCGCGCGCGAACCTCCAGTCCGGCAAGAGCGCCGACCAGGAGCTCGCCGCCGCGCGCCGCTTCGGCGCCGATCCGAAGGATGTGCAGGCCGTACAGCAGAGCGCTGCCGCGCCCAAGGCACGGCGCGCGGTCGACCCGGCGACGCTCGTCGCGAGCCTGAAGGCCGTGAGGACCGTGCCGCCCGAGTATCCGCAGAGCGCACTGTCGAAGGGCGTCGCGGGCAGCGTGCTCCTGTCGTTCACGGTCGATGCCAAGGGGGAGACGCGCGACGTGCAGGTGCTGCAGGCGACGCCCGCCGGCGTGTTCGACCGGGCCGCCGTCAGCGCCGTGAAGCGCTGGAGATATGCGCCGGTGATCGTCGACGGTAACGCGGTCGAAGTGCCCACCAGGACGCTGGTGCGCTTCGAGCTGCCGAAGCAGTAGTACAGGAGAGGCCCCGATGACCCTGAGCGGCACTGAACGCCGTCGCCAACTCGTCACCGCCGGTATCGGCACGGTGCTCGCCTTCGTCATGGGCGCGGTCCTGTTCATCGGCTTCCGCCTGGCGACCCAGATGCGCGCCAACATCACCGCGCTCCAGGCCGCCAGCACGCTGCAGAATTACCCCGACGACATCACCCAGCAGCTCACGGCGCTGCGCGACCGCCTCGAAACCCGCGCCTACTCCGGGCAGGCGCTCGAGGACCTGCAGAGCACGGTGCGGCGCTTCGACCGGCAGCTGAAGGAGCTCAACGCCGCAGGCTCGGTCACCTCGCCCGAGCTGACCCGCGCGCTGCAGCTGTGGCGCGAATACGGTCCGGTGATCGAGCCGGTAGTGGCCTTCACGGGTCAGCCGTACGTGGATTCGGACACCGCCGGCAGCTCGCTGTCGCGCGACGGGCGCACGCACTATGCCGAGGTGAAGCGCGCCCAGATCTTCGCCACCGACAACGCCAAGGTGCTGCAGGGGCAGCTCGCGAGCCTCGCCACCTCGCTCCAGCACGAGGCTTCGGATGCCGCCTCGAGGCTGCGCGCCATGCTGTCGATCGGCGTGCTGGCGGCGCTGGTGCTGGCGGCTGCGGCCGCCTGGTTCCAGCTGACCCGCGCCCGCCATGAGCGCGTCGCGCGCGAGGCCCAGGAGCAGACGCGCGACATCCTGAAGACCGTGCGCGAGGGCTTCTTCCTGCTCGACGCCAACTACCGCATCGGCGCGGTGTGGTCGGAGGCGCTCACCCGCATGTTCGGCCGCGAGGACTTCGCGGGACTGTCGTTCGAGGAGCTGCTGCAGCACCTGGTGCCCGCGGCGACCCTCGCCACCGCCACCAAGTACATCAAGCTCCTGTGGGGCGAGCGCGCCCACGAGAACCTGATGAAGAGCATCAACCCGCTGGGCCAGCTCGAGATCACCATGGACAACGGCCATGGCGGCAAGGAGTCGCGCTACCTGCAGTTCGACTTCCACCGCGTCATGGGGCCGGCCGGCATCAAGCACGTGCTGTGCTCGGTCGGCGACATCACCTCCGGCGTATTGCTGGCGCGCGAGCTGCAGGACTCGCAGGACAACGCCAACGCCCAGGTCGACATGATGCTGGCGATGATGCACATCGACCCGCTGCAGCTGGTGTCGTTCCTCGACGGGGCGGAGACGGGACTGAAGCTCGTCAACACCATCCTCAAGGACCCGGCGCGCACCGACGCCGAGTTCCGCAAGAAGCTCTCGGGGCTCTTCCGCGAGCTGCACTCGATCAAGGGCGAGGCCTCCGCGCTCAATCTCTCCAGCATCGCCGCCCGCGTGCACTCGCTCGAGGACATCGTCAGCGAGCTGAAGAAGAAAGCCGAGCTCTCCGGCAACGACTTCCTGCCGATGGTGCTGAAGCTCGACGACCTGCTGGCGCACCTGCGCTCGGTGCGCGACATGGCCGGCCGCCTCACGGCCCTCAAGGAAGGCACGGCCGGCGAGCGCATGAGCGGCACCCAGCAGTTCACTGCGCCCCCGCCGGCACCGGCACCGCCGCCGCCCGCCCCGCCGCCCCAGGCCCAGCCGCGCGCCGCGCAAGCCTTCGCGCGGCGCGCCGAGGACCTGGCGCCGGCGCTGCATTCCCTCGCCGAACGGCTGGCGCACGACCAGGGCAAGCGCTTCCGCCTGAAGCTCGCCGGCCTCAACGAAGTGCCGGCGTCCTACGTGTCGACCGTGAAGGACTGCCTGATCCAGATGCTGCGCAACGCCGCGGTGCACGGCATCGAGGCCCCGGAAGTGCGCCGCGCGCTCGCCAAGCAGGACGTCGGCATCGTCAGCGTGGCATTCCAGCGCGGCGTCGAAGGCTTCGACCTGGTGTTCGAGGACGACGGCGCCGGCATCGCGCCCGACAACCTGAAGGCCGCCGCGGTGCGCCAGCAGCTGATCACCGAGGACGAGGCCGCCGCCATGGATACCCGTACGGCGATGGCGCTCATCTTCCGCCCGGGCTTCACCACCCAGGAGCAGGTCTCGATGGACGCCGGGCGCGGCGTCGGCATGGACGTGGTGGCACGCAGCGTCTATGCGCTCGGCGGCAAGATCGGCGTCAGCACCCACCCGGGCAAGTACACGCGCTTCAAGATCTCACTCCCCGGCGGCCAGGCCGCCGGCAACAGCGCCGTGGCCTGAAGGCGCACCCTGACATGAACGCCCGGCGCCCCATGAAGCTCATGATCGTCGATGACTCGAACATCATGCGGCGGCGTATCGAGCGCTCGCAGCAGTTCGAGGAGCTGCGGCTGGTCGGCACGGCCGGCAACGGCATCGAGGCGATCGAGCTGTTCAAGCGCACCGACCCGGACGTCGTCACCATGGACCTCACCATGCCGCGCATGGACGGGATCGAGTGCATCGGCGCCCTGGTGGCGCTCAAGCCCGAAGTACGCATCCTGGTGATCTCGGCGCTGGCCGACAAGGCGACCGCGGTGGAGGCGATGGAGAAAGGCGCGAACGGCTTCCTCAACAAGCCGTTCACCGACCGGCAGCTGAACGAGGCGTTCGCGGAGCTGATGCGCTGATGTTGCACGAACAGGAGCTCAAGACCTTCGTCGACGGCACGACGAACTTCTTCGAGGTGGCGGCGCAGCAGGCGGCCTCGATCGGTTCTCCTTATCTGCTCGAAGGCACTCCGGCGGTGCACGAATACACCGGCGTCATCAACATCTCCGGCAAGCGCGAGGGCGTGGTGTTCTTCACCGCGCCCAAGGCGATGCTCACCGTGCTGCTCATGAAGATGCAGGAGAACGACTTCAGCCACGAGACCATGCGCGATCTGGTCGGCGAGGTCGCCAATACCATCTCGGGCAACGCGCGCCGCGACTTCGGCCGCGAGTTCGTCATCTCGGTGCCCTCGGTGCTCTCGGGCGAGAAGCCCGAGCTGCCGCACAGGCCCGGGCTGCGCTCGTTCATCATTCCCATCAACTGGCGCAGTCACTCGGCTAAGCTGGTCGTCTCACTCACCTGAGGGCGCAGCCCCCCAGCCTGCGCACTGGCACAGCGCCGTCTTGAACCCCTGCGACTGGCCGAGGTGCGTGCTCGCGGCATCGAGCGCGCCGTTGAGTGTTTCCTGGTAGTTCGTCACGCTGCCGGCATAGCCATAGTTGCCGGCGGTGCCCTGGACCGACTCCTTCCAGCAGCTCCTGCCGGCGGCGCTCTGCAGCTCCGCGGTGAGCGCGACGCTCGCGTCGTAGCTGGCGCGGTGCCAGACACTCTCGACCGTGTGCAGCGAGTCGAGTGAAACGAGCAGCTTCGGGCCGTTTCCCTGGAAGCTCACGGAGTTCTGCGCCAGGAAGCCCTGCACGCCGTCGTGCAGCCAGGCCGCCGGATCGCCGGCCACCGTGACGTCCGCCTTGAGCGGCTTGCTCTCGTGGGCGCGCACACCGAGCGTTTTCTCGATGCGCGCATCGGAGGCCTGCAGCTGGGAAATGGCGTTGCACGACAGTCCGCCCAGCAGGCCCGCGTTCTTCGGGTTGGCCTTGTAGATGAGCGGCACGGAAAGCGGATCGAGGCGCGAGACGGCGCACGCGGAAACGACGCCGAGGATGCTCAACACCAACAGGTTATTGCGGCGCATGGACGAGCCCCTGGGCTGGCGAGTTCGCGCAATGATAGCGGAAGCCTCGCGGCACGCCCGCTCAAATCGATGGCGCGCAGCAGCAGATCAGCCGCGCCCGCTCAGGCGGCGTCCTCGTCCGCGCGCAGCCGGTAGCCGACCCCGGTCTCGGTGATGAGATAGCGCGGCTGGCGCGCATCCGGCTCGAGCTTGGCCCGCAGGTTCTTGATGCACACCCGTAACGAGCGCGAGTCATCCTCGCGGCCCGGCCCCCATACCTCGCGGATCAGCTGCCGCTGCATGACGATCGAGCCGAGCTGCTGCGCGAGGCAGCCGAGCACGCGATACTCGAGCGGTGTCAGGTGCAGCTCGCCGGCGGCGCCGTGCGCCTCGCGCCGCGCGAGGTCGACGCGCACGGATGCGAACCTGAGGACCGCCGCGGGCGCGGCGTGCGTCACGCGGCGCAGCGCCGCCCGCAGCCGCGCGAGCAGCTCCGGTGCACTGAAGGGCTTGACGATGTAGTCGTCGGCCCCGGCATCGAGCGCCGCCACTTTCTGCTGCTCCATGGCGCGCGCCGACAGCACGACGATCGGCACCGTCGACCACTCGCGCACCCGCCGGATCACCTTGAGTCCGTCGCCGTCGGGAAGCCCCAGGTCGATCAGCAGCAGGTCGGGCTTGTGACTGCGCGCCTCGATTTCGGCGCGCAGCGCCGTGTCGGCTTCGATGCAGCGGTAGCCCTCCGCGGCGAGCAGCACGCGCAGCACCGCGCGGATGCCCGGCTCGTCCTCGATCACCAGCACCTGGTGCATCGCCTCGGTCATGCGCTCGCATCCGGGGCCACCGCCGGGCCCTCGCTGCAGGGCAGCGTGAACACGAAGCGCGCCCCGCCCCCGTCACGCCGCTGCGCCTCGATCTCCCCGCCATGGGCACGCACGATCGCCTGGGCGATGGCGAGTCCGAGCCCGACCCCGATCACGGCGCCTTCGTCCTGACCGCGCTGGAACTTATCGAACAGCCGCGCCGGATCGCCGGCGGGCAGCCCCGGGCCGTCGTCCTCGACCGCAACCTGCACGAAATCCCCGAGCGGCACCGCCGATACCGACACGCGCGTGCCGGGCGGGGTGTACTTGGCGATGTTGTCGAAGAGATTGGCGAACAGCTGCACGACGAGCGTGCCGTCCACCCACACCGGCGGCAGCTCGGCGGCCAGGCGCGTCTCCACCTGGTAGCCGCGCAGGCTCTCCTGGTAGCGCGTCAGCGCGCTGCCGACCAGGTCATCGAGCGTCTGCCAGTCGCGCCGCAGTGCCACCTGGCCCGACTCGAGGCGCACCAGGTCGAGCACGTTCGACACCAGCTCCGACATCTCGCGCGCCGTGGTCTCGATCGAGCGCGCCAGCTCCACGCGCGTCGCCTCATCGAGCGTCGCCCCGTGCTGGGCGAGTGCGCTGCCGGCGCCCGCCATCACGGCGAGCGGCGTGCGCAGGTCGTGCGAGATGGACGACAGCAGCGTGTTGCGCAGCGTCTCGCGCTCGGCCGCGAGACTCGCCTGCACGGCCACCTCGCCGAGGTGGGCGCGCTCGAGCGCGAGCGCGATCTGCCCGGCGAAGGTCTCGAGCAGGTGTCCCTGCTCGGGCAGCAGCACGCGCCGCGCGTTATCCGGCAGCACCGCCAGCACGCCGACCGTGCGCCGCTCGTCGCCGAGCGGGACGTACAGGCCGCGCGCGGCAGGCAGCGTGTCGGAGCCGAGACCCGCACGGCGGCCGTTGTCCGCGACCCACTGTGCCACGGCGAGGTCGGCGCCGCGGAACGAGGTCTCGAGCGGCGCCTCGGCGGGATAGTGGAGCTTGCCCGCCGCGTCCGGCAGCAGCACGGTTGCCTGACACTGAAACACCTCGGCGACGTGCCGCACTGCCAGCCGCGCCATGCTGTCGATACCGCGCGTGACCGACAGCTCGCGGCTCATCGCATAGAGCAGCGCCGTGCGGCGCTCGCGCGCGCCGGCCACGCGGGTCTGCTGGCGCACGCTCGCCGTGAGGGTGGCGATCACGAGCGCGATGGTCACCATGGCGCCGAAGGTCACCAGGTACTGCACGTCGGAGACCGCGAAAGAGAAGCGCGGTGGTACGAAGAAGAAATCGAATGCGGCGACATTCAGCAGCGCGGTGAGCGCCGAGGGTCCGCGCCCGAGCTTCAGTCCCGCCACCGTCACCCCGAGCAGGTAAACCATGACCAGGTTCGAAAGCTCGAAGTGCGGATACATGGCCCATGCCATGAGCGTGCACGTCGCGGTGACCAGACCCGCCCCGCTGTAGCGGTCCCAACGGATGGCGGTCGGTGCCGGGGGCGGGAGCCCGGAGGCCGCGCGCGCCGCCGGCGGGGCGGGTCCGGCCGAGGCGATCTGCACGATGTCGAAGCCGCGCGCCCGGCGCGCGAGCTCGGTGGCGGTCGAAGGCCGCAGCCACGCGCGCCAGCCGCGCCGCTTGGGCGAGCCCACGATCACCCGGGTGGCGTGGCGCGTCTGCGCATATTCGACCAGCGCGTCCGCGGCCGAAGGGCCGTCGAGCGTCACGGTCTCGGCCCCCAAAGACTCGGCGAGCCGCAGGACGTCGATGCGGCGGTTGCGCTGCGCCTCCGAGAGACGCAGGAGCGAGGGCGTCTCGACGTACACCACGGACCATTGCGCATCGAGCGCGTCCGCGATGCGCTTGCCGGCACGCACCAGCTGCTCGGCCTGCTCGTCCGGACCGATCGCCACCAGCACGCGGTCGCGCGCCAGCCGCGCTCCTGGGTGCGATCGGCCGGCAGCTCGCGCGAGGCCGCCTCGACGCGGTCGGCCATGCGGCGCAGCGCGAGCTCGCGCAGCGCCATCAGGTTGGGCTTGCGGAAGAAACGCTCGACGGCGGTCGCCGGCCTGGCTCGCGACGTACACCTTGCCGGCGTGCAGCCGCGCGAGCAGGTCGTCGGGCGGCAGATCGATGAGCTCGACCTCGTCGGCCTCGTCGAACACGTGATCGGGCAACGTCTCGCGCTGGCGGATGCCGGTGATCTGGCAGACGAGGTCGTTGAGGCTCTCGAGATGCTGGACGTTGACGGTGGTCCAGACGTCATGCCGGCCGCCAGCAGCTCCTCGATGTCCTGCCAGCGCTTGGGGTGGCGCGGCGCGGGCTCGCCGCCGACGAGATTGGAGTGCGCCAGCTCGTCGACCAGCAGGATCGCCGGGATGGCGCGCGAGCGCCGCGTCGAGGTCGAACTCCTGGCGCACGATGCCGCGATAGCGCACCGCCAGGGTCGGCAGCCGCGGCAGGCCCTCGAGCAGCCGCTCGGTCTCGACGCGGCCGTGCGGCTCGACGTAGCCGACCACGACGTCGGTGCCCGCGGCGCGCACGTTGCGCGCCGCCTCCAGCATCGCGTAGGTCTTGCCGACGCCGGCGGAGGCGCCGAAGAAGATGCGCAGCCGCCCGCGCTTGCTCGCGCTCTTGCTCGGCCTTGACGCGCTCGAGCAGTTGGTCGGGATCGGCCGGGCGTTCGGCCATGCTCAGGCTCATGCTGTCAGCGCGATCGAGCGCCAGGTTGAGCTCGAGGACATTGACGCGCGGCTCGCCGAGGACTCCCAGCAACCGGCCCTCGGTGTGCGCCGCAATCAATGCCTCGACGCGCGCCTGCGGGCAAGCCGCGTGCGCGCGCGACGCGTGCGGCCTGGTAGCGCGCCGCGGCGAGGCTGATCTCCGGATCGAGTCCGCTGGCCGAGGCGGTCACCAGATCGACCGGCACCGCGGCGTGGTTGTCCGGATCGGCGGCGCGCAGCGCCTCGATGCGCGCCTTGACCGCCTCGGTCAGCGCCGGATTCAGCGGGCCCAGATTGGAGCCGCCGGAGGCGGTGCCGTTGTAGGGCTGCGGCGCGGTCGCCGACGGCCGGCCCCAGAAGTACTTCGGGTCGGTGAAGTTCTGGCCGATCAGTGCCGAGCCGACCGGGCTGGCCGTCGCGCAGGACCAGGCTGCCGGCGGCCTGCGCCGGAAAGGCGAGCTGCGCGATCGCCGGTGACGACGAGCGGGTAGACGATGCCGGTCAGCAGCGTCAACAGCAGCAGCAGGGTGAGCGCGGGCCGCAGGCTCGCGCTGAGGGAATTGCGGGATGAGTTCACGGTGGCGCCTTCCCCTCAGGCCAGGTGCGCCGCGACCAGCGCCAGGTCGATCAGCTTGATGCCGATGAAGGGCACGATGATGCCGCCGAGGCCGTAGATCAGCAGGTTGCGGCGCAGCAGCGTCGCGGCGCCCGAGCGGCCGGTACTTCACGCCCTTGAGCGCCAGCGGGATCAGCACGACGATGATCAGCGCGTTGAAGATCACCGCCGACAGGATCGCCGAGGACGGGCTCGCCAGGTGCATGACGTTGAGCGCGTTCAGCTGCGGGTAGGTGGTGACGAAGGCCGCCGGAATGATGGCGAAGTACTTGGCGACGTCGTTGGCGATGCTGAAGGTGGTCAGCGAGCCGCGCGTCATCAGCATCTGCTTGCCGGTCTCGACCACCTCGATCAGCTTGGTCGGGTTGGAGTCGAGGTCGACCATGTTGCCGGCTTCCTTGGCGGCCTGCGTGCCGGTGTTCATCGCCACCGCCACGTCGGCCTGCGCGAGCGCCGGCGCGTCGTTGGTGCCGTCGCCGGTCATCGCCACCAGCCGGCCCTGCGGCCTGGTGCTCGCGGATCAGCTTCAGCTTGGCCTCCGGCGTGGCCTCGGCGAGGAAGTCGTCGACGCCGGCCTCGGCGGCGATGGCCGCGGCGGTGAGCGCGGTTGTCGCCGGTGATCATCACGGTCTTGATGCCCATGCGGCGCAGCTCGGCGAAGCGCTCCTTGATGCCGCCCTTGACGATGTCCTTGAGCTCGATGACGCCGAGCACGCGCGCGCCGTCGGCCACCACCAGCGGCGTGCTGCCGCGGCGCGCGACGTCGTCGACGGCCGCCTGCACGCTGCGCGGGAACGCGCTGCCCGAGCGCCTCGACATGGCGGCGGATGGCGTCGGCGGCGCCCTTGCGGATCTGGCGCGCGCCGATGTCGACGCCGCTCATGCGCGTCTGCGCCGAGAAGGGCACGAAGGTGGCGCCCAGCGCCGTGAGGTCGCGCTCGCGCAGGCTGAAGTGCTGCTTGGCCAGCACGACGATGCTGCGGCCTTCCGGCGTCTCGTCGGCCAGCGAGGCGAGCTGCGCGGCGTCGGCCAGCTCCTGCCTCGCTCACGCCCGCGGCCGGGCATGAAGGCCGCGGCCTGGCGGTTGCCGAGCGTGATCGTGCCGGTCTTGTCGAGCAGCAGCACGTCGACGTCGCCGGCCGCCTCGACCGCGCGGCCCGAGGTGGCGATCACGTTGGCCTGCATCATGCGGCTCATGCCGGCGACGCCGATGGCCGACAGCAGCGCCGCCGATGGTGGTCGGGATCAGGCAGACCAGCAGCGCGATCAGCACCGTGATGGTGACCGGCGTGCCGGCCTTGGCCGACTGCGACGCTGAACAGCGAGAACGGCAGCAGCGTCACGGTGACGACGAGGAACACGATGGTCAGCGCCACCAGCAGGATGGTCAGCGCGATCTCGTTGGGCGTCTTCTGGCGCTTGGCGCTCTCGACCATCGCGATCATGCGGTCGAGGAAGGTCTCGCCCGGGTTGACGGTGACGCGCACGACGATCCAGTCCGACAGCACGCGCGTGCCGCCGGTGACGGCGGAGAAGTCGCCGCCGGATTCGCGGATCACCGGCGCCGATTCGCCGGTGATGGCGCTCTCGTCGACCGAGGCCACGCCTTCGATCACCTCGCCGTCGGCGGGGATCGTAGTCGCCGGCCTCGATCAGCACGACGTCGCCGCTTGCGCAGCTCGGCTCGCAGCGGATGCCACGTCTGCGCGTCGCGCCGGCGCGGCTCGCTGCGAGCTTCTTGGCCCAGGTCTGTCTGCTTCAGGCCGCGCAGCGAGGCGGCCTGCGCCTTGCTGCGGCCCTCGGCCAGCGCCTCGGCGAAGTTGGCGAACAGCACCGTGAACCACAGCCACAGCGCGACGGCGAGGATGAAGCACGGCCGGGGCCTCGCCCTGCCGCCGAGCGCCTGCATCCACAGCACCGTGGTCAGGATCGCTGCCGACGTAGACGACGAACATCACCGGGTTGCGCCACTGCACGCGCGGGTCGAGCTTGCTGAAGCGCGTCGACGAGCGCCGGGCGCGAGCAGCGCGCGGATCGAACAGGGTGAGAGTCTTGCGAGTCATGATGTTCTCCATCAGTGGCCGCGCCACAGCATCAGGTGCTCGACGACCGGGCCCGAGCGCCAGCGCCGGCACGTAGTTCAGCACGCCGACCAGCAGCACGGTGCCGATCAGCAGCACGACGAACAGCGGGCCGTGCGTCGGCATGGTGCCGGCGGTGACCGGCGATGCGCTTCTTCGCCGCCAGCGAGCCGGCGATCGCCAGCACCGGCACGATCACGCCGAAGCGGCCGAACCACATCGCGATGCGCCAGCAGCGACGTTGTAGAAGGGCGTGTTGGCCGAGAGGCCGGCGAAGGCGCTGCCGTTGTTGTTGGCGGCCGAGGTGAAGGCGTAGAGGATTTCGGAGAAGCCGTGCGCGCCGGGGTTGGCGATGCCGGCGCGGCCGGCCTCGGCGCATCACCGCGACCGCGGTGCCGGCCAGCACCAGCAGCGGCGTGACCAGGATGGCGATCGAGATCATCTTCATCTCGAAGGCCTCGATCTTCTTGCCCAGGTACTCCGGCGTGCGGCCGATCATCAGGCCGGCGATGAACACCGCCATGATGGCGAAGATCAGCATGCCGTAGAGGCCGGTGCCGACGCCGCCGAACACCACCTCGCCGAGCTGCATCAGCAACAGCGGCACGAAGCCGCCCAGCGGCGTGAACGAGTCGTGCATCGCGTTGACCGCGCCGCAGGAGGCCGCGGTGGTGATGGTGGCGAACAGCGCCGAGGCGGCGATGCCGAAGCGCGTCTCCTTGCCTTCCATGTTGCCGCCGGCCTGCGTGGCGCTCGCCGCCTGGTCGACGCCGAGGCGCGCGAGCAGCGGGTTGCCCTGCTGCTCGGCGTGCACGGTGACCGCGAGCAGCATCACGAACAGGATGCGTCATCGCCGCGAGCACCGCCCAGCCCTGGCGCGTGTCGCCGACCATGCGGCCGAAGGTGAAGGCAGAGCGCCGCCGGGATCAGGAAGATCGACAGCATCTGCGACGAAGTTGGTGAGCGGCGTCGGATTCTCGTACGGGTGCGCCGAGTTGGCGTTGAAGAAGCCGCCGCCGTTGGTGCCGAGCATCTTGATGCTCTCCTGCGAGGCGACCGGGCCCATCGGCAGCGTCTGGGTCTGCGTGTCGCTGCTCCGTACCGGCTTGCCCTTGTCGTCCTTCAGCGGCTGGCCGTCGGCGTCGAGCTTGGGCTGCTGGTAGTGACGCCTCGAGCGTCGTCACGTCTTGTAGGCGCGAAGTTCTGGATCACGCCCTGCGACCAGGACACGCAAGACGCGGAGCGGCAGCAGCACGTAGAGCGTCACGCGGGTCAGGTCGACCCAGAGGTTGCCGATGGTGCGCGCGCTGTGGCGGGCGAAGCCGCGGATCAGGGCGATGACGACGACGATGCCGGTGGCGGCCGAGAAGAAGTTCTGCACCGCCAGGCCGAGCATCTGCGTCAGGTAGCTCATCGTCGACTCGCCGGCGTAGCCCTGCCAGTTGGTGTTGGTGACGAAGCTGACCGCGGTGTTGAACGACGAGTCGGGCGAGACGTCTGGCCAAGTGCCTGCGGATTGAGCGGCAGCCACAGCTGCAGCGCTGCAGCGCGTACACGGCGAGGACGCCGAGCGCGTTGAACAGCAGGAGGCCGACGGCGTACTGCTGCCAGCCCATCTCGTCGCCGGGATCGACGCCGCACAGCCGGTAGATCCAGCGCTCGAGCGGCGCGCCGAGGCGCAGCGGCCAGATCGGCCGCGCCTCGATCACGTTCGCCATGTACAGGCCGAGCGGCTTGACGCTGGCGAGCGCGAGCAGCAGGAAGCCCGCCAGCAGCACCGCGGTGTAGGCAGCCATCAGAACTTCTCGGGACGCAGCAGCGCGTACAGCAGGTAGACGAGGAGACCCGCGACCAGGAGCCCGCTCACGAGGTAGATGAGGCTCACTCGCCACCCCTGAGCCGCTCGACGGCGCCGATCAGCCAATGGGTGGCCGCGTACAGCACGGCGAGCGCGAACAGCAAGACGAAGTCCACGTGCACCTCCGCGTGCAAGTGAGTCCCCGGGCCGGCTAACCTACTGCGCCCGCTGTGAGTCCGGCGTGAGAATAATCGGCCGCCGCCGTGCGGGACGCGCGGCGAACTGTGACGTCTGCACTGTCGCGCGCGGCGGTTTGCGCGCGTCATAGCGCCCGATGAGAATCGCCTGTCGTAATGCTGTCACGCGCGCCCGGCATGCTGGCCCCCCTGCGCAAGCTTGGGGTCGCTGATGCACTCGAGTCCGCTGGCAGTCATCACCCTGCGTCGCGAAGTGGCGGCGCGTTATGCCAGGATCAATCGGCTGTGGCTCACGGCGCGTAACGCCTATCGGCGGCTGCACGAGGCGCCGGTACAGGACCTGATGGCGATGCGCGATGCGGCGCTCAGGCTCGACCAGCTCGACCGCGGTCGCGCAGCGCTGCTCAGCGACCTGAAGGCCCTCGCGGACTAGTCAACTGGCCAAAATCGCAGGAAGCGATTTTGGCGGACATCACTCCGTGGGCCGCCGGCAAAAGGCGCGACTTTCGCCGGCTGCGCATCAGGGAGGCGATTTTGGCGGACATCAGCTCCGTGGCCGAGCGCCACTGCCGCCGAGAGCGCGCGCCGGCAGCAGGATGATCGCCCGCAGCAGCTCGAACACCCCCTCGACTGCGATCCCGACCAGCCGGAACGGCAGCAGCAACAGCCATACCAGCGGGTACAGCATCAGCGCCACCAGCGCCAGCGGCCAGCACACCACCAGGAGCAGCAGCCACAACAGGAAGGCGATCATTTGACGATCCTCGCTCGACGCGCCACAGTCGCAGCGTACAACACATGACCACCAAGCGCGCATTCCAGCCTCCCCCGGCCGTCGCGCCCGGAGATCGTGTCGCCGTGATCGCGCCGGCGAGCTCCTTCGACCGTGCTTCTTTCGAGGCCGGGCTGGCGCTCATCGCCCCGCGCTACGAGGTGCGCTACGGCAGCGGGCTCTTCGAGCGGCAACGTTATCTCGCCGGTTCCGACGAGCGGCGGCTCGCCGAGCTCTCCGACGCCCTGCTCGATCCCACCGTCAAGGCGGTGTTCTGCGTCCGGGGCGGCTACGGGGCGACCCGACTCTTAGGGCGGCTCCCGGCACTGCCGCCCACCCGATCGAAGCCGCTGATCGGCTTCTCCGACATCACGGCGCTGCACCTGTGGCTGCAGAGCCACGGCACGGTCAGCATCCATGGCCCGGTGCTGACGCAGCTGCCGGTGCTGCCGCCGGCGACCTGCGCACGGCTGTTCTCGCTCCTCGAGTCGCCCTCCGCGCCGCCGCCCCTGCGTGCCCTCGAGACCTGCGTCGGCGGCGTCGCCGAGGGGCCGCTCCTCGGCGGGAGCCTGTCGATGCTGACGCGCGTACTCGGGACGCCGTACATGCCCGACCTCGAGGGCGCGATCCTGCTGCTCGAGGACGTCGGCGAGCGCCCGTACCGGCTCGATCGTATGTGGACACATCTCACGCTCGCGGGGGCGTTCGAGCGCGTGCGCGGGATCGCTCTCGGCACCTTCGTGAACTGCGAGGAACAAGGCGCGGACTTCAGCGCCGCCGAGCTGCTGCGCGAGCTCGCGGCCGCGACCGGCCTGCCGTGCGCGGCCGGCTTTCCCATCGGCCATGGTGAGGTCAACGAGCCGGTGCCGCTCGGTGCGCGGGTGCGGCTCGACGCCGCTGCGCGCACGCTCACCTTCCTGGAGGGCGGCGTCGCGCTTCCCTGATGCGCAGCCAACGGGCGGGGCGATGTCCGCCAAGATCGCTCCCCGATGCGCAGCCGGCAAAAGCCGCGCCTTTTGCCGGCGGCCCACGGAGTGACGTCCGCCGAAATCGCTTCCTGCGATTTCGGCCAATTGACTAGTCGAGGCGCCTGACGACGACCGAGAGCAGCGCGCCGTTCTCGGCGCGCTCGACGCTCAACTCGAGCGGGCGGCAGCAGACCTCGCAGTCCTCGATATAGGCGCCGTCGCCCGCGGTGACGTCGACGCGCGTCTCGAGCCGCTCGCCGCACCACGGGCAGCGCACCGCGACGAACTCCTCGGGCGCGAGCGCCGCGATTCGGTCCGCGCCCGGCTCGTATACCGGCTCGAGCCCGTAGAGCCGGTCAACGCTGTCGGCATCGAGGCGCGTAATGCGTCCCTTGAGGTTTTCGAGCTCCGTGGCCTTGCGCCGGGTCATCGTGCGAGGATACGCCCATATGTGGAAAGTCCATGCTGCGCTGCTGGCGGCGGGCGTGACCGTGACGCTCGCGGCCTGCGCCGGCGCTCCCAAGGCGGAAAATCCCGCGGGCGTGATGCTCGCGGGAAACTGGAAGCTCGATCACGCCGCGAGCGACGATCCGCAGCAGGTGATCGCCAGGATGCGCACCGAAGCCGGGAGGATCCTCAGGCGTCAGGCCGCGCAGGCTGCGGCGGCCGCGGACGTGATACCGCCGCGCGGCGGAGCCGGCCGCGGTGGCGCCGGCGGCACGCAGGCCCCCGACGTGAACCCGGCGCTCGGGGCCGATGAGCCCGTCGCCGGCGGTCCCCGTGGAGCGACGCGCCCCGATCCATTGCAGCGCTCGCCCATGATGCACGCGCTTTCCCGGGTGATCGCACGCGGCGATTACCTCACGGTACGCCAGGCGAGCGATGAGCTGACGCTCGATTTCGGCACCACCCAGCGCAGCTACACACCGGGCGGGCGCAGCGTCGTGTCCGCCGAGATGGGCGTGGCGGACCAGACCTCCGGCTGGGACGGGCGCGAGTACGTCATCGACATCAAGCCGCAGTGGGGCCCGAACGTGACCGAGCGCTACGCCCTCTCCGCCGACGGCACGCAGCTGATCGACAAGGTGCACATTGGACCTGCGGAGCTGAAGGCGATCGAGCTGACGCGCGTCTACCGCCGCACCACCGAGCCGGCCCCGCGCGCGGTGCCGACGAACGACTGACTTGGCCGGATCCGCGCACGCGCCCCTGCCGCCGCTCATCGCAGCGCTGCTGCTCGCGGTGAGCCCCGCGGTGCGCACGCAGCCCGTGCCCACCACGGCGCCGCCCGCGACCGACGCCCTTCCCGAAGTTCTGGTCGAGGGGCAGCACCAGGGTCCGCGGATGTGGACCGTGCACCGCGGCGATCACGTGCTGTGGATCCTCGGCACGGTCAACCCGCTGCCGAAGAAGATGGTGTGGCAGCCGGATGCGGTGCGCGAGGTGCTGGCACAGTCCCAGGAAGTCGTGCCCGCCTGGCCCAATTACGGCATCGGTGCCAATCCCTTCACCGCGCTGCGCGTGTTCATTCAGTGGCGCCGCATGCAGAAGCCCCCCGACCGGCTGCCGCTCAAGGACACGCTTCCGCCGGCACTCTATGCGCGCGTGACGGCGCTCGAGGCGAAGTACGATCCGCACGACAGCCGCCTCGAGGAGCTGCGGCCGATGCTGGCCGCCGAGCGCCTCACGACCCGGGTGCTGGATGCCTCGGGACTCGCGCTCCACAACGAGGTGCAGGCCACGGTGCTCACACTGGCGCGCGCGCAGGGCGTGCGCGTGCGTCAGGACAAGCTGAAGATCGAGGATCCCGTGAACGTGCTGAAGGATGTGGGCGCGACGCCGCTCTCGGCCGAGATCGCCTGCCTCGATGCGGTGGTCACGCGGCTCGAGTCCGACTTGGGTCCCATGCAGGCGCGGGCGCGCGCCTGGGCGCTGGGCGACGTCGACGCGCTGCGCCAGCTGCCGCACGCCGACGACAAAACCGCGTGCATCGCCGCCGTTTCGACCTCCGAGCGGGTGCGCGCGCTCATCGCGCGCGCACAGGACGACTGGCTCACGGTGGTCGAGGACGGCCTGGCGCGCAACCGCGGCACGCTCGCGGTGCAGTCCATGGACCGGCTGCTCGGCGAACACGGCGCACTCGCGACGCTCAAGGCGCGCGGCTACGCGGTCGAGGGACCCTAGTTTGATTGGCTGAAAGGGCCTGCGGCCCTTTCAGCAGGCCACCCTGGAGCTGTATCGGGCTCGCGGGCAAAAGGCGGGGCTCGATACCCGGCAGTGACCATCACTTCGGCAGCCGAGCACTTCGTAGTAAGGCTGGCGCAGGGGCTTTTGCCCGCTGGGCAAAGAGCGGGTTTGCGCCGCAGGCTAGCTCCTCAGGGCGAACGCCCAGGCGAGCGCGATCTCACCGAGCGCCACGGCGCCGGCGAGCCATCCCGGGATGCGCGCCAGCAGTCGCCGGAAGGGACCGGCGGCGGCGGCCACACCGAGCAGCGCGCCGGTGGTGAACCCGGCGAGGTGCGCCACCAGATCCGTGCCCTCGCCCGCCGAGCCGGTCCAGCCGAGCAGGATCACTCCCGCCACCAGCGGACCCCAGCGCCGCCCCCAGTGCTGCGGCAGGTGCAGCCGCTCGCGCCAGGAGTAGGCCGACATGAGACCGAGCGCGGTGAACACCGCCGTGGATGCGCCGACGGCGCTGTGCTCGGGAGGACCGGTGAGTCCTTCGCCGAGATTCGCGAGCGCGGCACCCGTCACGGTGAGGAGCCAGGCGGTGCCGCTGCCGATCTGCCGGCCCGCGAGGTAGCCGAACCAGACGCCCGCGCCGAGGTTGGCGGCGAGGTGCGGTCCGTCGAGGTGCAGGGTGAGCGCCGTCCACGCCCGCCACCACTCGCCCATCTGCACCCGGGCGCAGTCGAGCGTGCCGAGATCGAAGGCATCGAGACGCACGAGGCCGTTGCTCATCGCATAGGCGACACCGAGCAACACCGCGACGTAGCCGGCGCAGCCGACCCAGGCGTAGGGCTTGAGCGCGGGCGGCGGCGGCGCCGGCGGCGGGGCGCGGTTCTCGGCTTCGTACTGCGCCAGATGGCGCGCGGCGTAGGCGGCGTCCTGGGCGTCCACCTGCAGCAGGAACTCGCCGTACGACGGCACCACCTCGCCCACCACGCCGACCGCGGTGAGCACCAGCAGCCGCTCTTCACACGCCCGCCGCGTCCGCGATCGGAACACCGCAACGGCTACGTCGCCGCTCATCGCGCCGGTGACGTCGCGAGGCTGTGCCGGCGCAGGTGGGTCGCGGCCAACATCCGCCGCACGACCTCGCCGAGCACCTCGTTCACAGCCTCAGAGGATTCCATGAGCGCAGCCGCATCCGGCAGGTAGTCGCTCGGCTCGCGCGCCTGCGGCGCCCACACATGGACCGGCGCCGGCACTACCGTGAGTCCGCAGCTCTCGAACTCCTGGGCGGCGCGCCACTCGTGGGTGCCGCTCGTCACCAGCGCGATGCGCGCGATACCGTCGGGGCGCAGCAGCTGCGAGGACAGCTGCGCGTCGGTGAACGTGTCGCGCGAGGTGCTGACCACCCACCGCGGCTCGATGCCGAAGTCGCGCCCGAGCACGGCGCGCATGGCGAGCGCCTCGCGCGCGGGGCCGGAGATGAGCACCGGAAGGCCCGTGCGGCGTGCGAGGTAGCCGCCGTAGCTCACCCGCTCGAGCAGCGCGCCGCCCGCCGCGAACCCACCGTACTCGGGCGCCGTACGCGCTTTGCCGCCCGCCAGGATGACGATCGCCTGCGCGCGCAGCGGCTGCGCCGGGTCGAGCGCCGGGTAGCGCTCGACGGCACGCGTGAGCGCCTCCGCCACCACGGGAGTCGCCAGCACCCAGAGCGAGACGATGCCGCCGACGATGCAGGCGCAGCCGGTCCTGCGCGCGGCGGGGCTCGCGCCCCGTCGCAGCGCCAGCCACACGCCGAGCGCCGCCAGCAGCAGCGGTCCGGCGGGCGGCAGCAGCAGCGTTTTGACGAGCCTCTTCACGAGGAAAAACATCGGTCCCACCTTCAGATCCGGATCGCCTGCCAGGCGCGCGAGCGCCAGCGCAGGTAGAGCGTCGACCCGAGCACCATGACATAGATCAGTACCGCCACCCAGCCGCCCACCGTGCCCCAGCCGAACTGCGGCAGAAAATGCACCCAGCCCTCCCCGGGAGGGAACGTGAGCGAATGCGCGAGCGGCAGGAGGATCAGCATCGACACCGGCAGCACCAGTGCCGCCGGAACGCGTACGTCGCCCGCGCCGCGCAGGCACAGGCTGCTGCCGAGATTCAGGCCGTCGAAGAACTGGTAGCCGGCGGCGAGCCAGAGCAGGTGCATGCCGAGCGCCACGGCCGCGGCGGAATCGGCGTCGTGCGCGCCCGCGAAGGCCGGCAGGAGCCAGGGGCCGCCGAGCGCGATCAGCACCCCGATCGCGCCCATGTAGAGCGCCGCCAGCAGGATCACGCGATTGCCGACCGTGAACGCCCAGTCGCGCGCGCCCGCGCCGATCGACTGGCCGACGAGCGTCGTACCGGCGCTGCCGATGCCGAAACCCGGCATGTAGGCGATGGAGGTGAGGATGGTGACGATCTGCGTCGCTGCCCCGCCCACCGTTCCGAACCGTGTCTGCATCATCTGGAAGATCGCGTAGCCGAGCAGGTCGGCCGCGGGCGACAGCCCCATCGGCACCCCGAGCTTGAGCTGCTCGAGGAGGCGACGGCCGTGCGGCCGCCAGGTGAGGTGCGAACCGTAGCGGCGGCGGTAATCGGGGCGCAGGAAGATCGCGAGCGCGAGCGCCAGCCCCAGCACCTGCGCCACGTTGCTCGCCCAGGCCGAGCCGGCGATGCCCCAGCCGAGCCGAAAGATGAACCACTGATTGAGCAGCGCGTTGGCGACGGTGGTCACCGCGGTGATGAGGAGCGTGAGCCGCGGGTGCCCGGTGCCGTTGAAGAACCCGAGCATGGCCCACACCGCCGCTCCCGTCGCCGCGCCCCCCACGCGCGGCAACCAGAAGGCGCCCGCGAGCCGCTCGACTTCGGCGTCGAGGCCGAAGGGTGCGAACAGCAGGTGGCGCGCCGCGCCGACCAGTACGAACAGCGGCAGCGCACACAACGTCGCCCACAACGCCGTCCAGGTGGCCTGCGCGGCGCGGCGGTAGCGGCGCGCGCCGTAGGATTGCGCGACGATGGTCTGCACCGCGGTGCCGGCGCCGCCGAGCACCAGGACCGCGACCACCACCAGCCACTGCACCGCGCCCACCGCCGCGAGCGCCTTGGTGGAGATGCGCCCGATGAACCACATATCGGTGAGATTGAGGACGATCTGCACGGCGCTGTTGGCCATCAGCGGCAGGGCGAGCGCGAGCACCGCGCGGCTGTCGACGTGCGCGAGGCCGGCGGCGTCGATGCGCTGCGCCGGCAGAGGCGCGGCGGCGCCCAGCGTGTGGAGCGGCAAATTCATGGCAACATCCCGAGGAATCCGTCATTCTCGCACACCGATTCCGAGCGACGAGGCTGGCATGGCCAAAGCCAAATCCGCGGCCGCGAAGCCACGCGCCGCACCCAAACGCCGCCGCGGGCGCCTGGCGCCCGGTGCCAGCGCGCGCGGGCTCGATGCGGGTCAGGTGGCCGCCTCGCTCGATGAGCCCTCGCTCGCGCCGCTCGCGGCGCTGGTGCGCGCGGCGGGCGGGGCGCCGATCGGCGCCTACCACGAGCCGCTCGGCGGGCGCGCGCTCCTCCTCGCGAGCCTGCCGCTCGCCGCGGTGCAGCCGACGCCCTTCCAGCGCGACCTCTCACCGACCCACGCCAAGCGCCTCGCGCAGAAGATCGACGAGACGGCGGCCTTCCTCGATCCGATCATCGTGGTGCGCGGCGAGGACGGACGGCTGTGGACGCCGAACGGACGGCATCGCCTGGCGGCGGCGAAGGTGCTCGGCATGAAGCAGCTCACCGCGCTGATCTCGCCCGATGAAACGCTCGCCTACCGCATCCTCGCACTCAACACCGAGAAGGCCCACAACCTCAAGGACCGGAGCCTGGAGGTGGTGCGCATGGCGCGCAACCTCGCCAAGAGCCGCGGGCGCGATCCGGAGCTCGAGTTCGCCGCCGAGTTCGAGGCGCCCGAGCTCCTCACCCTGGGGCTCATCTACGAGCGCGCGCCGCGCTTCGCCGGCGGCGCCTACAGCGCGTTCCTGAAGAAGGTGGATCGCTTCAGCGACCGCGGACTCGCCGCGAGCCTGCGCGAGCGCGAGGGATTCGCGGCGCGCCTGCTCGAGATCGACACGCGCGTCAAGGTTCTGATCGCCGCCCTGCAGGCCCGTGGCTTCAAGTCACCGTACCTGCGCAACTACGTGGTCGCGCGCATCAACCCGGTGCGCTTCCACAAGGTGAAGAAGGGCGCGAGCGCCCCGCCGATGCCGCTGCGCGCGGGCCTCACGCGCATGGCGGCCGCCGCACGCGCCTTCAACCTGGGGTCCGTGAGCAACTCCGATCTCGCCTGGGTGGCGGTCGGCGCCGGCGGCGGCGCTGAGTCGTGACGCGCGCTCAGCGCGGCGCGGCGTACTTCAGTCCGTAACCGAAGGGGAACAGCGGCCCCGGCGGGGTGCCAGCCGCGGCGGCCGGCGCGCGCGGCCAGGTGACGGGCAGCCGCCCGCGAAAATCATGTGCCACCGATCCATCGCGTGCCCTGAAGAGGACGTCGGCGACGCCGCCGCCCTCCGCTCCCGGTAGCCACGCCGCCACGAAGGCGTCGGCGGCGGCGAGCTCCGCCTCGACCGAGAGCGGCCGCCCCGAGATGAGCACCGCCACCACCGGAATGCCGCCGGCGCGCAGGCGCTTCACCAGCCCGAGGCTGCGCGCCTCGTCGGGCAGGCTCAGCGAGGAGACGTCCCCGGCGCCTTCCGCGTAGGGCCGCTCTCCAAACACGACGACGGCGACGTCGGGCGGCGCGGCGAAGCGGCCGTCGCGGGAGAGCTCGGCGCGGCCGCCGGCGGCGGTCACCGCGGCGCGGATGCCGGCGTAGATCGACTGCGCGGGGCGGATGTCGCTCGCCGGCCGCGTGCCCTGCCAGTCGAGGGTGAAGCCGCCGCATTGCAGCGCCACGTCGTCGGCGGCCTCCCCGGCGACCAGCACGCGCGCGTGGGGGCTGAGCGGCAGCAGCCCCGCCTCGTTCTTGAGCAGCACCAGCGACTCGCGCACCGCCTGGCGCGCCACGGCGCGGTGCGCCGGCGCCCCGAGAAGCTCGAAGTGCCCGGCGAATGGCCGGGCGGCGGGACTGCCCTCCTCCAGCAGGTGGGCGCGCAGCTTCACCCGCAGTACGCGCCGCACCGCCGCATCGAGTCTCGCTGCGGAGATCGCCCCGGAGCTCAGCTGCGAGAGCAGGTTGGTGTACAGATCGTGCCAGCCGCCCGGCGCCATCAGCACATCGATCCCGGCGTTCACCGCGGCCGGGCAGCTCACGCTGCTGCAACCCGGCAGCTGCGCGTAGCCGTCCCAGTCGCTGATCACGAGACCGTCGAACCCCATGCGCTGCTTGAGCACCCCGGTGAGGAGCGCGCGGTTGCCGTGCATCTTCACGCCCTGCCAGCTCGAGAACGAGGCCATGACGGTCTGCACGCCGGCGGCGATGGCGCTCACGTAGGGGGCGGCATCCACTTCGCGCAGCTCGGTCTCGCTCGCGGTGCTGTCGCCCTCGTCGCGGCCGCCGGTACCGCCGTCGCCCAGGAAATGCTTGGCGGTCGCGAGCACGTGCGCGGCGTCGAGGAAGGCGGGCGTGCCGGGGCGCCCCTGCAGCCCCTCGATCAGGGCGGCACCGCTCGCGGCCACCAGCCGTGGATCCTCGCCGTAGCTCTCGTAGCTGCGTCCCCAGCGGACATCGCGCACCACCGCCAGCGTCGGAGCGAAGGTCCAGTCGAGCCCGGTCGCGCGCATCTCGAGTGCCGTGATCGCGCCGATGCGGCGCAGGAGCGCCGGATCGCGCGCCGCACCGAGCCCGATGTTGTGCGGGAAGATCGTGGCGCCCTGAACGTCGTTCAGGCCGTGGACCGCGTCCGTCGCCCACAGCACCGGCAGGCTCTGCGGCGCCGCGGTGGACGCCTCATAGAACCGCGTGGCGAGCTCGAGCCACTCACGGGGTGAGGCCAGTCGGTCGTGACGCGGAGCGGCGTTGGCGCCGTTCAGCACCGAGCCGAGGGGAGTGTGCCGCAGGTCGTCGGGAGTGAGGCTGTCGATGTCCCCCTGGATGAGTTGGCCCACCTTCTGCGCGGGAGTCAGGCGCGCGAGCAGCGCGTCGATGCGCGCCTCGAGCCGCGGATCCGCGGCGCGCGCGGCCGCGGGCGCCGGCCACAACTGCGGGTGGACGAGCGGCTCGGCCGCCGCCGCTCGCAGGCACAGAACGAGAAACACCCACGCCGCCGCGAGTTTCATGGCTCCTAGGATACACACACGAGGTTCGCGTCCATGCTCGATCCGGTGACCGACGAACGCGCCAGGACGGCCGCCGCCGGCGGTACCCACGGCCTCCCCGACCTGCTGCTCATCGAGCGCGCGCGCGGCGCGGATGCAGTGGCGCTCGAAGCGCTCACGCGCCGCTACGCACAGCGCCTCTACCGGCTCGCCCGCGGCTCGCTCGGCGAGGAGAGCGCGGCCGAGGACGCCGTGCGGCAGGCCTATGCGTCGGCCTTCGAGGAGCTGCGCCGCCATGAGCCGCCGGGCAAGTTCGCGGTGTGGCTGACGCGTCTCGCGCTCGAGCAGTTGCGCGCACGCAGCGTCGCATCGGCGGATGCGGCGCGGCCGCTACCCGTCGACCGCCAGCCGCGCGAGGCGGGCGTCGATGCGTTGCCCGAGGTTTTCCGCACGGTGTTCGTGCTGCGCGTCCTCGAGGGTGTGAGCGGCACGGAGACCGCGGCGGTGCTCGGCCTCAACATCACCACGGTGCGCACGCGGCTGTATCGCGCCAAGCGGCGGCTGAGCGGCGCTGCGGGGTTGCAGGCCGCGCAGGGGGTATTCGAGCTCGGCGCTGCGCGCCTCGAGCGCATCGTCGTCGCGGTGCTCGCCCGGCAGCTTGCACGGCAGCGCGCCCACGGCGCTTGACGGGCGCGTACGCGCTGTGTGTACTCCCGTGCGGGCGCCCGCGGCCCGCACACGCCGAGGAGTGTACGCCGCATCGTGCCGTCACGGTTCCGAAGACATCTGCGCCCGGCCGCGGTCGCGTGCCTCGCTGGCGCACTGTGCGGCGCAGCGCACGCGGACGCGCTCAGCGCCTACCTGCCGCTCAATCTCGAGCCCGAGATGGAGCGCCAGGTCGAGCGTGTACTGATCCTCGCCGATGAGCCGATCCTCAAGCGCCCCTTCCCGGTAGAGCTGGTCAAGGCGGCGCTCCCGGACGCCTGCAGGAAGGACGCGGCGCTGTGCGCGCGCGTGCGCCGCTATCTCGAGCGCTACGCGGGAGATCACGGGCTGACCCACGCGAGCGCCACGGCCGCGGTCGGCAACGGCGCGCACGTGGTGCTGCCAAACCAGCACGGCATGACGAGCAACGACGACTGGGAGCTCTCGGCGCAGGGCTACGTGCAGCCGAGCGACTACCTGCTGGTGAGCGCCGGCGGCATCGCCTATTCGGGCCGCACCCAGGCGACCGGCTCCATGGTGAGCGTCGGCACCAGCTGGGCGCAGCTCGACGCCGGCTACCGCGATCACTGGCTCTCACCGATGACCGACACCGGCAGCATGCTCTTCAGCACCGAGAGTCCGACCATGCCCTCGGTGACGCTCTCGAACTGGGAGCCGCTCACGCGGCTCGGCATTCAGTACGAGCTCATCCTCGGGCGCTTGTCGCAGACCGGCGCCGACGCCGGGGCAAGCCTCGCCGGCAACAACATCCTCTACCAGGGCGTCGCGAGCCGCGGCGATCCGCGCTTCTTCAGCACGCAGTTCTCGATCGAGCCCTTCGCCGGCTGGTCGCTCGGCATCAACCGCAACCTCGAGTACGGCGGCGGCAGCGGCCTGCCGGACTCGGCGCACGCGCTGCTCACGCATTTCTTCAAGCCGAGCGGACTGTCGCAGACCCAGGGCAACCAGCAGGCTTCCTACATCAGCCGCTTCATCTTTCCCGGCAAGACTCCGTTCGCGGTGTATTTCCAGTACGCCGGCGAGGACAACTCCGACGGCGGCAGCTACCTGCTCGGCAACGCGGCGCTCTCCGCCGGTATCGATTTTCCGCGTATCGCCCGGCACTTCGACGCAACCTATGAGGTCGCCGAGTGGCAGAACATCTGGTACGTGCACAGCATCTTCCTCGACGGCATGACGAACTACGGGCTGGTGCTCGGGACCTGGGGTGCGGACCAGCGCAATTTCAACGATGGCGTCGGCGCGCGCAGCCAGATGCTGCGCTTGGGCTGGGAGCCGCCCTTCGGCGGCTACCTGCAGCTGCGCGCGCGTACGCTCGCCAATGAGAGCTACTACGGCGGGGACAGCCGCCAGTACACCCCTGGTCAGCCCCTGCCCTTTCCCTATTCCCATTACTACGACCTGACGCTCAGCTACTCGCACCCCTGGAACGGCGTGACGCTCGGGGGCGAAGCGACCGCCGGACGGGACGTGGACGGCAGCTCCTTCACGCGCCTCGATCTGTTCGTCCGCTACGGCGGCGACACACGCTCGCGCGACGACGACGGCGCGCAGGACACGGATTCGGGCGATGCGGTGTCGGTGACGCACGGCGCGGAGCTGTTCGTCGATGCGGGCGTAAACGCCAGCCAGGTGCGCCTCGACCTCGACGGTGCTACCCCGATCACTACCAGCCCGGTCGGCGTGGGCGCGCACTTCGGTCTCGGCGCGCGGCGCGCGGTGTCGGCGAACAACGACCTGGGCGTCCGGCTCGAGATCGACGCGGTCGACGGGCACTCGCTCCTCGGAGTGCGCCCGATCGATTATCGCTACCGTTTCAGCGAGGCGTTCGCGGCGAGTCTGTTCGGTGGGGTCGACCGCTACGACCTGGCGACCCCGGCCTACTCGATCTACTACGGCGCCGGGGTGCAGTGGCGCAATTTCCTCGGCGCGCTGCCCGGGTGGGACTTGAGTCTCGATGTGCGTCACGCACAGAACATCGCGCGCGATCACGTGCTGCCGACCGACCCCCAGGGCCCGCGGCCGGACAGCTTCTACAAGATCGACGGTGGCGTCATCTATCTGTCACGCCATTTCTAGAAGTCGCGCCGCACGGCGCTAGGGCCCGAGCTCGAGGATCTCGAGCTCGCCCTCCTGGAAGCGCACCACGTCGCCCGGCTCGTGACCGAGCAGCGCCTGCGCGAGCGGCGCAACCCAGCTGACGAGCCCGCGCGCCGCATCCGCTTCGTCCTCGCCCACGAGGCGGAAAGCCTGGCTTGCGCCCGTCGCGGTGCGCAAGCTCACCCGCACGCCGAAGCGAACGCGCTCGGGAGCCTCTGACGGGACCACCACACGCGCGCTCGCGAGCCGCTGCGTGAAGTAGCGCAGATCGCGCTCAATGCGCGCGCGCTGCGCGGCATCCCCGGCGCCGCGCGCCGCGCTGCGCTCGCCCTCCAGCGAGCGCACCTGCGCCTCGAGGGCCGCGAGCCCGGTCGGCGTGACGAAGTTCGGATGCGGACTCAGCGCACGCTCGGGCACCACGCCCGGATCGTCGTCGGACTCGCGGGTGAACGCGCGGCTCATGGGGCCTGAAATCCCGTGAGCCGCACGCTCTCGTTCCACAACCGCCCCGCCGCCTCGTCGCAGCGCGCCGCGGCGGCGGGCTCGATCCGGCGGCAGTCGCGGTAGTAGCCGCCGGACTCGCGCTCGAGCTCGGGCGCGGTGGCGAGGTACACGCTGGTGCGCGCGCCCTGCTCCAGCGAACGGGTGAATGGACGCAGCACCGTCGCCAGCGCGAAGCGCAGTGGCGCAGCAAGGCCGCGGAACAGCTGGCTCCTGACGACGCCGGGATGCACGGCGTTGACGGTAATGCCGCTGCCGCGCAGGCGGCGGGCGAGCGCACGCACGAACAGCAGGTTGGCGAGCTTCGAACGCCCATAGGCACGCAGGTAGCCGACGCGCGTATTCATGAGATCGTCGAAGTCGAGCCAGCCGGCCCGCCGGTGCGCTTGCGAGGCGACGACGATCACGCGCGCCGGGGAAGACGCGGCGAGCCTGGGCAGCAACAGGTTCGTGAGCAGGAAGGGCGCGAGGTGGTTGACACCGAAGGTGGCGTCATACCCTTCGGCGGTGCAGCGCCCGGCGGTGTCGATCAGCGCGGCGTTGTTGATGAGGACATCGAGGCGCGGCAGCCGCGCGAGCTCGACGGCGAGCTCGCGCACTTCCTCGAGATGCAGGAAGTCGGCGCGCACGAAACGCACCGCGCGGTTGCCGCTGTCGCGGCCGATGTCGGCCGCGACCGCCGCACCGAGTTCGGCGTCGCGCCCATGCACCAGCACCGTGGCGCCGGCGGCGGCGAGCGCGCGCGCGGTGGCGAGGCCGACGCCGTGCGTCGCCCCGGTGACGAGGCAGGTTTTGCCGTTCATACTGCCGGCGGTCATTGGGCCGGATGGTATATGAAAGGTCGCGGATCATGCGCGCCGTGAGGCGCAGCGCCCGGGCGCTGCTCGCGCTGCTGCTCGGTGCCGGCGCGCAGCTCGGCTGCAGCGGTGCGGCGGAGCCACTGCCCTATCCCGCTCCCGAGTTCACGCACCGTGCGAGCGCCGATTGGCTCAACAGCGCGCCGCTGACACTCGCGCAGCTGCGCGGCAAGGTGGTGCTGGTCGAGTTCTGGGCGTTCGAGTGCGTCAATTGCCTGAACTCCAGGGCGTGGGTGGAAAAGATCGCGCACGACAAGGCCGCGGCGGGTCTGGTGGTGGTCGCGGTACACACCCCGGAGCTGCGCGCCGAGCGCTCCGGCGACAACGTGCGCGCGGCCGTGGCGCGCTTGAGCATCGACTACCCCGTCATGATCGACGCTGACTACTCCTACTGGAACGCGCTCGGCAACCAGTACTGGCCGGCGTTCTACCTCGTCGGCCGTGACGGGCTGGTGCACGGGCGCGCCTACGGCGAGCTGCACGTCGACGACGGCACGGCGCGTCCGCTGGAGGCGCTCATCGAGCGGCTGCTCGCGGCGGCGCATTCATGAGTGCGGTTGCGAGCGCGTTCCTGCTCACCTTCGCGGGTCTCTTCCCGATCGTCAATCCGCTCGAGTCGGCGCCCTTTTTCCTCGGGCTCACCGCGGGCCTGTCGACGGCCGAGCGCCGCGTGCTGGCGCGCAAGGCGGCGATCAACGGCTTCCTGCTGCTGCTCGGCGCCATGGTGCTCGGGCCGTGGCTGCTCGAGGTGTTCGGCATCCAGCTGCCGGTGGTGCGCATCGCCGGCGGCCTGGTCGTGACCGCACTGGGCTGGAAGCTGCTGACGGCGGAGCAGCTGTCCGAGCACGCCATCGACAGCGGCCCTCCGGGAGCGCCGGCGCGCAAGGTCGGCAGCTTCTACCCGCTCACCATGCCGCTGACGGTGGGACCGGGCTCGATGTCGGTCGCCATCACCATCGGCAGCCGCAAGGCCGCGGGCCTGCCGCCCATCCCGCAGCTCGCCGAGCACGCCACCGGCGCGCTGCTCGGCCTGATCGCCATCGGGCTCAGCATCTACCTCGCTTACCGCTTCGCCGAGACGATCGGGCGGCTGCTCGGCGCCACCGGACTCGAGGTGCTGGTGCGCCTGTCGGCCTTCATCCTCATGTGCATCGGCATCGAGATCATCTGGAACGGCTGGACGGCGCTGCAGGCTACGGTTTCCTAGGCGCCGCGCGCACCGTATCGGTGCATGCGGCTCGCGACGGCCGCGCCCTCGGAAAAAACCCGCGGCGCCCGCCACCCGCGCTGTGCGGGCCGGTCTAATATCGTTTTCATGGCCACGGCCGATCACGCCTACGACGAGATGCTCGAGCCCTGCGGTGCCCCCCGTGCGCACTGCCGCCGGTATTACGAGTGGCTGCGTGAGCAGCCGGCCGAGCACCTCGCGCGCAAGCGCGCCGAAGCCGATGCGCTGTTCCACCGCGTCGGCATCACCTTCGCCGTATACGGCGAGACCGAGGGCACCGAGCGGCTGATTCCCTTCGACATCGTGCCACGGATCCTCCCGGCCACCGAGTGGACACTCCTCGAGCAGGGACTCAAGCAGCGCGTGCGCGCGCTCAACGCCTTCATCGCCGACATCTACCACGAGCAGCGCATCCTGCGCGCCGGCCGCATTCCGCCCGAGCAGATCCTGTGCAACCCGCAGTACCGCCCCGAGATGCAGGGGATCGATCTGCCGGGCGGCATCTACGCCCACATCGCCGGCATCGACGTAGTGCGCGATGGCGCGGGGCGTTTCTGCGTGCTCGAGGACAACCTGCGCGTGCCCTCCGGCGTGTCGTACATGCTCGAGAACCGCAAGATGATGATGCGGCTGTTCCCGGAGCTGTTCGCGCGCGACGCGATCGAGCCGGTCGAGCACTACCCGGACGTGCTGCTCGAGAACCTGAAGAGCGTCGCCCCCGACGGCGTCACCGACCCGACGGTCGTGCTGCTGACGCCCGGTGCCTACAACAGCGCCTATTTCGAGCACGCCTTCCTCGCGCAGCAGATGGGCATCGAGCTGGTCGAGGGCCAGGATCTGTTCGTGCGCGACGCGGTGCTGTACATGCGCACCACGCAGGGGCCGCAGCGCGTCGACGTCATCTACCGGCGACTCGACGACGACTTCCTCGATCCGTTGGCGTTCCGCGCCGACTCGACGCTCGGCGTGCCGGGCCTGCTGACCGCCTACCGCGCCGGTCACGTCACCATCGCCAACGCGATCGGCACCGGCATCGCCGACGACAAGTCGATCTATCCCTACGTGCCGGACATGGTGCGCTTCTATCTCGACGAGGAGCCCCTGCTCGCCAACGTGCCGACCTGGGTGCTGCGCCGCCCGCAGGACTGCGCCTACGCGCTCGCGCACCTCGAGGAGCTGGTGGTGAAGGAAGTACACGGCGCCGGCGGCTACGGCATGCTGATCGGACCGGCGGCGACGCCGCGCGCAGCTCGAGGACTTCCGCGCCCGCATCCAGGCGCACCCCGAACGCTACATCGCGCAACCGACGCTGGCGCTGTCGACATCGCCGACGCTGGTGGCGGCAGGGCTCGCGCCGCGCCACATCGACCTGCGCCCATTCGTGCTGTCGGGCCGCGAGATCACGGTCGTCCCGGGGGGACTGACGCGCGTGGCGCTGCGCGAAGGCTCGCTGGTCGTCAACTCCTCCCAGGGCGGCGGCACCAAGGACACCTGGGTGCTCGGCGCGGTGCACCCTGCCCGGCCGCGCGCGGAGGCGGCGCTCCAGCATGCTTAGCCGCACCGCCGACCACCTTTACTGGATGTCGCGCTACCTCGAGCGGGCCGTGAATCTCGCGCGCATGATCGACGCGCACCAGCGTCTGCGCGCTGCTGCCGCGCCCGCCGGATGCGGTGCTGCAGGGCTGGCAGGCGACGCTGGTCTCGCTCGGGGCTCGACCACGCCTACCGCGAGCGGCACGGCGCCGTCACGGCGCGCCGCGCGTTCGACTTCGTGGCCTTCGACCGCGAGCAACCCCGGCAGCATCCTGCAGTGCCTGCGCGCGGCGCGCGAGAACGCCCGTGCGGTTCGCGGCACGATCACGTCCGACATGTGGGAGACGCTCAACGCCACGTACCTCGAGTCGCTCGGCTTCGGCGCCACCATGCCCGAGGCGCGCCCGCGGCGAGTTCCTCGAGTGGGTCAAGTACCGCACGCATCTGACGCGCGGCATCACCTCCGGAACACTGCTGCGCGACGAGGCGCTGCACTTCACCCACATCGGCACCTTCCTCGAGCGCGCCGACAACACCACCCGCATGCTGGAAGCGCGCTGGCGCGACCCGGGCGGCCGCGGCGAGCGGCTGATCGAGGAGGCCTCGGAGTGGGCGGTGCTGCTGCGCGCGATGTCGGCCTTCGAGATGTTTCGGCGGCTGTACCGCGACAGCGTCACCCCGCACCGGGTCACCGAGATGCTGCTGATGCGCGATGACCTGCCGCAGGGCGTGCACCGCTGCCTCGACGAGCTGCAGTCGAACCTGGCCGCGGTCGCCAACCAGCATTCGCGCGAGACGCAGCGCCGCGCCGGGCGAGCTGCACGCGCAGCTGCACTTCGGGCGCTTCGACGAGCTGTGCGGCGAGGGCGTCACGGCCTTTCTCGACCGCTTCCAGGTACGCCTGCGCGACCTGGGCGAGCGCATCGCCAACGACTTCCTGGTCCCGTCCGGCTAGCCGGTGACTCCCATGCAGCTGAGCATCCTCCATCGCACCGCCTACCGCTACGAGGAGCCCGTCAAGTACACGGCGCAGACGCTGCGCCTGACGCCGCGGCGCGAGGGCGCGCAGCGCACGCTCTCCTGGAGCATCAGCGCTCCCGGCAGGCGCACCGAGCAGCTCGACGCCCACGGCAACATCACCCACCTGCTGACGCTCGAGGCGCCGCACCGTGCGATCGAGATCGACGTGCGCGGCATCGTGGAGATGACCGGCGACGAAGAGTTCCTGAGATTCGACGGCACGCTCTCGCCGCTCGCCTATCTCGCCGCTACGCCGCTCACCGCCGCCAATCCCGCCATGGCTGCGCTGGCCCACGAGCATCTCGCAGGCCCCGGCGGCGCGCGTGAACGCCTGTATCAGCTCGCGGGGGCGGTGCGCAGCGCGGTGCGCTACATGCCCGGCGCCACCCGTGTCGAGGACTCCGCGGCTCAGGCCTTTGCACGCGGCCAGGGTGTCTGCCAAGATCAGGCGCATGTATTCGTCGCCTGCTGCCGCTCGGCCGGGATCCCCGCGCGCTACGTCAGCGGCTACCTGTGCAGCGTCGACGGCAGCGACTCGGCGAGCCATGCCTGGGCGGACGCCTGGCTCGAGGACCGCCAGGGCTGGCTCAGCATCGACGTCACACATCTGGAGCCGATGGGACCGAAGCACTGCCGGCTCGCGGTCGGGCGCGACTATCTCGACGCCGCGCCGGTACGCGGCGTGCGCCGCGGTGGCGGCCGCGAGGTGATGGAAGTGACCGTCACGGCGCAGAGCCCTGGCGAGCAGTAGCGGCAGGACGCGCGTCCCGATGACCTACTGCGTCGCGATGCTGCTCGACACCGGCATGGTGTTCCTGTCCGACTCGCGTACCGCCGCCGGCGTCGACCAGATCAGCACCTTCCGCAAGACCAGCGTGTTCCAGCAGCCCGGTGAGCGCGTCCTGGTACTGCAGAGCGCCGGCAATCTGGCCATCACCCAGGCGGTGACCTCGGCGCTGCGCGAGGGCCTGGAAGCCAAAGACTCGCAGCTCAACCTGATGAACTGCCGCAATATGTTCGAGGCGGCGCAGCGCGACGACCCGCGCAGCGCCACGGGCTAGGCGGTCGGACCGCCGCCGAGGAGCTCGAGCACCGCGGCGCGCGCCGCTGCCGAGTGCACCGGCAAGGCCAGTACGTCGCCGCGGCGCGCCCACGCGAGCGCGCATTGCACCGCCTCGAGCTCGCTCGGGCGGATCGGCAGCGCCGCCTCCGGCAACCCGGCGGCGCGCAGCGCCGCGTGCAGGATGCGCGGGATCTCCCCGGGCGTGCGGCCGCGCAGGTGCCCCTCGTTCTCCTTCACCACCACCAGTGCCGGATGAAACTCGGCCGCCACGCGCGCCAACGCCTCGATCTCGGCGTCCTGGCGGTTGCCGGCGTGGCCGAGCAGCGTTCCGAGGCGCCCGCCGTCCGCGCGCAGCTGCTCGGCCACGCTGAGCAGCCCCCGCAGTCCCTCGACGTTGTGCGCGTAGTCGACGAGGATCTGCACGCCGTCGCGCTCGAAGCGCATCAGGCGCCCGAAGTTATCCGTCGCGAGCGCGCCGAAACGGGCGTACACCGCGGCGATGGCGGCGGGCGCCACGCCGAGCCCGGCGGCCGCCAGCGCCGCACCCGCCAGGTTGGCGACGTTGTAAGCGGCGCTGCCGCCGACCGTGAGCGGCATGTCGGCTACCGCGCCCAGATCGTGCTCGACGCCAGCGAAATGCAGCAGCAGCCGTCCGCCCCGTACGCCGCAGGTCGCGCCTCCCCGGCCGCGGTGCGCGCCGAGGAGCGCTGCATCCGCATCGAGCGCGAACCAGCCGAGTGTGCAGCCGAAGCGCGCGGCGAGCCGCGGCGCACGCTCGACCAGGCGACCGTCAGCGGCGTTCAGCACCAGCAGCCCCGTGGGCCCGAGTACGCCGGCCACCGCCAGCTTCACGTCGGCGAGCGCATCGAGATCGTCGATGCCGTATTCGCCGAAGTGATCCGGGCTCACGTTGGTGACCAGCGCCACGTGCGCGTGCGAGGCGGCGATGCCGCGTCTCAAGATCCCGCCGCGCGCCGTCTCGATGAGCGCGCAGTGCGCGCGCCGCTCGCGCAGCACGCGCCGCGCCCCCAGGGGACCTGAGTAGTCGCCGCTCTCGAGCGCCGTGCCGCCGAGGAATATGCCATCGGTGCAGCAGTAGGCGGCCGGCCAGCCGTGCCGCTCGGCGCACGCCGCCAGCACTCGCACCGAGGTCGTCTTGCCGTTCGAGCCCGTGACGACCGCGGTCGGCACGTCGCCGAGCGCACGCCAGTCGAGGGTCTGCGCCGCCGGGAGTGCGCTGAGCTCGAAGTCGCGTCCGCCGGCGCCGGCGCCGAGCGTCAGCAGGGTGTCATCGAGCACGTAGGGGAGCGAGTGCGCAGCGGCGCCGGCGATGAGCTGCATGAGGTCGGGGCGCGCCTCAGCGGCGGCCAGCTGCGCCAGGCGCTCGAGCGCCGCGCGCTCCTCCAGCACCGGCGCGATCACCGTCGCCGGGTCGGACGCGTCCTCGAGTGCCGCCGCCGCGAGCGCGGCTTCGAGGTGGCTCCAGCGTGCCGCATCGAGCGCTACCAGCGCCGCGCACAGCGCCCATTCGTTGACCTCGGTGGCGGTGTAGAGCTGATCGAGGGGTGCGGCGAGCGCGAGCGAGGCGCCGCCGGCGTGGCGCCGCGCGGCCAGTCCCGGCTCCCTCCAGCGCAGATGCGCGCGCGCCCGTGCGACGCGCGAGCGCCACTCCCCGAGCAGCGCCTCCTCGGGCGCGAAACCCGCGGTCTCGAGCTGCGCGCCGGCGGACGCGAAGAAGAGGTTCGCGCCGATGAGACGCCGCGAGGCGGCGAAGGGCAGCGCTGCCGGCGTGTTCAGTCGTCGGCCTCCGGAGCGAAGCGCACGCCGCGCTCGTCACGGATCAGTCCCTCGAGGCTCGGTGCCGGGGGCCCGGCGTCGCTCCCGCGGCCGCCGTCGGTGCCGAAGGCGCCGGCGAACGCGCCGTCCTCGGCGCCGCGGCGCGGCGCGGGTGACGCCGAGCGTGGCTCGGGTTGGGCGGCGCGCGCCGCGACTCCCGCGGGTTTGAACTTGGTGATCTGCTTCCACGAGCGCACCAGCGCGTCGGCGAAGACCAGCACCAGGTCGCCCGGCTGACCCATGTTGAGCGCCGCCTCGATCGCCTGCTGCTCGTCGGGAATGATCGAGATCGCCGCCTCCGGCACCCCCGCCTCGCGCAGCGCCGCGGCCTGGAGGCGCGGCACCTCCTCGGGCCCGCGGTCGCGCAGCCCGTCATCGCGGCGGCAGATATAGTGATCGAAGCGCCCGGCCGCGGCGCGCGCGATCGCGATCAGGTCCTCGTCGCGCCGGTCGCCGGGACCGGCGAGCACCACGATGCGCCTTCCGGCCACGTCGAGGCGCTGCGCCAGATCGGCCATCACACCGACGGCGTGCGCGTTGTGGCCGTAGTCGAACAGCACCTTGAAGGGGTGCTCGTTGAAGACGTTCATGCGGCCCGGCGCCTGGAAGAACGTCGAGTCGAAGGTACGCAGCCCCTGGCGGATCGCGTCGAGCTTCATGCCGAGCGAAAACGCCATGGCGGCCGCGAACATCGCGTTCTGCACGTTGTGGATGGCGCGCCCCTCGAGCGTCGCCGGAATCAGGTGGGTCCAGAGCAGCGGTATGTGCCCGCCGCGGTCGTAGAGCGTGATCATCTGGCCGTTGACGCCGGCTTCCAGCGCGCAGGCACGCGCGCCGGCGCGGATGTGCTCGCGCACCAGCGTGTGCTGCGGGTTCATGGTGACGTAGCAGATGTGCTTCGCCTCGGTGTAACCCGACATCCTCATGACCAGCGGATCGTCGGCGTTCAGCACCGCGCAGTCGCTCGCCACCTCGACCACGATGCGCTTGACCTCGGCGAGCTGCTCGAGCGTATCGATTCCCTTGAGCCCTAAGTGATCGGCCTGCACGTTGAGGACCGCGCCGACGTTGACCTCGTTGACGCCCATGCCGGCACGCAGCAGCCCGCCGCGCGCCGTCTCGAGCACCGCCAGGTCGATCTGCGGGTCCGCCAGCACCATGCGCGCCGACACCGGCCCGGTCATGTCGCCGGACACGGTGCGCTGGCCGTCGATGTACACGCCGTCGGTGGTGGTGAGCCCCGGCGTGTAGCCGGCCATCTTGGCGACGTGCGCCAGCATGCGCGCGGTGGTGGTCTTGCCGTTGGTGCCGGTGACCGCGGCGATCGGTACCCGCGCGGCCGCGCCCGCCGGGAACAGCATGTCGATCACCGGGGCGGCGACCTCGCGCGGCGTGCCCTCGCTCGGCGCCACGTGCATGCGAAAGCCGGGCGCCGCGTTGACCTCGCAGATGCCGCCACCGATCTTGCGGTAGCTCTCGGTGATGTTCTTCGAGAGGAAGTCGACGCCGCCCACGTCGAGGCCGATGGCACGCACGGCACGCTCGGCCATCTCGCGGTTGTCGGGGTGGATCACGTCGGTGACGTCGGTGGCGGTACCACCGGTGGAGAGATTGGCGGTGGAGCGCAGGTACACCACCTGGCCGCGCTCCGGGACCGATGCGCTCGTCAGCCCGACCTTCTCCAGCATCTTGTGCGCCTGCGCGTCGAGCTCGAGCCGGGTGAGCACCTTCTCGTGGCCGACGCCGCGGCGCGGGTCGAGGTTCACGACCTCGATGAGCTCGACGACGGTGCGCTCGCCGTCGCCGACCACGTGCCCGGGCGTGCGGCGGGTCGCCGCCACCAGCTCGCCGTTCACCACCAGCAGCCGGTGGTCGTCGCCCTCGAGGAAGGTCTCGACGATCACCGAGCGCGAGTGCTCGCGCGCCACGTTGAAGCCGTGCGCCACCTCCTCGTCGGTCGTCAGGCGGATGGAGATGCCGCGGCCGTGGTTGCCGTTGTAGGGCTTGGTCACCACCGGGAAGCCGATGCGGCGCGCGGCGCGCACCGCCGCGGTCTCGCTCTGCACCAGCTCCTGCCTGGGTACCGGGAGCCCGAGTCCCGCAAGGATCTTGTTGGTCTCCTCCTTGTCGCTCGCCAGCTCCACGGAGATGTGCGACGTGCGCCCGGTGACGGTCGCCTGGATGCGCTGCTGGAACTTGCCGTGACCGAGCTGCACCAGCGACTGGTCGTTCAGACGCAGCCACGGGATGCCGCGCGCCTCCGCGGCGCGCACCAGCGACATGGTCGAGGGGCCGAGCGCGCGCCGCTGCGCGAAGCGGATGAACTGATCGCGGGCCTCGGGCCAGCTCCAGCCGGCCGGCACGGAGTCCTTTGGTGTGAGCTGCGGCGGCAGAAGCGAGGCGAGCAGGCGCAGGCCGAGCTCGCCCGCCGCAATGCCCTCGTCGCGCTGGGCGTACTCGTAGACGACGGTGTAGACGCCCGTGGCGCCGGCGCTGCGGGTCTTGCCGAAGGTGACCGCTTCGCCGGCGATGTTCTGCAGCTCGATGGCCACGTGCTCGAGCACGTGGCCGAGCCAGGTGCCCTCGCCCTCGCGCATGCGGCGGAAGAAGCCGCCGGGCTCGCGGTAGGAGCAGCCGTGCTCGGCAAGCCCGGGAAGCGCGGCCGCGAGCGCCTCGATGAACCCGGCACCTAAGCGCCCGGTGGGCCAGGCCTCGAGCTCACCGAGCTCGAGCTCGAGGCGGATGACGGGAAAGCGCGCGTACAGCGAGGGGCCGACGTACACGGAACGATCGAGGATGCGCATGGACGTTGCTCGGTGTAATAGTTGTTGAAGGCAACCAAAGCGCGCGGGTCGAAGCTACGGCGGCGTCACTCCTTCGACTTACGCAGGGTGCCGGCACTGGCGGCACGGGTGTGCAGATTGAAGGTGGCGCCGGCCACCAGCACGTGCAGCTTCAGCCCGAGCACGCAGGCCGGCTGCCCTTCCTCGACACTGTCGATGGAGGAGTAGCTGACGTCGGCGGCATCGACGATGGTCACGCCACCGCTCCCCTCCACCTCGACGGTCTCGTCGGGTCCGATGAATGCGGCGGTGTCCTCGTCCAGCCCGATGCCCACTGCGAACGGGTTGTAAGCGAGCGCCGTCAGCAGTCGTCCGAGGCGGTCGCGCTGGCGGAAGTGCTGGTCGATGATGAAGCGGTTGGTCAACCCCAAGCCCGGGGCGAGGCGCACGCTCCCGGCGACCACGGCCGAGCCTTCGTCCCCGGCGGCGATCATGTGCTCGGAGAGGATGCTGGCGCCGGCGCTGGTGCCTCCGACCGTCACCCCGCGCGCGTTCGCCGCACGGATGAGCTTCGCCACCGGCGTGCCGCCGAGCAGCGTCGTGAGCCGCAGCTGGTTGCCGCCGGTGAAGAAGATGCCGCTCGCCTGCTCGAGCCGCTCGAGGCGTCCGGGCTCGCAGGCATCGCGACGGGTGTCGAAATCCATGACGCTCACGCGGCTCGCGCCGAGGTCGCCGAACAGGCGCTCGTAGCGCGGCCCGGTCTCGTGCATGCGGCTCGCCGTCGGGATGATCACGATGTCGGCGCCGGTCCCGCCCGAGGCGGTGACGAAGCGCTCGAGAATGCGGCGATCATTCTCCTTGTTCTCCGCGCCGCCGATGGCGATGATCCAGCCGCGGTTCTGGCCCTCAGGAACTCTGCTGGGCATTCGCTGCCTGACTCCTTATATAGGTGGCTGCCAGCGCTCAAGGTACCACGCCGGGCGCACCCGCCGGGAGGGTCGCATCCGGCAGTGTGACCGTCCGCCCAGATTGCCCGCGCGTGCGGCAGCTCCCCCGCGGCGCAGCTTGCTTTCCCCGGGGGGCCGGGACGACACTGCGCGCGGTCCGGCTCACACGGGACCATTCGGTCACCACCCACCGCCATCCAGGGAGTCGCAATGATCAAGTTGACGCTGAGCACCGCCGCGCTGTTACTGGTCACGACGGCTGCATTCGCCGCTCCGCCGGTCGAGGACATCAGCGGCAGGAGACACCCCAACCTCGCCGCCGCCCAGCGCCTCTCGAGGGATGCCTGGGAGAAGGTCATGGCCGCCCAGAAGGCGAACGAGTGGGACATGGACGGCCATGCCGCGAAGGCCAAGGAGCTGCTCGATCAGGTCAACAACGAGCTGAAGATGGCCGCCGAGGCCGCCAACAAGGGCCACAGGTAAGCGCTACGCTCCGGCTGCGGAGCGCCCGCTCTCACGAGCCCGGCCGTAAGCGGCCGGGCTCGTTCGTTTTCAGCCGCGTGCGATCTGCCGCACGCCCTCGATCAGCCGCGAGACTTCCTCCGCGGTGGTGTACGCGGCGCAACCGGCGCGCACCAGGCCGTCGCGCTCATGTCCGAGGAGCCTGACCGCGGTGGTCGCGTAGAAGTCCCCGTGCGAAACGAACACGCCGCGCTCGGCGAGGAATGCAGCCACCGCGGCGCTCTCCCGTCCCGCCACCGCGAAGGACACGGTCGCGGTGCGCGCCGTGCCGGGCGGCGGCCCGTAGAGCTGGATGCCGCCGATTGCCTTCAGCCCGTCCCACAACTGCCGTAGCAGCGCTGCGCCGCGCTCGTGCAGCTCCTGCGCCACGCGTGCCAGGCGCGCGCGGCGTGGCCCGTTCCCGCCGGCGAGTCCTGCCAGGTAGTCGACCGCGGCACCGGCCCCGACGATACCCTCGTGGTTCAGCGTGCCGGTCTCGAGCAGCTCCGGGGGCTCGGACGAGGCGGGCGCGAGCTTCGGCGCATCGAGCGCGGCGATGAGCTCGCGCCGCCCCCACAGCACCCCGACGTGCGGGCCGTAGAACTTGTAGGCCGAGCAGGCGAAGAAATCGCAGTCCCAGGCGCGCACGTCCGGTATCTGGTGGGCGGCGTAGTGCACCCCGTCGACGAACACCCGCGCCCCGACCGCGTGCGCCTGCGCGGTGAGCCGCGCCACGTCGTTGATCGTGCCGAGCGCATTCGAGGCGGCGCCGAGCGCCAGCAGCTTGACGCCCGGGGTGAGTTTCGCCGCCGCATCGTCCGCATCGAGCCGGCCGTCCTCGCGCCGCATGCGGATGGTGCGCACCTCGAGGCCGCGCTCGCGGGCGAGCGACCGCCACGGGTCGGAGTTGGCGTGGTGATCGAGCTCGGTGACCACCACGACGTCACCGGCGCGCCAGCCGCGCCCCAGCGCGCGTCCCAGATGGAAGGTGAGCGTGGTCATATTGGCGCCGAAGACGATTTCCTGAGGAGCGCCGCCCAGCCAGTCCGCGAGCGCGGCGCGGGAGCGTCCGAGAGCCGCGTCGGTCTCGCGGCTCGAGGGGAAGTCCCAGTGCGTGTTGGCGTTGTGGTTGAGCAGATAGTCGGTCATCGCGGCCGCGACCGCACGCGGCACCTGCGTGCCGCCCGGACCGTCGAAGTAGGCTACGGCCAGGCCGTTGTGGCGGCGTTCGAGCGCCGGGAAGTGGCTGCGGATCTCGGCGACGCCTGCGACCTCGGTCATGGGAGCCTCGAAGGAGCTTACGGACGGCGCACTATAACGCGCGGGCCGCCCGTCGCACCGCATGTGGGCTTGACCTGCCCTTGCCGTTTGCGATCTATTGAAGCCGATGAAGCAACGATGGCGGATCGCCGGGTGGATCGCGCTCGCACTGCTCGCGGTACTCGCCTGGGCCGGCTACCGCACGGTGTGGGGCAAGCCCTTCAGCATCACCATGCTCGCCAACCGCCAGGCGCTCGAGTTCCTGATGCGCAACCCCGAGATGTTCACCGCCGTCGGCCTCACCGACGGTACGGTGCTCGATCACCACTCGGGCGAGCTCGCCCCCTATACGCTCGCGCAGCGCGACGCCGATTACACCCAGCTCGAGCGCTTCGTCACGGAAGTGCACCGCTTCGACCGCGCCACCCTGAGCCGCCAGGACCAGATCACCTACGACATCCTGATCGACCAGTACGAGACGGGCCTCGCGTTCCGGCGGTTCCCCTGGCTGCAGGGAGATGAGCTCTATCCGGTGAGCCCGATGTTCGGCGTCGAAGTGGAGCTCGCGACCTTCATGCAGACCACCCACGTCGTCAGCAACCTGAAAACCGCGCGCAACTACGTGCGGCGCCTCGAGGCCATGGGCGGGAAGCTCGACCAGGTGACCGCCGCCATGGAGCGGCAGGCGCAGCTCGGCGTGCTGCTGCCGCCCTCGCTCCTCGAGCGCTCGCTCATCGTCATCCGCGACACGGTGAGCGCCGCACCCGCGGACAGCGCACTGGTGACGACCTTCACGGCGCGCATGGACAGGGTGAAGTCCCTCGACGCCGCAACCCGGGCGCAGCTCAAAGGTGCGGCGGTGCAGGCGGTCGAATCCCGGGTTTACCCCGCCTATGCGCGCATGAGCGCGGCACTCGAGGCGCTCAAGCCCGCCGCCGCCACCCAGGGTGCGGGCGTGGCGCGGCTGCCCGACGGCGCGGCCTACTACGCGCTCGCCCTCAGGCAGAACACCACCACCGACTACACGCCCGAGCAGGTGCACGCGCTCGGCCTCGCCGAGGTCGCGCGGATCACCGCGGAGATGGACACGCTGCTCGGCGCCCAGGGGCTCGCGCACGGCAGCGTCGGCGAGCGTATGGCGGCGCTCGGCAGGGACCCGCGTTTCCTCTTGCCGAACGATGCCGCGGGGCGTGACCAGGCGCTCGCGCGCTATCAGCAGATACTCGATCAGGTGAGCGAGCGACTGCCGGAGTACTTCCGCACGCTGCCAGCCAAGCGGCTGCGGGTCGAGCGCGTGCCGCCTTCGCAGGAGAAGGGTAGCTCGGGCGCCTATTACCAGCAGGCGGCGATGGACGGCTCGCGGCCCGGCATCTTCTTCGCCAACCTGCGCGACATGGGCGAGGTGCCCACCTGGAGCATGAAGACGCTCGCCTATCACGAAGGCGTTCCCGGGCATCACCTGCAGATCTCCACCGCCCTGGGGCTGAAAGGCCTGCCCCTGATCCGCCAGCAGACGCTCTACACCGCGTACGCCGAGGGCTGGGCGCTCTACGCCGAGCAGCTGGCCGCCGAGATCGGCATGTACAAGGACGATCCTTTCGGCAATCTCGGGCGGCTGCAGCTCGAGCTGCTGCGCGCCGCGCGCCTGGTGGTCGACACCGGCATCCACGCCGGCGGCTGGACGCGCGAACAGGCGATTCGCTACCTGGTCGCCACCACCGGCAAGAACGAGGCGGACGTGACCTCCGAGGTGGAGCGCTATATGGCGATGCCGGGACAGGCCTGCGCGTACAAGATCGGCGAGCTGAAGATACTGGAGCTGCGCGCGAAGGCGCGCATCGCCCTCGGACCCAAGTTCAACCTGAAGGACTTCCATACCGTGGTACTCGAGAACGGCGGTGTGCCGCTCACACTGCTCGAGCAGCTGGTGAACGAATGGATCGCGAAGCAGCGGGGCGCCCCATGACCTCGCGCCGCCCGCAGCGCGGCGCCACCGCCGCCCCCCAGGCACCGCGCTCGACGCGCTACCGCAACCTCGTCAATCCCTTCGCGCCGGTGCGGATTTTTTCCGACGATCAGGTCGAGAGCATGCATCTCGCCGCGCTCGGGATCCTCGAGCGACAGGGCATGCGCGTGCTCTCCCCGCGTGGGCGCACGGTACTCGCCGCCGCCGGCGCGCGGGTGGACGAGGCGACGCAGATCGTGCGGCTCGATCCCGCGATGGTGAGCGCGGCGCTCGCCGCAGCGCCGCGCGAGGTGAATCTCGTGGCCGGCAATCCGCAGCGCACCTGCCACGTCGGCGGCCGGCACGTGATCTTCGCGCCGGTGGCCGGACCGCCGAGCGTGAGCGACCTCGAGCGCGGCAAGCGCCAGGGTACCCTCGCCGACTATCGCGACCTGGTGCGGCTGTCGCAGTCCTTCGACGTGATCCACGTGCTCGGCCAGATGACCGAGCCCGGCGACGTCCCGGTACACGAGCGCCACCTCGATACCACGCTGGCACAGCTCACGCTCGGCGACAAACCGCCGTATTTCTACTGCCGCGGCGCCGCACAGCTCGCCGACAACTTCGAGATGCTGCGCGTGGCGCACGGCATCGACGTGGAGACTTTCAGGCGCGAGCCGCGCTGCTACAGCATCTGCAACACCAACTCCCCGCTGCAGCTCGATCTGCCGATGACCGACGGCATCATCGAATTCGCGCTCAACGGCCAGCTGATGATCGTCACACCGTTCACGCTCGCCGGCGCCATGGCGCCTATCACCATTGCGGGGGCGCTGACGCTGGCGCACGCCGAAGCGCTGTTCGGCATCACGCTCGCGCAACTGGTACGGCCCGGTGCGCCGGTCATGTACGGCAGCTTCACCTCCAACGTCGACATGAAGTCGGGCTCGCCGGCGTTCGGTACGCCCGAATACGCCAAGGCCGCCTTCGGCGCCGGACAGCTGGCGCGGCGCATCGGCCTGCCATGGCGCTGCTCGAGCGCCACCGCCGGCAATGCCCCCGACGCGCAGGCCGCCTACGAATCGCAGATGAGCCTGTGGGGGGCGCTGCTCGGCGGCTGCCACTTCATGCTGCACGCGGCCGGCTGGCTCGAAGGCGGGCTCACCGCCTCGTACGAGAAATTCATCCTCGACGTCGAGATGCTGCAGATGATGGCCGAGCTCTTCCAGCCGGTACCGGCGACCGCGGACGACATCGGCATCGAGGCGGTGGCCGAGGTGGGCCCGGGCGGACACTTCTTCTCCGCGGCGCACACCATGCAGCGCTACCGCGACGCCTTCTACAGCCCGCTGGTCTCCGACTGGCGCAACTACGGTCAGTGGTTCGACGACGGTGCGAAGACCGCGACGCAGCGCGCCTGCACGGTGTGGCGCAACACGCTCGCGGCGTTCCAGCCGCCACCGGTGGATCCGGTGGTGAGCGCAGCTCTCGAGGCCTTCGTCGCGCGTCGCCGTGCCGAAGGCGGCGCGCCACCCCAGACCTGAGTACTCAGCGGATCCTCAGCACCACCTTGCCGAGCACGTGGCCGGCGGCCATGCGCTCGTGGGCCCCGGCGGCATCGGCGAGCGGATATTCGGCGGCGATCGGCACGCTGAGCTGCGCCGCGGTGATCGCCTGGCCGAGCCGCGCGAACTCGGCGGGCCCGGTGAGCGCGTCGTACTTGAGGATGGCAACTCCCGCGCGCGTCTTCGGCGGCGGCTGCACGCCGCTCGGGTAGGCGACCCGGCCGCCGGGTTTGAGAGCGTCGATGCAGGCCTCGAGCGCTTCGCCACCGGCGAGCGCCAGCACCGCATCAACCCCCGCGGGCGCAAACCCGTGCGCCGCAGCGCGGATGTCGCCGTGATGGCCGTCGATCGCCGCTTCGGCGCCGAGCCGGCGCGCCAACGCGACGCCGTCAGCGCCCGAGGCGCTCGCGAGCACGCGCACGCCACGCAGCTTCGCGAACTGCACCGCGAGCGTCCCGACGGCGCCCGAGGCCCCGTGGATGATGAGCGTCTCCCCGGGCTTCAGGTGCAGCGCGTCATCGACCCCCTGCAGCGCGGTGAGCGCGGTGACCGCCGCGGCACCGGCATCGCGCAGGCTCATCCCGGGCGGCACGTGCCCGGCGGCCTGCGCGGGCACCGCCACGTACTCGGCGTAGAAGCCGCCCCGGGGGTTGTCCCAGGCATAGGCGTAAACGGCATCGCCGACCTTGAAGTCGCGCACCGCGGCGCCGACCGCGGCGACCGTGCCGGCGCCATCGACACCCAGCACCACCGGAAAGCTCTTCTCACGGTAGTACGCGAGCTTCTCGCGTACCTCGAGGTCCCAGGGACCGACGCCGGCGGTGTCGAGCGCGATGAGGATCTCATCGGCTCCGGGGGTCGGCACGGGCAGCTCGTGCACTGTCAGGACCTCGGGGCCGCCGGTGCGGTCGATGGCGACGGCGCGCATGGTCGGCGGCAGCCGCTCGGGCGCCGCGGTGGCGCCGAGCGCCGTGACGGCGAATAGTGCCAGGGCAAGGGGTGCTGCAAACCGGCGTGCGAGCATGATGTCCATGATACGCGGCGCTACCCGGGCGCAGTGGCACGTACGCGGGTGCCTCGCCGCGCTTACCGCACCGTCCGCCGCGCGCCCCCAGGGCTCACCGCGCCAGCGGCGGCTTGCGGGCATAGACCTCGTCGAACAGCGCCTCGAGCGGCGGGTGAACGCCGCGCATCGGGTCGACCACCGCCTTCGCCCAGTCGAAGTACTCGCGCTTGCGTTGCACCGTCCAGTCGGTGGGGGGCGAGATGAGGATGTCGCGCAGGTTGCAGATCTTGTCGGCCAGCTTCACCAGCATGGCGCGGCGGCTCAAGCGCGCGGCGTGCTCGATCTGCAGCCGCTTGCGCTCGGCCTTCGGCAATGCCTTGTCGTCGGTGACCTCGCGGACGATGCCGGCCACATCCAGGCCGAAGGCCTGCTCGAGGTCCCCGAAGGTGGTGGCCGTGTCCTCGACGGTGTCGTGCAGGAGCGCCGCCATGAGCAGCGTCGCGTCGCGCTCGCCGCAGCCGGCGAGGAGGCTCGCCAGCGCCAGCGGGTGGTTGATGTAGGGGGAGGCGTCCTTGCCCTTGCGCCGCTGGTCGCGATGGCGCTCGGCGGCGAAGGTCGCGGCGCTCAGGATCCTCGAGACAGGCTCCCCCTGGACTTTACTCATGGCTCGCGCTCCACGGCAACGCCGCATTGTAGTAGTGTTCCCGCATGCACAGACTGGGCGGCGGTTGTCACTGTGGCAACATCCGTGTCGAGCTGGAGCTGACGCGCAGCGCCGGGACTTACAACCCGCGCGCCTGCGACTGTGACTTCTGCCGCAAGCACCGCGCCGCCTACGTCTCCGATCCCCAGGGCTCGCTCCTCATTCAGATCCGCGACGAGCGCGACTGCGGCCGCTATGCCCAGGGGAGCGGGCAGGCGGAGCTGCTCCTGTGCCGGCACTGCGGCGTGCTCATCGCGCCGCTGTACCGTGAGGCCGGCCGGGTGTACGCGGCGGTCAACATCAACGTCGTCGAGGGCGTGGCCTTCGGCGCGCAGCAGACGGCCTCGCCGAAGGCGCTCGCCGCCGCCGACAAGGTCAGACGCTGGAAGGATCTGTGGTTCTCCAACGTCACGCTGCGCACCGTACCCTAGGGCCGCGGCGTTCGACCGATGCAGCTTCTCGATCGCGACTCCCTGCAGGCGTACCTGATGGCACACATCGCGCCGGCGCACGCCCTCGGGCTCACGATCGTCGAGGTCGAGCCGCTCACCATCGCCGCGCCGCTCGCCGCCAACCTGAACGACAAGGGCACCGCCTTTGCCGGCAGCCTCTACTCCGCGGCGGCGCTCGCCGGCTGGGCGCTGCTCACCCGCTGGTGCAGCGCCGAATCCGTCGACGCTGAGGTGGCGCTGCACGAGTCGAGCGCGCGTTTCCTGGCGCCGGCGCGCGCATCCTTTCGCGCGACGGCACGCGCGCCCGGGCCCGCCGACCTCGAGAAGCTCAAGCGCATGCTCGCCCGCGCCGGCCGCGGCCGCATCGAGCTCCGCGTCGAGGTGAGCTGCGAAGCACTGCTGGTGATGACGCTCTCGGGTGCCTACGCGGTCAGCTTGAGCGGCGCCGGCCGCTGAAGGCACGCACACCGCGCGACTCGCGCGCGGTTTAATGCGGCAAGCCGTCGCCTCGGCTAGACTTTCGCACCCTGAAAAGCCGCCACCAGGAAGGAAGAGCCATGAATTCCCGCCGCACTCTCAGCTCGTGCTTCGCGCTGCTTGCAGCCCTCGTCGTGGGTGCCGCGCTCGCCGCTCCGCCCGAAGGCGCGGCGCCGCAGGACCGCAAGCCCGAAGGCGCGCCGGAGAAGCCCGAAGGCCGCAAATTCGAGCCTTTCAAGGCCGAGGCGGTCACGACCACCGGCTCGGTCACGGTCGGCGGACACCCGATCGCTTACGAGGCAGTCGCGGGCACGCTCATCGTCCATCCGCGCGGCTGGGACGACGTGCCGACGGATCCGAGCGCCAAGGGGGGCGACGACAGCGAGCACAACCCGTCCGCCGTCGCCTCGATGTTCTACGTCGCCTACTTCAAGAAAGACGGCGGCACGCAGCGCCCCATTACATTCCTTTACAACGGCGGCCCCGGCTCGGCGACGCTGTGGCTGCACATGGGCTCCTTCGGGCCGCGCCGCGTCGTCACATCGACCGACACGCACACGCCCGCGGCGCCGTACCAGCTGGTCAACAACGCCTACAGCCTGCTCGATGCGAGCGATCTGGTGTTCATCGATGCGCCGGGCACCGGTTTCAGCCGCATCGCCGGCAAGGACAAGGAGAAGGAGTTCTTCGGCGTCGACACCGATGCCTACGCCTTCACACAATTCATCACCGAATTCTTCACGAAGTACGGACGCTGGAACTCGCCGAAGTATCTCTTCGGCGAGAGCTACGGCACGCCGCGCTCCGCCGTGGTGGCGCGCTATCTGGCGACCGAGCGCTCCGTGGATCTCAACGGCGTCATCCTCCTCTCGCAGATCCTCAACTTCGACCTGAGCCCGGATCGCCCCACCGGCAATCCCGGCATCGATGTGCCCTACGAGACGGCGCTACCCACCTACGCCGCCACGGCCTGGTACCACAAGAAGCTGCCCGGTGAGCACCCGAACCTCGCAGCGTTCCTCACCGAGGTCGAGCAGTTCGCGCTCGGTGATTACGCGCGGGCACTCGCCGCCGGCTCCTCACTCGGCGCCAGCGAGCGGGCCGCGGTCGCCGGCAAGCTGCATGACTACACGGGGCTGCCGCTCGATTACATCCTCAGGGCGGACCTGCGCATCGACGGCGGCGAGTTCCGGCAGAATCTGCAGGCCGAGGGCGGCATCACCACGGGACGGCTCGACACGCGCTTCTCGGGTCCGGACATCGATCCGCTCAGCCAGCGTGCCGATTACGACCCGCAGTCCGCCTCGATCGGTGCGGCCTACGTGGCTGCCTTCAACGACTACGCGCGCAAGGAGCTGCACTTCGGGCAGAACGAGGAGTTCCACCCGAGCATCCAGACTTTCCGCACCTGGAACTTCGCCCACCAGCTGCCGGGCCAGACCGGCGCGCCGCTCTCGGCCCGCCAGGCCGCCAACGTCATGCCCGATCTCGCCGCGGCGATGAAGCTCAACCCGAACCTCAAGGTGCAGCTGAACGCCGGTTACTTCGATCTGGCGACGCCCTTCTTCCAGGGCGTCTACGAGATGCAGCACCTGCCGATTCCGCAGAGCCTCGTCGGCAACATCGAGTTCCGCTTCTACGACTCGGGACACATGGTGTATGCCAAGGAGAGCTCGCTCAAGCAGCTGCACGACAACGTCGCCGATTTCATCAGCCGCACCAGCCACTAGCTCCCTGATGCCCAGCCGGCAAAAACGACGCTTTTTGCCGGCGGCATCCGGAGTAATGTCCGCCGAAATCGCTCCCCGACGCGCAGCCGGCGAAAGTCACACCTTTCGCCGGCGGCACCCGGAGTAATGTCTGCCGAAATCGCCGCAGGCGATTTCGGCCGATCAACGCAGATACGACGCGCCGTTCACGTCGAGAATCGCGCCGGTCATGCTCGCCGGCGCCTCGAGCACGCAGAAGCTGACGACCTGCGCAACCTCCTCGGGCGTGGCGACGCGCCCGAGGGGCTGGTCGGCGATCACCGCCTCATCGGCGATCGCCGTGGCGACGCGCGCCGTCGCCACCCAGCCCGGCGCCACTACGAAGCAGTAGACGCCCCTGGGTGCGAGCGCCTTGGCGAGGGACTGGCTGAAGGCGTTGAGGCCCGCCTTGCTCGCGGCGTAAGCGGGCGCCAGCGGCTCGCCGCGGAACGCGCCGCGCGATGACACACTGACGATGCGCCCACCGCCACGCTCCGCCATGGAGCGGGCGGCGAACCAGGCGAGGTTCGCCGGCCCTGTGAGGTTGATGGCGAGCGTGCGCTGCCAGGCCGCGGTCCAGCCGGCGTAATCCGTCGTGAGCGGCGGATGGTTGGGAAAGATGCCGGCGTTGTTCACCACGGCATCGATCGGAGCAGCCGCGCTCGCCTCGCGCCACAGCCGCTCGATATCGGCCGCATCGGTGAGATTGCCGCCGACCAGGGTGTGACCCTGGCCCGCGAGCGCGGCGCGGGTGGCCTCCGCGGCCGCGCGTCCCGACTGGTAGTGCAGCACCAGGCTCACGCCACGCGCCGCGAGCGTGCTGCAGATGGCCGCACCGATGCCGCCGGAAGCCCCGGTGACGAGTACCCGAGTCATAAGACAACCTCCTGCCCGACACCGCCGCGGCGCGCCGCGGCGTACAGCGCCTGCGCGACGTAGAGATCGTAGAGCGCCATGCCGGCTGACTTGTACGCCGTCGTGCCGGCGAGGTCGACGTGGCGTCTGCCGGCGAGCAGTGCGCCGATGGTGAAAAGATCCGCCTCGGTGAGCAGGCCCTGCGCCACCGCGTGCACGGCCTCGCCGACCTCGTGACGGGCGAATTCCGCATCCAGTACCAGGTGACCGGCGAGCCGCAGCACGGAATCCGGCAGCTCGCGCATGTGGCGCTCATAGGAGCCGATGGCGATGAAGTGCCGGTTCGCGAGGAGGGACGGATCATCCGGCAGGACGGGCTCGGCCGCGGTCGTGGCCGTCACGATGACCGCCGTGCGTGTCAGGACCTCCGCGGCGCTCTCGCAGGCGGTCACCGTGACAGCGGGGGCATGGGCGGCGAGCGTCGCCAGGAAGCGCTCGAAGCTCACCGCCGAGCGGCGCACGGCGAACACCGTGCGGATGGGCCGCAGCGCGCACGCCGTGATCGCAGCCCAGGCGCCCTGCACCCCGGCGCCCACGATGCCGATCGAGGTGACGTCGGGGGGCGTCAGGTGTTTCAAACCGACGCCCGCCACGGCACCGGTGCGCATGGCGGTGAGCGCCGCCGCGTCCATGATGGCGAGCGGCAACCCCGTGCCGGCATCGCCGAGCAGCATGACGCCGTTGGTGACCGGCAGTGCCCGCGCGGCGTTGCCCGGGACCACCGACACCAGCTTGACGCCGAGGACGCCGGCGCCGATCGCCGGCATGGTGAGCAGCGTCCCCTCCCGCCAGTGGATGTGCCCCCGCGCGGGCACGACGCACTCGCGATTCTCGGCCGCAAGCGCTGCGGCCTCGATGAGCGTGACCGTCTCGGCGGGCTCGAGGAGATCCAACAGGTCGGTGGCGCGCAGTGCGATCATCGCATTGATAATATCTCCCGACGGGAGTGATGCACATGAAGACCGGATCCGCGACTCTCACGCTGCTGCTCGCCGCCGCGGCGTCCCTCGCCAGCGCCCAGGGCGCAGCCCCGCAGGCGGCGGACGCGCGCCTCGACCGCATCGTCACCGAGGCGATGCTGCGGCAGCGGATCCCCGCGGTGACGGTCGCGGCCATGACGGGCGGCCGGATCGTCTACTCGAAGGGCTTCGGCACCGCCGACCTCGAGAACTCCGTGGCGGCGACCCCGGACACGCTGTACCGCACCGCCTCGATCGCCAAGACCATCACGGCGGTCGCCGCCATGACGCTGGTCGAATCGGGCCAGCTCGACCTCGATGCGCCGGTGCAGCGTTACTGCGCGCCGTTTCCCGAGAAGCAGTGGCCGATCACGACACGCGAGCTGCTGTCGCACACCTCCGGGATCCGCCACTACAATCCCGGCGAGCCGGAATACACGCATCACTACCAGTGGATAGCCGACGGGTTCGCGCTCTTTGCGAACGACCCGCTGCTCTTCAAGCCCGGTAGCGGCTTCCAGTACAGCACCTACGGCTACTCCGTAGCCGGCTGCGCGATCGAAGGCGCCTCGGGCGAGCGCTTCGCCGACTACGTCGCCGCGCACGTGCTCAAGCCCGCGGGAATGACCCATACCTTCGTCGACGACAGCCTCGAGATCGTGCCGCACCGCGCCCGCGGCTATCAGCTCCAGGACGGTGCGCTGAAGAACTCCGTACTCATGGACTCGAGCTACAAGATCCCGGGCGGCGGTTACGTGACGAACGCCGAGGACCTGGTGCGCTTCGCGCAGGCCCTGCTCGAGGGCAAGCTGCTGAAAGCCGCCACCCTGAAGGAAATGTGGACCGCCACGGCGGTGAGCGGCAAGGACCCCTATGGGCTCGGCTTTGCGCTGCCGGAGGGCGGGCGCTTCGTAATGCACACCGGCGGCCAGTCGGGCACGAGCACGGAGCTCTTCATCATCCCCGAGAGCCACGCCGCCATCGCGGTCCTCACCAACCTCGAGCACGCGGATCTGCGCGGGCTGGTGCGCGCCATCGCGGTCGAACTGCACCAACCCGCCCTCGCTCCGGCCGCGCCGTAATCTTCAGGTACAGTGCACAGCTCGCGCACAGCCGTTAGCGGAGATCAGCTCATGCTCGTACGAATTCTCGCTGCCGTGTATCTCGCCCTCGGCCTCGCCCGCCTCAGCGCCGCGCAGGAACCGCCGATGGACGCACTGCGGCCCGACCAGGTCGCCTTCCGTGCGCTTTTCAAGGAGATGGTCGAGACCGACACCAGCTACCCGAAGGGCAGCTGCACGCTCCTCTCCGAGCGCATTGCCGCACACCTGCGCGAGGCCGGATTCACCGACCGCGACATCACCCTGTTCTCCGTCCCCGAGCATCCGCTCGAGGGCGGCATCGTCGCCGTGCTGCCCGGAACCTCCAGGACCGCCAAACCGATGCTGCTGCTCGGCCATCTCGACGTGGTGGCGGCGAAGCGCGCCGACTGGACCCGCGACCCGTTCACCCTGATCGAGGAGAACGGCAACTTCTACGGGCGCGGCACCTCGGACATGAAGGGGATGGATGCCACCTGGGTCGACGCCCTCATGCGCTTCAAGCGCGAGGGATATCACGCCCGGCGCACGATCAAGATGGCGCTCACCTGCGGCGAGGAGACCACCGAGGCCTTCAACGGCGCCGACTGGCTCGCCAAAAACAAGCCGCAGCTGATCGCGGCGGCCTTCGCGCTCAATGAGGGCGGCGGCGGCCGCACCGACGGACACGGCAAGCTCCTCGTGGAGTCGATGCAGGTCGGCGAGAAGGCCGCGCAGAACTACACCGTCGAAGCCACCAATGCCGGCGGCCACAGCTCGATCCCGATCCGCGACAACGCGATCTACGAGCTCAGCGATGCGCTCCTCAAGGTACGCGAGCACGAGTTCCCGGTGCGGTTCACCGCTACCACGCGCGCGTTCTTCGCCAAAGCGGGCGCTGCGCGCCACGACGAGCTCGGGCAGGCCATGGTGGCGCTCGCCGGCAATCCCGACGACCACGCGGCCGAGGCCATCGTGTCGCGCGATCGTAGCTTCCACAGCATGTTGCGCACCACCTGCGTGGCGACGCTGCTCGCCGGCGGCCACGCGGAGAATGCCCTGCCGCAGCGCGCCACGGCCAACGTGAACTGCCGTATCTTCCCCGGCGAGACGGTCGAGGAAACGCGCGCGGCACTCATCGCCGCCATCGACGATCCGCGCATCACGGTGACGGCGGCTCACGCCCGCGGACCCACCGCGCAGCCGCCGCCGCTCGATCCGAAGATCATGGGGCCGGCCGAGAAGCTGGTGGCCCGCTACTTCCCGGGCGTGCCGCTGGTGCCGACCATGTCGACCGGCGCGACGGATGGCATCTACCTCGAGGCCATCGGCATCCCGGTGTACGGCGTGCCGGGATTCTGGGGCGACCCCGACGGCAACGGCGTGCACGGGCTCAACGAGCGGCGCAGCGTCCGTGCCCTGTACGTGGGCAGAGACTTCCTCAACGACCTGATCAAGGCCTACGCGAACGCCGAATGAGCCTGCCACGCCGCCGCTCAGCCATCCTGCCCGCGCTGGCACTGGCGCTGCCGCTGGCGCTCGCAGCGCACGCGGACAGCGCCGCGATCTCGGGCGGCGTGTTCCACGTCACGCCGGTGCGGCCGGTGGCCGAGCTGCTGCCGCTGGCGCTCGCCGCCACGCCGCCCGCGGAGACGGGCGAGTTCCGGCCGGCCGACCTGGTCGAGCTCACCACACTCGACGCTGGCATCCGGCTCGACATCCGCTACGCGACCACGCACAACTTCCTCGGCACGCCGTTCTACAGCGAGGCGCGCGCCTTCCTGCAGCGGCCGGCCGCCGAGGCGCTGGTGCGCGTCGCGCGCTCGCTCAGGCGCGAGGGTTACGGGCTGCTCGTGCACGACGCCTACCGGCCCTGGTACGTCACGAAGATGTTCTGGGATGCGATGCCGCCCGAGCTGCACCGCTACGTGGCCGATCCGGCCGAGGGCTCGCGCCACAACCGCGGCTGCGCGGTGGACCTGACGCTCTACGATTTGCAGACCGGCCGCGCGGTCGCGATGCCGAGCCTTTACGATGAGCCGACCGAGCGCGCCTGGCCCGCCTACGGCGGCGGCACCGCGGCGAGAGCGCCGCCGGCGCGATCTGCTGCGCGCGCACATGGAGGCCGAGGGCTTCACGGTCTACGAGTTCGAGTGGTGGCACTTCGACTTCAGGGACTGGAAGTCGTACCGCATCGGCAACGTGCGCTTCGAGGACCTCGGGACACCACGCTGACGCGTCGCTGCGCCGGGAGCCCCGCGGGTCAGTTCTTGAGCTTGTACCCCGTCCTGAAGATGGCCGCCACGACCGCGATCGACAGCGCGAGGAAGGCGAGCGTCGCGCCCGCGCTCGCCACCACGTTCACGTCCGCGGTGCCGAAGAAGCTCCAGCGAAATCCGCTGATGAGATAGACCACCGGGTTGAACAGCGTGATCTTCTGCCACAGCGGCGGCAGCATGCTGATCGAGTAGAAGGCGCCGCCGAGGAAGGTGAGCGGCGTCAGCACCATGAGCGGCACGACCTGCAGCTGCTCGAAGCTGCCGGCGCACAGGCCGATGATGAAGCCGAGCATGCTGAACGTGAGCGCCGTCAGCACCAGGAAGGCCACCATCCACAGCGGATGCAGTACCTCGTACGGTACGAACACCCGCGCCGTCGCCAGGATCAGCGCGCCGAGCATCACCGACTTGGTGACGGCCGCGCCCACGTAGCCGATCAGCACCTCGACGTACGACACCGGCGCCGACAGCAGCTCGAAGATCGTGCCCGACCACTTGGGCAGGTAGATCCCGAAGGAGGCATTGGAGACGCTCTCCGTGAGGATCGACAGCATGATGAGGCCGGGCACGATGAAGGAGCCGTATCTGACGCCGTCGACGTTACCCATGCGGCCGCCGATGGCGGCGCCGAACACCACGAAGTAGAGCGCGGTCGACAGCACCGGGGCTGCGATGCTCTGCATGAGCGTGCGGAAGGTGCGCGCCATCTCGAAGCGGTAGATCGCCCGGATCGCATGCACGTTCATGTGCGCTCGCTCACCAGGCCGACGAAGATGTCCTCGAGTGAGCTCTCGCTCGAGTGCAGATCGCGGAACTCGATGTTGAGCTCGCCGAGGCGCTTCAGCAGCGTCGCGATACCCGTCTCGCGCGTGTGGGCGTCGAAGGTGAACACCAGCGTGTTGCCGTGCTCGGTGAGCTCGAGGGGATAGTCCGCGAGCCCCGCCGGGAGCGCTGCCAGCGGCTGCTGCAGGTGCAGGATCAGCTGCCGTTTGCCGAGCTTGCGTAACAGGCGCGTCTTGTCCTCCACCACGATCAGCCTGCCCTTGTGGATCACGCCGATGCGGTCGGCCATCTGCTCGGCTTCCTCGATGTAGTGCGTGGTGAGGATGATGGTCACGCCGCCTGCGCGCAGCCGCCGTACCTGCTGCCACATGTCGCGCCGCAGTTCGACGTCGACACCCGCGGTCGGCTCGTCCAGGAACAGGATGCTCGGCTCGTGCGCGAGCGCCTTGGCGATCAGCACGCGCCGCTTCATGCCGCCGGAGAGTGTCATGATCTTCGCGTCACGGCGCTCCCACAGCGACAGCTCGCGCAGGATCCGCTCGCAGTGCGCAGCGTCGGGCGCGCGCCCGAACAGTCCGCGGCTGTAGGTCACGGTGGCCCAGACGCTCTCGAAGGTGTCGGTGTGCAGCTCCTGGGGCACGAGCCCGATCCGGCTGCGCGCGGCGCGGAAGTCGCGCACGATGTCGTGACCGTCGGCCAGGACGCTGCCCGGCGCTCGCCGTCACGATGCCGCAGATGATGTTGATGAGCGTGGTCTTGCCGGCACCGTTCGGGCCGAGCAGCGCGAAGATCTCACCGCGCTCGATGCTGAGGTCGATGGGGTGGAGGGCCGTGAGACCCCCGGCATAGGTCTTGGCTACACCGGCCACCTGCACCACCGGGTCGGTCACGCGTTCGCCTCCAAGTGAAATCCGCCCACTTTTGCCCTAACCTTGCTCACCCGATCCGCTGCGCCCATCCGATGACCACCGCCGCACCCGAGGAGCTCGAGCCCCCACCACCGCCACCGCCGCCGTCGGTGTTCCTCAGCTACGCCTCCGAGGATCGCAAGGCGGCACAGGCCCTGAGGGCCGCTCTCGAGACCTACGGACTCGAGGTCTGGTACGACGAGAGCGGGCTCGACGGAGGAGACGCGTGGGACCAGAAGATCCGTCGCCAGATACGCGAGTGCGATTTTTTCATGCCGGTCATATCCGCGCAAACGGATACGCGCCTGGAGGGTTACTTCCGGCGGGAGTGGCGCCTCGCGGTCGAGCGCACGCTCGACATGGCCGACGATCACCCCTTTCTGCTGCCGGTGGTCATCGATGACACGCCGCAGGCGCGGGCGCGCGTTCCGGAGCGGTTCCTCGGCGTGCAATGGACGCGGGTACCCGGCGGGCAGCCGGTGCCGGCGCTCGAAGGGTTGTGCCGCCGCCTGCTCGCGGGTCAGGCCCCGGCGCCGCCGGCGGCAACCCGGCGCGCCTCCGAAGCAGCCGCGCGCGGTCCCCGCGAGCGGGTGCTGCGCGAGTACCCGGAATTCCCGCGCGAGGAGCCGGGGCAGCGGCTGCGCTTCTTCGCGCACGTGCTCGGCTGGGCGCTCACCGCCAGCTGGGTATTCTTCCGCCGCCTGCCACGCTGGATCCGGTGGATCGTATGGATCTGGCTGGCATTCGTGATCGTCACCCGGGCGTGCACGCCCCTCAGCCGCCACGTGGACCGCGACGAGACGCCCGCGCGCAAGGGCGCACCGGCCGCCGGCGCGGTGTCGGCGGCCGATGCGAAGAAGCTCCGCGACATCGCCGACAGCTACCAGGGCAGCACCAACGCCGGCGACATCACGCGCCTCAGCATCGAGATGGCCAAGGCGTTCTCGAGCGAGGTCGGCAAGGATCTCTCCGCCGCCGAGAACCCGCTCCTCGCCATCCCGTTCGCGGCGCCCGCGGGGGATCCGTCCGCGAAGAAGCTGGCCGACGCCGCCTTCGCGCAGGTTTACGGCCGCATCGCGCTCACCCACCACGGCCACGTGGGACTCATGCAGGAGCCGGTGACGCCGCTCGAGGCCGCGACCGCCGCCAAAGCCGCGCACGAGCACGAAGCGAAGTACGTGCTGTTCGGCTCGGTGAACCCGGCGGCGGCGGCGACGCAGAGCCTCACCGTGCAGCTGGTGAGCGTCGCAGACGGCAAGCTCATCTGGTCGGGGACGTTTGCGGTGGCCGGCGCCGATCCGGCAGCGATCGCGGCGCAGGTGGATGCCCGCGTGCCGGCGCTGGAAGACGATTGATTGCAAACGACGTAAGATCGCGCGCCATGGTGCCACGCCGTGGCTGATTCCAGGAACCGCTTCCCGGACGAACTGCGCCTCAAACCCGGCGTGTCGCTCAGTCAGACACGCTTCGCGCTCGCCAACTTCTGTCTGAGCCATTTCGGCGCCGACGGCCAGTACTACGCCGACGTCATCGAGCTGTGCGCGGATGCGCCCCGCCTGCAGGAGGTGCTCAACATCATCACCGCCGAAGTCGCCAAGCGCTGCCCGGATCGCTTGGGCGCGCTCACCGCCTCTGTACGCGAGGCCAACGACACGGACCTCGAGAGCTCAGGCACCACGCTGCCGCGCGCCGCACCGCCGGCCGCGGCAGCCTCGGCGCCGCGGCCCACGCCGCGCGGCGCCGCACCGGCGGCGGCCCCGGCCCGGCCGGCCCCCGCGCCGCTGCAACTCGCCCCCGGCGTCTCGCTGGCTCAGGCGCGCTTCACACTGGCGGATTTCTGCCTCGATCAGTTCGGCGCCCGCAGCCAGGCTCTGGTGGATGCCATCAACGCGGGCGGCGACCTGCGCGCGATTCAGGGAGCACTGAACCGTATCGCGACGGAAGTGAAGGAACACCACCGCGACGCCCTCGAGAAGCTCCTCGAGTGCGTGCGCGAGATCAACGCGACCAGCGAGTAGCGCGGGCCGCTTCAGGAGGCCGAGAGCTTGAAGCGCCCGATCGATTTCTCGAGCAGCGCCAGCGTGCGGCCGATGCCCTTGGTCTGCTTCAGCAGCTCCTGCGAGGAGGCCTCGTCGCGGCCGCGCTGGAAAGCGTCGTAAGCGGTCTCGAACTTGCGCGACTGCGCATTGACCTCGGCCGCGCCGCCACTCACCGCCGCCACCAGGTTCTTGAGCTTCAGCTGCATCACCTTGAGGGAGGACATCAGACTGTCCTCGCGCTTGCCGGCGACGCCGATGTCGATCGCGAGGTCGCCCTCGGCGATCTTCTTCATGTAGTCGGCCGCCAGTCGCGGCTCGCCGCCGAGCAGCTGCAGTACCTTGCGGTCGAGCAGCAGGAACAGCGTGAGCGAGATCGCCGCGCCGATCAGCAGTCCCGCGAGGCCGACCCCGTAGCCGATCGAACGGCTCACCGCGTGCAGCTCATCGACCGGGTAAGCGGAGACGATGGTGAGACCCCACTCCGGCAGCGGCGTGCGGGCGACGACCCAGGAGCCGTCCTTGTTGTCGATGTGCTGCTGCACCTGCTCCTTGGTGCTCCAGGACGGCAGGTAGCGCACGGACTTGTCGTCGACCACGGCCACGAAGCCGCTCTGCAGCACGCGGGCGCGGTCGAGCGCCGCCTCGAGTACCGGGAGCTCCGCCTTGTAGCCCATGTAGGTGATGCCGATGTAGTCGCCGCTCCTGGAATACAGCGGCTCGTAGCCGGTGATGTAGGGGCTGCCGAGGATGTCGACGACGCCGTAGAAGGCGACGCCCTGACTCAGGGCCGCATAGGCCCTGGTGGTGTTGTCGAGCACGGTGCCGACGGCGCGCCGGCCGTTGTCCTTCAGCACGTTGGTGGTGATGCGCACGAAGCGGTCGCCGTCCTTGGAGAAGATCGTCGCGGTGCCCTTGAGCATGCGCGTCACGTAGTCGACGATCTCGAAGTTGCCGGCAACGCTCTTGCCGCCGACCAGGATGTCGGGGACGGTCTTGTCGGCCACCGTCACGGGTGGACCCTTCTCGGCCCCGCCGCGCGTGGCGATCTGGTCCTTGAGGAGGTTCATGCCGCCGTGGGTACGCTCTTCCATCAGCATTTCGGTGGTGACGAAGGCCGCCTGGATCGAGGTGACGTTGTCCGCCACCTGCCGCCGTACCACGAGCTCCTCGTGGTGGGTGGCCCAGAGCGAGAAGCCGATGGCACCGGCGCTGACCAGCAGCAGCGCCACGATCGCCACGGGAAGAACGACCTGGAAACGGAATCCACGGAACACGGCTGACCTCCTGACCCTGCGCAACGCCGTAATTTGCTCGCTCCGACGCCGCCCCAGATGTCTACGGCGTCGCAGAAATCGCCGATTTCACCCCGCCGGCGCGCGCCGCCGGGAGGCAAACTGCGCGCTGGCGCACGCTGCGGCCGCCGGTGCCGGGCACCGTCATCGGCTTGTAATGCGGCGCGGGCCGCCTACACTCGGCGAGCCAAAGGGCCCGAAAGAAGGCCCGCTGCGGAGATCCGATGCGCACCACCACCCTCGCCGCCCCCCTCGCCGCCGCCGCACTGAGCGCCCTCAGCCTCACCGCCATCGCGCGTGCGGATACCCTCGTGGTGACCGCCGCGCGCATGATCGACGTGCTCGCCGGCCGCGAGGTCGAGCACCCCCAGATCGTCATCACCGACGGCCGCATCGCGAGCGTCGGCCGCGCGGGCGATGCCGTGCCTGCCGGTGCCCGCCGGCTCGACTTCGGCGACCGGACACTGCTCCCCGGCCTCATCGACATGCACGTGCACCTCACCTCCGACCCGACGCTGAGCGGCTACCGGCGGCTCGAGTACACCGACGCCTTCTGGATGACGGTCGGCGCCGCCAACGCGCGCCGCACGCTGGAGGCGGGCTTTACCACGGTGCGCAACGTCGGCTCGAGCGGCTACCAGGACGTCGGGCTCATGCAGGGCATCAACCGCGGCTACATCGAGGGTCCGCGGATCGTGCCGGCGACCTATGCGATCGGCTCGACCGGCGGCCACTGCGACGCAACGCAGTTCCCGCCCTCGATCACGACGCCCTCGACCCAGATCGCCAACTCGCCGGATGAATACCGGGCGCTGGTGCGCAAGGTGCACAAGTACGGCGCGCAGGTGATCAAGGTATGCATGACCGGCGGCGTGCTCTCCAAGGGCGACAGCGTCGGCGCCCAGCAGCTCTCGCTCGAGGAGATCAAGGCGGTGGTCGAGGAGGCGCACCGGCTTGGGTTACGGGTCGCGGTGCACGCCCACGGCACCGAGGGCATCAACGACGCGCTGCGCGCGGGGGTCGACACCATCGAGCACGCCAGCCTTGCGGACGCCGAGAGCTTCCGTCTCGCGAAGGAGCGCGGCGCGTGGTTCGACATGGACATCTACAACGACGACTACATCCTGTCCGACGGCGCGAAGAACGGCGTATTCCCCGAAAGCCTCGCGAAGGAGCGCATGATCGGGCTCAGGCAGCGGCAGACGTTCCGCGCCGCGCACGCCGCGGGCGTGAAGATGCTCTTCGGCACCGACGCCGGTGTCTACCCGCACGGTCAGAACGCGCGGCAGTTCGCCAAGATGATCGAGTGGGGCATGACGCCCATGGAAGCCATCCAGGCGGCCACGAAGAGCGCCGCGGAGGCGCTCGACAAGACCGCGGACCTGGGCGCGATCGCGCCCGGGCGTTACGCGGATCTGATCGCCGTCGACGGCGACCCGCTCAAGGACATCCGCGTGCTGGAAAACGTCGCGATCGTCATGAAGGGCGGCACGCCGGTGAAAGGCGTGCCCTGAGGTCCAGGCGCGCGGCCGCGCCGCTCCCTCACCAGAGGCCGCCGAGCGCCACGGTGACCGCCTCGCCGTTGACGCCGCCGGCGGCGTCACTGCAGAGAAACGCGATCACCTCGGCCACCTCGCGCGGCTCGAGCACCCGGTTCTGCGGATAGATGGCCGCGCGCTCGCGCCATACCTGCTCGGCCGAGACGCCGCGCCGCGCAGCCTCGCTCTGCGCCGAGCGTTCGGCCATCGCGGTGCGCACCCAGCCGGGCAGTACGGCGTTGGACGTGACGCCGCTGGGACCTGCGTCCTGCGCGACCGCGCGCGCCAGCCCGATCAACCCGTGCTTGGAGGCGGTGTAGGCGCTGCCGGAGCGCTCCGCCTTCTCGCCCGCGGTGGAGGCGGTGAACACCAGCCGGCCGAAGCCGCGCTGACACATGCCACCGACCGTGAGCCGCGCGAGCTCGAACGGGCCGTCGAGATTCACGCGCATGGTCTCGCGCCAGACTTCCGGGTCCTGCTCCCACACCAGCCGCTCGTGCGCCGAGCCGATGCCGTGGTTCACGACGAGGACATCGATCGGGCCGAGGCGCCGCTCGGTCTCGGCCACGGCTAACGCGCAGCCCGCGGCGGTGCCGAGGTCCGCGGCGACGTACTCGAGCCCGACGGCGGCGAGCTCGCCCGCGGTGCGCGCCGTGATCATGACGCGCGCGCCGGCCGCCGCGAGCAGCAGCGCCGCCTCGCGCCCGATGCCGCGCCCGCCGCCGGTCACCAGCGCCACGCGGCCTTTCATGGCTGCACCGCGCCGCGGTGCCGCAGCCGCCGGTCGAACCAGAAGAGCGCGCCGATGAGCAGCGCCATCGGCAGCAGGCCGAGCGAGAAGGCCGTGCGGCCGTCGGTGGCCGCGAAGATCCGCCCGGTGATGAACGAGCCCGAGGTCCCGCCGAGTGCCGAGAACACCACGATGAGACCGGTCATCGCCGCGTGCTTGTCGAGGGGGAGCGAGCTCAGCATGGTCGAGCAGATCGTCGGGTAGATGGGCGCGAGAAAGAGTCCGAGCACCGCGGGGAAGTACGCCGCCAGCGGCAGGCTCGCCCAGTCGGTGGCACCGGCGGCACTCGCGCGTACCGACAGCACCAGCATGCCGGCCGCCACCACCAGGCACCCCACCAGGAGGTTGCGCCAGTAGATGTGCCGCAGCGCGACGCTGGCGCTCAGGCGGCCGAAAGCGAGCGCACCGGAATAAAGGCTCGCGAGCTGCACGCTCAAGGTCACGGGGAGCTTCAACTCCTCGCGATTGAAGGTCGGGAGCCAGGTCTGCACCTGCTGCTCGATGAGCACGTAGAGGAACGCGGCCGCGAGGAATACCAGCACCGCCGGCTCCTCGATCAGGCTCAGCATGCCGCGCAGCGGCGAGCCGACCGTCACCTGTGCGCCGTGCGCGCCCGACTCATCGAGCCGCGCGAACGCCACCAGGAGCGCCGCCGCCGCCGCGATGCCCGCCATCAGCCAGTAGACGTGCAGCCACACCGGGTCGCCGGGCGCGTTGCGGTTGATGAACAGGCTGAACACCCAGGAGGTCGAGAGCACGCCCAGCATGAACAGCCCCTCGAGCAGGCTCGTCAGGCTCGCGTGGCGGCTCGGCTCCGGCGACAGCAGGCCGATCGAGGAATACACCGCCACCTTGATGAGCGCGAAGCCGATCCCGACCGCGACGAACATGAGGCGCGTCGTGAGGAATCCCGGCACGAGCGGCATCGCCGTGCAGGCGAGCGCGACGAAAGCGAGGCCGACGATCATGGCGCGGCGATAGCCGAGCCGCGGCAGGTAGGCCGCCACGCACAGCGAGGTGATGGCGATCGGCAGATCCTTGCAGGCATCGAGGGTCGAGGTGGCGACCTTGTCGACGCCGAACGTCAACATCGACTGCAGGATCACCGGAGCGACGCTGTTGAGCAGCATCGCGAACACGAAGTACGTGGCGCCGAGCGCGACGATCATGATCAGGCGGTTCATGCGGTGGTCCGCGGCTCGTAAGGTATTGATTATCTGGCCGCTCGGTCCGGCAAGAATACCCATTTCGGCCCGACAAGTGGAAACAGCCGCACCCGGACCTGATGTAAGGTTGGCGTCCCTGCAGGGGCCGTCAAGGGGAGCGCCGATGCGAACGAGAACATTGCGTTACGGGCTCACGTTGCTGCTGGCCGCCGCCGCGGTGGCTGCCGCTGCCACCGCTCCTCCCGCGCCGGCCCCGGCGAGCGCTGCCACAGCCGAGCCTGAGCACCTCGGCAACTTCAAATTCCGCTTCGTCGGCCCGCGCATCGGCAATCGCATCGCGGCGGTCGCCGGCATTGCGGGCGATGCCTCAGCGTCTACTACGCCGGTGCGGCCTCCGGCGGCATCTGGAAGTCGAGCGACGGCGGCAATCGCTGGGCGCCGATCTTCGACAAGCAGACGGTGGCGGCGATCGGCGCGCTCGCGGTCGCGCCCTCGCAGAGCCAGCACCGTGTGGGCGGGCACCGGCGAGGCCTGGGTGATCCGCGACAGCGACGTCATGGGCAACGGCATCTACAAGTCCACCGATGCCGGCAAGCACCTGGACCATCATGGGACTGCCGCAGTCGGGCCGCATCGGCCGCATCATCGTGCATCCGGCCAATCCCGACATCGTCTTCGCCTGCGTGCTGGGGCGGACCACCGGGCCGCAGCAGGAGCGCGGCGTCTACCGCACCACCGACGGCGGCCAGCACTGGGACGCGCGTACTGTTCGCGGACGAGAACATCGGCTGCTCGGGACTCTCGCATGGATGCGCACGAACCCGCGCACGCTGATCGCCGGCATGTGGCAGGTGGAGATGCACACCTGGGGCGAGTTGAGCGGCGGCCCCGGCAGCGGCCTCTATCTCTCCCACGACGGCGGCGACACCTGGACAGCGCCTCGAGAAGCACGGCCTGCCCGAAGTCGCCGCTCGGCAAGATCGACGTCGCCATCGCGCCCACCAACTCCAATCGCGTCTACGCGCTCATCCAGACGCGCGACCAGGGCTCGGTGTGGCGCTCGGACGACGGCGGCCGCGAGCTGGCGGCGCGTCAACTCGCAGCGTGCGCTCATCGGCCGCGCCGGCTACTACATCCGTATGGCGGTCTCGAGCGGCAGCGATGACGAGGTGCTCGTGGCCAACAGCTCGTTCTGGCAATCGCTCGATGGCGGCGAGAACTTCCACGAGGTGCGCTGGGGCGGCGACACCCACGACATCTGGATCGATCCGGCGAACCCCGACCGCTTCGTCATCACCGACGACGGCGGGTTGATCATCACCACGGTCCACGGGCGCGGCTTTCACCGCGTGCAGCTGCCCATCGGCCAGATGTACCACGTCGCGGTCGACGACCAGATTCCCTACTACTTCTATAGCAACATGCAGGACGACGGCAACATGCGCGGCCCGAGCGTGTCCGCTCGGCGGCGAGCACGGGCTGGGACCGCCACATGGGCGGCTGCGAATCCGGCTTCACGGTTCCGGACCTCGCCGATCCGAACGTCGTGTGGGCGACCTGCTACGGCAACAAGGTCACCCGCTGGGACGCGCGCTACCACGAAGCGCATTCGGTGAGCCCGTGGAAGCACACGCTCGACTCGCCGCCCAACGACATCAAGTACCGCTGCCACTGGACGCCGCCGCTCGCGATCGATCCCTTCGATCACAACACCGTGTACTACGGCTGCCAGGTGATCTTCAAGACCACCGATGCCGGCCAGAGCTGGACGGTCGTGTCAGCCCGGATCTCTCCACCCAGGATCCGGCGCACATCGTGCCCTCGGGCGGCATCGTCGGCGACAACCTCGGCCAGTTCTACGGCGAGGTGGTCTTCGCGATCGCGCCCTCGAAGATGCAGAAGGGGCTCATCTGGGCCGGCACCAATGACGGCCAGGTCTGGTACACGAAGGACGGCGGCGGCCAACTGGATCAACGTCAGCAGCCCACATGACGGGCGTACCGGCCGTGGGGCATCATCACCAGCATCGCGCCCTCGAGCTTCGACGCCGGCGACCGCCTACGTCAGCGTCGATCTGCACCTGACGACAATCGCGATCCCTTCATCTACAAGACCAGCGACTTCGGCAAGACCTGGAAGCGCATCAGCGGCGACCTGCCGAAGCACGAGCTCTCCTACGTGCGCACCGTCACCGACGATCCCGAATGCGCGGGGACTGCTGTTCGCGGGCACCGGCAACGGCCTCTACTACTCGCTCGACGACGGCGGGCACTGGACGCCAGCTGCGCAACGGGCTGCCGCCCGCGCCCGTGACCTGGGCGGTGGTGCAGAAGCAGTTCCACGACCTCGTGGTCTCCACCTACGGCCGCGGGCTCTACATCCTCGACGACATCACGCCGCTCGAGCAGAGGCCCGCCAGCGCAACGCCGCGCCGGTGGTCCTCTACGAGCCGCGCCAGGCCTATCGCTTCGTCGCGGACGCCTCCGCGCCCATCAATTTCTCCCTCACCACCAAGCCTAAGGACCCGGTGCGGCTCGAGATCCTCGATGCCGGCGGCAACGTGATACGCCGTCTCGAGTCGCACGACCCGATCGTCGGCATCAACCGCATCAGCTGGGATCTGCGCTACGAGTCACCGCGCCTCGTGGCACTGCGCACGGTCGCGCCCGACAACCCGCGCATCTGGGACGAGCCGCGCTTCCGCGACGAGGACTCGCGCCCCATCACGCACTGGGGCTCGCGCCCGGCGGAGGTGGGACCCATCGCGGCTCCTGGCAGCTACTCGGTGCGGCTGCAGGTGGACGGGGAGAGCCTGTCGGCGCCGCTCACCGTGCTCGCCGATCCGCGCGCCCCGGGATCGGAGGCCGATATCCAGCTCTCGGTGCGTACGCTCCTCGAGATCCGCGACGACATCTCGCACGTCGCCGACACCGTCAACCGCATGGAGTGGCAGCGCAAACAGCTCGAGGTCATCGAGGCCATGCTGCGGCCCGCGCGGCCGCACGTGCGCCACGATGCGCCGCTCGCCGAGGAAGGCGACGAGCGCGAGGGCGAGCCCGCATCAGCCGCACCGCGCGTGGCGAGCGCGGCCGAGGAGCAGCAGAAGAAGGAGCTGCTGGCGGCATGCGCGGGTCTCGACAAGAAGCTCGCGGCCGCCGAATCGAAGCTGGTCTCGCCGTCGCTGCGCGACAGCGACGACAAGTACTTCATCGAGGCCGACGGCGCTTATCTCGACCTCATCTGGCTCAACGCGGAGGTCGGCACCGGCGGCGGTGACGTCGCCGGCGGCGCCGACTTCGCGCCGACCGAGGCGCAGCTCGCGAACCTCAAGGCGCTCGAGGGCGAGGTGGCGGCGACGGATGCCGACTACCAGGCGATACTCAGCCAGGATTTGCCGGCGCTCGACCAGGCGCTGGAGAAGGCGAGCCTCGCGACCGTGCCTTGAGATCACCACGGTAGTCGTGCCAGGCGCCGGTGCGCGGATTCTCGATGCGGAACGAGCCGTCGCGGCGCGCCGTGAGCTTGATCCAGTACGCGGAGCTCTCATCGAGGTTCGCGACGTAGGCGTCCGGGAAGTTGCTGTCGAGCGCTTCGGCGGACCGGTGCAGCTGCCAGACGTCCTGAAGTCCCGGCACCTGGTGCAGCGCCTGGTAGGTGACGCGCGCCCCGCCTTTGCTCACGCCGTTGTTCATGACGGCCACGCGCGGCCGCAACGCGGCAAAGGTCGCCGGATCGGCCACGTCCGGTCCGCCGTGATGTGCCACCAGGTAGACGTCCACCGGCCCGATGAGGTCCCGCGGGCAGGCAAGCGCGTAGAGCGGGGTGCCGCTCAGGTCGCCGACGTCGAGAAAGCGGAACCGGCCATAGCGGATGAGGACTCCGGTGGAGCGCGGATTCTCGAAAGGGTCGCGGGCGGCTGGCGGCTGCGCCGGGCACAGCGCGTTGGGGCGTCCGGCGCCCGGCAGCGGCTGTGAGAGCGTCGCGCCGGCGGAGCTCACGACGGTCGTCTCGAGTCCCGCGATCGGCAGCCTGTCGCCGGGTCGCGGCATCAGGTGCGCGGAGCCCGCGGCGCGCACCTTCTCGTAGGCGGCGAACGCGGCCGGCGTGTCCGGCACGTTACTGGCGGCCTTAGGGTCCGGCGCGCCGTGATCGACAAAGACCCCGATGGGCATGAGCTGGGCGAGCTCGCTCACCCCGCCGTCGTGATCGGGATGGAAATGGGTGATGAGGAGGGTGTCGATCCGCGTGACGCCGGCGTCGCGCGCCGCGGCGACGATGCGGTTTGCGTCACGTGCGGCGTGCGGATCGCCGGGCCGGAAGCCCGAGCCATCGCCCGCCCAACCCGTGTCGATGAGGAGCGAGTGCCCGTCGGGCGTCACGATGAGCGTCGACTGCCCGCCCTCGACGTCGATGAAGTAAATCGACAGGATCGCGGGCGTGGCGGCGGCGGCCACGCCGGCCATCCAGGCGGCCAGCGCGGCGAACACGGGCAGACTCCAGGCCTTGAGCGTGCTTGCAACCGTCATGGAGGCCAGCTACACGAACTCGATGCCTGAATCCGCGAGCGGCAGCGAGCGCACGCGCGTGCCGGTGAGCGCGAACACCGCGTTCGCGACCGCCGGAGCCGCGAGCGGCACTCCTACCTCGCCGATGCCACCGGGCTTCTCGCCCCCCTGCATCACGATGACGTCGATGCGCGGCATCTGCTGGATGCGCAGCAGCGGGAAGTCGTCGAAGTTGCTCTGCTCGATGCGCCCGTCCTTGAGCGTGATCTTGCTGCGCAGCGTGTTGATGAGCCCGGTCACCGCGCCCGACTGGATCTGCGCGACGATCTGGTCCGGGTGCACCGCGATGCCGGGATCGACGACGTAGACCAGGCGCTCGAGCCGCAGACGCTTGCCCGACTTCGACACGCGCGCGATGAGCGCCTGGTGCGTCTCGTAGCTCTCCATCATCGCGAGCCCGAGCGCGGTGCCCGCGGGCAGCGGCTTGCCCCAGCCCGCCTCGGCGGCGACGCGCTCGAGTACCGCCTTCTGGCGCGGGAGCTTCTCGAGCAGCTCGAGGCGGAATGCGACCTGGTCGCGGCCCGCCGCGTGCGCGAGCTCGTCGAAGAAGCTCTCGATCGCGAACGCATTCAGCGCATGGCTCACCGAGCGCCAGTAGCCCGAGCGCAGGCCGTACTCCTGGATCACGACGCGCTGCAGCGCGTTCGGCACATCGTAGGCGAGATTGGCCGAGCCTTCGGTCATGAAGGGATCGAGGTCGTCCTTCACGACCCCCGGGAACATCCGGTTGGTGATCGAGGAGGAGACCATCTTGTAGTCGAATGCCACGAGCTTCCCCTGGGCGTCGAGCCCGCCGGCGAGCGTGTGGAAACTCGCGGGCCGGTAGAAATCGTGGCGCGTGTCGTCCTCGCGCGTCCAGATGAGCTTCACGGGCCTGCCGGGCAGCGCCTTGGCGATCGCGGCCGCCTGACCGATGAAATCGACGTCGAGCCGGCGGCCGAAGCCGCCGCCGATGAACTGCGGCCAGATGCGCGTTTGCGCGGGGGCGGCGCCGCTGCGCGCCGCGGCGATGCCTTGCGCGCCCTGCGGGAACTGGGTGCTGGTCCAGATATCGCAGCCCTTCTCGCCCACCAGCGCGAGGCAGTTCATCGGCTCGAGCGTGGCGTGGGCGAGGAGCTGCGAGTGGTATTCGGCGCTCACCGTCTTCGCCGCGCTCTTCATCGCGGCAGCGGCATCGCCCGCCTGCCGCACGATCGCGCCGTCCTTGTGCGCAGCTTCCCTGAGAGTGGCGCGGATCTGCGCGGTGTCGAGCTTCTCGCCCGGACCGTAATCCCAGGTGATCGCGAGTGCCGCGCGCGCGGTCCTGGCGGTCCAGTAGTGGTCGGCAACCACCGCGACGCCTTCACCGATGTTGACCACGGCCAGCACACCCGGCATCGCTCTCGCCTTGCCGTCATCGACCGTCGCGACCTTGCCGCCGGGCACCGGGCACTGCTCGAGAGAGGCGTACACCATGCCAGGGAGGCTGACGTCGAGGCCGAATTTCGCCTGCCCGCGCGCCTTGATGGCCGTGTCGAGCCGGTGGCGCTGCTTGCCGATCAGGGTGAAGTCGGCGGGCTTCTTGAGTACCACGTTCTGCGGCGCCGGCAGCCTCGCCGCCGCCTCGGCCAGCTCGCCATAGCTCGCCCGGCGGCCGCCTTTGTGGCTCACGTAGCCGTCCGCGGCGACGCATTCCCCGGCGGGCACCGACCAGCGCTGCGCCGCGGCGCTCGTCAGCAGCACGCGCGCCGTGGCACCTGCTTCGCGCAGCTTCACCCAGGCGTCGCGGATGCTGGTGCTGCCGCCGGTGATCTGGGCGCCGAGGAGCGAGTTGATATAGACCGGATCGACCGGCGCCTGCTCGATCGCGACCTTGTGGACGTCGACGTTGAGCTCCTCGGCCACCAGCAGCGCGAGCGAGGTGTATACATCCTGGCCCATCTCGTTGCGGTGGCAGACGAGTGTCACCTGGTTGTCGGGTGAGATGCGCACCCAGGCGTTCGCGCTGATCGGCTTGAGGTCGGCGGCGAGGCCGGCCGGCGGCAGATAGAAGCCCACGATGAGACCCCCGCCGAGCGCGGCGGAGCCCTTGAGGAAATCCCGGCGGGACGCTTTCACTGTGGCATTCATCGGCCACCCCCGAGAGTCCTCGCGGCGCCGTGGATCGCGGCGCGGATGCGCGCGTAGGTCCCGCAGCGGCAGATGTTGCCGTTCATGGCGGCGTCGATGTCGGCGTCGGTGGGTTTCGGGTTCCTGGTGAGCAGCGCGGTCGCCGCCATCACCTGGCCCGACTGGCAGTAGCCGCATTGCGGCACGTCGATCCGCTCCCAGGCCGCCTGCACCGCGGCGCCGATCTTGTCCGCGCCGATGCCCTCGATGGTCGTGATCTCGGCGCCCTGCGCCGCCGACAGCGGGATGCGGCACGAGCGCACCGCCGTACCCGAGAGATGCACCGTGCAGGCGCCGCAGAATCCGGCGCCGCAGCCGAATTTGGTACCGGTCATCCCCAGGTGGTCGCGCAGCACCCACAGGAGCGGCGTGTCGCCGCCGGCATTTACTTCGAGGGTCTTGCCGTTGATCGTGACTGTCGTCATGGCGGGCGCCTTTGTGACCGGACGGGTGGCACGGATGCTATGCCGGTTCGCTGCCGTGCGCATCCTCATCGAGCGCGACCCGGCACGCGGCAACTTCTGCCGAGCGGTCCTCGCTGAGCGCCGCACGCGGAGCCGCGGGTGTCGCGATACGGCATGCCCGTCACGAAGGAGCGGTTATGATGCGCGCCTGGTCCGCTCGCACACACCCCGCTACGGCCCGCCTGCAGTGAACCCGATTGCCGCTACCTGGCCGCTGCTGCTCGGCATGGGCATCCTCATGCTCGGCGCGGGCCTGCAAAGCACGCTGCTCGGCGTGCGCGCCACGATCGAGGGTTTCCCGACCACGGTCACCGGCATCATCATGTCGTGCTACTACGTGGGCTATCTCCTCGGTACCCGCCTCGCGCCGCAGCTGCTCGCGCGCGTAGGCCCGGTGCGTGTGTTCGCCACCCTCGCGGCCCTCGCCTCGGTGGCGGTACTGGTGCACGGTGCGTGGGTGCATCCGGCCCCGTGGGCGCTGATGCGCCTGCTCTCGGGTGTGTGCTTCGCCGGGATCTACGTCGTGGCCGAGAGCTGGCTCAACCACCGTGCCTCGAGCAGCAACCGTGGCCGGCTGCTCGCCATCTATATGTTGGTTCTGTATGTCGGGCTCGGGACCGCGCAGTTCCTGCTGGTGCTCTCCGGGCCCGAGTCCACCCAGCCTTTCATGCTGGTGTCGGCGCTCATCTCCGTGGCCATGGTGCCGATCGTCGCCTCGGCGCAGGAAGTCGCGCGGCCCGCGGTGCCGCTGCGGGTGCGTTTCCGCGACCTGTACCGCAACTCCCCGGTCGGCGTGGTGGCGGTGGCGATCTCGGGGATGATCTCCTCGATCATCTTCTCCATGGGACCGGTGTACGCACGCCTCACCGGCCTCGGCACCCGCGGCGTGGCCGAGTTCATGGCGGTCAGCATCCTCGCCGCGGTGCTCACGCAGTACCCGGTCGGCCGGCTCTCCGACCGCATGGACCGGCGCACCATGATCGCGACCATGTGCCTGGTCGCAACGCTGGTGGCCGCGGCGGTCGAGCTCCTCGGCCCGTTACCGCACGGCGTGTTCCTGGTTCTCGCGGCGCTGTTCTCGGGCGCGGCGCTCACGCTCTATTCGCTTTCGGTCTCGCACGTCAACGACAAGCTCGAGCCCGCGCAGATGGTGGCGGCGAGCAGTGCGCTGCTGCTCATCAACGGCACGGCGGCGGCCTTCGGTCCGGTGATCACCGGCGGGCTCATCTCGGCCTTCGGTGCGCGCGCCTACTTCGGCATCCTCGGCACGCTCACCGGCACGCTGGCGCTCTTCGACCTGTGGCGCAAGCTCCGTCGCGGCCCGGTGCCGCGCAGCCAGAAGGGGCCGTTCATCGACACGCGTGAGATGGTGGCCTACGCCGGGCTCAACCCCGCACCCGTGGCGGGCGCCGAACCGCTCGAGCCGCGCACCGCGCGCCACACCGGCAAGCAGGACGCGACGCACTGAGCGTGCGCGCTCACCCGCGGCGGCGCGCGCTCAGCGCCGCGCCTGCATCAGCTTCCAGCCGTTGCCCGAGGGGTCGCGGAAGCCGGCGTCCACGGTGCCGTAGCGCTCGACCGGCTCCTGCGTGAACTCCACACCCCGCCCGCGCAAGCGCTCGTACGCGGCGCGGCAGTCGTCGACCATCATGACCAGCGGCGGCATCGCACCCTTGGCCACCATCGCGCGCAGCGTCTGCGCGGTCGCGGCGTCGTGCACCGGCGGACCGGGCGTGAACAGCCCGAGCTGGAACGACGGCTGGTCGGGATGCTGGACCGTCAGCCAGCGGTAGTCCCCGTTGCGTGCGTCCGTGTGGACGCTGAAACCGAGCTTCTCGACGTAGAACGCGAGCGCCTCGTCCTGATCCCGTACGTAGAGACCGACCACTTCGACATCCTGGCTCATCGGACCTCCTTCAGTCTGGGACGCTTTATAGCGTTCGCGACGCGGCGCCGCTTCTCCGAAACTGCGATCGTGAGGTCGGGCCGGTGCGCGGCGCTGCAGAAAGCACGCGGGGATGCGTCCGAGCTCGTACGCGGCGGCCCGCTCGCGCGCGCGGATCGCACCGGGATTCTCGCCGGTGATGTCGCGGAAGATGCGTCCGAACGTGCCGAGGCTGTGCCAGCCGGTCTGGAATGCGATCTCGGTGACCGGCAGATCGGTGTCGCGCAGCAGCGCCCTCGCGCGCTCGATGCGCCGCGTGAGCAGGTAACGGTGCGGCGGCACGCCGAAGGCCTGCTTGAAGGAACGCGCGAAGTGCGCCGCGGAGACGCCGCTCACCCGCGCCAGCCGCCCGACCGGCCAGTCCTCGTCGAGGCCGCGTCCATCCGGTCCTTCGCGCGCAGCAGGCGGCGCAGCAGCTCGGGGTCCTGGGTGGAGGGCGGATCGCTGCTCGGCACTTAACGAAATCTACCGCAACGGCGCGCGCGCTCAGGTACTGCATGATGCTTTTGTAAATGCGAATGATTCGCGATACCATTCGCGTTAATGGGTCTCGCGGCGCCATGCCAGCCATCGCCGCCGGCTCCGCGAGCTCAAGCCACCCGACCACTACGAAGCAATGAGGGCCGAAGTGATGACTCCCGAGCCAGGATTCCACCCGCATCGACACCCCCACCGCACCTGGCCTGTGCTGCTCCTGGCCGCGAGTGCCGCCGCGGTCGGTGCAGCGCGCGCGGATGACTCTGCCGCCGCCAGGCCCCCGCAGCAGCAGCAGATCGATGCGCTCGCCCGACAGCTGCAGGCCGTGCAGGCGCAGCTGCGCGCGCTGCTGGAGCAGAACAAGCAGCTGCTCGAGCGCGAGCAGCTGCTCGAGCGGCAGTTATCGGCGAGCGCCGCGCCGCCCGCAACGAACCCGGTACCGCCGCCGAATCCAGTGCCGCCGTCCGCGGCGGGGCCGCTCACCGCGCAGTCCGGCTATGCCGCCTCGCCCTTCGGCGGACTCAAGCTCTGGGGCTATGGAGAGGCCTACTACACGCACCCGACGCACGACTACGAGCGCACCGAGGCGGATCTGGCGCGTGCCGTATTCGGCATCGGCTACAGCTTCAACGACCGCACCGAATTCAACTCCGAGTTCGAGGTCGAGCACGCGGTCGCATCTGCCACCGACGTGGGCGAGTTCGAGGTGGAGCAGTTCTATGTCGACCGCCAGCTCGATGACGAGGTGGCGCTGCGCGCGGGGCTCTTCCTCATGCCGTTCGGCTTCCTCAACGAGCATCACGAGCCGACCAACTTCTACGGCGTACAGAGGAACTTCGTCGAGACGCTGATCATCCCCAGCACCTGGCGCGAGGGCGGGCTCAACCTGCATGGCGATACGCCCTCCGGCTTCAGCTGGAACGCCGGGCTCACCACGGGATTCGATCTGTCGAAGTGGAATTTCGCACCCGAGTTCCCCCTCTACACCACCGCGCTCGATCTCGAGGACAGCGACTCGGCGCCGCTGCAGGCGACGCACCAGGAGCTCGGGCTCACGAATGCCCAGCACCTCAGTCAGTACGTCGCGCTCAACTACTACGGCATCCCGGGCCTGGACGTGGGTGCCGCCATCAGCACCGGGGATGCGGTCAAGGTGCCGGCGCCGCCGAACGCGCCGATTCCGGGCGACCAGCGGGTGACGCTCTGGGAGACGCACGCGCGCTGGACGCCGGGCAGGTTCGATCTGTCGGCGCTCTACGCGCACGGCGCCATCAGCAATCTCACGCTGGCGAATGCCGCGAACCCGGGCTCGCCCAATCCCGTCCCCTCGCAGTTCTACGGCTGGTACCTGCAGGGCGCCTGGCAGGCCTTCGAGCAGGGCGACTACCGGCTCGTGCCGTTCGTGCGCTGGGAGTACTACGACATGGGCGCGAGCTACCAGGGCACCGCAGGTCCGGTGCTACCGCCCGGCAGCGTGCCGCTGTCGGCCAAGCCCGGCGACTACGGCTACTGGCCCGTCAATCGCGATCGCGTGTGGACGGTCGGCGCGAACTTCTACGTGACTGCGCACGTGGTCTTCAAGGTCGACTATCAGTCGTTCGACCTCAACAAGGACTTCACGCGGATCGATCTGGGGTTGGGACTTGCGTTCTGAGGAGGCACGCGTCGTAGCGCGCGAGCAGCGCCGCACGCTGCGGCGGCGCGCACAGCAGTGCGCATTTGGCGAGCGCGTCGGCCCATACCGCGCGCGGCGCCGTGACCGTCGCGCGACCGCTGATGCGGCGACCGTCGACGCCGTGGTAGAGACCACGATGCTCGGGGGGGCGCCTTGCTTCAGCCGGGTCGCTGGTCGCGAGTGCCGCATTGGCGAGCTCGAACACCAACGCCTCGGGCGTCCCGTCGAGGTGGATCGGATAACTGTGCTCACCGAAGACGGCGAGGTCGCCGCCGGCGTTGACGAGGCCGGCCGCGCAACCGGCGGTGCGCAGCGCCTCGAGCGCACGGTCGACCGCGTAGCCCTTGGCAATGCCACCCAGATCGATGCGCAAGCGCTCGAGCGGCCGGGCGGCGTGCGGCTCGAGGAGCTCGAGTGCATCGAGCCGGCCCGCCGATGCGGGCAGGCACGGGTCGAAGGCGCCGTCCGAGGCGGCGTGCAGCTCGCGGCTGAGTTGCAGCACCTCCCAGGTCCAGGGGTGCAGTTCCACCCGCGTGCCGGGAGCTGCTTCATTGAGCTCCGCGAGGCTGCTGCCCGTGCGTTCGGGATGCATGACGCGCTCGACCGTGACGATGGCGTCCCAGGCCGCGGCGATCGCCTCCTCCGCGATGCGCGGCGCGCGCGCCTGCGCTTCGATGGCGACGAATGTACCGAGCGCCACGCGCAGCCTCGAGACGGTATCGGGCCGGGGGTCGCCGGCTGTGCGCCGTTGTGGTTCGCATCTGCCTAAATGATAATGATTCACGTTACCACCGGCGACCAGTTTCATCGTGCGCCAGCTCTTACCCATCCCCGCAATCGCGCTGGCGACGCTGCTGCCGGTGCCGGTGGCCGTGGCGGCCGACTACCTGAGTCTCGATGCGGCCCAGCACGCCGTGTTTCCCGCGGCCGATTCCTTCACTCCGGTGGTGGTGGCGCCGAGTGCCGCGCAGCTGCAGACGCTTCTCGCGCAGGCCGGCCCACAGCCGCCGCACGGCAACATCCGCATCTGGAAGGCGACGCGCGCCGGCGTGCTGCTCGGATACGTCTTTGTCGATGATGTGATCGGCAAGGAAAACCTGATCACCTACGCGGTCGGCATCGATGCGGGCGGTGCGCTCTGCAACCTCGAGATCATGTCCTACCGCGAAAGCCACGGCGGCGAGATCCGTAACCCCGCCTGGCGGGCGCAGTTCGACCATCGCAGCGCGCTCGCCGAGATGCGCTTCGGCGTCGACATCAAGAATATCTCCGGCGCGACCTTGTCCTCCGAGCACGTCACGCAGGGCGTGCGCTGGCTGATGGCCCTGTGGCAGACCCTGCTGCGGCCGGCGGCGGGCTGAAGGCGTGCGCGCGCACACGCACCGGGGAAGCGCCCATGTTTACCGGCGCATGCCGCGGCGTCAGCGCCTGGCCGTGTACCTGGTGTCGACGCTCCTGTGGGCGACAGGAATCGGGTGGCTGGTCCTCGATCAGTTCTTCGCGCGTCAGGAGCAGTTCGGCCGCACGCCGCATCCGCTCGAGTCCCCGCTGCTGCTCGCGCACGGCATCCTCGCCATCGCCAGCGCCTACCTCCTCGGCTGGGTGTCGGCGCGGCACGTGCTGCTGTGGTGGACCGCGGGACTGCGCCGGGTGAGCGGCGCGGTGTTCGCCGCGCTGATGGCGCTCCTCGGCCTCACGGGCTTCGCGCTCTTCTTCCTGAGCAGCGATCGCTGGCAGCGCTTCGCACAGCTCACCCACGAGGCGCTCGGCTTGAGCATCGTGCTGTTCGCCCTGCAGCACTGGCTCTTCGCGCGGCGCGGGCAGACCGCCGTCTAGCCGCCGCGCTCGATGAGCGCGATCCGTGAGCTCTCCTCAACGCGGTCGTAGAGGACCTCGCCACCGTCACGCGCGAGATCGAAGTCGCGAATGACGACCTCGGGCGCGAGCTCGGTGAGCTGCCGCTGCGCTCCGCTGCCGAGATCCACGCGCCAGAAATTCTTGTGCCCCACGTCGCCGCGCAAGACCACGATGGAGCGCGCGTCGGGGCTGAAAACAACCCGCCGGGCGCCGCGCGTCAGGATGAGCGGCGGAATAGCGTAGGGTCTGCCGTCCGCCGCCACCGCCCGCAGCGGAAACGTCGTGCCGACGTCGGCGCCCGAATAGAGCAGAAAGCGGCCGTCGGGGGACCAGACCGGGTCGATCGAGTACTCCGACACCAGCGGTCGCACCGGGCTGCCGTCGAGGAAGATGCTCGCGAGACGCGGCTCGCCGTCGCGCAGCATGGCAGAGACGATTGAGCGCCCGTCCGGGGCCCATGCCGGGTTGCCGCGCAGCGCGAGCGCCGGCGCCAGCGCCTTGATCGAGCCACCGTCACTGTCCATCGTATAAAGAGTGGTCCGCTCGCCGATCGCCACCGTAAAAGCGATGTGCCGCCCGTCCACGGCGATCGCCGGCGCACCGACGATGGTCGCGTGCGCATCGCTCCAGAGCTCGTGAGTCTCACCGTGTTGCGCTTTCCAGATGCCCTGGCGGCCGGCGGATGTCGCGACATAGAGCAGGTAATCGGGTCCGGCACGTGGCGACAGGCCATTCGCGGCCATGAGCGCCGCCGGCGCTGCGGCGCCGGCGGGAGCCGCGCCGAGGGGTGCGCTCCAGATGCTGTAGCGCGGCTCGTCCACGGTCGCGAGCAACCGCCCGCCATCGGCGCTGGCCGCAAGCGAGGTATAGCGCTCGAGCCCGAAACTGACGCGATGCGACACGCGCTGCTCGAGGTTCAGTGCGTAGAGCCACTGCCCCGCGCCCTGGGCGTCGGCGGCGAGGTAGAGGAGCGTGTGCGCATCGAGCAGCACCGGGTGACTCACGCGCGAGTCGTGGAACGTGAGGCGCTCGAGCCCGGCGCCCGTCGGTCGAATGCGCCACAGGTCCCAGGCGTTGGGGGGCGTGCCACGCGCGAAGTAGATGGTGCTGTCGTCCGCGGACCAGAGCGGAAAGTGGCAATGCACGCCCGCCGGCGCGATGTAGATCTGGCGCGTGACGCCGGCGTCGCGCACGAAGAGCGGATCGCCCGGCGCGGTCGTGTGATAGACGGTGCGCCGGCCGTCGTGCGACCAGGCGACTTCGGCGACGCCCGGGAGGAAGACCCGCAGCTCGCCCCCGGCGAGCGGGGCGGCCATCAGCCCGATGTCCTCGGGCCGCGAGCCGTCGGCGCTGCGGCTCCACACGGTGACCAGCGAGCCGTCGGCGGAGAAGCCGAGCGGCCGGATCGAGGGATTCACCAGCTCGCCGCCGGCACCGCGCGTCAGGTTGCGGTACTCACCGCTGCCGATCAGCGTCAGCCACGCGTCCATTTGTCCGTCGCGGTCGGCAAGGAATGCCGCCCAGCGCCCGTCGCGCGAGATCGCCGCCGCCTGCTCGCTACCCGGCCAGTCCGTGAGACGCGTGAAGCGGGCACTCGCGAGCGGGTTGCGCCAGGGCGGCTCACCGGGCGCGGTGATCCTGAACGCCGCGTACGCCAGGGCGAGCACCACCACGGCGACCGCGGCTACCGGCAACCAGCGCCTGTGGGTCCGCGCGGAGGCGCTGCGCGCACCCGGCTCGGCCGGCGTGACGGCACCCGCAGCGTCGGCGGATGCCTCGGGCGCCCCCTCTCCCGCCTCCGGCAACCGGCCGCGGCGCGTCTCCCACCAGGCATCGAGCTCGGCGCGAAATGCGTACACCGATCCCTGCCTGTCATGCAGGTGCCGGTGTACCGGCATGCCCTCGCGGCGCTCCCAGCGCTGTACCGTGGTCACGTCGCGCCGGAAGTGCGCGGCGATCTTCTTCCAGGAGTCCAGCCGCGGCCCCGCCGCAGCCGGCGGCGGCGTGCGCGGTCCATCGGTGGGGGTCTCGTTCATGGGGCGAGTCATTCTAAGGCAGGGTGCTTGCGGCACGGCAATGCGCGGCATTGGGCCGCACAGCACGGCACTCCTGATCTCACCCTTTGAGAGTTGCGATGGGGCGCGCGTAAGTTCCGGGGAGCCAGCAAACCAACCCGGAGATTCCCCATGAGAAGCACAGTCTCGAAATGCCGCGTTCCCGGCCGTACGGTCCTGGCCCTGGTCGTGCCGGCCGCGCTGGCGATAGCGACCGGCGCAGCCACGCAGGCGTTCGCCGGGGGTCCGCCCCCGCTGCCGGCGCACTTCAGCGGCGTATTCAACGACTACACGCCCGCGGCTCCGACGGTGTCCGGCGGCCCGTACGAGATGCACGGCAAGTGGTCGCTCAGCCTGAACGAGCGCGGCGGCGCGGCGTTCGCGGCGGAGATGACCATGCAGACGGCGGACTTCGCCAACACCGATCCGAACCATGATCCCACCAAGCTCGGCCCGCATACCCACCACATCACCGTGAGCGACGGCGTGGTGCACGACGATCCGACCGATCCGGTCAACTGGAAGGCCTCGTGCCCGGCGTTCAAGCCTCCGGTCGCCGGCGGCTTCGTGGTCACCGGTACCGCTTACGTCACCGGAAACGGTGGCAATCCGCCGTTCGGTAACCCCTCCGCGGTGACGATCTGCGTCCTCGGCGGCGCGCCCAACCCGAGCATCAGCACCGCCCAGGCGATCGTGCAGTTCTCGAACTTCACGCTGACGTTCGCGACCGGCTCGCTGGCGAGCAGTCACTTCGGCACCCAGGCGATCAACGGCGTCGTGTCACGCTGCGATGGCCCGTGGAACCGTGACTCGAGCGACTGCCGGGTCGCGTTGGTGGAGTGACGCTGGCGCTCGCCGGGCTTAGTCGCCCGTCGCGTTCGGGTTGCGCCAGGCGCGCTCGAACGGCAGCCGCCAGGTGTGCGGCGCGATCAGCTGGTGAATCGCATTCGGCCCCCAGGATCCTGGCGCATACGGCCGCACCGGCGGCGGCGCCTCGAGCAGCGGCGTGGATACTTCCCACAGTCGCTCGATGCCTTCGGCGCTCGTGAACAGCGTGTGATCGCCCCGCATGGCATCGAGGATCAACCGCTCGTAGGCTTCGAGTACCTCACCGGCGAGCCCGGTGTCGTGCATGGCGAACTGCAGGCTCAGCTTGTCGAGTCGCATGCCCGGCCCCGGGCGCTTGCCGTAGAACGACAGTGACATCTTGGAGGCATCCGCCAGATCGAAGGTGAGGTGGTCGGGGCCCTGCGCCCCGACGCCCGAGTCCGCGGGGAACATGCTGCGCGGCGGCTCGCGGAACGCAATCGAGATGATCCGCTGCCCCTCCGCAAGACGCTTGCCCGTTCGCAGGTAGAACGGCACCCCCGCCCAGCGCCAGTTGTCGATGGAGCACTTGAGGGCGATGAAGGTCTCGGTGTCCGACTCGGGATCGACACCCGGCTCGGCGCGATAGCCCGAGAACTGCCCGCGCACCACGTCGGTCGGCTTGACGGGCAGCATGCTGCGGAAGACCTTGTTCTTCTCCTCGGTGATGGATGCCGGGCCGAGAGCCGTGGGTGGCTCCATGGCCATGAACGCGAGTATCTGGAACAGGTGCGTGACCACCATATCGCGGTACGCGCCGATCGTCTCGTAGAACCCGACGCGCTTGCCGAGATCGAGCGTCTCGGGCACGTCGATCTGCACGTGGTCGATGAAATTGCGGTTCCAGATCGGCTCGAAGAGCCCGTTGGCGAAGCGGAACGCGAGGATGTTCTGCGCCGGCTCCTTGCCGAGGAAATGATCGATGCGGAAGATCTGCTGCTCCTCGAACACTTCGTGCAGCCGCGCGTTGAGCTCCACCGCGCTCTTCAGGTCCACGCCGAAGGGCTTCTCCATGATGATGCGCGCGCGCTCGACCAGACCGGCCTGCCCGAGCATGCGCACCGCAGACAGCGCCGCGTTCGGCGGCACGCTCAAGTAATGCAGGCGCCGCGTCTCGGCGCCGTCGAAGGACTTCTCGGCCTGCTCGACCGCCGCCTTGAGCGCGCTCGCGCCGGCGCTGAGCGAAACGTAATCGAGGTTGGGGGCGAAGCGGCTCCAGGCTGCGTCGGTGACCTTGCGGGTCGCGTGCTCCTGCAACGCCTGGCGGACGAAGTCCCGGAAGGCGTCTGCCGTCATCTCATCGAGCGACACGCCGATGATGCGGCAACCGGGAATGAACCCGTTCGACAGATGGAACAGCCCGGGCAGGAGCCGGCGCCGCGCGAGATCGCCGGTGGCGCCGACCAGCACCACCACCTGGGGATATTTCGGGCCGACGCCCGCGGGAATCTTCGACATCGCGAGTCACCTCTGCGTGTCTCTAAACTACGCGGCGGTCGCCCTCGGGATCAACCTGTAAAGGACCGTAGTGGCCGCCCGCCGGACCGTCGCGACGTTCCACGCAGACGGCCCTCCTCCGACGGGGTATTCTGGAGGTAAATGCCACCCGAGCACTCACCGAGCGCCCGCCTCGACTCGCGCCCGTTCCCCCGCTCTGCTCTGCTTGCATGCGCTGCCGCGCTCGGCGCGCTGCTCGCAGCCGCCTGCGCCGTGGGTCCTGACTTCAAAAAGCCCGCCGCACCGGACGCCGACGCCTATGCCACGAGCCCCGTAGCCACTACCGCAAGCACCGCGGGGATCGCCGGCGGTGGCGCCCAGCATTTCGTGCCAGGCGGCGACATCCCGGGAGACTGGTGGACACTGTTTCATTCGGCTCCGCTCAGCGAGCTGATCGAACATTCGCTTACAAAAAACCCGGACCTCAAGGCGGCGCAGGCGGCGCTGTCGGCGGCACACGAAGGGGTGCTGGCGCAGCGCGGGGTCTACTATCCGGGCATCTCCGGCGATTTCTCCGCCACCCGCCAGCGGCAGGCGGGGACGATCTCGCCGACGCCGGCCTCCAACGTCCTTCTGTACAATCTCTTCACACCGGAAGTGAATGTTGCATACGTGCCGGATGTCTTCGGTCTGAACCGGCGCACCGTGGAGTCCCTGGCTGCGCAGGCGGACGCGGCGCGCTTCCAGATGATCGCCACCTACAACACGCTGACGGCGAATGTGGTGGTCACGGCAATCCAGCAGGGCTCGGTGCAGCAGCAGATCGAGGCGACGCACCAGCTCATCGATTTCAACACCAGGGCCGTACAGATCCTGCGCTACCAGTCCTCCAAGGGCTACGCCAGCGGACTCGACGTCGCCGCGCAGGAATCGCAGCTGGCGCAGGTCGCCGCGACACTGCCGCCGCTCATCAAGCAGGCCGCGCAGCTGCGCGATCTGATGGCGGACCTGGCCGGCGAGTTTCCCGGCCAGGCGCCGCAAGACGCCTTCGAGCTCGCGAGCCTCACGCTGCCGCAGGATCTGCCGGTGAGCCTGCCGGCGGATCTCGTCACACAGCGCCCCGACGTGCGCCAGGCGCAGGCCGACCTGCACGCCGCCAGTGCCAGGATCGGTATCGCGGTGGCGAACCGCCTTCCCAATGTCACACTCAGCGCCGGCACCGGCAGCACCGCGCTTGCCATCAACCAGCTGCTCACGACCGGCACCGGCTTCTGGTCGGTGGGGGCCGATCTGACCGCGCCCATCTTCCAGGGCGGAGCCCTGCTGCACCAGGAACGCGGGGCGCGGGCCGCCTATCAGCAGGCCGCCGCGCAATATCGCAGCACCGTGCTGGCGGCGTGCCAGAACGTGGCCGACACGCTGGCGGCGCTCGCGCAGGATGCCGAAGAGCTGAAGGCGGCGGCCGCCGCAGCCGCTGCCGCCAAAGTGACGCTCGACCTCGCCGAGCGTCAGTGGCGCGACGGCTATGCGAGCTACCTCGCGCTGCTCAGTGCCGAGCAAGCCTGGCAGCAGGCGCGCATCAACCTGGTGCAGGCGCAGGCCAGCCGCTACGCCGATACGGCGGCGCTGTTTCAGGCGTTGGGCGGTGGCTGGTGGCATCGGCAGGAACTGGCGGGGAACTCCCGTGAGGACTGAGGCCGGCCGGCCGTGCTGGCTGCCGCGCCGCGTGTCGGCGTCGGCAGTGGCCGCCATGGCGGCGGTGCTTGGCGGTGGCGGCTGCACGTCACGCGATACCGGCAGCGCTCCCACGGTGAAAGTGAGCAATGTGACGCTGACCGCCGCGCAGCGCGGGCACGTCGAGCTCCTCACCCTCGCGCCGGCGCACTATCGGCGTACGCTGGAAACCACCGCCGCGGTCGATTTCGACGACGACCAGGCCACCAGCGTCCTCGCGCCCTTCTCCGGTCCCGTGTCGCGCCTCCTGGTCGCACAGGGGGACGAGGTCAGGAAGGGCCAGCCCCTGGCGCGGGTGGACTCGCCCGACTTCGCGGCGGCCGTCGGCGCCTACCAGAAGGCGCTCGCGACCGCGCGCACCGACCGGCGCATCGCCGAGCAGGATCAGGATCTGGTGCAGCATGACGGCGTCTCGCAGCGCGAATTCGCACAGGCGCAGACGGATGCCGCCAACGCGGAAGCGGACCGCGACGCGGCGCTGCGGGCGCTGGTCGCGCTCAGTGTGCCCTCCGAGGTCATCGATGCAATCGATCAGGGCCGGCCCGTCGCGGATCCGGGCGGGATCATCCGCTCGCCGGTCGCGGGTACCGTGGTGGAGAAGCTCATCACGCCCGGCGAGCTGCTGCAGGGAGGTACCACGCCGTGCTTTACGGTGGCTGACCTGTCGCGCGTGTGGGTGATGGCGCACCTGTTCGGCTCGGATCTGGCCGCGGTGAACGTCGGCGATCCGGCCGAGGTGGTGACCGGAGTCGACGCGCACGACTTCGCCGGCAGGGTCGACAAGATCTCCGCGCTGGTCGACCCCGACACACGCGCGGTGGACGTGCGGGTGGTCGTCGAGAACCCGAAGCGTGCGCTGCGCAAGGGCATGTACGTGCGCGTACTGATCCATTCGCACGCCGAGAGCACCGGACTGCTGGTGCCGATATCGGCGGTGCTGCGCGACGATGAGAACCTGCCGTTCGTCTACGCCGCGCAGCCCGACGGCAGCTTCGCGCGGCGGCAGATCACACTCGGCGCGCGGGTAGCGGACCGGTACGAAGTCCCGGCGGGCCTCACCGCCGGCGACCAGGTGGTGGTCGCCGGGGGACTCTTCGTCCAGTTCATGCAGAGCCAATGAGCGCGCTTCCGCCGCCACCGGTCACTCCGGAGCCGCGCACCGCCTCGATCATCAACCGGATCGTCAGCTCCTCGCTCCGGCAGCGCCTGGTCGTCGTGCTCCTGACGATCGTGCTGATCGGCGCGGGTGCGCGCTCGCTCAACCGCCTGCCGGTCGATGCCTACCCGGATCTTTCGCCGCCGCTGGTCGAAGTCATCACGCAGTGGCCGGGGCAGGCCGCGGAGGAGATCGAGCGGCTCATCACCGTACCCATCGAGCGCGAGATGAATGGACTGCCGCGCCTGACCATCAGCCGCTCGATCTCGCTCTACGGGTTGTCGGACGTCATCCTGACGTTTCAGAACGGCACCGACGACTATTTCGCCCGGCAGCAGGTATACAACCGCATCAGCGAGCTGAGCCTCCCGAGCGGCGTCGCTCCCACGCTGGCGCCGCTGTCGGCGCCCTCGGGCCTCATCTATCGTTACGTGCTGCAGAGTCCGGACCGCTCGCCCATGGAGCTCAAGACCTTCGAGGACTGGACCATCGAGCCGGCCTACCGCTCGGTGCCGGGCGTCGCCGACGATTCAGGCTTCGGCGGCGGCACGATGCAGTACCAGGTGCTGCTCGACCCGGCGCGGGTCGCCTCGATCGGCCTGTCGGTGCAGCAGGTCGAGGACGCGCTCACCGCCAACAACGGCAACGCCGGCGGTGGCTTCTACTCGCAGGGTGGCCAGTTCTATTACGTGCGCGGCATGGGCCGGCTGAAGACCGTCGAGGACATCGGCAACGTGGTGGTGGCGGTGCACGACGGCACGCCCGTGCTGGTGAAGGACCTCGGACGTGTCGTGATCGGTATCGCGCCACGACTCGGGGAGTTCGGCTACCAGGATCAGGACGACGCCGTGGAGGGCGTGATCCTGCTGCGCACGGGCGAGAAGACCCAGGATGTCCTGCGCGGAGTCGAGGCCAAGACGCGCGAGCTCAACTCCGCCATCCTGCCCGCGGATGTGAAAGTGGTGCCGTTCTACGACCGCAGCGACCTGGTCGACCTCACCAAGGACGTCGTCGAGGGCAACCTGCTGCGCGGCATGCTGCTGGTCGTGGCGGTGTTGATATTCTTTTTATATGACTTTCGCGCCGGGCTGATCGTCGCCACCAGCATTCCGCTCGCGCTGTTGTTCGCCTTCGTGTGCCTCGACCTGCAGAACGCCTCCGCCAATCTGCTGTCGATCGGGGCGATCGATTTCGGCATCCTGGTGGACGGCGCGGTCGTGATGGTGGAAAACATCTTCCGCCGCATGGCGGCGCGCCCGCCGGGGCGGGCCGATGTCCTCGAGATCATCAAGGACGCGGCGGCCGAGGTGGATCGCCCGCTGGTGTATGCGGTCGCGGTCATCATCGCGGGCTTTCTGCCGATCTATGTGCTTTCGGGGCCCTCCGGGAAACTCTTCAAGCCGATGGCGGACACCATGGTGTTCGCGCTCGTCGGCTCGCTGCTGGTCACATTGACGCTGCTGCCGGTGCTGTGTGCGTGGCTCATGCGCCCCGGGGTGCAGGAGCGGCGTAATGCCGCGTTCGAGGCCATCAAGTCGGTCTACGTCAAAGGTCTCGATGTCTGTCTCGGGCGCCCCTGGCAGACGATCCTGGCATCCGCGGCACTACTCGGCCTCGCGCTGCTGCTGATCCCGCGCGTCGGCGCCGAATTCATGCCGAAGCTGGACGAGGGCGCGCTGTGGGTGCGCGCGACGATGCCCTACACCATCTCGTTCGACGAGGCCTCGAAGATCGCCCCCCGGGTGCGTGAGGTGCTGCACTCTTTCCCCGAGGTGACGACGGTGGCCTCCGAGCTCGGCCGACCCGACGACGGCACCGACTCCACGGGCTTCTTCAACGTCGAGTTCTACGTGGGACTGAAGCCCTACTCGCAGTGGCGCGGCCGCTACCGCAACAAGGCAGGCCTGATCGAGGCGGTCAACGAGAAGCTCACCGCGTTTCCGGGCATCACCTTCAACTACACGCAGCCGGCCGAGGACGCGGTGGACGAGGCGGAAACCGGGCTCAAGAGCGCCCTGGCCGTGAAGGTCTTCGGGACGGACCTGCGCACGCTCGAACAGAAGGGCAAGGCGATCAAGAAGGTGCTGGAGCGGGTGCGCGGCATCACCGACATCACCCTGGTGCGGGAGCTCGGGCAGCCGAGTCTGACCATCAATATCGATCGCGCCCGCATCGCGCGCTACGGCGTCAATGTCGCCGACATCAACGCCCTCATCCAGACGGCGATCGGCGGGGACGCGGCGACGCAGGTCGAGCAGGGGGAGAAGCAATTCGATCTCATCGTGCGTCTCGATCAGCAGTACCGCGACAACCCCGGGGAGATCGGCAATATCCTGGTGGCGACACCCGGCGGGCAGCAGATCCCGCTCAAGGAGTTCGCCGCCATCGAAGTGAGCAACGGCGCCTCGTTCATCTATCGCGAGGACAATTCGCGCTACATCGGCGTGCAGTTCTCGGTCGAGGGGCGCGACCTCGCCGGCGCCGTGGACGACGCCATGCAGCAGGTCAGCCGCGCGGTGAGTCTGCCGCAGGGCTATCGGCTCGACTGGGGCGGCGAGTACTCCGACTACACCGCTTCGCGCGAACAACTGCGTGTCATCCTGCCGCTGACGCTGTTCCTGATTTTCGTGCTGCTGTTCGCGCTCTACAGCAACCTCAAGTTCCCCTTCATCACGGTGCTCGGCGTGCTGCTGTCGGCGCCGGTCGGCGGCATCGTGGCGCTGTGGCTCACCGGTACGCCGTTCTCGGTGTCCTCGGGCATCGGCTTTCTCGCGCTCTTCGGCGTGTCGGTACAGACCGCCGTCGTCTATATCTCCTACGTCAACGAGCTGCGCCGCGACGGCACCGAGCTCAACGAGGCGATTCGCCAGGCGGCGATCCTGCGGCTGCGTCCCATCATGATGACCGCGCTGGTGGCGGCGCTCGGGCTGTTGCCGGTCGCGCTCGCCACCGGTGTCGGTACCGACTCGCAACGGCCGTTCGCCCTGGTGATCGTCAGCGGGTTGTTCACGCGGCTGCTCATCAGCGTCTTTCTGATGCCGGTGTTGTACCAGTTGGTCGGCCGCCCCGGAGATCGACTGGAAGTGTGAGAGGTGACCAACGCCCATGCGCGCCATTGAGAGATTCGCGGCCTGCAGCCTCCTCGCCGTGTTGCCTCCGGTGCTCTCCGCAGCCCCCGCCGGGGATGCCCTGCAACAGGTCATCGCGGATGAGTCGGCCATCGAGCGGCAAACCGACTCGAAGGATGGTCCGGGCTGGCCCGACGTGACTTTGCGCGCCGACCAGCGGCGCACCGCGGCGCTTGAGGCCCTGCAGGCGCGGCTCGCCGCGCTGCCACCCTCGAGCGCCGGGAGCGAGGCTGCCCTGACCCGCGCGCTCCTCGAGTGGCGTCTCGGCACGCGGATCGAGGCGGCGCGCTTCGATGAGGCGCGCATTCCTTTCGACAACGGCGATGGCTTCTTCAACACCGGCAACTACGCGGCCGAAACCACCGTCATCCGCAGCGATGCCGATGCGGTGGCATGGATCGCGCGGTTGCGCTCGCTCCCTGCGTACCTCGACCAGGAGATTGAAAACCTCAGGCGCGGCATCGCGACACGGGTGGTGCAGCCGCAGCCGACGGCGAGCGCAGTGCTCGCGATTCTCAGGCTCGCCGCCGATCAGCCCGCCGCGGCGAGTCCGCTGCTCGCGCCCCTGAAAGATCTGCCGGCGACCATCCCGGCCGAGCGCCAGCAGGCGCTGCGGGCCGAGGCTCTGGCCGCGATCGAGCGGTCGGTCAAGCCGGCGCAGGCGAAACTCGTGATTTTCTTCGAGCGCGACTACTTGCCGCACGCGCGCACGCAGCTCGGCGCAGCGACTCTCCCCGACGGCCGCGCCTGGTATGCCTTCGAGGTGCGCCGCTCGACCACCACCGCGATGACGCCGGATGAGGTGTTTGCGCTCGGCGAGCGCGAGGTGGCGCGCATCCACGGCGCGATGGAAAGCGCCATGCGCTCGACGGGGTTCAGCGGGACGCTGCCCGAGTTCATCGCCATGCTGCGCACCGACCGGCGCTTCTACGCGCCCGACCTCGAAACTTACGTCGAGAAGGCGAGCGAGATCGGCAAGCGCATCGACGGACTGCTGCCGGTCTGGTTCGGCCGCCTGCCGCGGCTCACCTGGACGATCCGCGTGAAGCCACCGGAGCTCGAGGCCTCATCGAGCGGTTACGATCTCGGCGACCCCGAGCGCGGCGTCCCCGGCACGGTGGTCGTCGGCGCACACTCTTATCAGAGCCCGCTGTTTGGTCTCCCGGCGTGGATCCTGCACGAGGGGGTCCCGGGCCATCACCTGCAGATCGCGCTCTCCCAGGAGCGCACCGACCTGCCGGAGTTCCGCCGCAGGGACGAGCCCACGGCTTTCATCGAGGGCTGGGCGCTCTACGCCGAACAGCTCGGCGAGGAGATGGGTGTGTATCGCAACGCCTATGAGCGCTTCGGCCGGCTGTCCTTCGACATGTGGCGCGCGTGCCGCCTCGAGATGGACGTCGGCATCCACTGGAAGGGCTGGAGCCGCGAGCAGGCGGAGAGCTGCCTGCGTGAAAACACCGCGCTCCCCGAGACCTCCGTGGTGCGCGAGACGCAGCGCTACATCGCCTGGCCGGCACAGGCGCTCGCCTACAAGATCGGCGAGCTGCAATTCCTTGCCGAGCGGCGCAGGGCCGAGGCAGCACTCGGCGCGCGATTCGACATCCGCGCCTTCCACGATGCGGTTCTGGATGACGGCCCGATGCCGCTCGCCATCCTGCACGAGCAGATCGGCCACTGGATCGAGGCGCGCTCGCGGGACCTCAACTGAGCGCGCACCGCCGGCACCGTCACATCTCGTTCACGTTCGACTCCGACAATGCCGGGACCCTGCAGTAGCGCCACCCCCGCGCGTTCTGCGGCCCCCAGCGGCGGCGCCGGAAGTCTTCCTGCGCCGCCGCTGTCTTTTGGGTGTCAGGCGGCGCCGAGCTGCCGGTCGATGTCCTCGGTGTCCAGCTCAAACACGTGGTCGTCGTAGTCGAAGAAGTACAAAGCGCGGTTGGCGCGCGCCCTGGTGTACTCGCGTCCGAGCGCCTCGAGCTTGACGACGGTCGCTTCGAGGATCTCGGGTGTGGCGCGGAAGGCGATATGGTCTCCGGTCCGGGCGCGCTCGACGGGTGCGCCCACCAGCGCGATCCAGACTCCGCCGAGCCTCAAGAAGGTCTCGCGGTGACCTTCCTCGTCGTTGCGTTCGATCGCCTGGACGCCGAACAGGCCGTTAAAGAGCGCGGCCGTCCTGGCCGGGTCCTTGACGACGAGGGCGATGTGACTCAGTGATTCGAGCATAGGTCACCGCGATTGTGCTGGCAGGGACACGAAATCCCGTACATTGTGCGGCAATCTCAGGGAGATCCCCTATGGTCGCTGCCCGATCCCTCATGAGCTGCCTCGTGTTGCTGTGCCTGGCCCTGCCGGCGGCTGCCGCTGATGAAGACGATGCGGCCTGGTTTCGTACGACCACCCAGGCCCTCGTCGACGCCGTGACCGACGGCGCGCCGGCCGTCTGGGACCGGGTGCTCGATCCCGACTGCCTCATCACGACCGAGGACGGGATCGTCATGGGCAAGACGAAATTCCTCGCGGACTTGAAGCCCCTGCCCCCAGGCTTCAGTGGCGACATCAAGGTCCGTGACCTGACGGTCCGTACGCTCGGCATGGCGGCCGTGGTGCACTATTGGCTCGATGAGCGCGAGAACGTCTTCGCCCAACAGCTGAAAACCACCTACGTCGAGACCGACACCTATCGGCGCTCGGGTGACACGTGGGTCGTGGTCGCCATGCAGGTGACGGTGGTACCGCGCGACCTCGAGCCCGTCCCCAACGCCTCCGCCGGCGGCTGGAAGGGGTTGCTCGGCGAGTACCGTTACGACGAGCGGGCTACTTCACGGTACCGGGTATTCGTGCGCGACGGCGCCCTCTACGGCGGATCCGACGTCAAGTCGGCGACGCGCCTCATCCCGCTCGCCCCGCTGGTGTTCCACCAGCAGGGCAGCATCCATCTGATGATCTTCGTGCGCGACCGCGGCGGCGCCGTCAACGAGGTGCGGGAGCTCCACAAGTACAACGAGGTGCGGCTCGAGCGAGTCAACTCCCGGCGACCCTCGTAGTGTTCAATGCGCCATATCGCCTTCAGCGCGAAGTGCAAGCGCGTGCTTCAGATCGCGAACGTTCGAGCGCCACACGGGCAGAGCCGCGGTGATAGAGAGCTCCTCGGCTCCCGCCACCAGCAGAAACATACATGCTCCACGCAGCGGCAGGTCGGACCAGCCGGCAAAGAAGACGACCGCGGCGGCACCCATGAAATACGCGCACAGGCTCATGAGTCGCGTGTGATAGCTCGTCAGGCGTCCGTACTTCAGGAAACCAAACGCGATGGGGCTCAAGTAGGCGAAGGCCGCGAGCGTTACCCAGAGGGTGTTCTGCTTCAGGAGCGCCGGCTGCAGCGAGAGCGCCGCGCCCGGGTACACGAGCACCGTGAGAAAGTCTCCCCAGCTGTCGAGCTGAGCCCCGAGCGGCGTCTGCTGATTGAGGCGCCGCGCCAAATAACCGTCGAGGGCATCCATCAGGAGCGACGCGGCCAGCAGGATCGTGAAGGCAGGGCCTGAGCCGCGAAATGCGAGCAGCGCCAGGAACGGCACCAGCAGGATGCGCAGCGCCGAGATGGCGTTCGGAAGGTTGAGATTTCCGGCGTTCAACGCGTGTCGGATTCAGCGGCCACCCGGCCCCGGTATACACGAAGTATTTTCCATCGGGCGACCACGCGGGATCCACAGAATAGTCCGACACGATTGACCCGTCCGCAGTGCCATCGAGTGGCAGCGGCCCTATTCGTCCAAAGTGAGCTAAACGCCTGAAGTGAATGCAAAAATCGACTCACCGGCGTCATGTGCCTCCGCCTCGATTTTCGAGGCACGCTTGCCGTCTCCGGCTCGAAGCGCTCGAGCAGACCCTCCCGAAAGCAGCCACGCCGAAATCAGCCACCGCCCTTGCAGCGCTTGCTGTTCGCCAGCTGCATCAGCCGTGCGAGGCGCGGATTCGACTGTGTCTGCGCGGCCGCGTCCGCTCCGAAACCCGCGACCTGCGACAGCATCGCCCCCTGGGTGGGGGCCATTTCCTTCTTCAGCTGGGCGCTAACAGCGGCGTCGTGCTCGGTCACCGCCTTGCCCGCAGCATCGAGGCTGTGCCCACGCAACAGGCCGCCGCTCGCGAGCTCGGTGGCCGTGTCCGCCGTCGAGGCGGCGTCCATGACGGCCTGGTCCTCCGCCTGGGTCTTGGCCGCAACCGCTTCCGCATGTTGCAGATTGACCCTCTCCTGGGCCACGGTGGCGGTGGCCGCGGCCACCTTGTTTTTGTCCGGCGCCGCAAACTGCTGCTGATGCAGCTCGGCGGCGATCTGCTCGCAGGTCATCGACTCATCACCAGGACGCGCCCCGGCGGCGGCGGCCTGCACATAAGCCTGCTGCGCGGCCTGCATTCGCTGGCAGTCGGCCACCGACACGCCTGCACCGGAGCTGATCGTATTGCAGTCGATGCCGCCGGCAGCGCCCCCCGCCTGGGCGGATGCCGCCGGGGTGTGACGGCCGAACAAACTGCTGAATGGCGAAGCATGCTCCGGTGCCGCGCTGCCGGCGGCGGGTGCCGGGTCGGTCCCGGCAACGGCACGTGCGGTCTGCGCGAGCAACGGGCTGACCACATCCTGACCGTCGCTATCCGCCTTGCCGGACAGCGTCTCGCCCTTCACTGCGCTCGGTGAGCCGACCGCCGCCAGTCGGTATTCCACGGTCACGGTATCGCCCTTCTTGACGGCATCGAGAGCCGCGGCAGTGGCCTGGCCGGCGCTCTGCTGAGACCCGGACATCATCTGTTGCGCCGCACTCGAGCTGGCGGCTGAGGCAGCCTGTTGCATGGCGGCGCTCACCATCGAGCTGCCGCCGCCCCGACCTGCGAGAGCTCCGAAGGGCAAGGCCCCAGCGACTCTGCTGAGCCCCCCGAGCTTGCTCAGGATGCCGCCGCTGCTGGCTGACTTCTTCTCGATCCGGGTGTAAAGGACCCGGTCGCAGTGCTTCGACTGGGCCTCCGCATCGACCGCCGCACCCGAGGTGGCCGTCAGGGGTACGGCCGACACGGATTGGGACCGCAGCTGGCTCAGCAGGCTCTGCCGCAGCGATTCGCTGGTTTCGGGACTCGTCGCCAGCTGCCCCTGCGGCAGTATCACTCCCACGGTCGTTGCCGCCGTCAGCGCTGGCGCTGCCAGGCAACCCAATACGACGACCACCGTGCAGGTCGCACGTGTTAGCGTCCGGAATCCGCTCGTGTGGCACATGTTGTTATCACCCTTCGCTCATGAGGTCTCCTGTAGGCATACGCGCGATCGGGCGGCGATCTGGCTCAGTCCCAGGGAATTTGGGTTGGCGATCTGTCAAATCCGGCGGTACGGCGTGGTCCGCGGTGACATGATCAACCCCGTGCAGCCGATCCCATGACCTCCGCCCCCAATCCGAACATCACGCGGCTGTTGCTCGAGTGGAGCGGTGGCAACGAGGCGGCCCTCGCCAACCTGTTTCCTCTGATATATGAGGAGTTGCGCGTCATCGCCCAGAACCACCTGCGGCGCGAACGCTCGTCCCACACCTTGCAGCGCACCGCGCTGGTGCACGAAGCTTTCCTGCGGCTGGTGGATCAGCGGTCCGTGACGTGGCAGTCGCGGGCGCATTTCTTCGCGCTCGCCTCGCAGATGATGCGGCGCATCCTGGTGGACCATGCGCGCCGGCGCGATGCTGCCAAGCGTGGACCGGATGCCGTGAGGGTGGATGTCGACAGCGTGCTGGACGAGGCTTCGAGCGACCTCGACTTCGAGGAATTCGACCAGGTCCTTAAGCGCTTCGAAAGCCTCGAGCCGCGTTCCGGGCGCCTGGTGGAACTGCGCTTCTTTGGCGGCCTCAGCATCGAGGAGGCGGCCGGCGTACTCGAGGTCTCGGTCGCTACCGCCAAGCGGGACTGGGCGGTGGCGCGGGCCTGGTTGCAGCGCGAGTTGACCCGGGCCTAACCCCGCGGGGGCGAGACGCCGCGGCAGCGGCTCAGCCGCGCGGGCACCGTCTGGGGACTGTCGCTCGGAAAGAGGTCCGTGCTGTAGAGAGCCGGCTGGCCGACCGAGCTCCAGGTGCGCTCGCTGGCCGCGTAGAAATCGCAGGCACGCGACAGGTTGCGCGCGCGCGCCTGCGCGTCCTTGAGGCCGTCAGCCTGCGCCAGCAGCAGATCTCCCAACCCCCGCTGCGCGCCCGCCACCGCGTAAAGCATGGCCACGTCGCCGTGTGCGACTGAATCCTCGGGTTTCGCCCCCGTGAGAACCAAATCATAGGCAGTGCGCGCCCCGTTGAAGTCGCGTTGCCGGACCAACAGGTCGCCGATCAGAACCTGATCGGCGGCGAGCCCGCTGCGTGCGTCGGCGTACAGCGGCTCGTCCTTGAGTGCGGCGATGGAGGCCTGCACGGCAGCCATCGCCTCGGCGTCGCGCCCCGCGCGAAAGTGCATCAGAGCGGACCAGGCCTTGAGCAGGCCGAGGCCCGGACCGCTGTCGTCCTCGTGCGGCTGCTCGTAGCGGTTGAGCGCGGGGGCAAACTTCGGCGGCGCCGCCTGCTCGTGGCCACGCAACGCCAGCACCTGACCCTGCGAGAAAGCCAGTGTGGCCACGTCCCACATCAACATGGAGTTGCCTGGATCCTGCTGCAGCAGGCGATTGACGCTGGCCGCGGCATCGGAGTAGTTGCCGTCCGCCTGGGTGAGCCGACCGCGCTGCGACTGCACGCGCCCGAGCAGCATCTGCGCGTGCGCCGTATTGCGGGCCACGGGCAGCGAGCCGCCGGCGGCCCGGCGCAGCGCCTGGTACTGCCGCACACCGTCCTGCAGCGCGCTCTCGGCCGCCTCGAGCGCGCCGGTGCGGCCGAGCTGGCTGCCCAGGTGCACGGTGAATCCCGCGATACTCTCGAGCAGGTGCGTGTCGGGATCGCGCCGCTGCAGCTCGCGGGCGAGGGACAGCGCCGCGCGCGCCGAGTCCACCGACTTGAGACGCTCGCCGGCTATGTCCTGTGCGTAGCTCAACAGGTCATAGGTCTGGGTGCGCTCGAGTGCCAGCTTGGTATTGCCCGGCTCACGCGCCGACAGCTGGTCGAGTATTTCGACGGCGCGCGCCAGCTGCGGCGGTCCGGCTGGGTAGTAGATGTCCGATGCCCCCATGAGGCGGTGACTCATCGCAAGGTTGAGACCGTCCGCGACACTGTCGGGGTGAGAGCGGTAGACCGCCTCAAACAGATCGATGGCCTTGTGGAGGCTGCGGTCTGCTGCGCTGATCTCTCCCACATTCGACTCGGTGGTGTTGCCCTGCACGGCGGCAAGCTTCTGGTACCCCCAGGCGAGCTCGCGCTGCAGATTGGTGTCGCCCGCGGCATCCTGCGAGAGCTTGTCGAGGTACTGAACCGCCCGATCCAGGAGGAGCTTGCGGGCTGCCGTGTTTCCCGGGGTGTCCGCCATGGCATTGTTGACATCGAAGACGAGCGCGTTGGCCAGCTTGCGCGTGTCCTCGAACCGGACATCGGCCCGCTGCCGCTCGAGCTGCGCCATCCGCGCCTGGTGAGAGCTCAGGATCAGCCCGGCGGTGAGCGCCAGCACCGTCGCCGCGGTCCCCGCGACCGGGGCCTTGTTACGACGCAGGTACTTCCCGAAGCGGTAGCGCCATGAGCCGCGGTGGGCAAGAACCGCCGCACCGGCCAGGTGGCGCTCGATGTCATCGGAGAGCTGCTGCACAGAGGCGTAGCGACGGGCTGGCTCGGTGCGCATCGCCTTCATCAGGATGGCATCGAGATCGCCCGCCAGCTGGCGGCGCAGTCGCAGCGGCGTCGTGCCGCGTGCCGCGGCCCGCTCTTCGGCGGACGTTGCTCGTTGCGAATCGGTGGATGGCTGCGGTATCTGCGAGGCAACACTGGCACGCCGCAGCTCAGTCATGGACCGCGCGCCGTCCTCGGGGGTGCGCGGCTGAGAGCCGAACGGCGAGCAACCGGCAAGCAGCTCGAACAGGATCACCCCGAGCGAGAATACATCGCTCGCCGTGGTCAGGGACTCGCCGCGGATCTGCTCCGGGCTGGCATAGGCGGGCGTCATTGGCCGAAACAAGGTGGTCTCGGTCGAGGCATCCGTTCGCCGCAGCAGCTTGGCCACTCCGAAGTCGAGGAGCTTGGGCACACCGTCGCGGGTGACCAGGATGTTGCCCGTCTTGAGATCGCGGTGGATGACGAGCCGCTGGTGGGCGAACTGCACCGCGTCACACACCTGAAGGAACAGGCGCAGCCGCGCGCCGAGCATCAGGCGCTCGCGATCGCAATAGACATCGATGCGCTCGCCGTCGACCAGCTCCATCACCAGGTACGGCAGGCCGTCGGCCGTCGTGCCGCCATCCAGCAGATGCGCGATGTTCGGATGCTCGAGGTTGGCGAGAATCTGCCGCTCGGTGCGGAAGCGCTCCAGAATGTCGCGGGTATCGAAACCGGAGCGCACGACCTTGATCGCGACCTCCTTCTCATACTGTGCATCGGCGCGACGCGCCCGGTAGACCTCGCCCATGCCGCCCCGCCCGAGCAGGTCGATGACCACGTAGGCCCCGATGGTCCGGCCTGCCCAGCGATCGTCGTCGGAGGGCCCCAGGCCTTCCGCCCCGAGGTAGTCGGCCGCAACCTTGTCCAGTACCGCCTCAGCGTCGCCGTGCGCCTCGAGAAGAGAGCACACTTCGCTCCAGATCGCCGGATCCTCGGCCTTGAGCCGGATCAGCCAGTCCTGGCGCTCCTGCCCCTCGTGTGCGGTGGCTTCGAGGAATCGGGCGCGGACTTCCTGCCAGCGGTCAGAGCTGATCTCCATAGCCAACCTTACTCCGCAGCAACTCGAGCACTCAACGGGCTGCCCTTCCCTGCCGGGGCGGCGGTCGGTGGCGCGTGGGGGGGCGCGCGGCGCAGCTGCTACGGGCAGCTGTTGTAGCCGAGAACCCCGAGCATGAGGCCCGCGAGGCTGACATCGATGCTGCCGAGGCTCCCGGTCGCCGTCCAGAAATTCGTGAACGGCGTCTCGGCGTTCGGCATCGTGTGTCCGACGCATACGTCGGCATAGATGGAAGCCTTGTTCTGAAAGAAGCCCGATGCCGTGCCGAAGGAAGTAGGCGCCGCCAGGTGGCACATCAGGCAGTTGGGCTTGACGACCTTGGTGAATATGTCCGCTTGCTGCGACCATTCCGACGGAACGTAGCTCGCCTGAGCGGGCGTGCCCGGCGTGTTGACGTTCCCTCCGTAGAGGCCGTTGATGTATTTGCTGATGGAGGCCGCCGGGTTCGATGCGGCGACCATTGCGTTCAACGTCCGCACGCGTTCCTCGTTGGCCGCGCGATTGGATCCTGACGTGTTGCCAAACACTACCTGACCCGGATCGATGGGCAGGAGCGACGCGCCGGTGACCTTCCCGGTCGTCGCATTGAACGTGCCGCCGTGGCAGGCCAGGCACGCGTGCGGGGTGTATTTGGCACCCTCGCTGTCGAGCGTCGTCGTGGTTGAGAGCAACCAACCGGCCCCCCAATCCATGTCGGCCGTTTGGAGCGGATCGTGTTGGCCGGAGTAAGCCTTCGGATCCGGAACGAAGTTCGCGAAGAACTGCCCCATCGTGGGCGAGGTCACGATGACACCGTATGAGCTCGCTCCCGCCGAGGCATTGGCGACCAGGGCCGACGGATCCACCAGCGCCCCACCCCCGACCGGCGCGCCGTGGTTTCCGGCGATGCACACCGTGACCTGGCCTATCGTGAGTGCCCCCAGGGTGTCTGGCCACTGCCAGCAAATGACCGAGCGACCCAAGCCGAGCTCCGTCACGTTGGCATAGCGCGACGCGGCCGCCGGCGAGCGAAACGTGGGGAAGCCATTGCCGTCCCAGCCCGTGAGGAGCCCGAACGTGTTGCCGACAGTCATGAGCCCGGAGGAATTACTGTGGAACTGGTAGGCCGCCATGTGCTGGCTGGCAGCAGCCGCACTCCCGATGCCACCCTTGCTGAGGTAGGGAGCGGCGTGCACCGGAGGTACAGGGTGCACCACCACCGTCGCCTCGGGCAGGCTGGGGGTCGGTGTGATGGTCGCGTACTCCGTCGCCACCTGGTACGTGTGCGTGCCGGCTTTCACCGACTTGAATGTGGTACTCGTCGTTGTCACGCGTGCCGGTGGCGCGGAATTGCCCTTCTCCGAAATCCGGTAGGCCACCGCAGCGGGCACCGCCTGCCAGGCCATATTCACCTGCCCGAGTGGTGACTCGCTCGCGGTGAAGCCGCCGGGCTCCTGCGGCTGAGGCGGGGACGCATAGACGAAGTCCGCGTAGGCCTGCGTGTGCCCTCCGGTCGGATCCTTGCGGGTGACGCGAAAGGCTGTCTGAGCCACGAAGAACGCCGTGACGTCCGCGGCAAGATAAGGCGTCGCCGGACTGCAGTTGCCATCTTCGTCGTAGGTCGAATCCGGCGCGCAGGCCCAGGCGAGGAATACTGTCGCTGGGCTCAGTGTTATGAAGGTCGTGTCGTTCGGGTCTTTCTTCGACACTTCATAGGTGTACTTGATGGGGGAGTCTGAGCCGTCGTTAGTCGGGCACAGGACCTCGCCGCCGGCGGCGCACTGCCACCCGACCCGATGTTGCACCGGGCTCTTTGGAGTCACAGCGAGGCCAGTGACCGCCGGGACCCCTGTGATCACTTTCGATGCCACCGGCGGCGGCGCCTTCACGGGTGTCCCGATCGGCACTGCGGTAGAGGCGCCTGGCGCGGTAACGAGGGACGGTGTGGTGACGTTCGTGGCAGTCCCAGAGTTGAGAAGCGCTGGCGAACTGCCGCCCGGCATCGCCGTATCGAGATTCGCGGTTGCCGGGCCGGCGGCGTTGGGTGCGAGCGGCGCGACCGGACCGCTGGGCGCTGCTGCGGCTGCCGCGACCGTTGTGTCGCTCGTGACCACGATGTGCACCGTGCTGCCGCCAGCGGCCGCGGCGTCCACCGTTACGGAGGCTTTGCGACCCGTCGTCTGCCACATGGCTTCGAGCCGCTGCGTGTGGCGCACGTCGTCAATGGTGTAGAACCGCGTCAGCTCATTCCAGCTGGCCGGCGGTAACCCATTCGCGTAAAAAGCCTCGGCGCTGTCGACCGTGGCGCTCGCTGAGTAGGCCGCCGACTCACGCGGGCTCGATGACCCTCCCTGCAGGTCATACGACGCCCGGACCGATCCAGGCAGGCGGGGAAAATTCGCGGGGTCGCTGCCACCCTGATCCGCCGGGGAACTGGTCGCGCCGGTCGCCGGCGCCGCTGTCACATCCCCCGACAGCGCGGGCATCGGGCCGGCGAAGACGGTGGTGATCGTCGCCGAGACGGTCGTGCCGAGCTTCGCGTCCATCGCCGCGACGATGTGGGCCTTGCTCCTCCCGAGCAGAAAGTCCTGCGTCAGCTGGTAGTTCTGCGTCGCGGTCGAGCCCTGCGAGAAGGTCGAGAGCGGCGCCCAGCCGGCGGCCTTGATCTGCTGGCCATAGGAGCTCGCGGCCAAATCCACGGTACCGCCAACGACGTAGAGGGCGCGCTCCTGCCACGTTCCGCTTCCACGGTTCGAGGTGAAGGACTGCCGCGTCCCGCCCGTTGGGACGGGGAAGTTGGCCAGCACCGCCGCGGATGCGCCGGCGGCCCCTGCTCCGGGCAGCGGCGACATCGTGAGAGGTCGCGAGGGCGGCGTTTGGGCTTCGAGCGACTGCCCGATCACGCCGGTGACAAGGACAACCCACGGCAACATGGCAGTTCGATTCACGGCAACACCCCCTGCGGACGCAGGGCACCCGTCCGGGCAATCGGGCACCCTCTATCCCAATGCGCGCAATGCGGGGGGGAAAGGGCTCACTCGCAGGCAGGATCAACAGTACGATCTGGGCTTCTTCGATCGAGAGACGGACCGGGTCACCGGCGCCGAGAACCCCTTCGGCGCAAAAGTGTTGCCGATGTGCCCGGATATAGACACGGATTGAATGGTGGCCAGGGGCGGAATCGAACCACCGACACGCGGATTTTCAATCCGCTGCTCTACCAACTGAGCTACCTGGCCGCCGGATGGGAAGGCCGCGTATTAGACCGGCCGCGGCGCGGGGCGTCAAGCAATCGCCGTGCTAAGCCGTTGATTCTTGTGCTGGTTCGGGCAGTGATCAGTGAAGTCGCTCGCCGCTGCCGTCGAGGCCCCGCCAGCGCTGCTCTCTCTTTAGAGTGACGCCCGCCCCTGCCGGTGGTGCACCCCGCGTGGGAGCGGCGCGCGGCGCGCTAAACTCCCCGCCTCAAAGCCTTTCCGCTACCCCGAGACTCAAAAGCCCCATGGCCGCCAATCCGACCCTGCTCGACACCGGCGAATTCCCCTGCACGGAGGAGCTGACCCGCATCAACGAGTCGCTCCAGGGACGCGAGCGGCTGCTCACCGCGACCGCGCGCGCGAGCCGCCTGCTGCTCGAAGCGGCCGACGTGCGCGGCGCAATCCCGGGCGTGCTCGGTCTGATCGGCGAAGCCGCGCACGTCGATCGCGTCAACCTCATGGAGACCTCCACCGGACCGAACGGCGAGCCGCTGCTGGTGCTGGTGAGCGAGTGGACCGCGGACGGTGTCGCTGCGAGCCACCAGGAGCCGCGCAGCTGCGCCTGCGATGAGCGCAACTTCTCCGAGCTGTGCGCGGAGCTGCGCGCCGGGCGCAGCGTCTGCTTCAGCCCCGACGGGACACACGACGGGAACGCGGCCGCCTTCCAGGGCATCGGTACGCGCTCGAAGGCCATCGTACCGATCTTCGTCGCCGGCGAATTCATCGGCGTGGTGAGCTTCGACAACACGCGCCAGCATCGTGCCGTGGACGCCGCCGAGCTCGCCGCGCTCGAGACCGCGGCGGGGGTGATCGGCGCGGCACTGCATCGCGAGCGCCTCGTCGACGACGTGCGCCACGAGCGCGAGCACGCCGCCGAGGAGCGCTTCGTCGAGCTCGCCAAGGCCAACGCCGTGATCGCCGGCAACCTCGAGCGGCTCGCCGGCGAGACCGACCTGTCGAGCTTCATGGGCACCATGCTGCTCGAGGCGACGCGGCAGTTCGATGCGATCTCGGGTGCCGTGATCGTGCTCAAGGACTCGGTGCAGGAATGGCGCATCATCGCCCACGTGCGCGACGGCAAGCTCGCCGAGCCGCAATACGCGGCGCGCGCTCCGGTCGAGGACTCCACCTTCACCGAACGCTACAGCCAGCTGCGCGAGCCGTACTACGTGGACGTCGCCAGCGAGCACGAGCAGGAGATCTGGCCGGGGGTGCGGGCCTTTCACCGCAGCGAAGGCGCGGTCGGCACGGTGCTCTATCCGCTGGTGTTCGGCGCGCGCAGCGTCGGCTTCTTCATCCTCACCTTCCGGCGCGACGCGCGCGACGTGCAGCGCAGCGGCTTGCTGGTGGCGCTCGCGCAGCAGGCGACGCTCGCCGTGCAGCTGACGCGCCTCGCCTACTCCGCCAAGGAAGCCGCGGTGCTCATGGAGCGCACGCGCATCGGCCAGGAGATCCACGACGGGCTGGCGCAGGCCTTTACCGGCATCCTCATGCAGCTCGGCGCCGCCGAGGAATTTCCCTCCTGCAAGAAGCGCAACTCCGAGCTCGCGATCACGCTCGGCCGCATCCGCGACCTGGCGCGCGACGGTCTCGCCGAGGCGCGCCGCTCGGTGATGGCGCTGCGCCTCGATCAGACCCGCCGCGCCGGCCTCGAGCTCGCCCTGCGGCAGCTCGCCGACCGCTCCACGGTGCCGGGGGGCGTCACCTGCACCTTCGATGGCGGCGGCATGATCAGCGGCCTGAAGCCCGAGTTCGAGCACGAGCTGCTGCGCATCGCGCAGGAAGCGGTCAGCAATGCGGTGCGCCACGCCCGCCCGCAGAACGTGCGCATCACGACCGTCGATGAGTCCGCCCACTGGACCATGTCGATCGCCGACGACGGCGTCGGCATGCAGCAGCGCCCCGAGACCTACGCGCGGCAGGGCTTCGGGCTCTCGAGCATGCGCCAGCGCGCCGGGGCGATCGGCGGCGAGTGGCTCATCGAGAGCCAGCCGGGCGCGGGCACACGCGTCAGCGTGCGCATGGCGAAGCGAGCCCCCTGATGGCCGCCGTGATGAAGAAAGGAATCAGCGTCGTGCTGGCAGATGATCATCCCGTGGTGCGCGACGGACTCGCCGCCATGGTGAACCAGCAGGCCGACATGGAGGTGGTGGCCGAGGCCGGCGACGGCGACGAGGCGATCACCTGTTACGAGCGCTACCACCCGGATGTGCTGGTGCTCGATCTGCGCATGCCCAAGCGCGACGGCGTCGCGGTGGTGCAGCGCGTGCTCGAGCTCAATCCCAAGGCACGCATCCTCATCATGACCACCTACGACGGCGATGAGGACATCTTCCAGTGCCTGTCGCAGGGGGCCAAGGGCTACCTGCTGAAGGACGCGCCGCGCCAGGAGATTCTCGCGGCGATCCGCGCGGTCAGCGAGGACCGTCCCTACACCTCGACCACGGTGGCCGCCAAGGCGCTGCAGCGCATGGGGAAACCGAGCCTGACGCAGCGCGAGCTCGACGTGCTGCAGCTGGTCGCCGAGGGACGCAGCAACAAGGACATCGCACGCCGGCTCTCGATCACCGAGGGCACGGCCAAGACGCACGTGAAGGCGATCCTCACCAAGCTGGATGCCATCAGCCGCACCGAGGCGGTCGCGGTCGCCCACAAGCGCGGCCTGATTCACCTGTAAGCGCGCTTCGGCGCCGGCTCAGCGCCGTTCCCACGGCTCGACGTTCCCCGCCACCACCCGAAAGAGCGGATGCGGCTCGGGCGCGCGCGTGCCGCGCCAGCGCGCGTAAAGCGGGGGGTTGCGGCGGCGGAGTTTCCTCATGAGGTGTTGCCACTCATAGGCCAGCTGTCCGCGGGTGGCGCGCAGGCGCCGTGCACCGCGGGCCGGGCCGAGTTTGCCCGGATCGAACGAGTAGCCGCGCGCCGCGGCTTCGGCGGCGACGCCGCGCAGGTACGCATTGATCGTGGCTCGCGGCGCCGGCAGGCCGCGGAAGCGCGCGAGCTGCGGATGGTGACGATAACCCCTGGTCGCGCCGCGCAGCACGGCGCGCGCGAGCAGCCCCTCGCGCCACAGCGCGACCAGACCCTGGGGGTCGAGGTACTTCGGATGCAGAGTCCAGAGCCGCAATCAGCCCTTCGGCGGCGGCTGGTACCCCTCGGGCGCGCTCGATCCCGCGCCGAAGAAAAACTTCTCCATCTCCCCTTCGAGGAACTTGCGCGCCTTGGGCTCGATCGGGGTCAGCCGGTACTCGTTGATGAGCATGGTCTGGTGCCCGAGCCACTTGCCCCAGGCCTCGCGCGACACGTTCTCGAAGATCCGCCGGCCGAGATCGCCGGGATAGGGCGGGCGGTCGAGACCGGCCGCCTCGCGCTTCAAGAGCACACATTGCACCATTCGCGACACGCTACGCTCCGGGTTGCTGCGCCGGCCGGGGACTCTCGGGCACGCGCTCGCGGGCGAGCGGCCCGAGGAGCGCCGCGATCGGCGCCGGCAGGCCGATACGCGCCGGCGCGCGCACGTTATACCAGAGCGTCGTACCCTCCTCCACGGCGGCGGCGCCCTCGCAGGACACCAGCAGAGGCGCGATCACGAGATCGAAGTGCGTGAAGGGATGCTCGACGGTGTCCAAGGGTCGCGGCGTGCTCGCGCCGGTACCGAGCGACTCCCGGATGTAGTCACGCGCCGCGGCAGCGGTGTCGAACTGCGGCAGGCACCACAGCCCGCCCCACACGCCGCTCTCCGGCCGCCGCTCGAGCAGCACGCTGCCGTCGGCGCGCAGCGCCACCACCATGAACACCTTGCGGTTGCGACGCGGGCGCACCGCGCGTGGCGCCGGAATCTCCCGCTGGCGGCCGGTGCGCCGTGCGCAGCAGCCATCGCTGAGTGGGCAGCCCGCGCACAGCGCTCGCGCGCGCGTGCATACGGTGGCACCGAGATCCATGATGGCCTGGGTGTACTCGGGCAGCCGCTCGTGCGGTGTGCAGCGCTCGGCCAGCTCCCACAGCCTTCTCACCGCGGCGGCCGTGGCGATGCTCTCGGTGACACCGAAGTAGCGCGCCAGTACGCGCCGCACGTTGCCGTCGAGGATTGCAAAGCGCTCCCCGTGGGCGAGCGCGAGGATCGCGCCGGCGGTCGAGCGGCCGACGCCCGGCAGCTCCGTCACCGCGGCGAAACACCGCGGAAATTCGCCGCCGTGCTGCGCGCAGATCAGCGCCGCGGCGCGCTGCAGATTGCGGGCACGCGCGTAATAGCCGAGCCCTGACCACAGATGCAGTACCTCATCGACGGGGGCGGCGGCGAGCGTCGCCAGGTCGGGGAAGCGCCGCATGAAGCGCTCGTAGTACGGTCGCACCGCCGCCACCTGGGTCTGCTGCAGCATGATCTCCGACACCCACACGCGATAGGGCGTGCGGTCGGTCTGCCAGGGGAGATCGTGCCGGCCCGCGCGCGCGTGCCACTCGAGGAGCGGTGCGGCGAGCGGGGATTGCGGCTGGTCGGCGGACTCTGGGGAAGGAGGCACGCGGGGGATTCTACGCCCCCGCGCGACTCATCGATCGCACAGGTTGAGATCGCCGCTCATGGTCTTCAGGCGCACGTGGGCACTGCCGCCGCCGCGCGTGCCCTCGAGCTTGTGGCCCGGACCGTACTCGCCGCTGCGCTCGGCCCTGGCGTCGAAGCAGTTGCTGATGTCGCCCGAGAGCGTCTGCAGCTCGTACTGGAAGCCGTCCTCCGATGTGGCGTGCACCTTGAGATCGCCGTTGACCGACTGGGCGTCGACGTCGGCGCCGCGCGCCAGGCGCCCCTCGAAGGTGATGTCGCCGGAGGTGCTGCGGGCATGAAAGGCGCGCGCCGGGTCGAGCTCCGCGGTGACCTGGCCGCTCACGGTGCTGGTCTCGAGCTCGCCCGCCGCGTGCTTGAGCTCGATGTCGCCGCTTACGGTGTTGAGGCGCAGCCGCGCCGGCTGGCCATGGCCGCGTACCTTGACGTTGCCGCTCACCGACTTGACCTCGATGTCGTTGGGTCCGGTCTCGGCAACGACGTCGCCGCTGACGCTGCGCAGGCGCTGCGCGCCGAGCACGCCGCTCGAGGTCACGTTGGCGCTGACGCCGGAGACGTCGAGCTCGCTGTCCTTCGGGACCTGCACCCGCAGGCGCGTCTCGTCGTGGCCCCAGTTGAAAATGCCCGAGCCGTGCGGCTTGAGGATGACGTGGACCACGGTGTGGTTGCCCGAGCTCTTGACCTCGACGTGATCGACCTCGGGGCCGAGCTGGGCCTTCACGCTGACCGCGGCCTTGTCGGAACCGATCACGTCGATCGTGCCGCTGGTGCTGGAGATCTCGACCGTGCCCTTGGCGTCGGCGGCCACCTCCTGCTCGAAACTACCCGTGCTGTCGCTGCCCCGAACCACGGCGCTCGCGAGCAGCGCGATCACGGCGGGCAACGTCCGGTAGGTCTTCTGCATGTCAGATCCCCTTGCCAGCGTCGCTGGCTTCGCGCACGTCCGTAAGGACGCGCATCTCATCCTGGTAAGTGTTCACGAGCAGCTCCTGCAGCAGCGCGTTGCCCGGATCCTTGCCGAGCGCCTCTTCGAGATTGTGTTTCGCCTCGCGGATCGTCGTGAGGCTCGCCATCACCTTGGCGCGGCTCGCCGGCGGGAGCGCTGCGACCTGATCCCCGAGCGAGCGCATGAGCTCGGCGTGCTCGCGCTGGTAACGCGGGTCCGCGACCCATGCCGTCTGCAGTGCGCCCGCGGCCGGGTGCCCGGCCGCTGCGAGCGGCGGTGCCGCGGCAGGGCGCATCGATACGCCGTGGCCGATCCAAACGCCCACTGCGACGCAGCCCACCATGGCCGCCGCCGCGAGCCACGTGAGCCGCGTGCCCGCGGCGCGGCTGACCGTCGCCGTCACGGCCGGCGCGGCCTGCGCGCGGCCGGCGATTTGCGCCTCGATCTGCGGCCACAGGTCTGCCGCAGGCTCAATGCCCTGGGGCAGCTCGCCCAGCGAGCGGATGACGCCCTTGCGATCCTGCTCTGTCATGTCAACCCACCTCCACGTTCAAGCGCTGGCGCAGGAGCTGCCTCGCGCGGTGCAGCTGCGCCTTGCAGGTACCTTCCGCGAGTCCCAGCATCTGCGCCGCCTCGGTGTGCGAATACCCGTACAGGGCATGCAGCACCAGTGCGTCCCGGGCGCCCGCCGGCAGCGCGCCAATCGCATCCTCGATCTCCTGCACCTCGACGGGCGTCTCGAGCGTCCAGCGAGGCTCGCACCCCTCCTCCTCGATCTCGGCCTCCGGCAGCGGCTCCTCGCGGCCCGCCTTGCGACGCTTCCCCAGCGTGACGTTGACGGCGATGCGATGCAGCCAGGTGCCGAGCGAACTGCGCGTCTCGAACTGCGCCAGCGCGCGCCAGGCGTTGATAAAGGTCTCCTGGGTACAGTCCTGCGCCAGGTGTGGTTCGCGCGTCATGCGCAGGCACAGCCCGTAGACCCGCCCGGCATGCTCGCGGTACAGCCGCTCGAACGCACGGGTGTCTCCGGCACGGGCGCGCTCGACCAGCGCCCCCTCCCAGTCGATCCGTGAGCTCTCGACCTGTGCGAGTGTCATCGGTCAGTTAGAGACGCCGCGGCCGGTCGCGGTTTAAATGCGGTACGTCGCTGACGGGCAACAGGTTTTCGCGGAACTCGGCCACACGCCGCGCCTCTAATCGGGAGTTGAGGGGAAGGAGGCCGTTGTGGCAATGCGACCGGTATGGCGGCAGGTCTGGAAGCCGCCGGGAGAGGTGCTGAATTCGTTCGCCGCGGCGCTCAACGAGCATTGGCGGGCCGCCAGTGAGCGCACGGTACAGTTGTTCCGGTCGACCCCGGTCAGCTGGCTGGAGGCGCGCAAGGTCCGCCCGCCGGCTACCACTTCACCACCGGTGGCAGACTCATCAGATACGCATCCGGATCCGCATCGGTGCTGAAGCCGAAGCGCGTGCCGCGGTCGTACACCAGGTTGAACTCGACGTACCGGCCCCGCTTCACGAGCAGCTGCTCGCGCGCCGCCGCCTCGTAGGGCGTGTCTTTGCGCCGCGCCACGAGGCGCGGATAGACGCCGAGCACCGCCTCCCCGACCGCGCGCACGAACGCCCACTCCGCCCCCGCCGCCCCGGCGGGGAGATCGTCGAAGAAGATCCCGCCGACGCCGCGCGGCTCCTGCCGATGCGGCAGATAGAAATAGCGGTCGCACCAGGCCTTGTATTGCGCATAGGCCGCAGGTCCCAGGCCCTGGCAGGCGGCCGCGAGCGCGGCATGAAAGTCCGCGGTGTCCTCCTCAAAAGGAAACGTGGGCGTGAGATCCGAGCCGCCGCCGAACCAGGCGCGGCTGGTGGCGAGATAGCGCAGGTTCATGTGCATCGCCGGCACGTAGGGGTTGGCCATGTGCGCCACCAGCGAGATGCCGCAGGCCACGAAGCGGCCCGCGGCTTCGGTCGCGCCCGCCACCTGCCCCCAGGCCTCGGGGGCGAGCGTGCCCCACACGTGGCTCACGTTGACCCCGACCTTCTCGAACACCTCGCCGCGCATCAGCCGCGATTCCCCGCCGCCCTTCAGGCGATGGCCGTCGGGCTTCGTCCAGCTGCGCGCCGCGAAGCGGCTCGCGGGCTCGAACGCCTCGAAGGCGGCGCAGCAGCGCGCCTGCAGATCGCGGAAATACGCCGTCGCCGTCCCGGCGAACTCCTCAGCACTGCGCATGCACGAAGTCCACCAGGCGCGCCACGGCGTCCGGGTTGGTATCGGGCCAGATGCCGTGGCCGAGATTGAAGATGTGGCCCGGAGCCGGGCCCGCGGAGGCGATCACCGCGGCGGCCGAGCGCTGCAAGTCCTCGGGCGAGGCGAACAGCGCCGCCGGGTCGAGATTGCCCTGCACCGCTTTGGCGGGTCCCAACACGCGGCGCACCTCCGAGAGCGGCGAGCGCCAGTCGACGCCGACCACGTCGACGTCGAGATCGGCGATGGCGCCCATGAGCGCGCTCCCCTGGTTGAGATAGTAGATGAGCGGAACGCCGAGCGGCCGGAGCGCCGCGAGCGTGCGCCGCACCGCCGGCAGCGCCAGGCGGGTGTATTCGGGCACGCCGAGGAGCCCGGCCCAGGACTCGAACAGCATGAGCGCCTGGGCGCCCGCGGCGGCCTGCGCCGCGAGGTAGGCGGCCATGGCATCGGCGAGGCGTGTCAGCAGCTCCGCGGCATCCAGGGGCTGCGCGTAGAGGAAGCTGCGGGCCGCGGCGAACTCCTTCGACGGCCGGCCGCACACCAGATAACACAGCAGCGTGAAAGGCGCGCCGGCGAAGCCGATGAGCGGCGTCGCGCGCGGCACGCTGGCGCGCACCAGGCGGATCGTCTCGAGCACGAACGGCACGTCGCGCGCCGGCTCGAGCGGGGGCAGCGCCTCGATCTGCGCGCGCGTGCGAATGGGCTCGCGCACCACCGGCGCGGGCTCGAAGGTGAGCCCCACCCCCATGCCCTGCAGCGGCGTCATGATGTCGCTGAAGAGAATCGCCGCATCGAGCTCGAAGCGCCGCAGAGGCTGGAGCGTCACTTCGGCGGCGAGCTCGGGGCTGCGGGTCAGGGTCTCGAAGTCCACGCGCGCGCGCAGCGCGCGGTACTCGGGCAGATAGCGTCCCGCCTGGCGCATGATCCACACCGGCCGGTGCGCGACCGGCTCGCGGCGGCAGGCGGCGAGAAAGGTGCTGCCGCTCATGTGCGCAGCCACTGCGCCACTTCGGGGGCGAAGTAGCTGATGATGAGATCGGCGCCGGCGCGCGCGATGCCGGTGAGCGTCTCGAGCACCGCCGCCCGCTCGTCGATCCAGCCGCGCTCGGCCGCGGCCTTGATGAGGCTGAACTCGCCCGACACCTGGTAGGCGACCACCGGCACGCGCACGGCGTCGCGCACCTGACGGATCACATCGAGGTAGGGGCCGGCGGGTTTGACCATGACGAGATCCGCGCCCTCGCCGACGTCGGTCAGCACCTCGCGCAGCGCCTCGCGGGCATTGGCCGGATCCATCTGGTACGAGCGGCGGTCGCCGAAGGCCGGCGCCGACTCCGCCGCCTCGCGGAACGGCCCGTAGAAGGCGGAAGCGAACTTCGCGGCGTAGGAGACGATCGGCGTGGTCGCGAGTCCCTCGCGGTCGAGGAGCGCGCGGATCGCCTGCACGCGGCCGTCCATCATGTCGCTCGGGGCCACCGCATCCGCGCCGGCGCGCGCGTAGTTGAGCGCAACCTCGGCGAGCGTCGCCACCGAGGAGTCGTTGTCGATGATGCCGCCGCCCTGCACGTGGCCGCAGTGCCCGTGGTCGGTGGCGCCGCACAGACACACGTCCGCCCACAGGAGCAGGTCGGGATTTGCGTCCTTGATGGCGGCGATCGCCTGCGCGGCGAGACCCTTGGGATCGCGCGCCGCGCTCGCGTGCGCGTCCTTTTGCTCGGGGGCGGCGAACAACAGCACCGCCGGGACCCCGGCGGCCGCCACCCGCCTGGCTTCCTTCGCGGCCTCATCGACCGAGAGCTGGAAGATGCCGGGCATGCTCGCCACCGGGTGGCGCACGCCCCGCCCCGGCACGACGAACAGGGGATAGATGAGCGCGTCCGGAGTCAGGCGCGTCTCGCGCACCATGCGCCGCCAGGCGGCAGACTGGCGCGTGCGACGGGGTCTCTCGGCGGGGAATGGCATGGGCGATCTCGTTTCAGGCTCTGGTTTGCATCAGACGCAAGGTGGTCACGGCGAGTCCGCGCAGCGTCGCGCTCTCGGCCAGCGTCGCGTGCCAGCCGCGCGCGGCGAGCTCGCGCGCCGTGGTCGGGCCGATGGCGACCGGCGGCGCATCGCCCAGCAGGCGAGCGAAGTCCCGCTCGCCGAGCGCGCGCGCCAGCTCGGTGACGGCCGAAGGACTCGCGAAGGTGACGGCGCCGAGTCCGCCGCGCTCGATCCATGCGCGGCACTCGCCCACATCCAGCACCGCCCCTTCGGTGCGGTAGGCCTCGACCTGGGTCACCACCGCGCCGAGCGCGCGCAACCCGGCGGCAATCGTCGGCAGCGCGCGCGAGCTCGCCGGATAGAGCACCTGCACGCCGGTATCCGCACCGCGCCACTGCGCGGCGAACGCACCGATCAGCCCCGCGGCGCTTGCCTCGGCGGGCGTGAGATGCACCGGCCAGTGACGCTCCGTGAGAGTGAGCGCGGTCGCGCGTCCGACCGCCGCGATGCGTGCCCCGGCAGGGGGCGTCGCCACGCGTTCGAGCACCGCCGCCACCGCGTGGCGGCTCGCGAAGACGATCCAGCCGAAGGCATCGAGGCGCGCCAGCGCCGCCTCGAGCGCGCTCGCATCGCCGGCGGTGACGCTCACCGCCGGCCAGGAGACCACTTCGAGGCCGAGGCTGCGCAGCTCGCGGGTGAGGGGCCCGTCGGCCGCCTCCGCCCGCGTCACCACGACGGGTCTCGAGGGCGCCGTGCCGCTCATGGCTCCGTCACCTTGAGCCCGGCGCGCTCGTGCGCGATGAGCGCCGCGGCGCCGGCGGCGAGCAGCTCGTCAGCGAGGCGCTCGCCGAGTGCGACCGCGTCCGCGGCCGTGAGCGCGGTACCGGCGGTGGCGCTCACCGTGCCCCGGGCGCGGAGCTCGCGTGAGCCATCGAGGGTGCACACCGCGGCGCGGAGGCGCAGCGCTTCGCCCGCGAGCTCGGCGAGCGCGCCGAGTGGCACCTGGCAGCCGCCTTCGAGCCGCGCCAGGAGCGCGCGCTCGGCGCTCACCGCGAGCCGCGCGCACCGGTCATCGAGCGGCGCGAGGCACTCGAGCGCGCGGGCGTCATCGCTCCGTGCGCATACACCGATGACGCCCTGCGACACCGCGGGGGGAAACTCCTCCGGCGGCAGGTAGCTCGTGATGTGCGCGGCGAGCCCGAGCCGGGTGAGCCCGGCGGCGGCGAGCACGATGGCGTCGTAGTCGCCCGCGCGCAGCCGCTCGATCCGGGTCGGCACGTTGCCGCGCAGCTCCGCCGGCACCGCGTCCGGACGCGCGCGCGCGATGAAGGCGCGGCGCCGCAGGCTGCTCGTGCCGATGCGCGCGCCCGGCGGCAGCTGCGCGAGGCTGCCTCCGGCGCGGCTCACGAGCGCATCGCGCGGATCCTCGCGCTTAAGCGTCGCGCCGAGCGTGGTTCCTGCGGCGAGCGTCGTCGGCAGATCCTTGAGACTGTGCACCGCGACGTCGATGGTGCCCTGGCTGAGCGCCTCGTCGATCTCGCGCGTGAAGAAGGCGCGCCCTGCGGCCTGCCACAGCGGCACCTCGCGCTGCGCATCGCCGCTCGTGCGGATGTGCACCAGCTCGACCGCCGGCGCGCCCGGTGCGGCGCGGATCAGCGCTTCGACGTGCTGCGCCTGCCACAGCGCAAGCGCCGAGGCGCGCGTCCCGATACGCAGCGCCCGCGCGCTCACGGCTCGCCCTCGATGAGGAAGCGGTAACCGACGCCCCATACCGTGAGGAAGTGGCGCGGACTCGCCGGATCGCGCTCGAAGCGCTTGCGCAGTCTCAGGATGAAATTGTCGACCGTGCGGGTCGAGGGGAACACGTCGTAACCCCACACCCGTTCGAGCAGGTCCTCGCGCGAGACGATCTGGCCGGCATGCTCGGCCAGCACCTTGAGGATCATCGCCTCCTTCTCGGTGAGCTCCTGCGCCTCGCCGTTCCAGGCGCGCGCGCGGAAGGCGCGGAAGTCGACCTCGTTGCCGCCGAAGGCGAGCACCGCGGTGGCGGCGGTCGCGGAAGCACTGCGGTACCAGTCCCAGCGCTTGAGGATGGCGCGCACCCGCAGCAGGAATTCCTTGAGATGGAAGGGCTTGGCGAGATAGTCGTCGCCCCCCGCCTCGAGCCCGCGCACGCGATCGGCGGGATCGCCGCGCGCCGTGAGGAACAGCACCGGTGTGTTGTTGCCGGCATCGCGCAGCGTGCGGCATACGGCGAAGCCGTCCAGCCCCGGCAGCATCACATCGAGCACGATGAGCGCGCAGCTCGCGCGCTCGAGCCACGCGAGCGCGGCCGGCCCGTCGCCCGCGGCGGCGACCTCGTAGCCTTCGGCGCGCAGGTTCTCCATGACGCCGGCCGCGAGGTGCGGATCGTCTTCCACCACCAGCACGCGGCTCGCGGCCTGGGACGGCGTACTCATGCGCGCGGCACCGCGGCGGCCGGCCAGGTGAGCACGAAGCAGGCACCCTGACCGACGCCGGCGCTCTCGGCCGTGACGCGGCCCTGCGCGAGCTGCATGAGGCGCGCGACGATGTAGAGCCCGAGGCCCGTGCCGTAGTGGGAGCTGCCGGCGCCCGGGTGCAGGCGCGTGAATTTCTCAAAGAGGCGCGCGCGGTCGGCGGGATCAAAGCCCACGCCGCTGTCGCGAACGCTGAGCGCCACCTCGCCGCCCGCGGCGCGCGCACTGACCGTGACGCTGCCCCCGCCCACCGCTGCCACCGCCGTGACCGCGTTCTCCAGCACGTTGCGCACGATCACGTCGAGCGCCAGCGGGTCGGTGCGCACCTCGAGTCCCGCGGCGACCTCGCTCGTCAGCGTGATGCGCTGTGCGCGGGCGCGCTCGTCCAGCGCGCCGAGCACGTGCGCCACCGCTGCCGCCAGCTCCACCGGCTCGGATTTGAGGTCGACGCGCCCGCGCTCGAGACGCGCGCTCTCGAGAATCTGCGTGACCATCAGCTCCATGCGCGCAAGATCCGCCAGCATGCGGTCGATCAGCGTGCGCGCCTGCTCGGGCGCGAGCGGCCGCAGCGCCATGGTCTCGAGCGAGAGCTGCAGGCTCGCGAGCGGGGTCTTGAACTGGTGCGACACCAGCGCGAGAAAGTGATCCTGCTCCTCGAGCACGCGTGCCTCGGCGGACAGCGCGCGCGCGATGACGGCGATGCACACGGCGAGCGCCAGCAGGAAGAACGAGCCCTCCCAGGCGTACTGCCGGTAGCGCCGCGCCTCCTCGGAGCGCAGCGCCTCCGCGGCAGCCTCCGACAGCATCGCCCGCCGCTCGGCCACCGTGATGTCGGGCAGCAGCTCGCGGATTCGCGCCTCGGGAACACCCGCATCGAGCAGCGCCTGCGCGGCGAGCGCCTGGCCGGCATACAGCGCGCGCTCCGACTGCACCTTCTCGACCGTGTAGGCATGCTGGTCGAGCAGCCACCAGCCGACCTGCACGGCGGAGACCACCACCAGGGCGAGCGCGGTGAGCTGGAAGACGCGCGTCGACTTCACGGGATCTCCGCCAGCGCGGCGCCGAGCGCCGCGGTGAATTCCTCGAGATCCGCGCGCGAGTGCGCCAGCGACAGGAAGCAGGCCTCGTAGGCCGAAGGCGGCAGGTACACCCCGCGCGCCAGCAGCGCATGGAAGAGCCTGGCAAAGCGCGCCGTCTCCCGCTCGGAAAGCGCCGCCGCGGTGCGCGGCGCGCCCCGCTCGTGGAAAGACATCCAGACGAGCGAGCCGACGCGCACCAGGTGCACCGGGAACGCGGCGCGGGCCAGCACCGGTTTGAGCAGCGCTTCGAGCTCGGCGCCGCGCGCTTCGAGCCGCTGCCAGCCGGACTCGCGCTCGAGCAGGTCGAGCGTCGCAAGGCCGGCCGCCATGGCCACGGGATTTCCCGACAGCGTACCCGCCTGGTAGGTGTCGCCGTCCGGGGCGAGCCGCGCCATGATGGGCCGTGCGCCGCCGAAGGCCCCGACCGGCATGCCGCCGCCGATCACCTTGCCGAAGGTCGCGAGGTCGGGCGTGATCCCGAGGAGCTCGGCGGCGCCGCCGGCACCTAAGCGAAAGCCCGAGATCACCTCATCGAAAATCAGCAGCGCGCCGTGCGCGCGCGTCACCCGGCGCAGCGTCTCGAGGAACTCGTGCCGCTGGACGAGCAGCCCATGATTCGCGGGCACCGGCTCGATGATGACGGCGGCGATGCGCGCACCCTCGGCTGCGAACAGTGCCTCGACCGCAGCCTCGTCGTCGAGCGGCAGCACACGCGTGCACTCGGTGAAGGCGCGCGGCACACCGGCTGACGACGGCTTGCCGAAGGTCGCGAGCCCGGAGCCCGCGGCCACCAGCAGGTGATCGGCGTGCCCGTGGTAGCAGCCGGCGAACTTGACGATCAGGTCGCGGCCGGTGAAGGCGCGCGCCACGCGGATCGCGCTCATGACCGCCTCGGTCCCCGAGGAGACGAAGCGCACCTGCTCGGCCGCCGGGTAGGCGGCGCTGACGCGTTCGGCGAGCAGCACCTCCCCCTCGCACGGGGCACCGAAGGTCGTGCCGCGCTCGAGGGCCGCGCGGATCGCCGTCACCACCGCCGGGTGCGCGTGGCCCGCGATCAGCGGACCCCACGAGTTCACCAGGTCGAGGTAGCTGCGTCCGTCGGCATCGGTGATGCGCGCGCCCGCGCCGCTCGCGATGAAGAGCGGCGTCCCGCCGACCGCGCGGAACGCGCGCACCGGCGAGCTCACCCCTCCGGGGATCGCGCGGCAGGCGCGTGCGTACAGCTCGGCGGATCGCTTGGGCGCAGTCATGTCTCGTCCTTCAGGGCCGCCGGGCGCGTGCGCCCGGGCTTGGCCGCGGCAAAGAATGCATCGACGGCATCGGCGCTGGCATGCACCGCGGCCGCGCGCAGCCCCGCGAGCGGCAGGTGCGCGAGGCGGTGCGCCACCGCGCTCCCTAAGCGCTCGAGCTGCTCGCGCTGGCGCTCATCGAGCGTGCGCAGCTCGTGCCGCAGCGCCCGCGCCACTTCCTCGGCCGCGATCGCCTCGAAGCGCGAGCGCAGATCATTCAGGCGCGGACCGAGCGCGCGCGTGGCGAGCTCGGCGCGCAGATGCGTGAGACGCTCATCGATCGCGGCGCGTACCGGGGCGAGGCGCAGCAGCTGCGAGAGGCGCTGACCCTGGGCGGCCTCGATGAGATCGCTCATGCCGAGGCGCTTCAGTCCCGCACGCTGCGCCGCGCCCGGATCGACGTTGGGCGGCACGCCGAAGTCGATGACGAGCGGCGCGCCGCTCGCAGCGCCGGCCGCGCCCGCGAGCCGTCCGAGCGATGCCGCATCGAGGAGCGCCGCGCTGCCACCGGCCGCCAGCACCAGCGCCGCGAGCGGCGGCGGCGAGCTGCGGAATTCCTCGAGCGAGAGCACCGGGGCGTCGACCGACTGCGCGAGCTCGCGCGCGCTCGCCACGGTGCGATTGACGATGACGAGCGGCGCTCCGGCGCGGTGCAGGATGCCGGCGCAGCGGCGCGTCATGGGAGAGACGCCCAGGAGCGCGGTCACGCCGGGCGCACCGTGCAGGTGCGCGAGTACCCGCTCGGCCGCGAGATCGCCGAGCGACGGAGTGCGCACGCGCGCCGTCATGCGCCGCACGCGCCGCGCCATGCCGAGCGCCTCGCCGATGAGGCGGTCGAGCAGCGGGCCGCAGGTGCGCGCGGCACGCGACTCCTCCCACGCATCGCGCAGCTGGGCGGCGATCTCCTGCTCACCGGTCTGCGCGGAGTCGAGCCCGCAGGCGAGCAGCATCAGGTGCTCGACCGCGGCTTCGCCGGTCCAGGCACGCAAAGTGCGCGCCGCTTCGCCGGGGGCCGCGTCGCGCCCGGTCAGCAGCCCGAACACGGCCTCGCGCGCGTCGCCTGCGGGGTTGCCGTCGGGGGTCGCGTACACGACCTCGACGCGGTTGCAGGTGCCGACATAGAGGATCTCGGCGGCCCCGAGCCGGGTACGCAGCTGCGGCAGCCGCGCGGCGATCTCGGCCCGCGGCACGGCGAAGCGCGCCACTTCCTCGACGCCGGCATGGCGATAGGAGAGGCCTACGACACCGAGCTGGTGCATTCGGGCACTTTAACCGCGCGCAGCGGGGGCGAATGTCACCGAATGGTCATGGACTCAGGCGCCGGGCGCAAGGAGCGTGACGGGTGTAACACCGGGCCGGCCAGGCGACGCCCGGGTCCGACGAGGGAGCCCGTCCGGTGGGCACGCTCACGGATGCGGCGTGCCCACCGGCGACCAGTCAGACCGTGTCAGAACTTGTAATTGGCCCTCGCGTAGTAGAACGGTCCCGGCAGATCGTAGGTACCGGCGTCGTAGCCGTTCAGCGTGCAGGTATAGCAGATCGGCGGGTTGACGCCGAAGACGTTGGTGCCGCCGATCTCCAGCCTCAGGCCCGTGGTTTTAAAGGCGTCGATCCAGGCGACCTGAACGTCGTTGTACAACGTCGCGTCGAGGGTGTGATACGCGTTCGCATCGAACGCGCCGGTCGAATCGGTGCATCCGGGCACCGGAATCGTGCTCGCCGCGTTGCCGCACAGTTCCTTGACGGAGGACAGGTAGCGCAGGCTCCAGCTCACATCGACAGCACCGATCGCCCAGCCGAGCTGCGCGTTGATGCGCCAGTCCGGGATCGCGCTGTTGTTGACCTCGATGCCGACGGCGCGCTGCGCCACCAGCCCCAGGGCATCCACGGCCTTGTAGGTGCTGACGTGCGTCGCCTGCAGCTCGGCTGTCAGGTGACCGATGCTCAGCGCCTCCGACGCCCAGTTGATCTTGATGTCTTCGCCGGAGGTGGTGATCTGCGCCAGGTTCGCCAGGAAGTTCTGCGGCGGATTGAGCTGACTGCCTGCGCCGCGCGTGAATGGTGCGCACAGAGTGGGGCTGGTGCCGCCACCGGTCGAGAGACACGCGTTGAGCAGCGCCTGGATGTCCTCCGCCTGAATCGCTCCCTTGACCTTGTCGTTGTAGTAGGTGAGCTCGCCGTTCAGCCTGGCGGTCGCCGCGTGGCCTTCTGCCCAACCCGCGTTGTACACGATGCCCGCCGTGTAGCTGTCGGAGGTCTCGGGCTTGAGATTCGGGTTGCCTCCCGTGAACGTCGTGATCTGGGTGTTGGCCTGCTGGAAACCGGCCGGCACGTGCTGCGCGGTGCAGCCCGCCACGTACTGCGGGGCGATTCCGCCACCGGTCGGTCCGCAGGGGTCGACCAGTGTGGCGCCGAATTGCGTGAGGCCGTAAAGCTCGCCGAGGTTCGGCGCGCGGAAGCCGGTCGAGTAGTCGCCGCGCAGCGCGAAGTCCTGAATCGGCTGCCAGCGCAGGCCGCCTTTGTAGGTCGTCTGGTTGCCGAACGTCGAGTAGTCCGAGTAGCGCACCGCGGCGCTGGCACCGAGAGTGCTGAGCAGCGGGAGGCTGAGCTCCGTGTATGCCTCGTTCACGTGGTAGCTCTGATTGACCGGAGATGCGAAGGAGTCCTGCGACTCGCCGTCCTGACGCAGCGGATCGGGCGTGAACACGCCGACATACTCGCGATGCTCCGCGCCGATCGCGAGACCGACGGCCCGGTCCTGGATATGGAAGATCGTGCCGGTGATGTTCCCCGAGATCACCTTCAGTTGCTGGTCGCTCGCGTCATTCTGTGGCGCCAGGATGTAGTTGAGCATCGCCGGAGTGATCTGCCGTCCCTGACCGCCGAACAGGTCGAGCGGCACGCACCCGGCTATCTGGGCGCAGACGGCCGGGTCACCGAGTGCGTAGCCGACCTTGGCGATGTTGTAGCCGCCGGTGAACCGCTGATTCGCCTTGTTATCCGAGTCGACGAAGTTGAGGTCCCAGTTGACGCCGTCGAGGATGTGCAGCGTGCCCTTGAATCCGCCGCTGAAATACCAGGTGTCGATGTCCTGGTCGAAGATGCGCGGCCCGGCCTCGATCGGGCGGCGCGTGATCCAGCCGAAGTTCTGCACGAAGCCCGGCCCACCCGGGCACACCGTCGAGGTCGGTGCCTCGGGTACGGAACACAGGTCGATGCCGAACGGATTGTAGGGATTGAGCTTGGAGACGTTGATGTTGTCGGCAATGCCGCCGGTACCGGCGTAGGGACCGACGAATATCGGCTCCGGAGCGGCCTGGTTGGTCGAGGTGCGGTTGTTGAACATGCCCTTGGCATACATCTGGACATCATCATTGATGTCGTAATTGATGCCGGTCCAGATCGACTTGCGCTGCGAGGGCGTCAGCAGCAGGTTGAGCGGGGCAAAGTTGAAGCGATCCGCGCCGCTCCAGTCGTGGTAGGTGCTGGGGGGGCTGACCGGGTTGGCCGGATTCCACACCGGCGTGGTGGTGCCCGTGTTGAGGGTCACGTCGTAGAAATTGGACTGATCGGGCGTGCACGAGCCGGGAATGCTGGGATCGCAGAACGTCGCACGGCCCTGCGGTGTCGCCGACGAGCCGGAACCGACTCCGGCGCGCGGCTCGGGCTCGGACGACGCCCACCACTTCGAGGAGCTGATCTCCTGCTGGTTGTAGAAGCTCGCGACGAAGACGCCCGAGAACTTGCCGCTCGAGCCTCCCCCGGTGACGCTCGCCTGGGTCGTCTGGCCCCCCTTGTTGTACGAGCCCTCGTAGCCGCTGAGCTCGACGCCGTTGACTTTCTTGCGGGTGATGATGTTGATGACGCCGGCGATGGCGTCAGAGCCGTAGATCGAGGAGGCGCCGTCCTCCAGGACCTCGATGCGGTCGACGATCTCGATCGGAATGGTGCTGAGGTCGGCGCTGCCGCTGACGCCCGACGCCGAGGACTCATTGACCCAGCGCAGTCCATCGACCAGCACCAGGGTGCGCTTGGCATCGAGGTTACGCAGATCGACCTCTTCTGCGCCGGCGCCGATGCCACCCCCATCGGGCGGATAGCCGAAGTTGCCGGAGGAGTTGAATTTCGCATTGAGCGCCGCGCCGCCGGTGGTCAGCTGCTGCAGCAGGTCGCCGACGGTGGCGAGTCCGGTCTTCTCGATGTCCGCCGCGCTGATGACCGAGATCGGCTGAGTGCTCTGCGCGATGCTCTGTTGGATGCGCGAACCGGTGACCACCACCTCCGTCAGCGGTCCCGCCTCCGCCGCGGCGGGCTGTGCCTGCTGGGCGAGCAGCGGCGTCGACGTGCAAGCCAGGGCTACTGCCCACCGAACCGCCCGGATGATCTGCGTGGATCGGCCTGCTGTAGTTCTTGGCATGAAGACTCTCCCCTTAGTTCTTGTGTGCTGATGTAAAGAGGCCGCTCGCCCGCGCGGCGGCAAGGCTGCGACGCGCGAGTAACAGTGTGAAACCTTACTTAATATGAGGGTAACACCGCGGGAGCGCCCGCGACAATTGACGTCTCATTTATGCGTCAAACCGACCAGGGATCCATGTCGCGAGGCAGAAAGCTGTAGCGTGCATGCAACGGACAGGTCGTTTGCGCCAGGGCGAGAGCCACGCGCGCCGGATCGACCGATACGCCGGCGCCCGCGGCTGCGTGCGTCCGTTGCGGCGCAGGGGGGCCCGGCGCAGCCACACCGCCGCTAGAATCGACCGGGCATGAGCAGCCCTGATACTGCGGCGGACTCCTCCACGGTCCTGAGGATCGTCCAGGCCTGCAGAGCCGCCAGCGCCGCGGGCCGCAGCCGCGAGGCCGAAGAGCTGCTCGGGCGGGCCTGGCAGCTCGCCCCTGCGCACCCGGCGGTTCTCAACGAGCGCGGACTGCAGCTGATGCAGCGCGGCGAGGCCGACGCGGCGCGCGAGTTGTTCCAGCGCGCGACCTCGGCAGACCCGCACCATCCCGCGCTGTGGTCGAACCTGGCGGCCAGCCTGCATGCTCTCGGTCGGCTCGAAGAAGAGATCGGTGCCATCGAGCGCGCGCTCGCGATCGAGCCGCGGCACCCCGGCGCGCTGCTGCAGAAGGCCGCGCTCCTCGAGCAACGGGGCGATCCGCGCGCCGCCGCACGGATCTATCGCGCCGCGCTCCTCACGCTGGGACCCGACATCACGCCGCCGCCGGCGCTGGGCGCAGCGCTCGAGCGGGCGCGCGCGGCCGTGCGGCGCGACGACGCGGCACTCGCGCGCACGATCGAACAGCGGCTCGCGCCGCTACGCGCGCGGCTCGGGTCCGGCGTGTCCCGCCGCGCGGATGAGTGCATCGAGCTGCTGACCGGCCGCAGCAGCCGCTACACGCCGCAGCCCACCTTCCTGTACTTCCCCGGAATTCCCGCGGTCGGGTTCTTCGATAACGCTGACTTCCCCTGGCTCGCGCCGATTGAAGCGGCAACGGATGCGATCCGCGCCGAGCTCACCACGGTGTTCGCCGCCGACCAGGGCGGGCTCGAGCCCTACGTCGCCTACCCCGACGGCGTGCCGCTCGATCAGTGGCGGGACCTCAACCGCTCACGCCGCTGGAGCGCTTACTTTCTGTGCAATGAGGGTGTCGCGCAGCCGGAGCATCTGGCACGTTGTCCGCGCACGGTCGAAGCGCTGAGGGGCTCACCGCAGTGCGACATCGCAGGGCACGGGCCCAATGTGTTCTTCTCGATTCTCGAGCCGCACACGCGCATTCCGCCGCATACCGGGGTTACGAACGCGCGGCTCACCGTGCACTTGCCTCTCATCGTCCCGGCCGGTTGCGGATTCCGCGTCGGCGGCGAGACGCGCGAGTGGCTTGCGGGCCGGGCGTGGGTGTTCGACGACACCATCGAGCATGAGGCCTGGAACGACTCCGACACGCCGCGGGCCGTCCTGATCTTCGACATCTGGAATCCCTACCTCACCGCAGCCGAACGCGATGTGGTGCGGGCCGCAACCGAAGCCATCGGCAGCTACTACCGGGTGACGCCTGCGGGTTTGGGGTGACGGCTCGCTCACCACTTATAGGTCGCGCCGAGCATGAAGAACCGCCCCACCGCGCCGTCCTGATGCAGTGCCGCGTCGTAACGCAGCTCGGCGCCGCCGCCGTAGGTCTGCAGGTCGACCGGCGCGTCCGAATTGAACAGATTCGTGACCGTGCCGTGCACCGAGAAGTGGTCGGTGGCCGCGTAGTTGGCGTACAGGTTGAAGCTGGTGAAATGCGCCACGCTGCAATACTGGTTCCAGGCCGGATCGAGCGTGGTGACACCCGCCGAGATCACCGAGCCGTAGGCCGGGGGCGCGCCTGCCTGCAGCGACTGGAGGCAGGTGTTATAGCCCGCCGACGGGTCGGTGATGCTGAAGGCGCTGGTGTAGTTCGCCGACAGAGTCGTCGAGAGCGCGCCCTTGTCCCAGGTGAGCGAGGCCACCGCACGATCGCGCGGATTGCCGGTGTCGCCCGCGATGCTCGACGGACCGTGGGTACCGACCAGGTCGAAGGTCGTGCCCTGGTAGCCGTACTCGAACTGGATGATGTGCGTCCAGTCGATCTCGAACCGGAGCTTTCCGGCCCCGCCCAGGTCGAGCCGGCTCTGCAGGTCGACGTCCACACCCGACGTCGTAGTGATACCCGCGTTCACGTACGGGATCAGCTCGTAGGCCGGATAGCCGACCGGTGTCAGCACGTTCTGCGTCGGACACGGATTCGGCGCGGTGGTCGCGGTGCACTGCGCCAGCATCGCTGACGGTCCGCGCACCAGCGCGATGTAGTTCGCACCGAGTCCACCGGCCGCCGAGGCCGGAATGATGTCGTTGGTGAGCCGGATACGGTAGTAGTCGGCCGCTACGCTAAAGGCCGGCAGCGGCTCGAAGATCACGCCGAAGGTCGTGTTGGTCGAAGTGACGGCCTTCAGGTTCGGGTTGGAGCCCGAGAGGCCGACCGCAGGATAGGCGCACAGCGCGTTGAAGGTGCCCTTCACGTTCGCCTGAGCGTTCGGGCAGAGCACCGGATCGTTGGTGTTGCCTTCGCCGAAGGCGAGACCCGCGATGCCGGACTCGGAGATCGAGGGCGCACGGAAGCCCTTACCCCAGGTGCCACGCACGCTCAACATGTCAACCGGCGTGTACTTGAGACCGAACTTCGGCGTCGCCTGGCCACCATAGGTGTCGTAGTGGTCGTAGCGCACCGCGGCGTTGAACTCGAGCTGCCTGAGCGGCTTGCCGCCGAACTCGACGAAGCCCGCGGTGTCGTCCTGCGAGCCGAGCGAGAACACCGGGGTGCCTTCCTGGACGCCGCTGATCACCGATTTCGGCTGCACGGCGTTCTGCGCCTTGTGGAAGTACTGCACACCTGCGGCCATCGACAGCGGTCCGCCGGGCATCTGGAACAGAGCGCGCGAGCCGTGGAAGTCGAGCACGCCGAGAGTGCTCGAGTCGCTCGAGCTCTCGACCGGTGCGAACAGCTGCGCACCGTCGGTGCTGACGCCCGGGATATAGGTGCCGTTGTTGAGGTCCTGCTGCGCCGCGCCCGGCTCGATCAAGCCGTAGAACCTCTCCGACATGAGCGCATACATGAGACCCAGCTGCGCGTCGAGGTCCCAGCCCGCCGCCCTGCCGCGCAAGTCGCTGAACAGCCGATAGGTGGTGGTCTCGACGTCAGTCGTCGCCGGGCCGATATCGGGAAAGCTGTAAACCAGGTTGGCCGGCACGCCGTACGGGTTGAGCGGTGAGTCAGCCGGCAGCGAGAGCACCGGATACACGACCGACGAGGCGAGTCCGCCCGGCGGGAAGGCGATGTTGACGATCGAGCCCGCTTCCTGGCCGGTGTTGCTCAAGGCGTGGCCGAAGCTCGTGGCAGCGACCTGCTCGGCGGTGCTGTCGAAGATCGAGCCGGTCACCGTCATGGTCCAGTCATCACCGAGCGTGTGGGTGAACTTCGAGAGGAAGTCCGTCTGCCGCGCGGGCGGCTGGATCTGTCCCGGGAACCGGAACGTGCACTTGTCGGCGTTCTGCAGCGCCTGGGTGCAGCCCGGAAGGAAGGCGTACGGCTGGCCGCTCGTCGTGTTGGGATTGATCAGGTAGCCCGTGACGCTGTCGGGATAGACGAGGCCCGAGGCACCGACAGCACCCGGCTGCGTGTTCTGCCCCCCCGGCAGGCCGCTCCAGTCGGTCGTCGCCCAGGGCGCGCTGCGGTTGGAGCCGAGGATCTGCTCCTGGCGGCGCCACTCGAGCGACACGTACATGTTGTAGCCGTCGCTCGCGAGGTCGCCCCAGCCGAGGATGCCGGCCGCATGCCAGGTCCAGCCGTCATCGTGCTGGGTCGCGCCGCCGTCGGCGGTGACCTCAGCGCCCTCGTAGGTGCGCCTGAGCTTGATGTTGACGACGCCCGCGATCGCGTCCGCGCCGTAGAGGGCCGAGGCGCCGTCCTTGAGGACTTCGACGCTCTCGATCGTCTCGAAGGGAATCGCGGTGGTGTCGACGAAGCTGCGCTCGCCGGCATCGGAGAGCGGGTAGGCGACCATGCGCTCGCTGTCGATCAGCGTCAGCGTGTCGCCGACCGTCAGGCCGCGCAGTGCGATGCTGGAACCACCCGAGGCGAACGCCTGGTTGAGCGTGCCCTGCCCGTTGGCGGCGAGGTTGCGCAGCACGTCCGTCACCGAGGTGTAGCCGGTGTTCCTGAGATCCGCGGCGCTCAGCATCTGCACGGGGCTCGGCGTCTCGGAGTCGGTGCGCTTGATGAGCGAACCGGTGTCGACGGCTTCCTGGAGGTCGGGGCCGGTTGCGCCCTGTGTCGGTGCCTGCTGTGCGCCGGCCGTGGCGGTAAGGAAAATCGCTGCGATCAGCGAAGCGCCGACAGCCGCGGCACGCGTTGAAGCGCTCTGCATCGAACTCCCCCAGTGATTTCGCTTCTTCAGACCGGGTTTGTTGCGTGAACGCACTGCCGCCGTCGAAGAGTGCGCCTAGCATAGACAAATTCGGCGCTTCTACCAGTGGGCCGAAGCGTTTCGGGCGAGCTCACGCGCCACGACATAGGCCGCGTCGCGGCCGGAGTTCCAGTCCTCGAACTTCAGCGGCACCGCAATGTCGGGCTGCAGACTCCTGACCCGAACGGGATAGAGCCAGTTGAGCCAGAAGCACTGACGCCAATCGACGCAGGCCTTTCCGTAGTCGTGCTTGCCCCTCTGGTAATAGAGGCAGACCTTGAGGTTCGGCAGGCACGCGCGGCCTCCCTCGGAAAAAAACGACAATCGGTCGCCGACCGGTTCGCCGATGATCGTCACCCGATCGCCACCGGCGTCCTTGATGAACGCCGTGGTGGTGATGGCGGCGGAAAAGGTGAGCGCATCGGTGAGGATGAAAATGTGTCCGCCCGGCGCCAGCAGCTGCGGCAGCGCGTGCGCGAACGCCCAGGTGTTGGTGTAGTCGCCGCCACCGTCGCCGCGCAGGTCCACGATCACCGCGCACGGCGGCGCCGCGCGCAGAGCCGCTTCCGTGGAGGCGAGAAACGGCGCGATTCGCTGGCCGTCGGTATCGGCGATGGCCTGCAGCCGCACCACCGCGGCGCAACTCCCCGCGGCCGGGAACAGACGAAAGTGATCGCCGAAATCCCGCCATGTCTGCGGCAGCTCACCGGACCGCGGGCGATAAGCGACCCAGTTCTTCTGCGCCCCGTCGACGGGCTCGCTCGAGAGCCAGCGATCTCCATCGGGCAGGTCGTGACCTTGCGCGAGCGGATAGGACTCGAGTCGCCGCGTCACGACTTCGCCATCGGGTAGCGTGACTGTCCAGGTCGAAGCCCGCGGATCCGCGGCGATGCCCAACCCATACAAGAGATCCTGCACGACGATGAATTGCGCCGCGTTCTGCCGGCGCAAACCCGCGACGCCGCCCCTCAGCGTCTCGAGTTGCGGCAGGATCCGCTCGATGCTCTGTCCGTCGATGCGCTCGACCCGCCCGCCCAGCAGCTCGCGATAGGGAGCGGCCGCCCGCATCACGTAGAAGCCTTCGGCAAACAGCGTGACTCGTAACGGCAGGACCAGCGTGCCGCTGGCTGCCGTCGGATCCATGCGGGAATGACCGTTGTCCGCCAGCGCCATCACCTGCATCAGCGCAACCTGCAGCTGCGGCGACGCCAGCGCTTCGGGCCGCGACTCGAGCGCCGCGAGGCGCGCGGCGGCGGCCTGGCGCGCGGCCGGCGGGAACGCCCGGTCGAGCGCCATCGCCCTGGCGAAATAGTCGAGATCCTGCCGCTGCGCCTCGAGCGCGGAGTGTGGCGCCGGGTAATGACTGGCGGGCGCGCGCCGATGAAAATTGAGCGCGAAGGCGAGCATGAGGCACGCAGCCGCGACGCTTACGGCGCAGATTGCGCCGCCGAGGACGCAGGTCAGTCGGCGCAGCGGGCTCATGGGCAAGCTACGTTACACCGCGGGTGTGCGCTGGCGAGCCGGCCGGCCGCAGAGTACGCTCGGCTCGTCGGAGCCCACGGACATGTCACGACACAAACGATCGATACTCACCGCCCTGGGTGTGGCGCTGGCCTTCGCGGCGGCACCGCGCACGCCACTGGCGCAGTCCGCGCGCACCGACCCGATCTCCCACACCGGCCTGCCGTCGATCGCTTCGGATGCGAACGCAGGTACGACGTCGCCGACTCCCGATGTCACAGTCACGGCCCCGATCCTTCCTACGGCGCAGGAACTCTCGGGCGACAGCCTGTCTCAGTTCATCGCGCACCACGCGACGGTGCGCTATGTGACGACCGCCACGGAACGCAACCTCGCGCGCTGGCGCGGCGGCAAGCAGAGCATTTGCCCGCTGACGGTGGGGTTGAGTCCCGCCGACGACGCTTACGTCACGGCGCGACTGCGCGCGCTGGCCGCGTATGTTGGCGCACCCGTGGAGCCGGACCCGCACTGCAAGGCCAACGTGCAGATCGTCTTCACGAGCAACCCGCGCGAAAAAATGGATGACGTCGTCGAGTGGGCGGCGACGGCTTTCGGTATCCGCTACTCGGGCGGGCAGCGTGACCTCATCGCGTATCGGAGCGACCACGCCATTCAGGGCTTCTATATAACGACGCGGGACGGAGCCAGCGTCCTCAATACCGACCTGGCGTTGGTCGGGCTCGACGTTCAGCCCGTCTGGCCACAGGTCCAGGAGAAGTATCTCGGCCGTGGCAAGCTGGGGACCCGACTGGGCGGCGGCAGCGGCAGTGGGATCGGGATCGGCATGGTGATCCTGGTGGTCGACACGACCAGGGCCGCCGGCTACACCATCGCGACGCTCGCCGACGCCCTGGCGATGTTGACGCTCTCGGTGGCGCAATCACCGGATCATTGCGATCCATTGCCGAGCATCCTGGATCTGATGTCATCGAGCTGCGGCACGCGCGAGCAGCCTGCGACGATGACCGCCGGCGATCTGGCTTTCCTCAAGGCGCTCTACTACCTCAACACGGGGTTGGGTCCGTCGCTTTCACGGGCCCAGATCCAGGACAACATGACACGCCAGTTGGCGCGGCGTTAGCGCCCCCGCGGATCACCGGCCGGGTCGTTCCGGGAGCATCGCCTCAGGCGCGCGCCGTCCAGTCATCGCACCTGCCCTGCGGATTGGCGGGACCATTGAACAGCGCGCAGTGGCCACAACCCGCAGCTCCGGCTCCGGGGGTAAAGAAGCCACACCCGCCACAGGTCTTGCCCGGATCCGGCGACTTCTCGGTGTAGTTGTCCAATTTGCGTTGCTGCTTCTGCGCCTCGCTGAGGGCGCTGGGTTTGGCGCAGACCAGGTGCTCCTGTTCCCTTGCACGCGCCACCGGGATCCAGGCCGCCGCACCGGCGAACAGACACGCCGTCAGCCGCCGCAACACGGCGCGGCGCGAATCACCATCCATCAGGGACTATTTGAGCGCTGCTTGCGCTTCGGTGGCCGCTTTCTTTGCCGCAGTCGGGTCGTCGGTTTTCAGCCCCGCCTGCGCTTTCGCGAGAGCCGCGGTCAGTTTGGCCTTCATCGCCGGATCGGTCGTGTCAGGAATCGCCCCATTGCCAAGCTTCTGACACGGATTGGCCTGATTCGCATCGAACCCCTGCCCCTTGGGTCCCACCAGACAATTGATGGTGTGGTGGAGGTGCATATGGACCTGTTCGATGGTCGCCGCCTGGGCCGCCAGGCCGGCGTGCTGTGCGCCGGTAGCCGCTTCCTTAACCGGATCCGCTCCTTGCGCAGAGGCCGGTGAGGCAGTGAGGAGTCCTGTGACGATACCAGCCAGGGATAGGTGAGCCGCCAACCTTGATTTACGCATAGGTGACATCTCTTCTATGAGTGGGCTTGATTGAAGAGCGATTCATAGCTCATCCCCGCGAAACGCGCAATGGAGCGGGTGATCGGGAATCGAACCCCCGCCGAATCCGCACCCTCTAGCGACTCTGTGACACGAGACTACCCGGCACCGATATCTTGTTGTTCGCGTTGTACACGGCGGATAACGCGGGCTGATTGATTCTTGTCACTGCATCTGCGGTTGCGCCGCGGTATCGGCACGAGCCGCTGAGGGAATTGAAACTACTGTGGCGGTGACAGATCTGGTCGTGGGCGCTGTCCCTCATCTTGCCTGGGCAGTTCGCAACGGCCCGGTTCACCGTGGGGCCCGAAGCAGAAAGACCCCGGCGGTGTCCACCAGCCAATCGGCCCCGGTCGGGGGTGGTTGTCGGGAGGGTGAAGTCCGCCGCGGCTGGTGATGGGAAGAGGACCTAGCTCGTCAACAAAGTACCGAAGGCCGGCCGGGCCTGGACGCAGAGCCTTCAGGCACTCGTTGAAGAAGCCGCCTGTGGGAATCGGGCCAAACCAGTCCGAGTCCGCAACATACCAGCTTTGCACCTCGAGCACTTCCGTCGCTCCGTCTTGGTATGTAAGTGAGACTTCGACTGGCTCCGCCCAAGTGAAGGCCTTGAAGAGCTTCTGTGCAGACGCGGTCTCTAGTGTCGCGTTGATCTCTCCGCTCAGCGGGCTGGCCGGTCCGACGATGCGAGCGGTCAGCGGATCGCCCCGATCCTTCAGCGTGAAGGTGAGGTGGGTGATTGGCGGGCGTGTCTCGACGGGGGCTTTCCTATCATTGGAGACCACCCGGAACGCAGCCGCGTCGACTCGGACGACGGGTGTGTTGTTGTCCATGACCTCATAGACACTGATCGCCCATTCTGGTCTCGGAATGTGCCAAGAGTAGGAATTGCCTCGTATCAAATAGCCACATGTTGCGTTCTTCCAAACCCCGGGTTCCTCCTCGAACCTGTATTGGTAGAAGGACACGTCATCGTGACTGAGGTTGGTAGGCTGCTTCGATTCAGGCACGACGGGGGTGCATCCGGCAAGTGGCGCAAGCCAAATGGTCACGAGCAGGCGGGTCTTCATGGCTAAGTCCCCAGTCCGGCGTCGACTCTGAGGTGTCGTGTCTTCAGGCCTCCTCGACACTAGCGCGCTGGTGGCACGCGCGTCATTGACGATCGATTAATGTCTGTTCATAAACGACCGCTAAGAGGAAAGATTCGACGTCCCGCTGGCCGGCCGGAATTGGCGATGACGGCCCGCGAGCAGCGCAGGCGGGCGAGGACGCGGGTGAGCGTGGCTACCGTTTCTCGAGGCGGTTCAGCAGTGCTCGCCCTGTCACGGGGCCGCACGGAAAGCACAAGTTCCTTCCACTACTCGCAGGTCAGGGGAATGGCCGGAGTCGAACCGTTACTTGCAACCCGACCCTCATCACCGGTAGCGTGACCCGCTCGCAGCGCACACGAGACTCCCATGCGCCTCGCCATCATCGGACAACAGGCTTTCGGCAAGAGCGTGCTCGAGGCGTTCATCGCCCGGGGCACGACCGTGGCCGGGGTGTTCTGCGCCCCAGAGAAGCCAGGCGCCAAGCCCGACCCGCTGCGCGTGACGGCAGAAGAGCGAGGCATTCAGGCTTTCCAGCTGGGCTCGCTGAAACACGAGCAGGCCGTGCGGATTCTCACGGGGCTGAAGGTCGATCTGGGCGTCATGGCCTTCGTGGTGCAGCATGCGCCACAGACCTTCGTCAACATCCCGACGCACGGAACGATCCAGTATCACCCCTCACTCCTGCCACGCTACCGCGGGCCCAGCTCGGTCAACTGGCCGATCATCAAGGGTGATAAGCAGACCGGGCTGACGATCTTCCGCCCCACGGACGGGCTCGACGAAGGACCGATCATCTTGCAGAAAACCGTGCCGATCGGGCCGGACGACACACTCGCCAACGTCTACTTCGATCGCCTCTTTCCCCTCGGGGTCGAGGCGCTGCTCGAGGCAGCGGATCTCGTCATCGGCGGGCGCCATCAGGAGACTGCGCAGCGGGAGGAGCTGGCCAGCTACGAGGGCTGGTGTCGCGATCCGGAATCACGCATCAACTGGCAGGCCCACGTCGATCAGATCTACGACCTGATTCGCGGCTGCAATCCCTCCCCGGGCGCGTGGACGACGGTGCGTGCTCAGAAGCTGCGAATCTACGACGTGGTCCGCCACCGGACCCGAACCTTCCGAGCGGTCCCGGGCAAACCGGGAGTGGTCTGCGCCATCGGCGCCGACAGCTTCGAGGTCGCAGCACAAGGAGGACGCCTGGAGCTGCGCACCCTGCGGCTCGAGGCAGGCGCGAAGGTCGCGGCCGGTACGCTCGCCACAGAGCTGCGCCTCGCCATCGGAGCGCCGCTCGAATCCTGACAGCTGCTTCTCCGGACAACTCTCTACATGCCGATGCAGTCTCCGCACCGAGCGCCGGCACACTTACCAGCACTCGAAATCCGAGTCTCCGATTGCTCTGCACTGCGGCGGAAAGCCGTGCTTGCGCCAATATTCAGGCAGACGCCAATGCTCCATTGCTGGCTTTCGGCTCTGCGATCTGAGCAACGACCGCGCACTTGGCGTCACTGACTCGAGCGTGCTCAAGCTCCTGGTGACGCACGATCTGCAGCAGAAGACTGCACATGTCCGCGGGCGGTGTGCAATTCGAGCTGCACCCGCTTTTCTCTAACCGCACCTGCGCGAGTCGTGTCCGTCACGCGAATGTTCCCGCGCTCGACGTCAACGGCCCTACCCCTGGTGAGCGGGCGACTAACCCTGTGCGCAATACCTGACCGCAGGACCACCGTTCCGATCGAGCACATCACGCAGTCAATTGTCGTGGTGCGCGGGCAAAAAGTGCTGCTGGATTCCGCGCTGGCCGGCCTCTACGGAGTCGGCACAAGCGCCTGAACGAGCAGGTTCGGCCGGATCCGAAAGCGATTCTTGGCGTCGCTGCAGGCTGCGTGTGATCTGCGTGTGAAGCGACAGGATCGGTGAAAAGCACACGTTCCCCCATCACAAACACATTTCGGGGGGCGGCTGGAGTTGACCCGGAAGCGACGATTGGTCTGCTCCATTGCAGTCACTCGGAGACGTCGAAGCGGACGTTCACAAGCTGTCGGGTGTATCGAGCCGACCGGATCACTCAGGAGGATTGGTGCTCGGCGGCTGAGTTTCGTGAAACGCCGCGGCGATAGCGTCCTTCGGAACCGACGCCACTGCAGACTGGTAAATCGTTCTCGGGATCATGCCGCCCCACCCCGTTACGTAAAAGCAAATGTCCTCGGGGGTTGATCGTAAGTCGAAACCAACTTCCGGGGGGATGGATCGCGGGCTCTCCTTACCGGCAACATTCAGATAAAAATAGTATTCCCCGTCGCTGCCCATTGAAGCGCTGCCAGCCGATTGGCTCCGCACGACGGAGTGTCCGTGCGTGTACACACCTGGCGGGCCCAAAAGCGCCGAATCCTTTCGGTCACAGAACGAAGAGTGCAGGAACACCGTCGCGTTTCGCTGAGCGAGCGCCCACAAGTCCTTTGCCGATCGAAACCCGACACGCAGCAATGCCCGATGCGGGCGCTCCGCTGGGCCCTTCGGCACAATGTCCGTGGGGGCGTTCTCTGCCGCCTCTTTACCCACAAGCGGTTCCAGAAAGGCGGACCGCGGGATCCCATCCGACTTGAACGTGATTGTCGACTACTCGAACCGATAGGAATTGGATATCCGACTCCTCGCACCCATGTGGCGATTCCCGCGACCAGGGTCGACTGCGCGACAAATGATCGCGCCGGCAGTCTCAAGCTGTAGAGACCCAAAGCCGCATCTTACAGGGTGAGCCGCGATAGAGCCCCGCACAGACTCAGTCACCCGCCTATTGACGCTTGCGGCTAGCGAACGAGCCAACCGCCAGCCCGAATGCGACTCCCAAGCCAACGCCAATAGCCAGTTGATGTGTTGCGGCTCCGATAGCAGCGCCGACGCCGATGCCAATGGCGAGCCACATGCCAATCTTCATGGGGCGCCTCCGTAGGTGGTTGGTGAAACGGAATTTAGGCGAGCAAATGAAAGACGAGCAAGCTAGCGGATTCCTGTCGAGGCGAGCTCCGGACGAATTTGCGAATCGCAACCCCCAGATACAGCAATGCAGGAGCACCGAAGCGCGCATCTGAACGTCTACAGGCGAATGCCCGCCTTCTCGACAAACTCGCGCGGGCCCCGACTGACTGGTCATGGCCGAGAGCGACGGAGCACGCTGCTTCCTAGATCCCGGTGAGGCGCCGCAATTTATTGACGTGTTCAGCAAAGCCCTTGTGCGTCCGTCCCAGACGCGCAGCCTTCGTTAAGTAGGTAGCGGCTTGTTCCATCTGCCCATGGTAGGCAGACAACAGAGCTCCAACGAGTGCAGAACGACCCGCATTGCAGAACGGGAGTTGTCCCTCCGAATCGATCCGATCGAGAACGCCTGACGATGTTTCAAATTGCTCAAGAAAAGGGATACCGAAAGCGTCCATCAGGCGAATGATTTCCGCCGAGGTCTCCGGAATGGCATGGTCAAGGTCCCACCACACGTCCTCCGAGTGGGCGAGCACCCCCAGGCGTGCCCGAATATCGCAATGATATTCCCGCAGGAAGTCAGGTGGGCCTCGGTTCAGTTCGATGCTGTGCACGCCTGGCACGAACACGCCCAAATTGACCGTGAACCGCCCGTAGTAACTCTCTCGCAGGCCGGGAATTACGTACTCTCCGATGGGGTACTCCCCCATCTGGAGACTGACCACGTGCACTAGGCCGTCGCCGACGGGTCGATTGAACGACCGGCCCTTCTTTCGGAACCCCAGCGGCCGCAAATAACTCGTCAGCGATCGCTGTACAAAGTCGAACGTCGAGACGTAAGGCGTCTTAGACTCTGTGGCCCGGCGTGTACGGCGGCAATGCGTCGTCCGGACCGCGATCAAACCCATTTAGGTTCCGGAGGTATTCAAGAGCATCTCGTCGTCCAAAGTCGATATAGGCGCGCGCGAGCACCCGATGGCCCACCGCTAGAGCGGTAGCGGCTGCGACTCCCATTACGACCTCCTCCGGACACCCGCCTCCGATGATGCCGTTGGTCTCACTTTCACGATGACATAGCCGTTTTCTGGAACTGTGTTGACTTCGGCGGAAGCAAAGCCGGAATTATCACTCCACACGTCGTTCTCGAGCTGGCCCCTCAAAAGCTGAATGCGCCACCTTGGTGTCATGCCAAGCAGCAAAATCGCTGTATCAGCCTGTAGCTGCGGTGCAGAATTGCGCCGAATGTTTTGTACGCCGCAGTCAGTCCACTAAGCGGGCCTGATCGGCAACGTCTGCGACCCTAGGCCGCCCAACAGCCGGCGCGCGATCCGGCTGTGGCATCCTTGCGTCGATGTTCACGTTTCGAATCCGCGGGCGACGGTGGTGGCTCGCAGCGATTGCCGCGGCGCTGATCGCAAGCCTGGCCGCGCTGTTGCTGAGATCCATGCTCGAGCACGCGGTGCGTGCGCGGATCGAGTCCGCGGCCGTGCGCCATGGCATGGTTGCCCGAATCGGCGCAGGTACACGTCGGCGTCTGGCCGTTGCTGCGACTGGAGGGATTCGATCTCGACCTCAGGTCATGGAGTGCGACTGCATGCCGACACGATCGCGGCCACGTGGCCCGGCCGCCTGCGACTCGCGGTTCGCGCCGCCGCTCTCGCGGGCCCAGCAGGGATCAGCGTCAGCTCGCCGGCCACTGCCTGGGACGTGGCGGGCATTCTCGGCGAGGACCTCCGGCTCACGCTGGTGGAGCCACAGGCCGGCCTGTCGATCCGCAAGCTGGCGGATCCGGTGGGCAGCGCGTGGAACGTCGAGGCACGTGGGCTCGACGTCGGCCGTCTGCTCGACGTGCGGCGCGACGCCCACCCGCTGCTCGATGGTGGTATCGCGGACGGCCGCGTGGATCTTCAGGCCAGCACCGATGCGCTCCGTTTCCACGTGGACATGGGCGCGCGCGGCGCGCGCTTGGGAGCGCTGGCGGATAACGCCGCCGACGAACCGCAGCTCGGCGATCCGACGGACGTGACCCTGCGATTCGATGGCGCCTGGCGGCGGGCCGAGGGCACGATCGAGATCCCCGAGATCCACGCGACGGTGGCCGGTGCGGCCTTGTCGGGCTCGCTCGCGCTGCGCGATCTCGACACCGATCCGGTTGTCGATCTCGCACTCGGCGTGCAGCGGCTGGACTTCGCGCAACTGCTGGGCACATCGGGGCTCGCGGTGCCCGAAAGCCTGGGAATGGCGCCCGGCGGCAGCCATGACCTGGGCTCGGCCACGATCGACGTGCGGGTACGCGGACGCCTGGCGGACCCTGCCTCGCTCTCGGTGAGCCAGAAGATCGACTTCACGCCGCCACGCCAGATGCCGCCGGCGATCGCGCGCCTGCGCGGCGATTTCATCTTCAGTCCCGATGACGGCGCCGGGCCGCACCGCCCCATCGACGTCTCGCCCGCATCCCCCGACTTCATCGCCCTGCGCGACGTTCCGCCGCTGTTCGTGCGCACGCTGCTGCTTGCCGAAGACGCCGGCTTCTACGGGCATCGCGGCATCGACCTGCGCGAACTGCCCGACCGCGCTGCTCACCAACTGGTCGCGCGGCGGCGCCGCGCGCGGCGCGTCGACGATCACCCAGCAGCTGGCCAAGAACCTGTTCCTGTCGCGCGACAAGCAGCTCGGACGCAAGCTGCAGGAACTGGCGATCACGTTCCTGCTCGAGTCGGCGCTCGGCAAGGATCGCATCCTCGAGATCTACCTGAACATCATCGAATGGGGACCGGACCTGCGTGGCCTGCGGCCCGCGGCCCGCACCTATTTCGGTCGCGAACCCCGAGGCGCTGACGCCGGCCGAGATGGCCTTCCTGGTCGCGATCATCCCCGGGCCGATCAAGTACCAGAGTTCATTCGCGCACGGCACGCCGGGGCCTGGGCTGCGCTCGCTGATCGACGACCTGCTGGCGAAGCTGCGCGTCGGTGGATGCGATCAGCGAGGAGGAATATCGGCGAGCGCTCGGCGAACCCATCGTCGTCGCCGGCGACAGGCCGCCCGGATGATTGGTGGCGAATGGAAACAGGCGGGAGGTATCGACAAAGTCCCCTTCTAGTTCGGTTCAGGCTGTATCGCGCTATCGCACTCCCGTTGGCGTCATATCAAGACTCGTATTGTTTCGTTTAGTAGCGTTTGGGGAACGGTCAGCGATGGGTTGGTCCGTCCCATTTTCGTTGGGAGAGTTCTTGGTTGAAGGACCGCTTCCGGCCGGCTACTGCCCCACGCCTCCACGATGGCCGGCCATCGACTCGTGTCGACCCGAAGTGGACGGTCGTCCTTCCTAAAGCTGACATCCAGATTGCACGAAGCGGACGTCAGTCGGGGAGCCACATTTCCTCTTCTTAATGCTCCGTTGATCGATCGTTAACCTCTTAAGAGTATCGTCGGTACATGGTGCTGACCAAGGGGTTGCGACATGCTTACACATACGCGCCATAGAGCATTCGCGCTCGTTGCCCTCGTGAGTCTTGGCGGCTCGTGCCTCCTTGCAGGGTGCGCCAGCTACTTCCAGACAACCTACAAGCCAGCGACGGCCGGCCACGGTTCGCTGATTGCTCCGCCGGCGACTCCGGAGTTCCGCTGGTCGCTCGATCCGGACCGCGACGGCAGACGACTCGCCGAACAAGGCTATGTATTGATAGGCACGTCTCGTCGCGATTACACGACTGACCTAAGGTTCGCAGGCGAACACGCTCTCGCACAAGGAAAGAGGGTGGGAGCGGCAGTTGTGCTGCTCTACGTGCACGGTGCCTACGTCAATGATGATCCAGGATGTGATTACGGCACCCCGAATATGAGCTGTGATCTCGCGTTTGCGCACCCGATTGGCGCTTTCTTTGCCTCGTACTGGGGTAAGGCGTCTCCTGCTGGGATGTAGCGACAGCATGCCACGACGCATACACCACGCGACGCGTTCTGGCCGCGTCTTCGGCTTGGACGTTTGTGCGCGACGCTGCGAGCTTCCTACTTGAGAGTGACTGCTTTCGGGAAATCTACGCCACGTAAGCGACGGCTTATGGCCGGCTTTGCCCTTACAACCGGCAGGGCGGACGCAACGCACGGGAGGATGATGGACGTAGGATAGCTGGTGCGCAGGGTGAGTTAAGGGCCTCGATCAGTGTCTCGCTTGATGGTAATGCCTTGCTCCGCCCGGCGGATTAGGCCGTCCTGGATAGCCGCCCACTTCCCGTGATCCTTGCCGCCGTCCTTCAACTGCAGCGCGGTATAGCCGATCTGCGCGAGGTTCTCGGAATAGATAATCATCAGTTCTCTGCGCCTCGTGGCATCGAGATGCACGAGCCGGACGGACATCAAGTCTTTCCGCCGATAACCGTGTGATGCCAAGAGGGAATAGAAATGCGCTTCGTCCGACCCCTGTCACGGCGTCGTGGCACCCGCCGAGATCCAAGTGTCCACGTAGAAATCAAGGCGTCCGATCATAGTATGCCGCGGGCGAGTCGTACGTATGCTGTAGATGTGGGTGATCCGGCAGGTAGGCTTCGAACTGGACCCAGTAGAGCGCGCGAATGGCGCGAGCGTCGTCCGATTCAACGAAGGCGTGCAATTCGCAGTCGTCGAAGTTCCCAAGACTCGGGTCGCTGAGTAGGAAGCGGTCTGCTCCGAGGTAGCGAAAGGCATCGGGCAACTTGATCTCGGCGACGGGGTCGTGCCGAGAGATTACCGCGTGGCCCCTGACGACCCGCTCTGGTTGTGCCGCGCCACAGGGTGAATGAAGTCCTATAGTCGCGGCCGCGACTATCGCAGACAAGAACCGTTGCATAGTAGGTCTCGCATCTCTAACCCGTGGCTCTCTCACTCTGACAAGACGTCGGACGACAGCCGAGAGGCGCGCCTGACTCCGCGATGTCCATTCTGTCCGCTATCGGGGAATTTGGCAGATCAGGGCCATGGGCAGCTTGTGGCCGACTGGAGAAGCTCAGGGTTCATGTCCAGTCGACACAACCGCAGTTGTCACGGCGCGTCTCGGACCAGCAGAACGTTCAAGGTATTCACAGGGGACATGCCGGAGACGTACCCGTTGCCATCAACCACCCACGCGTCAATGAATTCGTTCGCCAGATTCACCGCGGAGGGCGTCGAAGACCAGGCGGTGAACAGCTGGGGGATCGGAAAAAGATCTGCGTTAAGGGCGGGCGTCCAGCATCTGTCCTCGAGGATCGAGAGCAACTCCTTCACATTGGGAAGTCGCCAATCGTTGTAACCCGCAAAGGTTTGGGCCTTCGCCGCATTCAAAGCATCTGGCCAGGTGAACGTGGATGGTGTGCCGGTACAGGGGCCACTCGTGAGTGTCTGGCCCAACAAACAGCGCATCCACATCAGTTTCGTCTGAGGGGCCAGCACGGTGCCATTCGCGGAGACGGTAAATGATGATGTCGGCGTGCTGAGCGGGACGGACGTATTCTCCACGTTGATGCACGTCGCGCGGGCATCTTGCAGGAACAGTGCCAGTAGCGAGCAACACGCAATTTTTGCTCTCGTCATGGATTCCTCACTTCCCGCTGCGTTTATCGAACCGCCATCACTGAGCCCTGAGGTTTTTCCAGAAGGGCGCCCTGCAGCTTCATCTTGATGTCGGTTCCGCCAGTCGAGACATAGATGATCCATTCGACAGAACCCGCTGAAGCGCTGCCGGCGACCACAGTCGAGGTCCAATAGAAAGCGTTGAAATACGTGGGTTGGTTGGGAAACGCCGTGACATCGAACGCGGGGGAAGCATCGCCGAACTCGTAGTCCACCACGCTCTGAAGCTCTCGCCGCGTCGGTAGTCGCCAGTCGTGATACCCGCAGAGGCCGGCGGTGTTGAGAGCTGCGATGTAGCCATTCGTGTCGCAGTCACTACCGGTGCAGTCACCCCCGTCCTGCCAGCCGGGATTCCCGCCGTTCAGTGCTGGGTCAGGCTGATAGAACGTGTAGAGGTTACTGAGGGATGTCAACGTATCAACACCTGGGACCTCCCAGGTCAGCCCCGTCGTATTGTCTTTGATGCAGTTCCAGGCGGTCGCAGTACTCGGCAGCGCAGCGCCAGAGCTATTGAGCTTGGTGAAATCGAAGGCGGCCTGACCAAAACCGGTCTTGACGAGGGTACCGTTTCGCGCGGCGGCATCTCGTCCGATGTCCGCATCCTGATTCGGGAGCGACGCTTGCGGGCAGGGCTGGTTGAGATTGGTGCCGTCCGTACAGCCTGTGACGCCGGTGTCGTTCAGTGCCGCAATATTCTCAACGAGCGCGGGTATTGGTTCGGGTGTGACACTAGTCTCCGGACTGGGTGAGCTTTCGAGGCCATTTGCCACGTCGGTTGCGACGACGTAGAGAGGAGTGCCATTGGCGAAACCGGAAAACACGATGGGATGCATCGTCGTGAGGCCGCTCTTTACCTGACTGGTGGCGGACGGCGAGAAGGTTGCGGGGTTGATATTAGGCTGCGTCGAGACATAGACATTGGTGGTCACGACGAATCCTTCGAAATAGCTGCCGGTCTGGGATTGCCAAGTGACCGTAATGCTTCCATCGCCCGTTGCCGCCTCCACTGCTTGCGGGGAGTTCGGAGGCAGCGTGCCATCGAGATTCACGGTGGCACTTTGCGAAGCAGATCCTCCACTGCCGGTGCAGGTCAGCGTGAAGGTCGTTGTCGCCGTCAGAGCGGCAGAGGTCTCAGTGCCCGTAGTGGCTTTGGTTCCGCTCCAGCCGCCGCTGGCGGAACAGCTCGAGGCGTTCGTACTGCTCCAGGTCAAAGTGGCGGTGGATCCGGATGCTACGACGCTAGGATTCGCCGAGAGGGCCACAGTTGGCGTTGGCGGGGGAGGCGGAGGGGGTGCGGAACTGCCGCCGCCGCCGCCGCCACAGCCACTGAGCACCGATGAAAGGATGATTGCAGCGCTGTTACCCGCCAGTGGTGAACCCCGCACTCCCAGCCTCCAATCCAGCGCATCAGTGGAGAGTGGCGCGCGCCGAGCGAGTCGGCGCCACATGATCGCAATCATTCGACCCCGTCAGTCAGGCGTTTTCTTAGCTTGCGCTCACGCCTGTATCTCTAGTCAGTCTAGCTGACCCGCGTTGTTCAGGCCAAAGCTCCCAGCACGGGGCGGTTTCGGAGTGACCGTTCCGGGGCAGATGGCCGGTAGTGTGGGTACTTCTAGGGGAGATGTTCCCGAACCGCATCCGGGCGGTCGGGCTCGCAGTGGCGGCCGCGGCGCAATGGCTCGCCAACTTCCTGATCACCGCGACTTTCCCTTACCTTGCGGAGATCAGCCTGACGTTCGCCTACGGCCTGTACGCGCTGTTTGCGGCGTTGTCCCTGATCTTCGTGATCACCGCGGCACGCGAGACGAAACGCCATTGCTGGAGGCGATGACGAACGAGCGGTCGAAGAAGCCGGCATCGGCTGGAGTGTCTGCTTCGGAGGAATCCGAGCACCTCGGACGAATGGCCGGAGTTGGCCGCCTGCTGCCGGAAGTGCCAGTCGGGAAAGTCTGCTTCGGAGAAACCTACTTCGTCGCTTCGACTTCGCACTGTCCACTTCGGCAAACAGCGGATTGCGGGACAGATGCGCCCACTCTGGCGCAGTACGAAATCTCGGCGCTCGTGCATGTGGAGTGGCGTTCATGGCGCTTGTAGTGCTGAAGATTGGCCGCCAGATGGCGTTGTCCACAGGTGCAAGGCACTTCAACTAGTTTGCATTCCGCATCTCGTGTACAGACGCGGTCCTCGGGTTTCAGATCTCCGCCGGGCGCCACGCCTAGCCATGCGATCGCAACAAGAGCACCTGCCGTGAGAAAGAATGCTCTGCGCTCGATTTTCATCTCCGCAAGGCTCACTCCACAGGCGTTCCCTTCATTGTAGTCTAGATCCGCATTCCCCTTTTCCAGCTCGCAGGCAGTTGCCGCAGCGACGAGGGATCTCTCTCCCGGCGGGAGATCCCTCGTTGCGCTCAGCCTGGGAGCTACGCTGCCTTGCGACGTCTGTAGTACTCCACGACACCTGGCTGGCTCGCCACGCGCTCGCAGTGCTTGACCAGCAGCGGCGCGACTCGGTCCACGAGATCTTTCGGAATGTGGTCCAGCACCCCAGACCGTAGCCAGCGGACCCACATGAAGGCCTTCAGGTCCGCCACCGTGAGGCGCTGGTCAGCGAAATACTCCCCGCCCGCCGCCTTCAACCGGGCCTGAAACTGCTCCAGGTATCGCGTGATGCGCCCGGCAACAAGTTCTTCGCGCGCCTTCTTCTTGGCGTCCTCGGCCAGGTCGATCGTGTGTCCAATGCGGGTGCTGATGTCCTCAGCTGCGTCCATGACCTCATCGCACAGCAACGCCTGCCAGTCATCCTTGGGGTACAGGCCGGTCAGCTTGCCGACGTAGCGATTGATGCTGTTGGACTGCGAAACCACTTTACCGTCCACTTCGAGCGTGGGCATCGCCAGGAACGGCGTCCTGTCGCGCACGCCAGGCCAGTCCTTGCCCGAGATGCGGTGGTCTTCGAACGCAATACCGCCGATGTGTAGCGCAAGACGCGCGGGCTCGCCGCGCCCGCCGTCGAAATCGAAGTAGGTCAGCTTCAGCTTTGCCATGGCGAACTCCTCGGGATTGATATTGCAATCGCTTGATCTTCAGCGGCCCGCCGCGCACAGAGGCGATGGGCACGTAACGAGCGGGCCGGTGTTCCCCGGCCCGAAAGTCCTGGCCCTCTGACGACGCGGCAGGCTAACCATTTCTGGCTGCCCTGAACATGATTCCGAAGAGAGAGCCCGCTTTGTGGCTATCAACGGTGTTGCCGCTGGCGTCGGCCAACGGCCGTCAGTACGTTTTCGCGCCACCTTCGCAGTTCAGGGGAGTGCGCGCTGTCGCGCTGTCGCCGTCTCGGGTCGCGACTGCGTGTGAACCGCGTCCACCCCTAGGCCGCTCACTCGTTGTGATCGAACGAGAAGGGATTGAAGCAGGAATCTTCAAATCGACGGTGTTTGGTGGAACAAATAACCGGTTCGCCGTGTGGCCCGGCGACTAGATTGTAGATGAAGCGCGGAGCTCCGGCAGGAGCTGGATGGAGGAACTCCAGACAGCGGCGGAGATAGTTGAAGCCCGAGCCGGACTCGACATCTGACCAGTTTCTGACCTCGAGCACCTCCAACGTGCCGTCGTCGTAAGTGAGAGAGATCTCGATCGGCTCCGCAGCATAGAACGCCTCGAAGAGCCTTTTCGCTGGAGCGGTTTCGAGCGTTGCGGTGATTGCATTGACCTGACTCGGTTGTCCGATGATGCGAGTGGTTAGCGGCTCACCCCCGTCCTGCAGAGTAAAGGTAAGCGCGGTGATAGGCGGTCGCATCTTGACAAGAGAGTTCCGCTCCTTGCTTAGCACTTCGAAAGCTGCGGCGCGCACTCGCACCACAGGTGTGTCGGCCTGCATCATCTCATCAACGCTGACCGCCCATTCTGACCTCGGCACCTTCCGGGATAGGTGATTTCCGAGAATCGCGTAGCCACATGTTGCGGTCCAGTACTGGGAACCGAGTTGAAAGTACTCTTGGTTGAAGGTCACGTCGCTGCGCGAAAGCGCAATATGCGACGGAGTCCCGGGAGCTTGCGCCTCCGCGATCGTGCTTGCCTCGGGCGCCTGTGCCATTCCGCTGCATCCGGCGAGCGCAACAAGCCAAGTGGTCGCAAGCAGGCGAACTCCCGCGGCCAGGCGCTTGTTCCAGAGCTGAGCTTGCTTATCACCAGTAGCGCATTCACCCGACAGGCGGGATACGCACGGGAGTGTCTCCGAATGAGGCATAGAACGGCTGCTATTTTAGTGCAACTGTCCGCAATTGCGATCTCTATTGAATCGGTCCGGCTGACCGCTCCTGACCGTTAGTGCTCATTCGCCCCCGCTGTCGGGTTGGGGCGATAGCGGCGCCGCTACACACGGAACTGCGGCTGCGCATGAACTGGTAGCCAATGCAGGCCAGCGTGGGCGGGCTCTAGACCAGCGTATGGCAAGCGCGTCGTCTTGACTGTCGTTGGCCGGTCTCGGCTGGGATTGGAGCGGGTGATGGGAATCGAACCCACGTTAGCAGCTTGGGAAGCTGCAGTTCTACCATTGAACTACACCCGCGCGCCGCGGGTGATTGTACTTCAGAACCGCTGGCAGGCGGACGCGGCCGCGCCTCGTCCTATAATCGCTGTCCCGGGCTTCGAGAGGTGCGGCATCCATGAGTACCACCGGCACGCGGCCGCGCGAGCGCGCCGTGTGCGTCTACTGCGCCTCGAGCCGCAGCTCGCATCCCGACTACCGCGCCGCGGCGCACCGCCTGGGCGCGGTGCTGGCCGGCGCCGGCATCGGCATCGTCTACGGCGGTGGCGCGGCCGGCTCGATGGGCGCGCTCGCGGATGGCGCGCTCGAGCGGGGCGGACGCGTCGTCGGCATCCTGCCGCGCTTCATGGCGGATCTCGAATGGGGACATCACGGGCTCACCGAGCTCGAGCTGGTGGAGGACCTGCGGGTGCGCAAGCACCTGATGCTGACGCGCAGCGATGCCGCGATCGCACTCCCCGGCGGCTCGGGCACGCTCGAGGAGCTGCTCGAGGCGATTACCCTCAAGCGCCTCGGCCTGTACCTCAATCCCATCGTGCTGGTGAACACCCGCGGCTTCTTCGCGCCTCTGCTCGCGCTGCTCGAGAGCGCGGTGGCGGAGCGCTTCATGGACCGCCGCCACCTCGAGATGTGGCAGGTGGTCGCTGAGCCCGAGGAAGTCCCGGCCGCGCTCGAGCGCGCGCCCGCCTGGGCGGCCGAGGCGCGCAGTTTCGCGGCCGTCTGAGCCGCGGCCTCAGGCGCGCGCGCGGCGCGCGGCGCCGAGATCGAACGGCAGCGTGTGCAGCTTCACACCCGTGGCGTCGCGCACCGCGTTGGCGACCGCCGGCGCGATCGGCGGCGTGCCGGGCTCGCCCACGCCCGAGGGCGCATTGGTCGAAGGCACGATGTACACCTCGATGGTGCGCGGCATGTCCGGCAGGCGCAGCACCGTGTACTGGTGGAAGTTCGTCTGGTCGACGTGGCCATCGGTGAGCGTGATCTTCCCCGAGAGCGCCGCCGACAGCCCGTAGCCGATGGCGCTCTGCATCTGCGCCCGCACCACGTCCGGCGTCACCGCAATCCCGCAGTCCACTGCGCATACCACGCGATCGACCGTGAGGTGGTCGCCCACCACGGTGACCTCGGCGACCTGGGCCACCACCGTGCCGAAGGACTCGTGCACGGCGATCCCGCGGCCGCGGCCGCCCCGCTTCGCGAACGGCTGATCCCAGCCGGCCTTCTCGGCCGCGAGCTTCAGCGCCGCGACGTGCCGCGGATGCTTGCCGAGATGCGCGAGGCGAAATGCGACCGGGTCCTTTCCGGCCGCCTGCGCGAGCTCATCGATCATCACTTCCTTGGAATAGGCGGTGTGCGTGTTCTCGACCGAGCGCCACCACAGCACCGGCACGCCGACCTTCGGCCGCGTCCAGCTCACGTGCGTGTGATCGAGGTCGTATTCCTCGGCGGCGTTGCCGCCGACCGCGGTCGGATCGAGACCGTTCTTCATCATCATCGCCTCGAACGGCGTACCACCGATGATCGACTGCCCGACCAGGCGCTGCCGCCAGGCGACCTTGCCGTCCTTGTCGATGCCCGCCTCGACGCGGTGATAGTTGAGCGGCCGGTAGCGCCCGCCGGTGATGTCGTCCTCACGCGTCCAGATGAGCCGCACCGGGTATTTGCCGCCGGTCGCCTTGACGATCGAGGCGACCTCCGACACGTAGTCGGAATCGGGCGTCGCGCGGCGGCCGAAGGTGCCGCCGGCGGCGAGCGTATGGATCGTGACCTGCTCGGGCTTGAGGCCGAGGATGGTCGCCGCCGTGGCCTGATCGAGCGTCTGGAACTGGCAGCCCGCCCAGATCTCGCACTGGCTGGCGCCGAGACTGCAGACCGCGGTGAGCGGCTCCATGGTGGCGTGCGCGAGGTAGGGGAACTCGAACTCGCCCTCCACCCGGTGCACGGCGTGCGCGAGCGCCCGGCCGGCATCGCCCGACTGCGCGGCGATCAGCGCCTCCTTGCCGCGGGCCAGCTCGCGGTACTCCTTGAGGATCTGGGTAGTACCGCGCTTCTCCGCCGCCGACTCGTCCCAGCTGACCTTGAGCGCCTCGCGGCCCTTCTTGGCCGAGTACATGTCGCGCGCCACGACCGCGACGCCGCGCGGGATCTCGACCACGTCGACCACGCCAGGCACCGCCCTCGCTGCGGCGGCGTCGAAGGATTTCACCTTGCCGCCGAAGCGCGGCGGCCGCATCACCACGGCCGTCATCATGCCGGGGAGCCGCACGTCGATGGCGTACTGCTGCGTGCCGGTCGACTTAGCCTTCGCGTCGAGCCGCGGCAAATGCTCGCGGCCGATGATCTTGAAGCTCGCCGGATCCTTGAGCTTCACCTGGGTCGGCACCGGCTGCTGCGCGGCGCCTCCCGCGAGCTCGCCAAAACTCGCCTTGTGTCCTGAAGGCCCGTGCGCCACCACGCCCTCGCTCACGGTCACCTCGGCGGCTGGCACCTTCCATTGCTGCGCGGCCGCGGCAACCAGCATGGCGCGCGCAGTGGCCCCGGCCTCCCGCAGTTGCTGCCAGGAATTGGCCGTCGCGGTGGAGCCGCCGGTGAGCTGCACCTTGCCGCCCATCGCGAGGTTGCCGTACATCGGCACCTTCGCGGGAGCGCTCTCGACCCGCATCTGACCCCAGGACGCATCGAGCTCCTCGGCGACGATCGCCGGCAGCCCGGTCCACACGCCCTGGCCCGCCTCGAGATGCTTGGAAATCACGGTGACGGTGTTGTCGGGTGCGATGCGCACGAACGGCATCTCGAGCGGAGCGCTCGGGCCGGCCGCGGTGCCCGCGCCCGTGCCCGTGCCCGCCGGGCTGCAGCCCGGCAACACCACGCCGAGTGTCAGGCCCGTGCCGGCGAGCGTCGTAAGCTCGAGGAACTGCCGGCGGTTGAGGCCGGTGGTGCGGCCGGGGCCGCCGTCTTCGCGATGGCGCAGGTACATCGGTTATGCCCCCTTGCTCAGCGGCGCGGCGAGCGCGCCGGCCGCCTGGTGGATGGCGCTGCGGATGCGCACGTAGGTCGCGCAGCGGCAGATGTTGCCCGCCATGGCGGCGTCGATATCGGCATCGGTCGGCTGCGGATTGCCCGCGAGCAGCGCCGCCGCCGACATGATCTGTCCGCTCTGGCAATAGCCGCACTGCGGCACGTCGAGTGCCACCCAGGCTTCCTGCACCGCCTTGCCGGCCGCGGTCGCCAGCCCCTCGATGGTGGTAATGCTCTTGCCGTCGACCGCCGACACCGGCGTGACGCACGAACGCGTCGGGGCGCCGTCGATGTGCACGGTGCACGCGCCACAGAGCGCCATGCCGCACCCGAACTTGGTGCCGCTCAGCTCGAGGTGGTCGCGGATCGCCCACAGCAGCGGCATGTCGGGATCGACGTCGAGCTCGCGGCTCGCACCATTCACGGTCAGCTTGATGGACATAGGCCCTCCCCTCTACAGACTCGTTCCCGGGGGGGCCGGCGGCCATCCCCCGTTCGAGAGATTAACTGACTTTAATCATTCGCCCACCGGGGGAGAACCCGCCGGGGGCTAACGTGGCGCCATGCACGCCTGGCTGTCCTTCCCGGGAACGATGCGTCGTCCCCGGCGCTCGCCTGCCCGCGCGCTCGGCGTGGGCGCCCTCGCCGGCGGCCTGCTGGCGCTCGCGGCCTGCAGCCTGGGTCCGCGCTATCGCAAGCCCGACATCGCGCCGCCCGAGCGCTGGGTGACCTCCGCCGATCCGGCCGTGCCCGAGTGGCCCTCGAGCGAGTGGTGGCGCGGCTTCGGCTCGACCGATCTCGATGCCTTCATCGCCGCGGCGCAGCGCGCCAACGATGATCTGCGCGCCGCGGTGGCGCGGGTGAGCGAGGCGGACGCCGAGCGGCGCATCGCCCGCGCACCGCTCCTGCCGACGCTCGGCATCGCGGCGCAGGCGACCCGTGCCCGGACGCCGCAGCCGGGCGGCGCCAACGCAGCCCTCGCGACCGGCGACGATTTCAATCCGCTGCTGACCGCGAGCTACCAGCTGGACTTCTTCGGCAAGAACCGCGCGCAGCTCGCCGCCGCCACCGCCACCGCCAACGCGAGCCGCTACGACCGCTCCACCATCGAGCTCACGGTCATGGCGGGGGTGGCGAGCAGTTACTTCCAGGCGCTCGAGCTGCGCGACCGGCTCGCAATCGCCGACTCCAACCTCGCCAACGCAAGCCAGGCGCTGCACGGCCTCGAGCTCGAGGAGCGCGCCGGCATCGCCACCGCGCTCGACGTGGCGCAGCAGCAGACCGTGGTTGCCACCGTGAATGCATCGATTCCGCCGCTGCGCGAGCAGCTCCGACAGACGCTCGATGCGCTCGCGATCCTCGTCGGCTCACCCCCCCAGGCCGTCGACGTCACGAGCGGAGGGCTCGATGCCCTGAGCCAGCCTCAAGTGCGGCCTGGGCTGCCGTCGGAGTTGCTTGCGCGGCGCCCGGATGTGGCCGCCGCCGAGGCGCAGCTGATGGCCGCCAACGCCAACATCGCCGCGGCGCGCGCCGCCTTCTTTCCGGCCATCAATCTCACCGCCGACGGTGGCTACGAGAGCCCGGCACTCGCGACGCTGCTCACTCCGGCAAGCCGCGTGTGGTCCCTCGGCGCGGGCCTCACGCAGCCGATATTCCAGGGCGGCGCGCTGCGCGGCGGCTACTCGCTCGCCGAGGCGCAGTACCAGGAGCTGCTCGCCGATTACCACAAGGCGGTGATCTCCGCGCTCGCCAACGTCGAGGACGCGCTCGTCGCCGTGCAGCAGACCACCGAGCAGGTCACCCGTCAGCAGCAGGCCACCGGGCAGGCGCGGCGCGCCTACCGCTTCGCCCAGGCGCAGATGCACGCCGGCACCATCAACGTACTCACCCTTCTCAGCACGGAGACCACCTTGTTCACCGCCGAGGATGCCCTGGCGCAGGCGAAATACGCGCACCTGCAGTCGCTCGTATCGCTGTACCAGGCCTTGGGCGGAGGGTGGCAACAGAAGGACGAGCTGCTGTGAAGCTGCGCTTCGGGGACCTCGACCGGCGCGCAAAAACAGGCGGCGCGGTTGCGCTCTGTGTGGTGCTGGGCGCGTGGTACTGGCTCAGCCATCGGATCCCGCCGCCGCCGAAAGCCCCGCCGGCGGTGGCCGTCGACGTCGCGACCGTCGCGCACGGCGACGTGCCGGAATACCTGGAAGGCCTCGGGACCGTGCAAGCCTTCTACACCGTCACCGTCACTGCGCGCGTCGACGGGCGCATCGACAAGGTCGCGTTCCGCGAGGGCCAGGACGTGAAGAAGGGCGCGCTGCTGGTGCAGATCGACCCGCGGCCCTATCAGGCGGCGCTCGGCGTGGCGATCGCCACGCGCGACAAGGACCGTGCGCAGCTCGAGAACGCGCGGCGCGACATGGAGCGCTACGAGCTGCTTGCCCCCGAGGACCTGGCGAGCAAGCAGACCGTCGACACCCAGAAGGCGCTCATTGCGCAGCTGATCGCGCAGGTCAAGGGCGACGAGGCGGGGATCGACAGCGCACGTACCAACCTCGACTACACCACGATCACCTCGCCGATCGAAGGACGCACCGGCATACGGCTGGTGGATCCGGGCAACAACGTGCACGCGACCGACACCACCGGCATGGTGGTGGTCACGCAGCTCGAGCCCATCTCGATCATCTTCAGCCTCCCGGAGGAGAGCTTCGCGCAGCTCTCCGCGGCGCTCGCGCGCGGGCCGGTCACGGCGGTGGCGCTGTCGCGCGACGACAAGGTTGAGCTCGACCAGGGCACCGTGGCCCTGATCGACAACCAGATCGACCAGACCACCGGCACCATCCGCGTCAAGGCGACGCTGCCCAACACGCAGCGCCACCTCTGGCCCGGCCAGTTCGTCAACGTGCGGGTGCAGACGCAGATGCGCCGCCAGGTGCTCACCATGCCGGCGAGCGCGCTGCAGCGTGGCCCCGACGGTCTGTTCGCCTACGCGGTGCAAGCGGATTCCACCGTGTCGATGGCGCCGGTCACCGCGAGCGAGCCGGTCGGTGACGTGGTCGTCGTCGAGAAGGGTCTCGCGGCCGGCGACCGCGTGGTGACCAGCAACTTCTACCGGCTGCAGCCCGGCGCGCTCATCCGTGCCAACGCCACCGCCGTGAGCGCCGGCGTGCCCGTGCCCAAGCCGGCGCACACCGCCACCACCGGCGCCGCCGACCCCGCGCCGTGAACATCTCGCGGCCCTTCATCGAGCGTCCGGTCGCCACCACGCTGCTGATGGCGGGCCTCGCGCTCGTCGGCGTCGCCGCCTTTCCCTTCTTGCCGGTGGCACCGCTGCCGCAGGTGGACTTCCCCACCATCCTGGTGAGCGCGCAGCTGCCGGGTGCGAGCCCTGAGATCATGGCATCTTCGGTCGCACAGCCGCTCGAGACGCAGTTCGCGCAAATTCCTGGTGTGGCGCAGATGACCTCGACCAGCGTGCTCGGCGGTACGCAGATCACGCTGCAGTTCGAGCTCGACCGCAACATCGATGCGGCGGCGGGCGACGTCCAGTCGGCGATCAACGCCGCCGGTGGCCAGCTGCCGAAGAACCTGCCCTCGCCCCCCTCCTACCGCAAGTACAACCCGGCGGACTACTCGATCATCATCTACGCGGTGCACTCGGACGTCATGCCGATGACCGAGGTCGACAACTACGCCGAGACTGTTTTCGCTCAGCAGCTCTCGCAGTTGCCGGGCATCGCCAACGTCGGCGTCGGCGGGCAGCAGAAACCGTCGGTGCGCGTCCAGGTCGACCCGGTGAAGCTCGCCGCAGTCGGGTTGCAGCTGGAGGACGTCGCCAGTCTCATTACCGCCGCGACCGTCGACTCCCCGCAGGGGGCGATCACCGGCGCCCAGCACAACTACACCATCTACGACAACGACCAGCTGCTGAAAGCGGCCCCCTGGAATGACGTGATCGTCGCCTATAAGAACGGCGCGCCGATCCGCATCCGCGACATCGGGGTGGCCGTCGACGGTCCGGAGAACACCCAGTCGGTCGCCTTCCAGAACGGCCGGACCGGGGTGCTGCTGTTCATTCATAAGCTCCCCGGCAGCAACGTGATTGACGACGTGCGGGAAGTGAAGGCAGCGCTGCCGCACATCATGACCTCGGTACCCCCGTCGCTGAAGCTCGACCAGGTGATCGACCGCACCGTCACCATCCAGGCTTCGGTGCGTGACGTAGAGCTGACATTGGTGCTGGCGATCTGCCTGGTGGTGATGGTGATCTTCCTGTTCCTGAGGAACTTCTGGGCCACCGCGATTCCCGGCGTGACCGTTCCGCTCGCGCTGTTGGGCACCGCGGCGTTGATGTACGTGGTCGGTTACAGCCTCGACAATCTGTCGCTGATGGCTCTGACCATCGCCGTCGGCTTCGTCGTGGACGACGCGATCGTGATGCTCGAGAACATCTACCGCCACATCGAGGCGGGTCTCTCGCCCTACGAGGCCGCGATCAAGGGCTCGGGCGAGATCGGCTTCACGATCCTCTCTATCAGCATCTCGCTGGTGGCGGTATTCATCCCGCTGCTGCTCATGGGCGGGCTCGTCGGCCGGCTGTTCCACGAGTTCGCAGTCACCGTGACCATGACCATCGCGGTCTCGGCGGTGGTCTCGCTCACCCTTTCGCCCATGATGGGGGCGCTGTTCCTGCGCGACGAGCGCCAGGCAAGCCACGGGCGCTTCTACATGGCGCTCGAGCACGGCTTCCAGTGGCTGATCGAGCGCTACACGCGCGGACTCGACTTCGTGCTGCGCCACCAGCGCGCCACGCTGATCACCTTCCTCGCCACGGTGGCCACCGCCGTGCTGCTCTACGTCGTGATCCCCAAGGGCTTCTTCCCGCAGCAGGACACCGGGGTCCTCGCCGGAGTCACCGATGCACCGCAGGACGTGTCCTTCGATGAGATGGTGAGCGTCGAGCGGCGCCTCATGAAGGTCATTGGAGATGATCCGGCGGTCGCGGGCTGGGCTGCCTTCGTCGGTGGCAGCAACCCGATCAATAACGGCTACGTGTTTCTGGGGCTCAAGCCGCGCGACGAGCGCGCTGTGACCGCGGATCAGGTCGTCACGCGGCTGCGCCGCAAGATCGCCGCGGTGCCGGGCGGCACGGTGTTCCTGCAAGCCGCGCAGGACCTGAACGTCGGCGGGCGCCCCTCACGCACGCAGTATCAATACACGCTGCAGGACGCCAACATCGAGGAGCTGAACGAGTGGGCACCGCGGCTGCTCGCCGAGCTGAAGAAGCTGCCGCAGCTCACCGACGTCGCCTCCGACCAGCAATCGAGCAGTACCAAGCTGTCGCTGGTCATCGACCGCGACCAGGCGGCGCGTTTCGGCATCCAGCCGGCGCTCATCGACAACACGCTCTATGATGCCTTCGGGCAGCGGCAGGTGACCCAGTACTTCACCCAGCTCGCCAGCTACCACGTAGTGCTCGAGGTGAGCCCGGCGCTCCTCGGCCAGCCCGGAACACTCAATAAGATCTATATCAAGTCACCCACCACCGGGCAGCAGGTGCCGCTGTCCGCGTTCACGAAGTTCGACACCGGCCACACCAGCTACCTGTCCATCAATCACCAGGGGCAGTTCCCCGCGGTGACGCTGTCCTTCAATCTGGCACCCGGCGCCGCGCTCGGCGATGCCGTCGCCGCGATCCAGAAGATCGCGGCCTCGAACCACATGCCGGCTGCGATCTCCGGGACCTTCCAGGGCACCGCGCAGGCCTTTCAGTCGTCGCTGAAGACCCTGCCGCTGCTGATCCTGGCGGCGCTGCTGGTCGTCTACGTCATCCTCGGCGTGCTCTATGAGAGCTACATCCACCCGCTGACCATTCTCTCGACGCTTCCTTCGGCGGGTGTTGGCGCGCTGCTGATGCTGATGTTGTTCCACTTCGACCTGTCGATCGTGGGAACGATCGGCATCATCCTGCTGATCGGTATCGTCAAGAAGAACGGCATCATGATGGTCGATTTCGCCATCCACGCCGAGCGTAACGAGCACCTCGAGCCGCAAGCCGCGATCCGCAAGGCGTGTCTGCTGCGCTTCCGCCCCATCATGATGACCACCATGGCTGCGATCCTGGGAGCCATGCCGCTGATGCTCGGGCGCGGCACGGGCTCGGAGCTGCGCCAGCCGCTCGGCTATACAATGGTGGGAGGATTGGTGTTGAGCCAGATGCTGACACTGTTCACGACGCCGGTGATCTACCTGTACCTCGACCGCCTGGTGGTGCGCTGGGCTCGTAAGCATCCGCACGGCGAAGGCGCCGTGGCGCCTGAAGCCGCACAGGGCTGAGCCGTGAAGATCCTGCTGGTCGAGGATAACGAGAGGGTCGCGCGTTTCGTCATCAAGGGCCTGCGCGAGGCGGGCCACACCGTCGATCACGCCGGCAACGGCCGCGACGGCCTGTTCCTCGCCGCCGGCGAGCCACACGATGTCATCGTCATGGACCGCATGCTCCCCGGCAACATCGACGGCCTCGCCATCATCGAGACGCTGCGCAAGGGGGGGAACCGCACTCCGATCCTGATCCTCTCGGCTCTCGATGGCGTGGATGAGCGCATCAAGGGGCTGCGCGGCGGGGGCGACGACTACCTCACCAAACCCTTCGCGTTCGGGGAGCTGCTGGCGCGTGTCGATGCGCTCGGGCGGCGCGGCACGGGTGCGGGCGAGGCGGAGCACACGCTGCAGGTGGGCGATCTGCGCATGGACCTGCTGACGCGGCGCGTGACACGCGGCAGCCGCGCCGTCGCGCTGCAGCCGCGCGAGTTCAAGCTGCTCGAGTACCTCATGCGCCACGCCAACCAGGTGGTGACGCGTACCATGCTGCTGGAGGCGGTGTGGGAATATAACTTCGATCCGCAGACCAACGTGGTCGACGTGCACATCTCCAAGCTCCGCCAGAAGCTCGAGCTCGATAGCGAGCGCGCGCTGGTGCGCACCGTGCGCAACGCCGGCTACATGCTCACCGACCAGCCATGAGCCGCTGGCTGCACACCTCCCCGGTCACCTGGGCGATCGGCTACCTGATGCTGGGGCTCGCCGCGCTGGTCGCCTTCGCGGTGCTCCTGTGGTACGCGTGGAACGTCAGCATCTTCTCGGGGCGCGAGGAGATCCTGCACGCCGATGCGCAACACCTCGCGGAGGTGTTCGCGCGCGAGGGACCCCGGGGGCTCACGGCGCACATCGAGTCGCGGCTGCGGCTGCACATCGTCGGCGAACGGACGCTGCTGCTCACCGACGCCGACTACCGGCCGCTCGCCGGCAACCTCGCCGCCTGGCCGCGCGAGATCCCCGACGGCTCAGGCACGCATGCAGTGATGGTGGATCAGCTCGGCGGGCAGCCGGTGCATACGCTGGTGCTGCGCGAGACGCTGCCCGGCGGCTACCACCTGCTGGTCGGCCGCGACCTCGGCTTTTACCTGCCGCTCGAGCGGCAGTTCGCCTGGGGACTCACCGCGGCGGTCACCTTCCTCTTCGTGGTGGGGGTGGCGGGCGCGCTGCTGATCCGCCGTCAGCTGCTGGCGCGCGTCGAGGGCATGCGCACCACGGTGTCGGCGATCATGGCGGGCGACCTGCGCAAGCGGCTGCCGGCGGCGGGCTCGGCTGATGAGTTCGCGACCCTCTCGCAGACCATCAACGGCATGCTCGATCACATCGAGCGGCTGATCAACGGCATCAGCGACGTCTCGAACTCCATCGCGCACGACCTGCGCACGCCGCTCGCGGAGCTGCGCTCGCGCCTCGAGGAGCTCTCGCTCACGCGCCCCGGGCCGGCCGAGACCTTCGCGGAAATCGACGGCGCCGTGGCCGACGTCGACCGCGTCATGCGCATCTTTGCGGCGCTCCTGCGGCTCGCCGAGCTCGATACCGGCGCGCGCCGCTCCGGCTTCGTGCAGGTGGATGCATCAAGGGTCGCGGCCGAGGTGGTCGAGTTCTACGAGCCGGCCGCCGAGCAGAAGGGGGTGGACTTCTCCTTCGAGACCAGCGGCGTCACCGCGGTGGCCGGCGACCCGGTGCTGCTCGCGCAGGCGCTGAGCAACCTCATCGACAATTCGCTCAAGTGCGTGCCTGAGCGCGGCGCGATCCGCGTGTGCGTGGGGGCGCGCGCCGACGGCTCGGTGGCCATCGAGGTCGCCGACAACGGCCCCGGCATCGCCGCCGCCGACAGACCTAAAGTCACCGAGCGCTTCTACCGCGGCGATGCCAGCCGCGGCACGCCGGGCGTGGGACTCGGGCTCTCGATCGTCGACGCCGTCGCCAGGCTCCACGGCGGCGTGCTCGAGCTCATCGACAACCATCCGGGCCTGCGTGCCCAGATGGTGCTGCCGGTTACTGGTGTGACGTCGAGTCGATGAAGGCGTCGAGGTCGCCCTTCATCTTGGCGAGCGACGGCGGGTTCACGTACATCATGTGGCCCGCCTGGTAGTACTTCATCTGGACGCGGGCGCTCGCCGACGGCGGCACCCCGAGGTGCGTCATCATGTACTCGGTGGCCGAGAACGGCGTGGCGAGATCGAAGTAGCCGTTCAGCACCAGCACCTTCAGATTCTGGTCCTGCACCAGCGCCTGGGCGAGGTCCACGCCTGAGTTGACGATCGGCTGCTCGCCGCCATCGGTCTGGTGCGTGAATTTCCACTTGTTGCCGATCCCGAAGTTGGTCGTGAAGTAGGTCTTGCCCTGACCGAACTTCAGCTCCCCGTGGTAGTAGTCGAGGAACGCCGCGGTGAAAGCGGCTCCGATGGCCGCAAGCTGCGGGTCGTACTCCATGTCCCGGGCCAGCTGATCCTGGGTGGGTCCGACGAAGCGCCCGTCGATCCTGCCTACGGTCTTGCGCTCCTTCCTGAGCAGCTCCTGATCGAACATGCTCTCCGAGACGCGCAGGTTGGCGAACTTGAGATACTCGGTCGAGAGCCCGGTGTACTCGTGCAGCTGCGCGGCCACGCTGTCGCGCTCGGCGTCGCTCAGCGCATCGCCCTTCAGCAGCGCCGCCGTGTACGGCCCCATCGCATAGGTGCGCACCTCGGCGAGGAACGGCTCGAGCGCGGCCGGCTGGTGCGGCAGTGCCTTGTGATACCAGGCGACCGCGGCGTAGCCCGGCAGGTACACCGAGTAGGGCCGGTCGTTCCCCGGCAGCTGGGCAAAGATCGCCTCGATATCGGTCGCGACCGACACCAGGATCAGGCCGTTGAACTCGAGCGAGCGGCGCGCGCGCAGGTAGTTGACGATCGCCGCGCCGCGGGTCGTGCCATAGCTCTCGCCGAGCAGGTACTTCGGCGACATCCAGCGGTCGTTGTCGCTCACATACTGGGCGATGAAGCGGCCGATGGAGTCGATGTCGGGATCGACGCCCCAGAACTCATCGTCCTTGTGATTGCAGACCGCGTGGGAAAGGCCCGTGCCCACCGGGTCGATCATCACCAGGTCGCTCTTGTCGATGAGGCCGTACTGGTTCTCTACCGTATGGTAGGGCGCGGCCGGCACCGGATTGGGATCGTTGAGCACCACGCGTTTCGGGCCGAGTGCCCCCATGTGCAGCCACAGCGAGGAGGAGCCGGGCCCGCCGTTGAAGGCGAAGGTGACGGGGCGGACCTCGCCAGCCTTGCCGTCCCTGCGGGTGTAGGCCACGTAACCGATGCTGGCGATCGGCCGGTCTTCGTCATCGCGCACGATGAGGGTCCCGGCGGTGGCGGTGTAGTCGAACGCCTTGCCGCCCGCACCGAAGTGGTGCTGGGTCACGGAGCTCTGCGCCTCCGGGAGCCGGCGCCACTCGTCCTTGAGGTCGCCCTTCACGTCGATGTGACACAGGCTCTTGAGATCCGCCGATGGCGGCTGGGAGTCCGCGCCCTTGCCCGGCTCGGCGTACGCCGTGCCGGCCAGCCCCAACACCCCCACCATCCCCAGCGTCAGTGATTTCAGCATTGGACCCTCCGCGGCCCGGTGAATGTAGCGCGCGCTTATATCATGGGAAGGTGCGCGGCGCCGCATGCTCCGGCGCGCTAGGATCCCCCACCATGCCCGACACCGCGCACCCGCGCTCGATCCGCTCCTTCGTCACCCGCGCCGGGCGCATCACCGCGGCGCAGGAGCGCGCGCTCGCGCAGCTGTGGCCGACGTACGGCATCGACTTCGGCCCGGGACCACTCGACCTGCCCAGGGTCTTCGGGCGCAATGTTCCGCGCACGCTCGAGATCGGTTTCGGCAACGGCGAGAACCTCGTGACGCTCGCCGCAGCGCACCCGGAGCGCGACTACCTCGGGATCGAGGTGCACCGCCCGGGCGTCGGCCGGGCGCTGCTCGCGCTCGAGCAGCGCGCCCTCGGCAACGTGCGGGTCATCTGCCACGACGCGGTCGAGGTGCTCGAGCGGCAGATCGTTCCGGAAAGCCTCGCTGAGGTGCTGATCCTCTTTCCCGATCCGTGGCCGAAGAAGCGCCACCACAAGCGCCGGCTGATCCAGCCGTCCTTCGTGGCGCTCAGCGCGCGCGCGCTCGCCGTGGGCGGGACGCTCCACCTCGCGACTGACTGGCAGCCCTATGCGCTGGAGATGCTGGCGGTGCTCGGCGCGGCGCCGGGGCTCGAGAACCTCGCCCCCGAGGGTGGCTTCAGCGCGCGGCCGGCGGAGCGTCTGCCGACGCGCTTCGAGCGCCGCGGCGTGCGTCTCGGACACGAGGTGTGGGACCTCACCTTCCGGCGGCGGGGCTGAAGGCCGCGCGTCTCTTCAGGACGCGCCGAAGGCCTGCCGCAACCCGTCGAGCACGAACTGCACCGCCAGCGCCCCGAGGATCACCCCGAGGATGCGGCTCGCCACGTTGGCGCCGGTCACGCCGATCACGCGCATCAGCGGCTCGGCGACCCACAGCAGCGCCAGGACGATTGCCAGCACCAGCGCCGCGGCGCCGATCAATCCCGCGAACAGGCCCGTCTGGGCCGGCAGCTGGATGCGCCCGAACCACAGCAGAATGGTGGTGAGCGCCGCGGGCCCTGCGATGAAGGGAAAAGCCAGCGGGAATACCGAGATGTCCGCGCGGCGGCGGGCCTCCGCGGCCTCATCACTCGAGGTGCGTGCGCCCGACTCGCGCGCGAAAACCATCTCGAGCGCCAGCAGAAACAGCAACAAGCCGCCGAAAATCCGAAACGCCTCGAGGCTGATGCCCATGAGTCGCAGAAACGCCGCACCGCCGACCGCGAACAGCAGCAGGATGACCGCCGAAATCGCCACCGCCTGCAGCGCCATGCGCCGCTTGAAGGCGGGATTCGCGCCGGCGGTGAGCCCGGTGAACAGCGGAATGAGCGACACCGGGTCGACCACCACGAAGAACACCACGAAGAACTTCACGGACTGCGCGAACATTGATGCTGTGCGGCGCCAATTGCTTCTTGAAAGCGTCACGGGTGAGGCGCAACATGATTTGCGTCGGGCGCCTCGGCCCTCAGCATAGCAGCTGCAGCCGGACGCACCCCACGGAGGTTGCGACGATGACGGCTCCTCACCCTGGCATCGGCGACTGGTATCGATCGAACGGCGGGCAGCTGTTCGAGGTCGTCGCGGTCGATGACGACGACGGCACCATCGAGATTCAGTACTTCGACGGCACCGTGGAGGAGATGGAGGTCGAGGACTGGGATGCCCAGTGGGACGAGGGCACTCTGGAGGCGGCCGAAGAACCGCCCGAGGACGGGAGCGGATCCGTCGACGTCGAAGGCGGCGATGAGGAGACCCGCGGCGCCGACAGCCTCGCCGAGGATCGCGAGCTGCGCTTGAGCCCGCTCGACGGCATCGACCTCTTCGAGTGAACGAGCGCTGCGTTCAGGACTGCGCCGCCGCCAGCGCGCCGATATCCACGCCGTCGGCGACCAGCACGTAGCCGCTCTTCACCTCGAGCGGCACCGGCGTGAGCGAGGCTCCGGCACACGGTCCCGCCACGCAATACCCGGTGAGCTTCTCGAACAGCGCGCCGTGCGATGAGCACAGCAGCAGCGCGCCGTCGGGCGTGCAGAACCGGTCCGGCAGGAGGTTGAGCGGGTGGCCGGCGTGCGGGCAGCGGTTCACGTAGCCGCGCAGCTGCGCCCCGGCGCGCACCACGAAACCCCTGAGCGGCCAGTCGCCGCCGCCGATGGTAAAAGCGCGCACGCCCTGCGCGCCGAGTTGCGTCTCGCGGCACACGACCCGCTCGACATCAAGAGCGAGGCCGCTACCGCCGGTGCGCTCGGCCTCGCTCACGGTGGGTCGCGCGCGCGCAGCGAGTCGAGGGCCGCGATTTTCTCGCGCGTCAGCCATACCATCGCGAGTCCGGGCAGCGCGATGGCAAAGCTCGTCACGTAGTAGAGATACCAGCCGCCGTGGTCGGCGATCCAGCCGGCCGGGTAGCCGAGGCTGTAACGCGGGAGCAGCGCGATCGCCGACAGCAGCGCGTACTGGAAGGCGCTGTAGCGCACGTCGCACAGCGCCATGATGAGCGCCACCAGGGCGATGTTGCCCAACGCGGCGGCCACGTGCTCGACGAACACCGCCACGCACATGACGGCATAGCTCTTACCGGCCACTGCGAGCAGACAGTAGAGCAGGTTGCTCAACGCCTGCAGCACGCCGAATCCCAGCATCGAGCGCAGCAGTCCGAGGCGCACCATGAGCAAGCCGCCGAGCACCGAGCCCACGAGCGAGCCCGCGGTGAACAGCGGCTTGATGATCAGGCCCAGGTCGGTCTTGGAGAACCCGACGTCCATCATGAAGGGGGTGAAGAGCTTGTTCGCGAACGCGTCGCCGATCTTGAACAGCAGTACCACGACGATGAAGGTGAGCGCGCTCGGCGTGCCGAGCAGCTCCCGCAGCGGAGCGATCACCGACTCGCGCAACGAGCTCGGCTGGTGGCGATTGTGCGTGCTCGGTGCGTACAGTGTCGCGGCGCAGAACACCAGCATGCCGGCGGCGAGAGCCAGGAAGGCGGCCCGCCAGCCGAAGTGATCAGCGACGATCAGCGCGACGGCGAGCGCGCCGTACGAGACGGTACGGTAACCCAGGTTGGCGGTAGCTGCGGCAAGCCCCCGCTCGCTCGGCAGCGACACGTCCGTCCGGTAGGCGTCGATCGCGATGTCCTGGGTCGCCGAGAAGAACACGACCGCCGCGGCGCAGACTGTCACGCCGGTGAGCGAGACGGTCGGGCTCTGCAACGCGAATACCGCCAGGGTGGCGGCGATGGCCAGCTGCATCGCCAGTATCCAGCCACGGCGCCGGCCGAGAAGAGGCAGCGGATAGCGGTCGATCAGCGGCGCCCACAGCGGCTTGAGGAGATACGGGAGCGCCACGTAGGTCATCGCGCCGATCGCCGTGTTGCTCAGGCCCGAGTCCTTGAGCCACGCCTGCAGCGCGCTCTCGGTGAGCTGGTTGGGAAAGCCGGACGCCCCCGCCAGCAGCAGGAGCGCGATCATCTTGCGACTCGCGAGCAGCTCGACGAGCCGCGGGCGCGCCGGCCGCGACGCCGGTGCGCCGCTCACAGCGCGTAATCCATGATGAGCGGGGCGTGGTCCGAGAAACGCCTCTCCTTGTATATGGAGGCACGGCGCGCCCGGCCGGCAAGGGCGGCGCTCACCACCTGGTAATCGATGCGCCAGCCGACGTTGTTGGCGCGCGCCTGGCCACGGTTCGACCACCAGGTGTACAGATCCGGTCCCCGGCGCACCTCGCGGAAGGCATCCACGTAGCCGGCGGGGCCGAAGAGCTGATCCATCCAGGCGCGCTCCTCGGGGAGGAAGCCGGAGTTCTTCTGGTTCGAGCGCCAGTTGCGCAGGTCAATGGCTCGATGGGCGATGTTCCAGTCGCCCGAGAGGATGGCGCGGCGCCGGCCGCGCTTGAGGCGCGCCAGGTGGGGCGTAAAAGCCTCCAGGAAGCGGTACTTGGAGGCCTGGCGCTCGGGGCCCGCCGCCCCCGAGGGCAGGTAGAGCGAGACGATCGACAGGTCGCCGAGGCGCGCCTCGAGGTAGCGGCCCTCGCGGTCGAATTCCGCCACCCCGAAGCCGCGCACCACGCGATCCACCGCATGGCGCGTATAGATCGCCACCCCGGCGTAGCCCTTGCGCTCGGCGTCGCAGAAGTAGCTGGTATAGCCCGGCATCTCCACGTCGTGGCCGCTGAGCTGGTCGGGCCGGCAGCGCGTCTCCTGCAGGCAGATGAAGTCGGCGCGCTGGCGCCGCAGCCAGCGGAACAGCCCCTTGGTCGCCGCCGAGCGGATGCCACAGACATTGACGGTGATCACGCGCAAGCCGAACAATGATATGACATGCAGGAATACCAGCTCACGTTCATCGCGCTCGCCATGAAACGCGAGGCGCTGCGCTTCGGCCAGTTTCGCCTGAAGTCCGCCCGCGTCAGCCCCTACTTCTTCAATGCCGGGCTCTTCAGCGACGGCGAGGCGGTGGCGGTGCTCGGCCGCTGCTATGCGGCGACAATCGTCCGTTCCGGGCTCGCCTTCGACATGCTGTTCGGTCCGGCCTACAAGGGCATTCCGCTCGTGACCGCCACGGCGGCGGCGCTCGCCATCCACCATGGACGCAGCGTCCCCTACGCCTACAACCGCAAGGAAGCCAAGAGCCACGGCGAGGGCGGGCTGGTGGTGGGCGCGCCCTTGCACGGACGCGTGCTGATCGTCGACGACGTGATCACCGCCGGCACCGCGGTGCGCGAGTCGCTCGAGCTGATCCGCGAAAGCGGCGCCGAGCCGGTCGGCGTGGCGCTGGCGCTCGATCGCGAGGAGCGCGGCCAGGGAGACTTAAGTGCGGTGCAGGAGCTCGAGCGCGACCAGGGTCTGAAATGTGTGAGCATCGTCACACTCTCCGACCTGATCGAGGCCCTGTCGCATCCGACCGGCGGCGTGCCGGGGATTTCCGCGCAGCAGCTCACAGAGCTCGACGCTTACCGGGCCCGCTACGGCGCACGCTGAGCTTGCCAGCGCCCATGTGGGCGGCCGAAGATAGCTCCATGTCGCCGTGCGTCTCGAGAATGCTGGGTTGGCTGATCGCCGCCTGTCTGGCCACGGGCGCGGCCGGCGCGGCGCCGACGCACAGCAGCAGCGGCAAGCCCACCTACCGCTGGGTCGACGATCAGGGCGTCGTGCACTACGGCGACCAGATCCCGGCGCAATACGCCGGCAAGGACCGCGAGGTGATGAACCCGGAGGGAATTCCGGTCCAGCACTTCGCCGGCCAGAAGAGCCCGGATCAGCTCGCCAGCGAGGCGCGCGAGCGCGCCGCGGAGATCAAGCAGAAGCAGCACGACAGCTTCCTCGTCACGACCTACACCTCGGTGAAGGACATCGAGGCGCTGCGCGATGCGCGGCTCGACCAGCTATACACGCAGCGCAACGCCGCGGCGCAGTACGTCGAGGGCCTGCGGGCGCGGCTCGGCGCGCTGCAGTCACGTGCCCTGAGCTTCCGCCCCTACGCCGCGGGAGCTGCCGCGCGGCGCATGCCCGACGATCTGGCCGAGGACCTGGTGCACACGGTCAACGAAATGCGCACCCAGTCGAGTGCGCTCGCCACCTCAAAAGAGGAAGAGACGAAGCTGCGCGCCCAGTTCCAGGCCGACATCGAGCGCTACCGGGAGCTCCATACGCTGCACTCGAACGACTGAAGCGCGCGGCGCGCGCTCACCGCTCAGCCGCTGCCCGAGTGTCCGAAGCCGCCCGCTCCGCGCCCGGATGCCGCGAAGTCGGCCACCACTTCGAGCTCCACCTGCACCACCGGCACCACCACGAGCTGCGCGATGCGCTCGCCGGGCGTCATCGTGTAGGGCTCGGTGCCGCGATTCCAGCACGACACCATGAGCTGCCCCTGGTAGTCGGAGTCGATGAGGCCCACGAGGTTGCCGAGCACGATGCCGTGGCGGTGGCCGAGACCGGAGCGCGGCAGGATCACGGCCGCAAGCTGCGGGTCCTCGAGATGGATCGCGAGGCCGGTCGCAATGAGCTCGGCGCGCCCCGGCGCGAGCTCGAGCGGTGCCTCGAGGCAGGCGCGCAGATCGAGACCCGCCGAGCCGTCCGTCGCGTAGGCCGGCAGCGGAAACTCCCGCCCGATGCGCGCATCGAGGATGCGCACCTTGAGCGCGCGCCGGGTGGAGCTCATGCGCGTGACTTAAGCGAGTGCCGTGCCGCGCTGTGAGCGGTCGGCGCGCGCGCTGAGCTCGCGCGCGATGAGCGACACGAGTCCCCGCGCCAGTGCCGGCTTGCCGGCACGCCCGAGCTCGTAGCGCGCGCCGCGGGCGAGCACGATCAGCTGGTTGTCGTCGACATCGAAGGCCTTGTCGTCGCCGACCTCGTTGGCGGCGATCATGTCGAGATTCTTCTTCATGAGCTTGGTGCGCGCGTTCTGCTCCACCGACTCGGTCTCGGCGGCGAAGCCGACGACGAACGGCCGATCGGCTCGCGCCGCCACCGTCGCCAGCACGTCGGGCGTACGCTCCATCGACAGCTCGAGCGTGTCACTGGTTTTCTTGATCTTGTGCTGCGCGGCGCGCAGCGGCCGGTAGTCCGCCACCGCGGCGGTGGAGATGAAGACGTGCGTGCCGGCGAGCTCGCGCAGCACCGCGGCGAGCATGTCGGCGGCGCTCTCGACGTCGATGCGCCGCACGCCGGGCGGCGTCGGCAGGCTCACCGGACCGCTCACCAGGACCACCTCGGCGCCGGCGGCACGCGCGGCCTGTGCCACCGCGAAGCCCATCTTCCCGGAGCTGCGGTTGCTCACGAAGCGCACCGGATCGAGCCGCTCGCGCGTCGGACCGGCGGTGATCAGGACGCGGCGGCCGGTGAGCTCCCCACCCGCGGCGGTGAGCGCCGCGAGCTGCTCGGCGAGCTCGAGCGGCTCGAGCATGCGGCCCTCGCCGACTTCGCCGCAGGCCTGGTCGCCGGCACCCGGACCGAGCACCGTGACGCCGCGCGCGGTGAGCTGCGCGACGTTGGCGCGGGTTGCGGCATTGGCCCACATGACGTGATTCATGGCCGGCGCCACCGCGATCGGCGCCTCGGTCGCGAGACACAGCGTGGCGAGCAGATCGTCGGCGCGCCCGCTCGCGAGGCGCGCAAGGAAATCGGCGGTCGCGGGCGCGATCAGCACGGCCTGCGCCCAGCGCGCGAGCTCGATGTGGCCCATGGCGGCCTCGGCCGCCGCGTCCCAGAGATCCGTGCGCACCGTGCGCCCGGATACCGCCTGGAAGGTCGTGGCGGTCACGAATTCCCCTGCGGCCGCGGTCATCACGACCTGCACCTCGGCGCCGCGCTCGCGCAGCCGCCGCACCAGGTCCGGGCTCTTGTAGGCGGCGATGCCGCCCGTCACACCGAGAAGAATGCGCTTGCCATGCATGGAGATTGCCTCTCGAGCGTGGATTATCTCACCGGGGTGAGCAGGCAGCGCAACGGGCGTTACGGAATGCGGAAAACGCCCGCTTCGCAGCGCTTTCATCCCCTCCCCGGGTGCCCCGGGCCTCCTTAGACTCACGGCGGCTTCCCTTAGAACGGAACGTGATGACCACCCGCCACCCTCCGGACGCCGAGCGGCCGCGCGAGAAGCTGCTCGCGCGCGGCGCGCACGCGCTCTCGGACGCCGAGCTCCTCGGCGTGCTGCTCGGCTCGGGGATCCGCGGATGCCCGGCGGTGGAGCTGGCCCGCGCGCTGATCGGCGAGTTCGGCTCGCTCCGTGAGCTGATGAATGCCGAACGCGCGCGGTTTCGTGCGCGCTGCGGCATCGGGCCGGCGCGCTACGCGCTGCTGAAGGCGGCGCTCGAGCTCGCGCGGCGGCACTTCCGCGAGGCGCTGCGGGCAGGACCCGCGCTCGCCGCGCCCGAGACGACCCGCAGTTTCCTGCTGGCGCAGCTGCGCGACCGCCCCTATGAGGTGTTCTGCTGCCTGTACCTCGACAACCGCCACCGGCTGCTCGCCTTCGAGGAGCTGTTCCGCGGCACCATCGACCGCGCCGGGGTGCACCCGCGGGAGGTGCTGCGCCAGACGCTCGCCCATAACGCGGCCGCGGTGATCCTGGCCCACAACCATCCCTCCGGCGTGCTCGAGCCGAGCCAGGCGGATGAGCTCATCACGCGGCGGCTGCGCGATGCGCTCGCCCTCATCGACGTGCGGGTGCTCGATCACTTCATCATCGGCGACGGGACGTGCTTCTCCTTCTCGGAAGCGGGACTTATTTGAAATGTGATGTGGAGTGCTTCCGCGAGGTGGCCCTGATCCGGGTCATTACGCTGTGGCGCACGGCCTGAGGGCCGGGCACGGGCTCATACGAGCAAAAAAAAGCAGACCCGCCGTCGGCGGGCCTGCCTGAATCGAATCGCTGTGGATCGCTTACTTGAGAAGCACTTCCTGCTCGGTGCGCGAGCCGAGCACCGTGCGGATCTTGGCGCGGTCGGCTTCGGACTTGGCTGCCGCCTCGACCGAGCCTTCCACCTCGGCGCCGATCTTGTCGAGCTTGCCGCCGAGGTTATCGAGCGCCGCCCAGTTCTTGTATTCGGTGACCAGCAGCACATCCGGGTCGTTCGGTCCGCGTGCCTCGATCACGATCACGCGATATGCGGTGATGAGTCCGGCCTTCTTGGCGGCTTCCTGCTGTTTCTTGAAGCCGGTCGCCAGCCAGTGCATGTAGTCGTCGAAATGCCCGTCGACCGTGCGGATCGAAGCGACATTGATGACCGGTCCGTCGTTATAGTCGCGGCCGTCGGCGAGCGCGGTGCCCGGCAACGCGGTAATCGTGAGCAGCGCCGCGAGAGCGCAGACGACCTGAGTCGTGCGTTTCATAGAGAATCTCCTGAACCTGAAGGGTTTTGTTGGTGGAGTTATGGCGGGGGCGATCGGCCTCCGGAATGGCTCCGGCCGGTCGTCGCGGGTGGCACACCCTACGCTGATGCGCGCGACCCCGTACGCTTTGTCTGGGCCGTGCGCCTTGAGATCCCGTGGCGGGGCTGGTATAAAGCCCGGCCCGGGGGCCGCCACGGCTGTCGGGCAAATCTCTAAGTACCTGATTTCTCTCAAGGTTACATGTATGTCGCGCGTCTGCGAGGTCACTGGGAAGAAGCCGGCGGTCGGTAACCGCGTCTCCCACGCCAACAACAAGAAGCGCCGCCGCTTCCTGCCGAACCTGCACACGCAGCGTTTCTGGCTCGAGGGCGAGAAGCGCTGGATCACGCTGCGCCTCACGACGAGCGGCATGCGCACCCTGGAGAAGAAGGGCGTCGACAAGGTCGTCGCCGAGCTGCGCGCCCAGGGCATGAAGCTCTGAAGCGGCGGCACCCGGAGAGTCCCCCATGCGTGAGAAGATCAAGCTGCTGTCCTCCGCCGGAACCGGCCACTTCTACGTGACCACGAAGAACAAGAAGCTGCACGCCGAGAAGCTCGAGGTGCGCAAATTCGACCCGGTGGCGCGCAAGCACGTCGCCTACAAAGAGTCGAAGATCAAGTAGCGCGCCGCGCGCGCACCCAAGGCGCGTGCCGGAGCTCCCCGAAGTCGAGACGACGCGGCGCGGACTTGCGCCGCACACGCGCGGGCGGCGCGTCCGCGCGCTCAATCTTTACGAGCGGCGCCTGCGCTGGCCGGTGCCCGCGGGACTGCCCGCCGAGCTCGCCGGGCAGCGCATCCTCGCGACCGGGCGGCGCGCCAAGTACCTGCTGCTCAGGCTCGAATCCGGCACGCTGCTCGTGCACCTGGGGATGTCGGGGAATCTGCGCGTCGTGCCGGCGTCCACCCCGCGGCTGCCGCACGATCACTTCGACCTGGTGCTCGACTCAGGCTCCGCGCTGCGCTTCAACGACCCGCGCCGCTTCGGCAGCCTCATCTACGTGCAGGGCGATCCGCTCGCGCATCCGCTGCTCGCGCAGCTCGCGCCGGAGCCGCTGTCGCGCGCCTTCGACGCCGACTACCTGTGGCGCATCACCCGCGGGCGGCGGGTGGCGGTGAAGCAGCTCCTCATGAACAGCCGCCTGGTGGTCGGCGTCGGCAACATCTACGCGAGCGAGGCGCTGTTTCGCGCCCGCATCCGCCCGCGCCGCCAGGCGCGCTCGCTGTCGCGCGTGGAAGTTTCGCGACTCGTGCGCGCCGTGCGCGCGGTGCTCAGGCAAGCCATCCGCGCCGGCGGCACGACGCTGCGCGATTACCTCGGAGCGGACGGCGCGCCCGGCTATTTCCGCCAGCGCCTCTATGTCTACGAGCGCGCCGGTCTTGCCTGCCGCCGCTGCCGCGCGCCGGTGCGCGCCATCACGCAGGGCCAGCGCTCGACGTACTATTGCCCGGTATGTCAGAAGTAATCCAACGCCATCTCGCCAGCGTCGATCCGGTGATGGGGGGCGTGATCCGCGCCGCGGGTCCCTACCGGCTCGAGCTCGAGAGCGGCTGCGAGCCGTTCCAGATCCTCGCGCAGGCGATCGCGCACCAGCAGCTGAACGGCACCGCCGCCAACACCATCCTCGCTCGTCTGGTCGCAACCTGCGGGGCCGGCACCTTCCCGACACCGGCGCAGGTGCTGGCCGCGCCGGCCGCGCAGCTGCGCGCCGCCGGCTTCTCCTTCGCCAAGGTCGCCGCGCTCAAGGATCTCGCCGCCCGGGCACTCGCCGCGGAGGTGCCCGACCGCGCGACCCTCGCGCAGCTCGACGACGCAGCGATCGTCGCGCGCCTTACGCAGGTGCGCGGTGTCGGCCGCTGGACGGTGCAGATGCTGCTGATGTTCCATCTCGATCGCCCGGACGTGCTGCCGGTCGATGACTTCGGGGTGCGCGCCGGTTTTCGCGCCGCTTACGGGCTACGCTCGCTCCCGCACCCGAAGGCGCTCGCCGCCTGGGGCGAGCGCTGGCGGCCGTACCGCAGTGCCGCGGCCTGGTACCTGTGGCGCGCGCTCGAGCTCGCGCGCGCGGGCACCCTGCCGCCACCGGCCGAGCGCGTGCGGCTGCCACGCGTGGCGAAACGCCGCCGGGCCGGGCCGCGGCGCACCGTGCGTCGCGCGGCGGCCGGTAAAACCCGTGTCCCGCGCCCGAGCCGCGTCAGGGATAAACCTCGCAAGCCGGGTAAACGCCGCGCGGCCGTGCCGCGCTCACGTGCGGCGGTGAGGACAGGCTCCCGCGGCAAGCGCTGAGCGCCGCCGCCGCGCTTCAGGTGCGCCGGCGCTTCTTGAGCTCGGCGTCGACGATCGGGTGCACGAACTCGCTGACGTTGCCGCCGAGCACCGCGACCTCGCGCACCAGGGTCGAGGAGATGAAGGTGAACTGCTCCTGGGGCGTGAGGAATACCGTCTCGATGTCGCGCTCCAGATGGCGGCTCATGTTGGCGAGCTGGAACTCGAACTCGAAGTCCGACACCGCGCGCAGGCCGCGCAGGATGACCCCCACCTGGTGCTCGCGCGCGAAGTCGACGGTGAGGTTCGAGTAGCCGAGTACCTCGACGTTCGGCAGGTCGACGAGCACGCGCCGCGCCAGGTCGACCCGCATCGCCAGCGGGAACATCGGCGTCTTGTTGGGGTTGGCGGCGATGGCGACGAACACCCGCTCGAACATGCGGGCGGCGCGCCGCACCAGGTCCTGGTGCCCGTTGGTGATCGGATCGAAAGTGCCTGGATAGACGGCGTTGAGCTTCATCTAGGCCTCGAGCCCCCCTGCCTGGCCGCGCGCGTAGAGATGATACCCGACCTCGCCGGCGCGCTTCGCCTTCAGCGCCCGCCAGCTCTCTGGCAACGCCGGCGGGCCCGCGCGCGCGGCGCACTCGACATAAATGAGCGCCGTGGGGGCGAGCCAGCCGCCACGCTCGAGCGCCGCCGCGGCCGCGCTGAGCAGCCCCGCGCCGAACGGCGGGTCGAGGAACACCACGTCGCAGGGCTGCGGCACGCCCCCGAGAAACACCAGTGCATCGGCGCGCTGCACCTGGGTCCCCGGCGCGCCCCAGGCGGCGAGCGTCGCCGCGAGCGAGTGCACGGCGGCCGCGTCGCGCTCGACGAAGGTGACCGCCGCCGCGCCGCGCGACAGCGCCTCGAGGCCCAGCGCGCCGCTGCCGGCGAACAGGTCGAGGCAGCGCGCGCCCCGGATGCGCGCGCCGAGCCAGTTGAAGAGCGTCTCGCGCACCCGGTCCGGGGTCGGGCGGATGAGCTCCACCGCGGGAAAGCGCAGCTTCCTGCCGCGCCAGGTGCCACCGATGATGCGCAGCACGCGCGCGTCGGCGCCGCGCGTGGCGGGAGCGCGGCTGCGGGCGGCGGATTTGCGGCTCGACGCCACGGCGTTTCCTGAAGGGGTGCGCACCTTGCCACGATTCTCGCCCTAAGCGTACTCTAGGTCGCCTCGTCCACAAGCACTCGAACAGCACCGGCGGGAGGGGTCGCGACCGGTGGGGCAGCTACGAAGAATACCGACCACGGCACGCGCGGCGCCCTAAGCAGGCGCCCGGACACGTCAGGCGGTCCATAGAGTCAGGAGTTGTAGGGATATGCGAAACCTCACTGCGGCCGGGATCATCGCCCTTGGGCTGCTCCTCGGCGGCTGCTCGCAGCACAACGACACGATCGGCGCGACCGATCCCTCTTCCGGCAACGGCAATCCCGGCGGCTCGACGCCGCCGCCCCCGACGGCCGCGGCGACCGCGTTCTTCAACCTGACGAGCGGCCAGCTGCCCTACCCGACCGACCTGTACTTCGCCGGCTCCACCGACGGCACGCTCAACATCCAGCCGGCGAATGCGCTCGAGCCCAACCAGGCGGCGGTCAACGCCCTCGACGGCTTCTCGACGAATGCGGTGATCCGCGAGACCTTCAGCACGCCGCTCAACCCGGCGAGCTTCACTCCGGCCTCGGTGATCATCGTGCCGGTGGTCACCGACAACGAGACCAAGGCGACGGTCGGGGTACTCGGCGCGCCGCTCACCATGGGCGTCGACTTCACCGCGGCGCTCGCCACCGACGCCGGCGTCGGCAGCACCATCCTCGAGATCACCCCGCTCCATCCGCTCATGCCGAGCACCTGTATCAGCAACGGCCAGTTCCTCGGTGCGAACTGCACGACCGGCACGGGCTATCTGGTATTCCTCAACAACGGCATCGCCGATGCCTCCGGTAACCCGGCCCAGCCGGACGCGGACTACGCCGCCATCAAGGCGGCGCTCGCCGCGGGCGGGCCCACCTGCCCCGGCATCACCAACGCGACGCTGAACGGCGTCTGTCAGCTGACCGGCGCGCACCTGGCGATCGCCGGGGCACTGGCGCAGCAGATCCCGGCGCTGGCGCAGAGCCTCGATCCCGCCAACATCGTGCTGTCCTTCAGCTTCACCACCGAGTCGACGACGGACACGCTGCTGCTGATGTCGGCGACCGCGCAGCCGCAGACCCTCAAGCTCAACCCGACGCCGATCAACACCAGCATGGTGAACCCGCTGCTGCCGGGACACGCCAACATCTGGGTCGGCGTGCTGCAGATCCCGTACTACCTGAGCAAGAGCGCGCCGCTCACCGCCGCGTGGAACGCGCCGCCCTTCCCGCTCGATATGACCAGCACCTTCGTGACGCGTTACAACCCGCTGCCGGCGGCGACGCAGAATCTGCTGATCCCGGTGCTGGTCACGGTCCCCAACGCGCAGTCCGCGGCCGGCGCCACCCCGCCCGCCGGCGGCTGGCCGGTGCTCATCTTCCAGCACGGCATCACGCGCGACCGCGAGGACATGTTCGGCGTCGCCGACTCCTTCGCGGATGCCGGCTTCGTCGTGGTGGCCATCGACCTGCCGCTGCACGGCGTGACGTCCACCTCGGATCCCTTCTTCGCGACCGATGCGAACCCGCTCTACACCGGGTTGATCCCGGCCGGCACCGGCTCGATCGAGCGCACCTTCGACCTCGCGGTCATCAGTCCGCCGGCGGTCGATCCGTCGGGCTCGCACTTCATCAACCTGACGAGCCTGCTCAGCTCGCGCGACAACAACCGTGAGGCCGTCGCCGACCTCGTGACCTTCGCGCGCTCACTGCCGGCCATGACCATCGGCGCGGCCGGCGTGAACCCCGCCGGCATCCACTATCTCGGCCACTCGCTCGGCGCGATCGAAGGCACCACGTTCATGGCGGTCGTGAACGCGCCCGGCGCCGGCCCGCTCATCAATACGGCGACGCTCGCCAACCCCGGCGGCGTGCTCTCGACGCTGCTGATCGACTCACCCACCTTCGCGCCGGAGATCAACGCCGGGCTCGAGGCGCAGGGCCTGCTGCCCGGCACCACGCTCTACGCACAGTTCTTCCGCGACGCGCAGACCGTCATTGATGCGGGCGATCCGGTCAACTACATCGCGCTCGCAACCGCGCAGCACCCCATTCACCTGCTGCAAGTGGTGGGTGGCGGCCCCGACGCCTCCTCACCGACCGGGCTCTCACCGCCCGACCAGGTGGTGCCGAACTCGGCGACCCAGGCCCTGATCACCGCCTCGGCCTACGGCCCGGCGGGCGCTGCCGGTGCGCTGACGCGCGTCATGTCGCCTGCCGGAGCGCCGCCGATTCCGGTGATCGGTCCGGCGGGGGGTTTTCGCGCCTACGTGAACTTCGTCCTCGGCGATCACGGCTCGATCATCGACGACGTGGTGCCGGCGGTGACCGCGGAGATGCAGGGCGAGGCGATCAGTTTCGCGCTCTCGAACGGCGCCGAGATCGTCGTCAACGTGCCGCCGGTCATCCAGCCGTAACAGCGGCGGCGGTACTCGCGCGGTGGCGCGGCCGCACCCGGCCGCGCCCGCTACAATGGCGCTTGTGTTCGACCGCGCCCCCAAAGATGCCGCACCCGGCCCGGCCGCACGGCCGGGGTTCCTCACGCGGCTGCGCCAGCGGCTCAATCGCGGCGATTCCTGGCTGACGCGCGATCTCGGCGAGCTCGTCCGGGGACGCATCGACGCCGAGCTCCTGGAGGAGCTGGAGACGCGCCTGCTCGGCGCGGACGTCGGCGTCGCGGCCACGGCGCGCATCCTCGGGGAGCTGCGCGAGCGGGTCGCGCGCAACGAGCTCGCCGACGCTGCGGCGCTCAAGCGCGCGCTGCGCGCCGCGATCGTCGCGATCCTCGCGCCCTGCGCGCGGCCGCTCGTCATCGATCGCGCCGTGAAGCCCTTCGTCGTGCTGGTGGTCGGCGTCAACGGCTCGGGCAAGACCACCACCATCGGCAAGCTCGCGCGCCGCTGCCAGGATGAGGGTGCGAGCGTGCTGCTCGCCGCCGGCGACACCTTCCGGGCGGCTGCGATCGAGCAGCTCAAGGTATGGGCCGAGCGCACCGGCGCCGGCTTCGCCGCGCAGCTTCCCGGCGCCGATCCGGGCGCGGTGGTGTTCGATGCGCTGCAGAAGGCGCGCGCGAGCGGCTGCGACGTGGTGCTGGCCGATACCGCCGGACGGCTGCACAACCAGTCGCACCTCATGGAGGAGCTCAAGAAGGTCCGGCGCGTCATCGAGCGCAGCGACCCGTCCGCCCCGCACGAGGTGCTGCTGGTGCTCGATGCCAACCAGGGGCAGAACGCGCTCGCCCAGGCGCGGCAGTTCCAGGCCGCGGTCGCCGTCACCGGGCTCGCGCTCACCAAGCTCGACGGCACGGCGCGCGGCGGCATCGTGATCGCCATCGCGCAGGAGCTCGGCATTCCCATCCGCTACGTCGGCGTCGGCGAGGGGCTGGAGGACTTCGGCGAGTTCGACGCGGAAGGGTTCGCCGCCGCCCTGGTGGACGGTCCGGGTAACGCCCCGGGCGAGGCACGCACGCCATGATCGTGTTCGAGCACGTCTCCAAGCGCTACGCCAACGGGCGCGAGGCGCTCAAGGACGTCAGCTTCAACATCCACACCGGCGAGATGGTGTTCCTCACCGGCCGCTCCGGCGCCGGCAAGAGCACGGTCCTGAAGCTCATCGCGCTGCTCGAGCGGCCGACCCGTGGCACGCTGGTGGTGAACGGCAAGAACACCCGCACACTCAAGGCTCGGCACATCGCCGCCTTCCGCCGCCGCATCGGCGTGGTGTTCCAGGACCACAAGCTCCTCGCCGACCGCCCGGTGTTCGACAATGTCGCGCTGCCGCTCGCCGTGGCCGGCGCGCCGTTCAAGGAGATCGACAAGCGCGTGCGCGCCGCGCTCGACCAGGTGGGGCTCCTCGGTCGCGAGCGCTCGCTCCCGCTCGAGCTCTCGGTCGGCGAGCAGCAGCGCGTCGGCATCGCGCGCGCGGTGGTGAGCAAGCCGCCGCTCCTGATCGCGGACGAGCCGACCGGGAACCTCGATCCCGATCTGTCCCTCGAGGTGATGCGCCTGTTCCGCCGCTTCCAGGACGTCGGCGTCACGGTGGTGATCGCCACACACGATCTGCACATCGTGCGCGAGTTCGGCCAGCGCGTGATCACCCTCGAGGGCGGGCATCTGCAGGGAGGCGAGGCGCCGGATGCGCTGCCGAGCGTGGTGGCGACCCGATGAGCCCGGGCGTTGCGCTCACCCGTCACCTGCAGGCGCTGGTCGGTGCGCTCGGCCGCCTGGCGCGCAGCCCCGTTTCGACGTTCCTCACGCTGCTGGTGATCGCGCTGGCGCTGGCGCTGCCGGCGAGCCTCAAGCTGTTCGTCACCAACGCCCAGGCCGCCACCGGCAACTTCGGCAATGCGATCGATCTTTCCGTTTACCTCAAGACCGACGTGCCGCTCGCCAAGGCGCAGCAGCTGGCGTCCGCCGCGCGCCAGCGCGCCGACGTCGCCGAGGTCACACTCATTCCGGCCGACAAGGGACTCGAGGACTTCCGCACCTACTCGGGGTTCGGCGAGGCACTCGCCGCACTCAAGGAGAATCCCCTGCCGCACGTGCTGCACGTACGGCCGCGCGCGGCGTCAAGCTCCGCGGCCGCGCTCGAGACGCTGCGCGGCTACTTCACCGCCTGGCCGGAAGTCGACCTGGTGCAGGTGGATTCGCAGTGGGTGATGCGCTTCAACGCGATTCTCGAGGTGCTGCGCCGGCTGCTGCTCATGGCGGCGGCGCTGCTGGGCGTCGGTGTGCTCGCGGTGATCGGCAACACCATCCGCCTCGAGATCGCCGGTCGCCGCGCCGAGATCGAGGTGATCAAGCTGGTCGGCGGCTCGAATTCCTTCGTGCGGCGGCCGTTCCTCTACACCGGCATGCTGTACGGCCTCGGCGGCGCGCTGCTTGCCTGGGGCATCCTGGCGCTGGCGCTGGCGCTGCTCGGGGAGTCGGTGGCCAACCTGGCGCGGCTCTACGGCAGCCGCTTCGAGCTGATGGGTCCCACGCCCGCCGAGATCGGCGCGCTGCTCGGCGCCGGTACGGCGCTCGGCTGGCTCGGGGCGTGGATCTCAGCGGCGCGTCATCTCTCGGCCATCGAGCCGCGCGCCTAGTCAATGGGAAGAACGGCCCGCGGTCAGGTCGCGGCGGCGCCGTGGGTGTGTTCGACGCTCTCCATCCAGCGGCGGATGCGGCGCGCGTCGGCGACGCGGCTGCGCTTGCCGTAGGAGTTGAGCAGCACGATCACCACCGTGCGTGCCTCGATGATCGTCTGCATCACGAGGCACCGTCCCGCCTCGGCGATGTAGCCGGTCTTTTGCACGATGATGTCCCAGTCGGCCTTGGAGGTGAGCGAGTCGGTGCTGCGGTAGGTGAGGCGCTGGCGCCCGACGCGCACCTCGTAGCTCGAGTCGGTCGAGTACTCACGAATGGCTGGCACCTTGGCCGCCGCCATCACCAGCTTGGAGAGGTCCTCGGCACTCGCCACGTTCTCATCCGAGAGCCCCGTCGGCTCGACGAACCGCGCACTCGTCATGCCGAGCGCGCGCGCCTTGGCGTTCATCGCCGCCACACAGGCCGCGACCCCGCCCGGGTAGTTGCGTCCGAGCGCGTGCGCGGCGCGATTCTCGGAGGCCATGAGGGCCAGGTGCATGAGATCGCCGCGCGTCAGCGTGGCGCCTGGCGTGAGGCGCGAGAACGCGCCCTTGCCGTGCGCCATGTCCTCGGTGGTGATCTCGAGCGTCTCATCGAGCGGCTGGCCGGCTTCCATGACCACCAGCGCCGTCATGAGCTTGGTGATCGAGGCGATGGGCATGGCGACGTCGGAGCGGCGCGCGTAGAGGACCGAGGAGCCGGTCGCATCGAGCACCAGCGCGGCGCTCGAGCGCAGCGCGGGCTGCCTGGTGGAGACGCGTAGCGCCTCGCCCTGGCTCTGTGCGGCGGCCACCCCCGCGAACGCCACGCAGAGGACTGCCGGGATCCATGCACCGCGAACGTGATTCATCGTGCGTCTTGCCCCGCGCTTTTGGCTCGAGCCCCGTTTGAGTCTATCAAAACACGGGCTTATGTCATGCGGCGTGACGCACTCTTAACTTTCACCGGCGCCGCCCGCGCGAGCTCCACCACCCGTGCGCCCGGTCACACGCCTAGCGGGGCCAGAGCCAGCCGAAGGTACCGGCGGTGAGCGAGGCATAGATCAGGCCGTCGAGGAAGCCCTTCAGCGTCAGCGTCCACGAGCGGCGGTACCAGATCGAGAGCTCGCAGAGCGCGAGCGAGTAGCCGATGAAGGCGGTGGCGCCGGCGATCTGGAAGACCCGTGGATAGCCCGCGCCGACCGCAAGCGCGCGGCTCGCAATGTAGGCGGTGAAAAAGCTCACGACCACCAGGAACAGGAACCACTGCACCAGGTTCCGGGTCATATTGACCATGCCGTTCGGCATCACCGTCATGACGGCGACCGGCCCCTTGGCGAGCTTCTCCTGGAACCCCGGCGATCTCATTTCCTCCCGACCCCCGGGACGCGGCAGGAAGTAGTCGCCGGGTGCAATGGCGAACGGCCGCAGCGCCCCGAGCACTTCCTCTTCCCGGGGCATCCGCGGGAAATCGTTCCGGTGCCAGAGCGGCGCCATGTGGATGATCGAGCTCGCGATGAACACGATGACGGCCGCGAGCAGGATCGGCAGCCAGAGGGACAGGAGACTAATCATGGGGCTCCTTTCGTTCTTATAGGGGGTAGAGCGGTCTGAGACTCTAGCGGACCGCCCGCCGGAGGAGGAGTCCCCCCGCCCCCCTGAAGGGGGATTTCGGACCCCGCGGGACGCGTCCAAGCTATTGGCTCTCAAGGCTTATTTGACCCCCCTTAGGGTGAACTTCCGGCGCCTTTAGCACTCTAACTACCCGACTGCTAGAATGACCACCCAATCCACGGGAGATGAGATGACTGCAGGTACCGCATTGGTCACCCGCATGGGCGACCAGGCACTCGCCGGCCCGCTGGGAAGCCTCGATGCCTACCTCGAGCGCGTCGGCCGTATTCCGGTGCTCTCACGCGAGGAGGAGCGCGCCCTGGCTGAGCGCTTCCGCTCGCAGGGCGATCTCGATGCCGCCAGGCATCTGGTGCTCTCGCACCTGCGCTTCGTGGTGCACATCGCCCGCGGCTACAGCGGCTATGGGCTACCCGTCGGCGACCTCATCCAGGAGGGCAACGTCGGGCTCATGAAGGCCGTCAAGCGCTTCGACCCGACCCTCAACGTGCGCCTGGTCTCGTTCGCGGTTCATTGGATCCGGGCCGAGATCCACGAGTACGTGCTGCGTAACTGGCGGCTGGTGAAGATCGCCACCACCAAGGCGCAGCGCAAGCTCTTCTTCAATCTGCGGCGCATGAAAAAGAACCTCACCTGGCTGTCGGCCGAGGAGACCGCCGCGGTCGCGCGCGATCTGGGCGTGACCGTGAGCGAGGTCACCGAGATGGAGAAGCGCCTCGCGGCGCGGGATCTGTCCTTCGATCCGACGCCCGAGAGCGACGAGGAGGAGACCTACAGCCCGGCCGCCTACCTCTCGGCCCCGGATGCCGATCCGGCGACGGCGGTCGAGGATGCCGAGAGCGCCGACGACGAGAGCGCGCGTCTGCACGGGTGCGCTCGCGCGCCTCGACGCACGCAGCCGTGACATCGTCGAGCGCCGCTGGACATCCGACGGCAAGGCGACGCTGCACGAGCTCGCGGAGAAGTACGGCGTCTCGGCCGAGCGCATCCGCCAGATCGAGGCGAGCGCGTTGGGTAAGCTGCGCGGCTTGATGGTCGCCGCCTGATCCTTCGGCGGCGAAGCCGGCAAAAACGACGCTTTTTGCCGGCGGCCGACGGAGTGCTGTCCGCCGAAATCACTTCCTGTGATTTCGGCCAATGAACTGATAAGGCCGCGTTTTTGCCGGCTGTACTTCTTGCGCGGCCCCGCCGTCCGGCGTAGCGTCCGCGCGCATGCGTAGCGTGACGGACTGGCTCGGCGAATACGGCGAGAGCCACCAGAACCCCACCAACAAGCTGCTGCACTGGCTGTGTGTGCCGCCGATCGTGCTGTCGGTGATGGGGTTCCTCTGGTCGCTGCCGGTGCCGGCGGCGTTCGCCGCCGCAGGGCCCTGGCTCAACTGGGCGACACTCACCGCGGCGGCCGCGGTCGTGTACTACTTCGCGCTGTCGCGCGCGCTCGCCGTGGGCGTGCTGATCGCCTTCCTGGTCCTGCTCACCATCACCTACTCGCTGGCGCAGCTCCCGTGGCCGCTGTGGGTCACGTCGCTCGCGATCTTCGTGGTGGCGTGGACGGGTCAGTTCATCGGGCACGCGATCGAAGGCAAGCGCCCGTCCTTCTTCAAGGACCTGCAGTTCCTCCTGATCGGACCGTTGTGGCTGCTGGCGGCCGCCTACCGCCGCATCGGCCTGGGCTACTGAGGCGCTCTCTCTAAGGACCCCGGGCTCCGCTCGCGAGCGCGGCGGCGCGCACCGCCTCGGTCACTTTCTCGTGCAGCCCGCGGTCGAGCGGATCGGGCACCAGCTCATCTCCGGCGTACGCCGCGATCGCCTCGGCGCCCGCCATCAGCATCTCATCGGTGAAGCGCCGTGCGCGCGCCTCGAGTGCGCCCTTGAAGAGCCCCGGGTAGGCGAGCAGGTTGTTGATGCCCTTGCCGTCGGCGGCGAACGCGGCGCCGCGCTCGCGCGCCACAACCGGCTCGATCTCGGGCTCGGGATTGGAGAGCGCGAAAATCACCTGACCCTCGCGCACCCACTCCGGTTTGATGAGGCCCTTGGCGCCGGTGGTCGCGACCACGATGTCGGCGCGCTGCATGACGCCCGCGAGCGTCGTGCCGTGGCCGCCGAGCGCCTCGAAGCGCGCCACCGCGTCGCGACTCAAGTCCGTGCCGAGAATCTCACGCACTCCGTAGGCGAACAACAGGCGCGCGATGCCGTTGCCGGCGGCGCCGAGGCCGATCTGGCCGACGACACTGGCACGCAGATTGAGCCGCGCGTTGCGGGCGCCGTTGATGAGTGCCGCGAGCGTTACCACGGCGGTGCCGTGCTGGTCGTCGTGCAGCACCGGTTTGGTCAGGCGCCGGCGCAGCTCGCGCTCGATCTCGAAGCATTCGGGCGCGGCGAAGTCCTCGAGCTGGATCGCGCCGAAGGACATCTCGATACCGGCGATGATGTCGACCACGCGTCGGGGCTCCGTGTCGGTCATGAGGATCGGCACACCGTTGATGCCGACCAGGTCGGCGAACAGTGCCGCCTTGCCTTCCATCACCGGCAGCCCCGCGAGCGGACCGATGTTGCCGAGCCCGAGCACCGCGGTGCCGTTGGTGATGATGGCGACGGTGTGGTCGCGGGCGGTGAACTCGTGCGCCGCCTCCGGGTCGTCGCGGATCGCCAGGCACACGCGCGCCACGCCCGGGGTGTACACGTCGCGCAGCGTCTGCATCGAGTTGATCGGCTGCGCGGAGGAAACGCGGATCTTGCCGCCGCGGTGGCGGTTGAAGACGCGATCGGACTTGCCGACGAATCGCGCAACCGGCAGTTGCCCGATCCGGTCGTAGAGCGAGCGGTCGGCCTCCTCGTCCATCTCGACCGTGATCTCCCACAGCGTGCGGCCCGAGTCGCGCTTGAGCGCCGAGAGGTGCTCGATCGTGAGCCCGGCGTCGCCGATCACCTGCAGCACCCGGGCGAGGCTGCCCGGCTTGTGGATGGTCTCGATGACCAGAATCTCGGGAATCTTCATGTGAACGCCCCTCGCTCCCTCTTAGGATACGATACGCGCCCCCGCCCGCATCGAGGAGGCCTTCCGTGGCCAAACCCGCGCAAGCCGTGCAGTCCGCCGCGAAGGCCTCCGCCCTCGACCCGCTGGACCTCTACGCAGTCCGCGCCACGCTCACCGAGGAGGAGCGGCTGGTGCAGGACTCGGTCGGGCGGCTGGTGGACGAGGAGGTACTGCCGGTCATCCAGCGCTGCTTCGAAGAGCACCGCTTCCCGCGCGAGCTGATCCCGCGCCTCGCCGCGCAGGGCCTGCTCGGCTCCTCGATCTCGGGCTACGACTGCGCGGGTCTGAACGCCATCTGCTACGGCCTCATCTGCCAGGAGCTCGAACGCGGCGACTCAGGCATCCGCAGCTTCGTCTCGGTGCAGTCGTCGCTGTGCATGTACCCGATCTACGCCTTCGGCTCCGAGGAGCTCAAGCGCCGCTACCTGCCGCGCATGGCGCGGGGCGAAGTGATCGGGTGCTTCGGGCTCACGGAGCCCCATGGCGGCTCCGATCCCGCCAACATGAAGACGCACGCGAAGCGGCGCGGCGGCGACTGGGTGGTGAACGGCGCCAAGATGTGGATCACCAACGGCGCGATCGCCGACCTCGCGGTGGTGTGGGCCATGACGGCCGACGGCATCCGCGGCTTCCTCATCGAGAAGGGTACGCCCGGGTTCTCCGCGCCCGAGATCCACCACAAGTTCTCGCTCCGTGCCTCGGTCACGGCGGCGCTCTACTTCGACAACGTCGTGGTACCGGAGTCGCAGGTGCTGCCCGGCGTCGTGGGACTGAAGGGACCGCTGTCCTGCCTCACGCAGGCACGCTTCGGGATCGCCTGGGGCGTTATCGGCGCAGCGCAGGCGTGCCTCAGGCAACTGCTCGATTACACCGCGGGCCGCGATCTGTTCGGGCGTCCACTGGCCGCCAATCAGACGATCCAGGTGCGCCTTGCGGAGATGGCGCGCCGCATCACCACGGCGCAGCTGCTCGCGCTGCAGCTCGGGCGCATGAAGGACGCGGGCACCATGACACCGGCACACGTGTCACTCGCCAAGTGGAACAACTGCCGCATGGCGCTCGACGTGGCGCGCGACTGCCGCGACATGCTCGGGGGCGCCGGCATCAGCGCCGAGTTCGCCCCCATCCGCCACATGCTCAACCTCGAGAGCGTGATCACCTACGAGGGCACCGAGACCATCCACCAGCTCACGATCGGCCGCGAGCTGACCGGCATCAACGCCTTCTGATCTGATCGGCCAAAATCGCCTGCGGCGATTTCGGCGGACATCACTCCGCCGGCCGCGGGCAAAAAGCGTGGTTTTTGCCCGCTGCGCCTCACCCTGCGGCGGCCGGCAGGGTCATCACCATCGGCTTGACGAAGTAGAAGATGATCGCGATGAGGATGAGGTAGCCGAGCAGGATGAACGTCCAGCCCATGTTGTGGCGGATCACATCCCCCTCCTTGCGCACGAACTTGCTGGTCGAGACACCGACGCTCGCGGTCTGCGGCGCGACCGGCTTGCCGATCTCGGCGCCCACCGAGTTGAACGACGGCAGGAGCAGCGGCGGCATGCCGAGCTGCGCGCCGACCAGCGCCTGGAACTTGCCGAACATGGCGTTGGTCGAGGTGTTGGATCCCGAGAGCGCCACGCCGATGAAGCCGAGGATCGGACACACCACGATGAAGGCCGTGCCGAGGCTCGAGAAGCCCTTGGCGAGCGAGGAGGCCATCCCGGAGTAGTTAAACGTGTAGGCGAGTCCGAAGATGAAGACCCCGACCAGCAGCGCGCCCCACATCTGGTGGAAGCTGCGCCGGAAGATCTCGCCGACCTGCGCACCTTTGAGCTTGCCCAGCGCCACCAGCAGCACGACCACGATGATCCACGAGGCGAGGATCGCGGTGCCGGCAACGTAGGGGGTGAAGCTGAAGGCCGCCGTGAGGGACGGCTTGGCCGCCGTGCAGGTGCTGGCGAGCGCCGAGCAGCCGACTGCCGTGGCCTTGAACCAGCTCACCTTGGGCAGCGTCGACCAGGGACCGGTCCACACCGCAACCACCACGAGCAGTACCGCGAACGGCAGCCAGGCCTGCGCAACCTCCCCGGTCGAGAGCCCGTGCGACTGTGTCTGCCGGGCCGTGGCGGCGTCGACCGGCACCCCGCCGTATCCGAGCACCGTCTTGGGCTTCCACACCTTGAGCAGGATCAGGAGTGCTGCAAAGCACACGATGGCGCCGGCGACATCGGGCAGGTACGGCCCCCAGAAGCGCGCCACGGGGTACTGGCCCGCGATGTAGCCGAGCGAGCCCACCACGGCGAGCGGCCAGCCGCCCTTCATCCCCTCCTTGCCCGAGACGAGGTACAGCAGTACCCACGGCGGCAGCAGCGCCAGCACCGCGACGATGGTGCCGATCGAGCCCGACAATGCCAGCAGCGGATAGCCGGTCACGGCGGCGAGGGCGATGATCGGCGCGCCGAGCGCGCCGTAGGAAACCGGAGCGTTGTTGGCGATCGCGGCGACGCGGATCGCGTTGAGGTCGGAGATGCCGAGCGAGATCAGGATCGGCGCCACGATCGCCCAGGGGTAGCCGAAGCCAACCAGGCCTTCGAGCAGCGCCCCGAACGCCCACGCGAACAGGATCGTCTGCACGCGCACGTCCAGGCTGCCCTTGCTGATGAGCCAGCGGCGGAAGTTCTCGAACAGTCCGCTGATCGAGAGCGTGTTGAAGAGCATCATGCCCCAGAAGGTGATCCAGTCGACGTTCCAGACGCCGGTGGCCGCGCCGTACACGTAGGCGTGCGAGCCCTCGTCCGTGGGCATCTTCCACACCGCGACTGCCAGCGCGAAGGTGATGACGGAGCCGATGAGGGTCGCCAGCCACGCCGGCCAGCGGAACACCGCCAGCATGACGAGCAGCGATACCACCGGGATCAGCGCCACGAGGCACGTGAGCGTCAGATTGCCGAGCGGGTCGAGTACCTGGGTGAACATGACTGCTTCCCCTTAAGTGAGCCGCGCTGGGATCGTCGCCGTGTGGCGGCGCTCTGGTTCTTGTTGGGACAAGCTAGCACGGTCCGGGGGAGCCGCTCAACGGCCCTGCAATGGCGCGCCGCAAGGCCGCGGGCGTAGCGCGCCGCTTCAGCGCGGCCACACCACGCTGCCGGCGAGCAGCATGAGGAACGCCAGCCAGTCTATGAGCCGCCCCGTAGCCGCGGCGGCGGGGGGCTTCGGTCTGCGGCGCATGTCGTTCTTCGGGCTCATGGGCACCATTTGGCCGCGTACGGATTGCGCGCACCCGGCGCAATCGGGGCGCCGCCGCGACGGATCGTGGCGAAATGTGGCGCCGGCCGCGGCAGGAGAAACCGGTGACGCGCAGCGCTTTCTTAGGCGCCGCCGGGGTTGTAGCCTCCGCGTATGAAGCGCCTGATCGCCATCGTCGAGGACGAAGCCGCCATCCGCGACAACTACGCGGCGGCGTTCGCGCGCGAGGGCTACGCGGTGCGCACCTACGCCAACCGTGCGCAGGCGATGAGCGCTTTCGCCACGCGCCTTCCCGATCTCGCAATCATCGACATCTCGCTCGAGGACGAGCCCGAGGGCGGCTTCGAGCTGTGCCGCCAGCTGCGTTCGCTGTCGCCGGTGCTGCCGATCATCTTTCTCACCGCACGCGACAGCGAGCTCGATGCGGTCTCGGGGCTGCGCCTCGGCGCCGACGATTTCCTCACCAAGGACCTGAGCCTGGCGCATCTCTCGGCGCGCGTGAACGCGCTGTTCCGCCGCGTCGAGGCGCTGCGCAAGCCCGAAGCCGCGGGCGACGTGCTGCGCCGCGGGCCGCTCACCCTCGACACCGAGCGCATGCAGGCGCAGTGGGACGGCAGGGTGGTGCTGCTGTCGCTCACCGAGTTCTGGATCGTGCACGCACTCGCACGCCACCCCGGCCATGTGCGCAACCGCCAGCAGCTCATGGACGCCGCCAACGTCGTGCTCGACGACAACACCATCACCTGCCACGTGAAGCGCATCCGCCGCAAGTTCCAGGCCCTCGAGCCGCGGTTCGACGCGCTGCAGACCGTCTACGGCATGGGCTATCGCTGGGTCGAGTAGCCGCGCCCTCCGATGTCGCTGCGCCTGAAGCTGCTGTTACTCGGCCTCGTGACGCTGGTGCTGCCATGGGCGGACCTGCGCTACGCGCGCGAGATGGAGTCGGCGCTACGCGAGGGCGAGCAGACATCGCTCCAGTCGGTCGCCGAGACGCTCGCCGCCTCGCTCGAAGGCAGGGTCGATCTTCTGTATCGCGCCCCGGCGGGCGCGGACGCAGCCCGGTCGATGCGCTGCTCAAGACCGGCCTCTATGACCTGCGGCCCGTGGCGCTCACCGCGGCGCCGCTCGTCGACGGTTATACCGAGGACTGGCCGCACGATCCGGCCGCCTGGGCCTGGTACCAGAAGGATGCGCAGCATCGCTTCGGCGTGCTCGCCGGCGTGTTTGAGCGCGTGCTTTACCTCGTGATCGAGGTGCGCGATGCGCACCCGGTGTTCGACGCCCCGGGCGCGAGCCCGCTCGATGCACGTGCCATGGGCGATCGCGTCTGGCTCGGCTTCACCGACCCGCAGGGGAGCGAGCAGCAGGTGTTCATCGGCGCGACCGGCGCGGGCGCGGTCACGGCACGCAGCATCGAGAACGGCGAATACGGCCAGCGCCTCGCGCCGCTCGAGCCGCGCATCCGCGGCGCGTGGCAGTTGCACGCCGGCGGCTATCGCGTGGAGCTGCGCGTGCCGCTGTCGATGCTCGGCGAGGGCTTCGGCGTGCTGGTCGACGACCGCGACCAGCGCGGCGGCGAGCCGGTGAGCTACGGGAGCCTGCATCCCGACGACCTGCACACGCTCGGGCCGTCTCATCGTGGCCTCGCCCGACCTCACCGCCTACCTCGCGCAGTTCTTCCAGCCGGGCCTGAGGCTCTCGGTGGCGACGCCCTCCGGGCAGGTGCTCGCGCGCGTCGACGCCCTCAAGCAGGTGGCCGAGCTCGGACCCGCGCCGCCGCTCATCGCCCGGCTCTACCGCCGTTTCGTCGATCAGCCCGGATCGCAGCCGCCGATCGAGGCGAGCGTGCCGGTCTACGACCGCGAGCACCGCGCCGCGATCGGCGCGCTCGAGGTCACGCAGACTCCGGATCGGTGGCTGCGGCTGCGCGACCGGGCGCTCACCCGCATGCTGAACCTGACGCTCGCGACTTCGGTGGTGGTCGTGATCCTCATGTTCGCCTTCGCCGCGTGGCTGGCGCTGCGCCTGTCGCGGCTGCGCGAGGCGAGCGAGTCGGCGCTGACGCGCGCCGGGCTCGTGGCGACCTTTCCCGGCACGCAGGTGCGCGATGAGCTCGGCGACGTGGCGCGCAGCTTCTCGACGCTGCTCGCGCGCTTGAACGAATACACCGGATACCTGCGTACGCTCGCGGGCAAACTCGCCCACGAGATCCGCACGCCGCTCACCATCGTGCGCTCCTCGCTCGACAACCTCGAGGCCGAACAGGTACCCGCCGCGGCGCGCACCTACCTCGACCGGGCCCGTCAGGGGAGCGAGCGGCTGAACGCGATCCTGCTCGCCATGGGCGCCGCGACGCGCGTCGAGGAGGCGATCGGGGCCGCCGAGCGTGGCCGTTTCGACCTGGTGCCGCTGCTCGGATCGGCGGTGGCCGCCTACGGCGGCGCCTTTCCTGAGCGGCGCTTCGCGGCGGAGCTGCCACCGGGCGAAGGTATTCTCGACGGCGCCCCGGACCTCATCGTGCAGATGCTCGACAAGCTCATCGAGAACGCCGTCGATTTCAGCCCGGTGGGAACGACCATCACCGTGCGCTTGACGCTCGAGCCCGCCGAGGCCGTGCTCGAGGTGGAGAATTCAGGTCCGCCGCTGCCGTCTGAGGCCCCCGGCCGGCTCTTCGAGTCGCTGTGGCAGTCCCGCGGCGGCGGGGACAGCCGGCCGCATTTCGGGCTCGGCCTGTACATCGTGCGCCTGATCGCCGAGTTCCACGGGGGCACGGCCTCGGCCGGAAACCTCCCCGGCGGCGGCGCGCGCTTCACGGTGCGCCTCGCCCGCACGCCCTGACGGGCCTTCCCTTAGCCCCCGTCATGCCGGCATCTGTCTCTTCCTTGCCACATGGTTTTTTGATTTGGATTCAGTATAATTAACCTACGGAAGGTACCGTCCGTAAAGGACTTTAGCCCCCTGACCCGGGGCAACCCTTGCGGCGGTGATGCGTCCACGCCAAGAGCCGAAAGGATTTAGAAAGAGAAAACTCGGGAATCGACGCGGGCACGGGTACGACAGCGGCTAACTTTTAGCACTGTCAGGAACGATATAACGCATGGAGAACCATGCGGGCCTCGCGATAGAAGCCGGAGCTGCGCTCCAGACGTTTCAGCCGGGAAGTGTTAGATGCTCGTGACGACGCGACAGGCCCTTGGCGCCCATTGCGCCACGGGCTGTAGCTGACAGCGATCCACCGGGTCGTTTGACAGATGAAGCGATCAAAACCCCGCTCAGGACGAGCGGGGTTTTTTTATGCGCGCGCTCAGCCCACGCCGAGCGAATTGAGAATTCCGCGCGCCGCCTCGCGTCCCTCGAACACCGCCGTCACCACGAGGTCGGAGCCCCGCACCATGTCACCGCCCGCGAATACCCTGGGGTGCGTGGTCTGGAAGGCATTGCTCGCGCCCGCCGAGACGCGCACGCGGCCGCTGTCGTGCAGCCGAATGCCGTGCGCGGCGAGCCAGGCGGGCGGACTCGGCAGGAAGCCGAAGGCGATGATGACGGCATCCGCGGGCACGATCTGCTCGCTTCCGGGGACGGCCACCGGCACGCGCCGGCCGCGCCCATCGGGTGCGCCGAGCGCGGTCTCGACGAGCTTCACGCCCGCGACGCGCTCGCCGCCGACGATCTCGATCGGCTGGCGGTTGAAGAGGAACTCGACGCCCTCCTCGCGGCTGTTCCGGTAGTCGCGGCGCGAGCCCGGCATGTTGCCCTCGTCGCGCCGGTAGGTGCAGGTGACCGACTCGGCACCCTGGCGCACGGCGGTGCGGTTGCAATCCATCGCCGTGTCGCCGCCGCCGAGCACGATGACGCGCTTGCCCGCCATGCTGATGAGCGCGCCCTCCTCGATCCCGAGCTCATGGCGGATGTTGGAAACGAGATAAGGCAACGCCGCGTACACGCCCGGCAGCTCCTCCCCGGCAAACCCGCCGGTCACCGGCGTGTAGGTGCCCATGCCGAGGAACAGCGCGTCGTACTCTGCCAGCAGCGCGCCGAAGGCGACGTCGGCGCCGATCTCGACGCCGAGACGGAACTCGACGCCCATGCCCTCCATGATCTCGCGGCGCTTCTCCACCACCTCCTTCTCGAGCTTGAAGGGGGGAATGCCGAACGTCAGCAGTCCGCCGATGCGCGGATGGCGGTCGAACACCACCGGCCTGACCCCGCTGCGCACCAGGATGTCGGCGCAGGCGAGGCCCGCCGGCCCCGCGCCGACGATCGCCACGCGCTTGTCCGTCACGCGCACGTGGCTCATGTCGGGCTTCCAGCCGCGCTTGAACGCCTCGTCGGTGATGTATTTCTCGATCGAGCCGATGGTGACGGCGCCGAGTCCGTCATTCAGCGTGCAGGCGCCCTCGCACAGCCGGTCCTGCGGGCAGATGCGCCCGCAGACCTCGGGGAGCGAGTTGGTCCTGTGGGAGAGCTCGGCGGCCTCGAAGAGATTGCCCTCCTCGATGAGCTTCAGCCAGTTGGGGATGTAGTTGTGGACCGGGCACTTCCACTCGCAGAAGGGATTGCCGCAGGCGAGGCAGCGCCCCGCCTGGCTCGCCGCGCCGGCCGCATCGAAGGCCGCATAGATCTCGCCGAAATGGCGGATGCGCGTCTCCACCGGCGTCTTGGCCGGATCGGCCCGCGGCACGTCGAGGAACTGGAGGTTCTTGTCCGCCATCAGGCCGCGCGCCTCAGGTTCTCGATGAGCGAGTCGATCGAGGCCGCCTTGGGCTTCACCACCCAGAACTTCGGCAGATAGGTGCGCAAATCGTTCTGGATCTCGATCGCCCAGACGCTGCCGGTCTCCGCGACGTGCCGCTCGAGCAGGCTCTCGAGGTGCTGCACGTGCGACTGCATGGCCTCCGGATGGATGCGGCTGATGTCGATGAGCTCGTGGTTGTAGCGGTCGACGAAATTGCGCTCGAGGTCGAGCACGTAGGCGAAGCCGCCGGTGAAGCCGGCGCCGAAGTTGACCCCGGTGCGCCCGAGCACGCATACCGCCCCGCCCGTCATGTACTCGCAGCAGTGATCGCCCGCTCCCTCGATCACGGCCACGGCGCCGGAGTTGCGCACCGCGAAGCGCTCGCCGGCGATGCCGGCGGCGTACAGCTCACCGCCCGTCGCCCCGTAGAGGCAGGTGTTGCCCATGATCACGGTCTCGCGCGCGACGTAACGCGCACCAGGCGGATGGCGCAGCACGATGCGCCCGCCCGCCATGCCCTTGCCGACGTAATCGTTGGCATCGCCCTCGAGATAGAGGTGCAGCCCGCCGGCGTTCCACACCCCGAAGCTCTGACCGGCGTTGCCGGTACAGCGCACCACGAGCGGCGCGTCCGCCATGCCGTAGTTGCCGAAGCGCCGCGCGATCTCCCCCGAGACCCGCGCGCCGATCGAGCGGTTGAAGTTGCTGAGCTCGTAAGTCCACTCGCCGCCGGCTTTCGCCTCGATGGCGGGCAGCATGTCGCGCACCATGCGCTCGGCGAGTGCGCCCTTGTCGAAGGGCGCGTTCGCGGGCGTGGTGCAGTACCGCGCTCCATCCCTGGCGAGACCCGCGGTCGAGAGGATCGGCGTGAGATCGAGCTTCCTCTGGCGCTCGCTCCCGCCCGCACGCGGTTCGAGGAGCTCGGTGCGGCCGATGATCTCGGCGAGCGTGCGCACGCCCAGGTGGGCCAGGATCTCGCGCACCTCTTCGGCGACGAAGCGGAAGTAGTGCATCACCATCTCGGGGAGGCCGGTGAAGTATTTCGAGCGCAGCACGTTGTTCTGTGTGGCGACCCCGGTGGCGCAGTTGTTGAGATGACAGATGCGCAGGTACTTGCACCCGAGCGCCACCATGGGCGCGGTGCCAAAGCCGAAGCTCTCGGCGCCGATGATCGCGGCCTTGACGACGTCGAGCCCGGTCTTCAGTCCCCCGTCGGTCTGCAGGCGCACCCGGTGGCGCAGCTCGTTGCGCCGCAGCGTCTGATGGGTCTCCGCGAGCCCGAGCTCCCAGGGCGTGCCCGCGTACTTGATGGAGGAGAGCGGGCTCGCGCCGGTACCGCCGTCGTGGCCCGAGATGGTGATGAGATCCGCGTAAGCCTTGGCGACGCCTGCGGCCACGGTGCCGACGCCGGGCTCGGCCACGAGCTTCACCGACACGAGCGCCTGCGGATTCACCTGCTTCAGGTCGAAGATCAGCTGCGCCAGGTCTTCGATCGAATAGATGTCGTGGTGCGGCGGCGGCGAGATGAGGCCGACGCCCGGGCGCGCGAAGCGCAAGGTCGCGATCATGTCGTTGACCTTGTGGCCCGGGAGCTGGCCGCCTTCGCCGGGTTTCGCTCCCTGCGCGATCTTGATCTGCAGCACCTCGGCGTTCACCAGGTACTCGGGCGTCACGCCGAAGCGCCCCGAGGCCACCTGCTTGATCTTGGAGTTGCGCTCGGTGCGGTAGCGCGCCGGATCCTCACCCCCTTCGCCCGAGTTGGAGCGGGCACCCAGGCGGTTCATGGCGATGGCGAGCGCCTCGTGCGCCTCGGGGGAGAGCGCGCCTAAGGACATGCCGGCGCTGTCGAAGCGCGCGAGGATCGCCTCGGCCGGCTCGACCTCCTCGAGCGGAATCGGCGCCGCGCCGGGCTTGAGCGCGAGCAGGTCGCGGAAGGTGGCGGGGGGGCGCTCGTTCACCAGCTGCGCGAACTGCCGGTAGTGGGACGCGTCGCCGGAGATCACCGCCGCCTGGAGTGCGGCGATCACGTCCGGGTTGTACATGTGGTACTCGCCGCCGTGCACGTACTTGAGGAGCCCTCCCTGGGGGAGCGACTCGCGCGGGTTCCAGGCGCGCGCGGCGAGGGAGCGGCCGTCCTCCTCGAGATCGGCGAAGTCAGCGCCCTGCACGCGGCTCTCGGTGCCGGTGAAGCACAGCTCGACGACCTCATCGGCGAGCCCGACGATCTCGAACAGCTGGGAGCTGCGGTAGCTCGAGATGGTCGAGATGCCCATCTTCGACATGATCTTGAACAGCCCCTTGCGCAACCCCGCGCGGTAGCTGCGGCCGAGCTCGAGGCGCGCCGCGAAATCGAGCTTGACGCGCCCGCGGCGCATCATCTCGAACAGCACCTGGTAGGCCATGTAGGGATAGACGGCGGTGGCGCCGTAGCCGATGAGACAGGCGAAGTGGTGCGGCTCGCGCGCCGTACCGGTCTCGACCAGCAGATTGCATTTGCAGCGCAGCCCCAGCTTCACCAGGTGCTGGTGCACGGCTCCGGTCGCGAGCAGCGCGTGCGCCGGCACGCGCCCGCGCACCAGGTAGCGGTCCGAGAGAAGCAGCACCAGTTTGCCCTCGCGCACCGCGCTCTCGGCCTGCGCGCACAGGCGCAGGATCGCGCGCTTGAGGCCCTCGGCCGGCTCGTACTGCAGATCGAGGAACTCGTGCGTCAGCTCCTCGATCGCGAGGATCTGGCGGAGCTTCCTCTGCGAGAGGATCGGCGAGCCGAGCACGATCTGCCGTGCATGCCCCGGAGCGGGCACGAAGATGTTGCACTCGGGGCCGATCTGCGTCTGCAGCGACATGACGATCGTCTCGCGCAGCGGGTCGATCGGCGGATTGGTGACCTGGGCGAACTGCTGGCGGAAGTAGTCGTACAGCGGGCGCACCTGGTGCGACAGCACCGGCATCGGGGTGTCATCGCCCATCGAGCCCACCGCCTCGCTCTCATCCACGGCCAGCACGCGGATGATGTCGTCGCGCTCTTCCTGGGTGACGTTGAACATCTTCTGATAGAGGACGAGTGTCTCGCGGTCCATGGGCTCGGCGGCGAGGCGCGCGTCCACCAGGTCGCTCTCGAGGTAGCGCACGCCCTCGCGCAGCCACTGCTTGTAGGGATGGCGGCTCTTCAGGCGCTGGTCGATGTCGGGCGTCGTGAGGAGCGTGCCGGTCTCGAGGTCGAGGGCGAGCATGTCGCCCGGCCCGAGCTTGCCCTTCTTCACGACGTCCTCGGGTTTGTAGTCCCAGACGCCCGTCTCGGAGGCGATGGTGAGGACGCGATCGCGCGTGATGCAAAAGCGCGCCGGCCGCAGCCCATTGCGGTCGAGCGTGCAGATGGCGTAGCGCCCGTCGGCGAGCACCACTCCGGCGGGCCCGTCCCAGGGCTCCATGTGCACCGAGTAGTACTCGTAGAAGGCACGCAGGTCCGGGTCCAGGGTATCGAGGCCGTGCCAGGCCGGCGGAATGAGAAGCCGCATCGCGTGCAGTGGATCAAGCCCGCCCATCAGCAGCACCTCGAGCATGTTGTCGAGGCTCTGGGAATCGGAGCCGGAGAGCGACACCAGCGGCAGCACCTGCTGCAGGTCGGGGAGAAGCGGCGAGTTGAGCAGCGGCCCGCGCGCCTGCGCCCAGTTGCGGTTGCCCTGCACGGTGTTGATCTCGCCGTTGTGCGCGAGGTAGCGGTAAGGGTGCGCGAGGCGCCACTGCGGCAGGGTGTTGGTGGAGAAGCGCTGGTGGAACACCGCGACCGAGGACTCGAGCCGCGGGTCGGCCAGGTCGGGGTAGAACTCCAGGAGGTGCTCGGGCATCACCATGGCCTTGAAGACGATGGTGCTCGCCGACAGGCTCGGCACGTAGAACACCGGATCCGCCGCGAGCGCCTTCTCGGTGAGCCGCCGCGCCATGAAGAGCCGCCGGTTGAACGCCGCCTCGTCGATGCCGAGCGTGCAGTTGACGAACACCTGCTCGATCGCCGGGAGCGACTTGAGGGCCTCGGCCCCACAGGCCGCGCGGTTCACCCGCAGCCGCCGCCAGCCGGCCACCTCGAGCCCCTGGCGCTGGAGCTCCGTGGCCAGCTGCACGCGCGCCTCGCCGGCGGCCTGGGGCTGGCGCGACAGGAATACGAGCCCCGAGGCGAAGCGCTCGGTGAGGCGGATGCCGGTCTCGGCGGCTACGGCACGCAGAAAGGATTCGGGCTTCCTGAGGAGCAGTCCGCAGCCGTCCCCGGTCTTGCCGTCCTCGGCGACGGCGCCGCGATGGGTCAGGCGGTTGAGCGAGGCGATCGCGGTGCGCACCAGGGAATGACTCGGCGCATCGTCGAGACTTGCGATCAGGCCGAAGCCGCAGCTGTCGCGCTCGTACGCTTCTTTATAGAGTCCGGGAGACGGGGCTTGCATAGGAATCCCACACGCGGCTGACGGGCGGATAAGCCGGTGCGCGGACGGCGGCGTCCGTGAAATGCGAGGGCTTGTCCGGCAATTCGAGCGTTGAGGGGGAGCGGCCGCAACCCGAGGGCGGTGCGGTCGTCACTATGCGATCGATAATACCGGCCCTTGACGCTCTTGCAAGCACCTGACCCCCTTGCACACGCTCATCACGACACGACTCACCCTGCGGCAATGGCTACCTGAGGATCTCCAGAGAGGCCCCCTTCACGCCCTGCGTCGAGATCCTGTGGCGGCTCGCGGCGCCGTGCTGGGGCCGCGGCTTCGCCACCGAGGCGGCGCGCGCGTGCCTCGAGCTCGGCTTCGGCGCGCTCGACCTCGGGGAGGTCGTCTCACTCACCGTGCCGCGCAATACCCGCTCGCGCGCCGTGACGGAGCGGCTCGGCATGCAGCGCGACGCGCACGGCGACTTCGCGCATCCGCGATTGCCGCCTGCGCATCCGCTCTCGCATCAGGTCCTCTACCGGCTGGCGCGGACCGCGTGGCGTCGCGCAGAAAATTTGTGAGCCGTGTGGCGTTTCGGCTCTTGCATCGCACGCCGCGCTGCTCCACCATTCGCGCCGCCGCTTACCTTCTGGCGGCCAGCGAGGTGTTGGCACAGCAATGAAGCAGCGCAAAGCGTCGACTGACAGCGACCCTGGGCCCCGTCTTCAACGTCTCAACGAGTATCTCGAGCGGAATTTTCCCGACTTTTTCGCGGAAGCGCGCTTCCAGGTCGGGGACGACGACTACTTCCTCTACGCCCGCTTCGGGCAGTACCTGGCACGCACCATCGAGCAGAACCGCGCCACCGGTAAGGTGATCAACCGTGGCTTTACGCTGCTCAATCGCATGGCGCGGGCCTCGGTGCGCTCCCCGAGCATCCGCCAGATGCTGGTCTCCGGGCCGCTCGAGTACATCGTGGACGCGCCCAAGGCGCGGGCGCTGGCCTTGAAGCGCCTCTCGGCCGAGGCGCAGGGGTATCTCGAGAGCCTCTGCGAGTAAGAGCGCGCGCCCGCTGCGCTCCCCGCCCGGCCCCGGGCGCGGGCCTCCCCGGACCGGCGCCCGGCGGCAAGCGTCGCGCCCGGCGCACCGCTCTTCACGCCGGCTGCGGCGCTGTCGCGAGGCGCCCGAAGAGCGGCGAGTCGCGGAAGCGCACCAGCATGCGCATGTTGAAGAAGTGCATGCATCCCAGCAGCACGATGACCAGGCCGATCTTGGTGCTGAGGTATTCCACCGCCTCGACCAGATTGGTCGGCTTGTCGCCGTAGCGCAGTGCCAGGCTGACAAAGCCGAAGTTCACCAGGTAGAAGCCCACGAGCAGCAGGTGATTGACCGAATCGGCGAGCCGCTCCCGGCCGTGGAAGTTCTCGATCAGGAAGATGCGTCCGTTGCCGTGCAGGCTCCGGCCCACCCACACGGTGACGGCTACGCTGGCTGCCACATAGACCAGATACGTCCAAAGCATCATGACTCACCCTCCTCTGTTATATAGTTAGCTCAATCGCTAATCATTGTACTTTCATTAGCTAATTAGTCAATAGACTAATTATTAAGGTGATCCGCATGAGCCTGGACCAGGTATTCGAGGCCCTCTCTTCCACGGTGCGCCGCAAGATCCTGGCGTATCTCTCGGCCACCGAGCTCACGGCGGGCCAGATTGCCGAGCGCTTCTCGATCTCCAAGCCGTCGATCTCCAAGCACCTGTCGATACTCGAGAATGCCGGACTGATCGCGGGTGAGCGGCGCGGCCAGTTCATCCATTACCGTCTGGTGCGCGACAACCTGGCGAATACCCTCAACGGCTATCTGCAGGAAGTCTGTCCGGTATCGCGCCCCTTGAAACGCGAAAGCGCGCGGCTGGCAAAAGCGAAGGACTAAGTCGCCGGCGGTTCGCGCGCGGTGAGCGGCACCGTCAGGCGCTGCGTGCGGCGGATTACCGCGAGCGCAAGCGCGGTTCCGGGCGGCACAGCGCCGAGCAGCCGGTGCAGCGTGTCGATGCCGTCCACCGCCTGCTCGTTCACGGCGACGATCAGGTCGCCGGGCTGCAGATCCGACTCCGCCGCCGGTCCCTCGCGCTCGCGCGACAGGATCTCCACCGCCCGCGAGGCCTGAAGGCCGAGCGCCCGTACCAGCCGCAGGTCGAGCGGCCGGTCGCGCGCGGCGATGCCGAGCCACGCGCGCCGCACCCGTCCCTGGGTGAGGATTTCGGTGAGTACCCACTGCGCCGTGGCCGCCGGCACCGCGAAGCCGATGCCCTGCGCGTTGGGAATGATCGCGGTGTTGATGCCGGTGACTGCGCCCTGCGCGTCCACCAGCGGGCCGCCGGAGTTGCCCGGATTGAGCGCCGCCGTGTGCTGCACGATGCCCTCGATCAGGCGTCCCTGGCGGCTGCGCAGCGAGCGCCCGAGCGCACTCACCACGCCCGCCGACACGGTGGACTCGTAGCCGAAGGGATTGCCGACCGCGACTACCAGCTGCCCGGCCCGCAGGCGCTGCGTGCCGGGGAGCTGCGCGTAGGGAAGCGCGGACGCCTCGGCGCGCAGCACGGCGAGATCGGTGGCCGGATCGCGGCCGGTGACCACGGCGCTCACGGTGCGGCCGTCGACGAACGCGATGCGCGCCCGCTCGACCCGCTGCACGACGTGCTCGTTGGTGAGGAGATAGCCGTCGGGGGTCACGACGACCCCTGAGCCCGCGCCGCCGCGCGCCCGCGCCGCCTCCTCGGCCCCGCCGGTGTAGACACTCACCACCGCCGGGCCCACCTGCCCCACGGCGCCCACCACCGCGGCCGAATAGACGTCGAGCGGATCGGTGGCCGCCGCCGTCGGGTGCGCTTCGCTCTCCAGCATGAGGCGTGGCATGGGGACCCCGCGCGCCAAACTCAAGCCCCCGCGGATGGGCATTCCTGCGAGAATCGCCGCGAGCCCCATGATCTCGCTCGCTCAAACCGCCATGCTGCTGGCGGCCGCGGTCGCCGCGGTCGCGCTGTTCCGCTTCCTGCGCCTCTCCTCGATCCTGGGCTACGTCGCGGCGGGCCTCGTCATCGGCCCGTGGGGGCTCGACCTCATCGGCAACGTCGCCCGCATCACCCAGGTCTCGGAGTTCGGCGTGGTGCTGCTGCTGTTCATCATCGGGCTGGAGCTGCAGCCGACGCGGCTGTGGGTCATGCGGCGCATCGTCTTCGGCCTCGGCGCCGCGCAGGTAGTCTTGTGCTCGATGCTGCTTGGACTCGCGGCCTGGTGGCTCGGGCTTCCCCCGATCGCTGCCGGCGTGGTGGGGTTCGGACTGTCGCTCTCCTCGACACCGCTGGTGCTGCAGGTGCTCGCCGAGCGCCACCAGCTGAAGACTCAGCATGGCCGGGCGGCCTTCGGCATCCTGCTGTTCCAGGACCTGGCGGTGCTGCCGGTGCTCGCGATCCTGCCGCTGGTGTCGCCGCAGGAGAGCGCGCACCCGGCGGGCGGGCCCTGGTGGGGAGGGCTGCTGAAGCTCCTGGTGCTGGTGGTGCTCGTCATCGTCGGGGGCGGGCGGCTGCTGCTGCGCCCGGCGCTGCGCATCGTGGCGCGCGTGCAGGTCGCCGAGGTGTTCACGGCCGCGGCGCTCCTCACCGTCATCGTCACGGCGCTGCTCGCCAGCGCAGCGGGCCTGTCGGCGTCCCTCGGCGCCTTCCTCGCCGGGGTGCTGCTCGCCGACAGCGAGTTCCGCCACGAGCTGGAAGCCGATCTCGAGCCCTTCAAGGGACTGCTGCTCGGCCTCTTCTTCGTCTGCGTCGGCATGTCGGCGAACTTAGGTTTGTTCCGCTCCGAGCCCGTGACCTTGCTCGCCGTCACTCTGGGGTTCCTCGCCGTCAAGATTCTCGCCGTGACCGCGCTCGCGCGCCTCGCCCGCTGCCGCGGTGCCTCGGCCTGGCGACTCGGCTTCACGCTCCCCGAGGGCGGCGAGTTCGCCTTCGTGCTGTTCACGCTCGCGGCACGCCAGCGGATCCTGACAGCGGAAACGGCCGATCTGCTGATTCTCGCGGTGACGCTCTCGATGATGCTGGGGCCGCTGCTGCTCATCGCCGAGGAGAAAGTGAGCGCGCGCTGGCTGCGCGAGCCCACGGCCCCCTATGACGCGATCGACGCGCGCGACACGCCGGTCATCATCGCCGGCTTCGGCCGCTTCGGTCAGATCGTCGCGCGCGTGCTGCGCACGCGCCGCCAGCCCTTCACCGCGCTCGACAGCAGCCAGACGAGCGTCGACTTCGTGCGCCGCTTCGGCAACGAGGTCTACTACGGCGATGCCTCGCGGCTCGACCTGCTGCGCGCCGCCGGCGCCGCCACGGCGCGTGTCCTGGTGCTGGCGATCGACGACGTCGACGCCTCGCTCCGTACGGTGGCGCTGGTGCGCGAGCAGTTCCCGCGGCTCAAGATCCTGGCCCGCGCCCGCAACCGCCAGCATGCCTTCTCGCTCATGGATCTGGGCGTCGAGGTGATCGTGCGCGAGACCTACGGCTCGAGCCTCGAGATGGCGGGCCGGGTGCTGGAAGCGCTCGGGGAGACGCCCGCCGCCGCGCGCGAGGCGGTGCGACGCTTCCGCGAGCACGACGAGGCGACGCTCACCGCGCAGTACGCGGTCAAGGACGACGAGACCAAGTTCCGCGCCACCACCGTCGAGGCGGCGCAACAGCTCGAGAAGCTGTTCGAGGCCGACCAGGCGAAGCCCGCCGATGGATGAGGCGCGCGCGGTGCGCGAGTACTGGTTCGGGACGGCGCCACTCACGCCGGCGGTGCTCGATGCGCGCATGCAGTTCTGGTTCGGCGCGGCCGGCGCGCCGCAGGACGAGGAGATCCGCGCGCGCTTCGGCACGCTGGTCGAGCGCGCCGGGGCCGGAGAGCTCGACGGCTGGGCCGGCGGCCCGCGGCGGCGCCTCAGCCTCATCCTGCTGCTCGATCAGTTCCCCCGCAACATCTACCGGCATACGCCACGCGCCTTCGCCACGGACGAGCAGGCGCTCGCGCTCACGCTGTCCGGCATGCAGTCGGGGGCCGACGGCGCGCTCGAGCCCCCGGAGCGCCTCTTTTTCTATATGCCGCTACAGCACGCCGAGCGCCTCGACGCGCAGGACGAGGGCATCGCCGCGTGCCGGCGGCTGCTCGCGGAAGTGCCGCCGGAGCTCAACGCGATCTTCGCCAACGTCCTCCGGCACGCCGAGGAGCACCGTGCCCTCATCGAGCGCTTCGGCCGCTTTCCCCATCGCAACGCGGTGCTGGGACGCCCGAGCACGCCGCAGGAGGTTGAATGGCTCGAGGCCGGAGGCGCGAGCTTCGGTCAGTGAGCGCAGCGCGCGCGCTTCAGTCCTGAGCGGCGGCGAGGCGCTCGAGACGGCGGAGCCGCCGCTCGAGCTCGTGCTGAGCCTCGAGCAGCTCGACGGCGAGTGCCGCGCCGCTCGCGTTCACGCCGAGGTCGCGCATCAGCCGCCCCATCACCCGCAGGCGCGGCAGTGCGCTCGCCGGCAGCTGCCACTCCTCGGGCGCCCGACCGCGCGGGGCGAGGGCGCCGAGCTCGCTGAGCTCGTACACCACCGCCGCGTCGATCCGGCACAGGCGGCAGATCTCCGTGACCGCGAGCCAGTCGTGCTCTGCGATGAGCTGTACCTGCGTGAGTTGGGTCACTTCGTTCATACCTCACCCCGTGAGATCGGCGCGCGGGTTGAAACTGAGCTTGCTGCGCATTTCGGCGTACAGCGCCTTGGCATCCGCCGTGGTCGCCGGGGGCAGCACCACCTTCAGCTGCACGTACTCATCGCCCGGCGGCTGTCCCGGGAGCCCCCGCCCGCGCAGCCGCAGTTTCTGGCCCGACTGGGCGCCCGCGGGAATCTGCATCTCGACCGGACCGCCGAGGGTCGGCACCGTGACGCCGGCGCCGAGCGCTGCCTCCCAGGGAGCGACGGGGAGCGTCAGCGTCACGTCGCGGCCGTCGAGCTGGTAGAGCCGGTGCGGCAGGATGTGCGCCTCGAGGTAGAGGTCTCCGGCCTTGCCGCCTTCGCCTGCGGGCTCACCCTGGCCGGAGAGGCGGATCAGCTGACCCTCGGTGACGCCCGCGGGAATGGTGACCCGCACGGAGTGCGTGCGCACCTCGAGGGTGCCGTCGGGCTTCACTTCGGGGCGCTTCAGCTCGAGCGTGGTGGCCGCGCCGCCAAACGCCTGCTCGAGCTCGAGGTCGATGCGCGCGTGATGATCGCGCCCGCCGTGACGCGCAGCCCCGGCGAAGGGCGAGCCGCCGCCGAAGAGCGAGGAGAAGAAATCGCTGAAGCCCTCCTGCGGCTCGAACGCGTCCTCCCGGGCACCGCCGCTGCCGCCGCGCGCCCGCCCCGAGGCGCGCCGCTGGCGCCCGCCGGGCGCGGCGTCGAACTCGAAGCCGCTGCCCCAGTCCGGCGGCGGCCGGAACGGCTGCCCGGATTTCCAGTCGTTGCCGAGTTGGTCGTAGGCGGCGCGCTTCTCCGGGTCCTTGAGGACTTCGTAGGCCTCCTGCACTTCCTTGAAGTGCGCCTCGGCGTTCGCCTCCTTGCTGACGTCGGGGTGGTATTTGCGTGCCAGCCGGCGGTAGGCCGTCTTGATCGCATCCGCGGTCGCGGTGCGCTGTACGCCGAGGATCTGGTAGTAGTCCCGGTATTCCATGAGGGGTGTTTATTGAGCCGGACGCGACGTCTCTCAACCATGAAGTTTAGCCAGTTGTGCGCCGGCAAAAGCCACGCCTTTTGCCGGCGAGGAAACCCGTGCTGATGGGCTGGCCCGCTGCGGGGGCCGCAGGCACCCGCAGCCAATAGACAAGAAAAAAAGCGCCGCGAGCGGGGGAAGTCGCATCGCGGCGCGCAGGAGCGAACACGGGGAAGTTGTTCGCAACTTAGGTTACGGACTCACTCAGGGTGGGTGGGTCCGAGGAACCTCGCGGGGAATCATCCGATTCACCGCACCCCGATCAAAGCAAGGCGCGTGCCAAAGGCATAAACCCTTAAAGAACAAAAGCTTATTGCGGCTCGAGGCCACCCGTCGGGGTGACAGGAATTGTCACTTTGGAGCGCCGACCCGCCAGAACGTGGCGTCAGTGCGGCAGTACGGGGACGCAGGGCTGCGACTGGGCCCTGAGGGAGTTGCAGATCGCGCGGGCCTGCGCTTCCCCGCCGGCCGCTGCCTGCAGCCGGTAGATCGGAGCTGAGGCGGAGCCGGCAGCGACGAGCTGCGGCGAGAGACCGGCGAGCACCGATGTGAAGCGCGCCTCGAGCCGCTGCCACTCGCGGGTGGCGCTCGCCTGCGAGCCGAAGGCACCGAGCTGCACGGCGTAGCCCGTCACGACGGTCGCCGCGGTGGCAGACGGCGGCGGCTGCGGCGCGGGCAGAGCCGCCGGCGCTGCGACGGCGGGTGGCGCCGGGGAAGCCGGCAATGCGCCCGCCGGAATCGACGGGGCGGCACTCGCGAGGCGCAGCAGCTTCACGCCCGTCGCTGGCCCGGCCGTCTGGCCCGGGGTCTGCGGCGCCATGAGCGGAATCGAGCCGAGCGCGAAACTCTCGATGCGGATGCGGGCCTCCTGCGACCAGCGGCCCCTCGGGTGCGCGGCGAGGAAGCTCCGGTACGCGTCCGCCGTCGCGAGCTTAGCTGCCTCGCTCCAGTCGCGGTCCTCGACGAATTCCCCGACCCGCTCGCGCGCCTTGCCGGCGAGCTCGCTGTCCGGGTGCTGCTCCATGAAACGCTGGTAGGCCTCGCTGGTACCGGCGGCCTCGGCGGCCCGCCAGTCCTGCTGCTCCGCGCTGCATCCCGCAACTGTGAGCAGCACCGCAACCAGCACGGCCCCGCCTGCCCGGAATGTGATCATGGTCGGCATTCTGGTCCCCTCGCTCTCCGTATTATGACCCGGCAGCTTCCCGGGAGCACCGCATGGGTGAGGACACGCAACGTCGCAGAATGCTCGACCAGCTCGGCGACTCGCCGACCTTCGTCGCGCCCGGCAGCCGCATCAGCGGCGACCTGGAGACGCTCGGCCCCCTGGTGGTCTGCGGGGCGGTGCGCGGCGACGGCCGCATCGGCGGGGCTCTCAGCATGGCGGCCAACTCCGAATGGCACGGCGAGGTGCACGCGCGCGCGGCCGTGATCGCCGGACAGCTCACCGGGCGCCTGGTGGTCGATGAGAAGCTCGAGGTGGGCTCCACGGCCGTGATTCAGGCCGAGGTGATCGCCCGCACCATCGCCATCGCGCGCGGCGCGGTGATCGAGGGCGCCATTACGGTCACGAGCGGCCAGCCCGTGGTGCGCTTCGACGAGAAGCGCAGCGCCTAAGACCAGCCTGCCACTCACCCAAGCCGCTCGAGTACGAAGCGCTCCGCCCAGGTGATCCCTTCGAGCCGTTCTATGAAGCCGCAGTGCCCGCCGTAGCGGGTCACCGTCACCGTGAGCGAATCCGGGCGCGCGATGCGCTCGAGCGCTCCCACCGGAATCATCGGATCGTCCCGTGAAGTGAGGATATGCGCGGGCGAGTCGATTGAAGCGAGCCGCGCACCGGTGATCGAGTAGCCGTTGAGGTAGTCCTCGAGGCTCGCGAACTCGGAGTGGCGCAGCACCAGCCTCTCGGTCATTTCCCGCAAGTCCCTGCCGGCGTCGGCAAAGTCGTAGTCCCGGGGCCAGGCCACCTGCTTCTTGCGCAGCGACCGCCGCCACTTGCGCACGAAGAACCCCTGGTAGCCCGGCATCGCGGTTTCGAGCGCAACCAGCGTCGCGGTCGGGTCCAGCACCGGTGAGACCGCGACCACCTGCTCGAGATCGAGCCCGGATTCGCGGGCGCGGGCCACCGCGCGCAACAGGAAATTGCCGCCGAGCGAATAACCGACCGCACTCAGCGCGTGGCCGGAGAACTGGCGCTGCAGCGCCCCGAGCGCCCCGATGACTTCGGGCAGGCGGCAGGAGTGGAACAGCTCGCGGTTGAGGTGATGCGTCTCGCCGTGATCGCGCAGGTTGAGCCGCACCACCTCAAACCCGTGTTCGAAGAGCAGCTGCGCGAGCGACAGTACGTAGATCGACTCATGGCTCCCCTCCCAGCCGTGCAGCACCACGACGGGTCTGCCGGTGCTCCTCGCCGGGCTCGAGACGAAGCATTGCAGCCGCACGCCCGCGCCGCACTCGAGCAGCTGCTCGCGCTGGGCCGCGACGAGCGGCCGCGCCCGGCGCTCGATCGCGCCGCGCCGCACGAACGTGGTCGCGAGGATCGACTGCACGTGCGGGTTGCGCAGCCACAGCGGCGGGCGAAACTCCCCGCTCACCGGATCGGGAGCCGGCGCGCTCAGGCGGGCACGCGCGCCGCGCCCGGCGCGCCGCGCAGCGTCCCGTAGAGCTCGGTGAGCCGCTGCGCCATGGCCGTTGACGACCAGGTGCGCGCGTACACGCGCCCGCGCTGCGAGAGCTCCTGGTGCAGCTGCGGCTCGCTCAGCACGCGCACCACCGCCGCGGCGAACGCCTCGCGCTCCTCCGGCACCACCAGTGCGCCGCTCCCCGGCACGAGGATCGAGCGGGTGCCGAGCTCGGCCGTCGAGACTACGGGCGTCCCCTGCGCCATCGCCTCGAGGAGTACCAGGCCCTGCGTCTCGGTGCGCGAGGCGAACACGAACACGTCCGCCGCCGCGTAGCAGTCGAGGAGCGCGGTGTCGCGATCGAGGTAGCCGGCGAAGTGCACCTGAGCGGAGAGCCCCGCGCTCGCGACCTGCTGCTGCAGGCCCGCGCGCGCCGGTCCCTCGCCGGCGATCACGAGCAGTGCCTTTGGCAGCTGCTGCAATACCCGGGCGAACATCTCGACCAGGAAGCCGATGTTCTTCTCGTGCGCCACGCGCCCGATGTAGGTGACGAGGCGCGCATCGTCCGGGAGCCCGGCACGCGCTCGGAAGGCGCGCCCGTCGCCGGCACGGAAGCGGTCGGCAGGCAGCCCCGTCGGCAGCACGTGAATCGGTGTCGTCACCCCGTACTCGAGCAGCACCGCACGCATCGGCTCGGAAGGCGCGATCAGCGCGCGCACGTCGTCGCACTGCGAGCGGGTGAAGCTGCGCGCCAGGTAGCCGCCGAGGCGGCGCGGCAGGATCGGCAGGTAGTGGTGCAGGTACTCTTCGAAGAAGGTGTGATAGGTCGCGATGCAGGGCAGCCCCGTGCGGCGCGCGAAGCGCACGCCGGCGTAGTGCGCGATGAAGGGCGTGTGGATGTGCACCAGGTCGAAGCCCGCGGGCACGAGCTCATCGAGCGCGCGGGTGAGCGCCCCCCAGCGCATGCGGCGGTCCTCGGGGTCGCCCGGCACGCCGGCGGAGGCGACGCGCACGATCCCGGACTCATCCATCTGCGCCCCATCCGTGGCGTAGCGCGGCGCGACGAGCTGCGTCTCCACGCCGTTGGCGGCCAGGTCGCCGCGGAAGGTGCGGATGGAAGTCGAGACGCCGTTGACGCGTGGGAAGTAGACGTCCGAGATGAACAGGACGCGCAGGCTCAAGGGGGTGCGCGCCTCGGGCGCGCCGCGGTGTGTTCGGTCACACCGGCGATTCTAAGCCAGAGACGTGCCGAGTTCCGCCAGCGCGGCACCGATCGCCGCCCCGGCGAGTACGTCGGAGGGATAGTGCAGACCGAGTACCACGCGCGAGCCCGCGATGAGCGCAGCGAGGGGTATCAGCACCCAGCCGAGCTCGGGGAAGTGGGCCGTGGCCTGCCAGGCGAAGGACACCGCGTGCAGCGTGTGGCCGGAGGGGAAGCTGTAGCGATCGAGCGGCGCGCCCTTCAGGTCGATCGTGGCGTGCGTGATGAACGGCCGCTCGCGCACGAACACGCCCTTCAGGAGCTTGTAGAGGATGAGGCCGAGCACGCCCGTGAGCGCCATGACGATCGCGGGCCGCAACGCCGCGCCGCCGTACAGGATCGGCAGCAGCACGATGAGCAGGTACCACACGATCCCGTCGCCGAGCCGGCTCGCGATGCGGAACACGTGGCGCGGAATGGCGAAGGAGGCCCCGCGGTTCAGCGTACGGGTGAGACCGTATTCCGCCGCGTCGATGCGGGCCATGAAGGCGTTGAGTCCGGGCGCTTTCATACGCGTTACAGGCTCTCGCTGCGGCGCGACAACGGCGTGACGAAGATGTGAAAGTTTTGTTGCTACAAGGACTTATTGTCTATTTCGTGTGCGCTGCCTCACATTTTGGTGCATCCCTGCAATGAGGCAATCGCCTCGTCTGGGTAGCGCTCGCGGTGGCCGCCCCGAGCCTCGCCGTCACCTGGCTCCTGGTGCGCGACTATGGGCGCGCACCGGGCGTGCCCGGTTCGCCGGCCGCCCCGCCCGCCATCCGCGCGCCATCTGCGGCGGCGGCGCCCTCGATCGCGGTACTGCCGTTTCTCGATCTGTCCGAGAAGCAGGATCTCGGCTACTTCGCCGACGGACTGTCGGAGGAGCTGATCGATCTGCTGGCACGGGGATCGGATCTGCGGGTGCCGGCGCGCACTTCCTCCTTCTACTTCAAGGCAAAGACCGTGACCGTTGCCGAGATGGCGCACGCGCTCGGCGTCGACAATCTGCTCGAGGGGAGCGTGCGGCGCTCCGGGAACCGGGTTCGGGTGACCGCGCAGCTGATCCGCGCCGACAACGGCTATCACCTCTGGTCGCAGACCTACGATCGCGAGCTCAAGGAAGCTTTCACGGTGGAGGATGAGATCGCGCTGGCGGTGACTCAAAGGCTGCAGGTGAAGTTGCAGGGCGAGCGCGGGGCGCCGGGAACGCGCGGCAACGCCGAGGCGCGCAGCATGCTCCTGCAGTGTCACTTCTTCACCCGGCGCAACACCCCGGCAGACGCCGACAAGGCGGTCGCCTGCTTCCGCGAGCTGCTCGCCGTCGCGCCCGATGACGCCCCTGCCTGGGCCGGTTATGCCGAGGCGTTGCTGCGCCAGCCCTCCATGAAGGAGCTGCCCATCGCGCAGCTGCGCAAAGGCGCCGCCGCCGCCCGCCAGGCGGCCGAGCACGCGCTCAGCCTCGACCCCGGGCTCGCCGCCGCGCACGCGACGATTTCGTCCGTCGATCGACTGCTCGACCGCGACTGGGCGGCGGCCGGCGCGGAGATCAAGGCCGCGCTCGCCTCCGATCCCGACGACCCGGCCGCACTCCTCTCGGCCGCGAACCTGGCGCGCGATCTCGGGCAGTTCGATCGCGCCATCGAGCTCTGCGAGCGCGCCCGCGTTCGCGACCCGCTCAACTACCAGCCCTACGCGCGTCTTGGCGTGATCTACCTCTACCAGGGAAAGCTGCCGCAGGCCGAGGCCGCCGTGCGCCGCAGACTCGATCTCGCGCCCGAGGGCATCGGCGCCCATACGCAACTGGCCGACGTGTTGCTGGCGCGCGGCGAGTTGCAGGCGGCGCTCGCAGCGGCCGAGCAGGAGCCGGACGAGGAGATGCGCCTGGTCGGGCTCACGCTCGCCTATCAGGCCCTGGGAGAGCAGCAGCGTGCGGACGCCGCACTGGCCGACCTGCGGCGCAAGTGGGGTGACCGCTACCCGACGGAGATGGCGGAGATCTATGCCTTCCGGGGCGAGACGGCACGCGCGTTCTCGGCGCTCGACCTGGCGTTCGCCACGGGTGACCCGGCCGTGAATACGATTCGCGCCGACAACTACTTCAAGGCGCTCTCGGGCGACCGACGCTACGAGGCGCTCCTGCACCGACTCAAGCTGGCGCAGGCAGCCGCGCTCTTCTGAGCTCTAGCCAAGCTAAGCTAGCGGTCGGTGCGCCTCGCCATGAGTGCCGCGGCGAGGCGGCCGCCCGATTCCGCTGCATACGAGAGGAACAGCGACGGCTCGGTGAGCTCGAGCTCGAGCAGCCGCGGGGCGCCCTCGGCGTCGCGCAGCAGGTCGACGCGCGCGTACGCGAGGCGCCCCCCGACCGGCACCGCGGCGAGGATGCGCTCGGCGGCGGCAAGCTCGTCCGCCGCGGGCGTGCGGGCGACGATGTGCTCGGCGGCGAACAGCGCCGCGGTCGACGGCGCCCCGGCGGGCAGCAGCGCGCCCTTCCTGATCGCGTGGCTGAAGCGCCCGTCCAGATACATGAGCGCGGTCTCGCCCGCCGAATCGACGCTCTCGAGATAGGGTTGCAGCATGACGGCGCGCTGCGCCTGAAGGAGCGGTGCGACGTGCGCGAGGATCTCGCCGCGGTCGGCGCGCAGGTGGCGGCGCGCATCGCGCGAGCCGGCGCCGACCGCCGGCTTCACCACCAGCTCGCGGCAGGGCTCGTGCGCCAGAAACTCCTCCAGTGCGCGCGCGGCATCGGCGCCCGGCTCGAGATAGGTGGTCGGGACCACCGGTGCGCCGGCGCGGGCGAGCTCGCCGAGGTAATGCTTGTCGGTGTTCCAGCGCACCACCGGCAGCGGGTTCACGAGCGTCGTCACGCGCGCCACGCCTTCGGCCCAGGCGAGGAATTCCGGCAGCCGCTCGGCATAGTCCCAGGCCGAGCGCAGCACCACGAGATCGAAGCGCGCCCAGTCGGCCGTGCGGTCGTCCCAGTCGAGGATCGCGGACTGCGCGCCCGCGGCGGCGAGCGCCGCGCTGAGCGGCGGCATATCCTCATCGAGACCGCGCGCGCCGCGTGCGGTCACCAGCGCCACCGGAGTCCTCAATCGCGGATTCCCGCGCCGCGCTCGAGCAGCGTCACCGCGGTGACGAACAGCGCCGCCGCCGCGAGCACCATGAGCGCGAAGGCGACCCCGACGTTCACGTCGGAGGTGCCGAGGAAGCCGTAGCGGAAGGCGTTGACCATGTGCAGGATCGGGTTCGCGAACGACACCCGCCGCGCCCACTCGGGCAGCAGCGAGATCGAGTAGAACACGCCACCGAAGTAGGTGAGCGGCGTCAGCACGAAGGTCGGGATCCAGTTCACCTGGTCGAAGTTCTTCGCGAACAGCGCGTTGATGAAATCCGCCGAGCGCGAAGACCAGCGAGGTGAGCAGCACCGCGGCGAAGATCACCAGCAGGTGGTGCACGTGCAGGTGCGCGAAGAACAGCGACACGAGCGTGACGACGGCGCCGACCAGCAGCCCGCGCACGCAGGCCGCCGGCGACATAGCCGGCCACGATCACCCAGTTCGGCAGCGGCGAGACCAGCAGCTCCTCGACGTGCTTGCCGAACTTGGCGCCGAAGAACGACGACACCACGTTGCCGTAGGAGTTGGTGATCACCGGCATCATGATCAGGCCCGGGCGCGATGTACTGCAGGTAGTCGAAGCCGCCCATGGAGCCGACGCGCCGCCCGATCAGGCTGCCGAAGATCACGAAGTACAGCGTCGCCGATGACCGCCGACGGCACGAGCGTCTGGCCCCAGATGCGGATGATGCGGCCGTACTCGCGGATGACGATGGTCTTGAAGCCGATCCAGCGCACCACGCCGAGCGGGATGGGCGGCGCCGTGGCGGGCAGCGTCACGCTGCTCATCGGCGCGCTCCGGCCGGCTGCGGCGCCGCCGGCGCCGCGGTCACCGGCTCGAAGGCCGCGCCGCGCTCTTCGGCCCCGCGTCCTTCGACCAGGCGCATGAAGATCTCCTCGAGGCGGTTCACCTTGTTGCGCATCGACTGCACGTCGATGCCCGAGCGCCGACAGGCGCGCGAAGATGTCGTTCAGGCTCTGCGTCCTTGGAGACCTCGACCTCGAGCGTGTGATCGTCGACGAGCCGCGTGAGCGTAGCCCGCGAGCGCCGGCGCGGCGGCGAGCGGATCGCGCAGGTTCAGCACGAAGGTCTCGGTGTGCAGCCGGCGCAGCAGGTTCGCACATGCGGTCGCGCTCGACGATGCGTCCGCCGTTGATGATGGCGATGTTGCGGCACAGCGTCTCGGCCTCCTCGAGGTAGTGCGTGGTGAGGATGATGGTCGTGCCGCTGCGCGTTGATCTCGCGCAGGAAGTCCCACATCGAGCGGCGGATCTCGATGTCGACGCCCGCGGTCGGCTCATCGAGGATCAGCAGGCGCGGCTCGTGCATCAGCGCGCGCGCGATCATCAGGCGCCGCTTCATGCCGCCCGACAGCGCGCGCGCCATGCCGTTGCGCTTGTCCCACAGCTGCAGCTGCTTGAGGTATTTCTCGGCGCGCTCGCCGCGCCACCGGGCGCGGAATGCCGTAGAAACCCGCCTGGTTCACGACGATCGTGAGCGGCGACTCGAACATGTTGAAGTTGATTTCCTGCGGCACGACGCCGATGCAGGACTTGGCCGCCTCGAGCTCGCGATCGATGTCGTAGCCGAACACGCTGCGCCTCGCCGCCGCTCTTGTTGACCAGCGAGGTGATGATGCCGATGAGCGTGGTCTTGCCGGCGCCGTTCGGCCCGAGCAGCGCGAAGAAGTCGCCCTGCTCGACGTCGAGGTCGATGCCCTTCAGCGCCTGGACGCCGTTCGCGTAGGTCTTGGTGAGTCCGCGGACCGAGAGCGCATTCATGGCGACAGGATCGGCGGTCGTGCCCGGCGACGCAAGGGGACGGCGCTCACGGAGCGGCGCCGGGCGCACGTCCCGCGCTCTCTCAGGCGAGAGATTGACGCCCGGGAGTAAGCGCCGCGCCCGGCGCGCCGCGCCGCTCGCCGCCAGCCGGTGCGCCGCCCGCGTCCAACTCACCGTGGAACGCCCAGGCGTCACGGCCGCTTTCCTTGGCGCGGTAGAGGGCGAGGTCGGCCTGGCGCACCGCGCGCTCGTGGGAGTAGACGTCGCCGGGCTCGAGCGTCGTCACGCCGATACTCACGGTCACGTGGGCTTGGGTCGTCGAGGCTTCGTGGGCGATGGCGAGCCCGGCCACCGCCTGCTTGAGACCCGCGGCGGCGCTCACGGCCTCGGAACGGTCGGCGCCGGCGAACACGACGATGAACTCCTCGCCGCCGTAGCGCGCCACCAGATCGAGCGGGCGGCGGCGCGCCGCGGCCTGGAGCGCCGCAGCGACGCGCTGCAGGCAGCGATCGCCGGCCTGATGCCCATAACGGTCGTTGTAGGCTTTGAAGTGATCGATGTCGATCAGCAGCAGCGAGACCGGCATGCGCTCGGCGGCGGCCCGCCGCCAGAGAGTCGCCGCCTGCTCCTCGAGTGCGGCGCGATTGAGCACCCCGGTGAGTCCGTCGTGGCTTGCGACCTGCGCGAGCCGGCGATGCTCGATGAACGCGACCCGGTTCGCATACTCGAGCGCGTAGCAGCCCGCGCCGCCGATCAGATTGGCGCACAACAGCACGAACAGCGAATAGACCGCGACCGTCGGCGCCACCGCGCCGACCAGCGCCGCGGCCGTGTAGGCGGCCATCAGCAGCAGGTTGGTGCGCAAAGCCGCGCGGAAGGTGAAGCCGAGCATGAAGTAGAAGTAGAACGCGGCCAGCAACAGCCGCGCCGCCACCAGCGGTACCTGCGCCGGAGTCGCCTCGACCGCCATCAGCACCGTGCCGACGCCGAACAGTGGCGCCGCCACCTGGATCGCCGGCTGGTACCAGCGCAGATAGAGACGCGGACCGGTGAGCACCAGCATGATGAGGACCAGCGGCAGTTGCAGCCCGAATCGCCACACATCGGGGCGCACGAGCCGTGGGCCGACCAGCAGCCAGTGATCGATGACCGTGAAACCGAGCACGGTGGACAATGCCACCAGCAGGCTCACGCGGATCCACGGGCGCGCCATCGTCCGGTAGCTGTGCAGGAACGCCCGCTCCAGTTCGCCGGCGGCGAACTTGAGCTGCAGCCTGGCCATCGCGGAGCTGTCCTGCGGCGCGGCAGCCGGCGGCGTGTTAGGCACGGGAGACCCCTTTTCCTGTTCTACTCGGGCACGCGCGCTCAAGCTTACTTCAGTCGGAGAAATAGCGCGCCAGGTACTCATCGAACGTTCCCCGATCGCTCTCCTCGATGCGCCGCTGCGCGATGAGCGATTCCCGCGCTTCCCCGCGGAACTCCTTCAGGCGCTCCTCGTTGGGCGGATAGAGATCGAGGAAGTAGGCCTTGTGGGTCGCCGACATGCGCAGCGCCAGCTCGAAGAACGACTCGCCGGCGGCGAGCCCGCTCATGAGGCGCGCCGAAGGCGTGAGCGAGACGTCCTCGACCTTGGCAACCTGCGCCGCGAGCGCCTGGCTGTAGGGGCGCGTGGCATCGCCGCGATCGAGGATCTCGCACAGCCCCGTCATCGAGTCGAGGAGCTCGCGCGCCCATTCCCGCATCCCGACGCCGCGCCCGTCGCGCGAGAGCACGAGGCCGGGCTCGCGGCCGCCGCGCGCCACGGTGAGGTGATTCGCATCGAGCGCGGCCTGCTCGTCGATCCCGATCGGTGCGCTCTCCTTCATGAGACACAGCGCCAGGAACGCCTCGAGGAAGCGCATCTTGGTCTGGTTGACTCCCACGGGATCGAAGGCGCTGACGTCCAGCGCCCGCACCTCGACGTACTCGACGCCGGCGCGCGTCAGCGCCTTGGTGGGCCGCTCGCCCGAGCGCGCCACGCGCTTGGGCCGGATGAAGCTGTAGTACTCGTTCTCGATCTGCAGGATGTTGGCGTTCAGCTGGCGCCACTCGCCGTTCACCTTGACGCCGAGCGCCTCGTACGGCGGATGCGGCGTGGTGATGGCGCGCTTCAGGTCGCGGACGTACTCGCCGAGCTCGTTCACCGATACCGTGAGCCCCGCCTGGTTGCGGTTGCGGTAGCCGACGTCGCTCATGCGCAGGCTGGTCGCGTAGGGCAGGTAGGCGGTTCCGGGCGCGAAGTCCTGCAGGCTCACATCGCGCCCCTTGAGGAACGACTTGCACACCACCGGCGAGACCCCGAACAGGTACAAAACCAACCACCCGTGCCGGCGATAGTTGCGCAGCAGGTCGAAGTAGCTCGCCGAGACGAACGGCGCGCCCTGCTCGCGCGCGCCGGTGAATGCCGCGTAGGCCTCCCAGAAAGGCAGCGGGAAGGAGTAGTTGAAGTGCACGCCGGAGATCGCCTGCATCATGCGCCCGTAACGCAGCCCCAGGCCGTTGCGGTACACGGTCTTCATGCGGCCGACGTGCGAGCTGCCGTACTGCGCGAGCGGAATGTCGCCATCGCCGTCGATGGCGCACGGCATGCTGGTCGCCCAGAGGAGCTCATCCCCCAGGTGGCGGTACACGAACTGGTGCAGGTCGAGCAGGTACTGCAGCAGCTCCCAGGTGTGCGTGAAGGCCGGCGTGACCAGCTCGATCAGCGACTCGGAGAAGTCGGTGGTGATGTGCTCGTTGGTGAGCGCCGAGCCGAGCGCCACCGGGTGCGGCGTGTGCGCGAGCCGGCCACGCGGCGTCACCCGCAGCGACTCCTTCTCGACCCCTTTGGCACCGCCCTGCAGGATCTGCGGCTCGCCGCTGTTGACCAGAGCTCCCAGGCGTCGCTCGAAGACGCGATCGATGGCCGCGCTGCTCATGGGTCGTGTGCCGTGAACCGCTACCAGTGGATGCGGCCCAGCAGCACCTCGCAGGCCATACGCAAGTCGCCGCGCAGGCTGTAGAACGGATGGCGCAAGGTGGCGGGCGCGTTGTGCTCGAAGAAGAAGTGTCCGATCCATGCGAGCCCGTAGCCCGCAAGGGGCACGGCCACGAGCAGCGTCCAGCGCCGCCCGGCGACCGCGAGGACTGCCACCAGCACCGCCAGCAGCGTCCCGGCGACGTGCAGCCGCCGCGAGGTGCGGTTGCGATGCTCGCTGAGATAGAAAGGATAGAACTCGCGGAAGCTCGCGAAGCGCGCGGTGGCGGATTCCTCGCGGGTGCTCATGGCGGCTATCCTGACCCTGGGGAGCGCCCGGGCGCTACTCCCCAAAGAGATCCCCGCGCCACGCCATGTGGTCCCTGTAAGTGGCGAGCCGCTGCTCCATCGCGTGCGTGTTCCAGCCGAGGTCATGCGCCCTGCGGATCGCGGTCTGCTGCCGGTCGATGGCGCCCGACAGATCGCCGCCGGCGGCATCCGCCGCGGCCAGCGCCTCGAACAGCTGCGGATCGGACTGCACGTCGCCGGCGGCGAGCCGCGCCGCCAGCTGCTGCGCCCGCGCCGCATCGCGCAGCGGCTCGAGCGGCGAGGCGGCGAGCAATGCCAGGACGTGTTTGAGCACGTAGTAGCTGTCGGACGCCGCGGCGCTCTCGAGGAGCGCGTGCGCCCGCGCGAGCTGCTGCGCGCTCGGTGTGCCGGCGGTCAGGTCCGTCGCGAGCGCGAGCTGCGCGGCACCCTCGCCGCCGGCGGCCGCGTGCTCGAGCCAGACGGTGCCGCGGCTCTCCGGGTGACACAGGCGCGCCGAGCGCAGCTGCAGTGCGAGCCAGTATTGCGCGCGCGGGTTGCCGTCGCGCGCCGCGTCGATGACCAACTGCGTGCCGCGCGCGGGCCCGATTCCGAGCGAAGAGTCGGAGGTCGCCGCGAGTCCCACCAGGTATCCCGCCTGCGGGTCTCCGCCTTGCGCCGACGCGCGCGCATCCTTGTACGGGGCGCTGCTCCAGAGCGGCTCGGCGCCGGCGAGACTGAAGAGCAGCCGCACCTGCTGTCGCGCTTCCACCGGCGTGCCGGCGTGCGTCGCCGGCGTGAAGCGCGAGTGCATCCACGCCTCGATGGCGGCGGCTGCGAACGCCGGGTCGGGCACGCTCAGGAGGATCTGCGGATCGCGCGCGTAGCCGTCGACGCCGATGGTGAGCTCGCCGATGACGAGGGCGTTGCGTCCCTTGCCCGCGGACGGGTATTCGGGCGAGGGGGCCTGCAGCACCACCGCCGGAACGCGCTCGCGGCAGTCGAGTGCCGGATCGACCACACCCTGCGCACGCAGCGCTTCGTGCCCGTAGCGCGCGAGGAGATCGGCGGCGGCCTGGCGCTCCGGCGCGCTCAGTGCGCCCTGGAGCGAGGTGACCCGCGAGCCCACCAGCTCCTGGCATCCGTTGGCGGCGGCGGCCTCGAACCAACCCAACGCCGCGCCGACGTCCTTCGCTGCGCCCTGCCCCTGGAACGCCATGACGCCGAGGTTGAACTGCGAGGAGCAGTCACCGAGCTCGGCCATGGTGCTGAACGCCCGGCGCGCACTGTCGTAATGACCGGCCCGGTAGTCGGCGAGTGCGCCGTTGAAGTCGGCCTGGGCGGCCGGTACCGCCAGCGCCGCGGCGGCGAGCGCCGCCCGCAAGGTTGCCCGATTCATTGTTTCTCGACGATCGCAGTCACCCCCATGCCGCCCGCGGTGCACACCGACATGAGCCCGCGCTTCGCGGCGGCGTTGCCGGCGAGGAGCTTGGCGAGCGTCGCGAGGATGCGCGTGCCGGTCGCGGCGAACGGGTGCCCGAGCGCGACGCTGCCGCCCTTCACGTTCATCTTCGCCCGATCGATGCTGCCGAGCGGTCCGGCGCGTCCCAGCACGTCGCGGCAGTACTCGGGCGTCTCCCACGCCTTGAGCGTACAGAGCACCTGCGCGGCGAAGGCCTCATGGATCTCGTAGTAGTCGAAGTCCTGCAGCGTCAGGTGCGCGTCGCGCAGCATGGCGGGCACCGCGTACGCGGGTGCCATGAGCAGCCCCTCCTTGCCGCTCACGTAGTCGACCGCCCATACCTTGCCGTAGGTGAGGTAGCCGAGCACCGGGAGCTTGCGCTGCGCGGCCCACTCCGGGGTGGCGAGCAGCACCGCGCTCGCCCCGTCGGTGAGCGGCGTCGAGTTGCCGGCGGTGAGCGTGCCGTCGGCGGCGAAGCTGGGCCTGAGCTTCGCGAGCTTCTCGACCGTCGAGTCGGCGCGCACGTTGTTGTCGGTCTTGAGACCTGAGTACGGCACCACCAGGTCGTCGAAAAAGCCCTCTTTCCAGGCGGCCGCCGCCTTCATGTGGCTGTCGTAGGCGAGCTGGTCCTGCGCGGCGCGCGTGATCTGCCAGCGCTTGGCCATGAGCTCGCAGCTCTGGCCCATCGACAGTCCCGTGCGCGGCTCGACCACCGCGGGCAGCACCGGTTTGAAGTCCCTGGGCCGCAGGCCGAGGAACGGCTTCATGCGCTGCCAGGCGCTCCTGCCGCGATAGCTCGCCAGCAGCAGCTGCTGGTAGGAGCGCGGGTAGACGATCGGCGCGTCGCTGATCGAGTCAGTGCCGCCGGCGAGCCCCGCGTCGATCTGCCCGAGCGCGATCTTGTTGCCGATGGCGATCGCCGCCTCGAGGCTGGTGCCGCAGGCGCGCTGCAGGTCGAGTCCCGGCGTCTGCGGGTCGAGGCCCACCGACAGCACCGACTCGCGCACCAGGTTGAAGTCCCTGGAGTGCTTGATGACGGCGCCCGCGGCGACGTCGCCGAGGCGCTCACCCTGGAGCTTGTAGCGCTCGACCACGGCGCGAAACGCGGCCGTGAGCATGTCCTGGTCGCTGGCGGTCGCGTAGACCGTGTACGAGCGGGCGAAGGGGATGCGCACGCCACCGACGATGGCGACACGCCTGGCTGCTTGACCGACGAGCATGACACCTCCCGGAGGCGTGGCAGGTTAGAATGCCACGGTCCAGAAGGCGTTGCCATTCGGATCCCCATGGGCGAGCTCACCACCATCATGGCCCGCGACGGTCACGAGTTTCAGGCGTGGCTGAGCGCGTCCCCGGCCCGGCCGCGCGGCGCCGTGGTCGTACTGCAGGAGATTTTCGGCGTGAACGGCCACATCCGCGCCGTCACCGACGCCTTTGCCGCCGCCGGCTACACCGCCATCGCGCCGGCGCTCTTCGATCGCGTGCGCCGCGGCATCGAGCTCGGCTACACGCCCGTCGAGCAGCAGCAGGGCGCCGGCTACCGCAAGCAGATCGCCCCCGAGACCGCGCTCAGGGACATCGCGGCGGCGGCCGCGGTGGTCCGGCATTCCGGCCGCACGGGGGTCGTCGGCTACTGCTGGGGCGGGAGCCTGGCGTATCTGGCGGCCTGCGAGCTGCCGCTCGCCGCCGCGGTGGTCTACTACGGCCGCGTGGGCGATTGGCTGGAAAAGAAGCCGCGCTGCCCCATCATGTACCACTACGGCGCCACCGATCACGCCATCCCGCTCGCCGAGGTCGAGCGCGTGCGCGCGGCGCAGCCGGCCGCTCCGCTCTACGTCTACGAGGGCGCCGGCCACGGATTCAACTGCGATCAGCGCGACAGCTACGATGCGCAGGCGGCCGCGCTCGCCCGCACCCGAACGCTGGATTTCCTCGCGCGCCATATCGCCGGCACGCAGCCGGCTTGAGAGCACAGCCATGAAACTTCGCGATCCCGATCTGCTCCATACCCGCGCCTTCGTCGGCGGCAAGTGGCTCGATGCCGCAAGCGGCGCGACGGTCCAGGTCATGAACCCGGCGACGCGCGAGCCGATCGGCACGGTGCCGGACATGGGTGCGGCGGAAGCGCGGCGCGCCATCGAAGCCGCGGCCCAGGCGTTGCCCGCGTGGGCCGCGCAGACCGCGCGCGAGCGCGCCGCTGTCCTGCGCCGCTGGTACGACCTCATGATGGCGAACCAGGAGGATCTGGCGACCCTCATGACCGCCGAGCAGGGCAAGCCCCTCGCCGAGTCCAAGGGCGAGATCGCCTACGCGGCAGCCTTCCTCGAGTGGTTCGCGGAAGAGGGCAAGCGGCTTTACGGCGACGTGATACCCGGCCACCAGGCCGACAAGCGCATCCTGGTGCTGCGCCAGCCGATCGGCGTGGTGGCGGCGATCACGCCGTGGAATTTCCCCGCCGCCATGATCACCCGCAAGGTCGGTCCGGCGCTCGCCGCCGGCTGCACCGTGGTGGTGAAGCCGGCGCACCAGACGCCCTACTCGGCGCTCGCGCTCGCGGCGCTGGCGGCGCGCGCGGGACTCCCGGCGGGCGTGCTCAACGTCGTCACGGGCGATGCGGCCGCCATCGGCGGCGAGATGACTTCCAACCCCATGGTGCGCAAGCTGAGCTTCACCGGCTCGACCGCCATCGGCAAGAAGCTCATGGCGCAATGCTCGGGCACGGTGAAGAAGCTCTCGCTCGAGCTCGGCGGCAACGCGCCCTTCATCGTGTTCGAGGACGCGGACCTCGATGCCGCGGTCGCCGGCGCCATCGCCAGCAAGTATCGCAACACCGGCCAGACCTGCGTGTGCGCCAACCGCCTGCTGGTGCAGGACGCGCGTCTACGAGGAATTCGCCCGCAAGCTCACCCACGCGGTGGCGCAGCTGCGCGTCGGCGACGGCTTGAAGGGTCCGACCGACCAGGGGCCGCTGATCGACGCCAAGGCACTCGCCAAGGTGGAGGAGCACATCGCGGATGCCCTCGCCAAGGGCGCGCGCGTCGTCGCCGGCGGCAAGCGCCACGCGCTCGGCGGCACCTTCTTCGAGCCCACCATACTCACCGAGGTAACCGCAGGCATGCAGGTGGCGCGCGAGGAAACCTTCGGCCCGGTCGCGCCGCTGTTCCGCTTCGCGACCGAGGCGGATGCGGTGCGCATGGCGAACGACACCGAGTTCGGTCTCGCGGCCTACTTCTACACGCGCGATCTGTCGCGCTCGTGGCGCGTCGCCGAGGCGCTCGAGTACGGCATCGTGGGCCTCAACACCGGCATCATCTCCACCGAGGTCGCCCCTTTCGGCGGCGTCAAGGAGTCCGGCATCGGCCGCGAAGGCTCGCGCTACGGCATCCTCGACTACACCGAGCTCAAGTACCTGTGCGTGGGGCTGTGAGCCGATGCGCTACGTGAGCTCGCCCGATTTCCAGCACGACGGCGCCGAGCGCATCGGCATCCTGCTGGTCAACTCGGGCACCCCCGAGGCCCCGACCGCGGCCGCGCGTGCGGCGGTTCCTCAGGCGCTTCCTCTCCGATCCGCGCGTGGTGGAGCTGCCGCGGCTCCTGTGGCTGCCGCTGCTCTATGGCGTGATCCTGCCGCTGCGCCCCGCGCGCATCGCACCCAGGTACCGCCGCATCTGGACCGAGGCGGGCTCCCCGCTGCGCGATCTCTCCGAGCAGCTGCGCAAGGAGCTGAGCGCCGCGCTGGCGCGACAGGTGCTCGCGCCGCTGTCGGTGGAGCTCGGCATGCTCTACAGCCCGCCATCGGTGCGCGAGGCGCTCGGCCGGCTGCGCGCGAGCGGCGCGCAGCGGATCCTGGTGGTGCCGCTCTTTCCGCAGTACTGCGGCGCGACCACCGGGGCGGTGTACGACCAGGTGAGCGCGGAGCTCTCCACCTGGCGCTGGCTGCCGGAGCTGCGCATGGTGGCCGAATACCACGATCATCCCGGCTACATCGAGGCGCTGCGCGAGAGCGTCACCGGGCACTGGAGCCGCGCCGGGCGCAGCGCGCACCTGCTCATGTCGTTTCACGGAATTCCCGAGCGCTACTTCCGCCAGGGCGATCCGTACTTCTGCAAGTGCCAGAAAACCGCGCGTCTGCTGGCGGACGAGCTGATGCTGCGCGAGAACGAGTGGAGCGTGACCTTCCAGTCGCGCTTCGGCCCGAGCGGGTGGCTCAAGCCCTACACGCGCGCGGTGCTCGAGGGTCTGCCGGCGCGCGGCCTGCGCACGGTGACGGTCGTGTGCCCGGGCTTCGCGGTCGACTGCCTCGAGACGCTCGAGGAGATCGCCATCGAGAACCGCGACGCCTTCCTGCGCGCGGGCGGCGAGCGCTTCGACTACGTGCCGGCGCTGAACGCGCGCGTGAGCCACGCGCAGTGCCTCGCCGAGCTCGTCGTCGAGCACTGCCAGGGGTGGACGCATCTCGAGCACGGGCGGGCCCCGAGCGCCGCGCGCGGCACCTCCGCCTGATGGCGCGCGGGCCGCTGCCACCGCCGGGGCGCTTTCACGAGCTGAGCCTCGCTACCGGCGACATCCGCGCCTCGATCGAATTCTACGAGCGCCTCGGGTTCACCCAGACCGCGACCGCCGACACCTACTCGCATCCCTACGGCGTGCTGACCGACGGGCGGCTATACCTCGGTCTGCACGCGCGCGCCGCGCCCTCCCCGATCCTCACCTTCGTGCGCCCCGGGATCGCCGCCTGCCTCGATGAGTTCGCCGCGCTCGGGATCGAGCTCACGCTGTGCCGCGTGGGTGAGGAGGTGTTCAACGAGATCGGCTTCGAGGGGCCACACGGCGAGGCGGTGCGGGTGCTCGAAGCGCGCACTTTCTCACCCGCCGTGCGCGGTGTGGGCGAGGTGTCGCTGTGCGGCGATTTCGCGGAAGTCTCCCTGCCGGCGGGCGACTTCGCTCGCGCGCAGGCTTTCTGGGAGCCGCTCGGCTTCGTCGCCACCGGCGAGACCGAGGCCCCCCATGTGCATCTGCCGCTCACGAGCGACGCCGTCGATCTCGCCTTTCACCGCCCGCGCACCAGCGACGCGCCGCTCGTCGTGTTCCGCGCCCCCGACATGCGCGAGCGCATCGCGCGGCTGCGTTCGCTCGGGGTGACGCAGGAGGCGCTGCCGCGGGGCATTGCGCGTGACGCCAACGCGCTCCTCACGAGCCCCGAGGGCACCTGTCTGCTGCTGCTCGAGGGCGAGCAGTAGCATCAACGCGGCGCCGCGTGCGCCACGATGCGAAAACTGATGCGCATCTCGTCCTGCACGGCGAGCGCGCCCATCAGCGCGGTGAACGGCGTCAGCCCGAGCTCGCTCTGCCTGAGGGGCGCCGCGCCCGTGACGGTCAGCGTGTCGCCGGCGAGCGCGTAGCGCACCGGCACGGTGACGGGGTGGCGCACGCCGCGCAGCTCGGCCTCGAGGTGCGCGGTCATCGACCCGGGCGTGCCCGCCGGGTCGGGCGCGAGGTCAAGCGCCCGCAGCACGATCTCGGGATGGTCCGCGGCATCGAGGAGCGCGGGCCCGAGCATGTTGCGCCGCGTGCCTTCACGCGCCGACTCGGACACGTCGGGCGGGAAGTCGACGCCCGGCTGCTGGGCGCGCAACCCGGGCTCATCCACGGTGAGCGCATCGACCGCGACCCGTACCTCGAAGCTCGCCTGGCGCACGTCGTCCGGCACGTAAATCGTCCCGCTGAGGGTGTGCGAGGCGATGACGTGGTTGTGGCCGGCGGCGGCGAGCGCCCCGGCTCGATATACCAGCACGGTGAGCAGCGATTCCGCGGCGGCGACGTCGTAGGGCTGACCCACGTGCGGCGCGGCCGGCTGCGCCGGGGGCGCGCCGCGCACCGCGGCGGGCGGCGGTGGTGGGCGCGTCGGGCACCCGGCGAGCGCGCCGGCGAGGAACAGCGCCGTCAGCGCCCGGACCTTGCAACTGCGGCTCATCGCTTTAAGCTTAAGCTCCATGGCTCTCCGTAACACGACCCAGCGCTGGGGCGCGCTCGCCCAGACGTTTCACTGGGTCATCGTAGTACTCCTCGTCATCCAGGTGACGCTCGCCGAAATGGCCGACGACCTGCCCGCCGGGATGCGCAAGCTCACGCTCCTCGCGCGCCACAAGTCGGTCGGCATCACCATCCTCGCGCTGGTGATCCTGCGACTCGCCTGGCGCGCCGCGGACGAGCATCCCGCGCTGCCCGCAAATCTCAAGCCCTACGAGCGCACGCTCGCACGCCTCACCCATCTCGCCCTGTACGTGCTGCTGTTTGCGATGCCGCTCACCGGCTGGACGATGTCCTCGGCGCGTGGGTTCCCGGTGAGCTGGTTCGGGTTCTTCACGCTGCCCGACCTCGTGCCCAAGAGCCGCCCGCTCTACGAGGCCCTGCTGATAACCCACCAGACGCTCGCCTGGTTTCTGTTCGCCGTCGTTGCGCTGCACGTCGCCGGCGCGCTCAAGCATCACTTCGTGCACAAGGACGACGTGCTGCGCCGTATGTTGCCCTTCACCCGACATTGACCAGCGGCTGAGAGGTTAAGGAACCGAATCATGCGCTACTCGTCGTCCAGCCCGGCACTCGCCGCGGCGCTGCTCGCCGGCGCGGCTTTCGCGGCCGCGCCGCCCGCGGTCCCACCCGCAGCGGCCGCGGCCGCCGGCCGCCACTACACGCTCGATGCCGCCAGGAGCTCGCTGCAGTTCACCTTCCTCCAGGCCGGCGCGCGCAACTCCGGACGCTTCCCGCGTTTCGCGGTCGCGCTCGATTTCCCGGGCGCGGATCCGGCCGGCGGGCGGCTCGATGTGCTGGTGGAAGTCGCCGCGCTCGACACCGGCGACAAGGACCGCGACGACATCCTCAAGAGCGATGAGCTGTTCGCGGTGAAGAAATTCCCGCAGGCGCGCTTCAGCGCCACGCAGATCGCGAGGACGGCCGCCGGCTTCGAGGCCGCCGGCAACCTCACCATCCGCGGCGTGACGCGCCCGGCCAGTGTGCCGTTCACCTTCCGCGAAGCCACCGAGGGCGGCGCTGCGGTCGGCTACATGGCCGGCAAGACCGTCGTACGCCGGCTCGACTACGGCGTCGGCCAGGGCGAATGGAAGGCGACGGACCAGGCCGGGAACGAGGTCACCGTGTCCTTTTCGCTGCGCCTCACGCGCGCGTCCCCCTAGCTCCGCCTCACAGCAGCCCGCGCCTCACAGCGGCGTCCCGTCGCGGCGCGTGAAGCGGCCGCGGGCGTGCGGCGGGCTCCACATGAGATCGACGTCGGGGTCGGTATAGAGCGCGCTGTCCTCGGCGTCGCGGTTGCTGATCTCCAGGTACACCGCCGGCCGGTCGCTGCGGTTGACGAGCTGATGCCCGTCCTCGACGCCGGCGGCGAAGCCGGCGCACATGCCGGCCGTGAGGCGTTGCTCGCCCGCCCCGCTGCGCAACACCACCTCGCCCTCGAGCACGTACACGAACTCGTCCTCGTGGGTATGCCAGTGCCGCATCGAGGACTCCTTGCCGGGCAGCAGCGTCGACTGATTGATGCCGATGCGCGTGAGGCCGAAGGCATCGCCGAGGCCGCGCTTCTCCCGCGGCAGCACCCGCGAGCGGTAGGGTTGCGGATATCCGGTGCGGCTGACGGGCGCGACGCTGCGCGGTTCGAGCGCGGGCTCATGCGATGCCATGATGAGTCTCCTCGGAGTGGGCGGCCGCGCGGTTGACGCGCGACAGTTGCTTCGGGGAGCATGCCACAAGCTGCATGCCTGAAATATTCAACGACGTCGGCCACTGCGTCGACGCGGTGCTGCGCCGCGTGGGGCCGCGCGTGGTGCTGGCCCTGCCGCTCGGCATCGGCAAGCCGAACCCCTTCGCCAACGAGCTCTACCGCCGCGCGCTGCGCGATCCCGGCATCGACCTGACGATCATCACGGCGCTGTCGCTGCTGAAGCCGGTGGCGCGCGCGCCGCTCGAGGCGCGCCTGCTCGGGCCCCTGGTGACGCGCGTCTTCGGCAGCTACGTCGAGCCCGAGTACGCGCGCGCCCTGCTCGCCGACCGCCTGCCGCCCAACGTGCGCGTGATCGAGTTCTTCCTCACCCCCGGCGCCTTCCTCAACTCACCCCACGCGCAGCGCAACTACCTGTCCGCCAACTACACGCACGTGGCACGCGAGGTGCTGGCGCGTGGCGTCAACGTGGTGGCGCAGCTCGTGGCGCGGCGTACGGTGAACGGTGCGACCGCGCTCAGCTTCGGCTCCAACGCCGACGTGATCGTGGACCTCCTGCCGCAGCTCGAGGCGCGGCGCCGCGGCGGACACGAGGTCGTGGTGGTCGGCGAGGTGCACGCGCAGATGCCGTTCATGACCGGGCACGCGCAGATCGAGCCCGGGCGCTTCGACTTTCTCATCGACGATGCGCGCTATGACTTCGACCTCTTCGGCCCGCCCAACGCGCCGATCGGCGACGTCGAGCACGCGATCGGCGTGCACGCGAGCGCCCTGGTGCGCGACGGCGGCACGCTGCAGATCGGCATCGGAGAGCTCGGCGACTCCCTCGCCTACGCGCTGCTGCTGCGCCATCAGCAGAACGCCGCCTGGGGAAACGCCCTGGGCGCGCTCGGCACGCGCGCGGCCGAGGCTGTGGTGCGCGCCGACGGCGGCCGCGAGCCCTTCGCCCGGGGCCTGTTCGCATCGAGCGAGATGTTCGTCGCCCAGCTGCTCGAGCTGTACCGCGCCGGGATCCTGCGGCGGCGCGTCTACGACTCCCTCGCGCTCGAGCGGCTGCTGGCGGCGGGCGCGATCACCGAACGCTTCGATGCGAGGATCCTCGCACAGCTCGTCACGGCCGGTGTCGGCCCGCACTTGAGCGCCGCCGAGTTCGCCGAGCTCAAATTTCACGGCGTGTTCCGCGAAGACGTCGAATTCGCCGACGGCCGCCTGCGCGCGCGCGGCGGGGACTGGATCCGGGCCGACCTCGCGGATGCGCCGAGCCGTGCGGCGCTCTCGCGCGAGTGCCTCGGGCGCGAGCTCAAGCGCGGCCAGGTGCTGCACGCCGGCTTCTTCCTCGGGCCGCGCGGCTTCTACGCGGCGCTGCGCGATCTGCCCGAGAGCGACCGCGCACAGCTCGGCATGCGCGGCGTCGCCTGGGTCAATCAGCTCTACGGCCCCGATCAGGAGCTGCGCATGCTGCAGCGGCGTGACGCGCGCTTCGTCAACACCACCATGATGGTGACGCTGCTCGGAGCCGCGGTGTCGGATGCGCTCGAGAGCGGTCAGGTGGTCTCGGGCGTCGGCGGCCAGTACAACTTCGTCGCCATGGCGCACGCGCTCCCCGGCGGGCGCTCGATCCTGTGCGTGCGCGCCACGCGCACCCGCCACGGCCACACTACTTCCAACATCGTCTGGCGCTACGGCCACGAGACCATCCCGCGGCACCTGCGCGACATCGTGATCTCCGAGTACGGCATCGCGGACCTGCGCGGGTGCACCGACGAGGAGATCATCATGGCGCTGCTCGGGATCGCCGACTCGCGCTTCCAGGAGCAGCTGCTCGGGCAGGCTCGCGCCGCCGGCAAGATCCGCCCCGACTACCGCATCCCGGACGCCTGCCGCGACAACACGCCGGCGCGCCTCGCGCGCGCCTTCGCGGCGCATCGCGAGCAGGGGTTCTTCAGCGAGTATCCATTCGGCACCGATCTTACCGCCGACGAGCTGGCGCTCGCGGGCGCGCTGCGCTATCTCGATGCGCGCAGCACCGGTACCTGGGGAAAGCTCGCCACCGCCGCGGCCGCGCTGATCGGCGGCCGTCCGGCCGCGCGCCACGCGACGGCGCTTGCGCGTATGGGGCTCGAGCGCCCGGCGACGGCCGGCGAGCGGCTCGAGCAGCGCCTCGTCGTGCTCGGGCTCGATGCGACCGCGGGCGTGGGCGTGGGCGGAGTGGCTCGCTAGCGTTTGCGCCGCGGCGCCGCGCGGCGCGGTGCTTGGCGCGCTTTCGTGGCCTTGCGCTGCGGCGCCGTGCGGGTCCTGGCGGCCTTGCGTTGCGCGGGCTTGCGTTTGGGCGCCTGCGGGCGCTTCGCGCCGCGAGCCTTGACGGGCTTACGCCCTTTGGCTTGCGCGGGCTTGCGCGGTTTGGCTTGCGCGGCCGCTTTCGCTTTGGCCGCGGCGCGCCTGGCGGTCGCCGCGACCGGCGCCTTGGCAGCGGTGCCGCCGCCGCGCAGCTGCTCGACGATCGCCGGATTCTCCAGCGTCGAGATGTCCTGCGTGATCTCCTCGCCGCGCGCGATGGCGCGCAGCAGCCGGCGCATGATCTTGCCGGAGCGCGTCTTCGGCAGGTTGTCGGCGAAGCGGATGTCGTCGGGCTTGGCGATGGCGCCGAGCTGCTCGCCCACCCAGTCGCGCAGCTCCCGGGCGAGCGCGCTGGTGTCGCCGGTCGGACGCGCGCCGCGCAGCACCACGAAGGCGAACACCGACTCGCCCTTGATGTCGTGCGGCCTGCCGACCACCGCGGCCTCGGCCACGCGCGGATGCGCCACCAGCGCCGACTCGATCTCCATCGTGCCGAGGCGGTGCCCGCGACACCTTCAGCACGTCGTCGATGCGGCCCATGATCCAGAAGTAGCCGTCCTTGTCGCGATGCGCGCTGTCGCCGGCCACGTAGTAGCGGTTCTGGAACTTCTCCCAGTAGGTGCTCGAGGTAGCGCGTCGTTGTCGCCCCAGATGGTGCGCAGCATCGACGGCCAGGGCTTGCGGATCACGAGATAGCCGCCGGCGTCGGGATCGCGTCACCGCGTCGCCGTGGTCGTCGACGATGTCGGCATCGATGCCCGGGCAGCGGCTGCGTGCAGGAGCCCGGCTTGGTGGCGGTGACGCCGGGCAGCGGCGAGATCATGATGGCGCCGGTCTCGGTCTGCCACCAGGTATCGACGATCGGGCAGCGGCCCTTGCCGATCACGCGGTGATACCACATCCAGGCTTCCGGATTGATCGGCTCGCCGACGCTGCCGAGCAGGCGCAGCTTCGACAGGTCGTACTTCGCCGGGATCTCGTCGCCGAGCTTCATCAGCGCGCGGATCGCGGTGGGCGCGGTGTAGAAGATCGTCACCCCGTGCGCCTGGCAGATCTTCCAGAAGCGACCGGCGTCCGGGAACGTCGGTGCGCCTTCGTACATGCACGATGGTGGCGCCGGCGGCGAGCGGTCCGTAGGCCACGTAGCTGTGGCCGGTGACCCAGCCCACATCGGCCGTGCACCAGAACACGTCGTCGTCGCGCAGATCGAACACCCACTGGGTGGTGAGCTTGGCGCCGAGCAGGTAGCCGGCGCTGGAGTGCTGGATGCCCTTGGGCTTGCCGGTGGAGCCGGAGGTGTAGAGCAGGAACAGCGGATGCTCGGCGTCGACCCATTCGGGCTCGCAGTGACGGCGGCTGCCCGTCGATGGCGTCGTGCCACCACAGGTCGCGCCCCGCCTGCATCGCGACCGGGCTGCCGGTGCGCTTCAGCACGATCACCTTCTCGATGCTCGGGCAGCCGGCCGCGAGCGCCTTGTCGGTCGCTGCCTTGAGCTCGACGAGCCTGGCCGCCGCGCCAGCCGCCATCGGCGGTGATGACGAGCTGCGCGCCGGCGTCCTCGATGCGGTCGCGCAGCGACGGCGCCGAGAAGCCGCCGAACACCACCGAATGGATCGCGCCGATGCGCGCGCAGGCGTGCATGGCGATGACGGCCTCCGGCACCATCGGCATGTAGATGACGACGCGGTCGCCGCTTGGCGATGCCCGAGCGCCTTGCAGCGCATTGGCGAAGCGGCAGACCTCGGCATGCAGCTCGCGGTAGGTGAGGCGCCGCACGTCGCCCGGCTCGCCCTCGAAGATGATCGCGGTCTTGTCGCCGCGCTCGTCCAGGTGCACGTCCAGGCAGTTCCACGAGACATTCAGCTGGCCGTCGGTGAACCAGCGGTAGTTGGGTGCGCGCGTCTCATCGAGCGTGACGCGTGAACGGCTGGTGCCAGCTGCAGCTCCTGCGAGGCCAGATCCGCCCAGAATCCTACATGATCGTCGGCGGCGCGTTTGCGCAGACTCTGCGAGGTCGTGGCGGTTTGATGCGCGCGCGCGCGGTGAACTCGGGTGCGGGCGGGAAGCTACGCTTCTCGATGAGTGCCGACTCGATGTTCTTGTCCGTCGTCCCGGCCGCCATAACTACCCCTCAGGACTGAAGTGCCCCGGCACCAGCCGGGTGCGCAGCATAGCCTCTAACCGTGGAGCTCCGCGAGCGGCCGCGCGGCGCCAGCGCGCGCACCGGACACGCAGAAGCCGCAGGAGAGCTGCCTCAGGCGGCCGGCAGCTGCGCAAGGCGCGCGCCCTGCTGCCGCAGGAAGGGTCCGAAGCCGAGCACGTCGTACAGGCGCCCGAGTCCCGGGAGGTCGGGCTTGCGGCGCGCGAGCCCGGCCGCGCCGACTCCGAGCGGCAGGTCGCAGCGGATGCGCGTCAGCCGCCGCGCGAGGAACGCCGCTTCGCGATGCTGCGGCGAGCCGTGCACCGAGCGTACGCGGCGCCGCGCAGCGGCAGGCTCGCGACGCCGTCGAGGTCCTCGTACAGATCGTCGAGCGAGGCGAACGCCTTCATGAGCGCGGTCGCGGTCTTCGGTGCCCAACGCCGGGCACACCCGGGATGTTGTCGACTGCATCCCCGGTGAGCGCCAGGTAGTCGGCGATAGCGCTCCGGGCGACACGCCGAAGTGCGCGCTCGATCTCGCTGATAGCCGAACTGGCCGCGTCGCGCCGTAATCCCAGTAACAGGTCGCCGTGGCGCGATCAGCTGCGCCAGGTCCTTGTCGCGGGTGACGATGGTGGCGCGCAGGCCGGCGGCGCGCATGCGTCGCCGCGAGCGTGCCGATGATGTCGTCGGCCTCGATACTCGGGCTAGTCGAACTCGGCCAGACCCAGATGCCGGCACAACTCGCGGCAGCGGCTCGAACTGCTGCATCAGATCCTCGGGTGGCGCGGCTCGCGATTGGCCTTGTAGGCCGGGAACAGGCGCCGTTGCGGTAACGAGCTCCTTCGAGCGCTGGTCGAAGGCGACCGCCATGTAAGCGGGACGCACCCGCTCGATCAGGTCGCCGAGAAAGCGCGCGAAGCCGTACACCGCATGCGTCGGATTGCCGTCGCCGTCGCGCATGTCGGGCGGCATCGAGTAGTAGGCGCGGAAGACATAGACCGAAGCGTCGACGAGGAAGATCACGCCGCGGAGCTTAACAGGTGCACTCGCTGGTCAGGCACAGGGATGTGCCCGCCGCCGCAGGCGGCGAGCGGCGCGCCGAGACCGCGCTCTTGGCGCGCCGCCGCGAGCATGGTGACAGGATGTCCCATGCGAGCATTAAACCAGTAGGCGCGGATGCGGGCGTGCAGCGGGCTGGTGCGCGGGAAATGCGCCAGCAGGTACTCCATCTGGTCGGCGAGCACGCGCCGGCCCTTGAGGAAAATGTACTCGGCGTAGGTCGGCGTGAACGGCACGGCGATCAGCTGCATGCTGCGCCTGCTCCGGCGTGCGCGAGGCCTTCTGGTTGTTGCAGCGGCGGCAGGCCGTCACCACGTTGGTCCAGACGTCGACGCCGCCCTGGCTGAAGGGCCGGATGTGATCGCGCGACAGGTCGCGCGACGGGAAGCGCTGCGCCGCAGTACATGCACAGGTAGCGCATCGCGCCGGAACAGCGTCTGGTTGTTCAGCGGCGGAACGTAGTCGTGGCGCGTGTTGCCGGGATTGCCGGTGTGCCCGATCGTGGCAACGATCGAGTTCACCTCGAGCACCGTGCGCATGCCGGTGCGCGCATTGGTGCCGCCGTAGCAGCTCGTACAGCGAGCGAGCCGCAGGTGTAGGCGACCTGCTCCTGGGTGTAGAGTCGGGCGGCTTCCTTGTAGTCGATCCACTCGAGCGGCATGCCGGCGACGTCGGTGCGCAGCACGAGCTGGGAGAGCCCGCGCGTCGCGGACCGCGCCACGACCGCGAGGTCGTCGGGGAGGCCGTGGTCGGCGCGATCGAGATCGATTCCGGGCATAACGGCTGTAAGATACGGCACTTTTGTGCAAGAATTCAACATCGCAAGGTCTTCATTAAATTGAAATTTTCCAGTGCGCGTGGCCGACCGGCCACGGCTCGGCGAAGGGGCTCCTGAATGCCAGTCCAGATCGGTGCGCTGAAGGAAAGCGCGCCCCGGGAAACGCGTGTCAGTCTGACTCCGGAGGTCGCGGACAAGCTCGCGAAAGAAGGCGCGCAAGTGCTCATCGAGCGCGGCGCCGGCGAGCGCGCGCGCTTTCCGGACGGCGCCTATAAGAGTGTGAGTGGGCCGACTCCGCGGCCGCGGTGCTCAGCCGCGCCGATGTGCTGCTCACGGTGCAGCCGCTCACGCTCGAACAGATCGCACAGCTGAAACCAGGCGCGGTCGTGATCGGCTTCATGCAGCCCTATGCACGCGCCGCCGAGGTCCGCGCGCTCAAGGAGCGCGGCCTCACGTCCTTTTCGATGGAACTGGTGCCGCGCATCTCGCGTGCGCAGTCGATGGACGCGCTCTCCTCGCAGGCGGCCATCGCCGGCTACAAGGCGGTGCTGATCGCCGCCAGCCACCTGCAGAAATTCCTGCCCATGCTGACCACCGCCGCCGGCACCATCCGCCCCTCGCAGGTGCTCATCATCGGCGCGGGCGTCGCGGGACTGCAGGCGATCGCCACCGCCAGGCGCCTAGGCGCGGTGGTCGAGGCCTACGACGTGCGCAGCGCCACGCGTGAGCAGGTGAAATCGCTGGGCGCCAAGTTCGTCGAGACCGGCGTGAGCGCCGACGGCGCCGGCGGCTACGCGCGCGAGCTCACGGCGCAGGAGAAGGCGCAGCAGCAGGAGGCGCTCGATGCGCGCATCGCGCTGGCCGATGCCGTCGATCACCACCGCCGCCGTGCCCGGCCGCCCGGCGCCGAAGATCGTGTCGCGCGCGGCGGTCGAGCGCATGAGCCCGGGCTCGGTGATCGTCGACATCGCCGCCGAGCAGGGTGGCAACTGCGAGCTCACACGCGCCGGCGAGGTGGTCGAGCACCAGGGAGTAACGATCGTCGGGCCGGTGAATCTGCCGGCCGAGCTCGCCTACAACGCCAGCGAGATGTACTCGCGCAACCTCTTCAACTTCCTCAAACCCGCGCTCGACAAGGGGGAGCTGGCGATCGACTGGAACGACGAGGTGTTCGCGCAGTCGTGCCTGACCCACGACGGCGCGATCACACATGAGCCGACGCGCCAAGGCGCTGGAGGGCTGACATGACCGGAATGGTCGCACTCTACATCTTCATGCTCGCGGCCTTCACCGGCTACGAGGTCATCGCGCGGGTGCCGGTGATCCTGCACACGCCGCTGATGTCGGGCTCGAACTTCGTGCACGGCATCGTGCTGGTCGGCGCGATGGTGGCGCTCGGCAGCGCCGGCACCCCGCTCGAGAAGACCATCGGCTTCATCGGCGTGCTGCTCGGCGGCGGGCAACGCCGTCGGCGGCTACGTCGTCACCGAGCGCATGCTCGAGATGTTCAAGTCGAGCGGCGCGCGCGCCAAGAAGGGGACGCACTGATGCCGGCCTGGCTGTCCGCGGCGACTCGCGATCCAGGCGAGCTATCTGCGTCACCGCGGTCCTGTTCATCATCGGTCTCAAGCGCATGAGCTCGCCGGTCACCGCGCGCAGCGGCATCCTGTGGGCCGGAGCGGGCATGGTGCGTCGCGACGCTCGTCACCTTCCTCTATCCGGGGATGTCCAACTACGGATTGATCCTGCCGGCGATCTTCCTCGGGGCGGGGCTCGCCTGGTGTGAGCGGCAAACGCGTCGCCATGACCGACATGCCGCAGATGATCGCGCTCTACAACGGCATGGGCGGCGGCGCGGCGGCGGCCATCGCCGCGGTCGAGCTCTACCGCGGCGGCGCGGCGGGCTACGTCACCGGGGCGCTGGCGGTGCTCGGCGGCATCATCGGCGCGGTGTCCTTCTCCGGCAGCGCTGATTGCCTTCGGCAAGCTCCAGGGGCTCATCACCGGCAGCATCCGCTTCGCCGGGCAGCAGGTCCTGAATCTGCTGTTGCTGGCGGCGGCACTGGTGCTCGGCGGCATGGTCGCCGCCCACTTCAACGCCGGTCCCGCAGTGGTCACCGGCTTCTTCGTGCTGGCGCTGGTGCTCGGCGTGACCATGACGCTGCCGATCGGCGGCGCCGACATGCCGGTGGTCATCTCCCTCTACAACGCGCTCACCGGGCTCGCGGTCGGCCTCGAGGGCTTCGTGCTCGACAACGCCGCGATGATCATCGCCGGCACCGTGGTGGGCTCGGCCGGCACGCTGCTCACGCAGCTCATGGCGCGGGCCATGAACCGCTCGCTCGGCAACGTACTGTTCTCGGGCTTCGGCGATACCGGGGGCGAGGCGACCGGGACGGTGACCGGGAGCTTGAAGCCCATCGAGGCGTCCGACGTCGGCGTGATGATGGCGTTCGCCTCCAAGGTGATCGTGGTGCCCGGCTACGGCATGGCGGTCGCCCAGGCACAGCACAAGATCTGGGAGCTGTGCCAGCTGCTCATCGACCGCGGCGTCAACGTGCGCTTCGCCATCCACCCGGTCGCCGGACGCATGCCCGGCCACATGAACGTGCTGCTGGCCGAAGCCGGCGTCCCCTACGATCTGATCTCCGACCTGGACGAGATCAACGCCGAGTTCGAGACCGCCGACGTCGCGCTCATCATCGGCGCCAACGACGTGGTGAACCCGGTGGCGCGCACCGACAAGGGCAGCCCGATCTACGGCATGCCGATCCTGAACGCCGACAAGGCGAAGAACGTCATCGTCATCAAGCGCGGCAAGGGCGCCGGCTTCTCGGGGATCGAGAACGCGCTGTTCTATCTCGACAACACCCGCATGCTGTACGGCGACGCGCAGAAAGCCGGCGCCGAGCTCATCGCGGCGATCAAGGCGGTCGGCTGAACCGCTGACGGCGGATTGACAGGCGCAGCCGCCACGGGCGCGCTGCACGAGGAGAGCTCTCGCCATGCAGCGCAGAACCCTCTTGAAGCTCGGCGCGGCTTTGCCGCTCGCCCTGACATTGCCGGCGCGGCTCGCGGCACGCGTCATGTCGCCGTTCGCACGCGTGCGTCCCGGCGACCGCTACTGGCCATCGGCGGCGCAGTGGGATGAGCTCCGGGCCGCCGTCGGCGGCAATCTCCTCGAGCCACACGCGCTCTTCGCCCCGTGCGTCGCCGATGCGGCGAGTGCCGCCTGCGCGGACGTCGCGAAGAATCTGCGCAACCCCTTCTACCTCGGCGATCAGCCCGCCGGCACCCAGATCTCCGGGTGGCTCGACGCCTGGACGCCCGCGGCGAGCGTCTATGCCGTCAAGGCCCGCAACGCGGCGGACGTCGCACACGCGGTGAACTTCGCGCGCACCCACAACCTGCGCGTGGTGGTGAAGGGCGCCGCCCACAGCTACCTCGGCACCTCCAATGCGCCGGACTCGCTCCTCATCTGGATGCGCGCTCTGAACGAGGTGCGCCTGCACGATGACTTCGTCGGCGCCGGCTGCGCGGGCAAGATGGCACCGACGCCCGCCGTCTCACTCGGCGCCGGCTGCATGTGGATCGATGCCTACAGCGCGGTGACGACGCGCGCGGGACGCTACGTGCAGGGCGGCGGCTGCGCCGACGTCGGCGTCGCGGGACTCGTGCAGTCGGGCGGCTTCGGCAGCTTCTCCAAGGGCTTCGGCAGCGCGGCCGCCGGTCTCATCGAGGCGGAGGTGGTCACCGCCGACGGCCAGGTCCGCATCGTCAACGCCTGTCGGGAGCCGGATCTGTTCTGGGCGCTCAAGGGCGGCGGCGGTGGCACGTTCGGCGTGATCACGCGCCTGACGGTGCGCACGCACGAGCTGCCGCAATACTTCGGCGCCGCCTGGGGCAAGATCCGGGCGGCCAATGACGGCGCCTTCCGCAGCCTGCTCGCGCGCTTCGTGGCGTTCTACGCCGAGCGGCTCGCCAACCCTCACTGGGGCGAACAGATCGGTGTGCAGGAAGACAACACGCTCGAGCTCTCCATGGTGCAGCAGGGCCTGTCGCGCGAGGAGGCACTCGCCGTATGGCAGCCGTTCTTCGACTGGGTGAAGGCGTCCTCCGACTACAAGATTACGGATGAGCTCGGCGCGAGCGGCCACCAGGCGCAAAACTGGTGGGAGATCCGGGGCAACCCCAGCATGATTGCGGACCCGCGGCCCGGGGCCTCGCCCGATCATGGCTACTGGCGGGGCGATCAGGACCAGGTCGGCGCCTTCCTCCACGGCTACGACTCGGTATGGCTGCCGGCGGCGCTCCTCGAGAAGGCTGCGCAGCCGCGCCTCGCGCAGGCGCTCTACGCCGCCTCGCGCCACCAGAAGGTGGGGCTGCACTTCAACAAGGGGCTCGCCTTCGCCGCACCCGCGGCGATCGAGGCCTCGCTCGACACCGCCATGAACCCCGGCGTCACCGAGGCCTTCGCGCTCGCGATCATCGCCGGCGGCGAGCGGCCCTCCTACCCCGGCGAGTCGCGCCCGCCGATGGACCTCGAGGCCGCGCGCCGCGATGCGCGCGCGATCGATGCGGCGACCGCGGAGCTGCGCGCGGTCGCACCGGTCGCCGGCTCCTATCTCTCCGAGAGCAACTTCTTCAACGAGCGCTGGCAGCAGGACTACTTCGGCGCGCACTACCCGCGGCTGCGGGCCATCAAGAAGCGCTACGACCCGGAGGGCCTGTTCATCGTGCACCACGGGGTGGGGAGCGAGGACTGGAGCGCCGACGGCTTTACACGGCTCAAGTGAACGAGGGCATCTCATGAACCCGCATCCTCGATCGATACTCGCGCTCGCCGCCGCGGCACTGGCACTCGGCGCGGCCGCGCACGCGGCGGCACCCGCCGCCGCAGCGGCGCCCAGGGCGCTCACCACCCGCGAGGTGCTCGATGCCTCGACGGCCTCCGACTGGCGGCCGATCGATCCGCAGTACACGCTGTATCTCGATCTGCCCGGCGGGCGCGTGATCATCGAGATGGCGCCGGTATTCGCCCCCAACCACGTCGCCAACGTCACCGCGCTCGCGCGCGAGGGCTACTTCGACGGCCTCGCCTTCATGCGCTCACAGGACAACTACGTGGTGCAGTGGGGCGACGCCGAGGGCAAGAAGCCGATCCAGAAGGCCCAGCGCACCCTCCCCGCCGAGTTCGAGCGGCCGCTGCGCGGCCTCACCATCACGCGCCTCACCGATCCCGACAGCTACGCCCCAGTGGTCGGCTTTCTCGACGGCTTTCCCGTCGCCGCGGATCCGCAGGCCGGCCGCGCCTGGCTGGTGCATTGCTACGGCATGCTCGGCGCCGGGCGCGATAACGACGTCGATACCGGCGGTGGCACCGAGCTCTACGTGGTGAACGGCCAGGCGCCGCGCCATCTCGATCGCAACGTGACGCTGCTCGGGCGCGTGGTGCGCGGCATGGAGCTGCTCTCGGTGCTGCCGCGCGGCCACGGCGACCTGGGCTTCTACCAGGCCAACGAGAGTGGCCTGCCGATCCGCTCGCTGCGCCTCGCGGCGGATCTGCCCGAGGGCGAGCGCACCGCGCTCGAGGAGCTGCGCACCGACACGCCGACCTTCGCCGCCTACGTCGAGGCGCGCCGCAACCGTCACGAAGCATGGTTCAAGGTGCCCGCGGGCCACATCGACGTGTGCAACATCCCGATACCGGTGAGGGATGCGAAGTCCAGGAGCCGGTAGAACAGCTGCCCTGAAGCGCAGGGCGCCAAAGTGGCGCCTTGGGCGCCCGGCAACGAAGCTGATGTCTGAAAAAATCGCCGGCTGCCGCCGATCTTTTCCAATCAACTAGGGTCGCTTAGGCGACGGGTGCGCCCCGCCGCCACGCTCGATGCGCTCGATGCGCTTCTCGCGCTGCTGCCGGGCACGCTCGAGCATCTGCTGGCGCTGCTCCGGAGTGGCGTTGCGCCACTGCTGGCGCAGCATCTGGCGCCGCGCGGGCGGCAGCTGCTGGTAGCGGTGGAAGTTCTGACGCACGGCCGCCTGCTCGTTGGGCGGCAGCGCCTGGAAGCGCTGCCAGCGCTGGCGCAGCGACTGGCGCTGCTCCTGCGGCAGCGACTGCCAGCGCGAGAAGCGATCGCGCGCCTGATCGCGCTGGTCGGGCGACATCGACAGCCAGCGCTCGCTGCCGTGGGCGAGTGCCTGCTGCCGCTCCGGCGGCAGACTGTTCCAGTGATTGCCGACGGGGCCTAAGAGTTTCTGCTGCCCGGGCGTCAGGCTCGACCACGCCACCGGGGCGGCCGGGGCCGCAGCCGGCGCGGCGGCCGGTGCCGCTGGGGGCTCCTGCGCGAACACGCGCGCGGCGGCGAGCACCAGGGCGAGGGCGAGCAGTGCCCGGCGCAGCGGTGCGCGAGGGTGGGTTGGTGTCGGGCTACCCATTGTTCTTATCTCCGGGTGGGCTCGCCGCCGGAGCAGGCGGCGGATGCGGAGCCGGCGGCGTGCCGCCGCTGGCCGCGGGTTTTGCGGCCTTCACCGGGTTGGGTTGGGTGAGGTAGTTGGGATTCACTTCCGCGAGGCGGTCGACGCCGCCGAGAAATTCGAGAAAGCCGGCACCGGGCGGCGGCGGCGGCGCCTTGCCGGCATCGTCCGTGCGGCCGATGGCGCTGCCGAGCGCGAGCGCGCTCAGCACCGCGGTCGCGGCGGGGCGCGCCCGCCACATCAGCTGTTGCTCTCGGTACCGGCATCGGACTGCGCGGCGGCCCATTCGTAGAACGAGCCGTCCCATCCCTCCATCAGGTCAATCGAGTCTCTGTCTGTCAGCAAATCCATGTCCTCGACCGCGGTGCGCTGCGCTTCCGGTCCCAGCGGCGGCGTGCCCACGGGCTGGCGCTGCCATAGCACCACCGCCACCAGCACCGCGGCGGCCACCGCGCCGGCGGCCGGCATCAATATGAAGCGGCCGAACCGGCCGCGACGGCGCGTGGCGGCCGCCTCGAGCGCCGCGTGGCGCGCCTGGTTGAGGCGCGAGCGCGTACGCGCGTCGATGCGCCGCACGCTCTCCTCGAGCACGCGGCGCGCGTTGCGTTCGAACTCCGTGGCCGACTCATTCACCGCGCTCATAAGCAAAGCTCTCCGAGTTGCGCGCGCAGTGCCTGCACCGCGCGAAAGTAATGTGTCTTGACGCTGCCTTCCGAGCAGCCCATCGCCCGCGCCGTCGCCGCGACGTCCAGGCCCTCGAGCGCGCGCAGCAGGAACGCCTGCTGCTGCCGGGGCGGGAGCTGCTGCAGCGCCTGCTCGAGCGCTCCGACCGCCTCGTCGATCTCGAGCCGGCGCACCGGCTGGGGCTCGGGACTCGGCGCCTGCGCCACCGGGTCGTAGTCGTCGTCGTCCTCGTCGTTGCGCAGCGGGAGCCAGGCCATCACGCGGCCGCGCACCGTGCGCCGGCGCTGCATGTCGCGGATGCGGTTCTCGAGAATCCGGTAGAAGAGTGGCTTCCACTCCTGCGGCGGACGATCGGAATAGGCACGCGCCAATTGCAGCATCGCATCCTGGACGGCATCGAGGGCATCGTCCTCGTGCCGCAGCGCCGCCTGGGCGATCTTGAATGCCTTCAGCTCGACGCCGGCCAGGAACTGGTTCAGCGCGCGAGTCTGCGTCTGCTCTTCGGGGTCCGTCAGATCCACGTCGCCGTGTAATGCGGCCGGCATGCTATAAGGCGAGGCGAGCGTAGCAAACTCGGGCATGGCCTGTATAACGCGCGCACTCGGTGCCCGGTTGACGCCCTCGACAACCGTAAGTGATTGATTTAGCTGATCCGGTGGGATTGGTTCACACTTTGTTCAGAGTCGCGCTCGACACCCCTCTCAGACGGCTGTTCGACTACCTGCCGCCGCCCGCCCGGGACGGGGCGGCGCCGCTTCAGGCGGGGATGCGGGTGCGGGTTCCGTTCGGCCGCCGCCGGCTGATCGGCATGGTCTTCGGTCTCGCCGATTCCTCCGATCTGCCCCCGGAACGGTTGAAGCCTATCCTCGAGGTGCTCGACTCCCGTCCGCTGCTCGATGCCGCCGGTCTCGAGCTCATCCGCTGGGCGGCCGACTACTACCATCACCCGATTGGCCAGGTGCTCGCGACGGCGCTGCCGAAGGCGCTGCGCCTCGGGGCGGGGAGCGCGGCGACCGAGGAGCGCTGGACGGTGACGGATGCGGGCGCCGTGGCCGCCGCAGCGGGGGAGCCGCGGCGGGCCGCGAAACAGCGCGCCCTGCTCGATCTCATCAATGCCCGCGGCAACGCGGCCGCGGCGCACGCACTCGATGCAGCGGTGGGGGAATGGCGCGACGCCGCCCGCGCGCTCGAGAAGCGCGGCTGGCTCGTGCGCACCGCGGTGGTCACCACGGCGGCGGTGCAACCGGTGCGCGTGCGGACCGCGGGCCCCGAGCTCCTCCCCGAGCAGCGCGACGCCGTCGAGCAGGTGGCCGGGGCCACGGGCGGCTTCGCCGCCTTCCTCCTCGAGGGCGTGACCGGCAGCGGCAAGACCGAGGTGTACCTGCGGCTCGCCGAGCAGCTGCTCGCCGCGGGGCGCGGCGTACTGGTACTGGTGCCGGAGATCGGGCTCACGCCGCAGCTGGTCGGCCGTTTCCGCGAGCGCTTCGAAGCCCCGCTCGCGGTGCTGCATTCGGCGTTGACGGATGGCGAGCGCCTGAGCGCCTGGCGCACCGCCTTCAGCGGCGAGGCGCGCATCGTGCTCGGCACGCGCTCGGCGGTATTCGCGCCGCTCCCGCAATCTCGGCGCTGATCGTCGTCGACGAGGAGCACGACGCCTCCTTCAAGCAGCACGAGGGGGCGCTGCGCTACTCGGCGCGCGATCTCGCCGTGGTGCGCGCGCAGCGCGCCGGCGTGCCGGTGCGTGCTCGGATCGGCGACCCCGTCGCTCGAGACGCTGCCAACGTCGCGGCCGGCCGCTACCACGGCTGCGGCTGCTGCGCCGCGCCGGCGAAAGCCGCGCCGCCGCTCCTCAAGCTGATCGATCTGCGCACCAGTGCCGTCGATGCCGGCGTCTCGACGCCCGCCGCGCTCGCCATGGAGCGTCATCTCGCCTGCGACGGGCAGGTGCTGGTGTTCCTGAACCGCCGCGGCTATGCGCCGACGCTGCTGTGCACCGCCTGTGGCTGGATCGCGCCGTGCCGCGAATGCGATGCGCGCCTCACGGTGCACCTGGCGGCGGGACGCCTGCGCTGCCATCACTGCGGCGCCGATGCCGCGCTGCCGACGCGCTGCCCGCAGTGCGGCTTCGCGGTGAAGCCGGTCGGCCAGGGCACCGAGCGCATCGAAGTCGCGCTCGCGGCACGCTTCCCGGGCGTTCCCATCGTGCGACTCGACCGCGACGTGGTGAGGAAACGCGGCGATCTCGAGCAGGTGATGCGGCGCATGTCATCCGGCGAGGCGCGCATCCTCGTCGGCACCCAGATGGTCACCAAGGGACACGATTTCCCCAACGTCACGCTGGTCGTGGTGCTCAATGCCGACCAGGGTCTGTTCAGCAGCGACTTCCGCGCTCCCGAGCGCCTGGCGCAGACCATCGTGCAGGTCGCCGGGCGTGCCGGCCGCGGCACGCGCCCCGGCGAGGTGCTGATCCAGACCGAATTCCCCGACCATCCGCTGCTCGCAGCCTGCTCGCGCAAGGGTACGACGGCTTTGCCGCGGCCGCGCTGCAGGAACGGCGCGAGGCCTCCTGGCCGCCGTTCAGCCGCCTGGCGGTGCTACGCGCTTCGGGTACCACGCGCGAGACGGCGCTCGGCTTCCTCACCGAGGCGCGCGCCGCCGCACGCAGTCCGCCACGCGGCGTGCGGCTCCTGGGTCCCGTGCCCGCGGCGATGGCGAAGCGCGCCGGGCGCTACCACGCACAACTGCTCATCGAGAGCCGCGAGCGCCCGCCGCTGCACCAGTTTCTGGATTCCTGGCTCCCCGGGGTCGAGGCGCTGAAGGGCGCGCAGCGCGTACGCTGGGCGCTCGACGTCGATCCGCTCGAGCTCTTCTGACACGGCGGCGCGGCGGGTACTTTCCGGTAAACTCCTCGCCCCGCTTGCCGCCGAAGAACGCATCTTGAAGCAGGAACTCGAGCAGCTGCTGCTGACCGCTCTGCAAAAGCTCGCCGGCGGCATCCTCCCGGAAATGCCGGCGCCGTCCGCCGTGGTGATCGAGCGCACGCGCGATGCGCAGCACGGCGACTTCGCGAGCAACGTGGCGCTGCGCCTCGCGAAGGCGGCGCGGCGCGCGCCGCGCGAGCTCGCCGCGGCGATCGTCGCCGCGCTCCCGCCGAGCGAGCTCGTGGCGCGCACCGAGGTGGCGGGCGCCGGCTTCATCAACTTTCACCTGAGCCACACCGCCTATGCGCGCGAGCTCGCGAGCGTCCACAGCCAGGGCGCGGCCTACGGCACCAGCCGGCGTGGCGGCGGCGAGCGCGTGCAGGTCGAGTTCGTGTCGGCGAACCCGACCGGACCGCTGCACGTCGGTCACGGCCGCCAGGCCGCCTACGGCGCGACGCTCGCCAACCTGCTCGCCGCCGTCGGCTACGACGTCCAGCGCGAGTACTACATCAACGACGCCGGGCGGCAGATGGACATCCTCGCGGTGAGCGTCTGGGTGCGTTACCTCGAGCTCTGTGGCGAGCAATTACCCTTCCCTGAGAACGGCTACCGCGGCGACTACGTGCGCACGTTGGCCGCGGATCTTGCGGCCGCCGCCGCCGAGGCCACGCTGCGGCGCCCCGCGGCCGCGGTGCTCGCGGGGCTCCCGCCGGATGCGCCCACCGGGGACAAGGAGGCCTATATCGATGCGCTCATCGCACGCGCGCGCTCACTTCTCGGCGCCGCCGGCTTCGGCCAGATACTCGAGCTGTCGCTCGAGGCGATGCTGACCGACATCCGCGAGGATCTCGGCGAGTTCGGCGTCACCTTCGACCAGTGGTTCTCGGAGCGTGCGCTCGCCGAGTCCGGCGCGATCGATCACGCGTTGAGCGTCCTCGAGGCGCAGCACCGGCTCTACCGCGAGGACGGGGCGCTGTGGTTCCGCGCCACCGAATTCGGCGACGAGAAGGACCGGGTGGTGGTGCGCGAGAACGGCCAGAAGACCTACTTCGCCTCCGACATCGCCTACCACCTCAACAAGCGCGAGCGCGGCTTCGCGCTCCTCATCGATGTGCTGGGGGCCGATCATCACGGCTACGTGGCGCGCGTGCGCGCGGGACTTGCCGCCATGGGCCAGCCGCCCGAGTCGCTCGAGGCGCCGCTCATCCAGTTCGTGAGCCTCTTCCGCGGCACCGAGAAGATCCCGATGGGCAAGCGCGAGGCGCAGTTCGTGACGCTGCGGCAGCTGCGCACCGAGGTCGGCAACGATGCCTGCCGCTTCTTCTACCTGATGCGCAGCCACGACCAGCCGCTCGACTTCGATCTCGAGCTCGCCAAGTCGCGCACCAACGAGAACCCGGTGTACTACATCCAGTACGCACACGCGCGCGTCGCCAGCGTCATGAAGCAGCTTGCCGCGCGCGGCCTCGCCTTCGACCGCGACGCGGGGCTCGCCGCGGTCGCGCGCCTCACGGGCAGCCCCGAGCAGGCGGTGCTGCAGGCGCTGGCGCGCTACGGCGAGGTGCTCGAGCAGGCGGCGGACAACCGCGCGCCGCACGCGCTCGTGCACTATCTGCGCGAGCTCGCCAACGCCTTCCACACCTACTACAACGCCGCGGCGTTCATCGTCGAGGATGCGCCGCTGCGCAACGCGCGGCTCGCCCTCGTCCTCGGCGTGCAGCAGGTGGTGCGTAACGGCCTCACGCTCCTCGGCGTGTCCTCCCCCGAGAGCATGTGATGGCGAGGCTCACCAGCCGCGACTACAAGCGCACCACGCGCCGCCGGCTCGAGCTCGGGCGCTGGCGCGAGTTCGGCTACGGCCTGCTCGCCGGCGGCGCCCTCGCCGGCATCGCCTACGTGTACGCCGGCCGCGTCCACAAGACCCCCGAGCTCGCCGACGCGCCGCATCCCGAGCCGCATCGGGCCGCTCCCGCCGACGGCGACCCGGCCGGCGCCGCACCGCCCAAGGCCGCGGAGAAGTACGACTTCTACGAGATGCTGCCGAACTTCGAGGTGGTGGTGCCGGAGAAGGACAAGGAGGTCAAGCGCGACCTGCCGGCGGCGGCGGCCATCGAGCGCCCTGGCGTGTACGTGCTGCAGGCCGGCTCCTACCGCAACCAGGCCGACGCCGAGCGCGTGCAGAAGCAGCTGGCGCTGCAGGGCGTCGCCGCCAAGGTGCAGCGGGTGGCGGTGGATGCCGACGTCTGGCACCGGGTGCGCATCGGCCCGATCACCAGCCTCGATGAGCTCAACAAGGTGCGCAGGCAGCTGCAGGCCGCCGAGGTGGATGCGCTGGTGATCCGCGTGGGAGACTGAAAAGCGCGACCATCCGCCGCGATCGAAGGAGACGAACCATGCGATGCCTGTCTGTCGCGCTTGCCCTGCTGACGCTGCCGGCTGCCGCCGCACTGGCGCAGGACGCCAGGCCCACCGAAGCCTCGGTGCGCTACCTGTTCGACGTGATGCACACCAGTGAGCTGCTGGACGCCGCGACCTCGCAGATGGATGCGAACATGCGCGAGACGTTCAAGCAGGCCTCCAACGGGCAGACCCTCAACGCGCAGCAGCAGCAGATCCAGGACGAGACGCGCACGAAAATCGTGGCGTTGATGAAGAGCGAGCTCGACTGGTCGCGCATGGAGCCGAAGATGGTGGCGGTGTACCGCAATACCTTCACGGCGGCGGAAATCGCCGGAATGCTCAAGTTCTACGACTCGCCGGTCGGCCGGTCGGTGATCGTCAAGCAGCCGCAGGCCACCCAACAGCTGATGCAGCTCATCCACGAGGACATGCGCACGGTGATCCCGCAAATCGTCCAGCTGCAGCAGGACGCCAAGGCCCGAATCAGGGCGGCGGCCGGCCCGGGCACCCAGGCCGCACCCCAGTAGCGGGTCGCCTCAGCGGCGCGGGCGGGCGCGGGCGTGGCGCCGCCTCGCACGGCCGCTCTTGCCGGCCGCGGCCCGTTTCCCCCGGGTGGGCGGCGCGCGCTGTGCCACCGCCACCGAACGGCGCGCCCACTCGATCAGCTCCCGCGCCTGGTCCAGCACCTCGGCCGGCGCCTCGAAGTAGCTCATGCTGACCTCGGGCCGGTCGGCGTACGGTCGGAACGCCGCGGCGCCGCGCGCCGTGTACTCGTCCCGGTTGGAATCATCGACGCGCAGGTACAGCGTGTCATCCGCAATCAGCCCGAAGAAGAACTCATCGCAGTAAAGCCCCGCGCCCCCGAACATCCGCCGCGCACTGACTTCTCCCAGCTGCGCGAGCTGGTCTAACACGTACTGCAGGTAATCGGCGCTGACTGTCATTGGTGAGGCCGCGAGTGCGCCGGCGCCGAATCTAGTCGTCGCTGATATTCCTGAAATCCACTCCGAGCGACCGCAGCTTGCGATACAGGTGCGTGCGCTCCATGCCGACGCGCTTCGCCAGCTGTCCGACCTTGCCGTTGCACAAGCAGCAGCTGCTGCTGCAGATAGGCGCGCTCGAACTGCTCGCGCGCCTCGCGCAAGGGCAGCGCCAGCAGGTCCTGCTTCACCAGCGGCTCATCCGCCGGCGCCTGCACGGCGAGCTCGCGCTCGATCTCCTCGAGTCGGATCTCTTCGCGCCCGCCGTGGATCAGCAGACGATGCACCAGGTTGCGCAGCTCCCGCACGTTGTCGGGCCAGGGGTAGTTGCGCAGCCGATTCTGCGCCGCGACGCTGAAGCGCCGGAACGGCAGAGCGTCGCTGTCGACCACGCGATCGACGTGGTAGCGCAGCAGCTCCGGCACGTCCTCGGCGTACTCGCGCAGCGGCGGCACGCGCATGATCAGCACGTTCAGGTGCGCCAGCAGGTCGCGCCGCAGGGCCTCGCCCCCCGCGCGCTGCTCGATGCCCGGTTGCGCGGACGAAATGAGGCGCGCGCGCAGAGCGAGCGGCTCGGCGCCCCCCAGGCGCGTGTAGCTGCCCCGACTCGAGCACGCCGTAGAGCAGGCGCTGCACGGTCACCGGCAGATCCTCGACCTCGTGGAGGAAGAGCGTGCCGCCACCGGCCTGCTCGAGCAGGCCCTCGTGGCGCGCCCCGCCGCCCTCCTCGCGACCGAACAGGCGCGCCTCCGCATCCGCCTCGCGCAGCGTGCCCGCGATGAGCGTGACGAAGGGCGCGGCGGCGCGCGGGCTGTGCTCGTGCACGTAGCGCGCGAAGGCCTCGCGCCCCGAGCCCGGCTCGCCGATCAAGAGCAGCGGCGAGGGGTTGGCGGCCATCTGCTGCAGCTCGGAGCGCAGCTGCTGCATGATGCGGCTCTTGCCGATCGGCGCACTGCAGCGCCGACGCCAGGAGCTTGCCCGACTGGCGGTGGCGCCGGCCGGCATCCAGTGCGCGCTCCACGGTGCGCAGCAGCTTCGCGAGCGACAGCGGCTTCTCGACGAAGTCGAAGGCGCCGAGCCGCGTCGCCTCGACCGCGGTCTCGACCGTGCCGTGCCCCGACATCATCACCACCGGGCAGCCGTCGGCGGCGCCGGTCGACCACTCGCGCAGCAGCGTGATGCCGTCCATGTCCGGCATCCAGATGTCCAGCAGCACGAGGTCGGGGACCTGGCGGGCGCGTGAGGCGCGGGCCTGGGCGGCATTGGCCGCGACGTCCACCTCGTAGCCCTCCTCGGAGAGAATCTCCTTCAGGAGTCCGCGGATGTCCGCCTCGTCATCGACCACCAGAATGTGTGGATTGCTCACGCTCTTTCCCTCCGCAACTGATCACGCCGCTCGCGCGCACCTCCGGCGGCCGAGCGGGTACTGTCTTTCACCGGCAGCACCACGCGCACGCGCGCGCCGCCTTCGGGACGGTTGTCCGCATCGATGCGACCGCCGTGCTCTTCGACAATCTTTTTCACGATCGCGAGCCCAAGACCGGTGCCCTTCGGTTTGCTGGTCACGTACGGATCGAACACCCGGCCGAGGAGCTCGCGCTGGAATCCCGGTCCGTTGTCGCTCACGGTGACGCTCGCATAGTCGCTGTCCTCGGCCGCCTCGAGGCGGGTCACGATCTCGAGCGCCGGCGCCGACACCGCCTCGAGCGCCTCGATGGCGTTGGTGAGCAGGTTGTTGAGGATCTGCCGCACGCGGCCGCGGTCCGCCTCGAGGGTCTCGAGATGCTTGTCGAGATCCAGGCGGATGCGCACGCGCGAGTCCTGCGAGCGGTACAGATCGGCCACCTCGGTCACCAGCTGATTGAGGCTGAAACGCGTGACCTGCATCTCCGGTGCACGCGCGTATTCGCTGAAGGCGTTCACCATCTGCTGCATGGTCTCGACCTGCTGCACGATGGTGTGCGTGGCGCGCTCGAGGATCTCGGCGTCGCGCTCGCTCATGCCGGCGAGCAGGCGCCGGCGCATGCGCTCGGCCGAGAGCTGGATGGGCGTGAGCGGATTCTTGATCTCGTGCGCCAGACGCCGTGCCACCTCGCCCCAGGCGGCGTCGCGCTGCGCCGCGAGCAGCGCCGTGATGTCGTCGAACACGATCACGAAGCCCATGTCGCGGTCCTCGCCCGGCAGCGACGTGCAGGCGCACATGAGCGTGCGGCGGCCGGCGCTCGAATCGAGATCGAGCTGCTCGCGCCACTCCTCGCGCCCGGCGGCGAAGCGCACCGCCAGCGCGCCGACGAACTGTCCGAGCCGCTCGTTGCCGGCGGCGAGCTCGGGCAGCGGCTTGCCGGTCGCCGCGGAGAGCTCGGTACCGAGGATGGCCCCGGCCGCCTGATTCGCCATGCGCACCGTCAGGTTGCGGTCGATCGCCACGACGCCGGTCGAGAGGCGCGCGAGGATGATCGCGAGCCGCTCGCGCTCGCGCTCCACCGCCTCCTGGCTGTGCTGCGCCTCGTCGCGCGCGCGCCGCAGCCGCTTGGTCATGTCGTTGAAGGAGTGCACCAGGAAGCCCATCTCATCGCGCGAGGGCAGCGGCAAACGCGTGGCAAAGTCGCCCTTGCCGACCGCGCGCGTGCCTGCGATCAGGTCCTGCACCGGGCGCATCAGGCGTTGCGCCGAGAAGATCGCGCCGTAGATGGCGGCCAGCATCGCCAGCAGCAGCACCAGGGTGAGCGTCAGGCGGAAGCTGATCTTGAGCGGCTCGCGCATGGCGGCGAGGTCGCCGTACTGCGAGTAGGCGCCCTGTACCGCCTCCGACAGCGCGGCGAGCTGCGCCGGCACCGGATAGATCGCCACCACGAAGCGCGGGTCGTGGCTGGCGGCGGAATCGGCGAGCGCCGCGCCGGTGCGGATCAGGTAGCGGCCGCCGGCCTGCGGCTCGAGGCTGACGTAGGGGAGCCGCTGGCCCACCTGGCGCAGCAGATCCTGCGGCGGCTGCGTCGCCGGCGCCTCGAGCGGGTGCTCGAGGCTCGCGGCGATGACGCGGCCCTGCGCGCCGAACAGCGCCACCTCGAGCGCGCCGTCGACGTGACGTGCCTCATCGAGCCGCTGCTGTACGGCGCCCGGCGCGACGCCCTCGAGATCGCGCGCCAGGTCCTCGGTGCGCTGCGAGTACTCGCGCATGCGCAGGTCGAGCGCGGCGCGCGACAGCACCACGGCGTCGTTCAGCCCCTGGCTGGACCTCGACGGTGAACCAGCTGTCGATGCCGCGATTGAGGAACTCGAGCGAGAAGAGATACACGACGAGCAGCGGTGCGATCACCAGCGCGCCGAAGATGGCGACGGTGCGTGCCGTGAGGCGCGACCCGGGCACGTGCGCGCGGTAGTCGCGCACCAGCTGCCAGAGCTTGCGCACCAGCAGCACCGTCGAGCACCAGCACGGCGCACGACATTGAGCAGCAGGATCCAGCCCTGCAGCCGCTCGAACTGCGCGGAGTTCTGCACGCTCTTGGCGAGCAGCAGGAAGGCGGCGATAGCGATCACCGCCCAGAACACGCCGAGTGCCACGGCGTTGAGCCGGGCATGGCGCTGCTTGCGGCGGCTTACACCGGCAGCGTCCATGTGTACCACTCGCTCTGCCGCTCCCAGTCGTCGGTCCAGAACATGAGCGCCCGGAGCGAGGCGGGCAGGCTCCCGCGGCGCACCCCGGCGCGCACGCTGATGGTGTAGTTGCCGCCGTCGAGCTGCGGCTCGACCACGATCGGCCAGGCGTCCACCCGGCCGAGCGAGCCGAGCGCCTCATCGAGCGTCGCGAAAGTGTCCTGGTCGCCGCTGCGCACGTCGCGCACCACGTAGCGGTCGCTCACCGCGTGGTAGCTGAGCTCGCGATGGAGCGTGAGGTCGACGATGTTGGCGTTGAACCAGAGACGCCGCTCGCGATCGACGCGCACGTCCAGGGTCGAAGTCGAGCGTGATGCCGTCGCGCAGTGCATTACGGATCGGGACGCCTTCGGGGTAGTCGATGCGCGCGTGCAGCAGGAACACCCCATGGTCGATGTTCACGTAGGCCGAGCGGACCTCGAGGACGCCGTCGAGCGCGTCCGCGCGCGCGCGTCCGGGGACCGCTGTTGCGCAGAGCGCCAGCACCAGGGTCGCCAGCAGCAGACGCCGCCGGGTCAAAGCGTCCGTTGTTGGATCGCCGCGTAGCATGGATGCAACGACTGGCCTCGACGGTGGACTTGGGGGGAGTGCTCAGGATCCGGCCGTTGTCTTTTCGAGACAAGCATAATAGAAGCCATCGGTCCCCGCCTCTGCGCCGGGAAGCAGCTGGATCCCGGGGCTTCGGTCGAGCGCCCCGGGAGCGAGCGCCTCCGCGCGCGGCATTTTGGCGACAGCCAGATGCGGCTGCGACTCGAGGAGGCGCGCCACCACCCCCTCGTTCTCCGCGGGCAGCACCGAGCAGGTGCCGTAGAGGAGCCGCCCTCCCGGGGCGAGCATGCGCACCGCCGCGGTGAGGATGGCCAGCTGGCCCTCGGCCAGGGCGGGAAGATCCCCTGGGCGGCGCAGCAGCTTGATGTCCGGGTGGCGGCGGATGACGCCGGTCGAGGAGCACGGCGCGTCGACCAGGATCCGCTCGAACGGCCGACCGTCCCAGAAGCTCTCCGGTTCGCGCACGTCGGCGACCGCCACGCGTGCCTCGCGGCGCAGGCGCACCAGGTTCTGCCGCAGGCGTTCGACCCGCGTTGCATCGACGTCGAGGGCGGTGACGTCGGCGCCGGCTCCGAGGCGCTCGAGCAGGTGGCCGGTCTTGCCGCCAGGGGCGGCGCAGGCATCGAGCACGCGCATCCCCAACTGCGGTGCGAGCAGGTTTGCGGCCAGCTGGGCCCCCGCGTCCTGCACCGACACCAGACCCTCCGCGAAGCCCGGTAACTGCTCAACGGGCATTGGGTGCGTCAAAGTGACCGCTGAGTGACACCATTGTATCTCTTGGGATTCAATACCGGCCTGCGATAGGCGCTGCTGATACTCGGCACGGGGGGTGCGTGAGAGGTCGATCCGCAGCGTCATGGGCGGATGGGCGTTGTCGGCATCGAGGATCGCGGCAGTCCGCTCACCCCACGCGGTGCGCAGCTGCCCGATGAGCCACGCGGGGTGCGCGGTGCGCACCGCGGGGTCTCCATCGAGGCGAGCGAGGATCGCTTCGTGCCCGGCGACGTAACGGCGCAGCACCGCGTTCACCAGCGAGGTGGCGCGCTCGCCCGCGAGCATGCGGGCCGCATCGACCGCGGCGTCGACCGTCTGCTCGGGCACATTGCGCGAGTACTCCACCTGGTGGGCACTCGCGATGAGCAGCGCGCGGATCGCGGGCGCGACGCCCGCCGGGTGCGTCAGGAACGACTCGACCGCCGGCGCGAGCCGCAGGTACCAGCGCAGCGTCCCGAGCGCGATGGCGCGGATCGCGGAGCGCTCCGCGCCCACGTCCTGTCCCGCGAGCGCCGCATCCGCGGAGCGGCCCTGAAGCGCCACGGCCGCAACCACCCGGGCCGCACCGGCGAGTGCCGGTGCCCCCGGAGCCCAGCGGGTCCTAGCCAAGGCGCCGGCCCGTCAACGTGAGGTTGTGGGCGAACTCAGACACTTCGAGAACCCGTCCGCCGGCCTTCTGGACGCGTTGGAGGCCCAAAAGACCCCCGGCGCCGCACTGAACCAGCATGAAGCCGTCCTGTACGCCGACGATGGTTCCATATGCCACTTCTTTCGATGATTTTAGCAGCATGTTTTCCGGGGAAGACCCCGGAAATGCCTCCGCCGCGTGGATCCGCAGGCGCTCCCCGTCGAGCGTCGTCTCGGCGACCGGCCAGGGCACGAAGGCCCGCACCTGCCGTTCGAGGCTTGGCGCATCGCGACTCCAGTCGATCGGCGCCTCGGACTTGGCGATCTTGGCCGCATGGGTCACGCCGCGCGCGGGTTGCGGGTGGGCCGCCAGCGTCCCGCGCGCGAGCCCGGCGAGCGCCTCGAGGAGCGCGGCCGCCCCGAGCGTCGCGAGCGCCGCCAGGAGCGACGCGCTGGTGTCGTGGGCTCCGATCGGCCGCGCGCGCGCGAGCAGGATCGGGCCGGTGTCGAGCCCCGCGTCCATCTGCATGATGGTGACGCCGCTTTGCGCGTCCCCGGCGAGAATCGCGCGCTGCACGGGCGCCGCGCCGCGCCAGCGCGGCAGGAGCGAGGCGTGGATGTTGAGGCAGCCGAAGCGCGGCAGCGCGAGCACCGCGGGCGGCAGGATCAGTCCGTAAGCGACCACGACGAGGGCCTCGGGGTGCCACGCCGCGAGCGCGGCGAGCGCGGCCGGATCGCGCAGCGTCGCCGGTTGCAGCAGCGGCAGCTGGCGCGCCGCGGCGAGCTCTTTCACCGCAGAGGGCGCCAGTGCGCGCCCGCGCCCGCGCGGACGGTCCGGCTGGGTCAGCACGCCGACGACCTCGTGGGCGCCGAGCAGTGCCTCGAGCGCAGGCAGCGCGAATTCCGGCGTGCCGGCGAAGGCGATGCGCAAGCCTAAGCTCCGGCACTGGGCAGCCGGCAAAAGTCGCGCCTTTTGCCGGCGGGGATGCAGCGATGTCTGAAAAAGCGCCGCAGGCGACTTTTTCCAATTTTCAAAGCGCGCGGTGGGCGCCGGGCGCGCCCGGGACCGCGCGTGCCGAACGTTCCTTGCGCTCCTTGTCGAGCTTCTTGCGGATGCGCTCGCGCTTGAGGTCCGAGAGATAGTCGACGAAGAGTTTCCCGTCGAGGTGATCCATCTCGTGCTGGATGCACACCGCGAGCAGCCCCTCGTAGTCACACTCGAGGCGCGCGCCGCTTACGTCCTGCGAACGCACGCGGATGCGCGCCGCGCGCTTCACGTCATCGAACACTCCCGGCACCGAGAGGCAGCCCTCTTCGGTGCTCGCCTCGCCTTCGCGCATCGAGGATCTCGGGGTTGATGAGGGCGAGCGGCGCCGTGCGGTCCTCGGAGACGTCGAGGACGATGACGCGCTGGTGGACGTCGATCTGGGTGGCGGCGAGTCCGATCCCCGGGGCCGCATACATGGTCTCGAGCAGGTCTCCGACCAGCTTTTCGAGTGCGGCGTTGAATTCCGTGACCGGCCGGGCGCGCGTGCGCAGCCGGGGGTCCGGGAACTCCAGGATGGTTCTTAGAGCCATGATTTCGCCGTATATGGGGCCGCCGCAGCCCGTGATCCAGCGCACGATTTTGACATTAATTCGTCTGCCAAACGGGCGGCGTGCCAGTATAGCAATAGAATCTCGGGCGCTTGCTGTGTGCCCCACCTCGCGCAAAGAGGAGTGGAGGATGGTCTCTAATCAAGTACTTGGAGCCCGACTGGCTTCGGGCGTGCTCACCCTGTCGCTGACACTTACCGGGTGTGCACTCTTTCATCATTCCGCCAACACCGCTCAGCCGGCGGCTGCGCCGGCTGCATCCGCACCCGCGGTCAGCACCCCGGCTGCCCAGACGGCTGCGGTGCCGGATATGACGGCGACCGAGGCCGCGATCGCGGCCTCCGGATCCGACGCCCAGGCAGCGGCGGCGCCCGCCCAGGCTGCGCCCATGGTGCCGGCGAGCGCGGTCAACCCGAGTGCGCCCAGGAGCTACGTCGTCAAGCGCGGCGATACGCTCTGGGGCATCGCCTCGATGTTCCTGAAGGACCCGTGGCTGTGGCCCGAGGTCTGGATCATCAACCCGCAGGTTCCGAACCCGCACCTCATCTACCCGGGTGACACGCTCGCGCTCGCCTACGGCGCGAACGGCAGCCCGCAGGTGACGGTCGCGCAGGCTGGCGCCGAGCGCCTCGACGCCGTGCGGCTCGACCCGCGGCTGCGCAGCACCGCGCTCGATGCCTCGATCCCCACCATCCCCTACTCCTCGATCCAGGGATTCCTCTCGCACCCGACGGTGCTCGACCGCGACCAGATCAAGGCCGCCCCCTACGTGCTCGCCTTCCGCGACATGCACCAGGTGGGCGGCTCGGGCATCGAGGTCTACGTGAGCAACCTCACCGCCGAGCAGAACGCGCGCTACGCCGTCATGCACGTCGGCGATGAGCTGCGCGATCCGGACGACAACGCGCTGCTCGGCTACGAAGGCGTGTATACGGCCACCGCGCTGGTCGAGCGCCCGGGCGCGCCTGCCAAGGCACTGCTGATCGATCCGGCGATGGAGACCGAGGCGGGCGACCGCCTGGTGACCGCGGCCGATGAGGCGACGCCGGTCAACTTCGCGCTGCGCGCGCCCGCGAGCGACGTCCACGGACGCATCATCGCCATCGTCGGCGGCACCGACCTCGCCGGGCAGTTCGCGGTGGTCGCCATCAACCGCGGCAAGCGTCACGGGCTCGAGCCCGGCAACGTGCTGGCGATCGACTCGGCGGGCGACGTCGTCACCGATCTCTATCGCAACGGTGCCTCGCGCGGCGCCGCGATCCCGAGCGCCTCGGCGTTCTCCCCGAAGGTGAAGCTCCCCGACGAGCGCACCGGCACGCTGCTGGTGTTCAAGGTGTTCGACCGCATGAGCTACGGGCTCATCGTCGGCGCCTCGGACACGGTGCACGTGCGCGACGGCGTGCGCAACCCTTAGAGGGTGCGGTCCGCCCCACGCGGGTAACTGGTGACTTCGCAGCGTTAAGCGCCGCGCCACCCCCGGGTGGCGCGGCGTTTCGCTTATGCTCGCCCGTCATGGACGCAACACGCGCACGGGCAGTGCTGGCGCGGACTCCGAACCTGAGCGCGGAAAACCTGGCCGCGCTGCTCGCAGCCGCCGCGGGCGAGCTGGCCGCGGCCGCCACGGCCCGGGCCGCCGCGCGGGTCGAGCTGCCGCCGGGTGCGCGCGCCGCGCTCGCCGCGCCCGACGAGCGCGCCATCGATGCCGATCTCGCCTGGCTGGAAACGAGCGGCACGGCGATCGTGCTCGCGAGCGATGCCGCCTACCCGCCGCTGCTCAGGCAAACCGCCGGCGCCCCCGCCGCGCTCTACGTGCAGGGCGAGGTGGGACTGCTGGCGGCGCCGCAACTCGCCATGGTCGGCTCGCGCAGCCCCACCCCGAACGGCCGCAGGACCGCGCGCGAGTTCGCCGCATGGTTCGCACGCGCCGGCTTCACCGTCACGAGCGGGCTCGCCACCGGGATCGATGCCGCGAGCCACGAGGGGGCGCTCGCCGCCGGCGGCACCACCATCGCGGTGTTCGGCACCGGCCTCGACCGGGTCTACCCGCCGGAGCATGGCGCACTCGCCGCATCGCATCCGCGCGAGCGGCGCGCTGGTGTCGGAGTTCCCGCGCGGCGTGGCGCCGCTCAAGACCCATTTCCCGCGGCGCAACCGCATCATCGCCGGCCTCGCGCTCGGCACCCTGGTGGTGGAGGCCGCGGCCGGGAGCGGCTCGCTCATCACTGCCCGGCAGGCGGCGGACGCCGGGCGCGAGGTGTTCGCGATCCCGGGATCGATCCACAGCCCGCTCTCACGCGGCTGTCACCAACTCATCAAGGGCGGCGCCAAGCTCGTCGAGTCGGCCATCGACGTGACCGAGGAGCTCGGATTTTCGATGCCGAATGAACCACTTACGGAGCCGCGCGAGACGAGTGAGCCGGGGCGCGCATTGGACAAGGAGTATGAAATGCTGTTAGATGCGCTCGGCTTTGAGCCGGCGACCATCGATAGTCTCGTGGCGCGCACCGAGCTGCCGAGCGCCTCGATCGCCTCGATGCTGCTGATACTCGAGCTCGAAGGGCGCGTAGCGGCTCTCCCGGGCGGTCGATTTGGCCGCACACCTTAAAAATGACTGGCAGTGTTCTCGACATCCTGATCTACGTCTTCGACCGGTACATGCTCGCCGATGCACCGGAGGTGCCGGAGCGCGAGCACCTGGCGCGCGATCTCGAGCGCGCGGGTTTCACGCCGGCGAACGTGGAGCGTGCACTCGACTGGCTTACCGATCTCGCCTTCGGCCACGATCGGCCACCGCTCCCGGAGGCGACCTCGGGCACCACCGCCGGCGGCGTGCGCGTGTTCTCCGACAGCGAGCTGGCGCGGCTCTCCACCGAGTGCCGCGGGTTCCTGTTCACGCTCGAGCGGCTCGGCGTCTTGACGCCGCAGCAGCGCGAGATCGTGATCGAGCGCATGCTGGCACTCGATGCCGACGAGCCCGACACGGAGCAGTTGAAGTGGGTGGTGCTGATGGTGCTGTCGAGCCAGCCGGGACAGGAGCTCGCCTTCGAGCGGCTCGACGATCTGGTATCCGAGCAGCGCTCGGGGTCACCGCATTGAGCGGCGCCGCAGCGCGCGCTCCACATGGCTCCGCGGCTCGTCCGCGGTTTTTCGTCTCAGGGTGAGGCGTTTTTTCCCTCCATGGCAGACAACCTCGTCATCGTCGAATCGCCCGCCAAGGCGAAGACCATCAAGAAGTATCTGGGCAAGCGACTTCGACGTGCTCGCGTCCTACGGGCACGTGCGCGACCTGGTGCCCAAAGAAGGCGCGGTCGACCCCGACAACAGCTTCGCGATGAAGTACCAGCTGCTCGAGAAGAACGAGCGCCACGTGGATGCCATCGCCCGCACGCTGAAGAAGTCGCGCGCGCTGTACCTCGCCACCGACCCGGACCGCGAGGGCGAGGCGATCGCCTGGCACCTCAAGGAGATCCTGCAGGAGCGCGGCGACCTCAACGGCAAGGAAGTGCAGCGCGTGGTGTTCTACGAGATCACCCAGCAACGCGATCCGCGACGCGGTCGAGCAGCCGCGCGATCTGTCGCTCGAGCTCGTGAACGCGCAGCAGGCGCGCCGCGCGCTCGACTACCTGGTGGGTTTCAACCTCTCGCCGCTGCTGTGGAAGAAGGTGCGCCGCGGGCTGTCCGCCGGACGCGTGCAGAGTCCGGCGCTGCGCATGATCTGCGAGCGCGAGGAGGAGATCGCAGGCGTTCAAGGCGCCAGGAGTACTGGACCATCGACGGCGAAGGCGACGCACACGGCCCAGACCTTTCCCGCTCAAGCTCCTCGAGTACCGCGGCGGCAAGGTCGAGCAGTTCAGCTTCACCAACGAGACCGACGCGCGCGCAGCCGAGCGCACCATCGCCGCCGCCGGCGCCGCCGGGCTCCGCGTGCTGGCCATCGACCGCAAGCAGCGCCGCCGCAACCCCGCGCCGCCCTTCACCACCTCCACGCTGCAGCAGGAAGCCGCGCGCAAGCTCGGCTTCAACGCACGGCGCACCATGCGCCTCGCGCAGCAGCTCTACGAAGGGCGTCGACATCGGCGAAGGCAGCGTCGGTCTCATCACCTACATGCGTACCGACTCGGTGTCGCTGGCCAACGAGGCCGTGCAGCGAGATCCGCGAGGTCATCGGCCCGCCTTTACGGCAAGGACGAGGTGGCCGAGGAGCCGCGCGTCTACAAGACCAAGTCGAAGAACGCGCAGGAAGCGCACGAGGCCGATCCGCCCGACCTCGGCCGCGATCACGCCCGCCGACGTCGAGGGCAAGATCGAGGCCGACCTCTACAAGCTCTACGCGCTCATCTGGAAGCGCGCGGTCGCCTCCCAGATGAGCCATGCGCTGTTCGACACCGTGGCGGTCGACATGCTCGCCGGCCCCGACGGACCGCAGCGCCACCTGCTGCGCGCCAACGGCTCGACGCTGGTGAAGCCGGGCTACATCGTCGGTCTACCAGGAAGGGAGCGACGACGCAGAAGACCGACGAAGACGATCACGTGCTGCCGCCGATGCAGGAGGGCGAGCACGTCGCGCTCACCTCGCTCAAGGCCGAGCAGCACTTCACCGAGCCGCCGCCGCGCTACAGCGAGGCCTCGCTGGTGAAGGCGCTCGAGGAGCACGGCATCGGCCGCCCCTCCACCTACGCCTCGATCATCTCGACGCTGCAGGACCGCGAGTACGTCGAGATGGACAGCCGGCGCTTCATGCCGACCGACATCGGCAAGATCGTCTGCCGCTTCCTCACCCAGCACTTCCACCGCTACGTGGAGTACGGCTTCACCGCGGCGATGGAGGACGAGCTCGATGCGGTGTCGCGCGGCGAGGAGCCGTGGACGGTACCGCTCGAGAAGTTCTGGAAGCCGTTCATCCAGCAGGTCGAGAAGATCGAGAAGACCGTCACCCGCGAGCAGGTGGCGATGGCGCGCGAGCTCGGCAAGGATGTCGCCACGGGTAAGCCCGTGAGCGTGCGCATGGGACGCTTCGGCCCGTTCGTGCAGATCGGTACCAAGGACGACGAGGAGAAGCCGCGCTTCGCGGGCCTGAGGCCCGGACAGAAGATGGACACGATCACGCTCGCCGATGCGATGGAGCTCTTCAAGCTGCCGCGCACCCTCGGGGAGAACGCGCTGGGTGAGACCCTCGTCGCCAACGTCGGGCGCTTCGGTCCCTACGTGAAGTACGGCAGCAAGTACGTCTCCCTCAAGGAGGACGACCCCTACACCGTGACGCTCGAGCGCGCGCTCGAGGTGATTCGGCTCAAGCAGGAGGCGGACGCGGCGCGGCTGATCCTCGATTTCCCGGACGACGGCATCCAGGTGCTGAACGGCCGCTACGGCCCCTACATCACCGACAGGAAAAAGAACGCCAAGGTACCGAAGGAGCGCGACCCGAAGAGCATGACGCTGGAGGAGTGCAAGGCGCTGATCGCCGCCGCCCCCGAGCGCGGCGGACGTTTCGGGCGCTTCGGACGCTTCCGCCGCGGCAAGCAGGCGGCCGCCGGCGCGCCGGCGGCCGCGACGCCCGAGGCGACCGCGGGCGCGGCCAGGGCCGCAGCGACCGCCAAGGGAGCGCGCGCGGCAGCGAAGCCCGGCGCCCCCGCGAAGCGCACGCGCACCCGTCCGCCACCGCGCGCCGCGCGCAAGACACCGGCCGCCGCCAAGAGTGCGGCCAAGGGCGCCGCGCGCAAGGGGCGCGCTGCAGCGAAACCGGTCGCGGCCCGCGCGCGCGGCCTCAAGTAGCGCGCCGCCTTCGGGCGGGGCGCCGCCCATGAAATACCGCCACGCCTTCCACGCGGGTAACTTCGCCGACGTGCACAAGCACGTGACGCTGCTCGCGCTGCTGGCGGCGCTGAAGCGCAAGGACAAGGGCTTCCTCTACCTCGACACGCACGCCGGGCGCGGCAGCTATGACCTCTCGGGCACGGCCGAGTCCGGCGCCGGGATCGGGCGGCTGCTCGGCTGCGAGCCGCGCGCCACCGAGCTCGCCGACTACGCCGCGGCGCTCGCCCGGCAGCGCTCCGGCGCGCTCGCACGGCACCGCTACCCGGGCTCACCGCTCCTCGCCGCGCTCGAGCTGCGCGCGCAGGACCGCGGCGTGTTCGTCGAGTGGCAGGGAGCGGAAGCGCAGGCGCTCACCGCGGCGCTCGCCGCACTTCCCGGCGCACCCGCTCGGGCGCGGCTGCGCGTCGAGCGCGGCGACGGGTTCACGGTGCTGCGCGCCGCGCTGCCGCCGCGCGAGCGCCGCGCGCTGGTGCTGATCGATCCCCCCTACGAGGACGCGCCCCGCGAGTTCACCGCGGTCACGGCCGCGGTGGCCGATGGCCTGCGCCGCTTCGCGACCGGCGTGTTCGCCGTCTGGTACCCGATCAAGGAGCAGCGCCTGAGCGAGGCCTGGCACGCCGAGTGGGCGCGCGCGGTAGCGGCGCCGACGCTCGTGAGCGAGCTGTGGCTGTACCCGCGCGACTCGCGCGTGGCGCTCAACGGCTCCGGGCTCCTCATCGTCAACCCGCCCTGGCAGACCGGGGAACGCATGCGCGCCTGGCTGCCGGAGCTCGGCGCCTGCCTCGCCGTCGGCGACTCGGGAGGCACGCAGGTGCGGATGCTGTCACAATCAGTTACATGAGCGCAGCACCCGATCCGTACGGCGTCGTCGGGCACCCGGTCACGCACAGCCTCTCGCCGTTCATTCACGGCATGTTCGCGCGCGAGACCGGCCAGGCGATGAGCTACCGGCTCTACGACGTGAGCCCGGGTGAGTTGGCCACCTTCGTCGCCGGCTTCTTCGACCGCGGCGGCCGCGGCCTCAACGTTACCGTGCCGTACAAGGTCGTGGCGGTCGAGGCCGCCAACGAGCTCACCGCGCGCGCCGCACACGCCGCCGCCGTCAACACCCTCGCGCTGCGCGACGACGGCACCATCCTCGGCGACAACACCGACGGCGTGGGGCTGGTGCGCGACCTGTGCGACAACCTGGGGCTCGTGGTCACCAACCGCCGCGTCCTCGTCATCGGCGCGGGCGGGGCCACGCGCGGCGTGCTCGCCCCGCTCCTCGGCCTCTCGCCCACCATCGTCGTGATCGCCAACCGCACGCCCGACCGCGCCGCTGCGCTCGCCGCGGCCTTCTCCGACCTCGGTGCCACGCAGGGTGTCGGCTTCGAGGATGTCGGCAGCGAGCCCTTCGATCTCATCATCAACGCCACCTCCGCCAGCCTCTCCGGCGACATGCCGCCGGTCCCGGTAAGCGCGGTCGGACGCGGGACGGTGTGTTACGACCTCGCCTACGGGCGCGCCGCCACCGCCTTCGTCGACTGGGCGCGCGCGCAGGGCTGCGCACAGGCGCTGCAGGGCTGGGGGATGCTGGTGGAACAGGCCGCGGAAGCCTTTCGCCTCTGGCGTGGCGTGCGCCCCGCGACCGGCACGGTGCTGATGGCGCTCAGGGAACGGGGCGTGGCCGGCTAGTTCATTGGAAAAATCGCCTGCGGCGATTTTTCGGACATCAGCTTCGTTCCCGGGCGCCAAAGACGCGACTTTGGCGCCCTGTGTCAACGCATCGTGACGAGCTCTTCGGCGCTCGTCGGATGAATCGCCACGGTGTCGTCGAAGTCCTTTTTGGTGGCGCCCATGCGCACCGCCACCGCGAATCCCTGCAGCATTTCGTCCGCCCCCGGCCCCACGACGTGCAGGCCGACGATGCGCTCCTCGGCGCCGACCGTCACGAGCTTCATCTCGGTGCGTGGTTTCGCGGTCGTCATCGCGTGATAGAGCGGCACGAAGCCCGAGCGGTACACCTTGACGGCCTCCCGCCCGTAGCGCGCCCGCGCCTCGGGCTCGGCGAGTCCCACCGTGCCGATCGGCGGACGGCCGAAGATCACCGTCGGGATGTTGTCGTAGTCGAGGTGCCGGCCCGCCTGACCGCCGAACACGCGGTCGGCGAGGCGGCGGCCGGCGGCGATGGCCACGGGCGTGAGCTGCGCCCGGCCCGTGACGTCGCCGATGGCGTAGACGCCCGCGGCACTGGTGGCCTGGTAGGTGTCGGTGGCGATGAACCCGGACGTATCGAGCTTCACGCCGGCGCGCGGCAGCGCGAGATCGCCGACCAGCGCCTCGCGCCCCACCGCCCACAGCAGGCAGTCGAAGGGACCGATGGCGCGGCCGTCGGCCAGCGTGCCCGCGAGCGCCCCGTCGGCGCCGCGCGCGAGCGTGCCGGGAGCGGCACCGCTCACCAGCGTGACGCCCGACTCGCGCAGCATGGCGAGCGTCGTCTCGCCGATCATGGGATCGAAGCCGCGCAGCACCGTCGGCGTGCGGGTGAGAAGCGTAGTGCTGGCACCCAGGCCCGCGAAGATGCCGGCCAGCTCCACGGCGATGTAGCCCGCGCCCGCTACCGCGACGCGCGCCGGGAGCGCCTCGAGCTCGAAGAAGCCGTCCGAGGTGATGCCGAGCTCGGCGCCGGGAGCGCGTGGCACCGTCGGCCGTCCCCCGGTCGCGATGATGATGTGGGGTGCCGTGAGCGCGCGGGCGCCGACGACCACCGTGCGCGCATCCTCGAAGGCCGCGCGGCCGCGCACCAGCTCGACGGCGCGCTTGGCGAGATTCGCGGCGTACAGGTCGTTGAGGCGTGCGACATAGCGGTCGCGTTGCTGCTTGAGCGAGCGCAAGTCGTGGCCGCCGGAGGTGACGTCGAAGCCGTAGTCGCGTGCATCCTCGAGGGCTCCCCCAGGTCGGCCGCGTTCCACATGATCTTTTTCGGCACGCAGCCGACGTTCACGCAGGTGCCGCCGAGCCGGCCGGACTCGATGAGCACGGTGCGGGCGCCGTACTCGGCCGCGCGCTGCGCGGCCGCGAGTCCGCCGCTGCCGCCGCCGATCACCACCAGGTCGAACGCCTCCGCCATGGAGGGCCATGTTATATGAGCTGCGCGCGCGGCGGACCCTCGGCGCGGTCGGCTACAATGCATCCCTCGCGAGGAGCCCGCATGGACAATCCCTTACTAGGCGAGCACGCGCTGCCGCGCTTCGTGCAGATCCGTCCCGAGCACGTCGAGCCGGCGGTGCGCGAGCTCCTCGAGCGCAATCGCGCGCGCATCGAGCAGCTGGCGGCCCTCGAGGCGCCGACCTTCGCGACGCTCATCGAGCCGCTCGAGGAGCTGCAGCACGGCTTGACCCGCGCCTGGTCGCCCGTCAGCCACCTGAACGCGGTGGTGAATTCCGAGGCGCTGCGCGCCGGCTACAACGCCTGCCTGCCGCTCCTGTCGGCGTATCAAACCGACCTCGCGCAGAGCGAGCCGCTGTTCCGCGCCTACCGCACGATCGCCGAGCGCGACGCCGCCGAGCTCGGCCCCATCGAGCAGCGCGTCATCGAGCACGCGGTGCGCGACTTCCGCCTGGCCGGCGTGGGGCTCCCCGCGGAGCGCAAACGGCGCTTCAAGATCGTGATGCAGGAGCTCACGCAGCTGCAGGCGAAGTTCGAGGAGAACGTGCTCGATGCCACCAACGCCTGGAGCTGGCATGTCACCGACCCGGACGAGTTGCGCGGACTCAACGCCATGCTGATCGAGCTGGCCGAACGCCGCGCCCGCGAGCGCGGCGTGAGCGGCTGGCTCCTCAACCTCGATCAGCCCAGCTACGTCGCCGTGCTGACGGACGCGCAGGCGCCGACGCTGCGACGCGCCTTCTACGAGGCCTGGACCACGCGCGCCTCGGACCGCGGCCCCGGCGCGGGCCGCTGGGACAACTCGCGCGTCATGGAGGAGATCCTCGCGGCGGCGCCACGAGGCGGCGCGCCTGCTCGACTTCGGCAACTACGCCGAGTACGCACTCGCCACGCGCATGGCGCGCACCGTACCCGAGGTGATCGACTTCCTGCACGAGCTCACGCGCGCGGCGCGCGGCGCGGCGCAGGCTGAGTTCGCCGAGCTCGAGGCGTTCGCCGGACGCGAGCTCGCGGCCTGGGACGTGGGCTTTTACGCCGAGCGGCTGCAGCGCGAGCGGTTCGCGGTGTCGCAGGAGGAGCTGCGCCCGTACTTTCCGCTGCCGCGGGTGCTGGCGGGCCTCTTCGGCGTCGCCGAGCGGCTCTTCGGTGTGCGCATCGCCGAGCGCGCCGGCGTGCCCGCGTGGCACGCGGACGTACGCTTCTTCGGGATCGAGGCAGCCTCCGGGGCGCCGCTCGGCGGCTTCTACCTCGACGCGTACGCCCGTCCCCACAAGCGCAGCGGCGCCTGGATGGACGAGTGCGTCGGCCGCAAGCGCCTCGGCTCCGGCTCGGCGCTCCCGGTCGCGTACCTGGTGTGCAATTTCCTGCCGCCCGGGGCCGGCCGGCCGGCGCTCCTGACCCACGACGACGTGGTCACGCTGTTCCACGAATTCGGCCACGGGCTGCATCACCTCATGACGCGCGTCGACTACCCGAGCCTCGCCGGCATCAACGGCGTGTCATGGGATGCGGTCGAGCTGCCGAGCCAGTTCCTGGAGAACTACGCCTGGAACCCGCAGGTGCTGCAGCAGATCTCCGGCCACCACGAGAGTGGCGCCACGCTCCCGGCGCCGATGCAGTCGCGCCTCATCGCCACCCGCAGCTTCCACGCGGGGCTCGCGATGATGCGGCAGCTCGAGTTCGCGCTGTTCGATTTCCGCATGCACGCCGAGTATTCGAGCGAGCGCGGCGGGCGCGTCCTCGAGATCCTCGGCGAGGTGCGCCGCGAGGTCGCGGTGGTACCGGTGCCCGAGTGGAACCGCTTTCCGCACAGCTTCGGCCACATCTTCGCCGGCGGCTACGCGGCCGGCTACTACAGCTACAAGTGGGCCGAGGTGCTGGCGGCGGACGCCTTCGCCGCCTTCGAGGAGACCGGCGTGTTCGATCCGCGCACCGCGCAGCGCTTTCTCGACGCGATCCTCGCGCGCGGCGGCAGCCGTGATGCGCTCGAGGCCTTCGTGGAGTTCCGTGGCCGCCGGCCGGATGTGCGGGCGCTCCTCCGGCAGCACGGGATCCTCCCCACGGGGGGACTCGCGTGAGGCGCGCTGCCGCCGCGGCTTTGCTCGCGTGGGCGCTCGCCGCGCACGCGCAGACGCCGCCCGACACCGCGCCGCCCCCGCCCGAGTCCGTGCCCGCCGCGGCGCCAACCGGCGAGCCCGCAGCAGTGGCCGAGTCCGTCGCGCCGGCCACGACGCCCACCGAGCACGCGCCGCCGTCCAAAGCGGCCGCCGCGCCGAAGGCCGCTCCCAGGGCGCCCGCCGCGGCGCCTCCCGTCGACGACCGCGAGGCCGAGGTCGCCACGCTCCGCCAGGAGGTGACGAGGCTGCAGTCCGCGCTCGACGCCGAGCGCGCCGCCGCCGCGCCGCCGCCCGAGGAAGCCGCTCCGGTGCCGCAGCCCGCCACGGGCCTGTGGGGCTGGCTCGCGCTTGCGGCCGGGCTCGGCCTCGCCGTCGGCTTCGTGCTCGGCTGGCGGGTGCTCGACCGGCGCATGCGGGCGAAGTTCGGCGGGCTACGCATCTTCTGACTGCAGGACCATCGCCGGGTGCGCGTCCCTGACGGACCCGTGCTGTCGCCTTGCGGCGACGCTCAAGCTACGTAAGTAATTGAAACTGCAACCTTATTTACCAATTCGCGCCGGCGAGTGGCATGAAAACTGTGCACCGCGTCCTGCCAGCGCCGAACGCAACTAACTAGACTGCGCAGCAAGTTCAATGCCTTCATGGCCTCGTCGGGGAGGGCCCACAACCACCATGCTTCGCGGCACGTCGCCTTGACCATGCTCAACACCCGGCGCAGCGATTTCGACGTCACCAACACCGTGCAGGTGAGCTCACCGCAGGCGGTGCTGGCAGCCGTGACCGCGCTCTACCGCCCCACCTGGCCGGGGCTGTCGCTCGAGCCCGTGGAGCGCGCCTTCGAGCACTTCGAGCGGCTGTTCGCCGGCGAGGTGCCCGGCTTCCACGGCGTCGACACCGTCTATCACGACCGCCAGCACACGCTCGACATCACGCTGGCGCTGGCGCGGCTCATCGTCGGCTACGAGCGGCAGCAGCGCGAAGAGGCGCGCCTCGGCGGCGCGCGCGCGATCGTCGGTCTCGTCACGGGCCTCTTCCACGACGTCGGCTATCTGCGGCGTACGGACGAACGCGAATCGCGCAACGGCGCCGAATTCACCCGCGTGCACGTCTCGCGCGGCGCACGCTTTCTCGGCGAATACCTGCCGGTGCTCGGCTTCGGCGCCTGGGTGCCGATGGCCTCCGAGATCATCCACTTCACCGGCTACGAGGTGCCGTTCGCCAAACTCGAGGCACGCCTCCCCGACCGCCGCGATGTGCTGGTCGGGCACCTGCTCGGCACCGCCGACATGATCGCGCAGATCGCCGACCGCTGTTATCTGGAGAAGTGCCGCGATCGCCTGTACGCCGAGTTCGTGCTGGGCGGGGTGGCGCTGCCGTTCTCCGGCGGCTATCGCCAGGTGAAGTACGCCTCGGGCCTCGACCTGCTGCGCCAGACTCCGGACTTCATCGAGGAGACGCGCCGCAACCGCCTCGACCGCGACTTCGGCGCTGCCTATCGCTACCTCGAGGTCCTCTACGGCGGCCGCAATCCCTACATCGAGGCGATCGACCGCAATGTCGAATTTCTGCGACAGGTTCTGCGCAGCGAGAACTGGCAGCTGCTGCGGCGCCGGCCGCCGATCTTCGCGGCGGTCGAGGACCCGATGGGCACCATGCGCAATCTCATGCTGGGTTATATAAAGAGAGTCTGGGCCAACTACTAGCCGCGGCGGCTGGTTCGGCCGCTTCGGTGGCGTCCGGCCGGGCGCCGCGCGTAAGATGAACCCCTAGATAAATAAAGGGGAGCCAGCCCGGGGTAAGGATCGTCCCCGCGCCGGCAATCATTCGTGACCGCCATCAGCTTCAGGCTTCGCTACGCGGGCGCCGCATTCGTCGTGGCGCTGGCCGCGGCGGCTGCGGTGACCGCCGTCCTCGCCTACAGCCGGCACGAGGACGCGCAGGCGCTCGGCACGCTCGCCGCACGGGCGGCCCGTGAGAGCGTCCGGCCGGAGCTCACCGCCCGCGCCCAGAGCGTCGCCGCGCACGCCGCCGAGACCATCGCCGGCGCGGTACGTTCCGGCGACCGCGACGGTGTCGCGTCGCGCCTCGAGCCCTTCACCCGCGACGAGACGGTCGAGGCGCTGAGCGTCGACAGCCGCCTGGGCGGCACGCTCTACGCCTTCGAGCGCGGCACACCGCCGCCGGCCGGCGCGCAGATCGCCGCGGCGGACATGCCGGTGCAGCTCGTGACCGAGACCTTCCCCGGCGCCGCCACTCCCGAGCGCCTCGCGACGCTGCACCTGAAGCTGGTGCAGGCCGCACCTCTCGCCGCGCTGCCGCTGCGTGGGCAGCTCGCCGCCGCGGGCGCCGGCAGCGCGCTCACCTGGTGGCTGGTCGCGCTGCTCGCCACCGCGGGCGCGGTGGCCGCCGCGGCGCTCGCCTGGCGCTCGCTGCACGAGCTCGAGCGGCCGGTCGAGTCACTCATCAAGAGCGCCGAGCGCTTCAGCGCCGGCGACTACACGCGCCCGGTCGAGGTGCGCGAGCGCGACTCGCTCGCCGGGCTCGAGCAGGCCCTCGAGCGCATGCGCGGGAAGCTCCGGCAGACGACCATCAGCAAGAACTACCTGCACAGCATGCTCAACAGCATGACCGATGCGGTGTTCGTCACCTCGCCCGAGGGCGTGATCCGCCTGGTCAATTCCGCCGCCTTGAAGCTCCTCGGCTACGGCGAGGAGGAGCTGCTCGGCCGCGGCATCGCCGCCATCCTCGAGGAGCGCGAGCGCGCCGGCTTCGATCTGCTGCAGGCCGCGCACGAGACGCGCGAGACGGTGGTGCGCACCCGCGCGGGTCAGACGATACCGGTGTCCTTCACCGGCTCGGTGATCGCGAGCGACGACCCGCAGTTCCAGGGCAACATCTTCGTGGCGCGCAACATCACCGACCGCAAGCGTGCCGAGCGCCGCATCCGCTATCTCGCCCGCTACGACGCGCTCACCAAGCTCCCGAATCGCATGCAGTTCTACCACGTGCTGCAGCAGACGATCGCGCGTGCGCTGCGCTCGGGTCAGATCGTCGCGGTGCTGTACCTCGACATGGACCGCTTCAAGGAGGTCAACGACACCTTCGGCCACGGCGCCGGCGACCGGGTGCTCGAGGTGCTGTCGGAGCGGCTGGTGCGCGCGGTACCGAAGGAAACCGTGGTCGGACGGCTCGCCGGGGACGAGTTCGCGCTCACCGTCGACGGGCTGCCGGCCGATGCCGACAACCGCGGCCCGCTGGCGCAGCTGGCGCGCTCCATCCTCACCGAGATAAGCCGGCCGTTCCAGCTCAACCAGCAGGAGGTGTTCCTGACGGCGAGCCTCGGTATCGCTTTCTGCCCGCGCGACGCCGAGAACGTCATCGATCTCATCCGCAATGCCGATGCCGCCATGTACTACTCCAAGCAGAACGGCGGCAACACCTTCGCGTTCTACTCGCCGGAGATGAACGCCGCGGCGGTCGAGCGGCTGATGCTCAAGAGCAAGCTGCGGCGCGCGCTCGAGCGCGACGAGCTCGAGATCAAGTATCAGCCCAAGGTCGACCTGCGCAACGGGCGCATCATCGGCGCCGAGGCGCTGCTGCGCTGGCGGCTGCCCGGCCACGGCGACATCCCGCCGTCACAGTTCATCCCGCTCGCCGAGGAGACCAACCTGATCCTCGACATCGGCGAATGGGTGCTGAACCGTGTGTGCATGGACTACCGCCAGATGCAGAGCGAGGGCGGCGATCCGGGGCGCATCTCGCTCAACCTGTCGCTGAAACAGCTGCGCCAGGCGAGCTTCATCCTGCGCTGCCGCTCGGTGTTCCGCCGCCACGGCGTCTCGCCCACCGCCTTCGAGCTCGAGATCACCGAAACCACGCTGATGGCGGACGCGCAGCGCACCGTGCGCCTGCTCGATGAGCTGTTCGCCATGGGGCTGCACCTGTCGATCGACGACTTCGGCACCGGCTACTCCTCGCTCTCGGCGCTGCAGCAGTTCCCGATCGGCACGCTGAAGATCGATCAGTCGTTCGTGCGCGACGCCAGCGAGGATGCCGGCGATGCCACGATCGTCCGCACCATCATCGAGATGGGCCGCTCGCTCGGCATGGAAGTGATCGCCGAAGGCGTCGAGTCGCGCGCGCAGCTCGAGTTCCTGCGCAGCAACGCCTGTCTCTACGCGCAGGGGCGCCTGTTCGGCGAGCCGTGTACCGCCGCGGAGCTGCTCACGCTCCTCACCCGCCAGGCTGCAGGCAACACCGCCTTCGCGCATCTGCTGCGCCGGAGCGAGGAAGCCGCGGCGCCGCGCTCGGCCTAGCGCTCACCTGGCGCGCGCTGCGCTGGCAGCCACCGGCGCCGCGTCACGGTCCGCCCCGAGGCCGACCATGACCGCAATGCCGTTGGCGAGTTTCAGCGTCTCGAGCGCGTGATCCCAGTCGATCGCGGCGGTGCGCGTGCCGAGCGCGCGATCGAGCAGCTTCTCGAACTCCGCGAGCTCCGGCTGTCCGGTTTGTCCCTGCGAATCGACTGGCGGATGCACTTCGAGGAACAGCTGTCCGTCGACGTACGCCACCTTCACGGGCCTGTTCATCAGGTAGACCCTGGTACCGAGCGGCACCGTCGGGTAGAGCGCCGCGATGTCCTCCGGATACATGCGGATGCAGCCGTGCGTCACCGGCATGCCGAGCGCGAGTGGGTTATTCGTGCCATGGATCAGGTAGTCGCCGGGCGTCACCGCGAGGCGCATCTTGTATTCACCCAGAGGGTTGGCGGGACCTGGCGCGACCACGGCAGGCAGCGGATCGCCGTTTGCGATGTGCTCCTTGCGGATGGACGCGGGTGGATACCAGTTGGGATTCCTGACCTTCTGAATGACGCGGGTCTCACCGAGCGGCGTCTTCCAGTCCATCTTGCCGATGCTCACCGGGTAGGTCACGACCACGCGATGGCCGTGCCGCCTGCGGCGCGGGTAGTAGTAGAGGCGGTGCTCCGCGATGTTGACCACGATGCCCGCGCGCGGGCCCGGCGGCAGGATGAGGCGCCCCGGAATCACGATGCGGGTGCCTTCCCCCGGCAGCCAGGGATCGACGCCCGGATTGGCGCGGGTGATCTCCTCCGAGCCCACGCCGTAGCGGCGCGCCAGATCGTAGAGCGTGTCCTGGTAACGGCTCTCGAGGCGGGCGTCCGCGCCTACGATCTCCGTGGTGCCGTCGTCGGCGAGCTCGTAGACCGCCGCGTGGGCGGCCGGCCCGCCGGCCAGAGCGAGTGTCATGATGAGCGCGCCGGCAAATGCGGCTCGCGCGCTCATGGTCTCAGCGCGAGGCGCCGGCGTGCGCCGCGTAGGCGCGCGTGGCCGAGGCCGTCTGCGCCTCGAGCGAGGCGAGCGCCGTGCTGCTGGCGCGCTCGAAGGCCGCCACCACCTCGCGCATGCGGTCGCTCGCGGCCGGGGCGCTCCCTTGCGCCACGTAGCTCGCGACGAGCTCGCGCCCCTGGCGCGCGCCGAGGGTGCAGTCGAGCACCACGTCGATCTGCGGGGTGTCGCCCGCGGTGTAGTCCGCCTCGAAGCGTCGTACCGAGATCTGCAGTACATACTCGGACGGAAAGGCACTGGCGGAGTCCTGCACCGACTGCCACGCGCCAGCCCCGCGCAGCGTCTCGACCGCGAGCGCCTCGACCACGTCCGGAAGCGGCGCCGCCCAGCGGCTGCCGACGTAGAAGTTCATGCGGTGATCGGCCTGCACCAGCATGATGTGCGGGCCGTCGAGGCCGGGAGCGCCAACCGGGTGCAGCACCTGGATCGAGCCGAGGTCGGCGAGCGGCGCCGCGGTGGCTGCCGGGACCGCCGTGCCTGCCGGGGCCGCCGTGCCTGCCGGGGCCGCCGTGCCTGCCGGGGCCGCCGTACCTGCCGGGGCCGCCGGCGCGTCCGCGGGCCCCGGCGCGCGCAGCACGTAGGTCTGCTCGGGCTTGGCGTCGCTGTGGAAGAGATTGGTGCAGCCGGCGGCCAGCGCCGCGCCGAGCATGAGCGCTGCGATCCTCATCGCGGAATCTCCACGCCGCGCTCGGGTGGCTGGTAAAGGAGCTGCGTCGGGTTCTCGCGCAGGCTGTTGGACAGCTGGCGGATGTCGCGCGCCGCGGCGCGTCCCTCGCGCACGAAGCGCTCGATCTCCGGCAGCCCCTCGCGCGTGAAGGAGCGGATGTCCTGGCGGTTCTCGGCGATCGCACGGTCGAGCTGGCCGCTCGCATCCGCGAGATTGTCGGCGATGGTGTGCAGCCGCGCCCCGGCGGCGCGTACCTCCGGGTCGACGGTCGCGAGCATGCCGTGCGCGAGACCCGCGGTCGCCGAGAGCTCCGAGCCCGCGCCGCGCAGCTCACCGATGAGCGCGTTCAGGTCGTGGATGGTGCGCGGCAGGTTGCTGGCTGCCTTGTCGAGGTTGCCGACGGCGGCGCTGACCCCGGCGATGTTCTCATCGCTCAGGAGGCGGCTGGCCCGGTCGACCAGGTTGCCGACCGCGGCCAGTACCTCGGGAAGTCCCGCAAGGAACACGTCGAAGCGCGAGGGCGCCGAGCGGATCACCGGGTAGCGCTGCGAGGCGACCTGCGGCCCGGCGCGCGTGCCGCTGCGGTCCTCGCTGAGATCGATGTAGAGCAGCCCGGTCACGCCCTGCAGCGACAGCTCCGCCACGCTGTGCTCGGAGATCGGTGTAGCGGTGTCGATGTCGACGATCACCTGGGCACGGCTCGAGTCGCGCGGATCGATCCGCAGGTCCTCGACCCGTCCGACCGTCACGCCGAGATAGCGCACCGCCGCGCCCTTCGTCCAGTCCGCTGACGCTGCCGGTCGAAGTAGATCTCGTAGCGCTTGTAATCGCGGTGCTCGCGCGTATCGGAGTACCAGTAGACGAACAGCGCGCCGGCGAGCGTCACCAGCAGCACGAACGCGCCCACCGCGGCGTAGTTGGCCTCACGCTCCATGGTCCGCTCCGTGGGTTGCCGCGAGGCGCGCGCGCGCGCGCTCGCCGTGGAAGTACGCCTGGATCCACGGGTTGCGGGTGGTCGACGATGCGCTCGAGGGTATCGGATTCCATGCGCTTGTCCACGATCACCCCGACACGATTGCAGGTACGGAAGATGCTGTCCAGATCGTGTGTGATCATGACGACGGTGAGCTTCAGGTGCTGCTGCAGGTACAGCACCAGGTCGTCGAACGCGGCCGCGCTGATCGGGTCGAGGCCCGAGGTCGGCTCGTCGAGGAACAGCAGCGTGCGGATCGAGCGCCAGGGCGCGCGCCAGCGGCGGCGCGCTTGACCATGCCGCCGGAGAGCTGCGCCGGGTACTTCCCGGCCGCCTCCTCGGGCAGCCCGACCAGGCGGATCTTGAGGCGCGCCAGGTCATCGAGCGCATCCGCCGGGAGCTTCAGGTACTCGAGCATCGGCAGCTGCACGTTCTGCAGCACCGTCAGCGCCCGAGTACAGAGCCCCCTCCTGGAAGGTGACGCCGTAGCGGGCCTTGATCGGGCGCAGCTGCGCCTCGGAAAGGCGCGTGATATCGCTGCCATGGATGCAGCACGGTACCGGCGCTGCGGACGCTGCAGTCCGAGGATCGTGCGCAGCAGCACCGACTTGCCGGCCCCCGAGCCGCCGACGATGCCGAACACCTCGTCGGCGTCGACCCGCATGTCGAGCCCGTCGTGCACCACCTGGCCGCCGAAGCGGTTGACCAGCCCGCGCACCTCCACCACCGGCGCCATCAGACGTCCATCTGCATGAACAGCACCGCGAACAGCGCATCCGCCAGGATCACCAGGAAGATCGCCTGCACCACCGCCACCGTGACCAGGTGGCCGAGCTCGCGGGAGGAGCCGCGCACCTGCATGCCGCGGTAGCTGCCCGCCATGGCGATGAGCAGTGCGAACACCGGCGCCTTGATGATGCCCACCCAGAAGGTGGTGTGCGGCGATGGCGTCGTTGACGCGGTTGAGGTACTGCGGTGAGCGGCATGTCGAGCAGATAGCGGCACAGCAGCGCTCCGCCCGAGAGCCCGATGAGATCGGCGATGACGGTCAGCAGCGGCAGCGCGATCACCAGTCCCAGCACCCGCGGCACCACCAGCATTTCATAGGGTCGACGCCGGTGCGCGATCAGCGCGTCGACCTCCTCGTTGAGCTTCATCGAGCCGATCTCGGCGGCGAAGGCGCTGCCGGAGCGGCCGGCGACGATGATCGCCGTCAGCAGCACGCCGAGCTCGCGCAGCACGCCGATCGTGACCAGGTCGACGACGAAGATGTCGGCGCCGAGCCCGCGCAGCTGCTGGGCGCTCATGTAGGCGATGATGACGCTGATCAGGAAGGCGATCAGCGCGACGATCGGCATGGCGGTGATGCCGGTGTCGTACACGTGCCGTACCACCGACACCGGCCGCAGGCGCCGCGGGTGCGCGAGGCTCGCGGCGAAGGTGATGAGGGTGCGGCCGAGGAAGGCGAGTCCGCCGACCAGGTCGTCGCCGGTTCGCACCGCGTAGCGGCCGATGGCGATCAGCGCCCGCCCGCCCGGCTCCTCGGGGCCGGCGCGGATCCCGGGCTCGGCGCTCGCGGCCGCGCGGCCCGCCAGCGTCTGCTCCACCAGGCGCAGCTGATCGGGTGGAGGACCCGCGAAGGCGATCTCGGCGCCGGCGCGGCGCGCGCGCTGCACGAAGGCACGCAGCACCCAGGCACCCGAGAGATCGAGCCCGCTGATGCCCGCGGTGGCGAGCGTGATCAGCGGCGCCGAGGCGACGTCGACCGCGGCGAGCGCGGCCTCGAGGGCCGCGACCTCGCGCACGCCCCACTCGCCCGTCAGCTCGAGCTCGAGTCCCCGGGCGGTGCGCCGCACCTCGACGGCGTGGGTGTTGGAATCGTAACCGACACCCGTGGATCATAAGCGCGATCAGGCCAGGTGTCGTGCCGCTAGGTGTCGTCCCGGTAGCGGCGGATGCGGGCGGCGGCGTAGAGCATCGCGGCGGCGGCGGCCACTCCCAGCCACAGGTCGGCGTCGGTGAAAGCGGCGCCGAGGTTCGAACCGCCCGAGCACCCCGCCCACCGTGGGCAGGTGGTGCGCGTCGGCGAACAGGTTGGGACCCCCGATGAGCTTGTGCCAGATGCCGTTGGTCCGGTAGCGCTCGAAGTCCCAGATGTAGTGGGTGCCGAGCGCCACCCGCTCGACGACCGGCGCCACGAACGGAACGAGCGTCGCCCACAGGATCGGCGCGCGGCGAATCCAGGCGGAGAACAGCAGCAGGGCGGCGGCGATCGGCGCGTACCACAGGACCGCGAGGATCACCTCGAGCAGCAGCGCCAGCTCGGTCCGCAGCCACTCGTAGGTGCTCCAGCTGAGCGTGCCCGGTGCGCGCACCGCGGCGATCGCCGGAATACCAGGTCGGAAACCGTGGCCAGGAGGAACACCCCGAGCGGCGCGACGACGGCGGCGACCAGGAACTTCGAGCCGACCGTGAGCCCGTCCGACAGCGGCAGCGACTTCCAGAACAGGACGCTGCGGTCCTTGCGCTCGGCGTACAGGCAGTCGAGCAGGTAGAAGCCGAGCACGATGCTGGTCGTGATGAACACCGGTTGCGCGGCCACCCATTGCGCGATCGTGAGGATGGCGACTCGCTGCTCCCTCGTCAGCAGCCCGTCCGCGTCCGGCAGATCCATGTTCATGCGGCCGATGAGCAGCGCGAGCGCCAGCAGCCCTTCCACCACCAGCGGCACCACCCAGAGCGCCCGATGCTCCCAGAGCTCGCGGCGCACGAGCGCCAGCAGGGTGTCGATGGGACCGGCGCGGCGCAGGAGCGCCGGCGCGGATGCAGGTGTGGCGAGCGCGGCGTTGGCGTTCATATGAGTGCGGCCCCGCAGTTGGCGTACATGAGGTAGGTCGCGAGCGCGACGACTCCGCCCGCGAGGAGCGGCGCCACCCAGTGCGCGGAGCGCTCCCAGGCCCCGGCGGGGCGGATGCGGCGCGCCTCGAATCCGGCGACGTGGCGGCTCATGACGCCGACACTCCCTGCATCTTGGCGACGAACAGGTCGGCGATCGCGGGCGTGCGCACCTCGCCGTAGCCGGCGAGCTCGGCGGCCGTGCGGCCCTCGAAGAACATGGCCACGCGGCCGAAGATCTCGCGTTCGTAGAAGGGCTTGAGCTCCCGGGCGCGCGCGGCCTGCTCGCCCGTCACGGTGAGCTGCTGGTAGCGCGCGCCGAGCTCCTCGACCGGCGAGTTGAGGGCGAAGCGGCCGTGGTTGATGAAAATCACGTCGGTGAGGAGCTGCTCGACCTCTTCCACCTGGTGCGTGGTGATGAGGATCGTGCGCTCCTTGTCGAAATAGTCGTTCAGCAGCGTGTCGTAGAACTGGCGGCGGTAGAGCAGATCGAGGCCGAGCGTCGGCTCATCGAGCACCAGCACGCGCGCGTCGATCGCCAGGATCAGCGCCAGGTGCAGCTGCGTCACCATGCCCTTGGAGAGCTGGTTCACGCGGCTCTGGCGTTTGATGTCGGTCTTGGCGAGGAACGTCTCGGCGACGCTGCGGTCGAAGCGCGGATGCACGTGCTCGACCAGGTCGAGCGCCTGCGCCACCCGCAGCCAGCGCGGCAGCACGGCCACGTCGGCGATGAAACAGACGTCGCGCATCAGCGCATCACGCTGCGAGCGCGGATCGAGCCCGAGCACGGAGAGTTCGCCGTTGAAGGAGGTGAGCCCGAGTATCGCCTTGAGCGCGGTGGTCTTGCCGGCGCCGTTCGGCCCGATGAGGCCGACGATGCGTCCCGGCTCGACGCTGAAGCTCACCCCGTCCAGTGCGCGGGTCGCGCCGTAGGCCTTGGTGAGGCCGCGCGCTTCAATTACCGCTGTCATTTGGGTCCCCTTTGGCAGGCGTTGCCGGGAAAGGCGCGGCGGGTGCCGCCTTGCCGGCCGCGAGCAGCTCCTCGCCCGAGAGGCCGAGCCGCTGAATGGTCTGGTAGACCTTCGGCCACTCGTCTTCGAGGAAGCGCTGCCGCTCGTCCTTCATCAGCGCCTTGCGAGCGCCGAGGCTCACGAACATGCCGCGGCCCCGGCGTTTCTCCACCAGCTGCTCGTCGACCAGCTGCTGGTAGCCCTTGAGCACCGTCAGCGGGTTGAGCCTGAAGTCGGCGGCGACGTTGCGCACCGAGGGCAGCGGATCGCCTTCCTTCAGTACGCCCTCCAGAATCATGGCCACCACGCGGTCACGCAGTTGCCGGTAGATCGGCAGGCTGTTGTCCCACTGTGGATCCATGATGGTGGTCGCTGAGGTGTTGGTGGACAAAAGTGCTGTTTCGGCAGGCTAGCGGACTAATCTACCAAAACGGCCGGCTCGGGCTTGCCGAACCAGGACGGCGCACTGACATGGGCCACGGTGTTCAGTTCGGGCTGCATGCCCGGGGCCACCGCAGTCGACTCGACGAAGGCCATGCTGCACACCACGCAGATCGCGGCGGCGGCGGCGGCACAGGTCAGGTTCCGATACAGGGTTACAACGGCGTTCATGGTCATCTCCTCTACTTGGCTTCTCTCTTCGGCTCCCTGCCCCATGCAGGTTGCCTTCCTTGGTGTTGTACTCTACTAGCACACTACTCTAGTGTCAAGCTATTCCAGTAGATGACCCTAGGGCGCGGGAACGGGGCCAAAAGCGCTCCTCAGGACCCCGGAACCGGGCCCCGGCGGGTTCACCGTCCGGACCCAGAGCGCCGTTTTTGCGGGCTGCGCGGGGCGCACAGGCTAGAATTTCCGGCCCTCCCACGTTGGCCGGAAAGTCAGCCCCCATGAAACCCGCTGTGAATGTCGCGATCACCGGTGCCGCCGGCCAGATCGGCTATGCACTCGCCTTCCGCGTCGCCTCGGGCGCAGCTGCTCGGCCCCGACCAGCGCGTGCAACCTGCACCTGCTCGAGATCACCCCGGCGCTGCCGGCGCTCTGCAGGGCGTGGTGATGGAGCTCGACGACTGCGCCTTTCCGACGCTCGAGCAGGTCGTCGCCACCGACGATGCCAACGTCGCCTTCCGCGACTGCCAGGTGGCGATGCTGGTCGGCGCGCGCCCGCGCGGCCCCGGCATGGAGCGCAAGGATCTGCTGCTCGCCAACGCGCAGATCTTCTCCGCGCAGGGCAAGGCGCTCAACGACGCACGCCGACCGCAACGTGCGCGTGCTGGTGGTCGGCAATCCCGCCAACACCAACGCGCTGATCGCCCGCGCAACGCGCGCGACCTGAATCCGCGCAACTTCACCGCCATGACGCGCCTCGATCACAACCGCGCGCTGGCGCAGCTCGCCGACAAGACCGGCGCGCACGTCACCGACATCCGCCGCATGACCATCTGGGGCAATCACTCCGCCACGCAGTACCCGGATCTCAGCCACGCGCTCGTCAACGGCAGAGCGCGCCCAGCGCTCGTCGAGCAGCAAGTGGATCGAGGAGACCTTCATTCCGACGGTGCAGCAGCGCGGCGCCGCGGTCATCAAGGCGCGCGGCGCGTCCTCGGCCGCCTCGGCCGCCTCGGCCGCGATCGATCACGTGCACACCTGGGTGCACGGGCACGCCGAAGGACGACTGGGTCAGCATGGCGGTGCCCGCCGACGGCAGCTACGGCATCCCCGCGGGCGTCATCTATTCCTACCCGGTGACGATCGCCGAACGGCGAGTACCAGATCGTGCCAGGGCCTCGCCATCGATGACTTCAGCCGCAAGCGCATGGACGCGACGCGACGCGGAGCTGCGCGAGGAGCGCGACGGAGTGAAGAACCTGCTCGGTTGAAAGGAGTCGCCATGTTGGGTGCGATCGTCTCCCTGCTCGTGGTCCTCGCCGCCGCCTACGCGCTGACGCAGGTGGGGGGCGTCATCACCCTCGCGTTCGTCGCCGCGGTGCTGTTCCTCGCCTACCGGCGGCTGTCGCTGCTGGCGTTCACGGTCACCTTCACGGTGCTGCTCGCGCTCTATACGACCGCCGGCGCGCCGGCGGGCCTGTGGAAGGGGCTGCTGTGGGTGCTGCTCGCGGGGCTGTGGCTCCTCAACGTGCGCCCGCTCCGCAAGGCGCTCATCACGCGCCCGTTCCTCGGCGCGTACCTGAGGCTCCTGCCCTCGATGTCGCAGACCGAGAAGGAGGCGCTCGAGGCCGGCACGGTGTGGTGGGACGGCGAGCTCTTCACCGGCGCGCCGGACTGGTCCAAGCTCCGCAACGCCAGGCCGCCGCAACTGTCCGCGGAGGAGCAGGCCTTCCTCGACGGCCCGTGCGAGGAGCTGTGCCGCATGCTCGATGACTGGGACATCACCCACGAGCGCGCCGACCTGCCGCCCGAGGTGTGGGAGCTCCTGAAGACGCGCGGCTTCTTCGCGATGATCATCCCGAAGAAGTACGGCGGCCTGGAATTCTCCGCCTACGCGCACTCCTGCGTGCTCGCCAAGATCGCGAGCCGCAGCGCCACCGCCGCCTCCAACGTCGCGGTGCCGAATTCCTTGGGTCCCGCCGAGCTCCTCAATCACTACGGTACCGAGGAGCAGAAGAACCACTACCTGCCGCGGCTCGCGCGCGGCGACGAAATCCCCTGCTTCGCCCTCACCGGTCCGCGCGTCGGCTCGGATGCCGCCGCCATTCCCGACACCGGCATCGTGTGCCGCGGCATGTGGCAGGGCGCGCGAGATCCTCGGCCTCCGGCTCAATTTCTCCAAGCGCTACATCACGCTCGCGCCGATCGCGACCGTCATCGGGCTCGCCTTCCGCATGTTCGATCCGGACAAGCTCCTAGGCGGGCAAGAGCGACATCGGCATCACCGGTCGCGCTGATTCCGCGCGACACGCCGGGCATCAACATCGGCCGGCGGCACTTCCCGCTCAACATTCCGTTCCAGAACGGCCCGATCCAGGGCCACGACGTGTTCGTGCCGCTCGACTTCATCATCGGCGGCCCCGCGATGGCCGGCAGCGGCTGGCGCATGCTGGTCGAGCAGCTTTCGGTCGGCCGCTGCATCTCGCTGCCTTCCAACGCCACCGGCGGCGTGCAAGGCGGGCGTGTGGGCCACCGGCGCCTATGCGCGCATCCGCCGTCAGTTCAACACGCCGGTCGGCCGGTTCGAGGGCGTCGAGGCGGTGATCGCGCGCATGGTCGGCCTCACCTACACCATGGACGCGGCGCGCTCGGTCACCGCCGGTGCGATCGACGGCGGCGAGAAGCCCTCGGTGCCCTCGGCGATGCTCAAGTACCACGTCACCGAGATGGGCCGGCAGGTCGCCAACGACGCCATGGACGTGCACGGCGGCAAGGGCATCATGCTGGGACCGAACAACTATCTCGCGCGCGGTTACGAGTCACGCCGGTGGCGATCACCGTCGAGGGCGCCAACATCCTGACCCGCAACCTCATCATCTTCGGCCAGGGCGCGATCCGCTGTCATCCGTTCGTGCTGCGCGAGATGACCGCGGCACGCAACCCCGACCGCGCGCCGGCGTCGATGAGTTCGATCGCGCGCTGTTCGGGCACATCGGCTTCACCATCTCCAACGCCGTGCGCTCCTTCGTCATGGCGCTCACCCTCGCGCGCTTCACGCGCGCCCCGGTCGCGGGCGAGACCGCGCGCTACTACCAGCACATCGAGCGTTTCAGCGCCTCGTTCGCCTTCGCGGTGGACGTGGCGATGCTGACGCTCGGCGGGTACCTCAAGAAGAAGGAGAGACTCTCGGCGCGGCTCGGCGACGTGCTGTCGGCGATGTACCTCGCCTCGATGGTGCTCAAGCACTACGAGAACCAGGGGCGCGACGAGGCGGAGCTGCCGGTGGTCGAGTGGGCCTGCCGCAACCTCCTGTACCACGCGCAGGAGCAGCTGCACGGCTTCCTGCGCAACTTCCCCAACCGCTTGCTCGCCGGCCTCATGCGCGGCCTCATCTTCCCGCGCGGCCTCGTCTACTCCGCTCCCGACGATCGCCTCGGCCACCGCGTCGCCGCGCTCGTGACCGCCGCTACCGTGACGCGCGAGCGGCTGTGCGAGGGCATCTACTGGACGCTCGAGCCCCATAACCCGCTCGGGCTCCTGCAGGAGGCCATGCTGCTCGCCGAGAAGCTCGAGCCGCTGCTCAAGCGCATCCGCGTCGAGGGCGTGAAGACCGGCCGCGTGACCGCGCTCGACCTGCCGGGACAGATCAGCCAGGCGCTCGCGGCGCAGATCATCTCCGAGACCGAGGCGGCGGCGCTGCGCGACTACGACAGGAAGACGCTCGACCTCATCAACGTCGATGATTTCGCCTCCGAGGAGCTCGGTACCAGGGCGCAGCCGCTCGAGGCCGCCGAGGGCTCCGGCGAGTCGCAGCCCCGGGTCGCATGAGCACGCCGGCCGGCGCGCCGTGCGACAACTGCGGCGCGGCCCTGACGGGGCGCTACTGCGCCAACTGCGGCCAGCGGCACGAGCCACCGGTGCACTCGCTGTGGCACTTCCTCACGGTGGCCTTCGAGGACGTGACGCACGCCGACTCGCGCTTGTGGAGCACGCTCGCGGCGCTCGCTTTCAAGCCGGGCTTCCTCACGCACGAGTTCCTGGCCGGGCGCCGGGCGCGCTACCTGCCGCCGGTACGCCTGTACCTCGTGCTGTCGGTGCTGTTCTTCCTGTGCGCCTCGCTCTCCAGGCCCCAGGTGCTGCAGCTGAGCACCAGCGACAGCGGCGTGCCCAAGGCCGCGCGCGTCGTGCCCCTCGACCAGGCGAACGACATCCCCGGCAGCAGCGCCCGACCCGGCGAGTCGCCCGCGCAACGCAACGCACGCGAGTGCGCCATGATCAACTTCGCGGGACCGCTCAACCCGGCGATGCGGAAAGCCTGCCTCAGGATCCGTGGCGACAACGCCCGCTCCTTCGTGGCGGCGATGCGCCACAACCTGCCGCGGACGATGTTCCTGTTCCTGCCCCTGCTCGCGGGCCTCATGATGCTGTTCTACTGGCGGCCACGGCACTACTACGTCGAGCACCTGTTGCTGCTCGTGCACAACCACGCGTTCGTATTCCTCGTCCTGCCGCTCGCCTGGGGCCTCGGCGCGCTGCTGCCGTTCGTGTCCGGCTGGGTGGATTTCGCGGTCTTCGTGTACCTCCTCTGGTACATGTACCGCTCGATGCGCGTCGTCTATGGGCAGGGGCGTGCGCTCACGCTCGCCAAGCTCGCGGCACTCGGGTTCCTCTACTTCGTCTTCGGCATCGTGATGTTCGTGCTCAACTTCGCCTACAGCGCACTCACCCTCGATTAGCCATGAGCACCCCGGCGGACACCGGCGTGCAGCCGGAAGTGGCCGGCGCCGCTCCCCGCGCGCGCCCCCCGACCGCGGCAGCGCCCGCCACGACCGCGGCGGCGCCCGCAGCCGCCGTCGCGACTCCCGGCGTCAAGGTCTGCGACAACTGCGGCGCGCGCGTGCCGGATAAATACTGCGGCAACTGCGGCCAGCGGCTCGAGCCGCCGCTGCAAAGCGTGTGGCACTTCATCCAGATCGCGACCGAGGACGTGACGCACGCGGACTCGCGCGTGTGGCGCACGCTCGCGGCGCTGCTCTTCAAGCCCGGATTTCTCACCCGTCAGTTCCTCGACGGCCGGCGGGCCAGCTACCTGCCGCCGGTGCGGCTGTACCTGGTGCTGTCGGTAGTGTTCTTCATCTGGTTCAGCGCCACGCACGGGAAGCTGCAAGTCGTGCAGCTCGATGCGTCGAACAGCAGCGGCAGCGCGGCCGTGGCCGCGTCCGGGCGGCACCAGTATGGCCCCTTGGCCAAGGCACAGCCCGGCGAGTCGGCGGAGCAGCGCGCCGACCGGCAGTGTCCGAGTGCCAACTACCAGGGTCCCGGGCAGAGCTGGATCGCGCCGCGCGTGCAGCGCGCCTGCCGCCTGATCGTGCTCGATAACGGGCATTCGATCACCGAGGCGTTCCTGCACAACGTGCCGCGGGCCATGTTCCTGTTTCTGCCGCTGCTGGCGGCAGCCATGATGCTCATGTACTGGTGGCCGCGGCACTACTACGTGGAGCATCTGCTGTTGTTCGTGCACAACCATGCGTTCGTGTTCGTGCTGCTGCTGTTCGCTTCGGCGCTGATGGCGCTGCTGCCCGGGGCCGCGGCGTCCTGGCTGCGCTTCGGGGTGTTCCTGTGGATCGTCTGGTACATGTTCCGCTCCATGCGCGTGGTCTACGGGCAGAGCCGCAAGCTCACGTCCGCCAAGCTCGTGGCACTGGCTCTGTTCTACTTCGTCAGCGGTACGCTGATGCTGGCGGTCACCACCGCGTACAGTGCGCTTACGTTATGAAGGAGATCATGATGCGTACGTTCATCGTTGCTGCACTGACTCTCGCCGTGTCACTGGCCGCCGCGCCGCGCGTGGGCGCCCAGTCACCCGCTGCCGCGCCCGCCGCCACACCGGCGGCCGCACCCGCGGCCGTGGCTGCGTTACCGCGCACCCCCTCGCCGCCCGGCGCCGAGGTCTACATCATCAGCCCCAAGAACGGCGCCACGGTGAAAAGCCCGGTGCGCGTGCAGTTCGGATTGAAGGGCATGGGCATCGCGCCCGCGGGCATCAAATTCGACAACACCGGCCACCACCATCTGCTCGTCGACAGCGATCCGCCCGCCAATCTCTCGGCCCCGCTCCCGGCCACCGACAAGCTGCTGCACTTCGGCAAGGGCCAGACCGAGACCTCCCTCACGCTCCCCCCCGGCAAGCACACGCTGCAGCTGCTGCTCGCCGATCTGAACCACGTCCCGCACGATCCGCCGGTGATCTCGAGGAAAATCACCATCACCGTGGCGCCCTGAGGCGGCACGCGCGCCGCAGCACGCGGGAATCCCATGAGCCGCGCCGTTCTGCACGTCGACATGGACGCCTTCTACGCGTCCGTCGAGCAGCACGACGATCCCACGATCGCCGGCAAGCCGGTGATCGTCGGCTGGGCGGGTGGGCGGGGCGTGGTGGCGGCGGCCAGCTACGAAGTGCGCACCTTCGGGGTGCGCTCGGCGATGCCGATGCGCACGGCGCTCAGGCTCTGTCCGCACGCGGTGTGCGTGCGGCCGCGCATGGCGCGCTACCAGGAGGTCTCGCGCACCGTGTTCGGCGTGTTCCACGAGGTCACGCCGCTCGTCGAGGGGCTGTCGCTCGATGAGGCGTTTCTGGATGTGACCGCGAGCCAGGAGCTCATGGGCGGCGCGCTCGCCATCGCCCGCCGCATCAAGGAGCGCATCCGCGCGCTCACGGGTTTGAGCGCCTCGGTGGGCGTCGCGCCCAACAAGCTCGTCGCCAAGATCGCCTCCGACCTCGGGAAGCCCGACGGGCTGAGCGTCGTGCCGCCCGAGCGCGTGCGCGCCGTGCTCGATCCGCTCTCGGTGCGCCGTCTCCCCGGACTCGGGCGCAAGACCGGCGAGCGCGTCGAGGCCGCCGGCCTGCATACCTTCGCGCAGCTGCGCAGCGCGCCGGATGCGGTGCTGTGGCCGCTGTTCGGCCGCTACAGCGCCTGGATGCGCGAGCGTGCCGCCGGAGTGGATGAGCGGCCGGTGGAGCCGGACCTCGAGGAGAAGTCGCTGTCGGCCGAGGACACCTTCGAGACCGATCTCGGCGATCCGAAGGTGCTGCAGGCGCAGCTGGCGCGGCTCGCGGACCTCGCCTGCGAGCGGCTGCGCAGCCGCGCTCTGGTGAGCGGCTGCATCGGCGTCAAGATCCGCCGCCACGATTTCGTGACGTTCACGCGGCAGCGCGCCATTGCGCCCGAGACCTGCGCCAGCCGCGTGGTCCACGGCGTGGCCGCGGAGCTGCTCGCCCGCTGGCTCCAGTTCCACGCCGGCGCGAAACTTCGCCTCCTCGGCGTGGTCTTGACGGAGCTGAAGCCCGCCGCGCAGCTCGGCCTGTTCGAGGAGGTGCGCCGCACCGGCCGCCTCGATGCGACGCTCGATGAGGCGCGGGCACGCTTCGGCGAGCGGGCGCTGCGGCGCGGCAGCACGATCGAGTAGCATCCGGAACCATGTATCTCAAGTTCTTCGGCCTCAACGAGAAGCCGTTCGCGATCACCCCCGATCCGCGCTATCTCTACCTGAGCGAGCGCCACGCGGAAGCGCTCGCGCACCTGCTGTACGGCATCAACGAGGCGGGCGGCTTCGTGCAGCTCACCGGTGAGGTCGGTACCGGCAAGACCACCATCGTGCGCTCGCTCCTCGCGCAGGCGCCGAAGGACGCCGAGATCGCGCTCATCCTCAACCCGCGGATGACCGCGCCCGAGTTCCTGCTGACGATCTGCGAGGAGCTCGGGATCGATGTGCCCGCGGCCTCGCGGGCGAGTCTCAAGGACCTGGTCGACGTGCTCTCCGGTTACCTGCTGCGCGCACACGCCGCAGGGCGGCGCGTGGTGCTGGTGGTGGACGAGGCGCAGAACCTCTCCTTCGAGGTGCTCGAGCAGGTGCGGCTCCTCACCAACCTCGAGACCAACACGCAGAAGCTCCTGCAGATCATCCTCATCGGCCAGCCGGAGCTGCGCGAGCTGCTCGCGCGCAACGAGCTGCGCCAGCTCGCGCAGCGCATCACCGGGCGCTATCACCTGGATCCCCTGTCGCGGGAGGCGACGACGGCCTACGTGCGCCACCGGCTGCGCGTCGCGGGCGCCACCAGCGAGCTCTTCAGTCCCTGGGCGCTGCGCGAGGTGTACCGCCTGTCGCGCGGCGTGCCGCGCATCATCAACGTCATCTGTGACCGCGCACTCCTCGGGGCCTACTCGCTCGACCGCCACCGCGTCTCCGGCACACTGGTGCGGCGCGCCGCGGCCGAAGTGTTCGGGCGCGCCTTCGCGGCGTTCTGGCTGCCGTGGGCCGCGGCCGCCGGGCTGGCGGCGCTGCTCGCCGCGGTGACCGCGACGCTCTGGGCGCTCGGTCCGTGGAGTCCCGGCGCGCACGGCGCGGGCACGGCCCGTGCGAACGCCGCGGTTGCGCTCGCCGCCCCCGCGGCCGCCACCGGCGCCGTGGTCGCCCCGCCACCGGCGCCGACGCTCGCACAACTGCTCGCCGCGCACGCCGCCGAGACCGACACCGACAGCGCCTTCGGCAAGCTGTTCACTCTCTGGGGCGCGAAGTACCAGGCCGATGGCACCGACCCCTGCACCCAGGCCGCGCGCCTGCATCTCGAGTGCCTCGCCGAGCGCGGCTCCTTCGGACAGCTGCGGGTCTACAACCATCCGGCGATCCTGATGCTGAGCGATGCGGGCGGGGCCAGCCACCAGGTGGTGTTGAGCGGCCTCGACGACGAGCATGCACGCCTCGAGCTCGGCGGCGCGCGGGCGGTGGGACTCGGGGAGCTGTCGCACTTCTGGCTCGGCGACTTCGTGATGCTGTGGCGCCCGGCAAGCTCGCCGGTGCGGCCGCTCGCGGCCGGCATGCGCGGCGCGGGAGTGCGCTGGCTGCGGCAGAGTCTCGAGCGCCTGGCACACGTCGACTCACCGGCGCCGGCGAGCGATGTGTTCGACGCGCAGCTCACCGGCCTGGTGCGCGATTTCCAGCGCGCACATCAGCTGTCGGTCGACGGCATCGCCGGCCGCGAGACGCAGATCGCGCTCGCCGGCGCGGTCGCAGGTCCCGATGCACCGATTCTCTCGGCCGGCGGGCCGCATGGCGGATAAACGATGTCCTTCATCCTCGACGCACTGAAGAAATCCGAGACCGACCGGCAGCGCCAGGGGGGACCGGCGCTCTTTGAAGTGAAGGTCGCGCCGCCGCGCAGCGCGCTGCCGCCCTGGGCGCTGGCGATCGCGGTGCTGTTCGTGGCGAACCTGGCGGTGGTCGGCTGGCTGCTGCTGCGGCACACACCGGCCGCGGCGAGTGCCGCCCCGCCGGTCACGGCAGCCCCCGCCACGCCCGCGTACGCGCGCGCGCCGCCCGCGGCGGCCACGACGGCGAGCCCGGGCGTCGCGCCCGGCTCCGGGGGAGCACTGAGTGCGCCCGCGGCCCAGTCCGCGGCGGCGCAGTCCGCGGCCGCGCCGTCGCTGACGCGCAGCGCCTCGCCGGGACCGGCCCTGGATGCGGACGAGGCCCCGCCGGGCGCCGCCGGCCAGGCCACGAGCCCCGATGACTACGCGCCGGCCGCCGAAGCCCCGCCGCCAGGAAGTCCCGGCCGGGTCAAGCGCGGCACGGATTCCGGTGTGCCGCTCTACCAGCAGCTCGCCACCTCCCCTAACAGCCAGCTGCCGCAGCTGCGGCTCGACCTGCATGCCTATGCCGAGCGCGCCGACGACCGCTGGGTGATGATCAACATGCACAGGCTCCGCGAGGGCGACTCGCTCGAGGGAGTGCGCGTCGAGCGCATCACCCCCGACGGGGCGGTGCTCTCCTGGCAGGGGTCGCAGTTCCTGCTCACCCAGGAGTGAGGGGGCCGCGCTCAGCCACGGAACCGCTTCACAACTTGAACCAGTTCACAGAATGAGCTTCACAGAATCCGGCGCTCGGGCACGACAGCCGTATCGCTGTCCGGCATCGTGCGCGAATGAGCGCCCGACGCGACACGCCGCCAGCTCGCATGCTGATCGTGGAGGACGACGTACGCTACGCCGAGTGGCTGCGTCACCACCTCGACGTGCTGTGTCCGCGCGCCAGCGTCAGCGTGCTGAATCTCGCCGAGTTCGAGCGCTGGTGCACCACCTTCTCCGGGCGTGACTGCGACCTGCTGCTGCTGGCCTGCCGCTTCGGCACGAGCCCCGAGGATCCGAACTCTCCCGGCCTGACGCTGCTGCGCCGGCTGCGCGACCAGCCCGCGGCACCCTCGGTGATCGCGCTCGCGGACGAGGGCAACGAGCTCACCGCGGTGCGCGCGCTGCAGCTCGGCGCGCTCGACTACCTGCCGAAGAAACTCCTGACGCCCGAGCGCCTGAGCACCGCGGTGCGGGTGGCGCTGCGCCGCGTGGAGCGGCGCGTGGCCCGCCGCCTCGCGAGCCTCGCGCACATCGAACACGATCGCGCCACCCAGGCCGCCAGGAACCCGCTGCCGGGCGAACCCGGCGGCGAGGGCGCACCGGCCGGCCCGGGCCGCGTCGGCGACACGGTCGCGGGCGTCGTGCCGACGGGCGCGGTACCGCAGCTTCCCGACCCCGCTCCCACCTCGGCCACCGAGGCGCTCGCGGCACCGGGCGTGGTGGCGCTGCTCACCGCGACGCCGGGCGAGGACTTCATCCCGGGCTACACGCTGCGCGTCAAAGTGGGCGAATCGGAGAAGGCCGCGGTGTATCTCGCCACCAGCGCCGCGCGCGGCCACAACGTGGCGCTCAAGGTGGCCAAGACGCTGCGCGATGAGGCGGCCGGACGGCAGTTCCTCGAGCGCGAGTATACGGCGGTGCTCGCCATCAAGAGCCCGCTGGTGGTCGAAATCTACGACTACGGCGTGCACGCGGGCTACGAGTACCTGGCGATGGAGTACCTGCCACGCGGCGATTTGAAGGCCCGCATCCAGCGCGGCGTCAACGAGCGCGAGGCGCTCGCCTACGTGCAGCGCATCGCCGAGGCACTGCAGGTGGTGCACCAGGCCGGGCTCGTACATCGGGACCTGAAGCCCCCGAACGTCATGCTGCGCGAGACGGATGCGGTGGCGCTCATCGACTTCGGCCTCGCGCGGCAGATCGACGGCAGCACCACCAACATGCAGACCGGCCAGACCGGGGTGCTGCGCGGCTCACCCTACTACATGAGCCCGGAGCAGGCGCTCGGCGACGTGCTCGATGCGCGCTCGGATTTCTACAGCCTCGGCATCATCCTCTACGAGATGCTCACCGGCCAGAAGCCCTACACCGGCGGCACGGCGCTCGATGTGCTGCAGCAGCACGTGAGCGCACCGGCCCCACAGCTGCCGCAGAGCCTCGAGCGCTACCAGCCGTTCCTCACCCGGCTCATCGCCAAGCAGCGCACCGAGCGCTTCAGCACCGCGGGCGAGATCATCGCCGCGGCCGCGGAGCTGCTCGTCGCGCTACCCGCCGCCGCGCCGGAGTCGAGCGCGGCCTGAAGTCCCCTCAGCCGATCGGCCTGGCCGGGTTGGCGCGCTCCTGCGTCTTACCCAGCGCCAGCGCCAGCACCGTCCACACCGCCGAGATCAGCGCACCCAGCCAGCCGATGGCCGCCGGGCCCGCGCCGATACCGGTGAGCGCCTTGTAGAGCGAGCCGGAGAGCGCATCTCCCCCGCGATACACGAAGGTGTCGATGAGGCTCTTCGCCTTGTACTTCTCCTCGCGAGTCACCACCGTGAAGAGCGCGTCGCGGCAGGGACGGGTGAGCGCGTAGTCTGCGACGCGGCGTACCGCGTAGACCACCACCAGCAACATGAAACCCGGCATGAGAGCAAACAGCGCGTAGCCGGCGACCATCACCGCCGGTACCGCCGCCAGCACCGCCCGCAGGCCGAACCACTTGAACAGCCGCCCGAACAGCAGCAGCTGGATGACGAGCGAGGCCGCCTGCACCCAGAAATCGATGCCGCCGAAAAAGGCGGCGCGCTGGTCGGCGCTGTGAAACACCCGGGCGACGAACGCCTGCTGCTCGAGATACAGGAACGTGTTCACCCAGGTCATGAGCATCACGAAGGCGGCGATGCCGAGCAGATAGGGCGAGCGCACCACCTGCGTGAAGGCCGCCCATACGCCCCCGCCGAGCGCAGCCTCCTCGCGCGGCGCCTTCGGGACACCGGGCGGGGGAGCGCTTGCCGCGCGGCGCTGCCAGCGAATCACCTGCGCCACGAAGACCAGCGACACGAGCAGCAGCGCCGCCGAGATCGGCAGCAGGTTGATGGCGCCGAGCGGCACGGCGAGCTGGTTGGCGATCGCCGGCCCGACGAGTCCGCCGGTGCTCGCACCGGCCCAGATGAAGCCGAACAGCCGCCCCGCCTGCTCCCGGTTGAAGACGTCCGCCATCAGGCTCCAGAAGGTCGCCACGACGAACAGGTTGAAGACGCTCACCCACACGAAGTAGGCGCGCGCGATCCAGGTGTGGTCCGCCTGCACGCGGAACCAGATGTAGAAGGCGATGAGGTTGGCCGCGAAGAAGGCGTACACCCACGGCAGGAAGACGCTGCGCGGGTAGCGCGAGGTCAGCCAGCCGTACACCGGCTGCAGCAGCAGCATCACCGCGAACACGCCCCAGAAGAGATAGGGAATCTTATCGAGTCCGGAAGTGATGCCGAGCGCATCGCGCACCGGGCGCAGGATCGTGTAGCCCGACCACATGCAGAAGAGCGTGGCGAAGGAGGCGAGCAGTACCGGCGCCTCGCCGGGCTGCAGTACGACCAGACGCCGAAGCAGCTGACTCATGGCAACTCCCGTTGGCTTTTCGTTGCGGCGCGAGAGCGCAAGTGTGAAGCAACCCGCCACAGCGCGCTTGACGTTCGGCGCGGCGCGGGAGCAGGCTCGATCTGCGCAAGGGGGATACAAAACCGTGAGAAGAAGAACGTTCTGCGCCGCGGGGCTCGCGGCCTTCACCAGCGCCTTACTGCCACCACAGCGCGCCTTCGCCGGCGCCACCGCCGATCTGCCCGCCACGGGCCTCGACGGCAAGCCGCTGACGCTCAAGGGCGCCGACATCGATGAGCTGCGCGCGGGGCTGCGCGGCGAGCTGCTCGGCGCCGGCCAGGCGGGGTACGAGGAGGCGCGGCAGCTGTGGAATCCCTCCTTCGACCGCCACCCGGCACTCATCGCCCGCTGCGCCGGGACGGCGGACGTGAAACGGGCGGTGAGCTTCGCCGCCGCCCACGGGCTCCTCACCGCGGTGCGCGCCGGCGGCCACAGCTTCTCGGGCCAGTCCGTCTGCGACGGCGGACTGATGATCGATCTCGCGCCGCTGCGCGCCGTGGAGGTCGACCCCATCGCGCGCACGGCGCGCGTGGCCGGCGGCGCGCTCCTCGGCCCGCTCGATCGCGAGGCACAGGCCTTCGGCCTCGCCACCACCGCCGGCGTCGCGGCCGACACGGGCGTCGCGGGCCTGACGCTCGGCGGCGGCATCGGCCGTCTCGGCCGCCGCTACGGTCTCGCCTGTGACAACCTCATCGGGGCGGAAATGATCAGCGCCGATGGCAGCTGGGTGCGCGCGAGCGAGCAGGAAAATCCGGATCTCCTCTGGGGCCTCAGGGGCGGCGGCGGCAACTTCGGCGTGGCCACCGAGTTTCTCTTCCGGCTGCACGAGGTCGGGCCGGTGTACGGCGGGGAGTTGAGCTACCCGCTCAGCCAGGCGCGCGCGGCGTTGCGCGCTTACGCCGAATTCTGCGCCACCGCGCCGGATGACCTGTACGTCGGCGCCGACCTGTACGCCGACCCGCACGGCACCTGGCTCATCGCCTTCGACGTGACCTGGTGCGGGCCGCTCGAGAAGGCCGAGCGCGTGATCGCGCCGCTGCGCAGGCTCGGCAAGCCGCACGCGGACTCCCTCGGCGTGACCGCCTACACGAAGCTCCAGGGGAGCGCGGATGTGCCAGGGCACTCGCCACTCTCCATGTACCTCAAGGGAGGGCTGGTCGAGAGCATGACGCCCGAATTCATCGACATCGCCGTCGGCTGCATCGAGAGCGGCAAGCTCGACAGCGCGGGTCTCGGCTTCCAGCCGATGGGCGGGGCGATCGCGCGCGTGGCACCGGGGGCCACCGCTTTCTGGAACCGCGCGGTGCGCTACTCCATGCACATCTACGGCCAGTGGAAACCCGATGCCGACCGGGACACCGCCGAGCGCAACAAGGAGTGGGTGCGCGGCGCCTACCGCAAGCTCGACCCGCTCACCCACGGCCGCTACGTGAATATCGCCAACATGGAGGATCGCAACGTCGTCGCGTCCGCCTACGGCGACAACTACCCGCGCCTCGCGGCGCTCAAGAAGCGCTACGACCCGGGGAACCTCTTCCGCCTCAACGCCAACATCACGCCCAGCTGAGAAAACCGCGAGGTGTGCGTCGGCGCCGGCGCACGCGCGGTAAGCACGCGCGGCTTGACACACCCTCGTCATGCGGGTGCAATGCGCAAAGCTGTGCGTTGCAAGGGCCGCTTTTAACGGATGAACCCCCTGCACCTCGTCGATACGACGCTGTTCTATTCGCCGACCAGCGGCGGCGTGCGGCGCTATCTCAACGCCAAGCACGCCTGGCTCGCCGCGCACACCCACTGGCAGCACACCATCGTCGTGCCGGGGCGCAGGAACCGCCTCGAGCGCGGCGGCGTGTCGACGCTCGCCGGCTTCACGGTGCCGGGTACCTTCAACTACCGCCTGCCGCTCAACCTGCGGCGCTGGCAGCGCGCGCTCGAGCGGCTCGAGCCCTCGCTCATCGAGGCGGGGGACGCCTTCCACCCGGGATGGTGTGCGGCGGCGGTGGCACGCCGGCGCGGCATCCCGGCGGTGGCCTTCTACCACTCCAACGTGCCGCAGATCATCGGCCGGCGCTTGCGCAGCATCGAGCCCTCGGTGCGCCGCTATCTGCGCGCGCTGTACGCGCGCTTCGATCTGGTGCTGGCGCCGAGCCGGGTGATGTGCGAATACCTCGCGACGCTCGGCATCGGGAACGCGCTGCACCAGCCGCTCGGTGTCGACGCCGAGGTGTTTCATCCGCGCCGCCGCTCGCTCACCCTGCGCAAGCGGCTCGGGCTCACGCCGCAGACGCGCCTGCTCGTCTACGCCGGGCGCTTCGCCGGCGAGAAGAATCTGCCGGTGCTGCTCGCGGCTTTCGCCGAGCTGGGCGCCCCCTATCACCTGCTGCTGATCGGCGGCCGCCGCCGTGCGCGCCCGGCGCCGAACGTCACCATGGTTCCCTACCGCCGCGACAGCGTCGAGCTCGCCTCGTGGCTCGCCTCGGCGGACGCGCTGGTGCACGCCGGCACCAAGGAGACCTTTGGCCTGGTGGTGCTGGAGGCCATGGCGTGCGCGCGCCCGGTGATCGCGGCGCGCGCCGGGGCGTTTCCCGAGCTCATCGATGAGAGTGTCGGCATGCTGGCCGCGCCCGACAGTGCCGCCGACATGGCAGCCAGCATCGCCGCGCTCTACGAGCGCGATCTCGACGCGCTGGGCGAGGCGGCGCGCGCACGCGTGCTGAAGGCCTACACCTGGGACCGCACTTTCCGCCGCCAGATCGACGTCTACGGCGCGCTGCTCGGCGCCCGCCGCCCGGCGCTCAGCGCCGACGCGGACCTCGGACTCACCTCGCCCAGCCCCTGACGCGCCTAGCGGCGCGCCATGCGCAGCAGCGCGAGTCCCGCACGGCTGCGCGCCAGCGCGAGCAGCACCCGGTAGAGCAGGCGGCGCGTCAACGGCGCCGGCCGCCCCGGGATCGCGCCATAGAACGCCGCGCCGACGTTGCGATGCACGTGCAGCGCGCGCGCCGTGAGACGCCACTCGCGCGCGCCGGCGGCGATGCGGTACTCGTCGGTCCCCGTGCGCTCGATGAGCGCATCCTCGAGGCGCGCCGGAAGATCGGCCGGCGCGGCTGCGGCGAACGCCAGCTGCAACTCTTCGCCGGGGCGCTCGACGGTGCGGCCCGTGAGCGTGAGCCCAAGCGGTCCCGCATTCTCGCGCCGGCACTCGACGCCGCCGTGGTACTGCGCCAGGCGCACGGGCGGCTCGCCCATGGTTTTCCTCCGCTTTCAGATGCGGGCGATTGTACGATAAGGCCGTGGAACCCAACGCTCTGGAGCCGCGCCGCGACCTGACACTCGTCCACGCCACCTCGCTCGTGGTCGGCGTCATCATCGGCACCGGCATCTTTCTCAAGGCGGCGAGCATGGCGCAGGCGGTGGGAACGCCGGGCCTGGTGCTGGCCGCCTGGGTGGCCGCGGGGCTGGTCGCGATGCTCGGCGCGCTGTGCTTCGCGGAGCTCGGCGCGGTGCTGCCGCACGCGGGCGGCGAGTACGTGTACCTGCGCACCGCATACGGGGAGATCCCGGGGTTCCTGTTCGCCTGCAACGCCTTCGTACTCGGCGGCGCGGCGGTGGCCGCCTACGGCGCCGCGGTCGCGATCTTCGTCTCCGACATCCACCGCTTCGATGCCCTCTGGGTCCGCCACACACTGCACCTCTTTTCCCTCACCTGGACGTTCGAGTTCGGCGCGCGGCAGCTGATCGCGGTCGGCGTGATCGCGGTGTTCGCCGCCGTCAACTGCCTGGGCGTGATGCTCGGCGGCCGCGTGCAGACGGTGCTGACCGCGACCAAGGTGGCGGCGATCGTGCTGGTGGCCGGGGGCGTGTTCCTGTTCTCCGACGGCGGCGCCTGGTCGAACCTCGGCGGCCGCGGCGCCGGCGGCGTCGGCAGCGGCGGCCTCGCCGGCTTCGGCGGCGCGATGTTCGCGGCTCTCTGGGCCTACAGCGGCTGGCAGTTCCTGCCGATGGCGGCCGGCGAGGTGCGCGAACCGCAGCGCACGGTGCCGCGCGCCATCGTCGGCGGCACGGTGCTGGTGCTGGCGCTCTACCTCGCCGTGAACACCGCCTATCTCTACGCGCTGCCCTTCTGGCAGGTGGCGAGCGCCAACTCGACCGCCTACCCCGACGCCCCCTCGGTGGCGGCGCGCGCCGTTGAGACCTTCCTCGGCACCCGCGCCGCGCCGATCGCCGCGCTCATCTTCCTCATCTCGACCATCGGCTCGCTGAACGGCGTGATACTGAGCGCAGCACGCGTGCCGTACGCCGCGGCGCGCGACGGCCTGTTCTTCGCGCCCTTCGGGCGCTTGCACCCGAGGAGCCGCGTGCCGGTGACCTCCCTGGTGCTGCTCGCACTGTGGGGTGGGCTGCTCGCCGCCTCCGGCACCTTCGACCAGCTCACCAACATGGCGGTGATGTCGTACGCGCTCTTCTGGATCCCGGTGTCGCTCGCCGTACTGGTGCTGCGCAGGAAGCTGCCGCACGTGCCGCGCTCCTTCCGCGTGCCGGGCTACCCGCTGGTGCCGCTGGTGTTCGCGCTCGTCATGGTGTGGATCGTCGCGAGCGCGCTCCTCACCGCCACCGCGGAATCGGTGGCGACGCTGGTGCTGGTGGCGCTCGGCCTGCCGCTCTATCCGCTCTTCCGCCGGCGCGCGCGCGCTGCGCCGGCTGCGACTCGAGCTCCCACACAGTGAGCGGCGCGCCGCGCCGCAGCCACAGCCCTAAGCCCGCCTCGCGAAAGTGCCGCCCGAGGCGCGTGCGGTACCAGCGCGCGCTGCGCAGGTGCACGTCGGGATCGGTGCGCGCGCGATCGCAGTTGCGCGCGAAGTCCCCGCGCGTGAGCGCGCTGAAATAGAGCAGCCCGCGGGTGAGGCGCGCCAGGTTCGCGAGCGCACGCACCGCGTGCGAGGTGTCGAGGTATTGCAACACGTCGTAACAGATGACGAGGTCGTAGGGCGAACGAGCGCGGTGCGTCTCGATGCGTCCGCGCCGCCAGCCGTAGCGGCGGCAGAGGTACGCGCTCACCTCGAGCCCGGTGTACTCGGCGCGCGGGAGCGCGCGAGTGAGCTCGCGGCCGAGGAGGCCGACGCCACAGCCGGCATCGAGGATCCGCCGCACCGGCAGTCCCACGTACGCAGCGCCCGCGGCGATGAGGCGCGCCCGTGCGCGCATCTCGGCGCGCGAGGCGACCGCGGTGCGCGGATCGTAGTAGTAGCGCTGGTAGTACTCGCGGTCGAAGGGCATGGCGGCTGAATCCCGGCTGAACGGATTATGACGGAGCGCGCCCGCGCGCGCGGCGCGCAACTAAAGCGGGCCGCTGTATGCCTAAACGGGTAGCGCGCGTTATTGCACCCATGTTCCGGCAGCCGGCCGCGAACCGGAAGGAGACCCCTGATGAATCGCAACTCACTCAAAGTCCCGGTCGCGGCGGCGCTGCTCAGCGCGGTGCTTGCGGGCTGCATCGTGGCGCCCGCACCCGGCTATTACGGCGAAACCGTCGGCTACGCGCCGCCGTCCGGGCAGTACGAGGCGGTGGTGGGCGTGGCGCCCGCGCCCGGCTACTTCTGGATCGGCGGCGGCTACTTCTGGGAAGGCGGGCGCTACGCCTGGCACCCGGGCTATTGGGCCGCGCCGCGGCCGGGCTACCACTGGGTGCCGCGCAGCTGGGCCCATGTCGGCGGCGGCTGGCGCGTCCGCGGCGGCTGGGTCCGCCGCTGAGCGCGCTGCGCGGCTGATCGACCCTGAGGACTTGTGGCCCTCGCGGCCGCCCCGGTGGCCGACGGGGGGTGAGCCATTTGCCTCCCCGGCGAGGCCACTGCACACTCCGCCGCTCGGGCGACACCGAAGGATGGCCCGGGAGGAGTGCACCCATGACGAGAGCGTGGATCGCGGCCGGCTGGCTGCTCGCGGTGGTGACCGTGGCCGCGGCGCAGGCCCCGGGCAGCGGCGGCGGCAAATTCACCCTGACGAGTGCCGATTTCGCGGCGGGCAAACACCTCGCCAGCGCGCAGGTCTTCAACGGCTTCGGCTGCAGCGGCGGCAACATCTCCCCGGCGCTCGCCTGGAGCAATGCGCCCGCGGGCACCAAAAGCTTCGCGCTCCTGGTGCACGACCCGGACGCCCCGACCGGCAGCGGCTGGTGGCACTGGGTGGTCTACGATATTCCCGCGGGTGTGAGCTCGCTCCCCGCCGGCGCCGGCGATCCGAAGAAGGGCTTAGCTCCGGCCGGTGCGCAGCAGGGGCGCACGGATTTCGGCACCGTCGGTTATGGGGGCCCGTGCCCGCCGCCCGGGAAGCCCCATCGCTACTACTTCCGTCTGTACGCGCTCAAGGTCGCCAGGCTCGAGGTGCCCGCGGACGCGAGCGCCGCGTTCATCGGCTTCAGCGTGAATGCCGCCTCTCTCGGCAAAGCGGAGCTGCTGGGCCTTTATGGCCGCTGAGATGCGCTCCGACGCCCGGCCCCCCGCGGTGCGCGAGCGGCGCGCGGCGGTCTGGCCGTGGCTGCTGATGCCGCTCGTGGTGCTGCTGGTATTCGCAGCGCTGCTGCGCATCCATCACCGCCCCGGCACGCCCTGGGCGAGCCTCTGGTCGCACCCGAGCGCACAGAGCGCGCCACCCGCGCACTAGGCTCGCTCGATGCCCTCCTCAGCCAGCAAGGCGCGCGCGGCGCGTGCGCCCGCGAGCCGCGCCCCGCGCGTCGGCTTCGTGAGCCTCGGCTGCCCCAAGGCCCTGGTCGACTCCGAGCGCATCCTCACCCGGCTGCGCTCGGAAGGTTACGAAGTGTCGCCGAGCTACGAGTCGGCGGACCTCGTGGTGGTCAACACCTGCGGTTTCATCGACGCGGCGGTCGATGAGTCGCTCGATGCGATCGGCGAGGCGCTCGAGCACAACGGGCGGGTGATCGTCACCGGCTGCCTCGGCGCCAACCCCAGGCGCATCCTCGAGCGCCACCCGCGGGTGCTCGAGGTCACCGGTCCCGCGGCCTACGAGAAGGTGGTCGGCGCGGTGCACGCGCACCTGCCGCCGCGCCACGACCCGTTCCTCGATCTGGTGCCGCCGCAGGGCATCCGCCTGACGCCGCGCCACTACGCCTATCTCAAGATCTCGGAAGGCTGCAACAACCGCTGCAGCTTCTGCATCATTCCGGCGATGCGCGGGCGCCTGGCGAGCCGCCCGATCGATGAGGTGCTGCGCGAGGCGGAGCGCCTGGTGGCGGCCGGGGTGAAGGAGCTGCTCGTCATCTCCCAGGACACGAGCGCGTACGGTGCGGACCTGCGCTACGCGCGCGGCGAGTGGCACGGGCAAGAGTGGCAGACGCGCTTCATCGATCTGGCACGCGCGCTCGGCACGCTCGGGGTGTGGGTGCGGCTGCACTACGTCTATCCCTACCCGCACGTCGATGCGGTCATCCCGCTCATGGCGCAGCGGCAGGTGCTGCCCTACCTCGACATTCCCTTCCAGCACGGCAGTCCCACCGTGTTGCGGCGCATGCGCCGGCCCGCGCACGCCGAGGACACCCTCGCGCGCATCGCCGCCTGGCGGGCGGCCTGTCCCGCCCTCACGCTGCGCAGCACCTTCATCGTCGGCTTCCCCGGCGAGACCGAGGCGGAGTTCGGCGAGCTGCTCGACTGGCTCGCGGAGGCCGGGCTCGATCGCGTCGGCTGCTTCAAGTACTCCCCGGTCGAGGGCGCGGCGGCCAACGCCCTCGCGGCGCACGTGCCACCCGAGGTGCAGGAGGAGCGCTACGCGCGCTTCATGGAGCGCGCCGCGGCCATCAGCACGCGGCGGCTCGCGGCCAGGGTGGGCGAGCGCATGCGCGTGCTGGTCGACACCGTGGGAGAGGGTGCCGCCGTGGCACGCAGCGAGGCCGATGCGCCCGAGATCGACGGCGTGGTGCGGATCGCAGCAGCCGGCAAGACGCGGGTCGGCGAGTTCGCCGACGTCGAGATTCTCGCCGCGTCCGCCTACGATCTCGCCGGCCGCCTCGTGTGAGACGGCCGGCGAGGATTCGTCAGGTCGGAAGTCTTCAGCTCGCCGGGTTCATCCCCAGCGACTTCATGAGCTCCGTCGCCTTGTCCTTGACGGCCTGCGCCTTGGCCATCGCGGTGGTGTAGTCGCCGGAAGCCGAGGCGTTGGTGGCATCGCCCCAGGTCGACTTGAGCGAGTCGAGCCCGCTCTTGGCGGAAGCGACCGCCTCCTTCGTCACGCCCTTGGGGAGCTTGCCGTGCTTGGACAGCATCTCGACGCGCTTGGCGAGCTCCTCGACCATCTTCGGCACCGCGGTACTCGCCGGGCCCCAGTCGTCCTTCGCCTTGGCGAGCGCCTGCTCGGCCTCGGCCTTCTTGGCCGCCGCCGCGTCCTTCAGGCCCGAGATCGCGGTCATCAGTGCGGGCGCGCTGGCCACAACGCCGGCGTAGTCGCCCTGCTGGAACTTGCCCTTCATGTCGGACAGCTGCGCATCGACGCCGCCGAGCTGCTCGGGCGCATACTTCATCGCGCTGTCACGTACGGCATCCAGCCCTTGCTGGGCGCCGGCGAGTGCCTGCTCGGCCGGGCCTTTCTGCATGTTGCAACCGATGATGAGCACGGCCGTGAGCGCGGCCAGCAACCAGATGGATTGTTTCTTCATTGTTACCCCTCGTCGCGGATGATGGCGGGCCGCGGCGTGCCGCGGCCGTGCGCGAGAGTAGCACGAATCACCCCGCCGGGGCCTTCGCAGGCCGCGTGGGTGCCGCGGGGCTCACGCATTCGCCGCGCACCGCGTCATCGACGCTCGAGTAATCGAGGTCCGCGGCCGGCAGCTGCGGCAGCGCCGCGCGCAGCAGCCCCTCGCGCGCGCGCTCCTTGAGCCGGGCGGCGCGCAACGCGGCACCGCGCGTGCCGAGCCAGGCGCAGAACTCCCCGAGCGTCTCGAGCGCCGTGCTGTCGAGGTCCGGGGACTCCTCGAGGCTCAGCACGACCAGACGTGTCGCGGGCTGCGCGCGCACCAGCGCGCGCGCCGCGGCGAACAGCGGCTCCGCGTTGGCGAAGAACAGCGGCTCCTCGGGCCGCAGCACCAGCATGCCGGGCACGATGTGCGCCTGCGGGAAGCGCTCCAGACTCACGTAGTCGTGCTCGCCGACCCGCCCGAGCACCGCCAGACGCGGCGTGGCGAGCGACTTCAGCAGCCACGCCACGCTGAAGGCGATCGCCGCGATGAGTCCGTTCAGCACGCCGAACACCAGCACCGCCAGCACCGCGGCGAGCGCCACCTGCCGGTCGCGCTGCCAGCGGAAATAGTCGGCGAACACCGCGATGCGCAGCGACTTGCTCACCGCGTGGACGACGATGGCCGCCAGCACCGGCTCCGGGATGCGCTCGATGAAGCGCAGGCAGGCGAGCACCAGCACCAGCACCGTGGCGGCGGCCGCGAGGCCCGCCAGCCGCGAGCGCGCGCCCGCGGCCTCGTTGGCGGAAGTGGCGGAGTAGCCGGCGCCGACCGGCGTGCCCTGCAGGAGCCCGGCGACCACGTTGGCGGCGCCGAGCGCGAGCAGATCGCGGTTCGGCTGCACCGCCTCGTCGTGCTTGAGTGCATAGGTCCGGATCGAGCCGTAGGACTCGGCATACAGGATGAACATCAGCGCGAAGGAGAACTCCGCCAGCGCCAGCCAGCGCGTGCCCGCGGGCAGCACGAAGTGCGGCATCGCGGGCGCGAGCTCGATCGCGCCGGTGAGCGCCACGCCGTGGGCGGCGAGGAATGGGGCGGCGAGGATGCCGGCCACGATCACCACCAGCGCGCCGGGCACGCGCGGGATGCGCTCGAGCACGAAGAGGCCGAGGAGAGCCAACAGTCCGCAGCCGATCGAGGCCGCCTGCCACGCGCCGACGCCGCGCCCGAGCTCGATGATGAGGGTGAAGAAGCCGGTGGCGGTGGTATGCATGCCGGCGATCGTCGGCCACTGCTTGACGGCGATGACGATCGCGAGCCCGAAGGCATAGCCGCGCAGCACCGGGCGCGCGATCAGGTTCGACATCGCGCCGAGCCGCAGCGCGCCCGAGAGCGCGAACGCGAGCCCCGCGCCCACCACCAGGATCGAGGCCAGAGCGAGGCGCTCCGCGGCGCCCGTGGCGCCGAGCGCGAGCAGCGCGGAGGCGAGCACCGCGGCGGACGAGGAGGTCGCGGAGACGATGGCGAAGCGGCTCCGGCCGATCAGCCCATAGCACAGGAGCCCGGCGAACAGGGCGATCACGCCGGCCTGCGGCGGGAGCGTGGCGAGGTGCGAGTACGCCACCGCCTCGGGCAGCAGCAGCCCGGCGATGGAGAGCCCGGCGATGAGGTCCGCGGCGGTGGAAGCGCGGCTGGCGGCCATCCCGGTGGGTGCGCCTTACTCGACCGTGACGCTCTTGGCGAGGTTGCGCGGCTGATCGACGTCGGTGCCGCGCAGGATCGCCGCATGGTAGGCGAGCAGCTGCAGCGGAATGGTGTAGACCACCGGCGCCTGGATGTAGGTCACGTGCCTGGGCATCTCGATCACCGTCACGCCGTCACTCGGGGCGATGCCGGACTCCGGATCCGCGAACACGATCAGCTCCCCGCCGCGCGCCCGCACCTCCATGAGGTTCGACTTGAGCTTCTCCAGCAGGTCGTTGTTGGGCGCCACCGCGACCACCGGCATGTCGGCATCGACGAGGGCGAGGGGCCCGTGCTTGAGCTCGCCGGCCGGGTAGGCTTCGGCGTGGATGTAGGAGATTTCCTTGAGCTTGAGTGCCCCCTCCATGGCGATCGGGTAGAGCGCGCCGCGCCCGAGGAACAGCGCGTGGTGCTTGTAGGCGAAGCGCTCCGCGGCGAGCCGCCGGATCACCGGATCGAGCTGCAAGGTCTTCTCGATGAGCGCCGGCAGCTCGATGAGCCGCGTCACCAGGCCCCGCTCGCGCTCGGGATCGGCGCCACGGTGACGGGCGAGCGCCACCACCAGCATGCCGAGCGCGGTGAGCTGCGTGGTGAACGCCTTGGTCGAGGCCACACCGATCTCCGGTCCCGCGCGCGTCAGCATGACGAGCCCGGACTCGCGCACCAGGGAGCTCTCGGGCACATTGCAGATCGCGAGCTGCGACAGGTATCCGGACTGCTTCGCGAGCCGCAGCGCCGCCAGCGTGTCGGCGGTCTCCCCCGACTGCGAGATGGTGACGAACAGCGAGTCGGGCGGCACCAGGGGACTCCTGTAGCGGTACTCGCTCGCGATGTCGACCGCGCACGGAATCTTGGCTATCTGCTCGATGAAGTAGCGCGCCACGCAGGCGGCGTGGAAGCTGGTACCGCAGGCGACGATATGCACGTTGCGGGTGCGCTTGAGCACCTCGGTGGCGGCCGGCCCGAAGGCCGCCTCCAGCAGCCGCCCGTTGGCGACGCGCTCCTGCAGCGTGTTGGCCAGCGCCCGCGGCTGCTCGTGGATTTCCTTGAGCATGTAGTGTGCGAACGGGCCCTTCTCGGCGGCGTCCGCCGACAGCTCGCTCTCGCGAACGCTGCGCTCGACGAAGGCGCCGTTGCGGTCGAGGACGCGCACCGCGGTGCGGCGCACCTCGGCGACATCGCCCTCCTCGAGGAAGATGAAGCGGCGCGTCACGGGCAGGAGCGCGGCGACGTCCGAGGCCACGAAGTTCTCCTCCACCCCGAGGCCCACCACCACCGGGCAGCCCTCGCGCGCCAGGATCAGCCGGTCGGGATCGTGCTCGCTCACCACCACGAGTGCGTAGGCGCCCTCGAGCTCGGCGACCGTGGCGCGCACCGCCTTGAACAGGTCGTGCACGGTCTGCAGATGCCAGTGCACGCGGTGCGCGATCACCTCGGTATCGGTCTCGGAAGTGAACTGGTAGCCGCGCTTCTCGAGGTCGGCGCGCAGTTCCTCGTAGTTCTCGATGATGCCGTTGTGAACGATCGCCAGGCCGTCGCGCGAGATGTGCGGGTGGGCATTGCGCTCGCTCGGCACGCCGTGCGTGGCCCAGCGGGTGTGGGCGATGCCGATCTTGCCGGACGTCGGGTTGTGGGCGAGCGCCTCATCGAGCATGCGCACCTTGCCGACGGTGCGCAGTCGCGTGAGGTGCTTCGAGCCGTTGAGCACGGCAAGCCCCGCCGAGTCGTAGCCGCGGTACTCCAGGCGCCGCAGGCCCTCCATGAGTACCGGGACGATGTTGCGCTCGGCGACGGCTCCGACGATTCCACACATGGCTTCAATGCCTTCAGGGGGCGCCCGACTTGGGGCCACCCGGGCGCCAAGTGTGCCTCAAATCACCGGAACGCGCTGATTTCGCTCACGAAACCCGTGAAGCCGGTCGCAGAGGCGCCTCAGGTTCCGGGTGCCCCTGGCGGCCGCGGTGGTCGGCGCAGAACTGCGCCAGGCGGCGCACCGCGGCGCGGTACTCCGCGTCGATCCAGAAGAACTCCAGCCAGAACTCGCGCTGGGCGGCAGCGGTGGCGGCGCTGCGGCTCGCGGCCAGCAGGCGCAACGCGGCGCTCCTGCGCGTGCCGAGCTGCTGCACGCTGGTCGCGAGCGTGCCGAGCTCACTGAAGGCCCGGCGCGAAAGGAGCCGCCCGCGAGCCATCGCGGGCCGCCTCAGTCCGTGCAAGCGCGCAGCCCCTCGAACTCGGAGGTCGTGCGCTCGAGCTCGGCGATCACCTCGCAGTAGCGGCGCCACGCCTCGCGCAGCTGCGCCGCATCGCCCGGAGTGAGCCGCTCGAGGCCACGCCGTGCGGCGTCGTGCTCGCACTGGACGCGCTGGTGACGGTTCTCGAGCGAGCGCAGCTTCTCCCACTGCCGTTCCGGGGCACTCATGCGCGCAAGGCTAGCGAAGCAACGCTACAGGGAAGTTGCAGGCGCTTAGCGCTTTTGCTTCACCGGGCGCTGCCAGCCCTCGACGGTCTTCTGCGGGGCGCGCGCCACGGTGAGCTTGCCGGCCGGCACGCTCTTCGTCACGGTCGAGCCCGCGCCGATGGTGGCGCCGGCGCCCACCGTGATGGGCGCCACCAGCACGCTGTTGCTGCCGGTGTGCACATCGTCGGCGATGACGGTGCGGTGCTTGTTGGCGCCGTCGTAGTTGGCAATGATGGTGCCGGCGCCGATGTTGTCGCGGGCGCCGAGCTCGGCGTCGCCGACGTAGGCGAGGTGATTGGCCTTGGAGCCCTCGCCCATGGTCGAGTTCTTCACCTCGACGAAGTTGCCGATGTGCACGCCGCGCGCGAGCGTGGAGCTCGGGCGAAAGCGCGCGAACGGGCCGATGTTGCACTCCGGCCCGATCACCGCCCGGTCGATCACGCAATGCGCGAACACCTCGGTGCCGGCGCCGATCTCGCTGTTGCGGATGACGCATCCAGGTCCGATGTGCACGCCGTCGCCGAGCACCACGCGCCCCTCGAGCACCACGTTCACATCGAGAAACACATCGGCCCCGTGGCTGACGCTGCCGCGCACCTCGAGCCGCGCGGGATCCGCCACGGTGACGCCGGCGAGCATCAGCTCGAGCGCCGCCCGGCGGCGCCAGGCCGCCTCGACCTCGGCGAGCTGCGCCTTGTCGTTGACGCCGAGCACCTCGATCGCCTGCGCCGCCACCACCGGCTTGACGGCGACGCGGTCCCTGACCGCCAGCGCCACCACGTCGGTCAGGTAGTACTCGCGCTGCGAGTTGTCGGGCTTCAACAGTCCGAGCCAGCGGCGCATGAGCCGCGCGGGCGCCGCCAGCACGCCGGTGTTGCACTCGCGGATGGCGAGCTGCGCACGCGTGGCGTCCTTCTCCTCGACGATGCGGCGCACGCCGCCGCCGCGGGCGCGCACGATGCGGCCATAGCCCGCGGGGTCGTCGGTCTTCATGGTGAGGAGACTTAAGGTTCCGCGCCCGACGCGCGCGACCAGGTCGGCGAGCGTGGCGGCGCGGACGAGCGGCACATCGCCGTACAGCACCAGCACCGTGTGGCCGTCGGGGATCCGCGGCATGGCCTGAAGCAGCGCGTGCCCGGTGCCGCGGCGCTCATCCTGCAGCACCCAGCCGACCGGCTCGGCGGCGAGCGCGGTGCGCACCTCATCGCCACCGTGCCCGTACACCACGTGGATGGCGGCCGGCCCGAGCGAGCGGGCCGTGTCGATGACGTGCTGCAGGAGCGGGCGGCCGGCGAGCGGCTGCAGCACTTTGGGGTGTGCCGAGCGCATGCGCTTGCCCTCTCCGGCGGCGAGGATCACCACCGAGAGCGGTTGCGCGCTGCTGGCCATGAGGTCAGTGTACCTTAGCGCCGCACGATGACCGGGCCGCGCCCGGACACCGGTTGCGCGCCCTCGAGCGAGCGCAGCTTGGCGCGCATCTGCGCGCCGATGAAGAGCTGCGGGTTGGAATGCACCTGGTGCTCGGCGTCCTCGCGCTGGGCGATGAGCCGGGAGGCTTTCGCGAAGGCCTCCTCGAGCGATGCGCTGTCCGGGAGCGAGTCCTTGAGGAAGGCCTCGCCAAACCAGGTGAGCTCGCGGTCTTCCTGGCAGCCGAAAGAGCTGTGCGCCGCGTCGGAGGCGGTCACGATCGCCGTGGTGTCGTTCCTGAGCGCATCGAGGAACACCCCGGCGTAGCAGGCCGACACCACCACCACTCGCCAGCGGATCCCGGAGTCATCGAGCGCCTGGCGCAGGTCCTCGGGCGCGAGCTGCGCGAGCGGCAGCGAGCCGTTACGCACCTCGAGCCCGTCCGCGGAGCCGTGCGAGGTGAGGAACAGCACCAGCACGTCCTCGTCCGGATCCATGCGCCCGGCGAGGAGCTTGAGCGTCTGGTCGAGCCCGGAGAGGCTCGCGAGCGGCCAGGAATCGCGGTCGCCCGCATCATTGATAAGCAGTACCGAGCGATCGGCCGAGCCGAATCGTCCGGCGAACGCCTGCCGGGCAAACTGGGTCTCGCGGCTGAACACCTCCGGGTCCGCATCCCCCGCGAAGCCGACGAAGTAGGCATGCGGCGTGGGCGGCTCGGACGGCGTGACGCGCGCCACCACGGCGGCGATGCGCGCCGGCTGGTCGTAGAGCAGCGCCTCGGCCTCACCCGGATCGAGATCGTCCTGCGCCTCGCTGGTATCGGGCAGCACCCACAGGCGCGTGTCGAGATCGAGCCAGCCGATCATCCGGGGGGAGGCGAGCACCAGCGCCACCGCGAGCAGTGCGGGCTTGAAGCGCAGCGGGCCGAAGGCCGCCCCCAGCACGCGCAGCGCGAGCAGCGCCAGGTAGAGGATCGCGAGGGTGCCGCTCGTGAGCGGGTGCTGCGCGATCCAGTTGAGGTCGCCGAGCAGCCACAGCAGCGTGAGCGCGAAGGGCGCGACCGACAGTGCCACGGTGAGCAGCGAGCGGGTCGGCGCCTCGCGGCTCTGCGCGCGGGCGATGAGCGCGCAGGCGAGGAGCGCGAGCAGCAGATAACACGCCCAGCCGAAGAGCGCATCGGGCACGAACTCGGCGTGGCGCTCGTCATGCAGCCGGTCGAGCAGCGCCCATACCAGGAGGTTCACGAGCAGCAGCGCCGCGAGCGGGTCGAAGCCGACCGCGAAGCGCGGCGGCCAGCGCCGCCGCAGGCCAATGAGCGCGAGTCCGCCGCTTAAGTTACGGACGAGCCCCGCGAGCACCCCCGTCGTGGCGTCCAGGGGTCACCCCCGGGGCTTGCGCAGGCGCTGGATGAGTTTCAGCTGCGCGACAAAGCGCGCCAGCTCGGCCTGCGCCTCGGCGATGCTGATGTGCCCGACCTTGCTCCCTGAGCGCGTCCTCGGCGCGCTGCTTGGCGGCGAGGGCCGCCGCCTCGTCGATGTCCTGGGCGCGCATGCGCGGTGTCGGCGAGCACCGTGACCGTTTGGGCTGCACCTCGAGCGCGCCGCCGCCGACGAAGAAGTGACTGCTCCTCGCCGTCGGGAGTGCTGCACCCGCACCTCGCCGGGCTTGAGCAGCGTCAGCAGCGGCGCGTGCCGCGGCGCGATGCCGAGCTCGCCCTGCGAGGCGGCGCGAACACCATCGGTCGCGTCGCCGGAGAAGATCTCCCCCTCGGCGCTGACGATGTCGACGTGGATGGTGGGTGTGTCGGCCATTATTGCAGCGTCTTGGCTTTCTCGACCGCCTCTTCGATCGCGCCGACCATGTAGAAGGCCTGCTCGGGCAGGTGAGTCGTACTCGCCGGCGATGATGCCCTTGAAGCCGCGGATCGTGTCCTTCAGCGGCACGATCTTGCCGTCCTGGCCGGTGAACACCTTGGCGACGTTGAAGGGCTGCGACAGGAAGCGCTGCACCTTGCGCGCGCGGTACACGGTGAGCTTGTCCTCTTCCGACAGCTCGTCCATGCCGAGGATGGCGATGATGTCCTGCAGTTCCTTGTAGCGCTGCAGCACGGCCTGCACGCCGCGCGCGGTGTTGTAGTGCTCCTCGCCGACCACCAGCGGATCGAGCTGGCGGCTGGTGGAGTCGAGCGGATCGACCGCCGGATAGATGCCGAGCGACGCGATCTGGCGCGACAGCACCACGGTCGCGTCCAGGTGCGCGAAGGTGGTGGCGGGCGACGGATCGGTCAGGTCGTCCGCCGGCACGTACACCGCCTGGATGGAGGTGATCGAACCGGTCTTGGTCGAGGTGATGCGCTCCTGCAGCACGCCCATCTCCTCGGCGAGCGTCGGCTGGTAGCCCACCGCGGACGGCATGCGGCCCGAGCAGCGCCGACACTTCGGTGCCGGCCAGCGTGTAGCGGTAGATGTTGTCGACGAAGAACAGCACGTCGCGGCCCTTGCCGCCGTCCGGCCGCACCTCGTCGCGGAAGTACTCGGCCATGGTGAGGCCGGTGAGCGCGACGCGCAGGCGGTTGCCCGGCGGCTCGTTCATCTGGCCGTACACCATCGCCACCTTGGAGTTCGACAAGTGTGTCCTTGTCGATGACGCCCGACTCGATCATCTCGTGATAGAAGTCGTTGCCTTCGCGGGTACGCTCGCCGACGCCGGCGAACACCGACAGACCCGAGTACTGCTTGGCGATGTTGTTGATCAGCTCGAGCATGTTGACGGTCTTGCCCACGCCGGCGCCGCCGAACAGGCCGACCTTGCCGCCCTTGGCGAACGGCACCAGCAGGTCGATGACCTTGATGCCGGTGACCAGCAGGTCCTGGCCGCCGGCCTGCTCGTCGAACGACGGCGGCGGACGGTGGATCGGCAGGTGCTCGCTCGCCGCGACCGGGCCGCGGTTGTCCTGCGGCGTGCCGAGCACGTCCATGATGCGGCCGAGCGTGGCCTTGCCCACCGGCACCGAGATCGGCGCGCCGGTGGAGTCCACCGCCAGGCCGCGCTTCAGGCCTTCGGAGGCACCCATGGCGATGGTGCGCACCACGCCGTCGCCGAGCTGCTGCTGCACTTCGAGCGTCAGGTCGACGTCCGTCAGCTTCAGCGCCTCGTAGACGTGCGGAATCGACTCGCGCGGAAACTCGACGTCGATGACGGCGCCGATGATCTGGGTAATCTTGCCCTCGCCGGGAGTGGCCATGGTGCTTACTTCCTCTCGCCTAAACCGCTGCCGCGCCGCCGACGATCTCCGAAAGCTCCTTGGTGATCGCGGCCTGGCGGGCCTTGTTGTAGATCAGTTGCAGTTCGCCGATGAGCTTGCCGGCGTTGTCGGTGGCCGCCTTCATGGCGACCATGCGCGCCGCCATCTCGCGAGGCGACGTTCTCGACCGCCGCCGCGATAGACCTGCGACTCGATGTAGCGCATCAGCAGGCCATCGAGGATCGCCGGCGGCGTCCGGCTCGTAGATGTAGTCCCAGTGCTCCTGCAGTCCCTCGGTGTCGAGCGCCTCGACCGGCAGCAGCTGCTGCGACGCTGGGCTTCTGCGTCATGGTGTTGACGAACTGCGCGTTGACCAGGAACAGCCGGTCGATCTTGCCGTCGCGGTAGGCATCGAGCATCACCTTGACGGTGCCGATCAGATCCTTGACGTGCGGCTTGTCGCCGAGGCCCGTGACGTTGCGCGAGGATCGGCAGGCCGAGGCGGCGGAAGAACGCGATGCCCTTGGTGCCGATGAGGCACAGGCTGCACCGCGCGCGCCCTTGCGCTGCCACTCGCGCATCAGCAGTGAGCGTCTGCTTGAACAGGTTGGCGTTGAGGCCGCCGGCGAGGCCGCGATCGGTCGAGATCACGATGATGCCGATCGCCTTCGGCTCGCGCGTCGATCAGGAACGGATGGCGGTAGTCCGGATTGGCCTCGGTCAGGTGGCCGATCACGTTGCAGCATCTTGCCTGGCATAGGGGCGCGCCAGCTTCATGCGCTCCTGGGCGCGGCGCATCTTGCTGGTGGCCACCATCTGCATGGCCTTGGTGATCTTCTGAGTGCTCTTGACACTCGCGATCTTGGTGCGGATTTCCTTGGTGCCGGGCATCGGCGATCTCAGTACGTGCCGGTCGCGACGAAGTCCTCGATGACCTTCTTCAGCGTCGCCTCGTGTCTCCTTGGTGAGCTTCGGCTTGGCGTTGATCGGCATCGAGCGTCGCCTTGTGGTTGGTGTGGGCGAAGCCCTGCAGCGCCGCCTCGAAGTCCACGACCTTCTTGATGTCGCACCTTGTCCATGTAGCCGTTGTTGACCGCGTAGATGGACAGCGCCATCTCCGCCACCGACATGCGGCGCGTACTGCTTCTGCTTCATCACCTCGGTGACGCGCTGGCCGCGCTCGAGCTGGCGTGCGGGTGGCTTCGTCGAGATCGGAGGCGAACTGCGAGAACGCCGCCAGCTCGCGGTACTGCGCCAGCGCCAGGCGGATACCGCCGCCGAGCTTCTTGATGATGTCGGTCTGGGCGGCGCCGCCGACGCGCGACACCGAGATGCCGGCGTTCATCGCCGGGCGGATGCCGGCGTTGAACAGGTCGGTCTCGAGGAAGATCTGTCCGTCGGTGATCGAGATCACGTTGGTCGGCACGAACGCCGTCACGTCGCCGGCCTGGGTCTCGATGATCGGCAGCCCGGTCAGCGAGCCGGTCTTGCCCTTGACGCGCGCCCTTGGTGACCTCTCGACGTACTCCTCGTTGACGCGCGCGCTGCGCTCGAGCAGGCGGCGAGTGCAGATAGAACACGTCGCCCGGGAACGCCTCGCGGCCCGGCGGCCGGCGCAGCAGCAGCGAGATCTGGCGATAGGCGACCGCCTGCTTGGACAGATCGTCGTAAATGATCAGGGCGTCCTCGCCGTTGTCCATGAAGTACTCGCCCATGGTGCACGCCCGAGTAGGCGGCGATGTACTGCATGGCGGCCGGGGTCGAGGCCGAGGCCGCCACGATGATCGTGTGCGCCAGTGCGCCGTGCTCCTCGAGCTTGCGCACCACGTTGGCGATGGTCGACTGCTTCTGGCCGATCGCGACGTAGATGCACTTAATGCCGGAGGCCTTCTGGTTGATGATGGTGTCGATCGCCAGCGCGGTCTTGCCGGTCTGGCGGTCGCCGATGATCAGCTCGCGCTGGCCGCGGCCGATCGGCACCATCGAGTCGACGGCCTTGTAGCCGGTCTGCACCGGCTGGCTCACGGACTTGCGGTAGATGACGCCGGGCGCCACGCGCTCGATCGGCGCGGTGCGCGTCGCCTTCATCGGACCCTTGCCGTCGATCGGGGTGCCGAGCGCATCGACCACGCGGCCCGAGCAGCTCCGGACCCACCGGCACTTCGAGGATGCGGCCGGTGGTCTTGACCGTGTCGCCTTCGCTGAGGTGCTTGTACTCGCCGAGCACCACCGCGCCGACCGAGTCCTGCTCGAGGTTCAGCGCGAGGCCGAAGGTGTTGCCCGGGAACTCGAGCATCTCGCCGTAGCGTGCATCGGCCAGGCCGTGGATGCGGCAGATGCCGTCGGTCACCGAGACGATGGTGCCGACGTTGCGCGCCTCGGTGACGGACTTGAAGTTCTCGATGCGCTGCTTGATGAGATCGCTGATCTCGGATGCCTTGATGGACATGTCTGATTCCTTCGAAACTTTTAAGCGGTCAGTTCGTAGGCGATGCGCTCGAGGCGCGTACGCAGCGAGCCGTCGATCACCAGATCGCCGGCTGCGCACCACCGCGCCGCCGATGAGTGCCGGGTCGGTCGCGCAGTGCAGGCGCACCTTGCGCTTCAGGCGCCTGGCGAGCGCGGCGGACAGCTCCTGCTGCTGCCCGGCATCGAGCGGCGCGGCCGAAGTGACGGTCACGTCCGCCACCGCCTGCTCGGCTCGTCCTTCAGCGTGTCGAACAGCGCGGCGATCTCGGGCAGGAACGGCGAGCCGGCGGTTGGCGGCCAGCGTGCGCACGAAGTTGCGCGCCGTGCTCGCCGAGCTTCGTCGCCCGCGATGTCGATGACGAGCTGCGCGAGCTGCGCGGGCGTCACGTGCGGATTGCCGAGCAGCGCCTCGACGCGCGGATCCGCCACGACCGCGGCGGCCGTGTGCAGCGCCTCGGACCAGGGCTCGAGCTTGTTCTCGAGCGCGCGCCGCCTGCGAAGGCGGCCTTGGCGTAGGGTCGGGCGATGGTGGTCTTGTCGGCCATGAGGTGCTCTTCAGATCTGCGCGGCGAGCTGCTCGAGCAGATCGGCGTGCGTCCTGCGCGTCGATCTCGCGGCCGAGCAGCTTGGCACGCGGCCTCGACCGCGATGCCCGCCACCTCGCGCGCGCAGGCTCTCGCGCGCGTGCGTGGTGTCGAGCTCGATCTGCTGGCTGGGCGGCGGCGATGCAGTCGCGCGCCCTCGGTGCTCGCCGTGCCCTTGGCCTGCTCCACCAGCTCGTTGGCGCGGTGCTGCGCCTGGTCGATGATCTGGCCGGCGCGCTCGCGCGCCTCGCGGATGACGCCGTCGGCCGCGCTCGCGCGCCTGCGACAGCTCCTTCTCGCCTTCCTCGGCGGCGGCGAGTCCCTGCGCGATCTTGCTGCTGCGCGCTCGTCCATGGCGCCGAGGATCATCGGCCACACGCACTTCATCACGCGAACCAGACGAGCGATGGCGAACACGAGCATCTGCACGATGAGCGTGAGATTGATATTCACGGTCCGGTCTCCTGGCTCTGGCGCTCTGGGGAGCGCGCCGCTCAGTGCGCCAGCGCGCCCAGGAACGGATTCGCGAAGGTGAAGAACAGCGCGAAGCCGATGCCGATCATCGCCACCGCGTCGAGCGAGGCCCGCGACCAGGAACATCTGCACGCGCAGCACCGGCAGCCAGCTCCGGCTGGCGCGCCGAGCCCTCGAGGAAGCGTGCCGCCGAGGATGCCGAAGCCGATGGCGGTGCCCAGTGCGCCCATGCCGAAGATGATGCCGACCGCGAGCACGGTCATGGCCTGGATGTGTGCAACGTTTTCCATTCAATCTCTCCTCGATACCAAAACCAGTTACAGAAAAAGCAGGTGCCGCCGCCGTCAGTGATGCTCGTGGGCCATCGACAGGTAAACGATCGTCAGCACCATGAAAATGAACGCCTGCAGCGTGATGATCAGCACGTGGAACGCCGCCCAGATGAATCCGAGGACCGCCTGCGCGAACACCCCGAGCACGGTCCCGACCACACCGCCCACGGTCGTGAGGTTCTCGACTCCCGCCGAGAGGGTGAGCGCGGCGAGCAGCAGGAAGATCATCTCGCCCGCGTACAGGTTGCCGTAGAGACGCAGCGCCAGCGACACCGGGCGCGCCAGGAAAGTGACCGACTCGAGCACCAGGTTGATGGGCACCAGCAGCGCCTGCACAGCCACGTTCTTCGCCCTGAAGGGCTGCAGCGTGAACTCGCCGATGAAGCCGCCCACGCCCTTCATCTTGATGCTGTAGAAGATGATGAGCACGAACACGGTGAGCGACAGCGCGAAGGTGACGTTCAGATCGGTGCTCGGCACCACTTTGAGGTGCGTCGAAGCCGGCGCCGCGTGCCGCCCACGGCAGCAGGTCGACCGGCACGATGTCCATGAAATTGAACAGCAACACCCAGCAGAAAATGGTCAGCGCGAGAGGCGCGATCAGCCGGCTCGTGCCGTGGAAGGTATCGCGCACCTGGGTGTCGACGAAGCTCGACGATCAGCTCGACGAAGTTCTGCACTTTGCCGGGCACGCCGCTGGTCGCCTTGCGCGCCACCAGCCAGAAGAGCCCGAAGAACACCACCGCCAGCAGCACCGAGAAGAACACGGTGTCGTAGTTGATGACCGTGAAGTCGACGATGCCGTGTGGCGCCTTGTTCGACAGGAACGTCTGGTGGTGCAGAATGTATTCGGTCGCACCGCCGGATTTTTCCGCCACCGTCGTTGTCATGAGTCCAGCCACCGTCAGGCTCCGCGGCGAGCGCCCATTGCGGGCAGCGCGCCAACCAGCGCAATCCAGTACACCAGGAACGTGGCGACGAAACCGGCGAGCATCGCCAGCGGCACCACCCTGATCGTCTTCAGCACCACCACGAACAGCACCACGACCACGGCGAGCTTCAGCGCCTCGCCGACGTAGAACGCCGCCACGATGCGCCGCGCGTTGGCGGCGGCGCCCGCGAACACCAGCGCCACCATCGCCACGCTCCCCGCCGTCGCTATGCCGCCGCCGAGCAGGGCCGAAACGGCCGCCTCGCGGCCGGCGAGACCGAGCGCGGCGAGCGCCGCCACCATCGTGACGAGCGCCTGACCCAGCACGACGCCGAAAGCCAGCCGCCGCGCCCGGGGCAGATCGATCGCCAACACCTTATATAAGTCCCGCTCGAGGGGCTCAAAAGAGCCGCTGATCCTGCGCTTTGAGCACGGCGCAAGCGGCTTACTTACCTCGGCCGTTCAGTCACTTAGGGCTGACCGGAGAAAAAGCCGCGGGATTATAGAGAGCGCATGAACGGCAGTCCACAGGGCTTACTACGTAGTGCGAACGGCTAACGGATATGCGCCAGGATGCCGTCGAGCTCGTCGAGGCTGTTGTAGCTCACGACCAGCTTGCCTCTCCCCCGGGCCGATTGCTGGATTGCGACACGGGCGCCGAGCTTCTCGGCGAGCTCCTGCTCGAGCCGCTCGACGTTCGGGTCGCGGGACGGGACACCGTCGCCGTCGGGCCCGTGCACCGTCGGGGCGGTGAGGCGCCGTACCAGCGCTTCCGTTTCGCGCACCGAGAGGCCCTTTTTCGCCACCAGGAGGCCCACCTCGGTCTGGTGGCGGCGGGTGGCGAGCCCGAGGAGCGCCCGGGCATGACCCATCTCGAGCGCGCGCTTCTCGAGGAGCTCGGAGACCTCGGGCGGCAGCTCGAGGAGGCGCAGGAGGTTACTGACGCCGGCGCGGGACCGGCCGACCGCCTCGGCGGCCTCCTGGTGGGTGAGCCCGAACTCGGAGATCAGCCGGGTCAGCGCCCGCGCCTCCTCCAGGGGGTTCAGGTTCTCGCGCTGGATGTTCTCGATGAGGGCGACCGCGATCGCGGCCGAGTCCGGGATGCGGCGGATCACGGCCGGGATCTCGGCGAGTCCCGCCATCTGCGCGGCGCGCCAGCGCCGCTCGCCGGCGATGATCTCGTAGCGCTGCTGGGCGCCGGGAGCCCCACCGGCGGCGGGCTCGAGCGCCCGCACCACGATCGGCTGCACCACGCCCTGGGCCTTGATGGAGTCGGCGAGCTCGGCGAGCGAATCGGCGCGCATGTCGATGCGCGGCTGGTAGCGGCCGCGCTGCAGCACGTCGAGCGGCAGCCGCGCGAGCTCCTCTCCCGGACTCGCCGCGACGCTGGGACGCGCCACGGCCTGGCCGAGCAGGTCCGCGAGTCCCCGGCCGAGCGTCGGCCTCTTCATGGGTTCATGCGCCTTTGCCCTCGCCGGCGGTGGCGGCGTCTGGCTCGGGATCCGGCTCGGGCTCGGGCTCGGGCTCGGCGTTGGCGCTGGCGGGGCCGCTTTCGGGCGCGGCGCCCTCCGGCGTGCCGTGACCCGCGCCGTGGCCGTGGCCGTTGCCGTTGGTGCCCGGGCTCGGGCGCGGTCCCGGGCGCCCCTCGGACTTCGCTTCTTCCTCACGGCGGATCATCTCCCCTGCGAGTGCCAGATACGCGAGTGCGCCGCGCGATTCCTTGTCGTGGAACAGCGCCGGCTTGCCGAAGGAAGGGGCCTCGGCGAGGCGGATGTTGCGCGGGATGACCGTGCGGAACACCTTCTCGCCGAAGTGGCTGATCAGCTGGCTGCTGACCTCGTTGGCGAGATTATTGCGTGGATCGAACAGGGTGCGCAGCACGCCCTCGATCGCGATGCCGGGGTTCACGGCTTCGCGGATCTGCTCGACGGTCGCGAGCAGCGCCGTGAGACCCTCGAGCGCGTAGTACTCGCATTGCATCGGGATGAGCACGCTGTCGGCGGCGACGAGTGCGTTCACCGTGAGCATGTTGAGCGCCGGCGGGCAGTCGATGAGGATGACGTCGAAAACGTCGCGCTGCGGCTGCAGTGCGTGGCGGAGCTTGGTCTCGCGCCCGATCGGCAGCGTCAGCAGGCGCACTTCGGCGGCGGTCAGGTCCTGGTTCGCCGGCAGCAGCATGAAACCGCCGTCGGGCACCGTGACGAGCGCCGAGGCCAGATCCGATTCACCCAGCAGCACCTCGCAGGAGCTCTTCTCGACCTGCGACTTGTCGACACCGCTCCCCATGGTGGCGTTGCCCTGCGGGTCGAGATCGACGAGCAGCACGCGACGCCGCGTGGCGGCGAGCGAGGCGGCGAGATTCACCGCCGTGGTGGTCTTGCCGACGCCGCCCTTCTGGTTCGCGATGGCAATGACCCGTTTCATGGGTCACAGTGTACTTCACTCGCGCCCGCACGCCGTCCCCGCCGCGGGTGTGTACGCGCGGCGACACCTCCGGGAAGGCGTGGCTTCAGGCGACCAGGCGCTGCGGCTCGCGCCCGAGGCGCTCGCGCGCCATGCGGTCGGCGATCTCGTTGGTGGTGCGGCTCTCGCGCCGCGCACGCTCGAAGATCTCGGTGAGCCGCGCGGGGATGCCGTCGATGTCGTCCAGCACCTGTGCCTCGGTGCCGCCGTAGTACTCGCGCGCCACGCTGATGATGCCGCCGGCGTTGATGACGTAATCCGGCGCGTACAGGACCCCGGCGGCGCGCAGCGCCTCGCCGTCCTGGCCGTGGGCGAGCTGGTTGTTGGCCGCGCCCGCGACCACCGTGGCGCGCAGCCGCGCGATCGAGCGGGTGTTGAGGATCGCGCCGAGCGCGCAGGGCGCGAGCACGTCGGCCTCCTCCTCGAGCACCTTCACGGCCGCGACCGGCGTTGCCTGGAACTCATCGCACACCCGCTCGACGGCCGGCGGCAATACGTCGGCGACCTTGAGGCGGGCGCCCGCGGCGGCCAGCAGGCCGCACAGGTGATAGCCGACCCCGCCCGCCCCCTGCACGGCGACCGTGAGTCCCTCGAGATCGGTGCGGCCGAGGCGGAACCGGGCGGCGGCGCGGATGCCGAGAAACACCCCGAGCGCGGTCTTGGGCGAGGGATCGCCACCCGCCTCGCCCGGAGAGCGGCCGAGGCCGGAGACGTACCTGGTGACGCGCGCCACGTGGGCCATGTCGGCGATGGTGGTGCCGACGTCCTCGGCGGTGACGTAGCGGCCGCGCAGCGAGTCGACCATGCGGCCGAAGGCCGCGAACAGCTCCGGGCTCTTACTGGTGCGCGAGTCGCCGATGAGGACGGCCTTGCCGCCGCCGAAGGGCAGCCCCGCCATGGCGTTCTTGTAGCTCATGCCGCGCGACAGGCGCAGCACGTCCACCACCGCGTCCGTGGTGGTGGCGTACGGCCACATCCGGCAACCGCCGGCCGCCGGCCCCAGCGCGGTGGAGTGAATCGCGATGACGGCGCGCAGCCCGGTCGCCGCGTCGTGCCCGAAGAGCACCAGCTCGTGGCCGTCGAATTCCCGCATGTCGAAGACTTCCATGGCAATTAGCCTACGCCGCGCCCCTGCAAGGATTCTCACAAAAGTTGCTCTTGCAGCCTCTTTAGTGAAACATTCATCTCACTATTCTGGCTCAAAGTGGGACGAATCATGCACAGTGCCCTCACCCGCGGCGACCTGCGCATTCTCGATCTGGTGCAGGAGCACGGCGACCTCTCGGCCGCCGAAGTCGCCGAGCGGCTCGGCATGAGCCCCTCGACCTGCTGGCGGCGCCTCGGGCGCCTCACCGAGCTCGGGGTCATCAAGCGCCGCGTGACGCTCCTCGACCGGGAGAAGACCGGGCTCTCGGTGATGGTGTTCTCCCACGTGAAGCTCGCCGGCCACGGGCGCGACGCGCTGCTGAAGTTCGAGCAGGCGGTGCGTGCGCATCCGGAGATCCTCGAGTGCTACACGCTGATGGGCGAGACCGACTTCCTGCTGCGGATCGTGTGCCGCGACATCAAGGCCTACGAGGCGTTCTTCCTCGACCACCTGTCGCGCTTCCCCGGCGTGCAGTCGGTCAATTCCTCGATCGCGCTCGCCGTCATCAAGGAGACGACCGCGCTGCCGCTGCACCTACCCTAGTCGCCCGTGATTCGCGGGCAAAAGTCGCGCCTTTTGCCCGCGTGCGAGATTCAGCCGGGCGGTGGGCCTGCTGAAAACGCCGCAGGCGTTTTCAGCCGAGACAACAGAAGTACGCAGCGCGCCGCATCGAGTCCGGGGATCGTGAGGGTGCGCGAGCTCGCGAGGCGCCAGGCCGCCGGCAGCTGCGCCAGCTCGCCCTCGGGCCAGCGGCCCTTCATGGCGAGCACCCGCGTGTGCGGTCCGCACAGCGGCGCCACCTGCTCGAGGAGCTTAGGCAACGGCGCGAGCGCCCGCGCCGTGACCGTCTCGAAGGGCTCCTCGGGGCGCAGCGACTCGGCACGTGCATGCAGCGTCGTCACGTTGCCGAGTGCCAGCAGCCCTGCGGCGTGCGCCACGAAGCGCAGCTTCTTGGCGTTCGAGTCGATGAGGGTGAAATGCCGCTGCGGGTTCGCCAGCGCGAGCGGCAGCCCCGGGAACCCCGCGCCCGTGCCGACGTCCGCAACGCGCGTGCCGGTGAGATCCGGGCTGATCGCGAGGCTGTCGAGCAGGTGATGGGTGATCATCTGCTCCGGGTCGGTGATGGCGGTGAGGTTGGTGCGGCGGTTCCAGTGCCTGAGCTCCTCGAGGAGGGTGAGGAGCCGCGCCGCGTCGGCCTCGCCGAGGCGCACCCCGAGAAGCGCGGCATCGCTCACCAGCCGCCCGGCTTGACTCACCTTCGAGACTCCTTGAACGATCCCCGGCGCGATTGATCATACTCGCGGACCGCTATGCGACTGCTGCTGGTAGAAGACGACGCCATGATCGGCGAGGCCATCCGCGCGGGACTCAGGCGTGACGGCTTCACCGTCGACTGGGTGCGCACCGCCGCCGCGGCGGCGCCGGCGCTCGCGACCGAGCCCTACGAGCTGCTGCTGCTCGATCTCGGGCTGCCGGGGAGCGACGGACTCTCGTTCCTGAAGAGCCTGCGGGCGCGCGGCGCGCCGCTCCCGGTCCTCATCATCACGGCGCGCGATGCGGTGGCCGACCGGGTCAAGGGGCTCGACGCGGGGGCCGACGACTATCTCGTCAAGCCCTTCGACCTCGAGGAGCTGGCGGCGCGCATCCGGGCGCTCCTGCGGCGCAAGGCCGGGCGCCGTGCGCCGCACCTCGAGCACTCGGGTGTCGTGCTCGATCCGGCCGCGCACCGCGTCACCCGCGACGGCGCGGAGGTGCCACTCTCGCCGCGCGAGTTCGCGCTCCTCGAGCTGCTGCTCGAGCGCCCGGGCGCGATCCTGTCGCGCGGCCAGCTCGAAGAGCGCCTCTACGGCTTCGGCGAGGAGGTCGAGAGCAACGCCATCGAGGTGCACGTGCACGGGCTGCGCCGCAAGCTCGGCGCCGACTACATCCTCACGGTGCGCGGCGTCGGCTACCGCGTGAGACCCACGCCGTGAGCTCACTGCGCGCGCGGCTGCTCGCCTCGCTCCTCGGCGGGGTGGTGCTGGTAGGCGTGGCCGGCGGCTGGGTGGTCTACCGCAACGCGCTCGCCGAGGCGGACGCGTTCTTCGACTATCACCTGCGCCAGACCGCGCTGATCCTGCGCGACCAGCCGGTCGAGTACCTGCTGTCGCAGCAGATCGCCCCGGCGGACGCGGCTTACGACTTCGTGGTACAGGTGTGGACGCTCGACGGCGCGCGCGTCTATCTCTCGCGCCCGCACACCGAGCTGCCCGAGGCAACCACGCTCGGCTTCTCCACCGTCACTACCGCGGAGGGGCGCTGGCGCGTCTACGGCGCGCAGGCGCTGACCCGCGTGGTGCAGGTGGCCCAGCCGATGAGCGTGCGCTCGCAGCGCGCCGCGGAGCTGGCGCTGCGCACGCTCGCGCCGTTCGCGCTGCTTCTGCCGCTGCTGGCGCTCCTCATCTGGCTCGCCGTGGGACATGCGCTCAAGCCCCTCGCGCGGGTCACCGGCCTCGTCAAGGCGCGGCGCGCGCACTCGCTCGAGCCGCTGCCGCGGACGCCGCTCCCCGAAGAGGTGCGGCCGCTGGTGGCGGCACTCAATGAGCTGCTCGCACGCCTCAGCGCCGCGCGCGAGCGCGAGCGCGACTTCATGGCGGACGCGGCGCACGAGCTGCGCACGCCCCTCACGGCGCTCTACCTGCAGCTCGGCACGCTCGCGCGCGCCGGGACCGAGGCCGAGCGCGCCGCGGCCATGCAGGAGCTCGCCGAGGGCGTGCAGCGCGCCATCCGCCTGGTGGAACAGCTGCTCTCGCTCGCGCGCGAGGCGCCGCGCCCATCGCCGCCGCACGAGCCGGTGGCGCTCGAGCCCCTCGCGCGCGAGATCGTCGCGGAGCTGGTACCGCTCGCGGACGCGCGTCACGTGGACTTAGGTCTGGGCACCGCGCAGGCGCTCATCGTGAGCGGCGACCCCGACGCTCTGCGCACGCTGCTGCGCAACCTGGTCGACAACGCGGTGCGTTACAGCGGCAACGGCGGTCGGGTCGACGTGGCGGTAGAGACCGATGGCGCCGGGCGCAGCACGCTCGTGGTCAGCGATTCGGGGCCCGGTATCCCGCCCGCCGAGCAGGCGCGGGTATTCGACCGCTTCTACCGACGCGCCGGGACGGGTCCGCCCGGCAGCGGACTCGGGCTCGCGATCGTCAAGGCGATCGCGGATGCCCACGGCGCGACGCTCACGCTCGCAAGTGGGCCGGATGGGCGGGGACTTAAGGTCGTGGTCGCGTTTCCGGCGGGGGCCGCGGCCTGACGGCGCACCCGGTCGAGGAAAGTCGCCGCGGTCTCGAGGTAGGCATCGCGGTTCGCCTTCTTGCGCAAGCCGTGGCCCTCGTCCTTCGCCGCGAGGTACCACACCTCACCGCCCCCCGAGCGGACCCGCCACACGAGCTGCTCGGACTCCGCGGCCGGTGAGCGCGGATCGTTACGTCCCTCGACCACGAGCAGCGGCTTCCTGATGCGGCTCGCGTTGACGAGTCCGGGGGTGCCGGTCCCCGCGACGTCGATGCCGCCGCGCAACCGCTCGCCGTAGGCGATGAGCGCCTGGAGAGTCATATAGCCGCCGTAGGAAGTGCCCATGACGGCGACGCGCTCGCGGTCGAAGGCCGGCTGCGCACCGATCCAGACGAGCAACGAGCCCAGGTCCCTGACCGCCTCCTCGTGCAGCCCGCCGCCGTCGAGCGCCGCGAAGCTCTTGCCGTAGCCGGTGGTGCCGCGCACCGTGGGCGCGATGACCGCCATGCCGAGCTCGTTCACCAGGAACTGGATGAACGGATTCCAGCCGGGACGGAACGGCGGCTCCGGTCCCCCGTGAATGGCGATGACCACCGGGCAGTGCGCCGCCGAGCGCGGCCGGTAGACGTACGCCGGCAGCAGCCGCTGGTGTCCGCCGACGCGGTCCCAGGTGGGATAGCGGATGAGCTCGGGAGCGACGAAGCCGCGCACATCGACCGGGCCGGGCTCGCTCTTCGTCCAGCGCTCGAGGCGCTGCGATGCGAGGTCGAAGGACCAGACGTCGCGCGGCGCCTGGGGCGATTCGACCGAGAAGCCCAGGCGCCGCCCGGCGCGGTCGAAGGCGACGCCGCTGACTATTCCTTCGGGAATCCCGGCGGGCGTGACGTCGGTGTGGGTCAGCGCGTCGAGCACCTTGAGCACGCTGCGGCCGTCCTGGTTCACCACGTAGGCGATGTAGCGTCCGTCGGCGCTCACGTCGAACGCCTCCACGTCCCACTCGAGCTCCGGCGTCACCACCTTCGCGAGGTGATTCACCGGGTCGAGGAGCCGCAGCCGCACGAACTCACCGTCCTCGTCCGACAGCACGTACACGCCGCGACCGTCCGGGGCGAAGCGCGCCGCGCGGATGCCGACCCGGCGGCCGCTGCTGTCGAGCGCGGTCACGGCGCCGCTCGCGAGATTGGCGAGGCTTAAGGACCCCTCGCCCGCGGAAGCCGCGCGCCACACGAGGAGCTTGCCGTCGTCCGCCGACCAGTCGAGCGGATAGAGCGGCACCTGCGCGCCGCTCACGACGAGCTGCGCAGCGGCGCCCGAGGTCACGTCCATCACGTAGATGTCGGTGCTCGCGCCGTCGCGGTCGTTGCCGGAGAAAGCGAGTCGCCGGCCGTCGTGCGCCCACACGGGGCTCCCGTGCACGAAGCCCCCGCGGGTCAGCGCGCGCACCGCGCCGTCGGCCGCAAGGTAGTAGACCTCACTCCTCTCGTCTCCCCCCTGGTCCTCGAGGAACGCAATTCCGCCACCTGAGGGCGCGGCGCGCGCGACGGTGATGGGCTGGGGATAGTAGGTGAGCTGCTCGCGCGCATGCAGCGGGGCGGAGACGCGGTGCAGCTGCTCGGTCTCGGCGAAACGCGTCGCGATGAGCATCGAGCCGTCGGGTAGCCAGTCGAGGAGCTGCGCCTCGCGCGACTCGAGGTAGCGGGCGAGCCGCGCGGCGAGCGCGGGATCGATCGGCGGAACGTTATCGAGTATCAGGCTCCCCTCCTCGCGGCGCGGCAGGAGGCGCAGCGGCGCAGCGGGCGGCCCAGGCGCCGCGCTCGCGGCGGGTGGCGCCGGCGCGGCGGCCGCCTGGTCCGTCGGCACGGCGGGCGGCGGCGGCGGTTCGGGCCGCGCGAGTGCGGCGCCCGCGAGCAGCGCGGCGAGGAACGCCGCCGGACACGCCGCGAGCGCGCGCCCGGGGAAGAGGCGAGGCCGGGTCATGTGTCTAACCTAGCGCACGGGTTACGATGTGTACACGTGACTGCACTTACCGTCAGGCCGACGATCTACCCCCACCCGCACGGCATCTTCGCGATCGATGCCGAGTATCTCTATCCGGGGCATGCCGCCGCGCACCTGATCGTCGATTCCGGGCGGGCCGCCTTCGTCGACGTCGGCACCAACGATTCGGTCCCCTATCTGCTGGCGGCGCTCGCCGAGCTCGGCCTCACACCCGACGCCGTCGACTACCTGCTGCTGACGCACGTGCACCTCGATCACGCCGGCGGTGCCGGACGGCTGATGCGCGCGCTGCCGGCGGCGCGCGCGGTGCTGCATCCGCGCGGTGCGCCGCACATGCTCGATCCCGCGAAGCTGATCGCGGGATCGAAGGCCGTGTACGGCGAGGAACGTTTCGCGCGCCTCTACGGCGAGCTGCTGCCGATCGCGCGCGAGCGTGTGGACGTGGCCAACGACGGCGACTCGGTCGGCGTGGGGAACCGGACGCTCGAGCTCATTCACGTCCCGGGCCACGCCCTCCACCACTACGCGGTGGTCGATGCCGCGCACCGGAGCATCTTCAGCGGCGATACCTTCGGCATCTCCTACCGAGCGCTCGATACCGAGCAGGGAGCGTTCATCACGCCCTCGACGGTGCCGACGCAGTTCGACCCGGAGCAGCACCTCGCCTCGGTCGACCGCATGCTCTCCTACCAGCCCGAGTCGATTTACCTCATGCACTTCAGCCGCGTGACCGGCGTGCCGCGGCTCGGGGAGCTGCTCAAGAACCAGATCCGCGAGCTGGCCGCGATCGCCCGCCGCCATGCGCACGCGGCCGACCGGGCGGCAGCGATCCGCGCCGAGATGCGCGAGCTCTGGATCGGCCTCGCGCAGCGCGAGGGCAACACGCTCGACGAGCGCGACATCGAGCACGCGCTCGCGGGCGATCTCGAGCTCAACACCCAGGGCCTGATCGCCTGGCTCGACCGCGACACGGAGCGAAAGTCATGAAACCGTTCAAGGCATTCCGCATCCACTCCGAAGGCGGCAAGATCGCCGCGCGCTTCGAGGATCTCACGCTCGATGAGCTCGGCGCGGGCGAAGTGGTGATCCGCGTCGCCGCCTCCGACATCAACTACAAGGACGCGCTCGCCGCCACCGGCGCGGGCAGGATCCTGCGCCGTTACCCACTCGTCGGCGGCATCGATCTCGCCGGCACGGTCGAGACCTCCGCGGATGCGCGCTTCAAGCCCGGCGATGCCGTGCTGGTCACGGGCTGCGGACTCTCCGAGACCCACGACGGGGGCTATGCGCAGTTCGCGCGCGTGCCGGCCGAGTGGGTGATCCCGATGCCGGCCGGGCTCGATGCCATGACCGCCATGTCGCTCGGCACCGCAGGCTTCACCGCAGCGCTCGCCATCCACCGCATGGAGCAGAACGGCCAGACCCCGGGAGGCGGCCCCATCGCGGTCACGGGCGCCACCGGCGGCGTCGGCAGCATCGCGGTCGACATGCTCGCGACGCGCGGCTACCGGGTGGTCGCCGTGAGCGGCAAGGCGGACGCGGGCGAGTACCTGAAGGCCCTCGGCGCCACCGAGGTGCTCGACCGCAAGAGCCTCGACCTGGGGAGCCGGCCGCTCGAGGCCGCCCGCTTCGCCGGCGCCATCGACAACTTAGGGGGCGAGGTCCTCACCTGGCTCACGCGCACCGTGGATTTCTGGGGCAACATCGCCAGCATCGGACTCGCCGCGAGCCCCGAGCTCAAGACCACGGTGATGCCGTTCATCCTGCGCGGCGTGGCGCTGCTCGGCATCAACTCCTCGGCCACCCGCCGCGAATGGCGCCTCGCCGTGTGGCAGCGCATCGCGACGGACCTGAAGCCCCGGCAGCTCGCGCGCATCGTCACCCGCACCATCGATTTCGCGGAGCTGCCGCAGGCCTTTCCGGCCTACATCGCCGGGGGCGTGACCGGGCGCACGGTGGTACGCATCGGCTGAATCTGGCCGGTGGCCGCGAGCGGTGTATAGAATGGTGTTCCCCGTTCGAGGTCGCCCATGTCGGATCGAGCACTCACCGCCGGCGCGCGGCTCCGGGCCGCCGTCGAGTCCGAGCGACCGCTGCAGGTCGTCGGCACCATCAACGCCTACGCGGCATTGCTCGCCGCACGCGCCGGGTTCCGTGCGCTCTATCTCTCGGGTGCCGGAGTCGCCAACGCCTCCTTCGGTCTCCCGGACTTAGGCGTGACGACGCTGAACGACGTCTGCGAGGATGTGCGGCGCATCACCGGCCAGTGCCCGCTGCCGCTGCTGGTCGATGCGGACACCGGCTTCGGCGGCGCCTTCAACATCGCCCGCACCACCCGTGATCTCATCCGCGCCGGTGCCGGCGGCATGCACCTCGAGGACCAGGTCGCGGCCAAACGCTGCGGCCATCGGCCGGGCAAGGCGCTGGTGCCGGCAGGGGAAATGGTCGATCGCATCAGGTCGGCGGTCGACGCCCGTAACGATCCCGGCTTCGTCATCATGGCGCGCACCGATGCGCTCGCGGTGGAGGGGCTGCCCGCCGCGCTCGAGCGCGCCGCCGCGTATGTCGCCGCCGGCGCCGACATGATCTTCGCCGAGGCGGTGCGCACGCTCGATGAGTACCGCGAGTTCACGCGAGTCCTGGGCGTCCCGGTACTCGCCAACATCACCGAGTTCGGCCAGACGCCGCTCTTCACGCTCGCTGAGCTCGCCGGCGCGGGAGTGCGCCTGGTGCTCTACCCGCTGTCGGCGTTCCGCGCCGCCGCCAGGGCCCACGAGCTGGTGTATGGCGCGATCCGCCGCGAGGGCACGCAGAAAAGCGTCGTGCCCGCCATGCAGACGCGCGCCGAGCTCTACGAAGTGCTCGGCTATCACGCCTACGAGAAGAAACTCGACGAGCTGTTCGGGAAGAGCCCATGAACGACACCCCCAAGGCCAAGAAATCCGTGGCGCTGTCGGGCGTCACCGCCGGCAACACGGCACTGTGCAGCGTGGGGCGTACCGGCAACGACCTGCACTACCGCGGCTACGACATCCTCGAGATCGCCCAGACGAGTGAGTTCGAGGAGATCGCGTTCCTCCTGATCCACGGCAAGCTGCCGACGCGCGCCGAGCTCACCGGCTACAAGACCCGGTTGCGGGCGCTCCGTGGCCTGCCGGCGGCGGTGCGTACCGCGCTCGAGGCGCTGCCGGCGGCGGCGCACCCGATGGACGTGCTGCGCACCGGCGTGTCGGCCCTGGGATGCGTGCTGCCGGAGAAAGACGACCACGGGGCCGCCGGCGCGCGCGAGATCGCCGATCGCCTCATCGCGTCCCTCGGCTCGATGCTCACCTACTGGTACCACTTCAGCCACTCGGGCGAGCGCATCCACACCGAGACCGCCGATGACTCGATCGGCGGGCACTTCCTGCACCTGCTGCACCGGCGAGCGCCGCCGGCGGAGTGGGTGCGCGCCATGCACACCTCCCTCATCCTCTACGCCGAGCACGAGTTCAACGCCTCGACTTTCGCCGCGCGCGTCATCGCCGGCACCGGCTCGGACCTCTACTCCTGCATCACCGGGGCCATCGGCGCACTGCGGGGGCCGAAGCACGGCGGCGCCAACGAGATCGCGCTCGTCATCCAGCAGCGCTACGAGAATGCGGACCAGGCCGAGGCCGACATCCGCGCGCGCGTCGCCGGCAAGGAGGTCGTCATCGGCTTCGGCCACCCGGTGTACACCGTCGCCGATCCGCGCAACGAAGTGATCAAGGAGGTCGCGCGGCAGCTCTCCAGGCAAGCGGGCGACCTGCGGCGCTTCGAGATCGCCGACCGGATCGAGGCGGTGATGCGCGAGACCAAGAAAATGTTCGCCAACCTCGACTGGTTTTCGGCCGTTTCCTATCACGCCATGGGCATCCCGACCGAGATGTTCACGCCGCTGTTCGTCATCGCGCGCACCACCGGCTGGTCGGCGCACGTGATCGAGCAGCGCGCCGACGGCAAGATCATCCGTCCGGCCGCCAACTACATCGGCCCCGAGAACCTCAGGTTCGTCCCCATCGACCAGCGCAGCTGAAACCGCCGCCCGCGCGCACCGCGCGCAGCGCGCCGCGAGAGCGACCATGTCCGCCCACGATGTGAAATCCGCCGAGCGCCCCGCACCGGATGCCGCGCTCACGACGATCGCCGGGTACGCGAAGAGCTACCGCGTGACGAGCGCGGCCGCCTATGACACCGCGCGCTACTGCCTCATGGACACGCTCGCCTGCGGCTTTCAGGCGCTGCAATACCCCGCTTGCCGCAGGCTCCTGGGTCCCGTCGTGCCGGGCGCGATGATGCCGGGCGGCGCGCGCGTGCCCGGGACTTCCTTCGAGCTCGATCCGGTACAGGCCGCCTTCAACATCGGCGCCATGATCCGCTGGCTCGACTTCAACGACACCTGGCTCGCCGCCGAGTGGGGCCACCCGTCGGATAACCTCGGCGGCATCCTCGCGGTCGCCGACTACCGCGCGCGCCTGGCGGTGATGTCCGGCAAGGCGCCTCCGACGGTGCGCGACGTGCTCACCGCCATGATCAAGGCGCACGAGATCCAGGGCGTGCTGGCGCTCGAGAACAGCTTCAACCGCGTCGGCCTCGATCACGTACTGCTGGTGCGGGTCGCCTCCACCGCGGTGGTCACGGCAATGCTCGACGGCACGCTCGAGCAGGTCGTCAACGCCGTCTCCAACGCCTGGATCGACGGCGGGGCGCTGCGCACCTACCGTCACGCACCCAACACCGGCTCGCGAAAGAGCTGGGCGGCCGGCGATGCCACGAGCCGCGCGGTGCGCCTCGCGCTCATCGCGCTCACCGGCGAGATGGGCTACCCGTCGGCGCTGTCGGCGCAGACCTGGGGCTTCAGCGACGTGCTCTTCAAGGGCAAGCCGATCGCGCTGCCGCAGCCCTTCGGCTCGTACGTGATGGAGAACGTGCTCTTCAAGATCTCCTACCCCGCCGAGTTCCACGCGCAGACCGCGGTGGAAGCGGCCATGACGCTGCACCCGCAGGTGCAGCAGCGCGTGGCCGACATCGAGCGCATCGTCATCGAGACGCAGGAGCCGGGCGTGCGCATCATCGATAAGACCGGTCCGCTCGCCAACCCCGCCGACCGCGATCACTGCATCCAGTACATGGTGGCGGTGCCGCTCATCTTCGGGCGCCTGACCGCCGCCGACTACGAGGACGCGGTGGCGCGCGATCCGCGCATCGATCGGCTACGCGCGAAGATGCAGGTGCGCGAGAACCCGACCTTCACCGCCGAGTACTACGCCGCCGACAAGCGCTACATCGGCAACGCCGTGCAGGTGTTCTTCAGGGACGGGAGCCAAACGCAACGGGTGCAGGTGGATTTCCCCATCGGCCATCGCAGGCGCCGCGCCGAGGGCATGCCGGTGCTGGTGAAGAAGTTCGAGTCCGCGGTGGACGCGCACTTCGGCGCGAAGCAGGCCGAGCGCGTCAAGGCGCTGTTCGCGAAACCGGCAGGGCTCGATGCCCTGCCGGTGAACGAGTTCGTCGCCGCGATGGTGACGAACGGAACCTAACCTACCCGCACCGGCACGAAGATGCGTGCCTCGCCGCGCTGGATCAGGAGCGCCACGTGGCCCTTGGAGCTCTCGACGGCGCTCTTCAACGCCTGGGCGCTCGCCACCGGCGCGCCATTGGCCGAGAGCACGATGTCGCCCGGCTGGATGCCGGCCTCGGCCGCGGGCCCGGAAGAGCGCTCGACCAGCAGTCCGCCCCGCACGTTCCCCTGGCGCTGCTCATCGCCGGTGAGCGGGCGCACGGCAAGCCCGAGCTTGCCGCCTTCGTGCTGCGCCTCGCGGGTTCCCGCGGTGCGCTGATCCTCGAGCGAGCCGAGCTTGACGCTCAACGTTCGGCTCGCGTGATTGCGCCAGATCTCGAGCTCGACGCTCTTCCCCGGGCTGATGCTCGCCACCTTCACCGGCAGCTCGCTCGAGTCGTTGATCGCCTCGCCGTTGAGTTTGAGGATCACGTCTCCCGGCTCGACGCCGGCGCGCGCGGCCGGACCGTCCTTCTCGACGGTCGAGACCAGCGCCCCCTCGGGGCGCGGCAGTCCGAATGAGTCCGACAGTCCCTGGGTGACGTTCTGGATCACGACGCCGAGCTTGCCGCGGGTCACGTGGCCGGTCGCCTGCAGCTGCTGCTCGACCTGCATGGCGACGTCGATCGGGATCGAGAACGACACGCCCTGGTAGCCGCCGCTCCTGCTGTAGATCTGCGAGTTGATGCCGACCACCTCGCCGCGCATGTTGAAGAGCGGGCCGCCCGAGTTGCCGGGGTTGATCGGCACGTCGGTCTGGATGAAGGGCACGTAGTCGCCGTTGAGCGAGCGCCCCTTGGCGCTGACGATGCCGGCGGTGGCGCTGTTCTCGAAGCCGAACGGCGCCCCGATGGCGAGCACCCACTCGCCCACCTTGAGCGAGCGCGAGTCGCCGAGCTGCACCGTCGGCAGATCCTTCGCCTGGATCTTGATGACCGCGATGTCCGACTTCGTGTCGATGCCGATCACCTTGGCGGTGAACTCGCGGCGATCGGTGAGGCGTACCGTGACCTCACTCGCGCCCTTGACGACGTGCGCGTTGGTGAGAATCAGCCCGTCGGGGCGGATGATGAAGCCCGAGCCCTCGCCGTGCATCGGCTGCGGGTGCGGATTCTGGAAGCCGAAGCCGCGGAAGAACGGCGCGAACGGGCTGTTGGGCCCGAAGGGATCCTGCTGCTCGCCGCCGCCGTTGCCGTTACCGTCGCCGTCGCCCTCATCGCCCTCATCGCCCTGGAAGGCCGTCGACACCTTGGTGGTGACGGTGATGTTGACCACCGCCGGGCCGTACTTCTGCACCATGCCGCTGAAATCCGGCAGCGCGGAGGCCGGACCCGAAGCCACCGCGGCCGGGGTCGGCTGCACGGCGGCGGCCTGCGCGGCGCTGCTCGCGGCGGCGTGGGACGCGCCGGCAAGATACAGGGCGCCCACCGGCACCGCGAAGGACGCAGCTCCAAGCGCTGCGATCACGAGCGGCTTGCGCACAAAGGACATCAAAGTCATGGACTCGCTCCTCATGGGGAATCATTGCACCTTAGGGCGCACCCTAGACGCGCCGGCTTAAGTGAGTCTTAAGGGCGTGAACGGGGGCAAAAGTTCCGCTGTCGCGCCGGCCATCCGGCGCCGCGCGGCGGCACGCGGGGGCCGGGGGGGCTACTCTTCGGTGAGCCGCGTGTAGGGACGCGGCTCGGTGGTGAGGGACGGGGTGAGCTGGCTGAAATAGGCCGCGATTTGCGCGATGTCCTCGTCCTTGAGATTGCCCGCGAACTGCTTCATCACCGGGTTCTTGCGGCCGCCGTGCTTGTACTCATCGAGCGCCCGCACGAGGTAATCCGCGTGCTGTCCGGCGAGCGAGGGGTAGATGGGTGCGACCGCGATGCCGTCCTGGCCGTGGCAGGAGACGCACAGCTGCGCCGCCTGCGGCAGCGCGCCGGCGGCCTTGCCGCTCGACTTGAGCGGCGTCCCCGCGAGAAATGCGGCGACGTCGGTCATGTCCTGCTCGGAGAGCGACTCGGTCTGCGAGTGCATGGTGATGTGCGCGCGGTCGCCGTCGCGATAGCCCTCGAGCGCAATCACCAGGTACTGCGGGTTCTGGCCGCGCAGCTCCGGCACGCTGTACATCGGGTAGGCATTCTTATAGCCATCGATCCCGTGGCAGCCGAGACAGGTGTACGAAACGGCCTTGCCGTGCGCGGCATCGCCCGGATGCACGGGAGCGGTCGCCGGGGCAGCGGCCGTCACGGTGGGGGCCGGGGGGCTTTGAGCCGCGGCGGCAGTGAGCGCACCGGCAGCGAGCACCGCGACCGCAATCGTACGCACCGCCGAGCCTCGCGCGCGCTCCATTCCGCCCACTCCCCGCATTGAAAACGCCCAAAAACGGCCCCGGATCTTACGGACTCGCCGGGGCAAATGCCACACGCGGGGGAAAATGCCACACAATCCCGCCCAACATGATCGGACTCATCCAGCGCGTCACCGCAGCCGACGTGCGCATCGACGGCGAGATCGTCGGCGCCATCTCCCGCGGCATGCTGGTGCTGGTCGCGGTGCGGCGCGAGGACACCGCAGGCTCGGCCGAGCGGCTGCTCGAGCGCCTGCTCGACTACCGCATCTTTCCGGACGCCGAGGGGCGCATGAATCTCTCGACGCGCGAGGTGGGCGGGGGGCTGCTCCTCGTGCCGCAGTTCACGCTCGCGGCGGACACCCGGAAAGGCACGCGCGCGGGCTTCTCGGGCGCCGCGGAGCCTGCCCTGGCGCGGCGGCTTTTCGAGCACCTGCTGAAGGGGGCGCGAGCCTCATATCCCCATGTTTCCGCTGGCGTATTTGGCGCCCACATGCAGGTGTCGCTGATCAATGACGGACCCGTGACGTTCTGGCTCGAGACCGGCCCCGGCTGAGCGTGAAGCCCGTTCCGGATTGAGCGAACTTGTACCGCCGGCCGGGCTCATTTGACCTATGATTCCTTTTCTTTCTCCGCGCTTGCGGGACTTTGTGGAGTGCTGACGTATGGGAATTGGAATGCGCGAGCTGTTGATCATCCTGCTCGTGGTGCTCGTGGTGTTCGGCGCCAAGAAGCTGCGCACCGTGGGCTCGGATCTCGGCGCAGCGGTCCGCGGGTTCAAGAAGGCCATGAACGAGGGCGACGAGGAGCAGAGCGCGCAGCAGAAGCAGATCCGCTCCGACAAGCCCGATGCCGAGTTCGACGAGGCCGCCCGCAAGAGCGAGGCGCAGCCCAAGAGCGGCGACCGGAGCGTGTGACCTGTTCGAGGGGCGGTTCTCCGAAGTTCTGATCATCTTCGTCCTGGCACTGGTCGTGCTGGGGCCCGAGAAGCTGCCGCGCGTCGTCGGCGAGATCGGCCGCTGGGTAGGACGCGCACGCGCGATGGCACGGCAGTTCCGCGAGCAGCTCGAGGAAGAAGTCCAGATCGAGCAGGCGCGGCGCGCACAGAGCACAGCAGCCCAATCCGCGGCCCCATCCACGCCGCCGCCTGCGCCGGCGCCGGACACCGGGCCCTCGCCCGCAGCCGCGGGCGCACCGACGACACCACCCGCGCCAGCGCCGGCGCCCGCCGAGGTGCCGCCACCCTTCCACGAGCCGACGCCTCCCGGGCCCACCATCACCGCCGCCGCCCCGGCCCCGAAAGCCGATGAGCGCGGATCCTGAGAAGCTCGCCGAAGGCTCGCTGATCTCGCATCTGCTCGAGCTGCGGGACCGGTTGCTGCGCGCGATGATCGCGATCGGCATCGCGTTCGTGCCGGCCGTCTACTACTCGAACGACATCTTCACCTTCGTCGCCGCCCCGCTGCTCGCGAAGCTCCCGCCAGGCAGCAATCTCATCGCGACCGGGGTGATGTCGCCCTTCACCACCCCCTTCAAGCTGTCGTTCTTCGTGGCGCTGCTCGCGGCCATGCCGTACGTGATCTACCAGCTCTGGAAGTTCGTCGCCCCGGGGCTCTACCGCCACGAGCGGCGCTTCGCCACGCCGCTGCTGCTCTCGGCGATCCTGCTCTTCTACGTGGGCGTCGGCTTCGCCTACACCTTCGTCTTCCCGGTGATGTTCCAGTTCTTCGCCGCGACGACCCCGAAGGGCGTCGCCATGATGACCGACATCAACCAGTACCTCGATTTCGTGCTGACCATGGTCTTCTGCTTCGGCGTCGCCTTCGAGGTGCCGGTGGCAGTGGTGCTGCTGGTCGTCATGGGCGTGGTGCGCATCGAAAAGCTGAAGCAGCACCGCGGCTACGTGCTGATCGGCATCTTCATCCTGGCGGCACTGCTCACGCCGCCCGATGCCATCTCGCAGTGCTCGCTCGCCATTCCGATGTACCTGCTCTACGAGGGCGGCATCCTCATGGCGCGGCTGCTGTCGCGCGCGAAGAGCGCCGACGAAACGGGAGAGGGCGCGGCCTGAGTCAGACTCGAGTCAACACGCGCATGAATCAGTCCAGCCTCCAGGCTCCCGCGCGCACCCTCTTCGGCCAGCCGATCGGGCTCGCGACGCTGTTCCTCACCGAGCTCTGGGAGCGCTTCACCTATTACGGCATCCAGTCGCTCCTGATCCTCTTCATGGTCGCGCCGGCGGCCAAGGGGGGGTTAGCCCTCGATGACAGGTCCTCCGCCTCCATCTACGGCCTGTACGTCGGCAGCACCTATCTCCTGGGGCTCCTCGGCGGCTGGATCGCCGACCGCCTCGCCGGCGCGCAGCGCGCGGTGATCGCCGGCGGCATCCTGATCGCGCTCGGCAACACGCTGCTGGCGCTCGGCACCACGTCGGTCTTCTTCGTCGGTCTCCTGGTCATCGCCATGGGGGTGGGACTGCTGAAGCCGAACGTGAGCGCGCTGGTGGCGACGCTCTACCCCGAGGGCGGTGCGCGCCGCGACGCCGGCTTCTCGATCTTCTACATGGGCATCAACACGGGCGCGTTCATCGGTCCATGGGTGGTGCCGCTGGTGGCCGCGGCGGCGGGCTGGCGCATCGGCTTCGGTGTCTCGGCGATCGGCATGGTGCTCGGCGTGGCGCAGTTCCTCTGGACGCGGCGCCTGCTCGGGGGCGCCGGGCGCGCGGTCGCGCCCGAGCAGCGGGCCTCCTGGACGCCGATCGTCGTGCTGTTCGCGCTGATCGCCGCGCTCGTCGCGCTCGCGGTGAGCGGCCGCGTGACCGTCGACCCGGCGCGGCTCGGCTCGTTCGCGACCTGGGCGTTCGCGCTGCTGGCGGTGGCGTACTTCGCCTACCTGCTCTTCTTTGCGGGGCTGAACGCCACCGAGCGCCGGCGGGTGCTGGTGATGGTGGCGCTGTTCGCGGGCTCGGTGACCTTCTGGGCCGGGTACTTTCAGCAGGGCGCGTCCTTCAACCTGTTCGCCGCGCGCTACACCGACATGCACATCTTCGGCTGGAATGCCCCGCCCGGGATCCTGCAGTCGATGGATGCGCTGTTCGTCATCATCCTCGCCGGCGTGTTCGCCGCCTTGTGGCTCGCGCTCGGCAAGCGCGGGCGCGACCCGTCCCCGGTGGCCAAGTTCGGCGTGGCGCTGCTGCTGCTCGGGGGCGGGTTCCTGGTCATGTACGTCGCCGCGCAGCGCGTGCTCGGCGGGCACCTGGTGCTGTCCACCTGGCTGATCGCCACCTACTTCCTGCACGTGTGCGGCGAGATGTGCATCTCGCCGGTGGGGCTTTCCAACATGAGCAAGCTCGTGCCGCCACGCTTCGTCGGCCAGGCGATGGGCATGTGGTTCCTGTCGCTGTCGCTCGGCGGCAACCTCGCCGGCCAGCTGACCGGACAATACGACGCGAGTCACCTCGAGTCGCTCCCGGCGCTGTTCCTGAGGATATTCTGGTACGGCATCATCGCGGGCGCGGTGATGCTGGCGCTCACCCCAATGGCGCGGCGGCTGCTGGCGGGCGTGAAGTAAGCGCGCGCTGCGCGCGCGTCACTCCGTGACGCGCACGTCGGTGACGAAGTACTCGGTGTCGCCGAAGCAGGAGCTCGGGAGCCACTTGTGCTGCTGGTAGTGCAGCGCCATGCGCTTGCCGACGGCGGCGTTGACCCTGGCCGCGACCGCATCGCTCGGCACGGTAAAGAAGAACTTCTCCGCCACCGTGCCCGGCATGGTCACCATGGCCATCTCGCCTTCCCAGGTCTTGCAGATGAAACCGCGGCGCGAGAGCTTCTGCACGTAGCCGGCACGCTCGCCCTCGGAGTAGGACCAGTGCAGCATCAGGTAGGTGAAGCCGGCGAGGCCGAGCAGCGCGATCACCACGATCCCCACCAGCACCTTCACCATGGCTTCCGGCCTCCCGCCGCGAGCAGTTCGCCACCAGCATAGCGCGTGCGCGCGGCGCGAGGCTAAGATGGCACGAGCGCCGGCAGCCTGTCGGGCGGCCGCTTACAACAGCAACGACGCTGGGGGGCACGCATGATCACGGAGTCGCGCCGGGAGCTGACGCTGCGGGGGCTCGTCCTCGGGGTCCTCCTCACCGTGGTGTTCACCGCCGCCAACGTCTACTTCGGACTCAAGGCCGGGCTCACCTTCTCCACCTCGATTCCCGCGGTGGTGCTCTCCATGGCGCTGCTGCGCTGGCTCGGCAACACCAGCGCCCAGGAGAACAACATCGTGCAGACGGTGGCTTCCACCGCCGGCACGCTCTCCTCGATCATCTTCGTGCTGCCGGGCTTCATCATGATCGGCTGGTGGACCGGCTTCCCCTACTGGCAGTCGGTGGCGATCTGCGCCGCCGGCGGCATCCTCGGCGTCATGTACTCGATCCCGCTGCGACGGGCGCTGGTGACGGACTCCGACCTTCCCTACCCGGAGGGCACCGCCTGCGCCGAGGTCATCAAGGTCGGCTCCGGCGACGTGACCGACAAGGATTCGGTGGAATCCGGCGGCAAGGGCCTGAAAGCGGTGCTGGTGGGGTCGCTGGTCTCGGCGCTCTTCCTGGTGCTGGTGCAGATGCGGCTGTTCCTCGGGGACGTCGCTCACAGCTTGCGCCTGGGAAGTGATGAACGGGCGCCGGCCACGGGCTTTGATTTCCAGCTCTCGTTTGCGCTCTTCGGCATTGGCCACCTGGTGGGCATCAGCTGCGGTGTCGCCATGTTCGTCGGCGCCCTCATCGGCTGGGGCTGGGGGGTCCCGCACTTCAGCGCCCTGCACCCGGCCGCGGGCGCATGTGGGAGAGTTTTCCCACGCCACCTGGAGCCACTACGTGCGTTACGTGGGCGCGGGCGCGATCGCCGTGTCCGCCATCTTTACACTCATCAAGCTCGTGAAGCCGGTGATCGGTGGCCTGAAGAGCGCCATGGCTTCCTCGCGGGCGCGCAAGGCCGGCAAAGGCGACACGCTGGCGCGCACCGAGCACGACATCCCGGTCGACCAGGTGGGCCTGGTGTCGCTCCTGTGCATCCTGCCGATCTGCTGGCTGCTGTGGAACTTCGCGACCAGCGCGGGGCTCGGTGAGCACGCGCTGCTGCTCACCGTCGGCGGCATCGTCATCGTGGTGGTCCTGGGGTTCCTGGTTTCGACCGTCTGCGGCTACATGGCGGGACTGATCGGCGCCTCCAACAGCCCGCTGTCGGGCATCGGGATCCTGGTGGTCGCGACCACGGCGCTGTTCCTGGTGGTGACGGTGAAGTCCTCGCTCCCGCCGGAGATGGGCAAGGCACTGGTCGCCTACGCGCTGTTCGTCACGGCCGTGGTGTTCAACGTCGCGGCCATCGCCAACAACAACCTGCAGGACCTGAAGACCGGTCAGCTGGTGGAGTCCACGCCCTCGAAACAACAGTGGGCGCTGGTCATCGGCGTCGTGGCGAGCGCGCTCGTCATCCCGCCGGTGCTCGACCTCGTCAACAAGGCCTACGGCTTCGCCGGCGCCCCCGGTGCGGGTGCCCACGCGCTCCCCGCGCCCCAGGCGGGCCTGATCTCCGCGCTCGGCCAGGCGGTGATCCAGAACGACCCGGAGAAATGGCAGCTGATGGGCTTAGGCGCATTCATCGGGGCCGGCATCATCGGGGTCGACTTCCTGCTCTCGAAGACCACCCGCTCGATGCGCCTGCCACCGCTCGCCGTCGGCCTCGGCATCTACCTTCCCACCGCCTCGACGCTCATGGTCACCGTGGGCGCGCTGGTCGGCTGGTGGTTCGACCGGCGCGCCGCGCGCACCCCGAAGCCCGAGGCGACCCGCCAGCTCGGCGTGCTGCTCGCTTCGGGTCTCATCGTCGGCGAGAGCGTGCTGGCGGTCGTCTTCACCGCGCTGGTCGCCTTCACCGGGAACCCCTTCCCCATCGGCATCGTGGGCGACTCGTTCGAGATCCCGTCCGAGATCCTCGGCGGCCTCGCCTTCGTGGGGCTCGTCTGGTGGGTGTACCGCTGGGTGGAGAAGCTGCAGACGCGGTGACGACGGGGTCGTCGCGCGCCGCGCGCGGCGCAGCGCTCTGCGCCGCTCAACGCTGCCGGTAGCGCTCGATGCCGCGGTGCCCGATCAGCATCGAGCCCACGAGTCCCGTCAGCCAGACGATGAGCCAGGTGAGGAGTGCCGCGCGAAAGCCCCCATCGAGGTGAAACCCCGGCAGGATCCAGGCGACCAGCGCCACCATCGCGGCGTTGAGCACCAGGAGAAAGAGCCCGAGCGTCACGACCGTGATGGGCAGAGTCAGGATGAAGGCGATCGGGCGCACGATCGCGTTCACCACGCCGAGCAGCAGTCCCGCGAGCACCAGCGTCATCGGATCGTCGATGCGCACGCCCGCGACGCAGCGGGTCGCGATCCACAGCCCGAGCGCCGCCAGCACCGCCCGCAGCACGAAGCCCGTCACCGGCCCGCCTCGCGCTGCATCTCGACCAGCACCTTGAGTCGATTCAGGGCCTGCTGCCACGAGGTTCGCAGCCGCCAGTACTGCGTGTCCCACTCGGCGGCGCCCGGCACGCCGGACCCGAGCAGGCGCACCACCGTGCCACCCGGCACCGCCTCGACGATCAGATCGTCGGTGAGCACCGAGTCGGCGCGCGGGAGCGAGGGGTTCGGCAGGTAGATGAGCCGTACACGGCGGCCGGCCTCGAACACGTCGATGTGCGCCTCGAGCTCGGTCACGCGGTCGACCCGCGCGCGGAACAGCCCGCCCTGGCGCGGCTGCAGCTGCGCCTCGGGCGAGCACCAGCGTGCCAGGGCCTGCGGGTCGGTGATCGCCCGCCACACCCGCGCGACGTCGGCGTTGATGTCGACCCGGTGCGCGTAGCCCCGGCTTCGTTCGCTCATGGCGCCATTCTGCCACCGGGTGCGCTCACGCGCCCCGCCCACGCTCGTCTATGCTAGGCGGCGAGGGGGTTCCATGGCACTCGTACACTGCGTTCTCGCGCTCGCGCTGCTCGAGTACCTCGCCTTCGGGTACGCGGTGGCCCGCGCCCGCGGCACCTACAAGGTGGCAGCTCCCGCCACCACCGGACACGAGGTGTTCGAGCGCTATTTCCGCGTGCAGATGAACACGCTCGAGCAGCTGGTGGTGTTCGGGCCGTCGATCATGCTGTTCGCCTGGTACGTGAATCCTTCCGTCGCAGCCGCGCTCGGACTCCTGTTCGTCATCGGACGGGCGGTCTACTTCCGCGGTTACGTGCGCTCGGTCGAGGGCCGTCACCTCGGGTTCCTGCTGAGTGCGATACCGAACGTGACGCTGCTCGTCGGCGGACTCCTCGGCGCGGCACGGGCATTCCTCGGCAGCGCGTTCTGAGGGCCGCATCAGGTGCGCGCGGCCGGGCGGCGCAGCAGCGCGCTCGCGAGCGGTACCAGCGAGACCGCGACGATCACGAGCGTCACGAGACCGAAGTGCTGCTTCACCAGCGGGATGTTGCCGAAGAGGTAGCCGCCCCAGATGAACAGCAGCACCCACGCACAGCCGCCGAGGAGATTCCAGGTGAGGAAGCGCGCGTAGGGCATGCGGCCAACGCCGGCGACGAACGGCGCGCAGGTGCGGATGATGGGCATGAAGCGCGACAGGAAGATCGCGAGCCCGCCGTGGCGCACGAAAAACTCCTCCGTGCGGCGCAGGTACTGCACCTTGAGAAGGCGGTAGCGGCCGGAGAAGGCCGGCGGACCGATGGCGCGCCCGATGCTGTAATTCACGGTGTTGCCGAGCACCGCCGCCAGCGCCAGGATCGCGCTCGCGAGCGGGGCGCTCAACGTGCCGCTGGTATCGACCGCGGCGAGCGCCCCGACGGCGAACAGCAGCGAGTCCCCGGGGAGGAACGGGGTGACGACGAGGCCGGTCTCGGCGAAGATGACCGCGGCCAGGATCGGGTAGATCCACAGGTGATAGGCGGCGAGCAGCTCGACCAGGTGGCGATCGAGGTGGAGAACTAAGTCGATGAGCCATGCGAGCATGGCGGGGAGAATAGCGGGAAGCGGGGGCGCAGGGCCCCAAAGTCGCGCCTTTGGGGCCCGGCAACGAAGCTACTGTCCGAAAAATCGCCGCAGGCGATCTTTCCCATGAACTCAGGGTATCGGGTCGCGGCGCGCAGCTGCGCCGTGCGGCGCGCGCGCGCTCAGCAGGGCGTGCGACTTGAGCGTCGCGAGCCCGGTGTGCACGTCGGGGTCGCGTGCGGCGAGCGGCCGGCGCAGCTCACTTGAGTCCGCGTCGGCCACTTCGGTCGGACCGTTCTCGACGATGTCAGGGACGATCCCCTTGCCCTGGATGGAGGCGCCCGACGGGGTGAAGTAGCGCGAGGTGGTGAGCTTCAGCGCCCCGCCGTGCGCGAGCGGCATGACGGTCTGCACCGAGCCCTTGCCGTAGGTCTTGCGCCCGATGAGGACCGCCCGGCCGTGGTCCTTGAGCGCCCCGGCGACGATCTCGGAGGCCGAGGCCGTACCGCCGTTCACCAGCACCACCAGCGGCGCGCCGTTCAGCAGATCCCCGGGGGTGGCGTCCATCTCGAAGCGCGCCTCGGGGGTGCGGCCGTCGGCGGAAACGATCACGCCGCGCTCGAGGAAGTCGTCGGCCACCGCCACGCCCGCCTCGAGCACTCCACCCGGATTGTCTCGTAAATCTAGAACAAGTCCTCTGAAACCCTGCTGATTGTCTCTCTTGAGGCGCAATATGGCGTGGCTGACGTCGTCCGCCGTGGTCTCGGTGAAGCTCCGGATGCGCAGGTATCCGTAGCCCGGCTCGAGCGTCGCCGCCGTCACGCTCGACACCTCGACCTGGGTGCGGCGCAGCGTGAACTCGAGCAGTGCCGGGCTCCCCTTGCGGCGGATGCTGAGGGTGACGGTGCTGCCGGGGGCGCCGCGCATGCGCGCGGTGGCGCCGGCCAGATCGCCGCCGATGTCCTCGCCGTCGATCTTCACGATCTCGTCCCCGGGCTTCAATCCCGCGCGCTGCGCCGGGGAGCCCTCGATCGGGTGCATCACTTTCACGACGCCGTCCTCGGGCGCGACCTCGATGCCAACGCCGGGATAGGAGCCCATGGTGCTCAGGCGAATTTCCTCGAACTCCTCGTTGTCGAGGTAGGCCGAGTGCGGGTCGAGCGCGTTCACCATGCCGCGCACCGCGCGCTCCATGAGCGCATGGTCGTCGACGTCCTCGACGTAGTCGCGCTTGATGCGCTCGTAGACTTCGGCGAACAGGCTCGCCTCTTCCCAGGGGAGCGTGGCGCGCGGTGCGGCATGGGACGGCTCGCTCGAGCGCTCGGCGAGCACGCCGCTGGTGAGTGCGCCGCAGAAGCCGAAAATGGCTCCGGCGAGGAGCGCGATCAGGGTCCGGGAACGGCTCGACATGGGCGCGTACATCCGTTCACGGCGTCGCTCCTGCGTACCACATGATGTCGTTCGGCCCGCGCTCCGCGTCCGCGGGGGCGTTCGGCAGCGGCAGCTCGTTCAGGAGCTCGGTGAGTGCGATCGGCCGGCCGATGGCGAAGCCCTGGCCATAGTCGACGCCGAGCTCGGCGACGCGCTGACCGATCGCCTCGGTCTCGATGTACTCGGCCACCGTGATGATCCCCATGCTGCGGGAGAGCTCGGCGATGGCGCGCACCATGGACTCGGCGCGCTTGTCCTTGAGGACGTCGCGGATGAAGCTGCCGTCGATCTTGAGCATGGTGATCGGCAGCTGCCGCAGGCACGAGAGCGAGGACAGCCCGGTACCGAAGTCGTCGAGCGCCACGCCGCAGCCGAGCTTGCGCAGGCGCCGCATCAGCTCCTCGGCGCGCGACAGGTGCGCGACGGTCGCGTTCTCGGTGAGCTCGAAACAGAACAGGTCGGGGTCGAGGCCGCTCTCGCCGATCGCCTTGATGAGGAAATCGGCGAAGCCGTCGTCATCGAGGGACTGGCCGGAGAAGTTGATGGTGAAGCCGAGCGCCTTGCCCTCGAGCACCCCGGCGCGCGGCTTCAGGGCCTCGATCACGTGGTTCACCACCCAGCGGTCGATGACCGGCATCAGCTGGTAGCGCGCGGCGGCGGCGAGGAAGCTGTCCGGGCCCATGGTGAGCCCGTCGTCGTTGATCATGCGCAGCAGCAGCTCGTAGTGCGGCCGGGCGCTCTCGGCGGCCGAGAACGGCAGGATCAGCTGCGCATCGAGCCGCAGCCGGTCGTTGTCGATCGCATCGCGCAGTTGCGCTGCGACGGAGATATCGGCGAAGCGCCGCACGATCGAGGTGTCGCTCGACTGGTAGACCTCGACGCGGTTGCGGCCGCGGTCCTTGGCAGCCTTGCAGGCACTTTCGGCGGCCGCCAGCAGGTGGCCGAGCTCGCCGCCTTCGCTGTCGAGGAGCGCGACGCCCACACTGATCGACACCGGCGGGCGCGACTCGCCCGGGTTCGGCACCAGCTGCTCCGCCCCGGCGCGCAGCGCCTGGGCGAACTTCTCGGCGTCCTCGACGGAGGCCGGCAGCAGCACCGCGAAGCGGTCGCCGGAGATCCGTGCCCCGAAGGCGCCCGGCGGCAGCCGCTTCCTGAAGAGCTCGCCGAGCTGCCCGAGGACCGAGTCGCCGACGTGCATGCCGGCCTTCTCGTTGATGGCGTGCAGCTGGTCGACGTCGATGTAGAGGGCGCTCCACTGCTGGTGGCCCTTGCCCTCGGTGACGACCGCGGCGAGGCGCCGCTCGAAGGCGGGGCGGGTGTAGAGGCCGCTCAAGGCGTCGTAGCTCGACTCGACGATGTCGAGGGCCTTCCTGGCGATGATGTGGGCGATGTGCGCATCGCGCGGGCTGAAGTGCTCGCTCGCCTCGTCGCGCAGCAGCGTCAGCAGGCCGATGCAGCGCCCGGCGCGCGACCGCAGCGCGCAGGCGAGCACCCGGTACGGGTAGGTGTCCACCAGCGAGACGTCGACCTCGTTGACGATCAACGGCTCGGGCTGCGCCTGGGCGAGGGTGAGGAGCTTGCGATGCGACTTCATCATGAAGCGCGCGTCCGGCGGGGCATCGCCGTTGGCGCGCAACAGGGTAAGGTTCTTCTCGGGCACGAGCAGCGCCCCGGTCGCGGCACGCAGGTGCTCGATGGTCTGCTGCAGCAGCAGCTGCAGGTCGTTGGCGCCGTCGGGGGCCGGTGCGTCCGCGGCGCCGTGCGACAGCACCAGCTCCAGATCGCGGTTGAGAGCTGCGACCGTGCCGTTCAGCTCCTCGATGTTGGCGTGCGCGGTGAACTCGCGCCGCAGGCATTCGAGCGCCGGCGACAGCAGCGAATTGGCGAAGGAGAAATCCTGGTTCTTGCGCTCGCCGCCCTCGTTCGGCCGGCACACGACCGCGACCATGGCCTGCAGCGTCCCGGCCTCATCCCGCAGCGAGCACAGGTACACCGGCAGGTTGCCCGCGAGCGTGCGCAGCTGCCCGGCGCCGCCCTCGGCGGTGCGCGCGGCGATGAGGGCGTCCTCGACCACGTTCAGGAGGTCCGGTCCCGTCATGGTGTCGGAGGACCAGAGCATCTCGCCGTTGGTGCTGAAGATCGCGAGGCTGGAGGCGCGCGGCAGGAGCGAGCGCACCAGGCGGAAATAGGGCTCGAAGCGGACAGCGGGCTGCCCGGTCGAATCGTTTGTGTGGGCTGCGCTCATCGCTTGCCACACGATTGCGCTTATGTCGTCCCGGGTCCTTGCGCGAGTTGGCGAATCGCCCGCCCGGGCGGCTGCAGAGAGTGCAAAAGGTTGACGCTGGTCACATCCTGAGGCCCCGGGCGGGGCGGGGTTTCAGGGGTCGGCGGCCCGGAACCAGGGGCGGGGGTCGACGGGTTTGCCGCCCTTACGGATCTCGAAATAGAGCTCCGTCCTGCCGCTCCCGCCGCTGTCGCCGGCGGCCGCCAGCGCCTCGCCCGCCGCGACCCGGTCGCCGGCCCCCTTGTAGAGCCGCTCGTTGTGGCCGTAGAGGCTCAGGTACCCGTCGCCATGATCGACGATCGCGAGCAGCCCCAACCCCGGCAGCCAGTCGGCGTAGATCACCCGCCCGTCGAATACCGCTTTCACCGGCGCGCCGCGCTCGGTGGCGACCAGCACCCCGTCCCAACGCACCCCGCCCGCGCGCGCATCGCCGAAGCGCGCCACCAGGTGCCCGTTCACCGGCCAGGCGAGCTTGCCGCGCAGCTTCGCGAAGGCATCGTTCGCCGCGAGTGGAAAGCGCGCCATCGCCGCGCGCAGCTCCTTGAGGAGCTGCTCGAGGCCGGACTGCTGGGCGCGCAGCCGCTCGAGGTTCTGCGCGCGGGTGCGCGACTCGGCCTCGAGCCCGGCGAGCACCGCCGAGCGCTGCACGCGGGCGTGCTCGAGCTCGTTGAGCTCGGCGCGCTGCTGCTGCTCGAGGCGCGCGAGCTCGGCATCCTCGGCGTCGAGCGCGGTGGTGAGCTCGGCGAGGCGCTGCACGTCATCGGCGATCGCCTTGATCTGTCCGGCGCGCGCCCGGCCGAAGTAGCCGTAGTAGGCGAACATGCGCCCGGCAAGCGCCGGATCCTCCTGGTTGAGGAGGAGCTTGAGCGGCTCCTGGCGGCCGATTCCGTACGCCGCGCGCATCTGCCCGGCGAGGTCGCCGCGGTTCTTCTCGAGCTGCGCCTCGCGCGCGCGCTGCTCGGTGGCGAGCGCGGCGCGCCGGGCGGCGTGCTCGGCACGCTGGTGACGCACCTCGCTCAAGGTCGCGCGGACCTTGCCCACGGAGAGCTCGGCGCTCCTCAGGTCCTTCGTCAGCCGGTCGCGCTCGACCTGCTCGGCGGACACCTGGCGGGTGACGCGCTCGATCTCGGATTTGACGGCCACGAGCTCCGCTTCGGCCTTTTTCGCGTCCTCCCCGGACCTCACGGCGGCGGTCCCGGCAGCCGGAAAAGCCGCCAGCAGCGCGAAAATCAGGGGGGCGCGGCGCGGGGCGCTATAATGCGCGCCGTTTTTCGCCCGCAGCCCGTTTGCACCCATGGATCGTGTCATCGAGTTCCTGAATCATCACCCCTGGCTGGGGATCGGCACGGCGCTCGCCGTGGCGCTGATAGTTGTATACGAAATGCGGGCGCGCACGGAAAGCCAATTTTCGGTGTCCCCGCAGGAGCTGATCCGCCTGATGAACCAGGGGGCGCTGGTGCTCGATCTGCGGCCGCAGGAGAAATTCGCGGAAGGACACCTCGCCGGGGCGCGGCAGATGAGCGGTGAGGCGCTGCTCACGGCCAGCGACACCCTCAAGCGCCACAAGGAGAAGCCGGTCGTGGTGTACGACGACTCGGGGTCCTTGAGCCTCTCCGCGGTACGCCAGCTCGCGAGCCAGGGGTTTACCCGCGCATTTACGCTGCGCGGCGGACTCGCCGCCTGGCGCGCCGACAATCTGCCGCTGACCCGGGCGTGAGGCCGCGTGAGTCCGCCGCAAGTCGTCCTGTATACGACGGACTGGTGCCCGTATTGCGCCCGGGCCCGCGGCCTCCTCGAATTGAAGGGCGTCGCCTACACCGAGATCGACGTGGACGCGGTGCCGGGCGCGCGCGATGAGATGATGGCGCGCGGCGGCGGCGATACCGTACCGCAGATTTTCATCGGCAGCCGCCCGGTGGGTGGGAGCGATGAGCTCCAAGCCCTCGATGCGGCCGGATGCCTCGACCCTCTTCTGAAGAACGGAGCCTGACATGGTGAATGAGACTACCGGCGCGGCGCCGGCCACTGACCTGCCCGCGGACGCCCCGGTGCTGGCGCTGCAGAGCGTGTATCTGAAGGACTGCTCCTATGAGGCGCCTAACGGCCCGCGCGTCGACGGCGCCTGGAACCCGCAGGTGAACCTCGACCTGCAGACCGGCACGGCGCTCGTGTCGCCGGACCTGCGCGAGGTGGTGCTCACCGTCACGGTGTCGGCGAAACAAAACGACGTCACGGTGTTCCTGGTCGAGGTGAAGCAGGCGGGTCTTTTCCTGATCCGTAACCTCGGCGAGACCGACGTCAAGCGCGCGGTCAGCACCGTGTGCCCCGGGGTGCTGTTCCCCTACGCGCGCAGCGCCGTATCGCAGCTCGTGAGCCAGGGCGGCTTCCCGCAGTTCCTGCTGCCGCCCGTGAACTTCGAAGCCCTCTATGCCGGCAACCAGGGGCAGCCCCAGGCGCAGCCCGCGCAGACCAACTGAAGGCGCGGGCACGCGGCCTTCCGTGCCGGCCGACGACGCACCCATCGCGGTGCTCGGCGCGGGCTCGTGGGGCACGGCGCTCGCCATCCAGTTCGCGCGCGGCGGACGCAACGTCCGCCTCTGGGGCCGTGACGGCGCGCAGCTCGCCGCCATGGCCGGGGCGCGCGCCAACGCGCGCTACCTTCCCGGCGTCGCCTTTCCCGCATCGCTCGCCATCGAGGCCGAGCTGCCGCGCGCGGTCGCCGGCGCCCACGACGTGCTTCTCGTGGTGCCGAGCGGCGCCTTCCGCGGTGTGCTCGGCGCGCTCGCGCCGCACCTGACCGCCGCCATGCACGCGGCCTGGGCCACCAAGGGATTCGAGCTCACGACAGGGCTGCTCCCTCACCAGGTGGCACGCGAGGTGCTCGGCGCCGGGCCGCGCGTCGCGGTGCTCTCCGGCCCCACCTTCGCGCGCGAAGTCGGCGCGGGACTGCCGACCGCCATGACGGTGGCCTCGCCCGATGCGGCCTACGCCGAGGCGCTCGCCACGGAGCTGAGCTCGGCCAACTTCCGCGCCTACACCTCGACCGACATCATGGGAGTGGAAATCGGCGGGGCGGTGAAGAACGCGCTCGCGATCGGCGCCGGGCTCTCCGACGGGCTCGGCTTCGGCGCCAACACCCGCGTCGCGCTCATCACGCGGGGACTGAAGGAAATGACGCGCTTAGGGGTCGCGCTCGGCGCCGACGCCCATACCTTCATGGGACTCGCGGGCCTCGGCGACCTGGTGCTCACCTGCACCGACAATCAGTCGCGCAACCGGCGCTTCGGACTGCTGCTCGCCGAGGGTGCCACCCCGGCGGCAGCCCTCGCCGAGATCGGTCAGTCGGTCGAGGGTTACACCGCCGCGCGCGCGGTGCGCGCGGTGGCGCTGCGCACCGGGGTCGAGATGCCGCTCTGCGACGTCGTCTACCGGGTGCTGCACGAGGCGATGCCCGCGCGCGATGCCGTGCGCGAGCTCATGAGCCGGCCGCTCAAGGCGGAAAGCGCTTAGCCATGGGGATGAACTGGATGCTGAGGCCGTTCGGCAGCGGCCAATGGATCATCTCACCCGGGACGTAGCCGCGCGCCTGGTAGAGCCGCACGCCGGGGAGCGTGGCCATGAGCTCGAAGCGGCGGAAGCCCGCCGCGAGCGCCGCCTGCTCACAGCGTTCGAGGAGCGCCGCGCCGATGCCGCGCCGCGCCCAGTCGGGATGCACGAAGAAAGCACGGATCTTGGCGGCATCGAGGCGCGGGTCGAGCGGCTGCGGGTCGCGGTCGCTGCGTGCGTCGCCGCCGAAGAGCGTGCGGCGGAAGCTCCAGCCGCCGCAGCCGGCGAGGAGCGGCGCGCCCGTGCGCGCCGCGGCCTGCGCGACGAAGTAGCTGCCGTCCTTCAGGAGCTGTGTATCGACACCGAAGGCACCCTGCAGCGCGCCGTCGATCTGCCCGCGGGTGTAGTCGCCGGCGCTGAGTCCGTGCGCGGAGATCTCGATCAGCGCGCGGATCGCGGGCACGTCGGCGAGCGTCGCGGCACGCAGCGTGAAGGAGTCCCCCGACATCGCTCCGCCTCAGGTCCGCACCGACGCGGCGCGCAGCGCCAGGATCAGCGGGCTGGTCGCGAGCGACACGGCGGCAGCGGGCGCGGCACGCTCACTCGACGCCTTCGACGATGCGCATGTCGCGGTCGGCGCCGCCACCCAACGCCCGCAGCGCCTCCTGGTAGGCCGGAGTGTCGTGCGCGGCGACGGCGCGCGCGACGCTCTCGAACTCGATGATCACGGTGCGCTGCTCGAGTCCGTTCTCATAGACGCGCGCGGGCATGCCGCGCACCAGGAAGCGACCGCCGGCCGCGGTGAGCGCGGGCCCGGCGAGCCGGGCGTAGGCGGCGAGCGCCTGCGGGTCTTTCACCGCGCGGTAGGAAGTGATCCAGTAGGCCTTAGGCATGGGGCTTCGATCCTCTCGCGCTCACGGCACTTTCGCGCAGCCGGTGATATTGGTGATGGTGCCGCTCCACAGGCTCGCGCGACCGGCCCCGATTCTGCCCGCGGCGCCTGGCTTCCCACAACCCCGCACTCGCAGCGAGCTCGGAAGGGCTTTGACCATTTCCTGTCTTCGCGCTGCATGAATTCGCGGCGGCGCTTCCAGATGCGATCACGGCCCCTTGACCCACTGACTGGCAACACTGTCAGGCAGTGAGTGGATGTGACTGAGAAAAGCGGAAACCGAGAAGCCTCCCATGGCGGTGTTGCGGATCCCATTCGTGACGATCCAGCGGATCTCCCACTCCGGTCTCTTGGGCGGTTCGCTGCTGAACTGCGGCACCCGCGGCAGGAACGAGGTCGCGCCCCATTGGCTCTTGTGTGCACCGTCGCCGTGGCAACCCCCGCAGTTGTCGCGGAAGATCTTCAGTCCCGCTGACAGGTTCTCGCTGGATGGCGGGAACGGGGCAGTGAGATGGGGTGCTTCTCGCGCCACGGCCCTGTTGAGAATCCCCCGCATGACTACGAGTCCCCATCGCTCGGTGTGCCGCTCGCCTCAATGCGCCACGGCCAAAAGAGAGCTGTCGCAGCGGCCGCTATCGCTGTACCGGCCACTCCGCCGGCCACACCACCGATGAATCTCCACATTTTTGGTGTCTCCGTCGAGGACGATTCTGCACCGAGACTGGTGGGCAGGGCTTGGCGCTCATTTCTGCGTGTTTCCAAAAGTGCCCCACCCGTCGCAGGTGCCTCCATGAGGACTCGACAACTCATTGAGCTCGAGCTGGACTGCAACCACGCCTTCGTAAGTGGCGAGCATCGACTTCGAGCAGTACACGCTCCAGGAGTCGGAGTCATCGTGGTCGGAGATTGACGGATCGAATCCGTGAGCCGCAACGATTTCGGCGACGCGCCGAGCCGAGGTCTCATCCGGCACTTCAACCGAGAAGTCGATGACCATTGGAAGTGACATGTCCGCGCCGTCTTCCGCAACGTTGCGTAGTGCGTCGCCATCAGCGTCGTTCGGGTAGGAGCTGGACATGTCGTCTAACGGTGAAGTTGGGAGGCCGCGTGACCAAGCCGGACAGGCGACGCGGCCGCACACGGTCTTCCCGCGCCCGCGGCGCCAAGCAAACCACGCATGATAGGAGTCGGCTCAGCCAAAGAAGCAGGTATACCGCATCACGGGGCCCTCTGTTGCCCCTCTTGAGTTAACGAGCAACCCTCAATGTCATACTCGTCAAAAACCGCCTCCGCAACTTGATACGGCGGCCCACTGAGCCAACTGGGGTCGGTTGTAACGTAACGGCGTGTTCGGGGTGTCTTCGAGGAGTCGCCAGGAGTACTGAGCTCAACCACTTCGGGTGGTTCCAGCGAAATGGCGGTGATGACGCGTGTGCCAACATCGGTGCAGCGCCAGCGTTTCTCCCCGCAGCAGAACTCGAGGCCGATCCGGAAGTCGGAGTGTTTCATATGGATGTCGGGGCCACCGGCCCACACACTCTCCCGGGTCCCGAGACCCCAAACAGACCACGCATCACGGTCCCCTCCAACGGTTGTTAGACAACACGTCAACTGCCGCGCTCGGCATCAAAGTTCTTAACCAGCGTTTTCGGCGCGACCAGTCTCCACGCGCGTTCTACGAGGCTCGACAACTCATACTCTTCAATCGCAGAGAAACGCACCAGCACCCAAGGATAGTCTCGGTAGTGATCCGTTATGAAGAATGCGCCAGGTGCCGACTGCATCATAATCTGCCGATCGAGAAAGTCAGCGCGAAGTACGAGGCAGTCGATGCTTTGATGTACCCGCGCGAGCAGCTTGCCGCGTACTTTGAGGGCCGGAGTCCCGTATGAGGTGCCGTCCTCGACCCCAGGGAAGGTGAAGCCAATCGCGCGCACCTGTTCGAAAGTTACGCCCCTTGATGCCGCCCGTGCCCGCCGAAACCGCGGGGTGCGCTTCGGTGACGGCGCTTGCCGCTTGCGCTGACGCTTCACGTGCTGTCTAGTCGTGAGGTCGAGGGGCCGGACGACCAAGGCGGAAGCGCCAGTCCATGGCACCCGAGGGCGGCCAATTTCGAAGCGCCCGAGACGCCAAGCAAGAAGCGCCTCACGGACCCCTCCAACGATTGTTTGACCGCATGCTCGGATTCACTTCTCTGAAGCTGTCTCAGTGAGAGATTTGAGCTCCTCCTCGTTCACGTACTTTGCCAGATCCTTTGTGCCGTCCATTACGTGAGAATCAGCGAACAGTCCTCGGGTCGCAACCTGGCCTAGAACTTGGAATGCGTACTGAATGGTTTGCGTACCTTCGTTCTTAAGCGCCTGCTGCGTCTGAGAGCGGCACGACACCAGGAGCAATCTCTGGAACAGTGCCCCGGCATTCTTGGAAATTTCCTCCCGCTGCCTTGGTGAAATTGACGACAGCGCTGTCAAGTCGGGGTGTAATGCGATGACACTGAAGATCCACTTCACGAGCTGCGTGCGATCCTCGGGGGAGGTCGAATTGACCAAGCATTTCGCCATGTCATCGGCGAAGGGGCCCGCCGCCGCTAGCTTCGGCGCGCAAAGCAGCGGTAACAAAAGTGCACCCACTATCGAGCGTTTCATTTCTATTTCTCCCTGTGCGTCCTTGATTTTTGAACAACTGAGTTAAAAGGGGCTTCTCGTCTGATGGCTCAGGGAAACGGCAGAGGCTGCCGAGGCACCTGCGTCCAGCATGGCAGTGAGCGCTTGCGCGCTGTCTAACGGTGAAGTTGAGGGGCCGCCCAGAAGCGCCGGCCCTTGGCGCCGAGGGCGCACAATTTCTTAGCGCCCGAGGCGCCAAACAAGAAGCCCCTCCCGAACCCCTCCAACAATTGTTAGGCGGCGAGTCAAGCCGCGACGCGTGAAACCCGAAGGTCCTTGCGACGCTTCTCGGCGTGCCATAGATCGTACTGCGTCTGCTGGTTCATCCAGCTCTCAGAGCTCGTCCCAAACGCGATCGACAAGCGCGCCGCCATCTCCGGACTAATGCCGGCGCGACCATTCAGCAAAGCCGACAGGGTCTTGCGACTTACGCCTAAGGCACTGGCAGCGTCCGTCACCGTCATGTCCAGAGACTCAAGGCACAGCTCTCGAATGATCTCCCCCGGATGGGGAGGGTTATGCATCCTCATACGCCACCTCAGCGATAGTCTTCATAGTCAACGTCAACCGCATCCTTACCGCTAAATCGAAACGTGATGCGCCAATTATCGCCAACGCTCACCGCCCAAGTTCCGCTGCGACCGCCCTTCAGCGGGTGGAGCTTGAGCCCTGGTAGTCCCATGTCACCCGGGGCTACCGCCGCATTCAGCGCGGCCAGAATCAACCGCAGCCGTTCCGCATGAGCTGCCTGGATCCCGGCCCGTGATCCCGTCGCAAAGAACTTAGCCAATCCCTCGTGCTTGATGCCGCAGAACTGGGACCGAGCTGATTCTGGCGAAATTGACTCGACGCCTAACGGTGAAGCTGAGGGGCCGCACAGAAGCGCCGGCCTGGCGAGCGCACACTGTCTTTTTCAACGCCCGAGGCGGCCAACCCAGAGGCGCCTCACGGACCCCTCCAGCGATTGTTAGGCTGCACGAGCCTGCCGCTCTGCCAAGAGGTTGTACACCCAGGCGAATACGGCGCCGCCACCTGCTCCGTCCACTAGTCCATAGAGCGTGCCGATGACCACGGAACCCAGGCCAGACCCGGCACGGTACCCAGGGTAGATGGAAGCGGCGAGTTCGAGGAAAGCCCGGCCATAGCTCGGGTAAATCAGATTTGCCAGACCAACGATAAGGATGGCGCCGCCCCAAAGCATGCCGACCGTCGATGCCAGCGCGAGCACATTGCATTTCATGGTGCCTCCGGTAGAGACTCAACGCGGTTCATCCATTTCGCTCAGTTAGATCCACAGGCAGCATGCCGCCGAAGCTTCCCCGACTATCTTCAGTGAGCGGTGGATTCATGAGCGTATACCACCCGCCATCCCTCGGGACGCTTCTGCCAAACAGACGATATCGCAAACTCGCCCTCCCGAGTCTCACCGTCAGGCGTAGTACGACGCGAGTGTAAGAAGAGTGTCGTTATTACAACGTTCGCGCTTAGCACACGGAACTGTGGCGTTCCCTGCATTGCATAGACGACGTCTGATTTGCCGTTCCTCCATGCCTCGCGCTGGTTGTCGCGTATGGCCGTCCATCCGATGATCGCCTTACCGTTGAAGATGAACGTAACCGCAGGATCGTGAGCGTAAAAGCCCACGTGCCGTTCAACGTCGTGCGCGTTTGCCGCCGCGCCCATCTGCGCTAACAAGGGCGCTACCTCTTGCGCAGGATCCGAGCTCGCACCGGCTTGAGCGAACCTGGCGGCCGCGATGAGAATCAAGGACCAATGGGCGACGTTAGCCATAAGCGCAACCCCGAGGGTGAAAGCTGGAAGTCTCGTACGTCGAAAGCACGGCGGGAGAGTTTCGCATGCTGTCTAACCGTGAAGGTGAGGGGCCGCATAGAGGCGCCGGCCCCTGGCGCCGAGGGCGCACAATTTCCCAGCGCCCGAGGCGTCAAGCCGCAGGCGCATCACGGGCCCCTCCGAGGATGGTTAGACGGCTGCCGGCCACCGGGCACCATTTTCGTAAAAGACGAGCTGCAGATATGCACAGGCTACAACAATGACGACAAGCAGGACCGAGGCGCTCAATGCCAAGCGAGTCGCAACAGGGTCGTTCAATTCGAGGTAGTCCCTCCTTGCGAGGAAACGGAGGACTCTGACCATTGTCGCGAAGTGCAAGCTAGAGATGGACCCTGGCGACCCGATGTCCTCCCACGTCGACGCATGGCGCGACGCCAGACGCTCGAACAAGAAGTGCATCACCACCACGTACGCGAACCCCAGGCCAGCCGCGGCGATGCAGGCAGCGGCGTATCGCAAAGGCATAGCGCAGCGGCCGTCTAACGGTGAAGTTGAGGGGCCGCGTAGCAGCGCCGACCGGTGGCCCCGAGGGCGCACAATTTCTCAGCGCCCGAGGCGCCAACCCAGAAGCGCATCACGGACCCCTGCAACGATTGTTAGGCCGCACTAGCGAACTCTGAGCAAAGAGACGAGCAGCGGACCAGTACTGCCATCAACAACTACTTCTTTTGAAGCATAGCCGTCGGCAGAAACAACTACGGTGCCGCCAGGAGGGAGTGATCTGTAAGGAGCGAGCCAGAAGATGTGTGTCGTGCGCGTAGTGGGCGCTAAGGAGAATTGTCCGTCGGAGTTCGTTTGCGCGAATAAGCCTGGGTGGTCGTCCACCGAGATTGAAGCTCCCTGAATGGGCTTTTTAGTGGCGGCGTCAACCACCGTACCCGACGCAGAGGGCGAAACATACGTGGTTATCTCGATGCAGCCGCTGAGCGACATAAAAAACGAGAGAGACAGCGTGTAGCGCCATTTGGTCATGAGCGGCCTAACGGTGAAGTTGAGGGGCCGCACAGAAGCGCCAGCCCTTGGCCCCGGGGGCGCACAATTTCTCAGCGCCCGAGACGCCAACCAAGAAGCGTTTCACGGACCCCTCCAACGATTGTTAGGCGGCACCAGGCACCAGCGCTATACAAAGAGCGCGACATAGACTGCAGTGATTCCAGCAGTCGCGACGTTCCAGGCCATGGAGCGAACAAGGAAGACGCCAAAGGCGTAAAGCGGTAGGTAAGCGAGGCGACCGCCGATGTAGAGAATGACTCCCCATTTCGACCATGGTGAGTGAGTGCCCGTGGCGAGAACCGCGACGATCCCGGCGGCGAAGAAGGGGAAGGTTTCGAGATAGTTAACGTTCGCCCGCGCGAGGCGACCAGCAATGCCGCCGAGAGGCGGTAGCGGTTCGTCACGGGGTCCGGAGGTCCAACGATAGCCGCGCAGGAGACTCGCAGAGTGCGCGGCAAGAACGATGTGCACCAAACCGAGCATTGCGGCGGCGGTCAGCCCTAGCAGCTCTGTCGACGACGTGTTCATGCGTGCGGTTGCGCCACAGGTTAACGACGGTGCCGCCTAACGGTGAAGCTCAGGGGCCGCGCAGAAGCGCCCGATCATGGCGCCGAGGGCGCACAATTTCTCGGCGCCCGAGGCGACAACCCAGAAGCACCTCATGGACCCCTCCAGCGATTGTTAGACGGCCTCGTCATAACCCGAAGAGCCGCGCCAGAACCAATGTGCAACCGATTAAGAATGCGGTGGTGCATATGGGGAAGATCCGATCTGCAAACCAGCGTGGTAGGAAAATATCGGCGACACTTCCATCTGCTGCGCCGAGGCGTTCAGCGACCGTGGTAAGAGGGCATCTTCCGCCGGACGCGATAAGCACTAAGCCCTCGACCACTATCGCGACTACCGCGACCCAAGTCCAGCGTGTGACCCGATTCAACGCTCCCGAAGCTACGACGTACAAAACGCAACAGCTGAGTAGCGCGAAGATGACAGTGTGGATCAGCTTAATGTGGACCAGAGTCAGTCGCATCGAAAACGCCAACGAGGCCGTCTAACGGTGAGGTTGAGGGGCCGCACAGAAGCGTCAGCCCTTGGCGCCGAGGGCGCACAATTTCTTAGCGCCCGAGGCGATAACCCAGAAGCGCCTCACGGACCCCTCCGACGATTGTTAGGTGCCAGTATTCTCATCGAGGTCATCCAGCTTCCACTTGACATTGAATTCAAAGCAGTCTGCTACCGGCTTCCCATCCCGCGTCGCTGGCTTGTAGCGACCCGAACCGGCCTTCGCGAGCTTAATAGACGCTTCGTCAAGCCGCGGATGTCCGGAGGAGACTACTACAACCGGTTCACCGATTAGCTTTCCGCGTTCGTCGACACACGCTTTGACGCGCGCGGTGCCTTGTTCTTTGAGTCTCCTGGATTCGGGCGGATAGAAGTCCAGAGTCGGTGGTCCGAAAGTGAACTTCCCAACGAAGTTTGGCGGCGCCCCAGGGAACCTAAGCTGACGAATTTGTGTTAACGCGCAGTTGCCCCCAGCACTTTGGGGGGACACCTGTGATGCACCAACGGTGCCGTCGGGCGAGATTTCAAATAGAAAGGTCGAGTTGGTAATTACCCCGAAGCGAGGAAGGCAATTTTTTTGGATGGAGCCGTAGTTTTTGGCTACGGTTTCCCCGGCCAGGTTTTGATACGCAGCACCTTCGGACGTCGCCACGGAGCTCTCGTGGCGTGCGGCAAGAGAGTCGCTGGCCGCATTCGCAGCACTCGCGAACGTAGCAAGTACTATCAGAGAACCGAAAAGACATCGCACCGCCGTATCCCCCGTGGCACCTAACGGTGAAGCTGAGGGGCCGCGCGGCAGCGCCGGCCCTTGGCGCCGAGGGCGCACAATTTCTCAGCGCCCGAGGCGACAAACCAGGAGCGCCTCACGGACCCCTCCAACGATTGTTAGCGGGCAGCCCCCAGGCGTTTTCCCCACAAGCGCGGATCTCGCGCCGCGTGCAACACCGCGACCACGACGATGTGCTGGTCGGTAAGGGCGTAGAACACCCCGAAAGGAAACCGATGGAGGAGCGCGCGGCGGAGTTTCCCGCGCACGAGAATGAACGCCAGCGGGCTGGCTTGGATTCGCCGCAGCGTCGCATCGACTTCTGCAATAAACCTAGCGCCGAGGCCTTCATGCTGCTCTTCGTACCACAGCTGCGAGGCCGCCAAATCGGCCTCTGCCTCCGCGCGGACGATCAGCGTCCGCCTCACCTAGCGCGCTCGAGCCGCGCCCGGACCTCCTCCCACGGTGATCCTATCGTCGGATCCTTTTCAAATTCGGCGAGCCGCCGGTCGAGCTCCTGCGCTTGAGCGGGGGAAAGCTCAAGCTGCTCAGGCACTTCGGCGATGCTGTCCCAAATAGCCTCGACCAAGCGAAGACGCTCCGCTACGGGCAAGGCGACCACGTCAGCTACGGAGATGTTCTTCATGCGCCGGAATGTAGCAGGGCGCAGCCCTGCACGCTAACGGTGAAGTTGAGGGGCCGCACAGAAGCGCCAGCCCTTGGCGCCGAGGGCGCACAATTTCTCGGCGCCCTAGGCGCTAAGCCGCAGTCGCATCACGGACCCCTCCAACGATTGTTAGCTGGCACGACCAACCCACGCCTTGTGAAATGCGTCGATAGCTTCGCGCGCTTGAGGAGCGCATTGCTTCGGGTAGGTGTGCCGATACTCAAGGAACCAGGCATGGTGAACGACGAACAGGAATAAATTCGACTGTTCGTCGCCGAATGAGTAGACGGCTTTCTTCCCGGGCACTCCTTCCTGCGTCCGCGCATCCTCACTCTCCAGCGCCGCATCGGGATGCGCGTGGACAATCTGCTGTTTGGCTTGGTTGTATCCAGTGTCGAGCCACTGTGCCTCGACTGAGCGCACAACGTCTGGGTCAGCGCCAATGAAGGTCATTCGCGGCGTGGGATACACGTAGATAGTAAGTATAACTAGGCAATCCGGCAGTGCGCCGTTGTAACCAGCACTAACGTCAAGGCCTGCGGTGTCGTACTGAAGAAGAGCGACTCGTTGGAACGCGCCCACCTGAGTTGGGAATACATAGCCGGATGGCGTGTGTTTGAACTCGCCGACCGTGGAAATCGAGGTCGCTTGCGGAAGTGGCGAGGAGGCGGGTTGACGATTGAGCTGAGTGACCGGACATCCGCTGAGGGTGGCCAGCGTAACGACGGCAAGGGTCAGGGTATAGCGTTTCATCGTGCCAGCTAACGGTGAAGTTGAGGGGCCGCACACAAGCGCCGGCCCTCGGCGCCGAGGGCGCACAATTTCTCAGCGCCCGAGGCGCCAAGCCACAACCGCATCACGGACCCCTCCAACGATTGTTAGGTGCCGCTGTGTGTTGAGGTAGCATCTGGTTGGCAATTCGGATCCGGGAGTGCACCTCTGCCGGGCGGCACAACACTAACAGGCCAATGGGTCTTCAGCCGCGCCACGACTGTATCTGCAAACCTGCGCGAAGCGTCAACCGGTTCGGTATCACCGAAACCTACAGCGACATCAAAGTCGTTGAGTCCCAGATTACCTGCCTCGAGCCCAAACCCGTGGTCCCCTTCTACCCCTACGTATATCAGGCCGCCACTGGCGTGCATGTTGCGCCCCGTTGCGCCGATCACTTTGAGGTCGCGCTGAGTGGCGTAGCTGCCGTCTACGTACCGAAGCCGTCCACGTTGTGCGAGCGCCTGCATTTCTGCTTTGAAGCGTGCAACGCCGTCTTGATCCTTGAGGCACAGCTGCACAATGAGAAATGGACGCTTGCCTTGACCGCAAGACAAAGCGGTCGCGCAGGCGGTGAGCGCAAGGAGCACTTGCTTCGCTTTGCGCCAGCACCGAGGCGTGATCACAAGCGGCACCTAACGGTGAAGTTGAGGGGGCCGCACAGAAGCGCCCGATCATGGCGCCGAGGGCGCACAATTTCTCAGCGCCCGAGGCGCCAACCAAGAAGCGCATCACGGACCCCTCCAGCGATTGTTAGAGGGCGCTGAATAAGACTGCGCTCGCCCCACAATCTACCGCTCAGCTGCCAAAGAGAAGCTCGTCGAACCATCGGGTTCAAAGGCTATTGAATCCGTTTGGATTGTGACGCCGTTGTCGACGGAGAGAAACGGTACCGTCACCCCGCCCACGGTTCGGTAGTCAGATAGGTCGGTATGGAGCTGCCCACCCGCATAGACCACTCTGAAGATGCGATGACTCGTCTGATCGACCCAGACATCAATTGAGTCGAGCCCCGTCGGGGAGACTGTTACAACATCGTACGGGACGCTGTGATCGGTGCGAGTCCCATCAAATCGAAACGAGGCCGGAAAGCGGTTTGGAAAGAGAAAGCCGAAACACGCAATGTATGCACCGCCCCTCATCATCTTGACGTCCAACGCGCTTCGGGGCTCGAAAGTGCTGTTCGTTGACTGCCACGCGGCTTTCCCGTCGAAAATGCTGTAGCGGGAGCTAGTCCCTTGGACACTCGCGTTGCGTGTTTTCAGCGATGGAAGGTCCGCCCAATGTTCGTACCTACTCGCCTCGCCTGAGGGCAAGAGTGCGTGCCCCGTTTCGTGCCAAATGTGGATTGCGTCCCAGGCACTACCACCGACCGCCTCCTTAGTCGCAGCGATGATCTCTGCACCCTTGTGATCGGACTCCGCCGACGACGAACAAGCGGCCGCGACCAACACAAGCAGCAACGGTGTGAGCTTGCGCATCTTCAGCGCCCTCTAACGGTGAAGTTGAGGGGCCGCACAGAAGCGCCGGCCCTTGGCGCCGAGGGCGCAAGCGCATCACGGACCCCTCGAACGATTGTTAGGCGTCGATTCTGGCACGACGATTCCCCGTTGACTGAAGACCTTCGAGATCAGAGAGTGCACCTGCCGGTAAAGATGTCTCTCAGCCATGGAGGGATCCAAGCCTTCCGCGAGAAAAACGGCGTCTGTGAAGGCGATTGGGTCAAGCGGAGGATTCTGCTGAAGCTCCTGCCGGTGCGACGGAGCCAAGCAAAAGCCAGCGTCCACACAGAGCTTATCAAGAAGCCACGCCACCTCCGTGGCACTGAGCATTCTTTGCGACGGCCTCACAGGATCGACGCCTAACGGTGAAGTTGAGGGGCCGCACAGAAGCCCCAGCCTTTGGCGCCGAGGGCGCACAATTTCTCAGCGCCCGAGGCGCCAAGCCGCAAGCGCATCACGGGCCCCTCCAACGATTGTTAGACGTCGCTCACGCGCTCTTTTTGTGCTTGGCAATGAGCTCACGGACCGTCGGCACGAGCTCCACGGGAACGTCCATAACCGTCGACGCTGAAAGCGCCGCTTCGTCTTCCGCAACCGCTTCTTCGTCCGTCTGCGATTCGTAATGTTCGAGAACGCGCCTCACGCGCTCCTCGTCCCAACCCGAAGGAAATTTGGATTGCTTCATCGCTTCTTGCGCCGTCGGCGCCGGTATGCCATCGCAGCCTTACCCTGCAGCTCATAGGCAGTGATTACAAAGTGGCTATCGGGCTGCGGGTCTGGAACATAAATTACGCGCAAAAGCCGACCAGATAAAGTGCGCCCGACGGCGACCCTGGAGCCGTCGCGTCCTGGCCGATCCTCACCGGCGTGGGCAAGAACCTGGTCCCACTTCAGCCTCAGGCACCCGGTGCGTGTGGATGTGCGGCTCGCCAGTCTCGGGGTCCATGTAAAAGCGAAGCCGCATGCGTTAAGTCATACCACCAAGCAAAGCCAGAAGCGCCTCACGGACCCCTCCAACGATTGTTAGATGGCCAAGTGGGAAGCACGGATGGATTGCGAGATTGGGATTTCACTGGTTATCGGGAGATGCGTCGCTTCCAGTACCGGTTCGGGCTAGCGTGACGAGTATTGGCGGATGACCGCTGCGTAACGACCCCCCGGGGAATACGGGCTTATACATGTGAATCGACGTTGCATTGTCGTAGCGTATCTCTAGGCGCGACGATGACGTCCAAACCAGGGCGACAGGCTGAGAAAGAGTTTGACTGAGGACGCCAGAGAGATAGGCAATTTCATTGCATGTGTTCCTCGTAACCTGAACCTTGGGGGTGCGCTGCAAGCACACCCAATAGCTGTGAGCACCTGCGGCGTCCCGCGGCACTTCCATGAGCACTGCGTCGTACCAGCCGTCAGGGGATTGGTGCCTTACGACTTCCTCACTAGGAGGAATCCTCGGGAAATACACGAGGAAAGCTACCAGAAGGCCGGATGCCAAGACGGCGCTCAGCCAGAAGGTACGAAGCCGTGGCTTCTTGGCCATCTAACGGTGAAGTTGAGGGGCCGCACAGAAGCGCCAGCCCTTGGCGCCGAGGGCGCACAATTTCTCAGCGCCCGAGGCGCCAAGCCAGAAGCACCTCACGGACCCCTCCAACGATTGTTAGAGGTCGCCTCGCAGGAGCCCGGGCGCGAGTAGGTTCCAAACGGTCCCCAAGCAATCGGTTTACCAAGCACGTCCTTCAGCTCCGCAAGAGCAGCTGCTACCTGCCCCAGGGCCCAAGTGTCGGCCACAGTTGTGCATTTATCGACGTAAATGAGCTTCGAGTAGCCAGGGGCGGAAACCTGTACTGAAAACCGCCCCAAGTCCTCTACTACGTATCCTTCACGGCGATACGGGTCGAGGCATAACAAGCCACTCTCGTCTACAGCTGTGGCGACGCGCTTCACTTCTTCAGGACTGAGGTGGTAAGCATTGCTGGTCTCCGCCGCCCCTTGCTCTTTGGCGCGCACAGTCGCCGTGCCGTCTCCCTTCAGGTTGAGCCAGACGTCTCCAACGCCCATGCCGCCCACCCAAGAGTAATCGAGAGTCCAACTGTTGGAACCAACCGCGAGCGAGGGTCGCGCTACGTCGTGACAACGCCACGCTCGAACGGGCTGTGAGTGCGCGGCCTTCACTCGCATCACAGCGAACTGGCGCTCTCCCCATTTTACCCAGTAAACAAAGATCATGAGCACGCAAGCGGCGAGAGCGATCGCCACAACACCAACACTCGCAGCGCGCTTCATGCGACCTCTAACGGTGAAGCCGAGGGGCCGCACAGAAGCGCCAGCCATTGGCGCCGAGGGCGCACAATTTCTCAGCGCCCGAGGCGACAACCCAGAAGCGCCTCACGGACCCCTCCAGCGATTGTTAGAGGGCTCGCCGATGCCTGCATTCCGCGCCCACCACACCAGCTGTCTAAACCCCCGCGCTCCGAGTACCAACCAGACCCCAATCGCCACCTCGGCCAAGTAGTAGAACACCGAGCGTCGCAGGGGAGACGCATCTTCAACGGCGCTGAGATAGGACAGCGCGAATGTATCCAACATCAATGCTGGTACCGAGGTTGCCAGGAGCCAAAGGCCGATTAAGGCGCATCCCATACGTAGCCACGTGTTAGCCGACGCAGGGGGAGCAGGTTCTGCAGAGCGTGTCCCAAGAAGCCGTCGTGCGATTGTGTGTGGGAAAAGCCATAGGGCCAGAATGGCAATGACCTCTATGATCAGAACGCAGAGTGCGACGAGAGGCAATGTCGAATCATGGAGTTTGGCTTCCTCGGAGAAGACCTCGTAAACCTGGCCCGGCAAGTGGATCGCCAGCCACACCGCGAAAAGGCGGGCGGCGACGGCAACGACGTGGTGAGGTGACATTAGAGCCCTCTAACGGTGAAGTTGAGCGGCCGCACAGAAGCGCCGGCCCTTGGCGCCGAGGGCGCACAATTTCTCAGCGCCCGAGGCGCCAAACCAGAGGCGCTTCACGGACCCCTCCAACGATTGTTAGACGGCACGGTGCCAAACCTGTTTAGCAATGTCGCCAACGGCGCGAAATTTACCGCTGCTAAACGCCGGAACTTGGAAGCGCGCAAAACGCGGAGCGCCGAATTCGCCATGACTGAGGGCGTTGTTCAAAATCCAGTGCTCAGCAGAAAGATTGCGACCGGTTGCTGCTTCACGCGTTTGAAACGCTCGCAAACACTCGTCTCTTGTTCCGTATAGCACTATTAGAGTAATCGCTTCACGAAGCGCGGAGTCGATTTGGTGATCCGCAGGGACGACGCCGCTTGGAAAGGACAATACCGCGCCTCTTGCTGAAGCCATCTCTGTGCGCTTCCTAATCTCTACCGCGAGACCTCGAGCGTCACTATCATTCCAGAAGGCATCCCACTCCTTGCGCAGTCCCTCTGCGTCGATGCCGTCCGCAGGATATCTGTCGATCTCCACATGCAGGGCGCGGAACGTCCCGCCGATCGCGGCACCCAGTTTGCTCTTACCCGCGCCGGAAGGTCCAAGCAGGAAGATTACTGGCAAAACCACGTGACACCACGTGCCGGCTAACGGTGAAGTTGAGGGGCCGCACAGAAGCGCCAGCCCTTGGCGCCGAGGGCGCACAATTTCTTAGCGCCCGAGGCGCCAAGCGAGAAGGGCTTCACGGACCCCCCCAACGATTGTTAGGAGTCACTTGCCGAGCTCCGCACCACAACTTGAGCAGAATCTCACGGGTCGGAATGTTCTACCACGTGAAGTCGCGCCACAGTGCAAACAGAACTTAACGCTCCGGTAAGTCAAGAAAAGTGAAAGCACGATTATCGGAATAACGAACCAGAAGTCGTCGCCGCCCTTGGGCCGAGGGACCAGCGAGAATAAGAGTAGGAAGACCGCGGCGGTCGACACCATGGTTACCGCCCACACGATGCGCTTCACCCGAGCATTCCGGCCGTACTGCGTGTATGCACCCCCGGCAGCGCATATAACGAGGAGCGTACCGATGCAGAACGGAACCAGCGGCGTTGAGAGCGTCATGGCGCTAGGCAAGTGGCTCCTAACGGTGAAGTTGAGGGGCCGCATAGAAGCGCCAGCCCTTGGCGCCGAGGGCGCACAATTTCTCAGCGCCCGAGGTGCCGAGCCAGAAGCGCCTCACGGACCCCTCCAACGATTGTTAGACACGCGAGCTAACCTGCCGACTCGAAGCTATCGATGCGGCGCGCATAGGATGGCTAGCACAGATAGCAGCATATAGATGTTGGCTGGCCACCTCGACGGAGGCGCTGAAGTGACCGCGACGCCTTTACGCCACCGCGAATACAAGAGATTCGCGCCCAAAAGCGTCAAGCCAATTGCAGCGGCGGTCGGCCAAGACGCGGACAGCACGGCATAGAGCTCTTCGCCCAATTTGTAATGCCAGTGCGTCAAAACGGCGACGAGTGCCAGTACGTTTAGAAAATTCATCCCCGCGAGGCTAGTCGCCGCGTACCAATGCACGTAGCGGGGACCAATCTTCTGACGCGCGTACACGGCGGTCATGGAATCGTAAAAATAGGCGTACATGAGTGGTGCCAGCCGAGCGTGTCTAACGGTGAAGTTGGGGGGCCGCACAGAAGCGCCAGCCCTTGGCGCCGAGGGCGCACAATCTCTCGGCGCCGGAGGCGCCAAGCCGACCACGCATCACGGACCCCTCCAACGATTGTTAGCCGTCGCGGAGCAGGAAGGCGACGCTCCGAGCACACTGTGGCGGGCAAAGCGCCCTCTTGACTGAATCGGGCAAGGGACGGTCTCCAACCACGCCCGTGATCTCATCTGGAGTTGCCACATACGCGACCTCCGCAAATGCCCCCACAAAGACTTCAGAACGCATTCCGTTGATGCGCGAGGGGTAAACATGCATCCCCACGAACAGTCGATCCATCGCGACCACGCGGTGTTCAGGTAGCCGGAGCCAATCGACGTCGGCACTTACTATGCGCCACCGGTTCACGTGATCAACGCGTACGTGTGTGGCCCCCAGCCCCAGGGCGTCATCCACCAGACACAAGCAGACCGCGGCGGGAGTGACCCCATGAGGAAAATACATCTGAGGCCGTTGCCTGATTGCCTCAACGCCACTGGGGACCGGAATCATTGGTGAGCCCCCCGCGGCGGCTAACGGTGAAGCTGAGGGGCCGCGCAGGAGCGCCAGCTATCGGCGCCGAGGGCGCATAATTTCCTGGCGCCCGAGGCGACAACCAAGAAGCACCTCACGGACCCCTCCAGCGATTGTTAGGCGGCAACCTTCTCGAACGAGAATTGTGGAGCGCCTGCGCGAACAGAAGCGTGTTCAATCGTGATTGAGCAGATGTTGCCCTTGGCATCGACGTCAAGAACGATGTTCTCGTCCAGGTCACGGGTCTGCGCGACCGGAGCGTCCCGGAACTCAATCAGAAGCGTGTCCGTGTCTTCGAAGTACCTAACCTTCATGGCATAAAATCTCTGTCAAAGAATGCGTTGTGAATGGTCTCGCCGTCAGATAGCAGGATAACGCGGAGATAGCGATTGTTCATCTCTGGCACCTGGCACCAGCGCCTGATGCGGCCATCCTTCTGAATTACCTGCCGAATTGGCGAGTCAATGGCGCGCTGAATCCACGCGCCTTGAATCAGCGCCCGGTCAGGACGCTGCCGTATCGTCTCGAAGTAACGCGTGACCTTCACACCACAAAGGTAACAGAACGCAGAGGCGCCGGTGCTTGAGCGGTTGCCGCCTAACGGTGAAGCTGAGGGGCCGCACAGACGCGCCAGCCCTTGGCGCCGAGGGCGCACAATTTCTCAGCGCCCGAGGCGACAACCCAGAAGCGCCTCACGGACCCCTCCAACGATTGTTAGAGGACGACCTCCGGCCATGTGCTGACGGACGTCGGCTCAGGTCAGAAGAAGTTCTGTCGCATAAATGACGCATGAGAGGCGTCCCACCACCACAGTAGGGCAAGTAACGCGACGAAGGCAATAAAGGCGGCTACTCGGAGAGAAAAGGGCCGCGAAGCGCCAGTGAAACACAAGTCCCCTAAGACGCAGAGCGGAACGCCAACTGCGATAAGAACCAGCGTGCCAAGGAGTGTGCGTGGAAAGAGACCGATCGCGAACGCCAGCGCAGCGACCAGGAACACCACAATCAGCAGTGCGGATCCGAGACGAGACAGCGCAGCATCGACAAAAAGAGCGGTGCGCTTGCTAGTCACAGTCGTCCTCTAACGGTGAAGTTGAGGGGCCGCACAGAAGCCCCAGCCCTTGGCGCCGAGGGCGCACAATTTCCTAGCGCCCGAGGCGACAAGCATGAAGCGCCTCACGGACCCCTCCAACGATTGTTAGAGGTCGCCCAAGCACCGCGGTACTTGCCCTTGTGCTGGCGCATCAATCCTTACTCTGCGGTCGTTGCGACAGCATTAGGAGAAAGCAAGCGACGAGCAGGGTTAAAGAAAAGACCAGCCTAGGGCGCTGCCCGAACCATCCGAGGTCCATGTAGTAGTTGGCACCGGCGGCGAGCAAACAAAGAAGAAGAACAGCTGATAGGGGCCGAAGCAACCGGTCGAAAAATAGCCCCCAGAACGTCATCGGCGCTCGCGACCTCTAACGGTGAAGTTGAGGGGCCGCACAGAAGCCCCAGCCCTTGGCGCCGAGGGCGCGTCGGGCCTGTCCTGGTGCGGCCGTAGCGCTCGGTCGTGTGACGATCGTCAGCTCCCACTTCGTGCCGTGTCGCGGTGGATGCTCAAAAGTTGTTATGCCCAGTTGCTTAGTGCCGAACTCGCTCGCGGCCGGACTCATCAACGCGTTGGAGATCATGAGCCAAGTCAGAGGCGAGCCCGTTCGCTCCAGATAGCAGAGACATCCTACCGAGTTACAAAAGACGCGGGAGACCGTGGGTGCCTGAACATCGACCTGAGTGCGAATGAATTCACTCAAGTAGTGTTCAACCTCATTTGCCCACGCATCATCGGGTGCGCGTGGCTCAGACATGATACGGAGCATCAACGGCGCCGCTTCATCACCACCCGGAAGCGGTCGCACAGAGCGTTCAACCCATTCGTGGGCGAAGCCAGCCTCCAAGGAGTTAGCAGACCTTGACGTCGGCATCACCGCGGGAATCGCGTCTCCCTTCCCGACCGTACTCCAGGCGATGGAGCGCTCTGCTTCGGCACCGGTGAGCGGTGCTGCGGTTGAGCCCCCCGAGGAAGGCTCGATGGCAAAAGCCAGGGAGGCGGCGATCGCGACCGCCACAACCGCAAGCGCCAGTGTCTTGGGACGCATGACTCCTAACGGTGAAGTTGAGGGGCCGCACAGAAGCGCCCGATCATGGCGCCGAGGGCGCACACTTTCTCAGCGCCCGAGGCGCCAACCCAGAAGCGCCTCACGGACCCCTCCAACGATTGTTAGGCGGACCGCAAACCGACCGAGCCTCAGTGTTCGATGTCACCGGGGGCACCTGCTCAGCCTCAGGGCTTCTCATTTTTGTCAGGCACTGGGCAATGACCCGGTTCACCGCGAGGCCCGAAGCAGAAGGACCCCGGTGGTGTCCACCACCCAATCGGTCCGGGTTCGTGGGTGTTGGCAGGCTCAAGCCCGCCGTTGCCCGTGAGCGGAAGAGGGCCTAGTTCATCTATGACGTACCGAACTCCAGCCGGGCCGCGACGCAGGTACTTAAGGCAGTCATGGAAATAGTCACCTACCACAACATGGTCTAAGTATTCCCGGCCTTGGTCGACATACCAGGACAAGCCTCTGGCAACATACCAGTTGCGCACCTCGAGTACGTCCGTCGCACCGTCCTGGTATGTGAGCGAGATTTCGACGGGCTCCCCCTGGGAGAAGGCCCTGAAGAGGCCTTGTGCCGGAGCCGTCTCGAGTGTCGCGTTGATCTCTCCGCTCGTTCTGCTGGGCTGACCGCTGATGTTGGCGATCAACGGCTCGGCCCGGCCCTTCAGGGTGAAGACAAGCGCGGCGATAGCCGGGCGCGGCTCGACGGGGGCTTTCCGATCATTAGACAGCACCCGGAACGCGGCCGCTTCGACTCGGACGGCGGGCGTGTCGTTGTCCATGACCTCGTAAACGCTGATTGTCCACTCTGGTCTTGGAACCTGCCAGGAGTAGGAATTGCCTTGAATGAGGAAGCCGCATGTTGCGTTGTTCCAGACGCGTGGTTTCTCCTCGAAACTGTATTTGTAGAAGGAGACGTCATCGTGGGAGAGTGCAGTGTGCCCTGGTGTTCCGGGCAAGACGGTGCTGCATCCAGCGAGTGTTACAAGCCAGGCGGCTCCGACAAGACGAATCTTCATGGCAAGAGTCCACGTCTTCGACATCGTCGCCCCCGAGCGCCGTTCCCCCTGGGTATTGGAGACCACGTCATGTGACGATTGCGGGTGGCCGCCGACATCAACAGTGGCAGGGCGGTTGAGGTGGCGCACAGCGGGCCCGCCTAACGGTGAAGCTGAGGGGCCGCGCAGAAGCGCCAGCCATTGGCGCCGAGGGCGCACAATTTCTTCGCGCCCGAGGCGCCAACCAAGAAGCCCCTCACGGACCCCTCCAGCGATTGTTAGGTGCCGTCCGTGCGTTTCGCGCCAATGAGAAACATCGCGGCACTTCTAAGAACCTTTCCTGTTGATGGGTCTACCACAACAAAAACTTCTATCTCGGTTCGGGCAGTGGACGCACCTTGAACCCCCTTGACACTAAGCCTGATCGTGCCGTCCTGCGATGTACGCGCATCGTAGCAGCGCGCACAAGCGGTTTGACACGCAGTTGCCGCAGTTGTTTCTAAAACCCTTAGGGCGGCGGTAAGAGCCTTTGGGTCAAGACGCTTAGGAACCTCGGACGACGAACAGGGTGCAAGCGGCTCTGCTGCCAAAGACGCGCGCGGAAATGACACGCAAAACACGGCGAATACCATGGCAGCGGCGATACCTATGCGCATACGGCACCTAACGGTGAAGTTGAGGGACCGCACAGAAGCGCCAGCCCTTGGCGCCGAGGGCGCACAATGTCTCAGCGCCCGAGGCGCCAAGCCGCAAGCGCATCACGGACCCCTCCAACGATTGTTAGGACCCGCGGTCGCGCGTCGACGCCGAAGTTGATAGCCCCTAAACATAGTCAGCCCAGCAAACGCTATGTTGCAATAAACGCCGCCTAAGAGCCAAAGCCAGATTGACTCCACTTTGCCCTGCAGTGCCCAGATCGTGAAGAGGACGACGAATGTGGCGAAATAAGGGACCGGATGTAACAGGAAAATAAAGGGGAACGCCCAGATGAGTCTGCGTTTGGGCGGGCCGAGGAAATCTCCGCCGTGAGTAGTGGCCGTCACCCAGAGGAGCGCACCCCACCGCAGTGTCTGGACAAGCAGCACTCCCCCAACGCAGAAGCCGAAAAGAGCAGAAACCATTGCAGCGAGCGGGTACACGCTGGGGCGCTACGCGGGTCCTAACGGTGAAGTTGAGGGGCCGCACAGAAGCGCCGGCCCTTGGCGCCGAGGGCGCACAATCCCTCAGCGCCCGAGGCGACAACGCAGAAGCGCCTCACGGACCCCTCCAACGATTGTTAGACGACTCAGGGTACAAGGCGCGCTTCGGGAGGAAAGAGCTTCACTGCAAGCGCGGCAAAGCGCTGCTTTCCACCGGGTTTTGACTGTGGAATTTCAAACTCGAAACCAAGCACCTGCCATTGGCCGTGTACATGGGCATACTTTAGTTCCAGCCAATCTGTACCTTCTCGCGACAGCTGTACTTGGTACACGAAAATGCGCTCTTCGTCTGCGCCAACGTCCGACGCCGAGAACGGATGATCTGCGCCGCTGATTCCGAGGATCCAGGACGTGTAAACGCCCGTGGGGAGGGGCGTTTCCCGCTGTATATCTCCAACCTCGCGAAAAAGAGCTTCCATAAAATCCACAACTCCCGCTTTGTCCTTGGCGACTCGGGCCGGCGTGTGACTTGGCTCGTAATAGAACTGCTCCGCCGCCTCCCTGAACCGGTGAGCCTTCACAAGGTCGATGAAGTCTTGCGGGTGCGGATCCGTACTTGCGACGGAGCCAGTGCCTAGAAGGCCAGCCCCAATTGCCGCAGCTGCGCTCGCCTTACCTATGCGCCACATGGCAGCTCCAGGTCGTCTAACGGTGAAGCTGAGGGGCGGCGCCGAAGCGCCGGCCATTGGCGCCGAGGGCGCACAATTTCTCAGCGCCCGAGGCGCCAACACAGAAGCACCTCACGGACCCCTCCAGCGATTGTTAGAGGACGCCCGCATCGAAGTTACTGTGCGCGCGCGCATCACCGAGCGCAAACCGAAGCCACAGGCACCACGTTTGCCGGCGGCTTGTGCCGACCACCACCGCGCGCGCACAAGGAGCGACGGCGATCGAAGGTTCTTTGCACGAGCTCTTCGCAAGTCGGCGTCTCGTCTTCTTGACCGTTCCTAGCGGCGGCCTCTAACGGTGAAGTTGAGGGGCCGCACAGAAGCGCCAGCCCTTGGCGCCGAGGGCGCACAATTTCTTAGCGCCGGAGGCGCCAAGCAAGAAGCGCTTCACGGACCCCTCCAACGATTGTTAGGCATCGGGCACCTATCGGATTGTCCCCGATTTGTCGGAGCGAAAGAGAAACCCTAAAGGCACACCGAGCACGATCATCACGCAGATCGCGAGTAAGCTAGCAAGCCACACCGAAACAGATACGCCAAGCCAAAGAACGTTCATCGGATACGACAATATCCCTGCGCTTAGCCCCATGAGACCAGCGTGAGTCCATGGCCTCGTATTCTGTCTCCGGACCAACAGGGCAGTCACCAGCACTCCCGCCGTCATCACAGTTATGGCCTGACCAATCGGGAGCCAAGACGGTGGGGCTTGGTGTCGAGCGAGCGAAAAGCCGCGGATGAAGCCGAACGGAAAGGCCGCCGCGGCCGTGGCGACAAAAAACACTAGTACAAATGTCCCAAGTCGGCTCCAGTTCATACCCGATGCCTAACGGTGAAGTTGAGGGGCCGCACAGAAGCGCCAGCCCTTGGCGCCGAGGGCGCACAATTTCTCTGCGCCCGAGGCGCCAACCAAGAAGCACCTCACGGACCCCTCCAACGATTGTTAGACGTCCGCGACCCCCCACGGCTCTGGCCGATGAGTCTGCAAGCGCGATTCATTCGGTTAACACCCATCGCACTTGTTCGCACGTACGCGTGTCTGAAGACACGCACTGCAGCTCCGGACCCCCTCCGAGAGCGACATTCGGAGGAAGCCTATAAAACGCCCATCGGCATTCATACGGAGGCGGCGGGGCGCTTGGGTCCTTAGGCACGCTGACGTAGTCGTGGCTCGAAACGCCATGTGGCCCTAAGTTAGCCTCCAACTGGGCGATTGTGACCCCATTCAGAGTGCTTACGTTCAAGCGAGCGCAAGGGGACCAGAAGCCCTCAGGGCTTCGAGCGGGCATATCGGCGAGACATCGCTTGAGCTTCAACAGGAGATCCTGGCGTGCGGCAGTGACGTCGTCTCGTACCCGCGGCGTAGCGCAGCCCTGCAGCGCGAAAGCAAGGTAGAGACCCAGAGGCCAAACCAAGCGACAAGGCATCATAAGCGGACGTCTAACGGTGAAGTTGAGGGGCCGCACAGAAGCGCCAGCCCTTGGCGCCGAGGGCACACAATTTCTCAGCGCCCGAGGCGCCAAGCCAGAAGCCCATCACGGACCCCTCCAACGATTGTTAGACGGCTGCGACACGTAGTCCACCAAGGCAGGTATAAAACAATTTGCACTCAACGTACCAGCACCATAGCTGCCACAGAGGAAACGCTATACCGGATGCGATCGCTGTCGATACTACGACGCGGACGTGCGATGCCCCGCCGCGCACCTGAAACCCTGGGATCAGACAGTAGAGGACCGCAACGGGCGTAATCGCCAGCGCCGACGACGCTGCGGTGCGCAATAGCGAATCGCCCGGAGCTCGTGATGCGCAGCACGCTAGGACTCCGGCAAGCCACAGACCAAAGACAAAGGCGACATAGGGAAGGTAAGCGCGGTGCTTGGCGCACAGGACGGCAGCTGCCACAACAAGTGCGACCGCAACGAGGGTCCAAAAGCCAAAGAGCACGACGACGTTCCGTGTAGCAGCCGTCTAACGGCGAAGCTGAGCGGCCGCGCAGAAGCCTCGCGGGCGCTTCACTCGGTTTTCGCTCTTCGGGCGCGCTAAGCGCCCTCCCTCACGACCTCTCACGGACCGCTCCAGCGATTGTTAGAAGTCACCCTTCAGATCACCACTGTGCGCGTGCGGCGCTACCGCGGCAAGCGAAGGCACCTTCCTCGAATGTTAAGCGCGCCCAGGCCTCGAACAAAGAGGGCGTGGGGGTCAACCACGCATCAGCCTCGAAGGGACGCACTCGGCGCGCGCCCCGAGCTCGAGCGCAACCACAGAACGCCGCTCGCGCACACCTCGTAGGCGTTGAACGAAGACGCCTACAGGACAACCGAGTCAGTCAGCGCCGGCACACCGCGGAGCCGATCGAAGGGCACTCCCAGCTCTTCGCAGCGCCGAATTTCCCTGAAGTGACTTCTAACGGTGAAGCTGAGGGGCCGCGCAGAAGCCCCGGCCGTTGGCGCCGAGGGCGCACAATTTCTTAGCGCCCGAGGCGACAACCCAGAAGCACCTCACGGACCCCTCCAGCGATTGTTAGAGGACGCCCTCATCGAAGCTACTGTGCGCGCGCCCAATTGCGAGCGCAAACCGAAGCCGCAAGCGCCTGCTTCACCGCAGGCCCTAACAACGACCACCGCGCGCGCAGGGAATGACCCTGATCGAAGGTTCTTAGTGCGAGCTCTTCGCAAATAGGCGCTCTCGTCTTCTTGAGCGGTCCTAGCGGCGGCCTCTAACGGCGAAGCTGAGCGGCCGCGCAGAAGCCTCGCGGGCGCCTCATTCGGTTTTCGCTCTTCGGGCGCGCTAAGCGCCCTCCCTCACGACCTCTCACGGACCGCTCCAGCGATTGTTAGAAGTCACCCTTCAGATCACCACTGTGCGCGTGCGGCGCTACCGCGGCAAGCAAAGGCACCTTCCTCGAATGTTAAGCGCGCCCAGGCCTCGAACAAAGAGGGCGTGGGGGTCAACCACGCATCAGCCTCGAAGGGACGCACTCGGCGCGCGCCCCGAGCTCGAGCGCAACCACAGAACGCCGCTCGCGCACACTTCGTAGGCGTTGAACGAAGACGCCTACAGGACAACCGAGTCAGTCAGCGCCGGCACACCGCGGAGCCGATCGAAGGGCACTCCCAGCTCTTCGCAGCGCCGAATTTCCCTGAAGTGACTTCTAACGGTGAAGTTGAGGGGCCGCGCAGGAGAGCCGGCCAGGCGACGCGGGCGCACACTGTCCCCAGGCGCCCGCGGCGACAAGCCGCAGGCGCATCACGGACCCCTCCAACGATTGTTAGAGCGCACCCCAAACCTCACGACAGCTGTCACTGCAATGGGCCCTTTCGTAGGATGAATTCACCTGCATAAATGAAGGCCAACGTCTGAGCGCCAAATACGAACAGTAACAATGGTCGCCAGATTGGACCAAAAGCGCCTAGCAGAAGGGCTGCCACCACCAAGGAAATCAGCGCGATCGAAATGATGTACCAGAGTACGCCGCCGTCTTGGCTCATTACAACCTTGCGGCTGTGGAGCGCCGAGACCAAGTACGGAATCCAGGTCGGCGCGGTGATCGCAATGAGAGCCTCTGACGCGCCGAATCGCCAGTACGCGAACCGTCTGAAGTCAATTGCGCTGATGTAAATCAGGGCAACGGCGCTTCCTAGTATCAAGTGCACCCATGTAACGGCCCTTCGATTTGATAGGCGCCGCTGCATTAGCAGCGACGTGTGCGCTGCGTCCCCGCCAACGTCGACATCACTCATGAGTCAGACCCTGGGGCGGGTGCGCTCTAACGGTGAAGTTGAGCGTCGCGCGGTCTTTGCGGCGCCGAGCGAAGGCACTTTATCCATAACCTCGACACGCAGCGGGCCTCACCGAAACTCACCGCGCGAGCGCTCCAACGATTGTTAGAGGTCGCCCCCATCGAAGCTACTGTGCGCGCGCGCATCACCGAGCGCAAACCGAAGCCGCAGGCGTCACCCTTGGCAGCGGCTTGTGCCGGCCACCACCGCGCGCGCACAAGGAGCGACATCGATCGAAGGTTCTTTGCGCGAGCTCTTCGCAAATAGGTGCTCTCGTCTTCTTGACCGTTCCTAGCGGCGGCCTCTAACGGTGAAGTTGAGCGTCGCGCGGTCTTTGCGGCGCCGAGCGAAGGCACTTTATCCACAACTTCGACACGCAGCGGGCCTCACCGAAGCTAACCGCGCGAGCGCTCCAACGTTTGTTAGAGGTCGCCCCTACCGGAGCAACTGTGCGCGCGCGCATCACCGAGCGCAAACCGAAGCCGCAAGCACCACGTTTGGCGGCGGCTTGTGCCGGCCACCACCGCGCGCGCACAAGGAGCGACGTCGATCGAAGGTTCTTTGCACGAGCTCTTCGCAAATCGGCGCTCTCGTCTTCTTGACCGTTCCTAGCGGCGGCCTCTAACGGTGAAGTTGAGGGGCCGCACAGAAGCGCCAGCCACTGGCGCCGAGGGCGCACAATTTCTCAGCGCCCGAGGCGCCAAGCCAGAAGCACCTCACGGACCCCTCCAACGATTGTTAGGCATCCACGACGAAATCACTCGAACCATATTTCAATCTCGTAACCGTCGGGGTCTCGCACGAACGCATACGGCAACCCCGGACCGAATTCCCCCTGAGACGTCACGCTGCCGCCAGCGGCCTCCACAGCAGCGACCGCAATACCGATGTCCTCCGGTCGAGTAAGTCGAAAGCCAAAGTGAATGATACCGCCCAGAGCACCAGCGGCTGCAGGGCGTCGCTCAAAAGCGAGCACGTCGTGAGGGCCCGGACCAAGGACCTGCACAGACGACTCATCGCGAAAATACTCTCGCACCCCGAAGACTGAGCGGTAGAACGCCACAGACCTATCCAGATCAGCGACGGAAAGCGCGATGTGGCTGAGTCCGTGTGTCTTTACCATGGCACGGCGCTCCTACGTGGATGCCTAACGGTGAAGTTGAGGGGCCGCACAGAAGCGCCGGATCATGGCGCCGAGGGCGCAAAATTTCTTAGCGCCCGAGGCGACAACCAACAAGCGCCTCACGGACCCCTCCAACGATTGTTAGGGGCCGCGTCCGGCGTTTCCCCACGAACGATCGTGTCGAGCACCGTAGAGACCTCGGTTGTGAGGTCGGGTGGAGCAGCGTTACACGCCCGAATCTCATGGGGCGAGGCTTTTGCAGAAAACACGATGATCTGTGTACCAACGTCGGTGCGCGGGTAGGAGTCTTCGATGTTACGCGATTGGGTCCAGCCGAAGATAATGTCATCCGGATGGAGGGAGCCCTTCCACGACTTCAAAACGCGGAGCTTCAGAAGTTTCCCTGGCAAAGCGCCCTTCCGGAGTTCATAAGGCCAGGGCACAGGCCCATCACGTGCGTCTGTGATTTCCACAAGAACAACAGTCTGAGCTCCCGAGTAGCGATCACTGATAGAGACAGAGGCGCACTTGGCGATCGCTGCGCCTGCGGCCAAAATGCTCGCGGATGCCAACAACGAGGCGACGAGTCTCACGCGGTCCCTAACGGTGAAGCTGAGCGGCCGCGCAGAAGCCTCGCGGGCGCTTCACTCGGTCTTCGTTCTTCGGGCGCGCTAAGCGCCCTCCCTCACGACCTCTCACGGACCGCTCCAGCGATTGTTAGAAGTCACCCCACCGATCACCACTGTGCGCGTGCGGCGCTACGGCGGCAAGCGAAGGCACCTTACTCGAATGTTAAGCGCGCCCAGGCCTCGAACAAAGAGGGCGTGGGGGTCAACCACGCATCAGCCTCGAAGGAACGCACTCGGCGCGCGCCCCGACCTCGAGCACAGCCACAGAACGCCGCACGCGCACACCTCGTAGGCGCTGAACGAAGACGCCTAAAGGACAACCGAGTCAGTGCAGCCCCGCACGCCGCGGAACCAATCGAAGGGCATCCCCAGCTCTTCGCAGCGCAGAATTTCCCTGAAGTGACTTCTAACGGTGAAGTTGAGCGTCGCGCGGTCTTTGCGGCGCCGAGCGAAGGCACTTTATCCATAACCTCGACACGCAGCGGGCCTCACCGAAGCTGACCGCGCGAGCGCTCCAACGATTGTTAGAGGTCGCCCCCATCGAAGCTACTGTGCGCGCGCGCATCACCGAGCGCAAACCGAAGCCGCAGGCACCACGTTTGGCGGCGGCTTGTGCCGGCCACCACCGCGCGCGCACAAGGAGCGACGTCGATCGAAGGTTCTTTGCGCGAGGTCTTCGCAGATCGGATTCCGCCATCTCTCGATCATTCCTAGCGGCGGCCTCTAACGGTGAAGTTGAGGGGCCGGGCACCCACGCCGGACAGGCGACGCGGGCGCACACTGTCTTTCAGCGCCCCGCGGCGCCAAGCAGACCACGCATCACGGACCCCTCCAACGATTGTTAGACCGACCGCTGATGGTCATGGGTGAAACCAAGCGTAATAGCTGCCAACCACATGTCGCACCTCGAGGCCATCGGCAGAGAGCTCTCCCGATTGAGCGATCCAAGCGGCGCTGCGCTTATCCGGAGACAGCAAAATCTCACCGGTTGGATCATAGGCTACACCAGAGGCCAGGCTGCCGAATCCGTCGATGGCGATGACAGCAATGGGCGGGGTAACGCCCTTTGCACGTAACTGGCGCTCGAGCAATTGAAGATCATCGTGATACATCATGACTCGTAGAGCATCGACGACCTTTCGCGAGATCGTAGATCTCGGGAAAGGTAGAGAAATCATCAGGAAGAGTGCCAAGAGAACTATGAGCATGGTTCGTCCGTCGATCAGATGCTGCAGCAATCCAAGGCGTTCGAGCAGTCCCATGAGCGCCAGCAGAAGAAGCGCGAGCGCTATTGACCAGACAGGATGGAATAGCGGCGAGAGGAGATAGAGCCAGCCATAAGGCAGGGCCAGCAGAGTGACCCATGCTGTAAAAAGCACGAGGCCAACGAGCACCGGGACAATGAAGACGGTGAGGGACCTCGTCTCGCGGGCGCCAGAGTTCACTACGGACTACCCCGGGTCGGTCTAACGGTGAAGCTGAGGGGCCGCGCAGAAGCGCCAGCCATTGGCGCCGAGGGCGCACAATCTCCCAGCGCCCGAGGCGCCAACCCAGAAGCACCTCACGGACCCCTCCAGCGATTGTTAGAGGGCAGCCGCCGAAAGAGCAACACCAACAAGGGCAGCACAAGCAGGAGCTTGAGATTGTCGAAGGCGGTAATGACTTGGTCCCGGGGGGACGATGTTGCAAAAGCTTGGACAAGCCCGGGAAGCGAAATCCATGTGAGGAGAGCCGCCGTGATGCCCAGCGCCACCCACACACCGCGGCGCCCGTAGAAATGCGCGACAAAGAAGGCGAACGGAATTGAGGCCGCCAGGAGCGCTGTGGTGTGAGCGAGCTGCATCCAGGTCAAAACCCCACTGACGCGAGTGGGGAATAGCCCGGCCCATTGAGAGGGCTCCGGGAGTGCCATTGCGTAGCCGATGGTCCAAGTGAGGATGTTGCTGTAAAGCAAGAGCAGTGCGATAGAAGTGGCGACTACAACCAGGGTGGTGCGCATCGCGGCTGACCTCTAACGGTGAAGCTGAGGGGCCGCGCAGAAGCCCCAGCCCTTGGCGCCGAGGGCGCACAATCTCTTAGCGCCCGAGGCGCCAACACGGAAGCGTCTCACGGACCCCTCCAGCGATGGTTAGAGGGCAGACGGTGGCCGAGCCAGAGCAGGAAAGGCGGAGAGCCGCCGACGGCCACAAGGTCAACCAGGTTGGCAAGCCATAAGTCGGTTCTCTGACTGCTGGACCACGGCGGGTACTCTACAAGTGACCCCACAACAACTACCGCGGCCGTACAAACGGCTATGGAGAATGCAACCGCGTATTGAGCACGTCTTACGAAGAGCGCGATTGCTATCACGATCGGCAGGGCGGCGATAAGAGATCCAACGATACTCAACGACTGAAGCCACGCAAAAGCCGCTGAGTGTCTCGACGGCCAAACGCGCCACCACCAGGACGGAATGAATGCCCAAGGCAGGCGCTCTTGTACAACGCCGTCAAGCAGATAGTAGGCGGTTGCAAGCGCCACAATCGCCAAGATCGATAGCCAGGTGATGCGCACGTCTGCCCTCTAACGGTGAAGTTGAGGGGCCGCACAGAAGCGCCGGGTCATGGCGCCGAGGGCGCATAATTTCTCAGCGCCCGAGGCGCCAAGCAAGAAGCCCTTCACGGACCCCTCCAACGATTGTTAGACGGACGGCTGGCGAAGCGAAAACCAACACCGATTCCGATGAGCACGCCTGCGACAGACATCGCCAGCGGCCCAAGAATCACGAGGTCCCAAAGTACAGCTGACCGAATGTCTCCGCTCGGTGGCGGCCCGTGTGCAATCGCAGTGCCACTGAGCATTGGGATCAACACGGCTATGAGGAGGGCATTTGCGGCAACCAGCCCGATGGTACCCCACAACCACATACGCCAAGCGAAGGGCACCAAGTTGCGGAGCCCAGAGAAAACGCAAGTCGCCAAGGTGGAAAGGGCACCGACCACCGTAAGGATTAAGAGAACCAGGAGCGAGGAACCGAACGGCACGAGAACACTCCGGTCCGTCTAACGGTGAAGTTGAGGGGCCGCATAGAAGCGCCAGGCCTTGGCGCCGAGGGCGCACAATCTCTCAGCGCCCGAGGCGACAAGCAAGAAGCGCTTCACGGACCCCTCCAACGATTGTTAGACGGACCAGCCTCGCCGGGTCCAGCGGCGCCGGTACCGGAGTTAGATCGAAGTACCGTCACCACAGAACGGACCGCTAACGCGATTGCTAGAGCACCCAGACCGCATATCAAAGGAAAGAACCAAACGGGCGTGCTGGTCTGACCCCAGAAGGAATTCGCGATGATAACGAGGCACGCGGCCGCGGCGAGCCCGAGGATGATGCCGCCCGTCGCACAGGCCCAATGGGGCGCCCCGAGACGCTCGAGCTGGCACCGGTACTGCGGCATTAGAACCACCTGGTCCCGTCTAACGGTGAAGCTGAGGGGCCGCGTAGAAGCGCCAGCCATTGGCGCCGAGGGCGCACAATTTCTTCGCGCCCGAGGCGCCAACCAAGAAGCGCCTCACGGACCCCTCCAGCGATTGTTAGACGGCAATAGGACCTCTGCGATTCCTTCCACGTAGGCCTCAATGTTGCGACGGCCTTGGCGTGTCGGGCGGCCAGACAACTTATCCGCGTGGCACAACCAGCACCGAGGGTTACCGCAGCCACCGACGCGTTGCCCCTTGCGGAAGCGACCGGCCTGGAGCTCGCAAACGCACGCGACTGCGCCGCCGTGTGTCTGCAGATGACGGCGCCACACCGTGAGCGTACGTGTCTTTTCTTCAGCTGCGCGTCTCATTGCCGTCTAACGGTGAAGTTGAGGGGCCGCACAGAAGCGCCAGCCCTTGGCGCCGAGGGCGCACAATCTTCCGGCGCCCGAGGCGCCAACCAAGAAGCGCTTCACGGACCCCTCCAACGATTGTTAGGTGGCGGCCGCATCACCTGGGCTTCCCGATATCTAGCAGGGCCTTGCGCCGAACGCGATCACTAAGTGCGCCTGTAATCGCTCCACCAAGCCCGGCGGCGACGCTAGCCAACCAGAACCAGTAGCCTAGCCCGAGGGCTCGGATTGGGTGGCCTTCTGAATAAAAGGGCGGCACTCGGTCGACGACAAGAAGCAGAGAGCAGAAACCGAGCAGTGTCGCTACCGAGCTGGCCAAGATCGCCTTCCAGTTCGATGAGACTAGCGCGCAACACCAAGTCATTACTAGCGGCAGGGTTGCCCACCAAATAAGGACGGCGACCCAGTTCTCCCCATAAAGAGCTCCTTTCCAGCCGAATAGGAATACTTCAACACCAGACATGTCGGGAAAGAAGCTTGCAAACGGTGCAGCAAGGAACAGCAATACACTGGCGACGATTGCGCGTGGAGCGATGGCTTGTAGTGTCGTAGCCTTCACTGGGCGCCTACTCGTACCGCCGCCTAACGGTGAAGCTGAGGGGCCGCGCAGAAGCGCCAGCCATTGGCGCCGAGGGCGCACAATTTCTTAGCGCCCGAGGCGACAACCCAGAAGCACCTCACGGACCCCTCCAGCGATTGTTAGAGGACGCCCTCATCGAAGCTACTGTGCGCGCGCCCAATTGCGAGCGCAAACCGAAGCCGCAAGCGCCTGCTTCACCGCAGGCCCTAACAACGACCACCGCGCGCGCAGGGAATGACCCTGATCGAAGGTTCTTGGTGCGAGCTCTTCGCAAATAGGCGCTCTCGTCTTCTTGAGCGGTCCTAGCGGCGGCCTCTAACGGTGAAGTTGAGCGTCGCGCGGTCTTTGCGGCGCCGAGCGAAGGCACTTTATCCATAACTTCGACACGCAGCGGGCCTCACCGAAGCTGACCGCGCGAGCGCTCCAACGATTGTTAGAGGTCGCCCCCATCGAAGTCACTGTGCGCGCGCCCGGCAGCGAGCGCAAACCGAAGCCGCAGGCATCACCCTTGGCGGCGGCCGGTGCCGGCCACCACCGCGCGCGCACAAGGAGCGACGCCGATCGAAGGTTCTTTGCGCGAGCTCTTCGCAAATAGGTGCTCTCGTCTTCTTGACCGTTCCTAGCGGCGGCCTCTAACGGTGAAGCTGAGGGGCCGCGCAGAAGCCCCGGCCGTTGGCGCCGAGGGCGCACAATTTCTTAGCGCCCGAGGCGACAACCCAGAAGCACCTCACGGACCCCTCCAGCGATTGTTAGAGGACGCCCTCATCGAAGCTACTGTGCGCGCGCCCAATTGCGAGCGCAAACCGAAGCCGCAAGCGCCTGCTTCACCGCAGGCCCTAACAACGACCACCGCGCGCGCAGGGAATGACCCTGATCGAAGGTTCTTAGTGCGAGCTCTTCGCAAATAGGCGCTCTCGTCTTCTTGAGCGGTCCTAGCGGCGGCCTCTAACGGTGAAGTTGAGGGGCCGCACAGAAGCGCCGGGTCATGGCGCCGAGGGCGCATAATTTCTCAGCGCCCGAGGCGCCAAGCAAGAAGCCCTTCACGGACCCCTCCAACGATTGTTAGACGGACGGCTGGCGAAGCGAAAACCAACACCGATTCCGATGAGCACGCCTGCGACAGACATCGCCAGCGGCCCAAGAATCACGAGGTCCCAAAGTACAGCTGACCGAATGTCTCCGCTCGGTGGCGGCCCGTGTGCAATCGCAGTGCCACTGAGCATTGGGATCAACACGGCTATGAGGAGGGCATTTGCGGCAACCAGCCCGATGGTACCCCACAACCACATACGCCAAGCGAAGGGCACCAAGTTGCGGAGCCCAGAGAAAACGCAAGTCGCCAAGGTGGAAAGGGCACCGACCACCGTAAGGATTAAGAGAACCAGGAGCGAGGAACCGAACGGCACGAGAACACTCCGGTCCGTCTAACGGTGAAGCTGAGGGGCCGCGCAGAAGCGCCAGCCATTGGCGCCGAGGGCGCACAATTTCTCAGCGCCCGAGGCGCCAACCAAGAAGCGCCTCACGGACCCCTCCAGCGATTGTTAGAGGACGCCCTCATCGAAGTTACTGTGCGCGCGCGCATCACCGAGCGCAAACCGAAGCCACAGGCACCACGTTTGCCGGCGGCTTGTGCCGACCACCACCGCGCGCGCACAAGGAGCGACGTCGATCGAAGGTTCTTTGCACGAGCTCTTCGCAAGTCGGCGTCTCGTCTTCTTGACCGTTCCTAGCGGCGGCCTCTAACGGTGAAGCTGAGGGGCCGCGCAGAAGCGCCAGCCATTGGCGCCGAGGGCGCACAATTTCTTAGCGCCCGAGGCGACAACCAAGAAGCACTTCACGGACCCCTCCAGCGATTGTTAGAGGACGCCCTCATCGAAGCTACTGTGCGCGCGCCTAATCGCGAGCGCAAACCGAAGCCCCAGGCGCTCGCTTCACCGAAGGCCTTGCCGACGACGACCGCGCGCGCAGGGAATGACCGCGATCGAAGGTTCTTTGCACGAGCTCTTCGCAAGTCGGCGTCTCGTCTTCTTGACCGTTCCTAGCGGCGGCCTCTAACGGTGAAGTTGAGCGTCGCGCGGTCTTTGCGGCGCCGAGCGAAGGCACTTTATCCATAACTTCGACACGCAGCGGGCCTCACCGAAGCTGACCGCGCGAGCGCTCCAACGATTGTTAGAGGTCGCCCCCATCGAAGTCACTGTGCGCGCGCCCGGCAGCGAGCGCAAACCGAAGCCGCAGGCATCACCCTTGGCGGCGGCCGGTGCCGGCCACCACCGCGCGCGCACAAGGAGCGACGCCGATCGAAGGTTCTTTGCGCGAGCTCTTCGCAAATAGGTGCTCTCGTCTTCTTGACCGTTCCTAGCGGCGGCCTCTAACGGTGAAGTTGAGGGGCCGCATAGAAGCGCCAGGCCTTGGCGCCGAGGGCGCACAATCTCTCAGCGCCCGAGGCGACAAGCAAGAAGCGCTTCACGGACCCCTCCAACGATTGTTAGACGGACCAGCCTCGCCGGGTCCAGCGGCGCCGGTACCGGAGTTAGATCGAAGTACCGTCACCACAGAACGGACCGCTAACGCGATTGCTAGAGCACCCAGACCGCATATCAAAGGAAAGAACCAAACGGGCGTGCTGGTCTGACCCCAGAAGGAATTCGCGATGATAACGAGGCACGCGGCCGCGGCGAGCCCGAGGATGATGCCGCCCGTCGCACAGGCCCAATGGGGCGCCCCGAGACGCTCGAGCTGGCACCGGTACTGCGGCATTAGAACCACCTGGTCCCGTCTAACGGTGAAGTTGAGGGGCCGCACGGAAGCGCCGGCCCTTGGCGCCGAGGGCGCACAATTTCCCCGCGCCCGAGGCGACAACCCAGAAGCGTCTCACGGACCCCTCCAACGATTGTTAGGAGTCACGCTAGCACCTCCAAGGCAACTGCTAAAAGATTTCGTATGTGCCCGGTTCGGTGCATGCCCCATAGAAAACAATGCCTCCCCATGTTCTCGCAACCATGTCGAGAGCTCGATCCATGGTCACGTTTGATAGTTCAGGAGGAAGGTGAGGAAGTCCTTCCGCAGGCAGCACAAACGGCATGTCGAGAGGCCTTACGGGCACAACGAGGTGCAGCTCTTCCATAGCCGTTCGGACCTCCCGCGCGTTCTCAATAGCCGAGATCGCCTGATAGGAGTTGTACTGTTCTGTCGGTTTCAAGCTGAGCGTAGTAATCCGCGTCCTCAGGATTACATCCGGAACTCTCCCGATCCTGACGCGGATAATCCCCGAAGGGTCTTCAGCAACCAAGACGTCTTTTTCGTCTCGAAATACGCTTCGCACGGCGGCCAGACCCGTAGCTTTTGGTGCGCGCACCTTTATCGGCGGAAATGCGAGAGGGAAGTCCGCGGTTGGCGGACAGATGGCTTCGTAGTAAATCCGGCCTGCCTTCCCGGCGGATGCGAGCACTGGCCAAAGATATCCTTGCACAGCTCCTAAAGAGCCACTGCGTTCCGCGGGCAAGGCTATCGGCGCTGGCGAATCTCCCACGGCGGCTTGCACCTCGCAGAGCACAAGCGCCAAGACGACCGCTGCCCTCACGCGTGACTCCTAACGGTGAAGTTGAGGGGCCGCACAGAGGCGCCCGCCCTTGGCGCCGAGGGCGCACAATTTCTCAGCGCCCGAGGCGACAAGCCAAAGGCACCTCACGGACCCCTCCAACGATTGTTAGAGGTCACTTCGTCACCAACCATGCTACCCCCAACAGAGCGGAGAGAGCGGATGCTATCCCCGTCAGCGCTGCTACGGTGATGAGGACAGTCCTCATCCGGGGAATTTCGCCCGTATATCTGCCAGCGGCAAGAACAAAGAGTAGGAGAACGGCTGCTGCGGGCCCGAGAATGAGCTTTGCGAAGGCGATGATGCCTGGATTCCCAAACTCGGCCACGGCACGCAAGAAACCAACCACTCCGAGGATTAAGGCAGCTGCGATAAGAAAAACGGGAAGGCGCAAAAAGTGACCTCTAACGGTGAAGTTGAGGGGCCGCATAGAAGCGCCGGGTCATGGCGCCGAGGGCGCACAATTTCTCAGCGCCCGAGGCGACAACCCAGAAGCGCCTCACGGACCCCTCCAACGATTGTTAGGTGCCCGCTGCACTCGCAGTTCCTTAACGCTGATCAAGCCTCACCAATGCCTTTCGAAGGCGAAATGGAAGCTTCCTGCGCGCGATCGACAGCGCGTTTGAATTCGCGCCACCAAATATGTTCTCCAGGTAGGAAACGTAGACGGCATTTTCGACCTCTGGCGCGGCGGTTTCCAGGAGTGAATCGACGAAGGTGAAGTGCTCAGCGACGTGGGGCCATCGGGCTTGCTCAATCGCGGCGCTTGACGAACGTGCTAGAGCGGCCATACCGAGATGCAGCGAATGGCGTTCCTCTTCATCAAGAGTGGACGCCAGCGCGGGAAAGGAAACCGAGAGCCTGCGCAGGAACTCCGGGTGGTCGATTAACCCAGACGCCGGAACGAAGCCGCTCATACGGGCACCTAACGGTGAAGTTGAGGGGCCGCACAGAAGCCCCAGCCCTTGGCGCCGAGGGCGCACAATCTCTTAGCGCCTGAGGCGCCAAGCCAGAAGCGCTTCACGGACCCCTCCAACGATTGTTAGACGTCAGGCCCACGCGAGCGTCTCGATGCCAACCTGTTGATCAAGAGTGGCACGCACCCCCAGATGATGACGGTCGCGATCGCCACCAGCGCAAAGGTCACGAGTGCCTCAGCGATGAGGCCTGTAATGCCGGGATAAAGCGGCGACATGTGGGCGCCGTACTCGGAATGGACGGCCGCGACCGCAAAGGCGGCAAGCACACCGAGCGGCGCCCCGACCACTGCGGGGCCGAGCAAGTTCTGGCGGACTGAGGGTGAAACTGGCACTGCGCCGCTAAGCCTGGCGTCTAACGGTGAAGTTGAGGGGCCGGGCACCAGCGCCGGCCGGGCGACGCGGGCGCACACTGTCCCCAAGCGCCCGCGGCGCCAAGCCGATCACGCCTCACGGACCCCTCCAACGATTGTTAGATTGCACTCGCACAGACTATGGCGGTTCCTTCGAGCCTGGTTCATCCGCCAGAGCTAGTCTCGCTAGTTCAGCTTCAGAGAATTGTTGCTTTAAAGCTCGCTCTGCCGCGCGCACGAACCTTGCAGGAACGGCGAGGGTGCCTTGTCCGAGTTTCCCGGTATCGTCGATTGGGACTCCGGTGTACCCGGGACTACCCCAGACACCCAAGCTCAGCACTGGCGGTCCACCGATGTAACACGGAATCTTCTCGCGCGCTAACCGCCCCGCCACCACCTCAGGTGAAACCACTTCACGGTACTTGGCGATGGGTGTCAGCTTCAGGCTTTCCTTAAGATCCTCGATTAGGTTTCGAGCTACGCGAATGCCGTACTGCCGTCCAAGGCCCGAGTCGGAGACCTCCACCAAATCGCACGAGAAGCCTGAATCCGATATGTAGTTCGCAAGCAACTCAGCAGCCACCTTATCGCTAAAGCGAGCAAAGATATCTGTGTAGTCGCTAGCGGCCATGGGGCGTCAACGCGCTGCTCGGTCCTCGTCTTGCGGAGGAGCTGGCGCGGAGCGTAACGCGAAGCACGCACGTCATCGAGTGCAATCTAACGGTGAAGCTGAGGGGCCGCGCAGAAGCGCCAGCCATTGGCGCCGAGGGCGCACAATTTCTTAGCGCCCGAGGCGACAACCAAGAAGCACTTCACGGACCCCTCCAGCGATTGTTAGAGGACGCCCTCATCGAAGCTACTGTGCGCGCGCCTAATCGCGAGCGCAAACCGAAGCCCCAGGCGCTCGCTTCACCGAAGGCCTTGCCGACGACGACCGCGCGCGCAGGGAATGACCGCGATCGAAGGTTCTTTGCACGAGCTCTTCGCAAGTCGGCGTCTCGTCTTCTTGACCGTTCCTAGCGGCGGCCTCTAACGGTGAAGTTGAGGGGCCGCACGGAAGCGCCCGATCATGGCGCCGAGGGCGCACAATTTCTCAGCGCCCGAGGCGCCAAGCCGCAAGCGCCTCACGGACCCCTCCAACGATTGTTAGACGGCGGGCGGCGCTGACGTCGCTGTGCGGAAATCTCCCACCCCGTGCCTACCGACACGCTCAAAATAAAAAGCACAAGAATTATCCACTCTGAAACTCCCCTGGGAGAGTTTAGCCAGCGTAGCGAGCAATCGATGATGACCGCACAGGCGAGGGACAGCGCGAAGCGCCAGCCGAGGATTACACCGCTAAGGAGATCACCTAGCACGCCAGCCCTCAACCCCTGGTGGTGCGCCATAGCTATGCACTGACTTGTGCCCGCCGTCTAACGGTGAAGTTGAGGGGCCGCACAGAAGCCCCAGCCCTTGGCGCCGAGGGCGCACAATTTCTCAGCGCCCGAGGCGCCAAGCCGGAAGCGCCTCACGGACCCCTCCAACGATTGTTAGAGCGCAGCCCAGAACTTTTCATAGGTCCTGATAGCAGATGCGGCACTTGTAGCGATCTCTTTGCACAAAGCAGTAGCACCAACCGGGCACTTTTCAGTGGCGTTTTTGAGCGTCAGGTCGAGATCAGTCCGATTGGCGCTCATATCAATGTGGCGAAACACGAACTGCCGAAATTCAGGGTCACTCGCCATGAGGTTCTGAAGTTCTAACAGTTGGGTCCAATAGCGTGCGAAGGCGTGCACCACTACAACGGAGTAATCGCCAGCATGCGCCCCCTCATCAGAACAGATTGGCACTGTGCGCTTAAAACCTGAATAAATCGCCTTCCAGTCGGTCATTGTCCACAACTGCTTGAAAAAGTCCTCGTCGTTCAGGCGGCAGCTCGCTTCCGCGCCTGCGCGAACGGGTAAGCCGCAAAGCACGAGCGTGCTAACGATCGGAAGCAGCAGTCGTCGCCCTAGCATTGACTGCGCTCTAACGGTGAAGTTGAGGGGCCGCGCAGAAGCGCCAGCCCTTGGCGCCGAGGGCGCACAATTTCTCAGCGCCCGAGGCGACAAGCCGCAGGCCCATCACGGACCCCTCCAACGATTGTTAGAGGTCGCGGCGCGAGTCATTGCGACCATACGGACCTCAAGAGTCTTAAAAAGGCTATCGAGCAAACTACCAATATCGCGAGCGCGCCAAAGATTCGGATCTCAATCGCGTATCGCTGAAAGAGACCCGGCGGCGGAGTTCCAGCACGCACGCCATGGATGCCGATGCCGATAGGAGCGGCCAAGTAAGCGAGAAACACGTCGAGAGCGTAGAGCACCAGAAGGCTGACCGCGAGGTAACCCCAAGGATGAGCGAGCGTTCGCCAGCTGCGCGCCGCGAACAGGATGGTCAGAATCGCTGGAGAGAAGAGATAGCCCAATAGAGCGGTGCCTGCTATCAGGTAGAACGACAACATGGAGCCGCTCGAGCCCATAACGTAGCGACCTCTAACGGTGAAGTTGAGGGGCCGCGCAGAAGCGCCGGCCCTTGGCGCCGAGGGCGCACAATTTCTCAGCGCCCGAGGCGCCAACCCAGAAGCGTCTCACGGACCCCTCCAACGATTGTTATGCGCCGCGAGGCTCATGACCTCGAGTCGTCGATCACGACAGACTGCACGTCAACCGACCAGCGTTCGCCATCCGGAGTGAACGTAATCCAGTCGGGCCACTTATGCTTCCTAGCCCGCACGCATAGAAGGAACCGACGATCTGACGCAACGAACCAGTACTCGTGGCCTCGCTTGGTGGGGCCGTACTGGTCGTCCAACACTCGACGCAGGCGTGGCGCCTCGGTCGGGGGAGAATCCAAGGGCGTCCACCAAGTCTCAACATTTCTCGAACAGAACGCTGCGTCCGAGGCGTTCCCGCCAGTTGAAACGCAGGCACAAAGGGGTATCACGAGCGCACAAGCATACGGCGCATAACGGTGAAGTTGAGGGGCCGCGCTGAAGCCCCAGCCCTTGGCGCCGAGGGCGCACAATCTCTCGGCGCCAGAGGCGCCAAGCCGCAAGCACCTCACGGACCCCTCCAACGATTGTTATGCGCCGCCACTAGCGGTGACAGTCTGCTGTGACCCATACGCTTCCCAGGTCCTTATGCGCAGTCCAGTGATCGCCATCCTTTGTGAATGTAGCGGAAAGACCGTCACACCGAGATGCCTGGCAGTAGAGCAGCTGCCCGGCCGAATCCTCGAACCAGTACGTGTCGTGTTCGCTGGCGTCCGCGAAGTTCGGGTTCGTCGCGTTGAGCAGTGCGATCAGTTCCCCGGAATTTTCGGGAGGCGATCGAAGTTTCCACCCGGAGTCAACGCCGGGGCATGTAGCAGAGTCACCGCCATGCTGCGGTGTGTGAGCGCATGCGCCTAGCAAAGCCACCAGCGCCAGGTGTTTAAGGCGCATAACGGTGAAGTTGAGGGGCCGCACAGAAGCGCCAGCCCTTGGCGCCGAGGGCGCACAATCTCTCAGCGCCCGAGGCGACAAGCCAGAAGCACATCACGGACCCCTCCAACGATTGTTAGACCGCATGCCTACGCCTGCAAGCTTACCAATGGAAGAAGTTAGCCAGAAAGACAAGGGCGACCAGCAGAAGAGCGACAGCTTGAAGGAGCCAGCGGATACGCCAGCGTCGCCACATGGCAAGTGATGAGAGAGTGAACAGCAGCACGAATGGGGCGACATAGAGCCAAGTAACGGCAGGTTCGATACCAACGGGGTCGACGACCCGTCCGTAAGCGCGGAGTGCTTCAGCGAAGGCTTCACGCTCGAGCCGAACAGCCCGGACCGTCGCGGCAAGAATGGCGACGACCAGGAGCGCGTCAAAGTACGCAACCAGTCGATCAACACTACTTCGCCATTGCATGCGGTCTAACTCAATCTAGAGGACCTAAGCGTTCCAAGGACACTTGGGTCGTATAAGAGATGAGCTTCCGGCCTCGAGCTGCGCCTCTCCTTGCCAGCCGTCGCAGCCGCATTTGAGGCACTCGACATGGTTAAGGCGCGCCGCCTCTCGCGGGACGGGGGTCTCTCAGCGGCTCAGCGCCGGCGGAGCCCCGGGAGGTGGACGCGACGGCGGGGGCGCGGACGGCTGAGCCGGCGGCGCCGCGGGCTTGCGGACGATGCTGGTGGCCATCGCGACGACCGAAGCGAGGTCGGAGAGCTCACCGGGCACGACGAGCGTGGTGCTCTCCTTGGCGAGTTTGCCGAACTGGCGGACGTACTCCTCGCCGATGCGCAGCTGCATCGCTTCGATCCCGCCCTGCCCGGAGAGCGCGGCTCCGACCTGCCGCAGGCCCTCGGCGGTCGCCGTGGCGACGGCGAGGATGGCCGCGGCCTGGCCGTCGGCCTCGTTGATCTGCTGCTGCTTGTTGGCTTCGGAGGCCTTGATGACGCGCTGCTTGTCGCCCTCGGCCTGGTTGATCTTCGCGTCGCGCTCGCCTTCGGAGGTCAGCACGACGGCGCGCTTCTCGCGCTCGGCGCGCATCTGCTTCTCCATCGCCGACAGCACGTCCTTGGGCGGGGTGATGTTCTTGATCTCGTAGCGCATGACCTTGACGCCCCACGCCACCGAGGCCTTGTCGAGCTCCGCGACCACGTTGGCGTTGATGACGCCGCGGGCTTCGAAGGTCCGATCGAGCTCGATCTTGCCGATCTCGCTGCGCAGCGTCGTCTGGGCGAGCTGCCCGATGGCAAAGCCGTAGTTGGTGATGCCGTAGGAGGCGAGGTGCGGATCGAGTACCTGCATGTAGAGCACCGCGTCCACCGCCACCTGCACGTTGTCCTTGGTGATGCAGATCTGCTCGGGCACATCGAGCGCCTGCTCCTTGAGGCTGTGCTTGTAGGCGACGCGCTCGACGAACGGAAACAGGATGTGAAAGCCCGCCTGGAGCGTGCGGCTGTACTTGCCGAGGTTCTCGACCACGTAGGCGCTCTGCTGCGGCACGACGGTCGCGGTGCGGAACACCACGATCACGGCGATGAGCGCGAGCGCGATGAAGACATAGGAGGTGTACATGGCTGCCTGCTTTGTTGTACTCAGGTTTCCGGCTACGAAACGGGCCGCACGAGCAGCGTCAGGTGCTCGACGCTGACGATGCGGGCGTGGCTGCCCGCGGGGAGCGGCGTGCTGCCGACGTTGCGCACGGTCCAGAAGGTACCGCCGTATTCCGCCTGGCAGCTGTCGCCCGCCGCGAGCGCCGCCGGCAGCGTGATGATTCCGCCCCGCGGCCCGCTCTCGACCTTGGGCAGCGCCCCGTGGAAGCGGCGGTAGATGCGGCTGCGGAAGCTCAGCATGGAGACGATGGCCAGCACGGCGAACAGCGCCCATTGCAGCCAGTCGGCGAGCGGCAGTGCCACGCTCGCGAGCCCGACCAGGATCGCGGCGCTGCCGATCAACACCAGGTAGAACTGCGCGTTGACGAACAGCAGCTCCGCGCCGAGGAGGATTGCGCCGGCGATCGTCCAGCCCCACCAGGTCATCTCGGCCCCTTGCCCAGGCGCGGTGCGCGCCGCATGCGGCAAATTATACGGCTTGCATATCTTTAATGCGGCAAACACGCGCCTTTGTGCCGCTCGCGGGTGCGCGCGGCCTCTGCTTCCATGACGTCAGGGAGTTGCCACATGCCCGCACGCGAGCCGGTCGTCCCCGAAGCGCCACTGCCGAAAATCCTGGCCGCGGCCCGCGAGCGCATGCGCGCGCGCCACCTGTCGCTGCGTACCGAGCAGGCGTACCTGCAGTGGATGCGCCGCTACGCCGCCTTTCACGGCGGCCGCTCGCCCGGGGAGCTCGGGCCCGAGCATGTCGAGCGTTTCCTGACGCATCTGGCGGTCGAGGGTCGCGTCGGGGCGGCGACCCAGAACCAGGCGCTGCAGGCGTTGCTGTTCCTCTACCGTCAGGTGCTCGGGGTCACGTTGCCGTGGCTCGAGAACGTCACCCGCGCCTCGGCCGTCAAGGCGCTGCCGGTCGTGCTGACGCGCGCCGAGGTCCGCTCGCTCCTGGCGGGGCTCAGCGGCTCGTCGTGGCTGATCGCGAGTCTGCTCTACGGCAGCGGCCTGCGGCTCATGGAGGGGCTGCGCCTGCGGGTGAAGGATCTGGCGCTCGAGCGCGGCGAGCTCATCGTGCGCGAAGGCAAGGGCGGCAAGGACCGGGTCAGCATGGTACCCGCCGCGCTCGACACGCCGTTACGCGCGCACCTCTCGCGGCTGCGGGAATGGTTCGAGGAGGAACGGCGCCGCGCCCAGCCGGGCGTCTCGCTGCCGCACGCGCTCGCGCGCAAGTACCCGGAAGCGGGTACGCAGTGGGGCTGGCAGTACCTCTTCCCCGCCCCGACGCTGTGCCGCGATGCCTATACGGGTCAGCCGGTGCGACACCACCTGTACGAGAAGGGGGTCCAGCGCGCGGTGCGCGCCGCGGTGCTGCGCGCCGGACTCACCCAGCCGGCGAGCTGCCACACGCTGCGGCACTGCTTCGCGACGCACCTGCTCGAGGACGGCTACGACGTGCGCACGGTGCAGGAGCTGCTCGGGCACTCGGACTTGAAGACCACGATGATCTACACGCACGTCATGGCGAAGGGCGCACGCGGCGTGATGAGCCCGCTCGACCGCTCGGGCGCGGCGTCCCCGGCGGCGGGTGCCGCGGATGGGGGCGCTACGGGTGTGGGCGCTACGGATACGAGCGCGGCAGCTCGGCGTGCAGCTGCTCGCACATGATGGCGAGGAAGGCGGCGAGCCCGAGGTAGAGCGCGGCGTAGGAGACGCGCGTCTCGGCGCTCACGTTGTAATACGCCTGCTCCTCGGGACTGCGGATGCCGCGCCACGCCTTGACGACGCTCGGCAGCGCCAGCACGGCCATCAGAATGAGGAGCGGGCTCGGGCTATAAAAGAAGAGCGCCACGAGCAGCGGCACCCCGACGAGCCACAGGCGCGGGGAGATCGCCGCCGTCACCCTGCCGCCGTCGAAGGGCGAGAGCGGGATGAGATTGAAGAGATTGAGGAAGAAGCCGGAGTAGGCGAGCGCGAGCAGCAGCGGGCTGTGGTTGCTGCGCGCCAGGTAGAAACATGCGAGCGCCCCCAGCGTACCGACCAGCGGCCCGGCGACGCCGACGTAGGCCTCGGTCTCGGCATCGTGGGGCAGGTCCTTCAGCTGGATCCAGGCGCCGACGAACGGAATGAAGGTCGGCAGTCCCACGTTGAGTCCGCGGCGGCGCGCCGCGAGGTAGTGGCCCATCTCGTGCACGAAGATCAGCGCCACGAAGCCGACCGCGTACTGCCAGCCGAACAGGAGCGCGTAGACGCCGATCGACAGCAGCATGCTGAGCACCGCCGGCGCGAGCTTGCCGAGCTTGAGCGCCGCGAACAGCAAGGCGATGAGCTTCACCACGCCGTGCGCACCCTGTCAGCCGGCGCGCGCGCCGCGGCCCTTCAGCCACCGGGTGACGACGGCGATCGCGGCGGCCGCGGCGATGGCGATCACCTTCGCGAACTTGACCACGGTCGCGGCGAGCAGCGCGAGCAGCCCGATCTTCTTGGCCGCGACCCCGGCGACCAGCGCCGCGAGGCCGTAGGCGGCCACCTTGTCGGTCGAGGAATTGAAATCCCCATAGCGCTTGCCGTCGTTGAAGTTCACGGCCAACAGCAGTTCGCGGGCCGCGGCCTTGTCGTCATCGACCCCGGAGGCCGACGTGATGAGATTCATCGAGATGAAGCCTTCGCGCCCGAGCACGTAGGTGTTGTAGTTGACGGTCGGATCCCCGGCGGCGCCGTCCTTGCGCTGCGCCTCGGCGGACCAGATCAGCCGGTGGCTGTCGGCGGTGTACGCAGGCGGCTCGATCCAGCGCGTCACCTTGAGCGGCGGCACGCCGACCCTGGCGCGCGCGGCGTTGCCGGCCTCGGTGCCGTCCTTGAGGTTCTGCAGGAGCTTGTCGGCGTCCCAGTGCTTCGCGTCGTCGTCCTTGATGTAGCCGGAGGGGTCGTAGTTGGCCACCACGAACCAGCGCGCCTCGCCGAGCGGCACGATGAGCCCGAGCATGTCGTCCCCCGGACCGTTGCCCATGGCGCTCATGAGCGCCGTGGCCTCCTTCTGCGGGATGAAGCCGAAGCCCTCCGGCAGCTCGAGCTGCGCCTGGTCGCGCAGCTTGATGGTCACGGGTCCGCGCTCGATCGCCGCGCGCGCCGCATCCCGGGCCGCCGCGAGCGCCGCCGCGGCGGCGTTCGGCGTGTTGGGGGTAGTCGGGGCGTCATCCGCGCGGCTCGCGCCGCTGACGCAGAGCAGCAGTGCGAGCAATGTGGCGTTCAGTGGCCGGAGCACGGTTGCCTGGGACACGCGAGCCTCCTCGGCGGCGATGGCGGGAGCTACAGCTCAACTGTGACAGGTCACGGGCGGTTTCGCACCCTGGAAGCCCGTCTGCCGCCACGCCTCGTACACCACCAGCGCCACGGCATTGGAGAGATTGAGACTGCGGCTATGGGCGCGCATCGGGATCGCGAGCTGCCGCTCGCGCGGAATAGCGGCGAGCACGCGCGGCGCCAGACCGCGGGTCTCGGGGCCGAACAGCAGCGCATCGCCGGCGGCGAAGGCCGCCTCGCTGTAGGGGCGCGCGCCGCCGGTCTCGATGCTGAAGAGCCGCGCGCCATTCAAGGCCTCGAGGCACTCAGGCAGTCCGGCGTACACGCGCACGTCGGCGAGGTCGTCGTAGTCGAGTCCCGCGCGGCGCACCGCCTTGGCCGTCAGCTCGAACCCGAGCGGTCGCACCAGGTGCAGCGTCGTGCCGCTGTTGGCGCACAGGCGGATCACGTTCCCGGTGTTGGGCGGAATCTCGGGCTGGAACAGCACGACGTGGAACACGCGCACCTTTCGCAGGAACGTGGGTCGGGCTGTGCGATAATGCGCGCCATGCCGAGTGCGAAACCAGCCGCCGCCCCGGGTGCGCCCGGCGCCCCGCCCGGCGATCCGGCGCTGCGCCTGGAATTCTGTGGACTCAAGTTCGCCTCCCCGGTCGTGCTGCTCTCGGGCTGTGTCGGCTTCGGCGAGGAGTACACCCGCATCGAGGGTTTCTCCAACCGCGACGCCGGCGCCGTCGTGCTCAAGGGCACCACCGGCAAACCGCGCCTCGGCAACCCACCGCACCGTGTCTACGAAACGCCGGCCGGCATGCTGAACGCCATCGGGCTGCAGAACCCCGGCGTCGAGCGGGTCGTGAGCGAGATCCTGCCGCAGCTCGACTTCAGCGAGACGCGCTTCATCGCCAACGTGTGCGGCTCGACGCTGGAGGAATACGTCGAGGTGACGCGGCGCTTCGATCAGTCGCCGATCGATGCCATGGAGATCAACATCTCCTGCCCGAACGTCAGGGAAGGCGGCGTCGCCTTCGGCAACTACCCGCAGATGTCCGCGCAGGTGGTAGCCGCCTGCCGCCGCGCGACCCAGAAGCCCCTCATCACCAAGCTCTCGCCCAACCAGACCGACATCCGTGAGAACGCGCGCCGCTGCATCGAGGCGGGGACGGACGCGCTCGCGGTGATCAACACCGTGATGGGCATGGCGATCGACGTGACCACGCGCCGCCCGGTGATCGGCAACGTGCAGGGGGGCCTGTCGGGTCCGGCGATCAAGCCGATCGCGCTCCTCAAGGTCCGCCAGGTGTACGAGGTAGCCGGTCCCCACAGGATCCCGATCATCGGCCAGGGCGGCATCGTGAGCGCGACCGATGCGCTCGAGTTCCTGATCGCCGGCGCGACCGCGGTCGGGATCGGCACCGCACTCTTCTATGACCCGATGGCCGTGAAGAAGATCAACGAAGGCCTCAGCGAGTACCTGCGCGCGCAGCGACTCGCCAACGTGACGCAGCTCGTCGGGACGCTGCGCACCGGGCGCGAGATCGAGGACTGCGCGGTCTCCGGCTGAGAGCCGCACGCCGGCACGAATCGCACGCCGGCACACGAATCAAATCAGGAGAGATGACGATGAAACGAGCACTCTGGCTTCCCGCGCTCGCGTGGCTCCTCGCCGCCGCGCTCGGCGGTTGTGTGGTGACGCCCGACTACCAGACGGCGCCGGCGGCCGCCGCGCCCGATGCGGGCGCGGAGCAGGCCAACGAGCCGCCGCCACCGCTGCCGGTGTACGAGCAGCCGCCGTGCCCCGTCGAGGGCTACCTCTGGACGCCGGGGCTGTGGCGCTGGGGGCCGGAGGGCTACTTCTGGGTGCCGGGCACCTGGGTGGCGCCGCCGCAGCCCGGGCTCCTGTGGACGCCGGGCTACTGGGGGCTGGTGGGCGCGGTGTACGTCTTCCACGGCGGACACTGGGGATCGCACGTCGGCTACTACGGCGGCGTCGACTACGGCGCGGGCTACACCGGTGACGGATTCCACGGCGGACGCTGGGCGGGGAACCGCTTCCAGTACAACACCGCGGTCACCAACGTGAACGTGGTGAACGTGCATAACACCTACCACGAGACGGTCGTCAACAACGTCACCGTCAACAACGCACGCTCGAGCTACGTGGGCGGCGGTGGCGGCAACGCACGCGTCCAGCAGACCTCCTCCGAGACGGCCGCGGCGCGCGAGCCGCACTACCAGGCGACCCCGGCGCAGCTGCAGCACCATGTCGAGGCGCGCGGCGAGCCGACGCTCAACGCGGCGCGCAACGAGGGCCGTCCACCGATCGCGGCGACGCCGCATCCGGGCGCGCTGCGCGAGCCGGGCGCGACCGCGGCCAGGCAGGAAGGTCCCGCCTGGCACCCGCAGCATCCGCAGGCGCAGCCGCAGCATCCGCAGGCGCAGCCGCAGCCGCAGCATCCGCAGAAGGATGAGAAGAAGGAAGAGAAGCCGCGCGGATGAGGCTCTCCCGGCGTTTCGCGGGCGCGGCACTCGTGTGCGCGCTCGCCGCGGGTGCGCTGCTCGTCGGCGCGGCGCGCGCGCAGGGGAGCGGCTCCAATTCCGATGTCGTGCGCCTGCAGCTCGAGCCGGGGGAGCTCGCCCTGGGGAGGAGCGATGCCCCGCTCACCATGGTCGAGTTCACCGACTACCAGTGTCCCTACTGCCGGCGCTTCCAGGCCGAGGTGTGGCCGCAGTTGAAGCGCGACTACATCGACACCGGCAAGCTCCGCTACCTCGCGCGCGACCTGCCGCTCGAGATTCATTCCGCGGCGGCGCCGGCCGCCGAAGCGGCGCACTGCGCCGGCGAGCAGGGCAGATTCTGGGAGATGCACGCCGCGCTGCTGGCCGGCGCGATGGACTTCGCGACTGGCGGCATCGCGCGCCGTGCCCGGGCGCTCGAGCTCGACATGACGCGCTTCGGCGAGTGCGTGGCGCGCCGCAAATATGCCGAGCTCATCGCGGCCCACGCGCGCGAGGCCGACGCCGCGGGCATCGACGGCACGCCGGGCTTCGTCGTCGGGCGTGCGAGTGGAGCGGCGCTCGATGGGCTGCGCGTCGAGGGCGCACTGCCGTACGGGGAATTCGCGCGGCTCCTGGACGAGCTGCTCGCCGCGCACTGAGCGCGGCTGCCAGCGCAGCGCCGCCGCTCGGCGCCGCGCACGGCGCGCCTTACAGCAGCCGCTGCTGGCCGCCGCTGTCGGCCGCCGGCGTGAGCGGTGGGTGCAGCCGCACGGCGCGCGGGGCGGTCGCGATGAAGCTCACCTCCATGGCACGGAAGCGCTCGAGGATCCTCAGGTTGATGCTCTGCTGCGCGTCCGCGTAGGCCTGGTACTCGGGCTGCGTGACGAAGAACACCGCCTCGAACTCGAGCGCCGTATCGGTGCAGCGCAGCAGGTGACAGCGGTCGAAGCGCACGCCGGGGGTCGCCTCGATGATCTCGCGCACCGCGCGCGGCACCGCCGCGAGCCTCTCCACCGGCGTCTCGTAGTGAACCTGGAGCACGAACAGCGAGCGCCGCTCGCGCAGGCGCCCGAAGTTGCGCACCCGCGCCTTGAGGAGCTCGGCGTTCGAGATGATGATCTGCTCGCCGTTGATGCTGCGCAGCCGCGTGCTCTTCACGCCGATGTGCTCGACGCTCCCCTGGCAGTCGTCCACGGTGAGGAAGTCCCCGAGGCCGAAGGGCTTGTCGAGCGCGATCGCGAGCGCCGCGAGAATGTCGGCGAGCACCGCCTGCACCGCGAGCGCGAGCGCGATACCGCCGATGCCGAGTCCCGCGAGCAGCGGGCGGATCTCGACGCCGAGATTGTCGAGCGCGAGCAGGATCGCGACCGCCCAGATGGCGAGCGCCGCCGGAAAGAGGATGACCTCCATCGAGCTCTTGAGGAGCGTGTCGGGGCCGCTCGAGCGCTGGCGGCGCAGGTCCACCGCGAAGCGCACCGCGGCGATCGCCCAGCGCGCGATCTGCATCCACAGCAGCAGCACCAGGATCACGGTCGACGCGCGCTCGATGCGCGGCGGGAAGCTTAAATTCCGCGAGGCGAGCCACAGCGCCGCGCCCAGGAGGAACAGCCGCTGTGTACGCCGCGCCAGCAGTGCCGCGAGATCGACGGCGAAGTGAATCCGCAGCGGGCCGAGCGTCGAGAGGCGCCGCTGCTGCGCGGCGATCAGCCCCTTGGCGAGCGGCAGGAGCGTGCAGGTGACGAGGAAAATCGCGAGCGCGAGGATCCAGTCGGCGAGCGAATTGCCGAGGTACCCGATCTGCCCCAACGCGTGCCAGAGCGCCATTCCCCAACTCCCCCTCGAGGCGCTGTGCACGCCGTCGCGGCCAACCTTAGCGGTTCGCGCGCCGCGCGACTATTCCGCCGCCGGTGGCGCCGCCGCTCGCGCCGGCGCCCCGGCCGCCGGCTCCGCGCCCGCGTCGGACTCCTGCGCGTCCGTGTCGGCGACGTCGGCGCCGTTCATGCCGAGCTCCTTCAGCTTCCGGGTCAGCGTGTTGCGGCCCCAGCCGAGGAGCTTCGCCGCCTCCTGGCGATGACCGTGGGTGCGCTTCAACGCCGCGCGGATCAGCACGCGCTCGAACTGCGGCAGCGCCGCATCGAGCAGCGGTTGCGTGGCACTCAAGGCGGCGCGCTCGGCCCAACCCGCGAGCGCCGCCGCCCAGTCCGCATCCTTCGGACCCTGGGAGGCGGCGCTCACGAGCTCCGCCGGGAGATCTTCGATGCGTACCTCGCGCCCCGGGGCGAGCACCGAGAGGCGGCGGCACAGGTTGACCAGCTCGCGCACGTTACCGGGCCAGTCGTAGGCGGCGAGCGAGCGAGCGGGCATCCGCGGCGAGTGCCTTGGGCTCGACCCCGAGCTCGTGCGCCGCGCCGTGCATGTAGTGGGCGAGGAGATCGGGGATGTCGCCGGCGCGCGCGCGCAGCGGCGGCAGCTCGATGCGGATCACGTTCAGGCGGTGGTAGAGATCCTCGCGGAAGAGACTGCGCGCCACGCGCTCGGTGAGATCCTGGTGCGTGGCCGCGATCACCCGCACGTCGACCCGCACCGCGGTTTGTCCGCCGACCCGGTAGAACTCGCCCTCGGCGAGCACCCGCAGCAGCCGGGTCTGCAGCGGCATCGACATGTCGCCGATCTCGTCCAGGAACAGCGTGCCGCCGTCGGCCTGCTCGAAGCGCCCGCGCCGCGAGCGAGTCGGCGCCGGTGAACGCGCCGCGCTCGTGGCCGAAGAGCTCGGACTCGAGGAGGTCGGCGGGGATGGCCGAGGTGTTGAGCGCGATGAAGGGCTTGGCGAGTGCGCGGGCTGTGATCGTGCAGCGCGCGCGCCACGAGCTCCTTGCCGGTGCCGGACTCGCCCGTGACCAGCACGGTCACGAGGAGCGCGCCAGGCGGCCGATGGCGCGGAACACCTGCTGCATGGCCGGGGCACGCCCCAGCAGCTCGGGGATGCGCGGCGTGCCGCCCGCCTCGCTCGCCGCTTTGCATGCCGGCATTGGCCGCGCGCCGCACGAGCGCCACCGCCTGGTCGATGTCGAAGGGCTTGGGCAGGTACTCGAACGCCCCACCCTCGTAGGCCGACACGGCGCTCCCCAAGTCCGAGTGCGCCGTCATGACGATGACCGGCAGCGTCGGGCGCGTGTCGCGGATGCGGCGCAGGAGCTCCAGCCCCGAGGCACCCGGCATGCGGATGTCGGTGATCAGCACGTCGGGGGCTTCGCGCCGCAGTGCCTCGAGCGCCGGCTCCGCCGCATCGAACACGCGCGCGCTCATGCCGCCGTGCTTCAGCGCCCGCTCGAGCACCCAGCGGATCGAAGCGTCGTCGTCGACCAGCCACACACGCAGTGCTTCGCCGTTCATGATTCCTCTCCGAGCGGCAGCAGCAGCGTGAACACCGTGCGCCGCGGCTCGCTCTCGAACTCGATGATGCCGCCGTTGCGGGTGACGAGCTCCTGCGCGACTGCCAACCCCAGGCCGGTGCCGTTGGTACGCCCGGTCACGAGCGGATAGAAGATGGAGGAGCGCAGGTGCTCGGGCACGCCCGCGCCCGTAGTCCTCGACCTGCACCGCGGCCACCAGGCGGTGGCGCACCGGGCCGATGCTGACGTTGCTGCGCGCACGGGTGCGCAGCACCACGTGGCCGGTGTCGCCCTGCGCCGCGAGCGCCTGCAGGGCGTTGCGCCCGACGTTGAGCAGCGCCTGGATCAGCTGGTGGCGGTCGAGCATGGCGTTCGGCAGGCTCGGATCGTAGTCGCGCTCGACCAGCACGCCGGTGCGCGCCTCGGCGCGCAGCAGGTGATAGACGTGCTCGCAGATCTCGTGCACGTTCATGTACGTCTTCGACGGCGGCCGGCTGGGGCCCGCGCATCGAATCCACCAGTGCGGTGAGGCGGTCGGCCTCGCCGATGATCACCTGGGTGTATTCGCGGAGCGAGGGCGCCGGGAGCTCGCGCTCGAGCAGCTGCGCGGCGCCGCGCAGTCCGCCGAGCGGGTTTTTGATCTCGTGGGCGAGCTGGCGAATCATCAGGCGGCTGCCGTCGAGGCGCGCCAGCAGGTCGTTGTCGCGCGAGATGCGCTGGCGCTGCGTGGTGTCGGCGAGCTCGAGCAGCAGGTGCGTGCCGGTGAGCCCCAGGAGCGGGGTCACCGTGACATCGAGCGTGCGCGGCTCGCGCGGCGAGTTGGCGGGCTTGAGCGTCACTTCGCGGTCGGCGAGACATTCGCCGGTCTCGAGCGCGCGCCTGAGGAGGGTGTGCAGCGCGCCGGCATCGTGCAGGTAATCGCCGAAGGGGCGCCCACGGCTCATGTTGAGGCTGAACGCGAGCAGGTCCTGGGCCGCGACGTTGGCGTAGATCGGGCACAGCTGCGCGTCCAGCATCAGGATCCCGGTCGAGAGCGCATCCAGGAGCTCGGCCGGGTCGAAGTGCGAAAGCACCGAGGGGCTGCGGTACTCAGCAGCCATGGCGCGACGCCCCCGCGGGGGCCTTGAAGGAGTGCGTCCCTAGCGTGGACGCGGATTGGGGCTGGGGGGCTGGCCGTTGTTGGCGCCCGGGCTGAAGAGGTTCGGCTGCTGCACGTAGAAGGTGATGGTCGGCGTCTGGCACAGCACCGCATCGCCGGGGCCGCGGATCTGCGCCTGCACCGAGTGGGCGCCGCGCTCGATCGGTGTCACGTTGAAGGACAGGCCGGTCGCCTCGCCGCTGTTGAGGCCCTGCCCGTCCATGGTGATGAACACACGGTCGCCGGGGCGCGGTTGCGGATCGCTCTGCACGCGGATGAACACCGACTGCGCATTCGGCAGGCTCTGCTGGTTCTGCGGCGAGGCGATCACGCAGCCGCGGTAGGGATTGGCCTGGGCGTTCGAGTCGTCGGCCGCGCCTGAGTTCGGCGCCGGCACCGAGGCGGCGCTCGAGGAGAAGGTCTGCGCGCCCGTGAGCTGCAGCTTCTGGGCGTGCTCGTGCGGCTGGTCGCTGTAATGGACCACGCCGTTCTCGTCCACCCACTTGTAGATGGTGGTCGCGAACGCCGCCGTGCAGGCGAGCGACATTAAGGTAAAGAGGAGGCGCCGCATCGCCGACGAGCATATCCCGAGCGCGGGGGGGAGACCAAAGCGATCCGCGCAGTTTGTGCGGTGCTGCACCCTCGCGCGCCGCCGCCGGCAGGCCGTGCGGCCCCGCAACGCCCGCCCGAGCGCCCCGGAGGGGTCCGGATGGCGCGCGCGCGCGAGGCGGGAGTTGCGGTGGCCTCATTGCATGGGTCAGCAGCTGTAGTACAGCTCCAGCTCCACCGGGTGCGTGGACATGCGGAAACGGGTGACCTCCTGCATCTTCAGGCCGATGTAGGCATCGATCACGTCGTTGGTGAACACGCCGCCGCGGGTCAGGAACTCGCGATCCTTGTCGAGATGCTCGAGCGCCATGTCGAGCGAATGGCACACGGTCGGGATGTGCTTGGCCTCCTCGGGCTCCAGGTCGTACAGATCCTTGTCGGCCGGATCGCCGGGGTGGATCTTGTTCTGGATGCCGTCGAGCCCGGCCATCATCATCGCGGCGAAGGCGAAGTACGGATTGGCGCGTCGAGTCCGGGAAGCGCACCTCGATGCGCCGCGCCTTCGGGTTCGACACCCACGGAATGCGGATCGAAGCGGAGCGGTTGCGGGCCGAGTAGGCCAGCATCACCGGCGCCTCGAAGCCCGGCACCAGGCGCTTGTAGCTGTTGGTGCCGGGGTTGGTGAAGGCGTTGATCGCCTTGGCGTGCTTGATGATGCCGCCGATGTAGTAGAGCGCGAGCTCCGAGAGGCCGCCGTACTTGTCGCCGGCGAACAGCGCCTTGCCCTCCTTCTGCAGCGACTGGTGCACGTGCATGCCGCTGCCGTTGTCGCCGACCAGCGGCTTGGGCATGAAGGTGGCGGTCTTGCCGTAGCCGTGCGCGACGTTGTGCACGCAGTACTTGAGGATCTGCACTTCGTCGGCCTTCTTGACCAGGTCGCCGGCGCCGACGCCGATCTCGCACTGGCCGCCGGTCGCCACCTCGTGGTGATGCACCTCGACCTTGAGGCCCATTTCTTCCAGCGCCAGGCACATCGCCGAGCGGATGTCCTGGAAGGCGTCCACCGGCGGCACCGGGAAGTAGCCGCCCTTGATGCCGGGGCGATGGCCCTTGTTGCCTTCCTGGTAGTCGCGCTCGGAGTTCCACGCGCCCTGCACCGAGTCGATGGCGTAGAACGAGCCGTGCATCTCGTTGCCGTAGCGCACGCTGTCGAAGATGAAGAATTCGTTCTCGGGGCCGAAGAGTGCGCTAGTCGGCGATGCCGGTGGACTTCAGGTACGCCTCGGCGCGCTTGGCGAGCGAGCGCGGATCGCGCTCATAGCCCTGCATGGTCGCCGGCTCGATCACGTCGCAGCGGATGTTGACCGTGGTCTCCTCGAAGAACGGATCGAGGATCGCGGTGTTGGCGTCGGGCATCAGGATCATGTCCGACTCGTTGATGCCCTTCCAGCCGGCGATGCGACGAGCCGTCGAACATCTTGCCGTCGCGGAAGAAATCCTCGTCGACGAGCCGCGCCGGGATCGTCACGTGCTGTTCCTTGCCGCGCGTGTCCGTGAAGCGCAGGTCCGCGAACTTCACCTCTTTTTCTTTGATGAGCTTGAGCACATCACTCGGTGTCATATCGCCTCCGGGAAAAAGGGGTCGGGCGGCGCGGGCCGCCGCTGGATTCCTCGAGCCATTGCAGGGCCTGTGCCATGGGCGCAGGCGCGCAAAATCAATCGGTTAGCCGCCAAATTGCAAGCCACTTGCACCATTTAGGTGCGAGCTGAAGGCATTATTGCACCCCGGAAGTGCGGACAACAGAGGTGCTTTGGTAGTTTCCGGACCCTACCTGAACGCTGCACGCTATTGGTGCAGGTAGTTAGCCGGGCGGGATCCCGGATGCGGGCCCGCGCCGCGCCGGCGCCCAGGAAGCGTGCCGCACGCCGGGCGTCTTATACTCGCGCGCTCTTTGGGTGTCGGATCCATTCCATGGCCAGGGCTCGCTCGGGGAAAAAGACTGCTCGCGCGCCGCGCACCTTTCAGGAGCTGATCTTTGCGCTGCAGGCGTACTGGTCCGCGCGCGGCTGCCTCATCCTGCAGCCCTACGACATGGAGGTCGGCGCCGGAACGTTCCACACCGCGACGTTCCTGCGCGCGGTGGGGCCTGAGCCCTGGAGCGCGGCCTACGTGCAGCCGTCGCGCCGTCCGACCGACGGCCGCTACGGCGAGAATCCCTTCCGCCTGCAGCACTACTACCAGTACCAGGTGGTGATCAAACCCTCGCCGCTGGAGATCCTCGATCTCTACCTCGGCAGCCTCACCGCGCTCGGCCTCGATCCGCTGGTGCACGACGTGCGCTTCGTCGAGGACAACTGGGAGTCGCCCACGCTCGGCGCCTGGGGGCTCGGCTGGGAGGTGTGGCTGAACGGCATGGAGATCACCCAGTTCACCTACTTCCAGCAGGTCGGCGGCCTCGACTGCCGCCCGGTGACGGGCGAGATCACCTACGGGCTCGAGCGGCTCGCGATGTACCTGCAGGGCGTCGAGAGCATCTACGACATCGTCGTGCACGGACGGCCCGCAGGGACGCCTCACCTATGGCGACGTGTTCCACCAGAACGAGGTCGAGCAGTCGGCCTACAACTTCGAGCACGCCGACGTCGCGGCACTGCTGCGGCACTTCGAGGATCACGAGCGCGAGTGTCAGAAACTGCTCGCGGCGCAGCTGCCGCTGCCGGCCTACGAGCAGGTGCTGAAGGCCTCGCACACCTTCAACCTCCTCGATGCACGGCGCGCCATCTCGGTCACCGAGCGACAGCGCTACATCCTGCGCGTGCGCACGCTCGCGAGCGGCGTCGCCAGGGCCTACCTCGAGAGCCGCGAGCAGCTCGGCTTCCCGCTGCTCCAGCGCGCCGCGGGGGCGGCGGCATGAAGGCGCGGGCCACCGCGGCGCGGCGCCAGCGCGGCCCGCGCGACTTTCTCTTCGAGATCGGCACCGAGGAGCTGCCGCCGAAGGCACTGAGCGCGCTCGGCGAGGCGCTCGTCAGCGCCATCGGCGCCGGTCTCGACAAGGCGGGCCTCGCCCATGGTGAGCTCGTCGGCTTCGCCACGCCGCGGCGGCTCGCGGTGTGGGTGAAGCGCCTCGCCGCTGCGCAACCCGAGCAGCAGCTCAAGCGCAAAGGTCCGCCGCTCAGCGCGGCGTTCGACGGCGAAGGCCGGGCCACGCGCGCCGCGCTCGCGTTCGCCGCGAGCTGCGGCACCGAGGTCGGCAAGCTCGAGCGCATCGACGAAGGCAAGGGCACCTTCCTCTTCTTCACCGGCCGGCGCGCCGGCGCGCGGGCAGTGGAGCTGCTGCCCGCGCTCGTGCAGAGCGCGCTCGAGGCGCTCCCGATCCCGCGGCGCATGCACTGGGGCTCCGGGACTGCGCTCTTCGTGCGCCCGGTGCACTGGCTCGTCATGCTGTACGGGAGCGAGGTCGTGCCCGCCACGCTGCTCGAGACCGTGAGCGGCCGTGAGACGCGCGGCCATCGCTTCCTCGCCCCGCGGCCGCTCCTCATCGCATCGCCCGAGCGCTACGAGGCGACGCTGCGCGAGCGCGGCTACGTGCTCGCCGACTTCGCGGCGCGGCGCGCGCACATCCGCGGCGAAGTCACCGCGCTCGCGGACCGCGTCGGCGGCCGGGCGCTCATCCGCGCAGCGCTGCTCGATGAGGTGACGGCGCTCACCGAGTGGCCGGTCGCGCTCGCCGGCACGTTCGAGGAGCGCTTCCTCGCGCTGCCGCGCGAGGTGCTGACCGCGACGCTCGAGGACCACCAGCGCTATTTCCCCGTGGAGGACGCGCGCGGGCGGCTGCTGCCGGCGTTCATCGCGGTCGCGAACCTGAAGAGCCGCGAGCCGCAGCGGGTCCGCGCCGGCAATGAGCGGGTGGTCCGTCCGCGCCTCGCGGACGCGGCGTTCTTCTGGGAGCAGGACCGGCGCGAGCCGCTCGCCGCGCGCGTGGCGGCGCTCGATCGCGTCACCTACCAGGCGCGCCTCGGTTCGCTCGGCGACAAGATGCGCCGGGTGCGCACGCTCGCCGGCGAGATCGCCGCCCGTGCCGGGGCGGACCGCTCGCTCGCCGAGCGGGCCGCCGAGCTGTGCAAATGCGATCTGCTCACGACGCTGGTCGGGGAGTTCCCGGAGCTCCAGGGCATCATGGGCACCTACTACGCGCGCGCCGACGGCGAGCCGGCCGAGGTCGCCGCGGCCATCGGCGAGCACTACCTGCCGCGCTCGGCGGGCGATGCGCTGCCGACGACGGCGGCCGGGCTCGCGCTCGCGATCGCCGACAAGCTCGACACGCTGGCCGGGATCTTCGCGATCGGCGGCAAGCCGACGGGCGCGAAGGACCCGTTTGCGCTCAGGCGCGCGGCGCTCGGCATCCAGCGCATCCTCATCGAGAAGGCTCTGGAGCTCGATCTCCCGGAACGGATTGCGGCGGCACGCGCCCTGGTGCGCGCCGACCTGGTGCGGATCCAGGCGGCGGCGAGCCCGACGAAGGCGGACGCCGGCGGACTGAAGCCCGAAGCCGAGCGCACGGCGGTCGAGGAGGTCTATGACTTCCTCATGGAGCGGCTGCGCGCCTATTACCTCGAGCGGCCGGCTGCCCCAGGCACGGCCCCCGTGTCGGGCGAGATGTTCGATGCGGTGCTCGCCACGCGTCCCGCCTCGCCGCTCGACTTCGATGCGCGCCTGAAGGCCCTCGCCGCCTTCCTCGCGCTTCCCGAGGCGGCGAGCCTCGCCGCCGCCAACAAGCGCATCCAGAACATCCTGCGCAAGGCGCCGGGAGGCGCGAGCGTGCAGGTCGACGCCGCGCGGCTGCGCGAGAGCGCCGAAATACGCCTCTACGATGCGATGCGCTCGCTGCGCGATGCGGTCGCCGGGGCCACGGCGCGCCGCGAGTACACCGCGGCTCTCGGGCATCTGGCGCAGCTGCGGCCGCAGGTGGATGCGTTCTTCGATGCGGTGCTGGTGATGGACGAGGACCCGAGTCTGCGCGCCAATCGCCTCGCGCTGCTCGGGGAGCTGCAGGCACTCTTCTCCGGGGTCGCGGACCTGTCGCGGCTGCCCGGCTGAGCACACCCGTGCCAGGAGCTTCTCCGGGCGAGCGCTCGCGGCCGGCACTGCTGCAGCTGCTCGGGTCGCTCTTTTTCACGGGGTTCCTCTTCGCGTGGACCTTCCTGTACGCGATCCCCTTCGTGCTCGCCTGCGCGGTGTTGCCCTTCCGCAGGCGCTTCCCGCTGGCGCGCTTCTGGGCCTCGACGCTCCTGTGGGTGCTCAAGTGGACCTGCGGGCTCGACTACCGCGTGGAGGGCGCCGCGCTCCCGGCGGGCTCGCACATCGCCTTCTGGAAGCACTCCTCCTCCTGGGAAACGCTCGCGATGATGGTGCTGTTCCCGCGCCAGGTGTGGGTGCTCAAGCGCGAGCTCCTGTGGATCCCGGTGGTCGGCATCGCCGTGCAGCAGATGCACGCCATCGCCATCGATCGCAAGGCCGGCCACTCCGCCGTCTCGCAGGTCATCGAGCAGGGTAAGGACCGCCTCGCCGAAGGCGACTGGGTGATGATCTTCCCCGAGGGCACGCGCATGCCCGCCGGCGAGACGCGCCGCTACGGGGTGAGCGGCACGCTGCTCGCCGCGGCCACCGGCGCGCTCATCGTCCCGGTCGCCCACAACGCCGGGTACTACTGGCCGCGGCGCGGACTTCTGAAGAAGCCGGGCACGGTGCGGGTTGTCATCGGCGCGCCGTTCAGCGCGGCCGGGCGTGAGGCGCGCGCGCTCAACGAGGAGATGCAGCGCTGGGTCGAGGCACGGGTGCAGGAGCTCGCGCCGGATTAGCGGCCGGGCCGCGGCGCGCACACGCCGGGCGCGCACGGCGTGTGCAGGGCGCCTCAGGAGCGCGTCGCGAGCAGCGCCTTGAACGGGAGACGATGAATGGCACGCGCGCGCGCGGCGCCGAGCTGCCCCGGATCGAGCAGCACGTTGTAGTCGGAGGCGCTCAGCACCGAGGGCACGCGCACGCCGAGCGGACGCGGGCTGCGCGCCGCGGCCCGCTCGAGAAAGCGCCGCGCAATGCGCCGCGCCGCGGGCGCCGCGGGGCGCGCGCTCCAGTCCTGCGGCAGCTCGATCCCGAGGTCGGCGAGATCCACGACCGAGTCCTCCGGCACCTCGATCGGTGCGATCAGCACCTCGCGCACGCTCTCCCATCCCGGGCGCACCGCGACCTCGAGCACCGCGAGCGCCTCGCGCTCGGCGGTGTAGAGGATGGGCGTCAGCGGATCGTTGAAGCGCCAGCCGAGGGGACCGGCGACCGAGCCCGAAGCATCGAGCGGGTCGAAGTCGCCGCCGGCGCCGCGCACGGCGCGCGCGCGGTACAGCCTCACACCGGTCCGCCGGCCGCCTGCGCCTGCAGCTCCCCGAGCACCAGCGGCTCGCCGTAGCCGGTCTTCAGCAGCTCGAGCGGCGTCGCGCCGCCGAGCGCGAAGTTCGGCGTATGCAGGTAGCGGCGGCCCTCCTCGGCCGACCCCAGCAGCTCCCCCGCGAGCGCCGCCGCGCGCGCGAGTCGCAGCGCCTGGTCGCCCTCGGCCGGCGACAGCGCCGACTCGAGCTTGGCTCGCGCGGTCTTGGCGGTGACGTCGAAGAACGGCAGCGCCTCGGTGAGGGAGTCGAAGGCGAGCGCCGCGGCGACGAACAGCGCCACCCCCGGCAGCCCCTTCACCAGCCGCCGGTGCACCGCGAGCGCATCGACCGGGACCGTGCGCCGGCCGCCCCCGAGCGCGTCCGCGACCCGTCCGGCGAGATCCGGAAGATCGAGCTTCTGCCGCCCGCTGAGGGTCCGAAGGATCCCCGGGTCATCGAACACCTTGAGGAGCCGCGCGTCCACCTCGCTCCGACGCTGCGCGAAGCTGGCGTCGCCACCGGGCGGTGAACCAACATTCGGTAATACTCCCGATCCCATAAGGGAATATTACCATTATATTGGGGATCCAGGCCTGTGGCCTTGCAGACGCTATTGACCCGCTAGTGAGTCAATAACAGCTGTCCGCGTGAGAATCAGACGAAATTCCGGGCAAATCGACCGAAATTTCTCAAACGTCGAGGTTGGTGACCGACAGCGCGTTCTTCTCGATGAACTCGCGGCGCGGCTCGACCTGATCCCCCATGAGGGTCGTGAAGATGTCGTCCGCGGCCACCGCGTCCTCGATCTTCACCTGCAGCAGGCGGCGCGTCTGGGGGTTGATGGTGGTCTCCCAGAGCTGCTCCGGGTTCATCTCGCCGAGGCCCTTGTAGCGCTGGATGCTCTGGCCTTTCTTGGCCTGATCGAACAGCCACTTCATCGCCTCCTTGAAGGAGCCGATGTCGGCGCGCTCGCTCCCGCGGGTGATGAAGGCACCTTCGCCGATCAGGCCCGTGAGCGTGCGGGCGAGCTCGGCGATGCGCTGATACTCGGCGGACTCGAAGAACTCGCGCGGCAGGTACTTGTGGCTCTCCGAGCCGTGCTCGGTCTTGTGGACGGTGACGCGCGCGCCCTGGGCGGCAGCGGCGGCGCGCACTTCCAGGCGGTAGGTGCGGGTGCCGTCGGCGAGCGCATTGAGCCTGCGCGTTCAGCTCGCGCGCCCAGTCGCGCAGCCAGTCCGGCCGGTCGAAGTCGGCGGGCGCCACTTCCGGCATGTAGATGAGCTGCTCGAGCAGGCGATCGTCGTAGCGGCGCGACCAGCGCTTGATGATGGCCTGCACCTCCATGTACTTGCGCGCCAGGAGCTCGAGCGCCGAGCCCGACAGCGGCGGTGCGCCCGAGTTGACGTGCAGCCCCGCGCTCTCGAGCGCGGTGTTGAGCAGCAGCTGATTCAACTCGCTGTCGTCCTTGACGTAGGACTCCTGCTTGCCGCGCTTGATCTTGTAGAGCGGCGGCTGCGCGATGTAGATGTGGCCGCGCTCGATGAGCTCGGGCATCTGACGGTAGAAGAACGTGAGGAGCAGCGTCCTGATGTGGCTGCCGTCGACGTCGGCGTCCGTCATGAGACAGATGCGGTGATAGCGGAGCTTCCCGATATCGAAATCGTCGCGGCCGATCCCGGTGCCGAGCGCGGTGATCAGCGTGCCGACCTCGACCGAGGACAGCATCTTGTCGAAGCGCGCGCGCTCGACGTTGAGGATCTTGCCCTTGAGCGGCAGGATCGCCTGGGTGCGGCGGTCGCGCCCCTGCTTGGCCGAGCCGCCGGCGGAATCGCCCTCGACGATGAAGATCTCCGAGAGCGCGGGATCCTTCTCCTGGCAGTCGGCGAGCTTGCCGGGGAGGCCGGCGATGTCGAGCGCGCCCTTCCTGCGGGTCATCTCGCGCGCCTTGCGCGCCGCCTCGCGCGCGCGCGCCGCCTCCACCATCTTGGCGACGATGAGACGCGCCTCCTGCGGATGCTCGAGCAGAAATTCCTGCAGTTTCGTGCCGACCGCGTTCTCGACGATCCCTTTCACCTCGGAGGACACCAGCTTGTCCTTGGTCTGCGAGGAGAACTTGGGGTCAGGCAGCTTCACCGACAGGATCGCGGTGAGTCCTTCGCGCGCATCGTCGCCGGTCATCGGGATCTTGTCCTTTTTCCCCGATAATTCCTTCTCGACGTAGTCGTTCAGCGTGCGCGTCAGCGCGCTGCGAAAGCCGGCGAGATGCGTGCCGCCGTCCTTCTGCGGAATGTTGTTGGTGTAGGTAAACATCGACTCCTGGTAGGAGTCGTTCCACTGCAGCGCCACTTCCACCGAGACCGGTCCGTCCTGGGTGCGGAACCAGAACACCGACTGGTGGATCGCCGTCTTCGTGCGGTTCAGATACTTCACGAACGCTTCGAGTCCGCCGGCGTGTGCGAAGACGTCGGATTTGTTCTCGCGCTCGTCGTGCAGCTCGATGCGCACCCCGGAATTGAGGAACGAGAGCTCGCGCAGCCGCTTCGCCAGCACCTCGTAGTCGAACTGGATGTTGGTGAAGATCTTCGAGCTCGGGCGAAAGCGGATCACCGTGCCGCGCTCGCGCGTGTCGCTCACCTCGGCGAGCGCCGCCACGGGTTCGCCCAGGTGGTATTCCTGGCGATAGAGCTTGCCGTCGCGGGCGACGGTGAGCAGCAGGTAGTCCGAGAGCGCATTGACGACCGAGACGCCGACGCCGTGCAGGCCCCCTGAGACCTTGTAGGAGCTGTCATCGAACTTACCCCCCGAGTGCAGCACGGTCATGATGACCTCGGCTGCCGAGCGGCCCTCCTCGGGGTGGATATCCACAGGGATGCCGCGTCCGTTGTCGGACACGGTGACGGATTCATCGGCGTGAATGGTGACGACGATGCGGTCGCAGTGGCCAGCGAGCGACTCGTCGATGGAGTTATCGACGACCTCGAAAACCATGTGGTGGAGCCCTGAGCCGTCATCGGTGTCCCCGATGTACATTCCGGGGCGTTTCCGCACCGCGTCAAGACCCTTTAAGACTTTGATTTTACTGGAATCGTAGACTTCGTCTGCGGCCATGAATTCGCTCGGTTTTGTGACACGACATTATACCGGCTGGGCCCTCCCCTGATCCATTTGGAACGCGGCTTCAGGTGAGCCGAAAAGACGCGATTCGGCCAGCAAAGACGTCACCACGAGCTGGCACTTGAGCTGCGACACCTGCGCAATGAATCGCTCGAGGTGGGCGCCATCGAGCTCGGCGGCGGGATCATCGAGCAGCAGGGTTGGAGTGAGGTCCGTGGTGGCTTTGAGGAACCTGAGCTGTGCCAGCGTCATCGCCACGGCGACGAGTTTCTGCTGACCCCGAGAGAGCACCTCCCGTGCGGGACGCCCGTGGAGCCTGACGGCCACGTCGGCGCGGTGCGGACCCGAATGCGTCAGGTGCCGGGCTTCATCGCGGGCACGCGAGGCGACGAGCGCCTCCTTGAGCGAGAGCTCCTGGGTCCAGCCGCGCAGGTAATGCAGCTCCACCGGCAGACCGCTGAGGGCGGCGACCGTCTCCTGCCAGTAGGGAGCGAGCTGCTCGAGCATCCGGCGGCGGGATGCGGCGATCGCTTCCCCAAGGCGCACCAGCTCGGCATCCCAGGCCGGTGCCTGGGCCGGGTCCGTTTTGAGTGCGGCGTTACGCTGCTTGACGGTCCGGGTATAGCGCGTCCAGGTCTCGACGAACGACGGTTCCACGTGGAACACCGCCCAATCCATCCAGCGCCGGCGGCCATAGCCGCCTTCCTCGACCAGGCGATGCACGCCAGGCTCGATCACCTGCACCGGGAAAGCCTGGGACAGCTCCGACAGCGACGCGGCAGGCCGGCCGCCGATCCGGGCCGTCACTCCCTCGCCCGCGAGCTCGATGCCGACGACCGTACTCCCGCTCGCGCCTCGATTGACGCGTCCAATGACTCTTAAGTGATCCTGTCCCCGGCGAATGAGGCGTTCGGTGTTTCTTGTTCGAAACGATCGACCCCGTCCGAGCAGGAAGATGGCCTCCAGGAGCGAGGTCTTACCAGACCCATTACCGCCGAAGACCAGCGACAGCCCGGCGGGCAACACGAGCTCGGCGTTCTCGATGGAACGCAGGTTGGCGACGGTGAGCTGGCCGAGACTCATGGTCTGAGACGGCGGGCGCGGCGGGCTCGCTCCGCCGGCGGACGAGCACTGCGAGCGGGAATTCCCCGCCGCCACCCCCGGGCACCACCGGGGCTCGCGAAGACCCCCGCGCCCGGCCCGAGTCCGGCGCACCACGTCCGAGACGCGGACGGGTCGGCGCTGCCGGGTTCCACGTGGAACAAGCCAGGCTCCCGCCGCTGGATCGAGCCGGCTGAGAAGGCGCGTCCGCCTGCGCCGCCCGCAGTCGGCGGAGCCGTACTCGGCGGAGCCGTGGTCGCCACACCCCTGGCCGGTGCAGCTGGAGCTTTGCCTGCATGCGCCTCTGAGCGGTACGGGCAGCCGTCAGACCGGACGAAGCTCATGGGGCGCAGACGCCACCCGCCAACCGCACCGGGGTCCGCGCCAGCCACCAGGCTCGTGGTGCTGGCGGCGCGGCGTATTGGGATGACCGCCCGTCGGGCCGGAATCGGGCGGGAGCCGGATTTGCTGGGGTTCTGCCGGGATGTTTCACGTGGAACCTGCATCGGGCCGGCCAGACCTGGAGCAAAACGCCCTCGCTGAACCCTGGGCAAGCCGGTCAGCAACGCGACCCGTCCCGCGCGCTCGGCCCGGTCCCCTGCGCTGCGCGGCAGCCGATTGGCCCCTGGGCGACGCCGATTCAGCATTCCCGAGCGCGCGAGGCGACGCCGGCCACGACAAGGACAGTCGAGGCAGCCGCCGGCGGCGGTGGCGCAGCGACGGCAGCCCTTACAGCCGCATCGGCATGACGACGTACTTGGTGTGCGTCGTGCCGGGGGCATGAACCAGGCAGCTGCTGTTCGAATCCGTCAGCCCGAGCACGACCTTGTCGCTCTCGATCGCGCTCAACGCGTCGAGCAGGTAATTCACGTTGAAGCCGATCTCGACTTCTTCGCCCGAGTAGTTCACTTCGACCTGATCCTCGGCCTCTTCCTGCTCGGGGTTGTGGGCCTGGATGACCAGGAGCCCCGGACGTGCCGTCAGGCGAATTCCCCGGTATTTCTCGTTGGAGAGAATGGCGGTGCGGTGCAGCGCCAGCTTGAGCGCCTCGCGCTCGGCCTCGACGATCCGGGAGGGACTTGCCGGTATGACACGGCCGTACTCCGGGAATCTGCCATCGATCAGCTTCGAAGTGAAGCGAATGTCGCCGATCTGGGCGCGAACGTGATTCGTTCCAATCGCGAGCTCGATGTCACCGTCGGTGCCGAGGATCCGTTGCAGCTCGAGCACGCCCTTGCGCGGCACGATCACCTGCTGATTGGTCTTCGCCTTGCCGGAGAGCTCGGTTTCGCACAGCGCCAGGCGATGCCCGTCGGTCGCCACCGCGCGCAGCGTCTTGCCATCGGTCTCGATCAAGAGGCCGTTGAGGTAATAGCGCACGTCCTGCTGCGCCATGGAGAAATGCGTCTTGTCGATGAGGCGGCGGAACTCGCCCTGCGCGACGGTGAGTGTCTGCTGCGCGTTGATCTCATCGACCACGGGAAATTCAGACGCCGGCAGGCTCGAGAGCGTGAAGCGGCTGCGGCCCGCGCGAATCGACACGCGCTCCCCTTCGGTACTGAGCACTACGCTGGTTTTCTCGGGCAGCGAGCGAAAGATGTCGAGCAGCTTCCTCCCCGGTACGGTGATGTCGCCGCTCTGCTGCACGCTCACCTGGCTCGCCGCCACGAGCTCGACTTCGAGGTCCGTCCCGGTGACGCTCAATCGGTTGTCGCGCGCCGCGAGCAGCACGTTCGCGAGCACCGGCATCGTCTGCCGCCGCTCGACGACGCCGATGACGCTTTGCAGGGGAGCGAGAAAATCTTCGCGTGTCGCGCTGAGCTTCATATCTTCACTCTCTTCAATCTGAATCTGATCAGAAGTCTTTATTGTTGAGACTATAGAGCCTGTGAGTCCCGGTGATAACGCAAATTACTCTTTGAATATCAGGGTATTGAGAGCCACTAAAAGCCGCGCGAACTCCGGGAGGGACCGCCCGCGGGCTGTGGGTCCCCTGTGCATAACTTTATCCCCAACTTCGTGCACAGCAAATCCACGCGTCCGTCCACTCATCCGGCCAGGGTTCTCAACAGGTTCGAATAATCTTCCTTCATGCGCTGCTCGCTGTCGCGCAATTCCTTGATGCGCTTGCAGGCGTGCAATACCGTCGTGTGATCGCGGCCGCCGAAGGCATCGCCGATCTCCGGCAGGCTGTGAGTGGTGAGCTCTTTCGCGAGCGCCATCGCCACCTGCCGCGGCCGCGCCACCGAACGGCTGCGCCGCTTGGAGAGCAGGTCCGCCACGCGCACCTTGTAGTAGTCCGCGACCGTCTTCTGGATGTTCTCGATGGTGACGAGTTTCGCCTGCAGCGACAGCAGATCCTTGAGTGCTTCCTTGGTGAACTCGAGCGTGATCGGCCGACCGGTGAAGCGCGAGTTCGCGATCACCCGCCGCAGCGCGCCCTCGAGCTCGCGCACGTTGGAGCGGATGCGCTTGGCGATGAAGAACGCGACTTCCTCGGGCAGCTGCACGCCGGCGGCGTGCGCCTTGGTCATGAGGATCGCCACGCAGGTCTCGAGCTCGGGTGGCTCGATCGCCACCGTGAGTCCCCAGCCGAAGCGCGATTTGAGCCGCTCCTCGAGTCCCTCGACCTCCTTCGGATAACGGTCGCAGGTGAGGATCACCTGGTGCTGGCCCTCGAGCAGTTCGTTGAAGGTGTGAAAGAACTCCTCCTGCGAGCGTTCCTTGCCGGCGAAGAACTGGATGTCATCGATCAGCAGCGCATTCAGCGAGCGGTACGCCAGTCTTGAACTCGTTCATCGTGTTGTGCTGCAGCGCCCGCACCATGTCGCTGACGAAGCGCTCGGAATGCACGTAGGCGATGCGCGCCTCGCGGGTCGCGTTCGCTTGATGAGGTGCGCGATCGACGTGCATCAGGTGCGTCTTGCCGAGCCCGACGCCGCCGTAGAGGAACAGCGGGTTGTAGGCGCGCCCGGGATTTTCCGCGACCTGGAGCGAGGCCGCCTTGGCGAGCTGGTTGCTCTTGCCTTCGACGAAGGTGCCGAAGCTGAAATCGGGATTGAGCCGCGCACCCACCACCAGGCCCTCGGACGGCCGGGGGCGCGGCGGGGTCGCACCCGGGAGCGCGCCGCGCAGCGCGGTGCTGCGCGAGCCCACTTCGACGGTGATGATGGGCGCATCTCCCGAGGACTCATCGCGCAGCAGCTCCCCGATGCGCGGCAGGAGATTGGCGTTGATCCAGTCGACCACGAAGCGATTCGGCGCGAACAGCTTCAGCGCACCGTTCCCCTCCGTCGCCTGCAGCGGCCGCACCCAGGTATTGAATTGCTGCTCCGGAAGCTCCGCCTCCAACGCGCCCATGCAGCGAGTCCAAAGCGACGCTTCCACGCGCGATTGCCTCCGCGTCTTGATCTGAAGGGATCGTGAGGAAAAGGCCGCGAAGTCTATACCGATCGGCTACCGTGCTGAAGGCTTCGGTCGCGTCGCGGCGCGCGCGCGGGCGGCTCTCGATGTATTGACACCTTGAGGCTCAACGGCTTAGCCTTGCCGCCCTTTTTTCTCAGCCCGTCGACGGAGCCCGCGGCCATGGCAACCAAGCGTACCTACCAGCCGAGCAAAGTGCGCCGCAAGCGCACCCACGGGTTTCGCGCGCGCATGGCCACCAAGAACGGCCGCAAGGTGCTGGCCCGCCGCCGCGCCAAGGGCCGCCACAAGCTGATACCCTGAAGGCGGACGGCGCTGCGCTCAACGCAGGAACCCCGTCCCGCGCGGGCGCGTCTCATCGGACGGCTCACTCTGCCGGCGCAACTTCGGCTGCGGCGCAAGAGCGATTTCGACGCCGCCTATGCGCGCGGCCGGCGTCTGGGTGACGGGTATTTCACGGTGATTGCGAGAGCGAACGAATTGGGCGCCCCGCGCTTGGGCCTCGCGGTGGCGGTGCGCGCCGCGGGCGGTGCGGTCGCGCGCAACCGCCTGCGCCGCCTCATCCGCGAGTCGTTCCGCCTCAATCAGCACACGCTCCCGGCGCTCGATCTGGTCGTCGGCTGCCGGCCGAGCGCGCGCGCGGCGGCCGCGCCCGTGCTGCGCGCGAGCCTCGCGGCGCTGTGGGGCAAGGTCGCGGAAGGCGCCTCCTGATGCGCGCCCTGGTGCGCGGCGCGCTGCGCTTCTATCAGCTCGCGGTGAGTCCGCTGGTCGGGCCCGCGTGCCGTTTCTATCCCTCGTGCTCGCAGTACGCGCTGGAGGCCGTCGAGCGCTTCGGTGTGCTGCGCGGCGCTTATCTCGCGGCGCGGCGTCTCGGCCGCTGCCACCCCTGGCATCCCGGCGGCTACGACCCGGTGCCGCCGCCTCACACCTGTGTCCACCATGCCCACGATCAATAACCCCCGCATCTTTCTCTGGGCGCGCTCGCGCTGATCCTGTACGTCGACTACGACGCCTGGATGCGCGACTACGCGCCGCAGCTGTCCGCAACCACCGAGCGCGGCGAGCGCTCAGCACCCGGGCGCGAGCGCCGCTGCCGCACCCGACCTGGGCAGTCACGTGCCGGAGGCCCCGGGGGCCGCGGGAAGCGCAGGGACGGCGGGCGCTGCGGCCTCATCCGCCACCCGGCCCGCTACCACGCCTGCCACGGCGCCCGCCGTTGCAGCGCCCGTCAGCACGGGCGCGGACGCCACGCAGGCGCAGGCCGCCCCGGGTGCGCCGGTGGTGCACGTGCGCACCGACGTGCTCGATGTCCTGATCAGCACCCGCGGTGGCACGATCGCGCAGGCCGACCTGATCGTCTATCCGAAGGTGAAGGGCGAGACGGCCCCCGTACGCCTGGAGAACGACGACAGTCCCGAGACGCTCTACGCGCTGCAGTCGGGACTCACGGGTCCCCCGGGTGGCACGTACCCGACCCACCTCGCCACCTTCACGAGCGCCGCGCCGAGCTACACACTCGATCGCGCCGCGGAGCTGCGGGTGCCGCTCACCTGGCGGAGCGAGAACGGGGTCGCCGTCACCAAGACGTACGTGTTCCACCGCGGCAGCTACCGCATCGATCTCGACTACGAAGTGCACAACGGCGCAGTACACGCGTGGGAGGCGCATTCCTACGCGCAGATCCTGCGCAACGACCCGCCCACCAAGCGCTCGTATTTCAACACCGACAGCTACGCCAACCACGGGCCGGCGATCTGGGACGGCAAGTTCCGCCGTCTCGATGTGAAGGACGAGAAAGAGAGGCAACTGTCGCTCGATGTGAGCGGCGGCTGGATCGCCGCGCTCCAGCACTACTTCGTGAGCGCGGTGGTACCGCCGCGCGATGCCACCTACCACTTCACGCTGAAGGTGGCGGGAGACCAGTACCTGCTGGCCGCCGAAGGGCCGCCGCGCATGATCGCGCCGGGTGCGGACGGGGCCTTCGCCGAGACGCTGTTCATCGGGCCCAAGCTCCAGCGCGCGCTCGATGCCACCGCCCCCGGGCTCGACTACGTGGCCGATTACGGCCGGCTGTGGTTCTTCGCGCAGCCGCTGTTCAAGGCCCTGAGCTGGATGCATCGGCTCACGGGCAACTGGGGCGCGGCGATCATCCTGGTCACCTTCCTCCTCAAGCTGCTGTTCTATCCGCTGTCGGAGGCGAGCGGCCGCTCGATGGCCAAGATGAAAACCCTGCAGCCGCGCATCAAGAACCTGCAGGAGACCTACGCCGACGACCGCGAGAAGCTCGGCCGCGCGATGATGGAGCTCTACAAGCGCGAGAAGGTGAATCCGGTGGCCGGGTGTCTGCCGACCCTGATCCAGATCCCGGTGTTCATCGCCTACTACTGGGTGCTGCTCGAGAGCGTCGAGATGCGCCAGGCGCCGTTCGCCTTCTGGATCCACGACCTGTCCGCGCGCGATCCGTTCTACATCCTGCCGGCGATCATGGCGGTGGCGATGTTCGTGCAGTACAAGCTGAACCCCGCGCCCCCCGACCCGGTACAGGCCAAGGTGTTCATGATCATGCCGCTCGTGATGTCGGTGACTTTCGCGTTCTTCCCCGCGGGGCTGGTGCTGTACTGGGTGACCAACACCATCCTCTCGATCGCCCAGCAGTGGAACATCAACCGGCGCATCGCCGCGGCCCTCGCCGCCCGCGGCGGCTGAGCGCGTCGCAGGGCGACAGCGCCGCGGGGCTGCGCTAGCCTGCGCGCTCGAGGGCGCACATGACGCGCACGGAAACCATCGTGGCCGCCGCCACGCCTCCCGGAAGAGGCGGTGTGGGGATCGTGCGGCTCTCCGGCCCCAAGGTGCCGGAGATCGCCGCCGTGATGCTCGGGGAGGTGCCCTCGCCCCGGCGCGCGACCTTCGGCCGGTTCCTCGACGGCGCGCAGCAGCCGATCGATGCCGGTCTCGCGCTGTTTTTCCCGGCGCCCGCCTCCTACACCGGCGAGCACGTCCTCGAGCTCCACGGCCACGGCGGCCCGCTGGTGATGGAGGCGCTCGTGGCGCGCGCGCTCGAGCTCGGCGCCCGGCGCGCCCAGCCGGGGGAGTTCACGCAGCGCGCCTTCCTCAACGACAAGCTCGATCTCGCACAGGCGGAGGCGGTCGCCGATCTCATCGATGCGGGCTCGCGCGCCGCGCTGCGCGCCGCGCTGCGCTCGCTCCAGGGGGAGTTCTCCGCCATGGTGCGCGGGCTCACCGAGGCGGTGATCGATGTGCGCACCTACGTCGAGGCGGCGATCGACTTTCCCGAGGAGGAGATCGATTTTCTCGCCGACCGCGAGCTCGGGCAGCGCTTCAGGGCCCTGCGCGAGCACTTCGCCGGCGTGCTCGCGAGCGCACAGCAGGGACGGCTGCTGCGTGACGGGATGACGGTGGTCATCGCCGGTCCCCCCAACGCCGGCAAGTCGAGTCTCATGAACCGCCTCGCGGGCTTCGAGGCGGCGATCGTCGCACCGGTCCCCGGCACCACCCGCGACGTGCTGCGCGAGCGCATCGAGATCGAGGGGCTGCCGCTGCACCTGCTCGACACCGCGGGGCTGCGCATCGGGGGCGATGCGGTCGAGGCCGAGGGCATGCGGCGCGCACGCGGCGAGATCGCGCGCGCCGACCGCGTGCTGTTCGTCATCGACGCCGCGGCCGATCCCGCCGCCGAGGCGTTCCGCGCCGAGCGCGCGCGGCTGCCCGCGGAGGTGCCGGTGACGCTGGTGCTGAACAAGTGCGATCTCCTCGAGGCCGGCAACGAAGCTGAGGTCCGAAAAATTGCCGCAGGCGATTTTTCCCATGAACCAGAGCCAGGGCCGCCGCGCCTCTGCGTGTCGGCGCTCACCGGTGCGGGGCTCGTCGAGCTGCGGGCGCACCTGCTCGGCTGCATGGGCTTGCAGAGCGTCGACAGCGGCGCGGTGAGCGCCCGGCAGCGACATCTCGAGTCGCTCGCGCGGGCGCGCGCGCACACCGAGGAGGCGCAGCGGCAGCTCACCGAGCGGCGCGCCGGGGAGCTGGTGGCGGAGGAGCTGCGCGCCGCGCAGCAGGCGCTGGGCGAGATCACCGGCGAGTTCACCAGCGACGACCTCCTCGGGCGGATCTTCGCGAGCTTCTGTATAGGGAAATGAGCTAGGCCGGCCGTCGGGCGAGCGACAGCCAGATCCCGCCGCCGATCAGCGTCAGCCCCGAGACGCGCCCGAGGAGCCTGGCGCGCGCGGGCGCCAGAAAGAAGGCCCGGCCGAGCCCCGAGGCGATCGCCCAGCAGGAGTCGCTCACGGCCGCGAGCAGCACCGTGACGAGGCACATGACGGTGAGCTGCGGCGCCGCCGCCAGGCGCGGGTCGAGGAACTGCGGCAGGAACGCCGAGAAGAATGCGATGGTCTTGGGGTTGGTGAGCGCCACCACGAAGCCACGGCGGAAGTGCACGTGACCGGCGGGCGCGGCGGCCGGCGGCCGTCCGGCATGGCGCCAGGCCTGGATGCCGAGCCACACCAGATAGACCGCGCCGAGCCAGCGCAGCGCCTCGAAGAGGTACAGCGCGTGGGCGAGCACCCAGGAGAGCCCGCAGGCGATCGCCGCGATCAGCACGGCGTTGCCGGTCGAGGTGCCCGCCACGGTGATGAGTCCCGCGCGCACGCCGCGGGTCGCCGAGGTCGAGATCACCAGCGTCACGATGGGACCCGGGGCCAGCAGCAGCACCATGGTGATGGCGAGAAATCCCGCGAACAGATGCCAGTTCATAGGGTGCTCCGCAGCCGGCAAAAGCCCCGCCTTTTGCCGGCGGCAATCGGGGTAATGTCCGCCAAAATCGCTTCAGCGATTTTGGCCAATGGATGACAGACCGAGGTCCTTGCTGTAGGTGACGTTCATGACGTTGTCGTACCAGCCGAGCACCGCGGGCTTCACCAGGTGCTTGTTGACGTAGAAGTAGAGCGGCATCAGCGCGGTGTCGGCGAGCATCACGCGCTCGGCCTCCTCGAGCAGCGCGCGGCGCGCGCTCAAGTTCGCCTCGGCGGCGGCGCGCGACAGCAGCGCGTCATAAGCGGCGCTCTGGTAGTGCGGCAGGTTCAATCCGAAGTCGCTCTTGAGGTACTGCGCGAAGGTATAGGCGTCGTTGTAGTCGCCGACCCAGCTCGAGCGATACACCTCGACGTCACCGCGGTCGATGTCGGCGAGCAGCGTCTTGAACTCGACCTGGGTGAGGCGCACCTCGACGCCGAGCGCCTCTTTCCACATCGAGGCGGTGGCTAATGCGAGCTTGGTGTGCACCTCGCCGGCGTTGTAGCGCAGCTCGAAGGCGAGCGGTTTCGCGCGCGAGTAGCCCGCCTCGCGGTACAGGCGCTGCGCCTCGGCGATGCGTGCTTCCATGGGCTTGCCACGGTAGTCGAACGACTGGGGTGTGTAGTCGTTGGTCCCGGGCGGCACCCAGCCGTAGGCGGGCAGCTCCCCGACGCGCAGCACGAGACTCGCGAGCTTCTCGCGGTCGATGACCTCCGAGAGCGCCCGGCGCAGCCCGGGGTGGTTGCTGAAGGGTGCGCGCCGCAGGTTGAAGCCGTAGTAGTAGGTGTTGAGTTGCGGCGAGACGTGCAGCTCGTGGCCTAAGTGCTCGCGGATCCAGTCGAACTGGCCGCGGGGCACCACGTTGGTGATGTGCAGCTCGCCGCTGCGGTAGCGCGCGAGCTCGGCGTTCTCGTCGGGAATGACGAGGTACTTCACCGCGGCGAGTCGCGTGGCCGCGTCGTTCCAGTAGAAGGGGTTGCGCACCGCGAGCACGTACGAGCCCTGCACCCATTCCTTGAGCGCGAAGGCGCCGTTCGACACCATGACGCCGGCGCGCGCGTAGCTGTCCGGGTGCGCGGCGAGCGTGGGGCGGTGTACCGGGCAGGTGCTCGGGTGCGAGAGCAGCGCCGGGAGGTAGGCCGCGGGTTCCGCGAGCGTCACCACTATGGTCGAGTCATCCGGGGCGGCTATCCCCAGAGTCTCCGGGGGCTTCCTGCCGGCGACGATGTCGTCGGTGTTGGCGATGACGTCGGCGTACTGCGCGTAACCGGAGGCCGTCTTCGGATCGACCAGGCGGCGCAGCGCCGCCACAAAGTCCGCCGCCACGACCCGATCGCCGTTCGACCAGCGCGCCTCGGGACGCAGCGTGAAGGTGTAGATCTTGCCGTCCGCGCTCACGCTCCAGTGGCTCGCGACCCCGGGCGCCGGCGCTGCGTTGTGGTCGAGCGTGGTCAGCCCCTCGCACAGGTCCCGGACGATCCCCTGCGCCTCCGCGCCGCGGACCTTCTGCGGGTCGAGGGAGTCGGGATCCGGGCCCCCGCCGCGCACCAGCACGGGCCCGCCGTTCGCCCCGCCTGACGTGTCGGCGCCGCTGCCGGCGTGGCCACAGCCCGCGAGCAGGACGCTCGCGAGGGTCGCCACGAGCAGCCCGCGACGGGGGCTCACCGCGGCCGGGTACGAGGTCATGCGGGGCGTCGCCCGGCGCGGCTCGCGTTGATCTGATCGCGCAGGGTGAGCGCGGCCGTGCGTGCCGCGGCGGCGAAATCCGCCCCGCCGGCGCCCGGGCCGCCATAGAGAATTGCCCGCGATGAGCTCACCAGCAATCCAGTGCCTTGGGTATTTTGGCCATTTTGTACCGCCTGTGCGACATCGCCCCCCTGGGCGCCCACTCCAGGGAGGAGCAGCGGCATGTCGCCGACCAGGCGGCGCACCTCGGCGAGCTCGCGCGGATAGGTGGCGCCGACGACCAGGGCGCAGTTGCCGCGCGTGTTCCAGCGCGCCGCGGCGAGCTCGGCCACGACGTGATAGAGCCGCCGCCCGCCGACGTCCAGATCCTGCAGATCATGCGCGCCGGGATTGGAGGTGCGGCACAGAATGATCACGCCCTTGTCGGCGTGCCTGAGGAAGGGCTCGAGCGAGTCGCCGCCGAGGTAGGGATTCACGGTGACCGCATCCGCCGCGTAGCGCTCGAAAGCCTCGATCGCGTAGCGCTCGGCGGTGTTGCCGACGTCGCCCCGCTTGCCGTCGAGGATCACCGGGATTGCCGGGTAGGTGCGGTGCACGTACTCGATGGTGCGCTCGAGCTGATCCTCGGCCTCGTAGGCGGCGTAGTGCGCGAACTGCGGCTTGTAGGCGCACACCAGGTCGTGGGTGGCGTCGATCACCGCCTTGTTGAACTGGAAGATCGGCGAGGCAGCGGCGGCGATATGCGGCGGGAAGCGCTCGATCTCCGGATCGAGTCCGACGCACAGGAGCGAGTCGTTCTTCTCCCAGGCGTGCGCGAGCGCTCGGATGAAGGCGCTCATGCGACCCGGTGGGCGGCGCGTGCACCGCGCTTCTTCAGGTGCACGAGCAGGATCGAGACGGCCGCCGGCGTCACCCCCGGCAGTCGCCCCGCCTGGCCGACGGTCGCCGGGCGCGCCTCACTCAGGCGCTGGCGGACTTCGTGCGAGAGCCCGGCGAGCTCGCGGTAGTCGAGGTCCGCGGGCAGCTCGGTCGCCTCGTGGCTCCGGGCGCGCTCGATCTCCGCGCGCTGGCGCTCGAGGTAGCCGGCGTAGCGGGCACGCACCTCGACCTGCGCGCGAATCTGCGCCGGGAGACGCGCGTCGATCGGCAGCGGCGCGCCGGGGGACGTGAGGTGGTCGGTCCCGGCCGCCAGCCACTCGGGACTCCCCGCGACCTCGAGGAGCGCCTCATAGCTCACCTCGGGACGGCGCAGGAGCTCGAGCGCGCTCGCATCCTGGCCGAGCGGCGCGCCGAGCACGCGCGCTGCCCAGCCCGCGGGCAGCTGCGCCGGCTTCACCCGGTGCGCGCCGAGGCGCTCGATCTCGAGGTCGGTGAGGTACTGCTTCACCTGGTGCAGCCGCCAGCGCTCCTCGTCGACGAGTCCGAGCTCGTGTCCGATCGGCGTCAGGCGCTCATCGGCGTTGTCCTCGCGCAGCAGCAGGCGGTGCTCGGCGCGGCTCGTGAACATGCGATAGGGCTCGCGCGTACCGCGCGTGATGAGGTCGTCGATGAGGACGCCGAGGTAGGCATCGCTGCGCTTCGGTACCCAGGGGGGCGCCTCGCGTACGGCGAGCGCGGCGTTGATGCCGGCGACGAGCCCCTGGGCGGCCGCCTCCTCGTAGCCGGTGGTGCCGTTGATCTGCCCGGCGAAGTAGAGCCGGGACAGCGCCTTCGTTTCGAGTGAGCCGTGCAGATCGCGCGGATCGAAATAGTCGTACTCGATCGCGTACCCGGGGCGCGTCAGGTGCGCGTGCTCGAAGCCGCGGATGGTGCGCACGAACTCGCACTGCACTTCGAACGGCAGACTGGTCGAGATGCCGTTGGGATAAATCTCGCCGGTATCGAGGCCTTCGGGCTCGACGAAAATCTGGTGCGAGGTCTTATCCGCGAAGCGCACCACCTTGTCCTCGACCGAGGGGCAGTAGCGCGGACCCACGCCCTCGATGACCCCGGTAAAGAGCGGCGAGCGGTCCGTGGCGCCGCGAATGATGGCGTGTGTCTGCTCGTTCGTACTCGTAATGAAACAATCAACCTGCCTGGGATGCTCTTCGGATCTCCCAAGGAACGAAAACACGGGAACCGGCACATCGCCCGGCTGGCGGGTCATGACCGACCAGTCGAGCGTGCGTCCGTCGATGCGTGGCGGCGTGCCGGTCTTGAGGCGTCCGACGCGTAACCCTAAGTCCCGCAGGCGCGCCGCGAGACGCAGCGACGGCGGATCGCCGGCGCGCCCGCCGGCGGACTGCTCGAGCCCGACGTGGATGCGCCCGCCGAGGAAAGTCCCGACGGTGAGCACCACGGCGCGTGCGGCGAGCGTGACGCCACTCACCGTGCACACGCCCCGCACGCGCCCGCCCTCGACGATGAGATCGGCGGCTTCCTGCTGGAACAGCGCGAGATTCGGCTCGCCTTCGAGGAGGGCGCGGATCGCGCGGCGGTAAAGCTGCCGGTCGGCCTGGGCGCGGGTCGCGCGCACCGCCGGTCCCTTGCTCGCATTCAGGGTGCGGAACTGGATGCCGGCGCGGTCGGCGGCGCGCGCCATGGCGCCGCCGAGTGCGTCGATCTCGCGCACCAGGTGGCCCTTGCCGATGCCGCCGATCGCGGGGTTGCAGCTCATCGCCCCGAGCGTCTCGAGGCTCTGCGTGACGAGGAGCGTCCGCGCGCCCATGCGCGCGGCGGCGAGCGCCGCCTCGGTGCCGGCATGGCCGCCGCCGACGACGATGACGTCGTAGGCGTGCTGCTGCGCGTGCGTCATGGCGATGCGGGTCCCGCCGTCTGAGAAAGGGTCGGGTATTGTAGGTCGGGCTAGCGCGGCGACAAGGGGCAATCGATGAGCGCGCGGAGCGCGGCCGCGTGGCGGTCGGCGAAGGCGCGTGCCTCGACCTCGAAGCGGTTGTTCCAGTAGCCGCGCCGCAGGCACTCGGCGAGATAGCGGGGCACCGTGAGGCTCCCCGGCCGCCACTGCCCGAGGACGTGCCAGTACTCGTGCAGCATCAGGTGCGGGTCGGCGAAGAAGTGCGCGGCGCTGCCGCGCAGGTAGATCCGCTCGCGGCGCGTGGTGGCTACGGCCCGCCCATGCAGCCGCACGTGCCAGGAATGCTCGATCACCCGCACGTGGGCGATGCTCGCACCGAACAGCTGCTCGAGCGCGGCCCGGACGGGCGGCGGCGGGGACGCCTCGCGGGGGCGTTTCATGCGCCCTCAGGCGCGGGTATGGACCCACCCCATGCCGGGGCGGAAGCGCAGCGCGCGCGCGGGACCTGCGGCGACGTCCTCGGGCAGCACCTGCACCCCGGCGTCGTTCAGGTAGTGCCGCACCAGCGTCAGGATGGTGTCGCAGACGGGCTTGGCGTGCTCGCCCTCGGCGAGGTGCGCGACGATGCGCGCCTGCAGATGGCGCGCGGCGGGGGCGAGCTCGCGCAGCGCCTCGAGGCAGCGGTCGAGCAGCAGCAGCTCGGTCGCGAGCGTCGTGTCGGTGACGTCGGCGGGCTTGGAGGTCTTCACGATACAGCGCAGATGCAGCAGCGCGCCGGCCTCCTCGGCCGCGTCGTATACGCACACCGCGACCGCGGAGCGCAGCTCCGTGGTGAGAATCGCATCCTCCGTCGTGACCTCGAAACGGTCCGGTGCGACGTGGATCTCCGGGCGGTTGTCTTCGCGCCTTTCCATATGCGGTGTGTATACGTCCTCGCCGCCGGCGGCGTGCGATCCGCTGGTCAAAGTATGAACTGCCGCACGGCGTGCGAGTAGAATGTGCGAATGCGTTCCGCCGTGACGCACGTCATCAGCTGGCGGTGTCTGGCGCTGCTGGCACTGTGCGCCGCAGCCGCCGCGCCGCTCGGTGCGGATCCCGCCGCGGCCGTTCCCGCGCCCCTGTCGTCGATCCGCGTCACCGGGGATGCGCGCGTCAGCGCCAGGCCCGACCGGGTGCAGATCGATCTCGGCGTGCAGACGGTGGCGGTGCAATCGCAGGCGGCCGCCGCCGGTAACGCCCGGGCGCTCGATGCGGTGCTCGCCGCGGTGCGCAGCGCCGCCGGCCCCACCGGGCAGCTGCGCACGGTGAGCTATTCGCTCAGTCCCAACTACCAGTACCACCCCAATGGCGTCGAGCCGACGATTACCGGCTACACGGCGGTGAACGTCGTCGAGGTCCAGCTCGACGATCTCGGGCGCATGGGCGATGTGATCGACGCCGCGACCCGCGCCGGCGCCAACCGGGTGCAGGGCATCCAGTTCACGCTGCGCGACCAGGACGCGGTGCGCGCCGAGGCGCTGCGCCAGGCGGCACAACGCGCGCATGCCGAGGCCGAGGTACTCGCCGGCGCGCTGAACCTCAGGATCCTGCGCGTGCTCACCGTGGAGGAGACGAGCCCCGGCATCGTGCCGTTGCGGGCGCACATCGCGGTGGCACGCGCGATGGCGGGCGCCGCCGCGGAGGCACCGACGCCGGTGGAGTCGGGGACACTCGATGTGAGCGCCCAGGTCGTCCTCCTGGTGGAGGTCGGACCCGCGGCGCACTGACGGTTAGGGGGAGAGGCCATGACCACGGTACGGACGCTCCTCGAGGGCAAGGGGCGGGCGATCTATTCGGTGGAGCCGCAGGCGGCCGTGCTCGATGCGGTCCGCCTCATGGCCGAGCACCACGTGGGCGCGCTCGTGGTGATGCGCGGCGCCGCGCTCGAGGGGATCGTGTCCGAGCGCGACTACGCCCGCAAAGTGATCCTGCGCGGCCGCTCCTCGGCCGACACCCCGGTGCGCGACATCATGAGCGCTCCGGTCCTCACGGTGTCGCTCGACACGTCGGTGCAGGCCTGCATGCAGCTCATGACCGACCGCCACGTACGCCACCTGCCGGTGGTGGACGGCGCGCGGGTGATCGGCATGATCTCGATCGGCGATCTCGTCAAGGCGGTCATTGCCGAGCAGAAAGCGCAGATCGAGCAGCTCGAGAGCTACATCCATAGCTGACGCGCCGTGCCGGCGCGCTTTCCCGCAGCAGGATCATCGCCACGAGTCCGACGAGCGCCGCGCCGAGCATGTACCAGCCCGGCGCGAGCGCGTTGCCGGTCGCGCGCTCGAGCCACTTGACGACGAACTGGGTCGAGCCGCCGAACACCGCGATGGCGAGCGCATAGATGAGCGACAGCGTGCCGGCGCGCACCCGCCGCGGCAGCGACTCGGCGAGTGTCGCGACGACCGGCCCCTGGTTGAGGCCCGTGAAGATGCCGAGCAGCACGCAGCCGCCGTACAGCACCGCCGGGCTGCGGAAATGCACGATGGCGAGGAACGCCGGATAGGTGCAGCCGGCGAGCAGCGCGGTGGCGAGAATCATGACCGGCCGCCGCCCCACCCGGTCCGACAGCCAGCCCCCGAGCGGGTCGCAGCACATCATGGTGAAGGCCCCCACCAGGGTCGCGACGAAGGCGAGTCGCGCGCTCAGCCCCAGGGTATCGGCGGCGTAGGTGGTGAGGTAGTCGAGCACGTAGCCGATGACGGTGCCGGAGGCGAGCAGACAGAAGCCGAGCACTGCCACACGGCGATAATCGGCCGCCGGTGCGCCAGGGTCGGCCACAGCGGCGGGCGTCTCGGGGAGCGAGCGGCGCAGCATCAGCCCGACCGGCACGATGGCGGCGCCGAGGAGGAAGGCGATGCGCCAGCCGAACTCATCGAGCTGCGCACTCGTGAGGACGCTCGAGAGCGCGACCCCGACGAGGCCGGCGCAGAAGGCGGCGCCGTCGGCCGTCATCGGCTGCAGCGAGCTGTAGAGGCCGCGGCGCTCGGGGGGCGCCGTCTCCACCAGGTACGCGAGACTCGGCCCGACTTCGCCGCCGACCGAGAAGCCCTGCAGCAGCCGCCAGGCGATCACCAGCAGCGGCGCGGCGAGGCCGATCGAGCGGTACGCGGGGGTGAGCGCGAGCCCCACCATGCCGAGCCCCATCAGGCTGAAGGACACGAGCATCGCCGGGCGCCGCCCGGCCCGGTCGGCGAGCCGGCCGATCACCAAAGCTCCCAGCGGCCGCGTCAGGAACCCGGCGCCGAAGGTGGCGAGCGACAGCAGGAGGCTGGTCCCCGGGGTGCGCGCGGGGAAGAAGGTCCGGCTGATCTGCAGCGCAAAAAACGCGTAGGTGATGAAGTCGTAGAACTCGAGGCCGTTGCCGATCACCACCGCCGCCAGCTCGCGCGCCGCCGGACCCCGGTCGTGCGGCGCTGCCGTGGCGTGCGCGACCACGGCTACTTGCGCCAGTACGCCGGCGTGCACAGCACGATGACGCTGAAGATCTCGAGCCGCCCGAGCAGCATCGCCGCCGTGCACAGCCAGATCTGTGGCGCCGTGAGCCCGGCGAAGTTCTGCACCCCGCCCGGCGGGCCGAAGCCGTGCGCGGTGTTGTTGATCGAGGCGACGCTCGCGGCGAGGGCCGCGTCGAAGTCGAGCCCGGTGAGCAGCATCGCGAAGGTGAAGAACACCACCGTCATGAAGTAGAGAAAAATGAAGGCCAGCACCGCGTGGCCGACCGAGTCCGGGATGGCGCGCCCGCCGATGCGCACCGGCGCCATGGCGGCCGGGTGCACCAGGAGCTTCAGCTCCCTTCCTGCCTGCCGCGCGAGCAGCAGCGTGCGGAACATCTTGATGCCGCCGCCGGTCGAGCCGGTGCTGCAGACGATGCAGGACAGGAACAGCATCCAGTAGGGCGCGAACACCGGCCAGCGCTGGTAGTCCTGGCTGGTGAGGCCGCTGGTGGTCGCCATGCGAGACCACGTTGAACGCCGCGTGCCGCAGCGCCGTCAGGAACCCCGGGTAGACGCCGTGCCAGCTGAGGAGCGCGGCGATCCCGACCACGCTCACCGACAGGAGGAAGAAAATCGCGCGGGCCTCGGGGTCGACCTGGTAGGTGTCGAGGCTCAGGCGCTTCAACGCGATGAAATGCCGCGCGAAGTTGAGCGAGGCGATGAGCATCAGCGCGACCAGTGTCAGCTCGATCGCCGGCGAGTTGAAAAAGGCGATGCTGGCGTCGTGGGTCGAGAAGCCGCCGAGCCCGACGGCCGAGAAGGCGTGGCAGATCGCATCGAACCACGACATGCCGCAGATCCGTAGCGCCACGATGCCGACGGCGGTGATGAGCGCGTACACGAGCCACAGCGAGCTTGCCGTCTCGGTGATGCGCGGCGTCAGGCGCTCCTCCTTGACGGGGCCGGGCGTCTCGGCCCTTGTACAGCTGCATGCCGCCGACGCCCAGCAGCGGCAGCACCGCGACCGCCAGCACGATGATGCCGAGGCCGCCGAACCAGTGCAGCGAGGCACGCCAGAAGTTGAGCGAGGGCGGCAGTGCGTCGAGCCCGGTGAGCACCGTCGAGCCGGTGGTGGTGAGTCCCGACATGGTCTCGAAGTACGCGCCGGTGAAGCTCAGGGAAGGCAGCGCCAGCAGGAACGGCACCGCCGCCGCCGCCGACAGGAGCAGCCACGCGAGCGTCACCAGCAGGAAGCCGTCGCGCGGCTTCAGCTCGCGCTTCAACCTCGCGGTGGCCGCGGCGAGCAGCAGTCCGCCGCCGCCCGCGAGCGCCGCCGCCAGCAGAAAACGCACCGCGAGGCCGTCGCCCATGAGGAGCGAGCAGGCGATGGGCAGAGCGAAAGTGAGCGCGAAGGCCGCGAGCAGCAGTCCGAGCGCATACGCGACCGCGAACAAGGGTGTTGTACTCCGGTCCGGCCGCTTTAGCGCGTCGCGCGCAGGAACAGCCGCTCGACCGCCTCGACGTGGCGGCGGTCGGCGAGGAACAGGATCACGTGATCGTCGGCGCGCACCACGGTGTCGTGGTGCGCCATGATGACCGTGTCGCCGCGCACGATCGCGCCGATGGCGGCGCCCTCGGGCAGCTGGATCTCGTCCACCATGCGCCCGACGACCCGCGAGCTGCGCTCGATCGCCGTGCACGATCGCCTCGATCGCCTCGGCCGCGCCGCGCCGCAGCGAGTGCACCCGCACCACGTCGCCGCGGCGCACGTGCGCGAGCAGCGAGCCGATGGTGATCGTCTGCGGCGAGATCGCGATGTCGATGCTGCCGCTCTCCATCAGCTCGCGCGTAGGAGGGCTTGTTGATCAGCGCCATGCACCTTGCGGGCGCCGAGCCGCTTGGCCAGCATGGCCGACAGGATGTTGGCTTCCTCCGAGTTGGTCAGCGCGGCGAACACGTCGGTGCTGTCGATGTTCTCCTCGATCAGCAGCTCCTCGTCGGCCGCATCGCCGTGCAGCACGATGGTGTTCTCGAGCAGCTCGGAGATGCGCCGCGCGCGGCTGCGCGTCGCGCTCGATGAGCTTCACCTGGTTGGTCTTCTCGAGCGTGCTGCGCCAGGCGGAAGCCGATGTTGCCGCCGCCGGCGATCACGACGCGGCGCACCGGGCTCATCGCCGCTTGCGCATCTCGCTCATGACGCGCGTGATGTCGTCGCGCGCGGCGAGGAAGAACACCTCGTCGCCCTCCTCGATGACGGTGTCGCCGTCGGGTCGAACGCTCCGGCCGTCGCGGTAGATCGCCACGACGCGCGCTTCGATGCTTCGGGCAGGTGGTCGCGCAGCTCGCGCAGCTGCTGGCCGACGAGCAGGCCGCCGCTTGCGCGCGCGCACGCCCACCAGCCGCACCTTGCCGTCGGCGAAGTCGAGCACCTGCAGCGTCCCGGGATGGTGGATCAGGCGCTCGATGTATTCGGTGACGAGCTGCTCGGGGCTGATGCACACGTCCACCGCCAGCGCGTCCGTCGCCGAACAGCTCCGGCGCGGTCGGTGTACTCGGCGGCGCGGATGCGCGCGATCTTGGTGGGCGTGCGAAACAGCGCTGACGCGACCTCGCAGGCCATCATGTTGACCTCATCGCTGCTGGTCAGCGCGACCATGATGTCGGCCTCGGCGGCGCCGGCGGCCTCGAGCACCGCGGGGTGCGAGGCGTTGCCGGCCACGGTGCGCACGTCGAGCCGCTCCTGCAGGTCGCGCAGCACGTCCTCGTTGGTGTCGACCACCGTGACCTCGTTGGCCTCCTCGCGCGACAGGTGCGTAGGCGGCGGTGCGCCCGACCTGGCCGGCGCCGAGGATGAGGATCTTCACCGTCAACGGCTCCAGGTTGGCGTACTGCAGCATCAGCCACTTGGTGCCCTGCTGCTCGAAATTCACCTGCACGCGCGCGTGGGCGCCGTTGCCTTCGAGGTTGAGGATCACGCCCTCGCCGAACTTGCCGTGACGCACGCGCGCGCCCAGGCGCATGCCCGGCGCCGCCGGCTTCCGTCGGGCCGGAAGCTGCGACCGACGGCCGATGACCGGCCGCGGCCACCTGCACGCGCGGCCGCACCTCCTCGATCAGCTCCTCGGGGATCTCGCGCGATGAAGCGCGACGGCGTGCCGTAGGCTGTCCATGCCGTGCAGGCGGCGCTGCTCGGCGTAGGTGAGGTACAGCTGCTTCATGGCGCGCGTCATGCCGACGTAGCACAGGCGCCGCTCCTCCTCGAGGCCGTCGAGGTCGTCGAGCGAGCGCTGGTGCGGAAACAGGCCCGTCCTCCATGCCCGCCGAGGAACACCACCGGGAACTCCAGTCCCTTGGCCGTGTGCAGCGTCATCATCTGCACGCAGTCCTCCCACTCGTCCGCCTGGCCCTCGCCGGACTCGAGCACCGCGTGCGCGAGGAACGCTGCCAGCGGCGGCAGTCTCGCTCGCCCTCGCGGCGTGAAGCCGCGCGCCGCGCTCACCAGCTCCTCGAGGTTCTCGACGCGCGCCTCGCCGCGGTCGGCCTTGTCCTTGCTGGTAGTGCTCGATCAGGCCGCTGTCCTTGATGCACGTGGTCGACCTGCTCGTGCAGCGGCAGCCCTGCGGTGTCGCGCGCCAGGCCGCTCGATCAGCGCAGGAAGCCGTGCACGGCCCGCCGCGGCCTGGCGGTCCGAGCTGCGCCGGCGCGCGATGCAGGCGCCGCCGCCGCCTCCCACAGCGAGCTGCCGGCGCCGCGCGCGCGTCTCGCGCAGGCGTCCGAGGCTCTTGGCGCCGATGCCGCGCGTCGGCAGGTTCACCACGCGCTCGAACGAGGCGTCGTCGTCGCGGTTGGCGATCAGGCGCAGGTAGGCGAGCGCGTCCTTGATCTCGGCGCGCTCGAAGAAGCGCAGGCCGCCGTAGACCCGGTAGGGAATGCGCGCCGGACAGGAACGCCTCCTCGAACACGCGCGACTGCGCGTTCGAGCGGTACAGGATGGCGACGTCGCGGCGCTGAGCCGCCGTGCGCGACCAGCTCGCGGATGCGGCTGCAGCGACGAACTCCGCCTCGTCGCGCTCGTTGAAGGCGGCGTACAGCTGGATCGGCTCGCCGCGCGCGCCGCTCGGTCCACAGCTTCTTGCCGAGGCGGCCGGCGTTGTGCGCGATCAGCGCGTTGGCGGCCTCGAGGATGGTGCCGGTCGAGCGGTAGTTCTGCTCGAGCCGGAACAGCTGCGCGTCCGGGAAAGTCGCGGCGGAACTGCTGCAGGTTCTCGACGCGCGCGCCGCGCCAGCGGTAGATCGACTGGTCGTCGTCGCCGACCACGAACGGGCTGCGCCGTCGGTGCCGGCCGAGCAGCCGCATCCAGGCGTACTGGATGGCGTTGGTGTCCTGGAACTCGTCCACCAGCACGTGCCGGAAGCGCGCGGCGGTAGTGCGCGAGCAGCTCCGGCGTTGTCGCGCCACAGCTCGAAGGCGCGCAGCAGCAGCTCGGCGAAATCGACCACGCCGGTGCGCGCGCAGGCCTCCTCGTAGGCCGCGTACAGCGCGATCAGCTGGCGGCGCGTCGGATCGTCGCCGTCCTTGAGCTGCTGCGGGCCGGCGGCCCTCGTCCTTGTTGCGAGTTGATGAACCACTGCACCTCGCGCGGCACCCAGCGCGTCTCGTCGAGCTCCTGGCGCCTTGATCACTTTCTTGATGAGGCGCTGCTGGTCCTCGGAGTCGAGGATCTGGAAGCCCTGCGGCAGGCCGGCCTCGCGCCAGTGCAGGCGCAGCAGCCGATGCGCGATGCCGTGGAAGGTGCCGATCCACAGCGCCGCGCCGGGAATGCCCAGCAGCCGCTCGATGCGCGCGCGCATCTCGCCGGCGGCCTTGTTGGTGAAGGTGACGGCGAGGATGCTGTGCGGCGAGGCGCCCTGCGGCCTGGATCAGCCAGGCGATGCGATGGATGAGCACGCGCGTCTTGCCGCTGCCGGCGCCGGCCAGCACCAGCACCGGCCCCGGCGGGGCGGTGACGGCGGCGCGCTGCGCGTCGTTCAGCGGATTCAGGATCGGGGACAGATCCATAGGGCGCGCATTCTACGGGAAAGCCCCTGCGAGTCTCAGGCGTCCGTTGCGAGCGTCTCCTGCGCAAAACGCACCAGCGCCACGGCGAAACTCAGCAGCACCGGACCTATGATCAGCCCCAGGATCCCGTACGCGGACACGCCGCCGATCGCGCCGATGAAAATGGCGAGCGTCGACACCGCGGCGTGCCTGGAGGTGAGGACCGGGCGCAGCACGTTCTCCGCGACCCACATCCCGAGCGTGCACAGCACGATGAAGATCGCCGCGCCCCAGCGGCCGATGGCCGCGAGATACAGCGCCGCGGGAATCAGCACGATGGCCGAGCCCGACGGCAGGAAGGCCGCGAGCGCCCCGAGCACGCCGAACACCAGCGGCGCGGGCAGCCGCACGATCGCGAAGCCGACGCCGACGATCGCTCCCTGGATGAGCGCGGTCGACACCGAACCGAACACCACGGCGCGCGTCACGTCCCCGAGGTAGTTGAGGAGCCGCCGGCGCGGCTCGCGCGCCATCGGGATGAGGCGCTCGAGGGAGGCGAGGATGGCGACTCCGTCCTGGAGGAAAAAGAACAGCATGAAAAGCATCATGAAGAAGCCGACCAGCGTGCCGAAGATCCCGAGCGCGAGGTCGCCCCCCATGGTGGCCGCGGACTTGAGCACCGTCTGCACCCCGTCGCTGACCCAGCCCTCGACCTGGTCGGCACTCACCGCGGCGTTGTCGCGCGCCCAGCTCACCGGCGCGCCGATCAGCGGCAGCGTCGACAGCCGCTCGAGCAGGTCCGTCCAGGAGAGCAGGCTCTTGCCGCGCAGGTAGCCGACCAGGTGCGCCACCTGGCCGGCGAAGGCGACGCCCAGCATGGCGAGCGGCGCCAGCACCAGGAAGGGGGTCAGCCCGGTGAGGATGCCGGCCGCGAGCGAGCGCCGGCCCTTCAAGCGCCCGCCGAGCCACTCGTGCAGCGGATGCAGGATGAATGCGAGCACCGCGGCCCAGCCGATCTCGGCACGCAGCGGCGCGAGGATCCGGTAGAGCACGTAGGCCAGCACAGCCACGGCCACGAGGAGGAAGCAGCGGCGGTAGAACTGGGATTCCATGCGGACCCTTCGCGCGGGTGCGGGGAACTCAAGCCTAGCGGGAACGGTCGCGGGCGGCGAGGCCCGTGAGCAGCAGCGCGAGTACCGCCAGGAGCGCGCGCCAGGTCCTCAGGGGGCTACCAGCGGTTGCGCAGCTCGCGCAGCCGCACGAACACGGTGCGCGCATCCGGATGCTCGGGCAGGTCGGGAAATTTTTCCCGCAGGCGCGCGATCACCTGCGGGTTCTGCAGGCGGAAGAAGGTGTTGATGCGCTTTTCCTCGCCGAGCGTCGTCACGCGGGCCGCGGCCGGGTCGTGCGTGCGGGCGCTCTCCACCAGCGCCGCGGCGTCGCGGTTCGCGGGCTCGCGGTCGAGCGTGAACTCGAGGTTGCGCGCGAGATACTCGTGCCCCGGGTAGACGCGCGTCGCCTCGGGGAGCTGCGCCAGCTGCGTGACGAAGGTGCCGTAGAGCGCCTGCGGGTCGCCGCCGTTGTAACAGTTGCCGGCGCCGGCGTTGAAGAGCGTGTCGCCGCAGTAGAGCGCGGCCTGCGCGCCGCGCGACAGCAGGCACACGTGCGTCATGGTGTGCCCGGGGGTGTCGAGGCACTCGAGCTCCACGGTGCGCCCGACGCGGATACGGTCGCCGGCGTTGAGGCCCCGGTCGACGCCGCCGATGGTCGCCGCCGCCCCCGCGTGCGCCAGCACTCTGGCGCCGGTCTCGGCCTTGAGCGCGGCGTTGCCGCCGGTGTGATCCTGATGCTCGTGGGTGTTGAGGATCTGCGTGATCTGCCAGCCGCGCTGCCGCGCCGCATCGAGCACCAGGCGCCACTCGAGCGGGTCGATGGCGAGCGCCTCGCCGGTCTCGGAGCAGGCCACCAGGTAATGAAAGTTGCGCAGCGAGTTCCCCGACCAGATCCGTTCCGTCAGCATGAGCGGCCCTTTCCCCTCGAATGGCGTGGCGTGCCCGCAACGTACCGCGAAGCCGCGGCCCGCGCCATAATGCGCGCATGACGCATACGTTTCTGTTCGAGCCCGCGGTGTGGATCGCAGCAGGAACGTTCTGGCGCGGGGACGGGGAGGCGCTCGAGGCCGTGGGCCGCACCGAGATCGCGCACCGCGACCAGTGCTGGCTGCTCTCCGGGAAACTGAAGGTGCTCGGGGCTCCGCCGGTCGAGTTCGTGCACGCCTACCTGATCGAGCCCCCGGCCGAGGGCGCCAGCGCGATGAAGTGGACCTTCGAGACCGAGACCTTCGGCAAGCTCGCCGGCACCTACGTGATCGTCGAGCGCTCGATCCTGTCGCTGTTCGGCTGCGAGACCTCGGGCTACCACGGCACGGAGCACCTGAGTCAGCTCGACGCCGACCACTATGCGACCGACGGCGCGCTGCTGCAGAAGGACAAGCTGATCTACTCCTGGGCGCTGCGCCTCAGCCGCGAGATCTGACGCGCCCCGCACGCAGTGCAGCCGGCAAAAACGACGCTTTTTGCCGGCGGCCGACGCAGTGTGTCCGCCAGAATCGCTTCCTGCGATTCTGGCCAATCAACGCAACCCCGGCAGGTAGTGATCCACCAGCAGCGCTGCGAACAGCCACATGAGGTAGTTGACCGAGAAGCGGAACACCCGCATCGGCAGCTCCGCGCGCGTGCTCACCTTCAGGGCGAGTGCGTAATAGAGAAAGCCCGTATCCAGAACGACCGCCGCGGCGAGATAGACGAGTCCGCTCATGCGCGTGAGGTACGGCAGCAGTGTCACCACGGTGAGGAGCACGGTGTAGAGCAGCACCTGCAGCCGCGTGAACTCGACCCCGTGGGTCACCGGCAGCATCGGGATGCCGGCGCGCGCGTACTCCTCGCGCCGCGCAATCGCCAGCGCCCAGAAGTGCGGCGGCGTCCACACGAAGATGATGAGGAACAGCAGCAGCGCGTTCGGGTCGACGCTGCCGGTGACCGCGGTCCAGCCGAGCACCGGCGGTGCGGCGCCGGCGGCGCCGCCGATCACGATGTTCTGCGAGGTGGCGCGCTTCAGCCACACCGTGTAGATCACCGCGTAGCCGATGAGCGAGCAGAAGGTGAGCAGCGCGGTGAGGAGATTCACCAGGAAGGCGAGCAGCGTCATCGCCGTGACGCCTAAGATCGCGGCGAACACCAGTGCGGCGCGCTCGGTGAGCTGCCCGGTGGGCAGCGGTCGTGCGCGGGTGCGCGCCATCTGCGCGTCGATCCGCCGGTCGAGCACGTGGTTGATGGTGGCGGCGCAGGCGGCCGCGAGCGCAATGCCTAAGTTGCCGATCAGGAGCGGCTCGAGCGGCGGCAGTCCCGGGCTCGCGAGCAGCGTGCCGACGATCGCGGTGAAGGTGATGAGCGCGACCACCTTGGGTTTCGTGAGCTCGAGGTAGCGCCGCCACACGGGAGGCGCGTGCCTCGTGACCTCGGGGGTGATCGCCACGTGCGCGCCTGGCCGCCCTAGCGGGTGCTGAGATAGCGCACCAGCGCGAGCACCGCGAGCAGCAGCAGCGCGGCGCCGGCGGTGTGCGCGGTGGCGAGCCACAGCGGGAAGCCCCGTACCACCATCGATACCCCGAGGATCAGCTGCAGCCCGAGCGCCCCGAGCACCGCCCAGGCGCGGCTGCGGGCCCCCGAGAGTCCCCGCTGCCGCAGCGTGAACACCGCGGCGAGCGTGAGCGCCGCGGCCGCGACCAGGGCTCCCACGCGGTGGGTGAGATGGATGGCGATGCGCGCGGCGGGTCCGAGCAAGCCGCCCTCGTAGTTGAGGTTGGCGCCGTGCCAGAGCACGAACGCGTCGCGGAAATCGCTCGGCGGCCACCAGGCGCGCTGGCAGGTGGGGAAGTCGGGACAGGCGATGTCGGCGTAGTTGCTGCTGGTCCAGCCGCCGAGCGCGATCTGCACGGCGAGCGCCACCAACCCGAGGATCGCCAGGTGGTGCGCGCTCGCGATGTAGGCGGCACCGCCACGCAGCGAGCGACCCGCGCCACCGAGCGAGCTCGCGCCCCAGGAGCTGGTCGGGAGCGAGAGCGTCAGCCACCACAGGAGCCCGAGCGTCGTGAGGCCGAGCAGCAGGTGCAGCGTCACGATGAGCGGCGTCAGCTGCCAGGTGACGGTGAGCATGCCGAGGAGCGCCTGCACGATGACCACCGCGAGCAGTGTGAGCGCGAGCGGCAGATTGGCGAGGCGCGCGCGGCGCGCGCGGACGGCGAGCACCGCGATGGCGACGATCACCAGCGCGAGCGTGCCGGCCGCGTAGCGGTGCAGCATCTCGCGCCACGCCTTGCCGGGCTCGAGCGGACGGGCGGCGTAGGCGCTGCGCGCCGCATCGTGAGCCGCGCCGCTCGGGGTGAGGTGGCCGTAGCAGCCGGGCCAGTCGGGGCAGCCGAGGCCGGCGTCCGAGAGGCGCACGTAGGCGCCGAGCACCACCACGCCGAAGCACAGCAGCACTCCGCAGAGCGCGAGGCGACGCATCCAGCGCCCGACCGGCTTCATGTGATTGCCATCCTCGCGCCGTCAGCCGATGTGGGAGAGCCGCAGGAGCTTGCGCAGGTCTTCGAGCAGGCCGTGCGGATCGAGGCGCGCATCGTAGCTCATCATGAGGTTGCCGAGCGGGTCGACCACGTAGATGGAATGCGCACGCTCGGCCGCCGGGAATTGCGCGCGCAGCGGCGCGGCGGCGCCGCCGCTCGCATCGAGTACCGCGACTCCCGCCTCGACGGCGCCCGCTGAGTCCGCGCAGCAGCCGCCGGTGACGAGCAACACGCGCGCCACCCGCGTCATGTCGTTGTTGAGCGCGAGGCGCGTCTGGCGCATCACGAGGAGCGCGCCGCGGCAGTCGGCATCGCAGGCACCGTCGCCCAGGTACACCAGCGTCCAGCGGCCCCGCAGCGTCGCGGGGGCCGCCCCGTCGCTCCCCGGCGCGCGCGGCAGCGCCACCGCGGGCAGCGGTCGCGCCGGGCTGATCAAGGTGCCGTGATTGACGCGGCCCACCGGCCGCCAGTCGGTGGCGTAGTAGGTGTAGAAGGCGAGCGCCAGCGGCAGCAGGAAGAGCGCGCCGAGTGCGCCCACGGTGCGCAGGTTCCGGCTGCGCACGAGCGCGGACTCGGGGGCCGGTGCGCTCATGGGGTGCCCCGCTTCACGGCCGTGCGCGTGCGGCGCGCAGACGCCGCACGCCGAGCACCGCCCAGAGGACGAGCGTGAGCGCGGCGAAGCACCACCACTGGATCGCGTACGACAGGTGACGGAGCGGGGAGAGACCTGGGGGCTGCCAGTCGCGCATCAGGCCCGCCGGCGCCGCCGGGTCGAGCAGCAGGATGCGCGCCTCGAGCGGCGCGCCGAAGGCGGCGGTGAGCTCGGCGGGCGTCGGGAAGCTCGTGACCTTCGGCCAGGGATCGGTGGGTGCCGGTGCGGCCCGGCCGCTCGCGAGCCCGGGGCTCGGCAGGGCCCCGACCCGGCCGCTCAAGTCGAGCGGCGCACTCGGCGCGAGGGACACGTCCGGCAGGCGCGCGCGCGAGCCGGTGAAGGGCACCCAGCCGCGGTCGACGAGCAGCGTCACCGCGCCGTCGCGCGTGAGCGGTGTCAGCACCTCGTAGCCCGGACGGCCGTGGAAGCTGCGGTTGTCGAGGAGGAACTGATGCGCGCCGTCGAGGCGCCCCGCGAGGCTGACGCGCTGGTAGAGCGGCACGTCGGTGAGCGCGCGCGCGCCGAGCGGCTGCACCGCATCCGCGCCGCGCGCGAAGCGCGCCCAGGCGGCATCCGCCTCGAGCCAGCGGTGCCACTGCCACACACCCAGGCGCACGCACAACGCGCAGGCGCCGAGCGTGGCGAGCGCCGCCGCGACCGTCCGCGCTACACTCCCCGCCCTCATGGATTCGCTCGTTGGACTCCTCATCGTGTGCGCGCTGGCGGCCGTGGTGCTGAGCCTCGGCTCGGGGCTGTTTCACCTCGCGCGCGGCCGGGGCGAGGAGGACTCGCGCAAGCTCGCGCGTGCGCTCACGGTGCGCATCGCGATCTCGCTGGCGCTGTTCGTGCTGCTCATGATCGCCTGGCACTTCGGGCTCATCTCGCCTCACGGGCTGCTGCCCGGCGCACCGCATCACTAGCTCCGGCTACGAAGTCGATGCCCGGCAAAATCGCCGCAGGCGATTTTTCCAAAGCGACTATAGCCAGTAGACGAACACGTACAGGCCGAGCCACACCACGTCGACGAAGTGCCAGTACCAGGCCACCGCCTCGAAGGCGAAGTGGCGCTGCGGCGTGAAGTGCCCGCGCATCACCCGCAGCCAGATCACCGTCAGCATGATGGCGCCGATGGTGACGTGCAGGCCGTGGAAGCCCGTCAGCATGAAGAATGTCGAGCCGTAGATGCCGGTCGAGAGTCGCAGGCCCATGTCGCGGTAAGCCTCGCCGTACTCGTGCGCCTGGAAGCCGACGAAGGTGAAGCCGAGGAGGAAGGTGAGCCCGAGGAACAGCGCGAGCTTGCCGCGCTGCCCGGCGCGCAGCGCGTGGTGCGCGATGGTGACGGTGAGGCCGCTGGTGAGCAGGATCGCGGTGTTGAGCGCCGGGATGCCGAGCGGGTTCATCACGTTGAAGGTCGAGTCGGCGCGCCCGCCGACGTGCCCGGGCCCGTTGGTCGGCCAGGCGGGCTCGAAGTGCGGCCAGAGGATGTAGTTGGTGAACACCTTGACGCCCTCGCCGCCGAGCCACGGCACCGAGAGCACGCGCGCGTAGAACAGCGCGCCGAAGAAGGCGCGCGAAGAACATCACCTCCGAGAAGATGAACCACATCATTCCCATGCGGAACGAGCGGTCGACCTGCAGGTTGTAGATGCCGCGCGGTGTTCTCGTCGATCACCGTGTGGAACCAGCGGAAGAACAGGCTCGCGAGCAGCACCGCGCCGGGGATGAACACCCAGCCGCCGACCCAGTCGTTGAGATAGCTGATCGCGCCCAGCATCACCGTGAACAGCGTGACCGAGCCGAAGATCGGCCACGGGCTGTGGTGCGGGACGTAGTACTGCTTGGCGTCTTGCGCGTGTGCGTCCGTCATTGCGTTGGCTTTCTCGTGGCTTACCGTTGCGTGACCCGCGACGACTCGTCGTAGAAGGTGTAGGCGAGGGTGATCGTGTCGATGTGGCTCGGGAGCGCGGGATCGACGATGAAGCGCACCGGCATGTCGCGGCCCTCGTTGAGCGCGAAGTGCTGCGGCGAGAAGCAGAAGCATTCGGTCTTGTGGAAGTAGGCCGCCACCTCGCTTGGCGAGATGTTGGGCACTGCCTGCGCGGTGGAGTCGTGCCCGGTGAGGTTGTGGGCGAAGAACTCGGCCGTGTAGAGCTCGCCCGGGTGCACCTGCATGCGGCGCACCTCGGGGCGGAAGTCCCAGCTGCCGGCGCTCGCGACGCCGGTCAGGAACTCGCACCGTCACGGTGCGGTTCGGGTCCGGGTGCTCGATGGCAGTGGCGCGCTCGAGCGAGCTTGCGCTGGTCGCCGTAGCCGGTGACCGCGCACAGCATGCGGTAGAGCGGCACCAGCGCGAAGCCGAACCCGAAGGCGCCGAGCGCGATGGCGCCGAGCTTCCAGCTCATCACGCGGTTCTCGCGGTCGCGCGGGTCGCTCATTTGCTGCCGCGCTCCACCATCATGACGATGAAGCCGACGTAGAACGCCGCGGCGACCAGGGCGAAGAAGAGGGCGCTGCGGCGCACCCGCCGGCGCCGCTGCGCCTCATCGAGCGCGTCGGGGAGTGCGTGCATCAGTGCGCCGCTCCGCGGGCGATGACCGCCGCCGACGGCGGCGTCGGTCCAGGAGTGGTACGGCGGCGGCGAGGGCAGCTCCCACTCGAGGCCGTGGGCGCCTTCCCAGGCGCGGTTGCCGATCGGCTGGCCCGCCGCGGATGCATTTGATGATGACGTACGGGAACAAGCAGCTGCGACAGGCCGAAGGCGAAGCCGCCGATGGAGGAGACCATGTTCCAGTCGGTGAACTGCACGGCGTAGTCGGGGATGCGGCGCGGCATGCCGGCCAGCCCCAGGAAGTGCTGCGGGAAGAACAGCACGTTCACGAAGATGGCCGACAGCCAGAAGTGCCAGGTGGCGAGCTTCAGGTCGTACATGCTGCCGGTCCACTTCGGCAGCCAGTAGTACACCGCCGGCCATGATGCGCGAAGATCGCGCCCGGGCACCAGCACGTAATGGAAGTGCGCCACCACGAAATAGGTGTCCTGGTACTGGTAGTCGGCCGGCACCATCGCGAGCATCAGCCCCGAGAAGCCGCCGATGGTGAACAGGAACAGGAACGCCAGCGCGAACAGCATCGGCGGCTCGAACGTGAGCGAGCCGCGCCACATGGTGGCGGTCCAGTTGAACACCTTCACGCCGGTCGGGATCGCGATCAGCATGGTCGAGAGCATGAAGAACAGCTGCGCCGCGAGCGGCATGCCGACGGTGAACATGTGGTGCGCCCACACGATGAACGACAGGAAGGCGATCGAGGCCACGGCGTACACCATCGCCTCGTAGCCGAACAGCGGCTTGCGCGAGAAGGTCGGGATGATCTCCGAGACGATGCCGAAGGCCGGCAGGATCAGGATGTAGACCTCCGGGTGCCCGAAGAACCAGAAGATGTGCTGGAACATCACCGGGTCACCGCCGCCGGCGGCGGTGAAGAAGGTGGTGCCGAAGAAGTGGTCGGTGAGCAGCATCGTCACGGCGCCCGCGAGCACCGGCATCACCGCGATCAGCAGGTACGCGGTGATCAGCCAGGTCCATACGAACAGCGGCATCCGCAGCAGCGTCATCCCCGGCGCGCGCATGTTCATGATGGTGACCACGACGTTGATGGCGCCGAGGATCGAGGAGACGCCCATCAGGTGCACCGCGAAGATCAGCATCGGGAAGGAGGCGCCGGTCTGCAGCACCAGCGGCGGGTACATGGTCCAGCCGCCGGCCGGCGCGCCGCCCGGCACGAAGAACGAGGAGATGCAGCAGCGTGAACGCGAACGGCAGGATCCAGAAGCTGAAGTTGTTGAGGCGCGGCAGCGCCATGTCGGGCGCGCCCACCTGCATCGGGATCATCCAGTTCGCCAGTCCCGTCCACGCCGGCATGATCGCGCCGAAGATCATGATGAGGGCGTGCATGGTGGTGAGGGAGTTGAAGAACTGCGGATCGAAGAACTGCAGCCCCGGCTGGAACAGCTCGAGCCGGATCAGCATCGCCGCGCCGCCGCCGATGAAGAACATCGTGCAGGCGAAGATCAGGTACATCGTGCCGATGTCCTTGTGGTTGGTCGCGTAGACCCAGCGACGCCAGCCGTGCGGCTTGTGATCGTGGTCGTCGTGGGGGGCGGCGGCGTGGGCGTGATGCTCGGCCATGTCGGAGAGTTCCTTGTGTAAATCAGCCCGCGGATGCCGGCGTCGTGGCGGCCGGAGTCGCGGCGGGTGCGGCGGCCTGTTTCTGCTCGGCCGCGGTGTTCTTCAGCCAGGTATCGAAATCGGCCTTGGAGCGCACGTCGACCACGATCGGCATGAAGCCGTGATCGCGGCCGCAGAGCTCGGCGCAGTTGCCGCGCAGCATGCCGGTGAAGGTGTCGTCGACCTTGAACCAGGCCTCGTTGATGAAGCCCGGGATCGCGTCCTTCTTCACGCCGAGATCCTTCACCCACCAGGAGTGGATGACGTCGGCGCCGGTGATGAGCAGGCGCACCTTGACGCCGTTCGGCACCACCAGCGGGCGGTCGACGTTCAGGAGGTAATGCGGCACGCTCGCCGGGTCGATCCCCGAGCCGAGCTCGCGCGCCGCATCGCTGAGGCGGTCGAGGTGCGAGTAGTAGGTCACGCCGTCGTCGAGGTATTCGTATTCCCAGCCCCACTGGAAGCCCGTGACCTTGATGGTGAGTCCGGTCTTGGTCGTGTCCTCGATCTCCACCAGGGTGCGCGCCGCCGGCACCGCCATGGCGACCAGGATGATCACGGGAATGACGGTCCAGACGACCTCGACCCGGGTGTTGTGCACCATGCCGGTGTCGGGCACGGCGCCCTTGGATTTACGGAACCTGATGATCGAGTAGATCATGGCGCCGAACACCACGACGCCGATCCACACGCACACCCAGAAGATCTCCATGTGCAGGGCATAGATCTTGCGACTGATGTCGGTGACGCCCTGGGGGAGGTTCAACTGCGCCCAGCCCGACTCCTCGGCGGCGGCGGCCGGCAGCGCCAGTGCGGCGGCGGCGGCTGACAGGACCAGTCGGGCGAGCTGTTTGCGCATCGTCATTCTTCTGCCTTACAGCGCGCGCCCATAACCGACGGACGCGACGCGAAAAAACCGGAGTTCCCTGACCTTCCCTTGCCCCCGCGCCCTCACCGCCAGGATGGCGACTCGTTGACGCGGCCGATGACCCTGGACAAGCGCACGGCCAGTCCGCGTCGCTCCTCTTCGGTCAGAAAGCTGCCCAGCTCGCATTGGCGCCCGTGCGACTCGATGGTGAGCCGGCTCGGGTGCAGGCTTGCGGCGGGGCGGCGAAGTTTAACCTGCGCCCAATGCCGCGGGAACACGACCCGGTCGCGGCCGTGGCGCTGGCGCGATTCGACCGCCACGTCGGCGTCCGTCACCGTGATGGTCTGGGAGTGGAAACGCCGCTCGAGCGAGACTTTGAGCGCCCAGGCGAGCAGCGCCATCTCGAGCCCCGCGAACGGCAGGATCGGCCAGAAGCCCTTGTACGCGAGCAGTCCGCCGCAGCCGAACGGGATGAGGCAGGCGCTCACGAAGAACACCCGGGCGCTGCGCACGGTGAGAGAGCAGTTGGGGCGGATCTCGATCGAGAGCGGCGCGACATCCATGGCGGTGAGCCGATGGTAGCGCGCAGCGGCAGCGATTCAAATCGCGCGGGAATTTGCGGGGTTTTCGCCGCGTGCGCGGCGGCGCCGCGCGCTCAAGGGTGGGCCGCGAGCCGGGCCGCCGCCGCATCGAGCGTGAGCGTGCGGGTGAGCGCGGGCGCGTGGCGCACCACGGCGAGCGGCGCGGCGCCGAGGCGCCGCTCGAGCGTCGCGAGATTCTCCGCCTCGCGCTCCAGCGGGACGCTGAGCGCGTTGGCGATCCAGCCCGCGAAAGGGACCCCGCAGGACCCGATGGCGCGGTAGCTGAGCTCGGCGTGGCTCAGGCACCCGAGACGCAGCCCCACGACCAGGAGCGCGGGCGCCTTAAGCGCGCGGGCGAGATCCGCCATGCTGTCGCGCTCGCCGATGGGCGCGAGCCACCCGCCTGCCCCCTCGACGATCACCCGGTCGGAAACGGCCTGGATCGCCGCGTATTCTGCTCCTATCGTGCTTAAATTTATATCGATCATGGCCTCTTTTGCAGCGATATGCGGCGAAATGGGCGGCTCGAAGCAGTACGGGTTCACGCGGGGGTAGGGGAGCGCGACATTGGCCGCCTCCATGAGCGCCAGCGCGTCCTCATTCCGCAGTCCCTCGCGGGTGCGCACCGCACCGGAAGCAATCGGCTTCATGACGCCGACCCGTTCGCCGCGGGCGGCGAGGCTGCGCACCAGCGCGCACGCAATCACCGTCTTGCCGACGCCGGTGTCGGTGCCCGTGACGAAAAGGCCGCGCGTACTCACTTAAGGACGCAACGCGGGGCGGCGGATCTCGCCGGGCGCGATGTGCACCTCGGCGGCCGTGTGCCCCGGGAGCGCGCGCGCGCCCGCCGTGCCCCAGCAGGCGCCATAAATGACCTCGTAGGTCGCGGGCAGGCGCTCGCCCTGCCGGAAGGGCTCGTAGGCCGCATTGAGGCGCGCGAGCCGCTCACGGCCGAGGAGCGTGCGCGGCCTCCCGGCGGTGACGTTATGCGCGCCGATCGCCTTCAGGTCGCGCATGAGGGCCAGCGGGTCCGGGTAGGCGAGTGAGAGCCGGTCGACGTCGAGCACCGGCTCCGTGAGCCCCGCGCGGGCGAGCGCGTCGCCGACGTCGTGCATGTCGAGAAAGCGGTTCACGTGGGTGAGCCCGTCGACCGCGGCCCACGCGGCGCGCAGCTCATGCAGTGTGTCGGGACCCAGGGTGCTGAAGGCGAAGAAGCCGGTCGGCCGCAGCACCCGGCGCACTTCGCCGAGCGCCTGCGCGAGCGGCTCGCACCACTGCAGCATCAGGCTCGAGAACACCAGGTCGACGCTCGCGTCCGCGAGCGGCAGGCGCTGCGCGTCGGCGCACACGCGTGCGAAGCGCCGCAGCAGTCCCTGGTGGCGCTGCGCCTCGCGCAGCATCCCCGGGGCGATGTCGAGTGCGATCACGAGCGCGCGGCGGTACCGGCGCTTGAGGGCGCGCGTCACGCGGCCGGTGCCGCTACCCAGGTCGAGCACCACGCGCGGCTCGAACTCGAAGGCGGCGAGGCGCTCGAGCAGCTCCTGCGCGACGCGCGCCTGCAGTGCCGCCGCGGCCTCGTAGCTGCCGCTCGCGCGGTCGAACGAGGCGCGCAGCCGCGAGCGGTCGAGCCGGAAGGGCTCCTCGCTCTCAGCCACGCAGGAATCCGCGCAGCAGCCTGGCGAACGCTTCCGGGTGCGAGAGGAAAGGGACGTGCCCGGCGCCGGCGAGTGAGTGGTAGCGGCCCTTGGGTAAAGCCGCGGCGAGGGCGCGCGAGGCCGCGGGCGGCGTGATCCGGTCGTCGCGCCCTGCGATCACCAGCGCGGGCTTGTTCACCTGGGCCAGCTGGGCGCGCAGATCGCCGACGCGCAGCCGCTCGAGGCCCCAGGCGAGCGCCTCGGCACGCGCCGCGCCGCCGCGTGCGAGTGCCTCGTGCAGCTGCCCGCGTACGCGGGCGGCGGTGCGCGGCGCGAGGCCGCGCAGCTGCAGCTTGAGGAAGCCGTTCACCGCCTGTGCGGGATCGGCACCGACCTCGGCGGCGAGCTTGTCGAGCGCGGCGGCCTTGAGTCCGAAACGCCAGTCGGGGCCTGCGAGGAATCGCGGCGTGGTCGCGACCAGCACCAGGCGCTCGATGGCGGCCGGGAGCGCGGCGGCGAGATCGAGCGCGAACTGGCCGCCGAGCGACCAGCCGAGGAGGTGATAGCGCGTGGTGAGCGGGGCGAGCGTCTCGTGCACGCGGAAGACCTGCGCGGCGGGATGTGGCGCGGTCGAGTCCCAGTCGCTCGCGCCGTGCCCCGGCAGATCGATGGCGATCACGCGGAAGCGCCGCGCGAGCGCCGCCGCCAGGGCGTCCCACACCCTGAGGTTCATGCCCCAGCCGTGCAGCAGCACCAGATCGCGCCGCCCCTGCCCCGTGACCTCGGCATGCAGGGCGCTCACGCGGCCCCCGGCGCGGCGAACTGCGCACAGGCGTCACCGAGCGCATCGCTCAGCTGATCGACCTGCGCCTCGGTGTGCGCGGCCGTGAGCGTGACGCGCAGCCGTGCGCTCCCCGGTGGCACCGACGGCGGACGGATCGCGACCACGCACAAGCCCGCTCCCTCGAGCGCGCGCTGCGCGCCGAGCGCCGCCGCCTCGCTCCCGAGCACCACCGGCTGGATGGGGGTGCGCGAGGCGGCGAGCGGCACGCCGGCCGCAAGTGCCCGGCGGCGGAAGCGCTCGATCAGGGCCGCGAGATGGGTGCGGCGCCAGCCCTCGGTCCGCGCGAGCCTGAGCGCCGCGCGGCTCGCTGCCGCCACCGGCTGTGGGAGTGCGGTCGTGTAGATGTAGGAGCGCGCCTTCTGCACCAGAAAGTCGATGAGCGCGGCCTCGCCCGCCACGAACGCCCCGAAGGAGCCGAAGGCCTTGCCGAGCGTGCCGATCAGCACGGGGACCGCCTCGCTCCCCATCCCCTGCTCCTCGAGCGTGCCGCGCCCGCTCGCGCCCACGACCCCGAGCCCGTGCGCATCGTCGACCACCAGCCAGGCGCCGGCGCGCCGCGCGAGCGGCGCGAGCTCGGGGAGCGGCGCCAGATCGCCGTCCATGCTGAAGACGCCGTCGGTGGCGATGAGCGCGGTGCGCTGCGGGTCCTCGCCGAGCAAACGCGCGGCGGCCGCCGCGTCCGCATGCGGGTAACGCTTCACCTCGGCCCCCGAGAGCCGCGCGCCGTCGATGAGCGAGGCGTGGCTCAGGCGATCGAGCAGCAGCCGTTCGCCGCGCCCGGCGAGGGCGCCGAGAACCGCGAGGTTCGCCATGTAGCCCGTGGAGAAGAGCAAGGCGCGCTCGCGGCCCGTGAACGCGGCGAGCTCCTCCTCGAGCTGCGCGTGCTCGGCGCCGTGCCCCGTGACGAGGTGCGAGGCGGCGCTGCCCGCGCCCGCGGCGGCGGCCGAGGCGCGCATGGCGTCCGTCAGCGCCGGATGGCGCGCCAGCCCCAGGTAGTCGTTGCTGCTGAAGTCGACGAGGGTTCGTCCCCGCACGCGCAGCAGCGCGCGCGACCCGGGCTCGGCGAAGGCTTCGGCCGTGATGCGGCGGCGGCGCAGCTGCGCCGCCTCGAGCCGCGCCAGCTCGGCCTCAAGCGCGTGCGTGGCCCGCTTCACGGTCCGCGTCCCCGAGTGCCCTGCCGCCGGCGGCGCTCAGCGGCGGCGCGGCGGGCGCGGCTTCGGCATGCATCTTGAGGCGTGCGAGCAGCAGCCGGTCGCGCTCGACGTCCGGGTTGCCGGTGGTGAGGAGCCGCTCGCCGTAGAAGATCGAGTTCGCGCCGGCCATGAGGCAAAGCGCCTGCAGCTCGTCCGACATCGCCTCGCGGCCCGCGGAGAGCCGCACGTGCGCGCGCGGCAGAAGCACGCGCGCCACCGCGATGGCGCGCACGAAGTCGAACGGGTCGACGTCCGGTGCATCCGCGAGCGGCGTGCCCGGGACCTTCACCAGGCGATTGATGGGCACACTCTCGGGATGCTCGGGGAGGTTCGCGAGGGTGCGCAGGAGCGCGGCGCGGTCGGTGACCGATTCGCCCATGCCGAGGATGCCGCCGCAGCAGACGTGGATGCCGGCGGCGCGCACCGCGGCGAGCGTGTCGAGCCGCTCCTGGTAGCTGCGGGTGGTGATGATCTCGCCGTAGAACTCCTCCGAGGTGTCGAGGTTGTGGTTGTAGTAGTCGAGGCCGGCACTTTTGAGCTCCGCGGCCTGCGCCGGGCTCAGCATGCCGAGCGTCGCGCAGCTCTCGAGCCCCAGGGCGCGCACCTCGCGGATCATGGCGGCGACGACCTTGAGGTCGCGCGCCCTCGGTTGGCGCCAGGCGGCGCCCATGCAGAAGCGGGTCGCCCCCGCCGCGCGGGCCCGTTCGGCCGCCGCGCGCACCTGCGTCACTTCGAGCAGCGTCTCGCGCTCGAGACCCGTCTCGTAGTGCACGCTCTGCGGGCAGTAGGCGCAGTCCTCGGGGCAGGCGCCGGTCTTGATGGACAGCAGCGTCGAGAGCTGCACCGTGTTCGGCGCGTGGAAGGCGCGGTGCACGCCCTGGGCGCGGAACATGAGGTCCATGAAGGGCAGCGCGAACAGCGCCTCGACCTCGCCCGGCGTCCAGTCGTGGCGGACCGGCTCGGGTGTGGGCTGCGTCATGGCCCGACCATGCCCGAGGGCGCCGTCTCGTGTCAACGCAACACGCTCCGCGAAGTCGACAATTGCGCCGGCGCGCCTACAGCCGGTGTCGCAGCGTCTCCACCGCGAGCGCGAACGCCACCCCGAGCGCGCCCAGCACCGCGACGAGCACCGCGGCGGCGGCGCAGTCCTTCACCAGGCGGATGCTCGGGTGCAGGTCGGGGTGCAGGTGATCGGCCAGCTTCTCGATGGCGGTGTTCATGAGCTCGGCGGCGATCACCCCGGCGCTCGCGAGCCCGCACAGCGCCCACCAGCCCCACGACGGGCGCAGCTTCAGCAGCGCGAGCAGCACGACGACCGCGGCCACGACCTGCACCTGGACGCTGCGCTCGCTGCGCAGCGCGAGCCCAAAGCCGCGCAGCGCAAAGCCGAGACGCACGGGAAACGACTGGTTCTTCATGGGCACGGTGGCGCCTTTCAGCTCTTGTAGACGTATTGCAGCAGGATGCCGGCGAAGATCGCGAGGCCGACGTACTGATTGTTGAGGAAGGCACGCAGGCAGGCCGCCGGGTCGCGGCGGCGGATCAGCCACTGCTGCCACAGGAACAGCACCCCCGCCGCCACGATGCCGGCGCGGTACCAGTGGCCGAAGTGCATGTCGTGCTCCACGAGGTAGAGCGCGTACAGCATCATGGCCTGCATCACGCCGATCAGGAGCTTGTCCATGTCGGCGAACAGGATGGCGCTCGACTTCACCCCGATCCTGAGGTCGTCCTCGCGGTCGATCATGGCGTAGATGGTGTCGTACATCGACGCCCAGATGACGGCGGCGAAGTACAGCACCCAGGCGACGCGCGGCAGCGCGCCGGTCTGCGCCGCGAACGCCATCAGCACGCTCCAGCCGCCGAAGCAGATGCCGAGGTAGAGCTGCGGGATGGGGAAGAAGCGCTTCACGAACGGGTAGGAGACGGTGAGCACTCCGCCGATGACGGCGAGCTTCACGGTGAACTCGTCGAGCCGCGTGACGAGTGCGAGGGCTGCGCCGATCAAGAGCACGAACAGCACCAGCGCCTCGGTCGGGGAGACGAGCCGCGCGGCGAGCGGCCGGTCGCGCGTGCGGCGCACGTAGGGGTCGATATTGCGGTCGGCGAAGTCGTTGATGACGCAGCCGGCGGCGCGCATCACCGCGACGCCGAGCACGAACACCACCAGCACCTTCGGTTTCGGGTGCCCGGCGCCCGCGATCCACAGCGCCCAGAGCGCCGGCCACAGGAGGAGCCAGGTCCCCACCGGGCGATCGAGCCGCATGAGGCGGCCGTATTGGGTGAGGCGCCGCCCGAGCCGCCAGGAGAACGGCGCCTCGGGAAAGCGCGGCGGCGCGGCAGGCGCGGGCGGCGGCGCGGCAGGCGCGGGCGGCGGTGCGGGCAGCTCGGGTGCGGCGGCTGACATGGGCAGCGGTATGTTAGCCGACGCGCCCGTAACGCTCGTCGCCGCCGATCCAGCGCAGCGTCAGGGCGGCGCTGCGCCCGGCATCGGACTCGAGCCGCTCGGCCGCCGCCTGCACGCGCGGCAAGAGGTCCGCATCGCGCATCAGATCCGCGACCCGCAGCTGCGCGAGCCCGGTCTGGCGCGTGCCGAGCAGCTCGCCGGGGCCGCGCAGCTCGAGGTCGCGGCGCGCGATCTCGAAGCCATCCGCTGGTGTCGCGGATCGCCTGGAGCCGCGCGCGCGCCAGCTCCGAAAGCGGCGCGCGGTAGAGCAGTACGCAGCTGCTCGCCGCGAGGCCCCGGCCGACGCGCCCGCGCAGCTGGTGCAGCTGCGCGAGCCCCATGCGCTCGGCGTTCTCGATCACCATCAGCGTCGCGTTCGGCACGTCGACGCCGACCTCGATGACCGTGGTCGCCACCAGCAGCTGGATCCTGCCCGCCTTGAAGGCGAGCATCGCCTGGTCTTTCGATTTCGGCGGCATGCGTCCGTGCACCAGCCCGACGCGCACCTCCGGCAGCGCCTCGGCCAGCGCCGCGGCGGTCTCCTCCGCCGCCTGGGCGCGCAGCTCGTCGGACTCATCGATCAGCGGGCACACCCAGTACACCTGCCGGCCGGAGCGGCAGGCGGCGACGATGCGCGCCACCACTTCCGCGCGCCGCTCCTCGGGCAGCACCACGGTCTGCACCGGCGTGCGACCCGGCGGCAGCTCGTCGATGACGGAGATATCGAGGTCGGCGTAGGCGGTCATGGCCAGCGTGCGCGGGATCGGAGTCGCCGTCATGATGAGCTGGTGCGGAAGCTTGCCGGCGCCTTGCGCCCTTCTCCGCGAGCTGCAGGCGCTGCTGCACGCCGAAGCGATGCTGCTCGTCGACGATGACGAGAGCGAGGTCGGCGAACGCGATGCCCTCCTGGAAGAGGGCGTGCGTGCCCACCACGATGCGGATCTCGCCCGAGGCGAGTCCGGCGAGCGCGCTGCGGCGGGTGCGCGCCGGCTGACCGCCGGAGAGCCGCGCCACCGGGAGCCCGAGCGGATGGAACCACTCGGCGAAGTTGCGCCCGTGCTGCTCGGCGAGCAGCTCCGTCGGCGCCATGAGCGCCGCCTGCTTGCCCATCCCCGCGGCACGCGCCGCGGCGGCCGCGGCCACCACGGTCTTGCCGCAGCCGACGTCGCCCTGCAGCAGCCGCACCATCGGCACGCCGGTGGCGAGATCCGCCTCGACCTCGGCGAGCGCCCGCGCCTGGGCGCGGGTCAGCGAGAAGGGGAGTGAGCCGATCAGGCGGCGCGCGAGCCCGCCGTCATCCAGTCTCCAGGCCGGATCGCTCTTCAACGCGCGCTTGCGCACGCGCAGCGCGAGGGTGTGGGCGAGCAGCTCCTCGAAGGCGAGACGGCGCTGCGCCGGGTGGCGTCCGGCGGCGAGCTCGGCGAGCTGCGCGCCGCGCGGCGGGTGGTGCAGGTACACGAGCGCCTCGTGCAGCGCCGGGAGGCCCGCGGGCAGCCCGGCGTGCGGCGGAATGAGATCGGCGAGGCCGCCGTGAGCGAGCACCTCGAGCGCCTGGGAGATGAGGCCCCGCAGTCGCGCCTGCGGCACGCCCTCGGTGAGCGGATAGATCGGCGTCAGGGTCTCCTCGAGCGGCGCGGCGGCCTCGCTCAGGCGCCGGTACTCCGGGTGGACGATCTCGAGGCCGAGCGGCCCGCGGCGCACCTCGCCGAAGGCGCGCAGCCGGGTGCCGCGCGCGAGGTTGCGTTGCTGGCTGCCTGAGAAATAGAAGAAGCGCAGCGTGAGGAAGCCGGAGCCGTCGGCGAGGCGCGTCAGGAGTTGCCGGCGGCGGCGGTAGGCGACCTCGGTGAGCTGCACCTCGCCCTCGACCGCGGCGCGCGTGCCGGGGGTGAGCGCGCCGATCGCGGTGACGCGGGTACGGTCCTCGTAGCGCAGCGGCAGGAGAAAGAGCAGATCGGCGATGCGGTGCACGCCGAGCCGCTCGAGGCGCGCGGCGAGCGCCGCACCGACGCCGCGCAGCGCCGTCACCGGGCGGCTGCCGGCATCCGCGCACGGCGCCGCAGGATCGGGACGCTGCGTCGCGTCGGTCAGCCCAGGTGCAGCACGCACTCGACCTCGATCTGCGCGCCGCGCGGCAGCTGGGCGACGCCGACGGTGGAGCGCGCCGGGTAGGGCTTGGCGAAGTAGGTCGCCATGACCTCGTTGACCTTGACGAAGTGGGCGAGATCGGTGAGGAAGATGGTGACCTTGACCGCCCGGTCGAGCGAGCCGCCGGCCGCTTCCGCCACGGCTTTGAGGTTGTCGAACACGCGGCGCGCCTGCGTCTCCATGTCGCCCGCGACCAGCTGCATGGTGGCGGGATCGAAGGGGATCTGGCCCGAGAGATAGACGGTATCGCCGGCGCGTACGGCCTGCGAGTAGGTGCCGATCGCCTGTGGGGCGCGGTCGGTGTGGAAGCTCTGGCGGCTCATCGGCGCAACTCCTGCGAATGATTGAAGCGGTGGCGGAACGAGAGCGGATTGTCGCACGCGGCCTTCAGCCGCTGGCATCGCTCTCGCCCGCGTGCTCGGCCGGCGCTCCGTCGCGCGCGCGTGCCGCGATGGTGCGCGTCACGCGGGTGACGTCCGGCATGCGGCGGATCACCCGCACCAGGCGCGCCAGCTGGCGGCGGTCGCGCACCCGCAGCTCGAAGGTGAGCACGGCGGCGTCGGCATCCTGCTCATCGATCGACACGTGGTCGATGTTGGTCTCGGTGCTGGCGATGGCGGCGGCGACCGCCGCCAGCACGCCGGTGCGGTTCACCACGTGCACGCGGATCTCGGAGGAGAACTTCTTGTCCGGCGCGCTCTGCCAGCTCACCGGCAGCCAGTTCTCCGGGTGCTTCCTGTAGTCCTCGACGTTGACGCAGTTCTCGCGGTGGATGACCACGCCGCGCCCGGTCGAGAGGAACGCGAAGATCGGGTCGTAGGGGATCGGGAAGCAGCAGCGCGCGTAGGTGACGAGCAGGCCTTCCGTGCCCGCGATCGCCAGCGGCGCGGGCGCCGCCTTGCCGTCGGCCGTCGGCGCGCCGGGCAGGAGCCGGCGTGCCACGAGCGGCGCGAGCCGCTCGCCGAGCCCGAGCTTCTCGTAGAGCTCGTCGAGATCCTTGAGTCCGAGCTCCCCGAGCGCGGCCTTCTGCACCTCGGGTCTGACGTCCTCGAGCGCGAGACCGAACTCGCGCAGCGCCTGGCTCAAGAGCCGCGCGCCGAGCGCGATCGCCTCGGTGCGGCGCAGACCCTTCAGATAGTGGCGGATGGCGCTGCGCGCCTTGGCGGTCACGACGAAATTCACCCACGAGGGGTTCGGAGTGGCGCCCTTGGCGGTGATGATCTCGACCGTCTGGCCGTTGCGCAGCACGGTGCGCAGCGGCGTCAGCCGGCGGTCCACCTTGGCGGCGACGCAGCGGTTGCCGACGTCGGTGTGCACCGTGTAGGCGAAGTCGACCACCGTGGCGCCGGACGGCAGGCGCAGGATCTGGCCCTTGGGCGTGAACACGTACACCTTGTCGGGGAACAGATCGACCTTGACGCTCTCGAGGAATTCCTCGGACGACCCCGCTTCCTGCAGCGACACGAGGCTCGAGAGCCACTCGCGCGTGCGGTCCTGCTGCGCCGAGTCGGACGGGTCGCCGGCCTTGTACTTCCAGTGGGCGGCGATCCCGGACTCGGCCACGCGGTGCATGTCGGCGGTGCGCAGCTGCACCTCGATCGGCACGCCGTTGGGGCCGAACAGCGTCGTGTGCAGCGACTGGTAGCCGTTGACGCGCGGAATGGCGATGTAGTCCTTGAAGCGTCCGGGCATCGGCTTGAACACCGCGTGCACCGCGCCGAGCGCGCGGTAGCAGGTATCGGGCCGGTCGACGATGATGCGGATGCCGTAGACGTCGACGATCTCATTGAGGAGCGAGCGCTTGCGGTGCATCTTCTTGTAGATGCTGTAGAGATGCTTCTCGCGCGTCTCGACTTCGCCCTGGATGTCGTTCTTGAGCAGCGTCGCCTTGAGCTGCTGCTCGATCTTCTTCAGGAATTCCTTCTGGTTGCCGCGGGCGCGCTTCAAGGTGCGCTCGAGTACCGCGTAGCGGCGCGGGTAGAGCGCCGCGAAGCCCAGGTCCTCGAGCTCGAGCTTCATGCTGTAGAGGCCGAGCCGCTCGGCGATCGGCGCGTAGATCTCGAGCGTCTCGCGGGCGATCGCCCGCCGCCGCGCCGGCGCCATCGCCTCGATAGTGCGCATGTTGTGAGTGCGATCGGCGAGCTTCACCAGGATGACGCGCAGGTCGCGCACCATCGCGAGCAGCATCTTGCGGAAGGACTCCGCCTGCGCCTCCTCGCGGCTCTTGAACTTGATCTGGTCGAGCTTGGTGACCCCGTCGACCAGCTCGGCGACGTCGGCGCCGAAGCGCGCCGCCAGCTGGTCCTTAGGGGTCGGCGTGTCCTCGATGACGTCGTGCAGGATCGCCGCGACGATGGTGTCGGTGTCGAGGCGCAGATCCGCGAGGATCGAGGCCGCCGCCACCGGGTGCGCGATGTAGGGTTCGCCCGAGAGGCGTTTCTGACCGTGGTGGGCCGAGGCGCCGAATTCGGCGGCCTCGCGGATGCGTGCGACCTGGTCGGGTGGGAGATACTCGCCGGCGGTCGCCAGCAGCTCCTTCAGCCCGGGGGTGCGTCTTCCGCCGGGCAGCAGTCCGCGGAGCGAAGACGCATAGTCCATACGTCCCGCGTGTCGTCAGTCTCCGAGACCGAACTGCGGCGCGCGGAAGGAGGACTGGTTATCCGCGTCCGGCACGACGGGCTCGGGCGGCGCCGGCTCGGGCTCGCGCAGCATCTCCGCCGTGACGTTGCCGGCGGCGATCTCGCGCAGGGCGAGGACGGTTGCCTTGTCGTTCTCGAGCGGGATGGTGGCTTCTGCGCCGTTGGCGAGACGGCGGGCGCGTTGCGCCGCCAGCAGCACCAGCTGGAACAGGTTATCGACGTTGTGCAGGCAGTCTTCTACGGTGATTCGGGCCATGGCTCGCTACAGGTGAGAACACCCTGTGCGGGGTGCGCAGGGCCTTTAATCATAAGCGAAAAGTGGCCCGCTAAGCCACTGTGACGCGCTGCAGCTCAGGCCTCAGGCGCCCGCCAGCAGCTCGGCCAGCAGGGGCTTGAGCTCCGGGCGGTCGCTCTTAAGGTCCGCGCCCTGGCCCTCGATGATGCGCTTGAGGTCCGCGACCGCCTGCTCGAAGTCGTCGTTGACGACCACGTAGTCGAACTCGCCGAAGTGCGCCATGTCGGTGGCGGCGTCCTGGAGGCGCCGGCGGATCACCTCGGCCGTGTCGGTCGCGCGCCGCGCCAGCCGCTCGGCGAGCGCCGCCCGTGCCGGCGGCAGCACGAAGATGCTGACGCAGTCGGGCATCGCGCGGCGCACCTGCCGCGCGCCCTGCCAGTCGATCTCGAGCAGCACGTCGTGGCCGGCGGCGAGCTGGCCGGCGACGAAGGCGCGCGCGGTGCCGTAGTGGTTGTCGAACACCTGGGCGTGCTCGAGGAACTCGCCCTTGCCCACCAGCTCGGTGAACTGCGCCTTGGAGACGAAGTGGTATTCGCGCCCCTCGGCCTCGGTCGGGCGGCGCGCGCGCGTGGTGTGCGAGATCGACAGGCGCAGCCGCGGCTCGGCGGCGAGCAGCGCCTTGACGAGGGAGGTCTTGCCGGCGCCCGACGGCGCCGAGATGACGAACAGCCGGCCGCGCTTCATGGGCGCGAATATACGCCGTGCGTGCCGAGCGCCGCGACGAGCGCCCGCAGTGCCTTGGCGCGATGACTCACGCGATTCTTCTCCTCCGCCGGCAGCTGCGCGGCGGTGCGCGTGTCGCCCGCAGGGATGAACACCGGGTCGTAGCCGAAGCCCCCGCGGCCGCGGGGCTCGAGCGCGATGCGCCCCTCCCAGGTGCCCTGTCCGAGGAGCGGCGCCGGGTCATCGGCGCTTTCAACCCAGGCCACCACGCACTGGTAGCGCGCCGTGCGGCGTTCCGCCGCAACCCCGGCGAGCTCCTCGAGAAGGAGCGCGAGGTTCGCCGCATCGCTCGCGCCCGCGCCCGCGAAGCGCGCCGACCACACCCCCGGGCGGCCGCCGAGCGCGTCCACCTCGATCCCGGAGTCGTCCGCGAGCGCCGGCAGCCGCGCGGCGCGCGCGGCGTGGCGTGCCTTGAGAAGCGCGTTCTCGAGGAAGGTGCTGCCGGACTCCTCGGCCGACTCGACGCCGAGCGCACGCTGCGAGACGAGCTCGAGGCCGCGAGGCGCGAGCAAGGCGCCGAGCTCGCGCAGCTTTCCCGGGTTGGCGCTCGCCAGGACGACGCGCGTCACGGCGCGCTGAGCGAGAGCGCCTGCGCCTGCAGAGAGAACAGCGCGCCGACGCCCTGCGCGGCGAGATTCAGCAGCGCGTCGAGCTCGTGGCGGCGGAACGCGTGGCCCTCGGCGGTGCCCTGGATCTCGATGAAGGCGCCGCCGTTGTTCATGACCACGTTCATGTCGGTCTCGGCCTGCGAGTCCTCGGCGTAGTCGAGGTCGAGCACCGGCACGCCGCCGACGATGCCGACCGACACCGCCGCGACCTGGCCGTGCAGCGGGCTCGCGGCGATCGCGCGCCGCTTCACCAGATGCTCGCAGGCCTCGGCGAGTGCGACGTAGGCGCCGGTGATCGCCGCGGTGCGCGTGCCGCCGTCGGCCTGCAGCACGTCGCAGTCGAGCGTCACGGTGCGCTCGCCGAGGGCGCGCAGGTCCGTGATCGCGCGCAGCGAGCGGCCGATGAGGCGCTGGATCTCCTGGGTGCGGCCGGTCTGCTTGCCGCGCGCGGCCTCGCGCGCGGTGCGCGTGTGGGTGGCGCGCGGCAGCATGCCGTACTCGGCGGTGATCCAGCCCTGCGACTTGCCGCGCAGGAACTGCGGCACGCTCTCCTCGACGCTCGCGGTGCACAGCACCTGGGTGTCGCCGAACTCGATCAGCACCGCGCCTTCGGCGTGCTTGCCGTGCGCGCGCGTGAAGCGCACCGGTCGCAGCTCATCGCTCGCGCGTCCCGAGGGTCTCGCCATGATCTACCCCCCGAGCCAGCGCAGCGCCGCCGCCGAGGTGTTGTCGCTCCCGGGCCCCGCGCGCTTCACCGCGCGCGAGCCGAGCTCGAGCAGCTGCGCGCGCAGCTGCCCGCCGCTGCCGTTCATGCTCTGCGCCACCTCCGGGTCCTTGAGCGGCCCCCAGAAACCGTCGGTGCACACCAGCAGCAGATCGCCCGGCTCGATCGGGCGGCGGCGGCTCAGCGTCATGTCGGGCAGGATCGGATCGCCGCCGAGGCAGCACTCGACGAAGTTGCGCATCGGGTGGGTCTGGGCCTGCTCGGGGCTGATGAGCCCCTCGCGCAGCAGCAGCTCGACGTGACTGTGGTCGCGGCTGCGCGCGACCAGCTCGCCGCGCCGGACGTGATACACGCGGCTGTCGCCGACGTGCGCCCACCAGCTGGCGTTCTGCTGAACGAGGCACACGGCGCAGGTGGCGCGCGGCCGCTGCTCGAGCGGCAGCTGCGTGCCGAGCTTCACGACCTCCTCGTGGGCGCGCCCGAGCGTCAGGTGCAGGAAGCCGAGCGGATCGAACAGCGGTTGCGGCGAGTGCCAGAAGGCCTCGGTGATCACCTGCTGGGTCACCTGCGCCGCGCGCGCGCCGTGCGCGTGACCGCCCATGCCGTCGACCGCGACCAGGAGCGCTGCATGCTCGGCGACCGCCGCGCTGACCCGATCCTGATTCTCCTCGCGCCCGCCCACCAGGCTGATATCGGCGTATTCGACCCGCAATGAGGCATCCACTGCATCTGCTAGACTTAGCGGGACTTTATATCACCTGTGCGGCGGCTGAGCGTAGCTATGATCGCGAGCATGACCGGCTTCGCGCGCCGTGAAGCCAGCGCGGAATGGGGCACGCTGGTGTGCGAGCTGCGCAGCGTCAATCACCGTTTCCTCGAGGCGGGCTTCCGCCTGCCGGACGAGCTGCGCTCGGCCGAGGGCGAGCTGCGCGGGCGCCTCGCACTCAAGGTTCGCCGCGGCAAGGTCGACTGCACCATGAGCTATCGCCGGCCCGTCGGCGCCGGCGGCACGCTCGACGTCGACGCGCTCGCGCTCGAGCGGCTGCTCGCTGCGACGCAGACGATCGCGCGCGCCGCGCACGGCCCGGCGACCGTCAACGTGCTCGACGTGCTGCGCTGGCCCGGCGTGCTGCGCGAGGAGTCGGCCGACGGCGAGTCGCTGCTGGCGGCGGCCGGGGCGCTGTTCAGCGCGACGCTGGAGGACTTGAGCGCGGCGCGCTCGCGCGAAGGCGAGCGGCTGCGCGAGCTCCTCGAGCAGCGCTGCACGGCACTCGAGACGCTGGTCGCCGCCGTGCGCGCGCGCCTGCCGGAGGTGCAGGCGCGGGCCCGCGCGCGGCTCGCCGAGCGCGTCGCCGAGCTCACCGCGGAGATCAATCAGGAACGGCTCGAGCAGGAGCTGGCGCTGCTCTTGCAGCGGCTCGACGTGGACGAGGAGCTCGAGCGCCTCACCGGCCACATCGCCGAAGTGCGCCGCGTCATCGGCGGCAGCGAGCCGGCCGGCCGGCGCCTCGACTTCCTCATGCAGGAGCTCAACCGCGAGGCCAACACGCTGTCGTCCAAGTCGCAGGACCTCGAGTCGACGCGTTGCGCGGTCGACATGAAAGTCGTGATCGAGCAGATGCGCGAGCAGGTGCAGAACGCCGAATAGCATCCATTTTCTGGAACGCTCAGCTGGCGTTCCTCAGCTCGGCCGTCAGTTCGTCCACGTAGCGCCGGTAACTGAACACCCGACCCCTCTGCCGGTTCGTGAGCTCGGCCACGATGCCGAGCGTCTCGAGATGTGCGAGCGACTTGTTGACAGTAGCCGCCGTCAGCCCCGTGATCTTCACCAGCGCAGCCGAGGTGGCGATCGGTTGCCGCTGCAGCGCCAGGTGCAGTTTCAGCGCCGAGCGCGCCGCGCGGCCCAGGTCTGCGATCCGATCGCGATCGGTGTTGATCAGCGCAAGCAGCGCGTTCGCCGTGACCACGGCCTGCCTGGCGCTCACCTCGACGGCTTCAGCAAAGAAATCGAGCCAGCGTTCCCAGTCGCCGTGCAGCCGCACTTCGTTCAGGAGCTCGTAGTACCGCGCCCGATGTGCCTTGAAGTAGAGGCTGGGATACAGCATGGGCTCGCGCAGTACGCCGTCCGCGACCAGTTGCAACACGATCAGCAACCGTCCGAGGCGGCCGTTGCCGTCGAGGAAGGGGTGGATGGTCTCGAACTGCACGTGCGCGAGAGCCGCCTTGAGCAGCGGCGGCGTGGGCTCGGGTTCGTCGTTGAGAAAACGCTCGAGGGCGCCGAGGCACTCGGGCAGCGCGTTCGCCGGCGGCGGCACGAAGGCGGCGTTGCCCGGTCGCGTGCCACCAAGCCACACCGGGGAGCGCCTCACCTGCCCGGGCGTCTTGCTACGTCCACCCGGGTGCGACATCAGGACCTCGTGCATCCCCCGGAGCAGACGCATCGAGAGCGGCAGCCCGCCGCGCAGCTTCTTCAGTCCGTACTCCAGCGTGGCGACACAACGACTTACTTCGCGTGCGTCGTCTACCGGGACGCCCGGCTGCTCATCGATCTCGTAAAGCAGCAGGTCCGCCAACGAGGATTGGGTGCCCTCGATCTGCGAGGAAAGTACGGCCTCCTTGCGAACGAAGCTGTAGAGAAGCAGCGAGGCATTGGGCAGATGCGCGGTCAGGGCATCCAGGCGGCCAAGCGCCACGAGCGCGTCATCGAAGCGCCGCCGCAGCGCGGGCGACCAGGCGACCGGCGGGTCTGGCGGCAGAGGTGCGGGCAAGAAGGCCCGGAATTTCTCGCCGGCCGTGGTGACCTGGACGTAGGTACCGGGCGTGGGTCTGCGCATGGGCGGGAGCGAACCTAAAACAACGGCGACCGTTATTTTAGGTTCCTATGCTAAGATAAATCAAAGAGATTGGTCGATGAATGTCATACCCCAGGCTGTAGCCAGGTTTGTAGCTACCCGGGCCTGCAGGCAGGCGAGGTTTTTTTGAATCAAATATGCAGGCGCGCCTGCGGCGAGCAGGGTGCAGAACGCCGCGTGAGGCGCGACCATGCCCAATGAGCAGGTTCTGTTCGTGGACCTGGAGAACGTCCAGAAGCTCGAGCTGGCCGCAGTCCCGGCGAACGCGCGCGTCATGATCTTCTACGGCATCACGCAGAAAAACCTGCCGGAGGATCTGGTCGTGCAGGCCCAGCCGCTCGGAGGACGCCTGAAGTGGGTCAAGATCTCCGGACAGGGGCCGAACGCGCTCGACTTTCACATCGCGTTTTATCTCGGGCAGCAGCTGACCCGTAACCCGGGATCCGAATGCGTGATTCTGTCCAGGGATACGGGATTTGATCCGCTCGTGCGGCACCTCGCGTCGCTGCGGCACGCGTGCCGCCGGGTCGCCAGCCTGAAGGACGCTTTTTCCGTTCAGCCGGCGGGAACGAGCGACTCCTTCCCGCGACTCATCGCGCTGCTGCGCAAGGAGAAGTCACGTCCGTCGAAACTCAAGGGTCTGACGGGCAAAGTGCGGTCATGGTTCTCGAAGCTCCCGGACGAGGAGCGCGCGCTGCTGATCAAGCGCCTGTTCTCCGAATCCTACGTCCAGGAATCCGCAGCAGCGCTGATCTACAGCCTCGATCGCCGGGATTGACGGTGCGCTAGCGCGGCCGGAAGCGCACTTCGACGCGCCCCCATACCTCGACCGGCCCCGATTTCCAGCGCGGTGGTGCAAATCTCCACCGCTGCGCCGCGGTCAGTGCCGCTGCGTCGAGCTGCGCAGATCCTGAGCTCTGAGCGACGCTGATCGCGACGGGTTTTCCGCCCGGGTCTATCAGCAGATCGAGGACCACCGAGCCGCTCACGCCGGCTGCGGCCCAATCAGCCGGGTACTGCGGCCGCAGCCAGCGAACCAGGCGCAGCGTTGACGGCCGTCGGCCGGGCTTCTTCGCGGACTGTTGGTTCTGCGGCGCAGGCTCGAGATCCCGTGGATCGGCTCGCGCCTCGCTCACCGGGGTGAACTCCGACAAGGCCGCGGTGCGGCCCGGCGTACTCGGCCAGATGTCGATGGGATCGAAAATCCAGTGGCGCGACGGTGGAGTGGACTCATCCTCCACGGCCGTCGGCGGCGGTCTGCCCATCAGGGCGTCCCCACGCCGCACCCCCACCTCGGAGATGACGGGCGTGAGCATGGGGAGTCCGGTGGACCGGGACCTGCGTGCGCCCGTGTGCGTAACGCCGTACAGCAGACCGAGGTAGCCGCTGAGGAGCAGGAGCACCACGACCGTGCGGGAGCGCCACCATCCCGGCGGCCATCCACTCGTCGCGCCCGCCTGCCGCCGCCCTGCAGACATCCAGCCGCCCTACGGAATGAGCTTCAGCAACGAGCGGCTCGCGACCTCATCGATGTGGCGGAAGGCCGGCGCGATTTTCTCGATCTGCCGGGGCTCGACGCCGTACTGCTCGAAGAACACGCGCCATTCGCGCACCACTTTCCAGATCTTCGCGATGCTCTCGGCGGCCGCCTCCGCGGACAAGGTGAAGGTCTCGCGGCCGGCGAAGGCGTTGTCGAGGGTCGCGGCGCGGCCCTCGGGCCCCACGCCGAGGTGCAGGCGCCGTTCGGGCGCGAGGCTCGCGCGCGGCATGACGTCGTAGAGCGGGCTCAGCCGCCAGCCGGTCAGGCGCGGGTCGAAGACGAAGCCGTGGTTGCGCAGGTGATCGTCGTCGTTGCTGACGAGGATGTTGAAGACCAGGCGCTCGAAGAGCTCGCGGTTATTCGCGCGGATCACCCGCGGGTGACAGTAGCGGCGCACGGCCTGTGCGAGGTCACCATAGGATTTGTCCGGTGACTCCAGCTCATCGCACGCGAGCAGCGTCAGAGCGCTCACGAACCCCAGGCGCTTCTCCGCCAGGCCGTACGCCGGCGCGGTGCTGAGCAGATCCTCCGGCAGCGGGGCATCCGCGCCCGCCTTGGCCCAGTAACGGTCGAAGCGGCGGATGAGCATCACGGTGCGCGAGCCGAGCTTGAGCAGGCGCAGCGGCGGCACGGTGAGCCCGGCGGTCGCCGCGAGGCGCAGCGTCGCCGTCTCGACCTCCGGGACCGCCAGCGCATCGCTCCGGCTCGGAAATTTCGCGAGCCACAGCACGCGCTCCTCGTCCCGCACGGTGGCCTTGGGGCGCGCACCGCCGAGCGCACTCCCCTCCGCGAAGATCTCCTCGAGCGCGGCCGGCACGGGCAGGCCCTCATCGATCCGCTGCGCCGCCTCCATCAGGTATTCGAGATTGTTCCAGGTGCCAAAGCCCGGCGTGGCGGACGATTCGCGCGCCGCGCGGATGTCGAGCGCGCCGACGCGCTGGCTGCCGGCGTGCAGCAGGTAGGCGGACTCGGGCAGGCTGTTGGCGGGTACTTTGAGGCGTGACTCGATCACGCGCCGGCCCCAGGCATCGGGCGCCGCATCGCGGATGCCGCCGAAGGCGGGCAGGTTGTTGGGCGGGAACAGCGCCTTGCCGCGAACGCTGAGCTTGTCGCGCAGGCTCAGGCTCACCGGGTCCACCTCGAGCGCGCCGGGGCGCTGCAGATAGCGCAGCCCGTAGGCGAACGTCGAGGCGAGGAGCTGCGTCCCGTCCTCGCTCAGCGTGAGCTGACCCGCCGGCTGCCATTCGGTGTCGATATGGGCGAAGACGAACAGCTTCTGCTCGGTCGCGCTCATGCGGGTGACTTCTAGAAGTCGATCTCGTCGAGCTCGCGCCTGGAGAGCGCGCTCGCCCGCCGGCGCTGCTCCTTCGCGCCGAGGGCGGCCAGTGCCGGATCGGTCTCGGACAGGAGCTCCAGCAGCGTCTTGCCGGGGACGATGGCATCGAGGTAGCGCAGCACCTGGCCCATGGCGACTCCGGCATCGCCCTTCTCCAGGCGGTACGCGGTGTTGCGCGACAGGCCGGCACGCAGCGCCGTCTGCTCCTGTTTCAGGCCACGTGCGATGCGCAACCGCGCGAGAGCCGCGCCGAGCTTGCGGGCCTCGGCCTCCCGGGCAGCGTCGAGAACGGCAGACTGAGTGACTTTCATGCTCGTTAAATGATGCGTTAAAAGCCTAAAGATCGATTACTCGATCAAAGTGTACCGCAGCCGGGCAATCGAGGGCAATCCTGTATGCATCTTAAATCACTCATTGACAGCCTATCACTCGATTAATCGATCAAACGAACGGCCGAAGTGGAAGACCGCACTCCGAGTAGCATGGCGCGAATCCATGGCCACCTTACTCGCCCCGCCGCTGTCGCTCTACGTGCACTTCCCCTGGTGCGTGCGCAAGTGCCCGTACTGCGACTTCAATTCCTACACCCTGCAGGGCGAGCTCGCGCCCGGCGCGTATGTCGCGCGCCTCGAGCGCGACCTCGAAGCGCAGGCGCCGGCAGGTCGCCGGGCGGCGTGTGCTGAGCGTGTTCCTCGGCGGCGGTACGCCGAGCTTGTTTCCAGCGGAGGCGATCGCGCGGCTGCTCGGGGCGGCGCGCCGCCACCTCGAGCTCGAGCCCGATGCCGAGGTCACCCTCGAAGCCAACCCCGGCGCCATCGAGCGCGGCGCGTTCCGCGAGTACCGCGCCGCGGGCATCACCCGCGTCTCACTCGGCGCGCAGAGCTTCTCGGCCGAGGCCCTGCAGGCGCTCGGGCGCATTCACTCCCCGCAGGAGACGCAGCGCGCGGCCGGGGAGCTGCACGCCGCCGGGCTCGCGAACTTCAACCTCGATCTCATGTATGCGCTCCCGGGCCAGGAGCGCGCCGGCGCGCTGCGCGACGTCGAGGAGGCGCTCGCCCTCGCGCCCGCGCACCTCTCTCATTACCAGCTGACGCTCGAGCCCGGCACGGTGTTCGCCGCCCGGCCCCCGCCGCTCCCGGACGAGGACGCGGCGGCGAGCATGCTGGAGGAGTGCGCCGCGCGGCTCGCGGCCGCCGGCTTCGCCCACTACGAAGTGTCGGCGTACGCGCGTCGCGGCAGCGAGTGCCGCCACAACCTCAACTACTGGACCTTCGGCGATTACTTAGGGATCGGCGCGGGCGCTCACGGCAAGCTCACCTTCCCGCAGCGCGGCGCGATCCTGCGCACCGTGCAGCCGCGCGAGCCGCGGCGCTATCTCGCCGCCGCGCCGGCGGAGCTCGGCACGAACGCCGTGCCGCCGACCGAGCTGCCGTTCGAGTTCATGCTGAATGCGCTGCGGCTCGTGGGCGGGTTCGCGCTCGCGGACTTCACGGCGCGCACCGGGCTTCAGGCCGGCGCGATCGACGCCCCGCTCGCACGGCTGCTCGCGCGCGGACTTCTCGAGCGCACCGCGCCGGGCTATCGGGCGAGTGCGCTCGGACTTCGGTTCCTCAACGATGTGCTGACGGAATTCATGGCCGAAAGGCCGCAAATGCCCGGTGGTTCCGCAATGTCAATCGCGCCGGCCGGGGGCGCCCGGGACAGCCTGCGGCCTTTATTCACAGGCGCGGCAGGGGTCGTCGGAGAATGAGTGCATTACACCGCAAAGCGCCCAAGGCGCTGGACATGATCTACTTAAGTGATTGAAATAACAGGTCAAAAACCCCTGGTTAAAATTTGATCAAAGTAACAATAATGCAATCTACCCGCCAAATCGGCCCCTCGCAGGGCCTTTCCTCCACAGACTTGTCCACAGCTTCTGTGGATAAGGAATGGCGTCCCGGAGGGCCCGCGGACGGTGCGCTTGAGACGCGGCGGCACTGCCGCTAAACTCCCGCGCCCTTTAACCGAGCCCGCTCCCGCCCCATAAAGCGGTGAGCCCATACCTACAGTCCACGAGCCCGCCATGAAAGCCGCCATTCATCCCGAGTACAAAGAGATCACCGTCAGCTGCACCTGTGGCAACACGTTCAAGACGCGCTCGACGCTCGGTCAGGATCTGCAGGTCGAAGTGTGCTCGAACTGTCATCCGTTCTACACGGGCAAGCAGAAGATCGTCGACACCGCCGGGCGCGTCGACAAGTTCCGCAAGAAGTACGCCGCCGCCACCGCGACCGGCGCCACCACCGGCGCCGCCAAGTAAGGCGGCCCGCGCGGACCTTCGCGAGGTCCGCGTTCAGATCTCCGCTCTCGTTCGGGTGAGGCGCCTCACAGCCGCGGCCGCGCGCCTTGATTGTGGCGCACGGTCCATGTAAACCTCCTTAAGATCAGGTGCTCTGCGCCGACATGCGTGCAGGGCGGGCTATGGAAGCCGCGGCGCAATGACCCAGAAGACCTTCGCACTCACCGATCCCGAGAGCGGGCGCGCGAGCGCGTTGCCGGTGCGCAGCGGCACCATCGGCCCGGAGGTGCTCGACATCGCCTCGATCCACAAGGATCTCGGTGTCTTCACCTTCGATCCGGGCTTCGGCATGACCGCGGCCACCGAGAGCAAGATCACCTACATCGACGGCGACGCCGGCGTGCTGCTGTACCGCGGCTACCCGATCGAGCAGCTGGCCGAGAAGAGCTCCTTCATGGAGGTGGCCTACCTGCTGCTCTACGGCGAGCTGCCGACGGCGAAGCAGCTCGAGGAGTTCAACGCGCAACATCCGTCATCACACGATGATCAACGAGTCGCTGCTGCGCTTCTTCAACGGCTTCCATCACAACGCGCACCCGATGGCGATGGTGTCGGCGGTCGTGGCCTCGATGTCGGCCTTCTATCACGACTCGATGGACATCCATAACCCGCGCCATCGCGAGATCTTCGCGCACCGCATCATCGCCAAGACTCCCGACCATCGCCGCCGCCGCGCACAAGCACTCGCTCGGCCAGCCGTTCATCTATCCGCGCAACGACCTCGACTACTGCGCGCAACCTGCTGCAACATGTTCTTCGCGGTGCCCTGCGAGCCCTACCACGTCGATCCGGTCGCCGCGCAGGCGCTCGACCTGCTGTTCATCCTGCACGCCGACCACGAGCAGAACGCCAGCACCTCGACCGTGCGTCTGGCCGGCAGCACCGGCGCCAATCCCTATGCGGCGATCTCGGCCGGCGTCTCGGCGCTGTGGGGCCCGGCGCACGGCGGCGCCAACGAGGCGGTGCTGGAGATGCTCGAGCAGATCGGCACCGTCGACAACATTCCGAAGTACCTGGCGATGGCCAAGGACAAGTCCAGCCACTTCCGCCTCATGGGCTTCGGCCACCGCGTCTACAAGAACTTCGATCCGCGCGCCAAGATCATCCGCGAGATGTGCCACAAGGTGCTCGCCAAGCTCGGCCGCACGGACAATCCGCTGTTCGAGCTGGCGCTGCGGCTCGAGGAGATCGCGCTCAAGGACGAGTACTTCGTCTCGCGCAAGCTCTACCCGAACGTCGATTTCTACTCCGGCATCATCTACAGCGCGCTGGGCATTCCGCGCTCGATGTTCACGGTGATGTTCGCGATCGCGCGCACCGTCGGCTGGGTGGCGCACTGGCAGGAGATGATCTCCGATCCCGGCATGCGCATCGGCCGGCCGCGCCAGCTCTACACCGGCCCGACGCGGCGCGACTACGTCGACGTCGAGCAGCGCGCTGAGGCTGAGTCCGAGCCGTCGTCGCCGAGCAGCGCCTCGACCTCCGACGGCGGTCGGCGCGGCGCATCGGCCGGCCGTCCACCGGGCTGACCGGCGCCTGGCGGATGCCGTCGGCCGGAAACACCGTCGCCTCGATCGAGCTGATCGTCGACCTCGAAGCGCACGCCGGGGAAGGCCTGCGACGCGCTCGGCATCGAGCTGCACGCGCCGCTCGGTCACCTCGTGCGCGATGCCGTGGTCCAGCAGCCGCAGGTCACCGCCTCGGGGCGGTCGGCGAACAGGTGCAGCTGCACGTCGGAGTGCTCGGTGGCGGTGCCGGTGAGCACCGGGCCGACCAGCCGCGGCTCGAACTCGCAGAGGCGCGCATGGCGCGCGAGCGCCGCGCGGCGCTGCGCGCTGCAGAGTGCTCGACGTGCGCGTCGCCGCCGAACAGGCGCTGGTACTCGGCCAGCGCCACCTCGATCTCGGTGTTCTTCGGCAGCACCGCCGCTCGTCGGTGACGCCGAGGCGCTCGGCGGCCTTGCGCTTGGCGACGCAGAAAGTCCTGGATGCCGTGCTCGGCCATGATGCGCGCGGCCTCCTGCGCCAGCGCGCGCCGCAGGTTGCTCAGCTGCGGGGCTGAGTTGCGGCGTGGCATGGCGGCATCACCTTGCGTCGGCGGCATCAGAAGCAGCGATTCGCTCGCCGGCGCTGCCGGCGTCGCCGGTCTGCGGCTTGCGCGTCGGCACGCTTGCCGCTGCAGGGCAGGTGATTCGGCCATGAAGGTCTCGAGCATGCCGTCGGCGTTCTCGGCGCTCACGCAGCGCCCGGTCTGCGGCGAGATGCGCAGCGTCACCAGCCCGTCCGGCATCGGCCGCGTGCTCCTCCGGCACGCCGCGCAGTGCCTCGCGCATGAAGCCGATCCAGATCGGCAGCGCCGTGCGCGCTGCCTTCCTCGCTCTCGCCGAGCGGCTGCTCCTGGTCGAAGCCGACCCACACGGTGGCCACGAGGTTGTCGGTTGAAGCCGTTGAACCAGGTGTCGCGCGCCTCGTTGGTGGTGCCGGTCTTGCCGGCGATGTCGTCGCGCCCGAGCACCCGGCGCGCGCACGCCGGTGCCGCGGCGGATCACGTCGGCCATCATGTCGGTCATCAGTCAGGCGTTGGCCGCGCTGATGACGCGCGGCGCGATCTGCTCGGCCGACAGCGGCACGCCCGCGCCGGGCGCGGCCGCGAGGCTCTCCCCGGGGGCCGCGACCCGCGGATCGCCGCCCGCAACCGTCGCGCGCGCGGCCACCTTGAGTGCGGTCGCGGCCGCCGGCTGCGCGGCGCCGTCCCGCTGGTCGCACTGCGCGCACACCAGGCGCGGGCGCGGCGCGCCACACCACCTGGCCGGCGGCGTCCTCGATGCGATCGATGAAGTAGGGCTGCACCCGGTAGCCGCCGTTGGCGAACACGGCGTAGCCGGTGGCGAGCTCGAGCGGCGTCGCCTGCGAGCGTGCCGAGGGCGAGCGTCAGGTTGTGCGGCATGGTCGTCGGGTCGAAGCCGAAGCGCGCTGACGTAGTCGATGGCGTCGTCGATGCCGAGCGCCCGCAGCAGCGCGGATCGAGACCAGGTTGCGCGAGTGCACCAGCGCTTCGCGCAGGCGCGTCGGACCGCTGAACTCGCCGCTCGTTGTTCTCCGGGCGCCAGGCCTGCTCGATGCCGCTGTCGTCGACCACGATCGGCGCGTCCAGGATGACGCTCGCCGGCGTGAAGCCGTGCTCGAGCGCGGCCGAGTACAGGAACGGCTTGAACCCCGAGCCCGGCTGGCGCCGCGCCTGCGATCGACGCGGTTGTACTTGTTGCTGAAGTAGTCGAAGCCGCCGACCAGCGCGACGATGCGCCGTCGTTGCGGATCGAGCGCGACCAGCGCGCCCTGCGCCTCCGGGACCTGCGCGAGCTGCGCGCGTGCCGTGCGTCGTCGGTGACCACGTAGACGACGTCGCCGCGCTGCAGCACCTGCGCCGGCCTTCGTGGGTGCCGGCCCGACGTGCTCGTTGGCGAGCGCCTTGTGCGCCCAGGACAGTGCCGTCCCAGTCGATCTGCGCGAAGCCGCCGCCGCGCACGTAGACGTCGCGCCGCGCTCGGCGCCGACCGATGACCACCGCGGGCAGCAGGTCGCCGACCGGTGGCGTACTCGTCCAGCAGCGTCGTCGAGCTCGGGCGTCTGGCGCCGGCGGCGCAGCTCGACGTGCGCGATGGGGCCGCGCCAGCCGTGGCGGCGGTCGTACTCGATCAGGCCGAGGCGCACCGCGCGGTTGGCGGCGGTCTGCAGCCGGCCGTCGATCGTCGTGTAGACCTTGTAGCCGGCGTTGCTCGGCGCTCGTCGCCGAAGCGCTCGACGCACCTCCTGGCGCGCCATCTCGGCCACGTACGGCGCCTCGACGTCGTAGAGCGGCGCGTGCGTCGCGCGCCTGCATCGGCTCGTCGTTGCGCGGCTGCGGCGGTGGCGGCATCGATGTAGCCGAGCTCGCGCATGCGGCGCAGCACGTAGGCGCGGCGCGCGGTGGCGGCCTGCGGGATTGACGATCGGGTTGTAGCGCGAGGGCGCCTGCGGGACGCCGGCCAGCGTCGCCGCCTCGGCGACGATCGAGCTCGTCGAGCGGCTTGCCGAAGATACGCCTCGGCGGCCGCCGCCACGCCGTAGGCGCGCTGGCCGAAGAAGATCACGTTCAGGTACAGCCCGAAGATCTCCTGCTTGGTGAACTCGTGCTCCATGCGATAGGTGACGAAGATCTCCTGGAGCTTGCGGCGCGACGGTCTTGTCGAGCGTCAGGAACATGTTGCGCGCCGCCTGCATGGTGATGGTGCTGGCGCCCTGGGTCGTGTCGCCCGGAGATCACGTCGACCACCGCCGCGCGCAGCACGCCGAAGTAGTCGATGCCGTGATGCTCGAAGAAGCGGTCGTCCTCGGCGGCGAGGAAGGCGTGTCGCACCAGATCCGGGATCTGCTCGTAGGTGACCGGGATGCGGCGCTGCTCGCCGATCTGCGCGATCAGCGCGCCGCTGCGCGTATAGACGCGCAGCGGCACCTGCAGCTCCGCGTTGCGCATCGCATCGGCCGAGGGCAGCGTCGGTGCCAGGTAGACGTAGGCGCAGGCGAGCGCGTAGGCGCCGAGAAATGTGACCAACATCACGCCGCCGGCGACGAGGGTCATAATCCGAAACCGATTCCATTTCACAGAAACCAACTGTGTCACCTTGCGCTCGCTCGGGGTGCTATGCATAGTACCCGCCGCATCAGGGCAAACTCACCGAAAGGTGGGGACGCAAAGCCTCCGGTCTACGGGCGTACGTGCCTACGACAGCGGGGTTGCCGGTTGAACGTTAACGCACTCCGCCTCATCGGGCCACGCAGCCCTTCGCGGACGGACCTGGCGCTCCACCGCTCTCCTCGCGACGCCGATCGCCCGATCCGGCTGGCTGCACCGTCTCCTCACAGGACGCTTTGGACAAGGCGCAGCAACATTCGTTGATCCGTGACCCGCAAGCCACCGGGCGTGACGCCCTTGGTGGTTCGGGTTGTCCCGACCGCGGGGTTGCGCGGAACCGTGAGGCCCCTCACGTTCAATTTAACTTTGCGCTGATATATAGTGTCCCCGGATTTATACAGGGCGGTCGCTTTCAGGCGTAAACTCACTGAAAAGGAAATAAAAAGTGTTCCTTCTTCAGCGCAAGTACCGGCCGCTGCTGGGTCTGGACATCACGACTTCCTCGATCAAGCTGATCGAGCTGGCGATGGCGGGCGGGCAATACCGGGTCGAGGCCTACGCGGCCGAGCCCACGCCCCAGAATGCCATGAACGAGAAGACGATCGTCGACGCCGAGGCGGTCGGCGAGGCCATCCGCCGCGCGGTCAAGCGCGCCGGCGCCAAGCAGCCGACGAGGTCGCGATCGCGATCAGCGGCGATGCCGCCATCACCAAGGTCATCCAGATGCCGCGCGGCCTGCGCGACGCGGACCTCGAGGCCCAGGTCGAGATGCAGGCCGACCAGTACATCCCCTTCCCGATGGACGAAGTCAGCTACGACTTCGAGGTGCTCGGGCCGTCCGAGAAGGATCCCGACTCGAACGACGTGCTGCTGGTGGCCACGCGCACCGAGAACGTCGAGCAGCGCCAGGCCGCGGTCAACGCCGCGGGCCTCAGCGCCAAGATCGTCGACGTCGAGGCCTTCGCGCTCGAGAACGCCTGCAAGCTGATGACGCACCAGATGCCCGACGGCGGCATCGATCGCACCATCGCGGTGGTCGACTTCGGCGCCAGCAGCACCACCTTCAGCGTGCTGCGCAACCTCAAGGTCGTCTACACGCGCGACTTCGCCTTCGGCGGGCAGCAGCTCACCGAGGAAATCATGCGCACCTACGGCCTCGCCGATGGAGGAGGCCGGCCGCGCCAAGAAGGAAGGCGGGCTGCCGGGCAACTACCAGTCCGAAGTGCTCGATCCGTTCATCGACGACATGACCCAGCAGGTCAGCCGCTCGCTGCAGTTCTACCTGGCCTCGGGCTCCGGGCCGCGAGCAGCCCGAGAAGATCCTGGTCTGCGGCGGCTGCGCCAACATCCCGGGCGTCGCCGACGTGATCTCGAGCCGCGTGGGCATCTCCGCCGAAAAGGGCGACCCGCTCGGCCAGATGAAGTTGTCCTCGCGCGCGCAAGGCGCAGGCGGTGCAGCGCGATGCGACGGCGCTGCTGACTGCCTGCGGCCTTGCACTGCGGAGTTTCGACTGACATGCCACGCATAAATCTACTGCCCTGGCGCGAAGAGCCAGCGCAAAGAGCGCAAGCTCGCCTTCCTGGTGGCGCTCGGCGTCGCGGCGCTGGCTGCCGTCGTGACCGCCTTCGCCGCCTATCTCATGTTCGATTCGATGATCGCCGGGCAGCAGCGCCGCAACGAGACGCTGCGCACGCGAGATCAAGCAGCTCGACAAGCAGATCGAGGAGATCAACAGCCTCGAGACCGCAGAAGCAGCGCTTCATCGCGCGCATGGAGATCATCGAGAAGCTGCAGCGCTCGCGCCCCGAGATCGTGCACGTGTTCGACGAGATCGTGAAGACGCTGCCCGACGGCGTCTATCTCACCGGCGTGCAGCAGGTAGCGCGGGCGCCAACAAGCGCCTGAAGTTCGACGGCGTCGCGCAGTCGAGCACGCGCGTCTCCTCCTTCATGCGCAACATCGACCAGTCGGAGTGGCTGCGCAACCCCGAGCTCGAAGTGGTGCGAGACCGCCAAGGCGTCCGGGCTCGAGCTTCACGCTCACCGCCGATGAGGTGGCCGCTACCGCCGCCCAGGACAACTCGAAGTCCGCGCCCAAGGGCAAGATCCGCAAGCGCGAGCCTCGAGCCGGCAGGAGAGCAGCGATGAACCTGCTCGAGGAACTGCGCTCACTCGATCCGCGCGACCCGGGCCGCTGGCCGCTCGCCGATCCGCGCCGGCGCCGTGGCGCGTCGCGTTCGTGGCCGCCACCGTCGGACTCATCTATTTCTTCGTCTGGAGCCAGCAGCGCCCCGAGCTGCAGCAGCACCAGGCCGAAGAGCAGTCGCTGCGCAACGAGTTCAAGGAGCAAGCACGCCAAGGCCGTCAACCTCGAGGTCTACAAGCAGCAGCTCGAGGACATCGAGCGCTCCTTCGGCGCGCTGCTGCGCCAGCTCCCCGGCAAGACCGAGGTCGCCGAACCTGCTGGTCGACATCTCGCAGACCGGCCTCGGCGCGGGCCTCGCAGGAGAAGCTGTTCCAGCCCGAGGCCGAGGTGAAGCAGGACTTCTACGCCGAGCAGCCGATCAAGATCCGCCTGACCGGCAGCTACCACCAGTTCGGCGAGTTCGTCAGCGGCATCGCGGCGCTGCCGCGCATCGTCACGCTGCACGACATCGAGATCAAGTCCGACAGCAAGGATGCCTACGACCAGCTGCAGATGGACCTCACCGCCAAGACCTACCGCTACCTCGACGACGACGAGATCGCCGCGGGCGAGGCGGACAAGAAGAAGGACGCCGCGGCGCACCGTCCGCCGCCGCGTCGAGGCTAAGGCCATGCAACACTTCAACCGCCGCGCCGCGCTCCGCCCGCTCGCCCTCGCGCTCGCCGCTCTCGGCTCGGGCTGCTCGCGGGCTGCTCGAGCGCCGACGACGATCTCAACAACTTCATCGAGGAGACCAAGCAGGAACCGGGCGGCCGCGTCGAGCCGCTGCCGGAGGTCAAGCCGTACGAGACGCTTCGTGTATTCGGACTCGGAGCATGCGCTCGCCGTTCATGCCGGGCGCGCCCGGCGCCGGCAGCGGGCCCCGCGCCCCGATCAGCAAGCGCAATCGCGAATTCCTCGAGCAGTTCTCGCTCGACACGCTGAAGATGGTCGGCACGCTGCGCCTCGGCGGCAGCATCTACGGCCTGGTGCAGACCAAGACGGCCTGGTGCATCGCGTCGCGGTGGGCGAACTACCTGGGCCAGAACGAAGGCAGGATCACCGAAATCGCGCCGTCCAAGATCAGCCTCATTGAAATCGTTCCGGACGGCCTCGGCGGCTACATGGAACGCCCCGCCGGCGCTCGCCCTGAACGAGTGAAGGTCCAGCAGGGAGTTCAGCGAATGAAGCGTCTAACGCCGTTCAAACGCATCCTCGGCACCGCGGCCTGGATGGCTGCATCGCCGCGGCGCTCGTCAGCGGCCGCCACGGCCGCCGCCGGCGCCGCCCAGGATCAAGTGAGCCTGCAGTCGATCGACGTGCAGCCCCTGGGCGGCACAGCAGCTGCAGCTCACCCTGCAGCTCTCGGGACCGGCGCCGCAGCCGATGTCCTTCACCATCGACAACCCGGCGCGCATCTCCTTCGACCTGCCGAACACGACGCTGGCGCTGCCCTCGCGCCGCATCGACGTGCGCTCCGGCGGGCCTCGACACCATCCTCGCCGCCGAGACCAAGGCCGCACGCGCGTGGTGCTGAACCTCGACAAGCTGCATGCCCTACGACGACGCGCGTCGAGGGCAACAACATCATCGTGACGCTCGGCGATGCCGCGGCGGGCGCCGCCGTGGCCGCACGCCGCCGGCCGTCGTCGCGAGCGGCGGCAGCGTGACCGCGGCGCAGCACCGGCATCGCGAGCTGCGCTCGCATCGACTTCCGCCGCGGCGACGATGGCGCCGGCCGCGTGGTCGTCAAGCTCTCCGATCCGCACACGCCAATCAACCTGCACCAGGTCGGCAACCAGATCCTGGTCGACTTCGCCGGCGCCGGCGTGCCGGCGAACCTGGTGCGCCGCTACGACGCGACCGACTTCGGCACCCCCGTGACCGGCTTCGACGTGAGCCGCGTCGGCAACGGCGCGCGCATCGTCATCAATGCCAACGGCGACTTCGAGCAGCTCGCCTACCAGTCCGACGACCAGTACGTGGTCGAAGTGCAGCCGCGCCGCAAGGCCAACGCCCTCGCCGAGGAGAAGCCGGTGTACACCGGCGAGCGCTTGACGCTCAACTTCCAGGACATCGATACGCGCGCCGTGCTGCAGCTGCTGGCCGATGCCAGCGGGCAGAACATCGTGGTCAGCGACTCGGTCAACGGCAACGTGACGCTGCGCCTGCAGAACGTGCCGTGGGATCAGGCGCTCGACATCGTGCTGCGCACCAAGGGACTCGACAAGCGCAAGGACGGCAACGTCATCATCGTGGCGCCCCAGGCCGAGCTCGCCACGCGCGAGAAGGCCGAGCTGGCCGCGCGCAAGGACGTGCAGGAGCTCGCGCCGCTGCGCTCCGAGTACCTGCAGGTCAACTACGCCAAGGCCGAGGACATGGCGGCGCTCATCAAGTCGCAGAACAACTCGCTGCTGTCGACGCGCGGCAGCGTCGCCGTCGATCAGCGCACCAACACGCTGCTGCTGCTGGACACTACCGACAAGCTGGCCGACATCCGCCGCCTGGTGGCGACGCTCGACATCCCGGTGCGCCAGGTGCTGATCGAGTCGCGCATCGTCATCGTCAACAACGACTTCCAGCGCGAGCTCGGCGCGATCTTCGGCATCACGGCGATGCACCAGAACGGCAGCACGCTCTACAACACCACCGGCACTGCCGCGGGCATCGACACCCAGGCGACCACCTTCATCACGGGCCAGAACGCGGTCAACAACGCGATCAACGCCGGTACCGTGCCGGTGCCGCTCTCGACCTACGGCATCCCGGCGGCCGCCAACCGCTACAACGTCAACCTGCCGGTGACCAGTCCCGCCGGCTCGATCGGGCTGGGCTTGGTTGCCAACTACATCCTGGTCGATCTGGAGCTCTCCGCGGCGCAGTCCGAGACCCAGGCGAACATCATCTCCTCGCCGCGCGTCATCACCGCGAACCAGAAGGAGGCGACGATCGAGCAGGGTATCGAGATTCCGTACCAGCAGTCGGCCTCCAGCGGCGCCACCACCATCCAGTTCAAGAAGGCCGTGCTCTCGCTCAAGGTCACGCCGCAGATCACCCCCGACAACCGCATCATCCTCGACCTCGACGTGCGCGAAGACAGCGTCGGCGAGATCGTGGTGGCCTCGGGCGGCGTCAACGTGCCGTCGATCGACACCCGCGAGATCACGACCCAGGTGCTGGTGAACGACGGCCAGACCGTGGTGCTGGGCGGCATCCTCGAGACCACACAGCGCGAGGACGACCAGAAGGTGCCGTTCCTCGGCGACATCCCGATCCTCGGGCACCTGTTCAAGAGCACCGACCACACGGACAACAAGGACGAGCTGATGATCTTCGTCACCCCGAAGATCGTCCACGAGGGCGTGAACGTCACCAACTAGCTGAGCGCTCAGCTGGCGCCTCCCCTTAAGCGATGAGCACCGCGGCCGCCTTCGGGCGGCCGCGGTCGTTTTCGGACCCCGCGATCTCTTCGGTATCCTTAAGAGGAGATGCGCGGCAGTCCCAGCATATTTCTGATAGGTCCGATGGGCTCGGGCAAGACCGCGGTCGGGCGCGCGCTCGGGCGCGCACTCGGCATGCCCTTTCACGACAGCGACGCCGAGGTCGAGCGCCGCACCGGGGTCGACATCCCCTTCATCTTCGAGAAGGAGGGTGAGGCGGGCTTCCGGCAGCGCGAGCGCGAGGCGATCGAGGCGCTCACCCGTCTCGAGCGCATCGTGCTCGCCACCGGGGGCGGCGCGGTGCTCTCGCCGGAGAACCGTCGCCACCTCGGCGCGCGTGGCTGCGTCGTGTACCTCGAGACCTCCGTGACCCAGCAGGCCGATCGAGTGCGCCACGGGCGCAACCGCCCGCTGCTCGAGCAGCCGGGCGACATCGCCGGGCGGCTCGGCGCGCTCATGGACGTGCGCTCGCCGCTCTATGCCGAGATCGCCGATCTCACGGTCTCGACCGACGGGCGGCGCGTGCCGGTCGTGGTCGAGGAGATCCTGAAGCTCCTTGGGCGGCCCTAGCGCTCACGTATACTGCCCGCGGCGCGCCGCGCCCTGACGTTGCATGGATTCAGCGCACGCAGTGGAAACCCTCAAGGTCGAACTCGGCACCCGCAGCTACCCGATCCTGATCGGCGAGCGGCTGCTGTCGCGCCCCGAGGCGCTGCGGCCGCTCCTGCCCGGGCGCGACTTCCTCATCGTCAGCAACACCACCGTGGCGCCGCTTTATCTTCCGGCGCTCCTCGAGAGCCTGCCGGCGCACCGGCATCTCGAGGTGCTGTTGCCGGACGGCGAAGTCCACAAGACCCTCGCCAACGCCGCGCGCGTGCTCGACGTACTGGTGAGCAACCGCTTCGGGCGCGATGCGACCGTGATCGCGCTCGGCGGCGGCGTGGTGGGCGACCTCGCGGGCTTCGCCGCGGCCTGCTACCAGCGCGGCATCGCCTTCGTGCAGGTGCCGACGACCCTGCTCGCGCAGGTGGACTCGTCCGTGGGCGGCAAGACCGGCGGTCAACCACCCGGGCGGCAAGAACCTGATCGGCGCCTTCCACCAGCCCGCGGCGGTCATCGCCGACACGGCGACGCTCGCGACGCTGCCGCCGCGCGAGCTCCGTGCCGGGCTCGCCGAGGTCATCAAGTACGGCCTCATCGTGCGATGCGGCGTTGTTCGACTGGCTCGAGCAGCACCTGCCCGACGCTCCTCGCCGGCAAGCCCGAGGCGCTCGCCCACGTGATGCGCCGCTCGTGCGAGATCAAGGCGATGATCGTCGGCAAGCGATGAGCGCGAGGAGCGCGGCGACCGCGCGCTGCTCAATCTCGGCCACACCTTCGGGCACGCGATCGAGGCGGCGACCGGCTACCGCAAGTGGCTGCACGGCGAGGCGGTGGGCGCCGGGCTCGTCATGGCGGCGGCGATGTCGCGTGAGCTCGGGCTCGTCAGTCCCGAGGAGCTGGTGCGCATCCAGCACGCTCGTCGAGCGTGCGGGTCTGCCGACGCGCAGCGCCGGCATCGCCCCCGACACGGCGCTCGAGCACATGCGCATCGACAAGAAGGTGCTCGCCGGGCGCATGCGCCTGGTGCTGCTGCGGCGCATCGGTAATGCCTTCATGACCGCCGACTACCCCGAGGATGCGCTCGAGCGCACGCTGCAGGCGTACTGCGGATGAGACGGCGATGAACGACGTGGCGCACGCCGCCGCCGCCGCGCTCGCGCCGTACGCGGCCCACGACGCAGACTCGCGCGGCCGCCGCTACCCGGAGCCGAAGCCGGAACTGCGCAGCGAGTTCCAGCGCGACCGCGACCGCATCATCCATTCCAATGCCTTCCGGCGCCTGGTCTACAAGACACAGGTGTTCGTCAACCACGAGGGCGACCTCTACCGCACGCGCATCACCCACTCGATCGAGGTGGCGCAGATCGCGCGCTCGGTGGCACTTGCGCTGAATGTGAACGAGGCGCTCACCGAGGCGATCTGCCTCGCCCACGACCTAGGGCATACGCCCTTCGGTCATGCCGGCCAGGACGCCCTGAATGAATGCATGCGCGACTACGGCGGCTTCGAGCACAACCTGCAGTCGCTGCGCGTGGTGGACGAGCTCGAGGAGCGCTACGCCGAGTTCCGCGGCTTGAACCTCACCTTCGAGTGCCGCGAGGGGATCCTGAAGCACTGCTCGGCGCGCCATGCGCGCGAGTTGGGCGCGCTCGGCGAGCGGTTCCTGAACCGCACCCAGCCCGGGCTCGAGGCGCAGATCGCCAACCTGGCCGATGAGATCGCCTACAACAACCACGACGTGGATGACGGTCTGCGCGCCCAGCTCCTGACGGTCGAGGCGCTGCGCACGACGCGCATGTTCCGCCGCCAGTACGACGCCGTGGCGGCGCGTTACCCGAATTTAAGCGAGCGGCGGCAGGTGCACGAGATCATCCGCCGCATGATCAATCACATCGTGCTCGATCTCATCCACACGACCCAGGCGCAGCTCCACGACGCGAAACCGGAATCGATCGAGGCGGTGCGCGCGCACGCGAAGCCGCTCGTCGCGTTGAGTGAGAAATGCCGCGAGGAGCATCTCGAGCTCAAGGAATTTCTGCGCGAGCAGGTCTACCGGCACTACAAGGTGTTGCGCATGACGACCAAGGCGCGGCGCGTGGTGCACGAGCTCTTCGAGGCGTTCTTCAAGGACGTCTCACTCATGCCGCCCGAGTATCGCGACCAGGCATTGAAGGCCGAGAGCGCGACTCCGGGCACGGGCCGCGCGCGCACCGTCGCCGATTACATCGCCGGCATGACCGATCGCTACGCGATTCTCGAGCACCAGAGGCTCTTCGACCCCGCCGAGCGCACCTGACGCGCGTTGCCGGTTCGCACCGGCTAACCCATCCGAACCCGGTCTGGTGTGCGCCACTTCTCATCTGGCGCGACCGGGACGGATTTTCCTAAACCCTCGTAACCAATTGTTTCTGGTGGACTTTCCGGCATTCCGGACGGCCTCCCTGACTTGTCATGTGCCTTGAATTGACATAAGTCACTGAACTGCCTAGAGTTATGTCACAACAAAGCAACTGCAACATGACTAAAACGGGGCGGGAAAAAGAAGCAGTGCTGAGCGTGTTCGCTGCGCTTGTGCAGCCACTCATGCGCGTCGCGTTCGAGTACGGCATCTCCGCGGGTGAGATCGCCGGCGTCGTGCGTCGCGTGTACATCCAGTCGCTCGAAGCACGGCTGCGCGAACAGAAGCGTCCGACGACGGATGCGCGTCTCGCCGTGGTTGCGGGCCTTGCGAAAGCCGATGTCAGCGCACTGCGCGAAGCGTCGCGCATGGGCGCGCCGCACAGTCTTCGTTCCGTCGTCGAGACTCGACCAGGTCACCAGTCTACTGACGGTTTGGCATACGCAGCCGGGATTCTCCGGAGCGTACGGTCTCGCGCTCGAGTTGGATCTGCAGCCAACGGCGGGATCGCCACGTAGAAGCTTTCGCGAACTCATCGAAGTGGCCTGTCGCGGTGTGGATTCGGAAGCGCTGCTCGACGAGTTGGTGGCAGCCGGCTCTGTAGAGGTAATCGACGGAAACACCGTGCGCTGTCTATCGAGTGCGTACTTGCCTCAGGGCGCGGATACGAAGCGCATCGAGCGCATGGGCCGCTTCTTGGCAAGCGTTGCCGCCAGCTTTGTGCACAACGTGCTGCGTTTGAACTCTGACCCCGTCTATTTCGAACGAGCAGTCCACTCCGGACGAGCCGTTGACCGAGGCGGTCGCGACAAATTTCTCGCGCTTACCGCGAGCGGCGCCAGGAACTTGTTAGCGGAACTCGACACCTTCCTCACGCGGCTGGCTCGCGTGGAGCGAAGCGATTCGGGTAAGAAATACGGAGTGGGCATCTACTTTTTTGAGGACCAGGCGGATGGGGCGTGGACGCGGAGCCAGACGGCTTGTCGAACCCGCAGCTCACCGCCTATGCAAGAGATCGATGTTCTCGCAGGACTTGGGAACCACCAAAAGTAAGGGAGTACGCAAATGGGGAGCAGAGTTATGAACATGTCACGCACCGCGATCTTGGCTGCAGTAGTCGCTGCACTTTCAAGCGTAGCGGCCAACGCGCAACCGTCGATGGCTCGCGGTTCGGCCATCACCGGCAGCGGTGGTTATCACCGGCAGCGGTGGTATCACCGGCAGCGGCGGTATCACCGGCAGCGGTGGTATCACCGGCAGCGGTGGTATCACCGGCAGCGGTGGTATCACCGGCAGCGGTGGTATCAGCGGCAGCGGTGGTATCAGCGGCAGCGGTGGTATCAGCGGCAGCGGTGGTATCAGCGGCAGCGGTGGTATCAGCGGCAGCGGGGTATCAGCGGCAGCGGTGGTATCAGCGGCAGCGGTGGTATCAGCGGCAGCGGTGGTATCAGCGGCAGCGGTGGTATCAGCGGCAGCGGCGGTATCAGCGGCAGCGGCGGTATCAGCGGCAGCGGTGGTATCAGCGGCAGCGGCGGTATCAGCGGCAGCGGTGGTATCAGCGGCAGCGGTGGTATCAGCGGCAGCGGTGGTATCAGCGGCAGCGGCGGTATCAGCGGCAGCGGTGGTATCAGCGGCAGCGGCGGTATCAGCGGCAGCGGCGGTATCAGCGGCAGCGGTGGTATCAGCGGCAGCGGCGGTATCAGCGGCAGCGGTGGTATCAGCGGCAGCGGTGGTATCAGCGGCAGCGGTGGTATCGCACGGTCACCGTTCGCTCACGGATTTAGGGGCGCACTTCCCTACCGAGTCACTAGCGGGATCGCAGGCAACCGGATGGTCGTTCAGCAGCGGAACGCAAGCGTAAAGTCTCGCTAAGACGCAGCAGCAAGATAAGGGAACCCCGCGGCGCCCGTCTGCCGCGGGGTTTTGCTTTTTGAGCCGCACGGGCGCGTGTCGGCATATTCTACATGGCGTACCCAAGCACAAGGGGCTACGCTGAATTGAGTACCTGCGCGGTCTGGGCGCTCGTTACGGGTTTTCCCAGCGAAAAGCGCCGGAAACGGTGGCTGGGCATGTTCCAAGCGTTCATGGATGAGAGCGTTGGCGATCAGACGCGCGGGGAGCGTCTGTTCGTAATGTGCGGCTTCATCGCGACCGCAGAGAATTGGGCGGCGTTCTCCGGTGAATGGCAGCGGCATCTCGATATGCAGTCCCCTGCGTATCGCAAGCTGGATTCTTTCCACCTGAATGAGATGACCTCGGAACGCGATAGAGAGCGCATCCAATGGTTTTATCGGGTGATCGAAGAGAAGGCCCATGCCGCCATTAGCTTTGTGCTTGATATGCAGGCGCTGGATAGCGTGTTCGCGGAATTCCCTTGGCCCCGAGGCTACAAGAACTTGGAAGACCTGAAGGCTCCCTATTCAATAGCCTTTCATCAGATTCTTTGCGGGCTGCCGCAGGCTGCTGGTCGAGCCGGAATTAATCGCCCGATTGATTTTTTCTTCGACGAGACCTCCAACAAAATGAAGTGTCTCGAAGGATGGGAAATCATGAGAAGAAGTCCGCCCCCGGCAATACTTCCGCTTCTTGGCGAGACTCCAGCGTTCCGCAATGACAAGACCGTGCTGCCGCTACAGGCAGCCGATCTGTTGGCAGGATTGACTAGGCGGTGGGGAGAACAGATCTTTGCGGCTGAAAAATCGGATGGACCATTGCCTGGCAATGTTGTGCCTTGGGAGATACGACGGTCATACCCGGTCATATCTAACTATTACGGTGCGGCCCAAATTCGCGTGAGATTCAAGCGCCAGTTTCAGCGCCTCAATGAATGGACTGCTAGCCGGGCTTCTTCGCCGCCTTCTTCGCCGGGACGATCTTCTTAAACGCCCGCTCGAACTTCTCCCCGGTCTCGTCGGCCTCGACCTTCTTCGCCGCTTCGATGAAGCGGGCGGACTGTCCACTCTTACTTTTCCGTTTCATCTTTAGCCGACCGTCGTTTGATCATGTTGCTTGCAATGGCGCGCTCGATTCCCTGACTCACTAGACGTTCAGCCGCTTCGTTTGGTGATCGTCCAAATCCACCTCAGCCAGTCAACGACGCCCCTTCAGCGCTATCTTGAGGCCATTTATGGAGGGCCTCTCGATGCAATCAGCAATCGGATACGTAAGGGTCAGCACTCGCGAGCAGGGTCGAAGTGGACTGGGACTCGCAGCGCAGCGTCACGAGATCAAGGCCTTTGGAGAGCGCGAAGGGTTCGCGATTCAGTCGTGGCACCAGGACGTGCAGACCGGCGCAGGAGCGGATGCGTTACTGCAGCGCCCCGGCCTTGCCGGAGCTCTGAAGGAGGCACGGGTAGCGCGTTGTGCACTGATCGTCTCAAGGCTCGATCGGCTGTCGCGCAATGTGCATTTCATTACGGGTCTTATGGAGCACAAAGTTCACTTCGTTGTCGCTGCACTCGGGAGAGACTGCGACGAATTCACGCTCCATATCTACGCGTCGCTTGCCGAGCAGGAGCGGAGAATGATTTCCGAGCGCACGAGGGCCGGAATGGCAGCGGCCGCGCGCAAGGGGAGAAAATTCGGACTGGCGGACCGCTCGAGGGAGTGGCAACAACATCTCAGTAGGATTGCGAACGCTGCCAGACAAGAAGCTGCCGAACGGCGGGCCGAAGCCTACCGCCCAGACATCGAATGGGCATTCCGACAGCCGGGTGCAAATGGGAGACCGATCTCTTTCCGCGCTGCGGCCATCAAACTCACCGAACGAAACATTGAGGGGTCGAGGGGCGGACAGTGGACAGGAGAGACGTTGCGGCTAATGACGCGCCGCCTGGGCTTAAACCCGCCGCTTGCCCGCTTGCCGCCCGGGGTGGCACGACATAGGGTTCGCGAAGTGTGGGAGCGCCACCCGGACTTCATACTAAAGCAGATTAAGAGCAGCTTGGGGTCGCGGTTCCCTCTGGGTGAGACGGTGCTGGGGAGGCTGCTGAATGAGCAACGGCGGGCGGCCGCGAGGCGCACTCCGTTATACAAGCGAATAGGATGGCGGCTTGATTGTCGAACCGTTGCAAGAGTCCGAATCAGCGAAATATGGAAGCGGCATCCTGAATACACCGCGAAGCAGGTGATCGCCCGCCTCCAACCCACGTACCCCATCCGTGTGCATTGGGTTCAGAAAGTACTGAGGGAGTGTTGGCGGGAACATATCCAAGTCAGCCCGAGGCAACTACGAATCGGGAGGCGCTCTCCAAGCAGACGTATTTTGCTGGTTGTCGGCAACGCTGCGCGCGAGGCACGGATAGCAAGAGTCTACAGGCCAGAGGCCCGCCGCCGCACGCGGGGAGTCACAAGGTAGGGGCCGACTTTCGGGCGATCCGCACCACTCTAATTTGAACCTGCACGAGTTTCGCCAAGCGCTTTCCGTCTTCGGGCGCGTTGTTGTGTCCTCAGTTCGCGTTCGCGTCCGTGCGCCTCGGGGGCAAGGGGCGACAGCACGCCATCGAGATACGATCTTAGTTCCTCCGCACGTCCTTGGCCGCGCCTCGCGCCCTCGATCCGGCGCGCTCGTGCTCGCACTCGCCCGCCTCGAAGGGCCTCAACTGCGCCGACGCGAAGAAGCTCGCGAAGAAGCAAGCCGGGATACACCCCCGGCGCGTAACGGCCCGCCAAGGACCAGAAGCTTGGGAGCCCGCTCTGGGAGTCTTTAATCGAAAGCGCAAGTGGACGCCCTTTGGCTGCAAATCTTCGGTCCGAATACCAACCTTTAAGAACTCGGTTGCCTGGATGTGAACGCGCTTCAAGCTGGAATTCGAAGCGCGGAGGGTGGTTAAGCACACGGGTCACCTCTTTTCTATCCAACCCTGTCAATAGCGCGATTCTCGACACGTTGGGGGTTTTTCGCGGCTTGGCTTCGGTAGCGGCGGCCTCATGCACACAGATCGCGCGTAGCAACCTTTCGGCCTGTGCGCAAGTTACGCCTTCATCAGCAAACAAGTGTGCCAACGGTACGAACACCCCCTCCGCAATACGCAGGATATGGGCCTCGCCGACGACGGATTTGCGTTCGGTCCTCTTGGTTGTCATCGATAGCGGCTAAACCTTCCCCACTTCCTCTCTCAACGTCTTCCTCAATATCTTCCCCACATTCGACTTGGGAAGCTCCTGCCTGAAATACACGTGTTTGGGCACTTTGTAGCCGGCCAGTGACTGGCGGAGCGTAATCGATCACGTCCTTCTCGGTGAGCTTGGGGTCCTTGCGCACCACGAAGAGCGCCACCACTTCGCCCGAGTGCTCATCGGGCTGGGCCACCGCGGCGGCCTCGAGGATCCCCGGGTGGGCTGCGGCGACCGCTTCCACCTCGTTCGGGTACACGTTGAAGCCCGAGACCAGGATCATGTCCTTCTTGCGGTCCTCGATATAGACGAAGCCGCGCTCGTCCATGTGGCCGACGTCGCCGGTGCGCAGATACCCGTCCGGCAGCATCACCTTCGCGGTCTCGTCGGGACGGTTCCAGTAACCCTGCATCACCTGGGGACCCCGCACGCAGATCTCGCCGATCTCGCCGATCGCGAGGTCGTTGCCGGCATCGTCCTTGATCGAGATCTCGGTCGAGGGGATCGGCACGCCGATCGAGCCGTTGAAGTCTTCGGACGGCGGATTGATGCACGCGGCGGGTGAGGTCTCGGTGAGACCCCAGGCCTGCGACAGCACGTTGCCGGTCGCTTCCTTCCACTTGGCGGCGACCGCTCCCTGCACCGCCATGCCGCCGCCGAGTGAGATCTTCAGGCCGCTGAAGTCGATCTCGTTGAACCCCGGCGCGTGCAGCATGGCGTTGAAGAGCGTGTTGACGCCCGAGATGAAGTTGCTGGGGTAGCGCTTCATATCGGCGATCAGGGACTTCATGTCGCGCGGATTGACGATGAGCAGGTTCCGCCAGCCCAGGCGCGCGAACACCATGCAGTTACAGGAGAGCGCAAAGATATGATAGAGCGGGATCGCCGTGACGAGTGTGCCTTGCTTCGGCAGGCTTTCCCCGATCCAGGCTTCCGCCTGCAGCACGTTGGTGCTGACGTTGCCGTGCGAGAGCATGGCGCCCTTGGCGACGCCGGTGGTGCCGCCGGTGTACTGCAGGAACGCGAGGTCGTCGTGGCCCAACTCGACGGGCGCGAGCGGGAGCGTGAGACCCGCGTTCACCGCGGCCTTGAAAGAGCTTGCGACGGGGATGCTCCAGGCGGGCACCTGCTTGCGCACCTTCCTGATCACGAAATTGACGAGCGCGGACTTGGGGAAGGGCAGGTAGTCGCCCACTCCCGTGACCAGCACGTGCTTCACCTGCGTCTTCGGCAGCACCTTCTCCAGCACGTGCGCGAAGTTCTCCAGCACCACGATTCCCGTGACGCCGGCATCCGTGAGCTGGTGCTCGAGCTCCGGGGCGGTGTAGAGCGGGTTCGTGTTGACGACCACGACTCCGGCGCGCAGCGCCCCGAAGAGCGCGATCGGATACTGCGGCGTGTTCGGCAGCATGATCGCGATGCGGTCGCCCTTGCGGTACCCGTTGCCCTGGAGCCAGGCGGCAAAGGCGCGCGAGCGCCGCTCGAGCTCGCCGTAGCTCATCATCGTGCCCATGAACACGTACGCGGTACGCTCGGCGTACCTGGCGCAGGTCTCCTCGATGAGCTGCTTGAGCGAGCGCAGCTTCGCGGGGTCGATCGTCGCGGGGACGTACGGCGGGTAGGACTTCAGCCAGATCTTGTCCATCAACTTCCCCCGGTCTTGGGTTTCTTGTCGAGCAGCGGCGCGAGGTAGGGCCAGACGTTCTCGAGCACCGGCGCCTCGCCGCGGGCGTTGGGGTGCAGCCCGTCGCCTTGCATGAGGTCCGGGTCGAGCGCCACCTTGTCCAGCAGGAACGGCACCAGCGGCAGATGATATTGGTTTGCCAGCTCCGGGAACACGCGCTCGAAATCTCCCGTGTAGCGCGGCCCGTAATTCGGCGGAATGCGGATCCCGACGAGCAGCACGTGCGCCCCGGAGGCGCGCGCGAGGGCGATCATGTGCGTCAGGTTGGCGCGCAGCGCCTCGACCGGCAGCGCCGCGCAGCCCGTCGTTGGCGCCGAGCTCGAGAATCACGAGAGCGGGCTTGTGCAGCTCGAGCGCCCGCGGCAACCGCTCGAGGCCGCCGCCGCTCGTCTCGCCGCTTTCGCTGGCGTTGACCACCTGGTATCCGTACCCTTGGGTTTGCAGTCGCTGCGCGAGCATCGCGACCCAGCCCTCCCCAGGAGTCAGTCCGTATGCGGCGCTCAGGCTGTCACCGAAGACCAGGATCGTGCGTCCGGAGGCCGCCTCCGCCGCGAGCGCGATGAGCAGCAACCCCACGCCGAGCGCCGCAGCGGCGGCGAATCTTGCGAGCGTTCTCAAGGCGGAAAACCTCTCCAAGCAGGTTAGCAGCCCGGAAGGCGCGCTGACCATTGTCGATGAGGTATCGCTCGATATCGCGCGCGGCGAGTCGGTGGCGATCGCGGGGCCCTCGGGCGCCGGCAAGTCGACGCTGCTGGCACTGCTCGCGGGCCTCGACACGCCGACCGCCGGCCGGGTGCTGCTGGAGGGCACCGATCTCACGCGGCTCGATGAGGACGGCCGCGCGCGGCTGCGCGCCGAGCGCGTCGGCTTCGTGTTCCAGTCCTTCCACCTCATTCCGGCGCTCACGGCGCTCGAGAACGTGATGCTGCCGCTCGAGCTCGCCGGCCGCGCCGATGCCCGCCGTGCCGCCACCGAGACGCTGACGCGCGTCGGGCTGAAAGACCGCACCGGCCACTATCCGCGCCAGCTCTCCGGCGGCGAGCAGCAGCGCGTCGCGATCGCGCGCGCCTTCGTCACGCGACCCGCGGTGCTGTTCGCCGATGAGCCGACCGGCAATCTCGACAGCGCGACCGGGGCGCGGGTCGGGGAGCTCCTGTTCGAGTTGAACGCCAACGCGCACACGACGCTCGTGCTGGTCACCCACGACCGCGAGCTCGCGGCACGCTGTGGGCGCATGCTGCGCATGGAAGCCGGGCGGCTCATCGCATGAAGGCGCTGCGGCTCGCGCTGCGGCTGCTGTCGCGCGAATGGCGCTCGGGGGAGCTCGGCGTGCTCCTGCTCGCGCTCATCGTGGCGGTGGCGGCGCTGAGTGGCGTCGGCTTCCTCGTCGGGCGCATCAGCGCCGCCGTGGCACTCGAAGCCAGCTCGGTGCTCGCCGCCGACATCCGCTTGGGATCCACCCGGCCGCTCGGCGCGGACTACTTCGCCGAAGCCGCGCGGCGGGGGCTCAAGTCCGCGCGCAGCACCACGCTCCTCTCGGTGGTCTTCAACGGCGACGCCAGCCAGCTCTCGAACCTCGTCGCGGTCACCGACGGCTATCCGCTGCGCGGCCGGCTGCTGCTCGGGGCTGAGCCTTTCGCACCGGGTACACCGGCGCAGGGGATCCCGGCGCCCGGGGAAGTGTGGCCGGCCTCCAAGCTCCTCGCCGCGGTCGGCGGCGGGGTGGGCACGACGCTCTCGATCGGTGCGGCGACCTTCAAGGTCACGCGCGTGCTCATCTCGCGGCCCGACCAGGGCGGCACCTTCGCCGAGCTCGCGCCGAGCCTCGTCATGAATGCCGCCGATCTCCCGGCGACACGCCTCATCCAGCCCGGGAGCCGCGTGAGCTACGCGGGACTCTTTGCCGGCGAGCGGGACCGGATCGATGACTTCAAGGCCTGGCTCACCCTCCACAAGGAGCGCGGCGAGCGGCTGCGCGACATCACGGACGCGAGCCCCCAGGTGCGCAACGCGGTCGAGCGCGCCGGGCGCTTCCTGAGCCTCGCGAGCTTAGTCAGCGTGCTCCTGTGTGCGATCGCCGTGGCGATGGCGGCGCGCCGCTACGTGCACCGCCATCTCGACACCGTCGCGTTATTGAAGACCCTGGGGGCCACGCGCTCGTTCACGCTCACGGTCGCGGTGCTGCAGCTGCTGATGCTGGCGCTCGCCGCGGCGCTCGTCGGCGCCGCGCTCGGCTTCCTCGCCCAGGAGTGGCTGCTGCGCACCATCCGCGGGCTGCTGGCGATCACGGAGCTCCCGCCGCCGGGTGCCATGCCGCTCGCGCTGGGATTCGCGACCGCGATCGCGGTGCTCGCCGGCTTCGCCCTGCCGCCGCTGGTGCAGCTCGGGCGCGTGCCGGCGTTGCGCGTCCTGCGCCGCGATTTAGGACCCCCGCCCCCGATCGTGGTGCTCGCCTTTGGACCTGCGGTCGCGGTGGTGTTGCTCCTCATCGCCTGGGTGGTGCGCGATCTGCACCTCTTTCTCTACCTCGCCGCGGGCCTCACGGTGTTCCTCGCCGCGCTGGCCGCTGCCGGGGCGGGGCTGGTGCTCGCAGCCGGACGCTTGCGCGGGCGGGTCGGGGTGGCGTGGCGCTTCGGCGTCGCGAATCTCTCGCGACGGCGCGCCGAGAGCGTAGTGCAGCTGGTGGCCTTCGGGACCGGCATCATGGTGTTGCTGCTGCTCGGCATCATCCGCGAGGACCTGAACAGCGACTGGCGGCGCACGCTCCCGCCGGACCTCCCGAACTACTTCTTCATCAACATTCCGCCGGCGGAGCGCGACGGCTTCATCCGCTTCGTCGAGGGGATGGGGGCCCGCACCACGCGCGTGCTGCCGATGATCCGCGGCCGCCTCACCGCCATCAACGGTCGCGCCATCGGGGAAGGCCGCCGCGGCGGGCGCGGGGAAGAAGAGGGCTTCGCGACGCGCGAGCAGAACCTCACCTGGACCACCGAGCTCGGTCCCGACAACCGCATCGTCGCCGGCCACTGGTGGACGCCGCAGGACGCGGGCAAGCCCCTGGTGTCGCTCGCCACCGAGTTCCAGGAGTCGCTCGGCGTCACGGTCGGCGACACCCTCACCTTCGACATCGGCGGCGAGACCCTCGAGACCACCGTCGCCAGCATCCGCAAGGTGAAGTGGGACACCTTCCAGCCGAACTTCTTCATCGTGTTCGCGCCGGGTGTGCTCGACCGAATCGCCGGCACCTACATGACGAGCGCCTATTTCACGCCGGGCACGGCGCGCACGCTGGCCGAGCTCGCGCACCGTTACCCGAGCGTTTCGATTTTCGACATCGACGAGCTGCTGAACCAGGTGCGCGCGGTGCTCGACAAGGCGGCGCTCGCGGTGCAGAGCGTGTTCGTGTTCACCCTCCTCGCAGGTCTCACCGTGCTGCTCGCGGCGGTGCAGTCGAGCCGCGATGAGCGCCGCTACGAGAGCGCCATGCTGCGCACGCTCGGTGCACGGCGCAGCACCGTGGTGCAGGGGGTGCTGGCCGAGTTCGTGACCTTAGGCACGCTCTCGGGGCTCATCGCCGCGGCCGGCGCCTCGCTCGCGGCGTACTACCTGACGACACGCTGGCTCGAGCTGCGTTATACGTTCGAATTTCTCCCCTGGGTGGTCGGCGTATGCGGTGGCGCGCTCCTGGTCGCCACCGGCGGCTGGCTGGCGACGCGCTCGGTGGTGAACCAGCCGCCGCTCAAGACGCTACGGGCTTAAGCCCCACCGCGGCAAAGGCGCTCTGCGCTTCGGGGTTCGCCATGAAGGTGGCCCAGACGAAGCCGCTGCGCTGATTCTCGGCCATCAGCATGGTGATACCGGCATCGATCCCGAGCACGTCCGTGTCGTACCAGCCGCTGAGCGGATTGAAGGCGTCGACGAAACCATAGCGCTGCCAGGCGAGGCTGTACTGCGCCTGGATATTGCGCAGCACCGCGATGCATTCGGAGCTCGCGAAGCTCAATGAGCCACCGGCCGCGCACGGCACGATGCTGCCGTCGATTGGCCCCAGCGACGGCGGACCGCCCCACACCGTGTAGCCGTTGACCGAGTCCGAGGTGGTGATGCCCCAGAGGTTCGGCTGGTAGTCGGCGAACTGCGGCGTGAGCGACAGGCAGAACTGGCGGTGCGCTGCCGTGGCGGTCACCGAGTTGTCGAAGTAATTCGCGTAGGCGTCCTCCCGGTTCCTGAAATCGAACCAGGCGTGCGAGTACTGATGGATGGAGAGCGACGCGTAGAGGTTGGTGATGTAGGTGTAGCCCGCGTAGGTGAGGCTCGGCCGGGCGAAGGCGTCCCAGCTCGAGGCCGGCACCGGGTGGGTCGTCGAGCCGATCGCGAGCAGATAGAGCATCATCAGCTCGCTGTAGGTATCCCAGCGCGTCGTGAAGAAACCGTTCTCCGGCGTCCATCCCATCGAGAAGGTCGAGCCGCCATTCAGCATCCACGGCCAGTCGACGCGCGCGAAGATCTGCGTGGCGAGGCTCTGGATCCGGGCGTCCTGAAAATAGGCGCGGCAGGTCAGCACGCCGCACAGAAGTAGGGACGTATCGATGGAGGAGACCTCGCTCCCCGGCTCGCGCGCACCGCTCTCCATATCGATGAAGTGGTAGAAGAAGCCGTTCACGTTCGGCAGTTGATTGAGCAGGAAAGTGAGCGTGGCGCTGACACGGCTCTGGATCCCGGCGGCATCGCCGTAGCCGCGCCGGTGGCCGATGGCGAGCGCCGTGAGTCCAAAGCCCGTGGCCGCGATGCTGGAGAGAGTACGGGTGTCGTTGCCGGCGGCGAGCGCGCGGTCTTTCACCAGGCCGGTGGTGGCGCTCGCTTGCTCCCAGAAATAGAGAAACAGCGCGCGCTGTACAGAATCGAGGAACGCATCGTCCGAAAGCGGGGGAGGCGTTGAGGAGCTGCTGCCGCTGCTGCCGCCGCCACAGGCCGAGAGCGCGAGCGCCGCGCCCATTGCCGGTAAGACCTCACGGCGCGTGAGCCGAGAGCCGCGGGTCGACCGACTCCCACCAGCGCGTGACACGTTCTCCCCCCGGGACTGAAGCTTCAAGCCGCGGTTAGCTTAAATAGGCACTCGAGCCGGCGGCAAGCGCTGGGTAGGGCGTCAGGCCCAGACGTCCACCGAGCCGGGACGGCGCGCCGCTGTGGTAGCGGCTGGCGCACTCGCTTGCGCCCCCAGTGCCTGCGCGACCTGCGCTTTCGCTGCGCTGATTTCGCCGGAGAGTTTCTGGATCGCCGCCTGCCCTTTGGACGTGTGCGCGGACACGCACGTCGTCCAGTCGTTGAGCTGGACCTGATCCGTGCGGATGCGGCCCTCGAGGGCCGCGACCGGGGAGTATCCGGCGACGCTCGTCACGAGGTGCGGGCGCCTCAGCGCTGCGCGATGCCGATCGTTACCCAGGAGTCCGGCTGCGGCTCGAGGCGCATGGTGAGCCCCTCGATGGTCAGCTGGTAGTTCCCGGGGCCGAAGGCCGAGCTGTTGACCGCCACGCGCAGGTGGCCGTTGGAGTCCTTGGTGAGATTGTCGATCACCATGACGCGGCCCTGGTCGACACGGTCGATGGTCACGCGGAAATCCTTGTACGGCGAGCGCGACTCGTCGATGCGAAAGTCCACCAGCTGCGCCTCGCCGCCGCCGATCGTAATCGCCGGTGAGCTGGAGGCGCCCGAGCGGCTCGGCATGAGACGGACCACCCGCGTGCTGGTCGCGGCATCGAGCGTGCGATCGGTGACCTGACGCTGCAGCTCGAGGATCTTGTGCGTCTTGCCGGCGCTGCTCATCGCGACCAGCGCGAGCGCCAGGGCGAGCGCCGCGCCGAGACCGGCGATGCCGAAGACGACGGCGGGCTGCTGCCACACGGGCTTGGGCGCTTCCTGCCAGGGCTCGGGCTTGCCGCTCGCCTCGAGGAGCCGCACGCCCGCGTTGACCCGCTCCGGCAGCCCCATCTCGTCGAGCAGCTGCGGATGCTCCTTGCAGTAGCGCTCGAACTCGGTCGCCGCCTTGATCGGCAGCTTCCCCGAGAGATAGCGCTCGACCACCTGGTTGCGGGCGATGAAGTCGCGATCCATGCCGCGCGCGGGCACGCCGGCGGCGGCGGCCTGCGCCACGGCCTGCACGGCGGGCGCAGCGGCGGGCGCAGGTGCGACAGGTGTTGCACGGGGCTTTTCTGCGACGGGCCTCGGCGCGGCCTTGGGTGTCGAGCTGCTGCCCGTGCGCACGCTGCTCGCGACGACGGGTTTGGCGGTGGCCGGTTTCGCGCTGGCGGAGGCCGCGGCGCGCGCGTTGGCCCAGCTCGCAAGCGAGGGCGCATCCGCCGGCGGGGTCGCCGCCGGCGGGGCCGCGGGCGCAGTGGACGCGGCCGGAGTCACCGGTGCGGCGGTGGCGGGCTTAGTGGTTGGTGCGACCGGGCGCGGCTTGAGGGGCACGGCCGCCGGTGCCGGCGCGGCCTTCGCCGGTTTCGGCGCGGGCTCCGCCGCAGGCCCGGGCTCCGCCGCAGGCGCGGGCTCCGCCGCAGGCGCGGCGCTGGAAGCGGCGGCAAGCTTCATGGCGGCCGCGGTCAGCGAGGCGCGCCTCGCGAGCGGCACCATCGTCGGGGCGGCCGGGACGGTCTCCGTCGCTGCAGGAGTCTTCGGTGTCGCCGGGGACGCCGCGCTCGCCGGGGCGGATTTGGCCGCGGGCTTCTCGCTTGACGCAGCGCCGGTGTCCGGCAGCAGCGTCAGCGTCACGGTCGAATCGAGTACGCTCTTGCGCGCCTCGGGCGGCGGCTTGAGGGCGGTCGCCGCGGGCCGCGGAGCCGCGGGCGCTGCGGCCGCTGCGGCCGCGGGCGGCGTCGACAGCATCCGGTCGACCTCGAAGGTGTCTTCGAGCGAAAGCGGCGCGTCGGGATCGACCTCGAGCAATTGCTGCGAGTCGGGCGGTGCCGCCTGCACCACGGGGGGTGCCGGAGTCGGCATCTCGCCGCCGTCCCCGACGAGGAACTCCATCTTCAGGAGCGTCTGGGTGGCCGCCGGATCGGCCTCGGCGGGCGCCGCGGCGGGGGCTACAGCGGGCGCCACAGCGGGTGCCACCGCGCGAGCGGCAGCGGACGGGGTGCCCTCTGCCGGCTCTTCCAACGGCAAATCAGGCAAGGGATCCCTGGACGGACGGGACGCAGCTTCCATATGGAACATATCTAATCAACGATGTCCGTCCGCGGCATCGGGGTGGCTCACAGATCGCAGCAGGCAGCGCGCAGTTCGTGACGCAGGTCTCACTCGCGGGGCACGGCGCGCGGTGCTGCGATGCGCGTCACGGCGGCGCGCTGGTCGTGCCGGAGAGGAAGTACTCGATCTTGTCGCGGTAGGTGCGCGAGAGCTTGAGCTCATGCCCGCCCTCGAGCGTGAGGAAGTACTCGCCGTTCATGTGCGCGCGCAGGCTCTTCACCAGGCGCAGGTTGACGATGGTGGAGCGATGCACGCGCTGGAAGAGCTTCGGATCCAGGAGATCCTCGAGCTCCTTCATGGTGCCGCGCAGAATGTGGGTCTCGCCGGCGGCGTGGATGCACATGTAGTCCCCGGCCGCGTCCACCCACTGGATGCTCGCCACCGGCACGCGCACCGTCTCGCGCCCCTGGCGGATCGGCAGCACCTCCGGGCGGGGCGTGCCGAGGGCCTTCTGGCCGTGCGCCAGCAGCTCGTCCAGCACCAGCTCCCCGCAGCCGGTGATCTCCGCGATGATCTGCATGAGGCGATCGCGCTGGAGCGCCGCGGTGCGCGCCCGCAGGTGCTCGCGTGCGCGCTCGACTGCCTCGGCGAAGCGCTCCTCGTCGATCGGCTTCAGCAGGTAGTCGATCGCGCGGGCCTCAAACGCCTTGATCGCGTACTGATCGTAGGCGGTGACGAATATCACGAGCGGGAGCGACTCCTGCGGCAGGTGCGCGAGGACTTCGAAGCCCGACATGCCCGGCATCTGGATGTCGAGGAACACCAGATCCGGCTTGTACTGCTGGATGGCGGCGAGCGCCTCGCGCCCGTTGGCGCACTGGGCGACGATCTCGAAGTCCGGGAACTCGCGCGCACGGATCTCGATGCCGCGCCGCGACAGCACCTCGTCGTCGACGATGAGCGTGCGCACCTTCATGCGTGCCCGCCTCCCGCGCGCCGCGGCCCGAGCGCCCGCTGCACCGCGCGTTCCTCGGGAGGGGCGGTCTCGAGCGGCAGCGCCATGTCGACCCGCAGTCCCGGGTGGCTGTTCATGGCCGCGAAGCGGCAGTTCTCCCCGTACAACACCTTGAGCCGCTCCCGTGTATTGGCGAGTCCCACGCCGCGACGGTCGGTCGGCGGCGGCCCCTCGGGCAATCCCGGTCCGTCGTCGATCACCGAGAGCTCGAGCAGTCCCTCGCGGGTGCGGCCCTCGATGCGGATCAAGCCGCCCTGCTCGCGCGCCGAGACCGCGTACTTGAGCGAATTCTCGAGCAACGGCTGCAGCAGGAGGCTCGGCACCAGCGCCTCGAGCGCCGGCTCCTCGATCGCGTACTCGAGGCGCAGCCGCTCCCCGAACCGCAATCGTTCGGTACCGAGATACAGATCCAGCGCTTCGATCTCCTGGCGGAGCGTGACCTTCTTCATGGGGTCCTGGTCCAGCGTGTAGCGCAGGAACTCCGACAGCCGCGCGACCGCATGATTCGCCTTGCGGTTCTGATTGTCGAGAATCAGCGTCGAGATGGCGTTCAGCGTGTTGAAGAGGAAGTGCGGGTTGAGCTGGTAGCGCAGCATCTTCAGCTGCGCCTCCTGGGCGAGCGCCACCGCCTTGAGCATCGCTTTCTCCTGCTGGCGCTTGGACTCGTAGAACTTGATGCCGAAGTACAGTCCGCTCCAGCACAGGAGCAGATACGCGGTCGAGAGCGCCCCACCGAAGAGCTCGAAGATCTCCTTCACCTGCCAGTCGGGCTCGACGAACTTGATGTAGGCGAGGTTGATGACGAGCCGCAGCAGGAGCGCGGTGACGTAGCAGGTGAGCAGCACGCCCCCGACGATGATGCGTGGCGCCTCAGCCCAGAGCCGCCGGTAGATGTAGCGCATGGGCGCGGAGAGCACGAAGCCCGCGAGGGTCACGACCAGCCACATGCGCGCGTAGCTGGCGGAGTTGGGGTAGAAGAGCGCGCCGACGTACTGGGTGAGGCCGTACGCCGCCCAGCCCGCGGCGTGCAGCGTCCAGAAGAGCACGTCGCGGTTCTTACGGAATTGCTCGATCGTCGGCATTTTCATAGCGCGCCGTCCCGGCGCCCCAGCTTAGGGCATCTGGCGCGCGGCGGGCCTTCCGGACGGGCGCACGCGCCCCTCGCTTCACCGCAGCAAAGGGCGCCGGGCCCCCGGAGGGGGCTGGCTGGTCAGTCTGGAACTAACTAATTGATTTTATACGCTATCTTCAGCGATGCCACCGGGTCGGGCGTCGCTGACTGTCCCGATCGCCTCGAGCGGCACCGCCCGTGCGAGCGCTGCGCCTTGCGCGTAGTCGAGACCGATCGCGGTCAGGTACTGGAGGGAGGCCTGGGAGTCGGCCTTCTTGGCGGAGCAGTGGATGCCGAGCACCTTGGCCGCCTGCACGGTGGCGACCACCATGGCCTGCGAGAGCTTGTCGCGCAGCGCCGCGGCCGTGAGGCGCGCGTCGAGCTTGAGCAACCGCAGCGCCTTCGAGCGCAGCAGCGGCAGCACCTGCGAATCGAACGAGAAGTCGTCGATCGCGATCCACGCGCCGAGCTTCTCGCACTGCGCGATGAAGCGCTCCACCTTGACGCGCTGCTGCGCGCAGAGCGTCTCGGCGATCTCGAAGCCGAGAGTGTCAGGGGAGATGCCGTGGGTGTTGAGCGCGGCGCCGATGCGGGTGAGGAAGCGCTCGTCCTCGAGCGTCGCCACCGAGAGATTCACGGTGAAGCTGGTCGGCACCGTGCTCCACAGCGCGCGCTGGCCTGCGAGCCAGGCGAGCAGCTGCTGCAGCGTCTGCTCATCGACCGCCGCGGAGTCGCGGTTGGCCGGCGAGCGCGGCTGCACCTGGAAGCGGCGGTTCTGCCCGCCGGCGCGCAGCTTCGCGAACGGGATGAGATCGATCTGCGGGCTCGCCTCGACGCTGATCGCCACCGCCGCGACGGGTGCGGGTGCGACCGAAACGGGAGCCGTGATGGCGGGTGCGGGCGGCGGAGCGGGGCTCGGCGCCGGAGCTGCGGCGGGCGCTCCAGCTGACGCCGGAGCGATGGGTGCACGGGCCGCGGGAGCAGGGCGCAGCGGCGGTACGTTGCGCACGGCCGGGGCGCTGCGTGGGGGCGGCGTGATGCGCGCGGGAGCTGCGAGGCGGGTCGGGGCTGGGGCCGCGGCCTTGGCGGGAGCGGGCTTCGCCGGTGCCGCGGCCTGCGCGGGTGGCGCCGCCTTGGGCGGCGCGCCCGAGCGCGCCGGCACCGACACGGGCTCCGCCTCGAAGAGCACCACCACGTCGTCGCTCACGTCGAGCGAGAGGCGCGAGTTGGGCGGTATCGGCTCGAAGGGATTGCGGACCGGAGTGCCGGATCCCTTCATGGCGGGCCGCGCCACGGCCCATGCGGCCGGAGGGGGTGGCGCCGCGGGGGCTGCGACGGGGGGCGCGGTCCTGGCGGGCGGCGCAGCAGCGACCGGGGCTTTGCTCTTGGCTGCCGCGGCGGGCGGGGCGGCTGCCGCGGGTGCCGGGACCGCCCGGGGGGGCGGGGCTGTCGGCAGCGCACGCGGTGCGCGGGTGGGTGCGACTTCCGCGGCTTTGCTCGCGGCCTGGAGCTTGCGGGCCAGGGCGGTCGGATTCGGGGGCGGGCGCACCACCGGCGGCTCGGCGAGGAACTCGAGCCTCAGCATCCCGGAGTCGGCGATCGGCACCTCGATCGGGGCGCTCGCCGCGGCGGGTGCGGCAACCGGGATGGGAGGGGGTGCGGCGACCGCGACCGGAGCGGGCGGTTTGGGCGCGGCGCGCGTCGGCGCCGCGGCGACCGCGGGGGCGCGGGCGGGAGCTGCGCTCGCGGCGGGCGGCAGCTCATCCGGCACCAGCTCGAGCTCGAGGATGTGGGCGATCTCCGCCGCGGTGATGATGGTCTCGCAAATCTCCTCGGGCTCGGATGCGTGTGCCGGCGGCGGCGCCGGCGCTTGCGCCACCTCCATCTCGGAGACGAGTGCGAGCTCGAGCTCCGCCGCGGCAGTCTCGAGGAGGCCGGGTGCGTCGTCCTCGATCGGCGCGGCGACGGGAGCCAGCGCGGCGGCTTCGGGCGCGGCGGCTTCGGGCGCGGCAGCTTCGGGCGCGGCAGCTTCGGCGGGTACGGCGAGGGCGAGCTCGGGGAGCTCGGCGTCCTCGGGCAGCTCCACCGGGATCGGCATCGTGCCGGTCGCGATGAGGCCGTTTGGCTTCAGCAGCACCGCGAGGCGCTGCATGATGGTGCGCACGGGGGAGGCGGTCATGCGCTCGAGCGTGTCATCGCCGACCGACTTGCTGTCAGCGAGGATCATCGCCACGCCCACCAGGCTTCCGGTCGGTGCGCGCACCGGCAGGAACACGCCGAGCCGGCCGTCTTCGAGCGCGGTCTCGTGGCAGGGGAGCGAGGAATCGGCGTTGAGGATGTCGAGCGCCTCCATCACCAGCATGTGCTCATCGGGCCCGAGCGCGCCCTCGCTCAACCACAGCACGTTGGCTTCGTGATCGCACAGGGAGACCGACTGCAGGCGGCGTGCCGGCAGAACCTCACGCAGCTGCTGGCCCAGCGACTCGACGGTCGCGGGTCCGCTCTGCGGCGCAAGTGTCGGCGCGGGCGCGACGGGGTTTCTGGCTGCCGCGCGCGCGGCCGTGAATTTTCTCAGCAAAGGCTCTTCCCGGTCTTGACTGGCATACACCGAGCACACGCCGTGCGGCGCGCACTTTCCCTCGGCGTCGAGGGTGGCAGCAGCGCGCGGGCGCTGCCGTGATTTCCTTCGCGTTCTGTTCGATTCCGTTCGCAAAAAGGCGACACGGGGCGCGGGGGCCATTTGTCATATTGAGCGCCGGGCGTGCGCCGGCGCGCAGGTTGCGCCCGCCGCACCGCACCAGCGGCCTTGGTGCGGCCGCCGGCGGGTAGCAGGGTGTCTGGCGGCGGCGCGCCTTAGCGCGCGTTGCCGAGGAAGTCGCGCTTGCCGATGTCGACGCCGTTGTGGCGCAGGATCGCGTAGGCGGTGGTGATGTGGAAGAACACGTTCGGGATCGCCCAGTGCGCGAGGAACTCCAGGCCCTTGAACTCGAGGGTGCGCTCGCCGGCGGGCACCTTGATATCGCGCGTCTCGGCGCCCTCGAGCGCGCTCGTGGGCACGCCGCGCAGGTAGTCGATGGTGCGCGCGATGCGCGCGTGCAGCTCCTCGAAGCTCGCCTCGGTGTCGGGGAAGCGCGGCGGCTCCTGTGCCGCAAGCCGGGCGACGGAATTTTTGGCGAGGTCGCACGCGATCTGCACCTGGCGCGTCAGCGGAAACATGTCCGGCGCGAGACGCGAGCCGAGCAGCACCGCGGGATCGAACTTGCGCTCCTTGGCGTTCGCCACGGCCTTCTCGAGCAACGCCGACAGGCTGCCGAGTGCGTGGGCGAAGACGTCCACCGACATTGCGTGCACGGAAATCTTCATGGGGAGCGATCCTTACTGTGGCAGCCGTTGGGGGGCGCCGATTCTAGCCCCGGGGGGACTGGCGCGCGTGCCTCTCTGGTGAAACAATAGAGCAGGCCATACTTGGGATTGACACTTCCATGAGCCTTATCTGGACCCCCGCGCAGCTCGCCATGCTCGCCAAAGTCGTCGACCTCAACGGCTTTTCGGCCGCCGCCCGCGCCCTCGGTGTGCCGAAGGCGGCGGTCAGCCGCGCGGTCGCCGACCTCGAGAAGACCCTCGGGGAGCGCGTGCTCGAGCGCACCACGCGGCGCATCGCCCTCACCGCGGCCGGCCGGCTCATCGTCGGCCATGCGCGCCGGGTCGGCGAGGAGTGCGACGCCGCGCGCCTCGCCATCGCGAAGCTCAAATCTCCCGAGGGCCGGCCGCTGCGCGTGGTCGCCGACCCGACCTACGGGCGCGTACTGCTCTCGCCGCTGGTGCCGCGGTTCCTCGAGTCTTTCGCGCACGTGCCGCTCGAAGTGACGCTCGATGCGCAGCAGCTCGCCGCCGGCACCTGGGACGTCGCGATCCGCACCCGTCCGCCCGCCGACGTCGGCTTCGCGCAGCGCCTGCTCGGCGCGCCGCCGGCGCTGCTCGCGGCGACGCCCGCGTACCTGCAGCAGCACGGCGTGCCGGCGCGCCCCGACGATCTGCGCCGCCACGCGCTCCTCACCCCCGAAGCCTCCGGGCAGCCGGAGTTTCGTCTGCAGCTCGCGCGCGGCGCGCAGCGCGCCGAGGTGCCGCTGGTGCCGAAGCTCGCCGTGGACGATCCGGCGGTGCTGCACGCCGCCACCGCGGCGGGCTTAGGGGTGGGCTTGCTGCCGGAATTCCTCTGCCGCCAGGGGCTCGCGACCGCGCGACTGAAGGCGGTGCTGCCCGAGTGGTCGGTGCCGCCGGCGGATGCGCTCTACGCGCTCTACCCCGCGAGCCTCGAGTCCGACCCGCGCGTGCAGCAGTTCGTCGACTTCCTGGCGGCGAACATCGTGCCGGCGCTCGCCACCGCGCCCGCCGCCCGCACCTGAAGACCCAAGGTACACTGAAGGCTCCTGCCGCTTGAGGGATCTGGGGCCATGTACCGTGCACCGTTGAGGGAAATGCGCTTCGTGCTCGAGGAGCTGCTCGGGGCGGGGCGCCTCGCCGAATGTGCGCCGTTCGCCGAGTATTCCGCTGAGCTCGGCCGCTCGGTGCTGGAAGAGGCCGCGCGCTTCGCGCAAGACGTGCTCGATCCGCTCAATCGCCCGGGCGACGTCGAGGGCGCGCGCTGGACGCCGGACGGCGTCATCGCCGCGCCCGGTTTTCGCGCCGCGTATCGAGCAGTTCGTCGCCGGCGGCTGGCCGGCGCTCGGCTCCAACCCCGAGTACGGCGGCCAGGCGGTGCCGCTGGTCCTGGTGAGCGCGGTCGAGGAGATCTGGGGCTCGGCGAACCTCGCTTTCAAGCTCGGGCCCGATGCTCACCCACGGCGCGGTGCACGCGCTCGAGCTCACGGGCTCCGAGGCGCAGAAGCCAGGCTACCTGCCGCGCATGGTGACGGGCGAGTGGACCGGCACCATGGTGCTCACCGAGCCGCAGGCCGGCTCGGATCTAGCGCCTGATGCGCACCCGCGCCGTGCCGGAGGGCGATCATTACCGGCTCTTCGGCCAGAAGATCTTCATCACCTGGGGCGATCACGACCTCACCGACAACATCATCCACATGGTGCTGGCGCGCATCGAGGGCGCGCCGGCCGGCGTGCAAGGGCATCTCGCTGTTCATCGTGCCGAAGGTGCTGGTGAATGCCGACGGCTCGCTCGGCGAGCGCAACGACGTGCGCTGCGTCTCGATCGAGCACAAGCTCGGCATCCACGCGAGCCCGACCTGCGTGCTCGCCTTCGGCGAGCAGCGACGGCGCCATCGGCTATCTCGTCGGCGAGGCCGAACCGGGGCCTGGAGTACATGTTCATCATGATGAACGCGCGCGGCTCTCGGTCGGGAGCAGGGCTACGCGGTCGGCGAACGCGCCTTCCAGCGCGCCGTGGACTGGGCGCGCACCCGCGTGCAGGGGCGCCCGCCGGGGGCCGAGCGCGGCAGCGCGGCACCGATCATCAACCACCCGGACGTGAAGCGCATGCTGCTGCATGATGAAGGCGCAGACCGAGGCCTCGCGCGCGCTCACGCTCTACGCCGCGCTGCAGTTCGATCTCGCCGCCGCGAGCCCCGAGCCGCAAGCGCGCGCCACCGCCCAGGCGCGCGGCGAGCTGCTGACGCCCATCGTCAAGGGCTGGTGCACCGAGATCGGCAACGAGGTCGCCGGCATCGGCGTGCAGGTGCACGGCGGCATGGGCTTCATCGAGGAGACCGGCGCCGCGCAGTACGTGCGCGACGTGCGCATCACGACCATCTACGAAGGCACGACCGGCATCCAGTCGAACGATCTGCATCGGCCGCAAGCTCGGCCGCGACCGCGGCGTGGCGATGATCGCGTTCCTGACCGAGATGCAGCGCGACCTCGAGGCACTGCGCGCCACAAATCCTGCGGTCGAGGCGGTGCGCCACGCGGCGCTCGAAGCCGTGGCGCTCATGACGCGCTCCACGCAGTCGCTCGGCAAGGCGCTCGCGACCAACCCGACGCTCGCGCAGGCGGTGTCGGTGCCGTACCTGCGGCTCTGCGGCTACGTGGCCGGCGGCTGGCTGCTGGCGAAGTCCGCGGCGCTCGCCGCTACGGGCGTCGGCGGCCCGGACCGTGAGTTCTACGCGGCCAAGCTGCAGACGGCGGGCTTTTACGCCGCGCAGGTGCTGCCGATCGCCGTCGGCCTCGCGCGCGTGGTCGAGAGCGGCGCGGCGAGCGTGGCGGAGACCGACAGCGCGCTGATCTAGTGCCGCGCGCCGTGAACCGCCGCGAGCTGATCACTGCCGGAGTTGCTGTCATGGCCACCACGACCCTCGCCCGTGCCGCCGCGGGCGGCACCCTCATCACCCGCCGCATCCCCTCGAGCGGGGAGGAGCTGCCGATCGTCGGGCTCGGCACCTCGCGCACCTTCGAGGTCGGCATCCGCGACAGTGAGCGCGCGCCGCTCAAGGCGGTGCTCGAGGCGTTCTTCGCCGCCGGGGCGCGCCTCATCGACACCTCGCCCATGTATTCCACCGCCGAGGGCGTACTGGGCGAGCTCCTCACCCCCGCGATGCATGCGCGCGCCTTCCTCGCCACCAAGGTGTGGACGCGCGGCAAGGGCGAGGGGCTCTCGCAGATGAGGCACTCGGAGGAGCTCCTCAAAGCGCGGCCGCTCGATCTCATCCAGGTCCATAACCTGCTCGATCTCGAGACGCAGCTCGCGACGCTCAGGGACTGGAAGGCGGCCGGCAAGGTACGCTACCTCGGCGTCACCCACTACACCGTGAGCGGCCAGGCGGAGCTCGCGCGCGTGGTGAGCCGCGAGCGGCTGGATTTCGTGCAGCTCAACTACTCGCCGGTGACGCGCCAGGCGGAGGAGCGGCTGCTGCCGCTCGCCGCCGAGCGCGGCGTCGCGGTGCTGGTGAACCGCCCGTTCGAGGACGGCGAGCTGTTTGCGCGCGTGCGCGGCAAGCCGCTGCCGGACTTCGCGGCCGAGGTCGATGCGACGAGCTGGGGCCAGCTGATCCTCAAGTTCATCGCCTCACACCCCGCGGTCACCTGCATCATCCCGGCGACCGCGAGCGTCACGCATCTCGCCGACGACCTCGCCGGCGGCGTCGGACGGCTGCCGGATACGGCGCTCCGGGAGCGGATCGCGGCGGCGCTCTCCTAGGCGCGCGGGCGTGCCTTTAGGGGCGGCGCCGGATGCGCAGCGCGACCTGCGGCGGCTCGTTGAGGTTGGCGAGGAACGCGCCGCGCTCCGCGGCTGAGAGCGCACCCCAATCGACCTTGCTGACATGCGTGCGGCGCAGCTGCCGGTCGGTGAGCTGCGCTGCGGCGTGCCCGGTGCGCGGCGCCTGCCGCGGCAGACGCGCCGTGCGGCCGCGCCGCAGCAGATCCACCACGGCCGCCGCCACCAGCGGATCGCGCGTGAGATCGCTGTGCGCCACACGCGCATACACGCAGTGCGCGCCCGCGAGCGCCGCGCTCGCCGTCGGCACCGAGCCATCGCCGTGGCGGGTGAGCGTGTAGACGAAATCGTCGCGCCGCCGTGTGACCGAGGTCACCGTGACCTGGCCCGTGCCGACGATCGCCGCAAAGCGCGCGTCGGCAGGGGCGAGGAGCGCGCGCGTAGTGCGCGCCGCGGCGAGCAGCTCGGCACGCGGCGCCGGACCTGCGTGCGGCCAGGACTCCCGGTCGAAGAGATCGGCGCGCCCGCTCCAGGGGCCGCTCGGCAGCATGTCGTAGAGGCTCGGGAAGCTCGAGAACACCTCGGTGGCGAGCGCCTCCGCGGAGGGCTGCGCCGCGAGGCGCGCGACCTTGCGCACCACGGCGTAGGTGCCGCGCAGCGCCTGCACGGCGGCACCCGAGCCTGCGTTCGGCGTGCCGAGGAGCACGAGGCGCGTGACGTGCGCGGTGCCCGGCTGCGCGAGCGCGGCGCGCGCCACCAGCCCTCCCATGCTGTGCGCCACCAGCGCGACGCGCGCGTGGGCGGCGAGACGCGCGCCGAGCGCGCGCCCGAGCTCGGCGACCGACAGCCGCCAGTCGTAGTCGTAAAACTCCGCGGCGAAGCCGCGCGCGCGCAGCGCGAGCTTCAGGCGCAGGTGCGAGTAGAGCACCACGCCGAGCGGCACGACCGGCGCGCCTGCCCCGACGCGCAGCAGCGCGAGCCGACCCTGCTGGATGTCGAGCGGATCGAGCCACACGATGTCATCGGGGAGCGGCGCCACGCGCCTCAGTCCCAGCTGCGAGCCCATGATGCCCGGCACGATGAGCACCTTGAGCGCGTCCGTTGGCAGCGGCACACGGTGTGCGTGGCGCGCGAGGCGCGTGAGCGCGCGATGCTCGGCGGGGCCGAAGTAGGCGGCGAGCTCGGCGCCGTGCGCGCCCTCGATCAGCCACTGCTCAATCTGCGTATCGCTCCAGGCGAAGCGATCGTAGGGGGTGACGTGATCGCGCGGCGAGTCGGGCGGGATCACTCGGCGCTCAACGGCCGCACGCGCGCCTCGAGCGCGACGCGCCCGCCGCCCTCGAGCAGCAGCTCGAGCGGCACCAGCGTGCCGACCGCGAGCGGGTGGGCCAGGTCGTGCAGCATCACGTGCAGCCCATCGGGCGCGAGGCGCACGGTCGCGCCGGGGGCGATCTCGAGCGGCTCGTGCGCGCGCATGGTGGAGACCCCGTTGACGATCCGGGTCTCGTGAATCATCGCCATGCCGGCGAGCGGCGAGCGCACGCCGACGATGCGCAGTGGCTGCCTGCCGCCGTTATGCAGCGTCAGGTAGGCGGCGGCGGTCGGGGCGCCGGGCACGGCGCGCACCCAGGCATCGGTGACCGTGAGCGCGGGCGGGCCGGCGCGCGCGGCGAGCGCGGCGGCCACCAGCAACACGGCCAGGATCGGCAGCGGAAAGTTCGCCGGACGCACCGGCGCGATTATGCCAGACGGTCCGCGCCACGACCGATTATGATCGGCGCCCACCACGCATGAATAAGCCGGCGCGCACCGAACTTCCCGCCCTGCTCGCGCTGCTCGCCGGTGCGCTCGCGATCGGCAGCTCCGGCATCTTCGTGCGTGTCTCGGAGACCGGGCCCATCGCCACCGCGTTCTGGCGCGGCGCGCTCGCACTGCCGCCGCTCGCCGTGTGGGCGCTCATCGAACGGCGTGCCGCGCTGCGCGCTGCCGCGCCGCAGCCCGCGGCGACGCTCTTCGACCCGCTGTTCCTCTGGGCGGGCGTGTTCTTCGCCGGCGACATCGGGCTCTGGCACCTGTCGCTGATGCGCAATTCCGTCGGCGCCTCGACGCTCGAGGCCAATACCGCGCCGATCGTGGTGTCGATCCTCGCCTGGGCGGTGTTCGGCGAGCGCCCGCGGCTCGGGTTCCTGGTGGCGACGCTGATCGCCTTCGCCGGCATGCTGGTGATCGTGAGCCCGAAGGTCGCCGCCGGCGGCCACGCGCTCGCCGGGGACGCGCTCGCGCTCGGCGCCGCGTGGTTCTACGCCGCCTACATCCTCGCGGTGGCGCAGCTGCGCACTCGTTATGGCACCGCGGTGGTCATGTTCCTGAGTACGCTGATCTTCAGCGCACTGCTGCTGCCGTTCGCGCTCACCGGGAAGATCCTGCCCGACACCACCCACGGCTGGCTGCTGCTGTGGGGCTGTGCGCTCTCGGCGCAGGCGCTCGGTCAGAGCCTGATCGCCTACGGCCTCGCCCATCTGCCGGCGACGCTCGGTGCCGTGGCGCTTTATCTGCAGGTGGTCGCGGCGGCGGTGTACGCCTGGCTGCTGCTGGATGAGCGCCTGGCGCCGCTGCAGCTCGCGGGCGGGGCGATCGTGCTCATCGGCATCGCGCTGGCGCGCGCCGCGCGTACCGCGCCGCCGCCGCGAGCCGCGGCGCTGCCCGACTGACCGGCCCGGCGCGACCTCAGGCGCTGCGGGCCTCGAGCCAGTCGAGCGCGGGACGCCACAGCGTCTCGCGGTGGCGCTCGGAGAAGAAGCCGCGGTGGCCGATGGCGCGTACGCCGGCCTCGGCCGGTGTGGTGGTGCGTCGCTCGACTCGCGCGTTGGGGTAGAGCGCGAGCAAGGCTGTCACCGCCTCGGGAGTCGCGATCGGGTCGTCGCTGAAGCTCAAGGAAAGCACCGGAGCCCGCACTGCGGCGAACTGGCTCGAGTCGCCGAGCAGATCCGGGGCGAAGTGCTCGGGCCGAATGCACCACGCGCGCCACTCGAGGAACACGTTGGGCGGCAGCGCCTCGCCGCGCCACAGCGCCCCACGCGGCACGTAGCCTCGCAGCCGCAGCTCGAGCGGCCCATAGGCCTTCCAGAAGGCGAGCGCCAGATAGCGGAACGGCAGCCGCTGGCCGCGCCAGTAGCCGATCGAGGTTGCGACCATGACGTGGGCGCGGGCCGCGGCCTGGTTGTCCATGCATCCGATCAGCTGCCCGCCGACGCTGTGACCGAGCGTGAAGAGCGGCAGGCGCGGGTAGCGTGCCTCGAGCCAGGCAAGCGCGCCCGGCATGTCGAGCCGGCCCCAGTCGCTCATGCGGGCGCTTTCCTGTGCAGGTGGTGCCGTGCGCGAGGCGCCCATGCCGCGGTAGTCGTACAGCAGGGTGTGGAAGCCCCGCAGCGCGCTGTAGCGCGCGAACTTGAGATAGAACTCGCGCGGGAAACCCGTGGCGCCGTTCACCACCAGCGCGCCACGCGGCGTGCGCGCCTCGAGGCACAGCCCCGCGAGCGCGCGGCCGTCACGCGCGCCAAAGGCCACGGGTTCGCCGTTCATTGGGCGTGTTCCGCGATGAGGCGCGTCACGGCGTCGATGGCCGCGCGCCGCGGCGTCGTCTTGCGCCACAGCGCACCGATGTGCCGCACCGGCGCCGGGGGTGCAAAGGGGCGCACCTCGACGCCGCGCGCGTTGCCGTAGGCGCCGCGACTCGCGAGCTCGGGCAGCAGCGTCACCCCGGCACCGGCGGCCACCATTTGCCGCAGCGTCTCGAGGCTGGTGGCGCGAAAATCCTGCGCATCGCTCACCCCGGCGCGGGCGCAGACCTCGAGCGCCTGGTCGCGCAGGCAGTGCCCCTCCTCGAGCAGCAGCAGCGTCTCGCCCTTGAGGTCCGCGGCGCGCAGCGTGGCACGCGCGGCGAGCGGGTGGCGCTCGGGGAGCGCCACCATAAAGGCCTCGCGGTAGAGCTCGCGCGCCTCGAGGCCGGCGAGCTCCACCGGCAGCGCGAGGATCCCGAGGTCGAGCTCCCCGCCATGCAGTTTCTCCAGCATCGGCGCCGTCTGCAGCTCGTAGAGACGCAGCTCGAGGCGCGGCAGGGCCTTGCGGATCGCGCGCGTCACGTGCGGCAGCAGATAGGGACCGATGGTCGGCAGCAGCGCCAGGCGCAGCTTCCCGGCCAGCGGGTCGCGCTGCCCGGCGGCGAGCGCCACCACCTCCTCACTCGCCTCGATGATGCGCCGTGCCCGCGCCACGATCGCGACCCCCGCCTCCGTGAGCGTCACGTTGTTGGGCGCGCGCTCGATGAGCTGTACGCCGAGGCTCTCCTCGAGCTTCTTCAGCTGCGCCGAGAGGGTCGGCTGGCTGACGAAGCAGCGCGCCGCGGCGCGGCCGAAGTGGCGCTGGTCGGCGACCGCCACCAGGTAGCGCAGGTCCTTCAGTTTCAGATCAGCGGCCATGACGGCTCCGGAGAGGGCGAGGGGTAGGGTCGATACACCCCATCTATGGAGATTATAAAATCAATCGATTGGAATGATAAGTCCCCATACGGGAGGATGGCGCCACTTCGGCAGGAACCACCCCATCTCAAGGAGATCCGTACATGTCAGGCATCGGCCAGCGTTTCCCGGGCTACCACCTCACCGGCGTCGTCGCGAGCGAGCCGCAGACGGCGTTCCGCGACTTCACCCACGAGAGCTTCCCCGGCAAGTGGCAGGTGGTGTTCTTCTGGCCCAAGGACTTCACCTTCGTCTGCCCCACCGAGATCGCCGCCTTCGGCAAGCTCGAGAAGGAGTTCCGCGCGCGCGATGCGCAGCTGCTCGGCGTCAGCATCGACAGCGAGTACGTGCACCTCGCCTGGCGCCGCGAGAGACCCGAGCTCAAGGATCTGCCGTTCCCGATGCTCGCGGATATCAAGCGCGGGCTCTCGAGCGCGCTCGGCATCCTCGACCCGGCGGCGGGCGTGGCGCAGCGCGCCACCTACATCGTCGACCCCGAGGGTGTGATCCGCTTCGTCTACATCACGGACCTCTCCGTCGGCCGCAACCCCGAGGAGGTGCTGCGCGTGCTCGATGCGCTGCAGACCGATGAGCTCTGCCCCTGCAACTGGCACAAGGGCGAAGAGACCCTGAAGGCGGCCTGACATGAGGACTCTCGAAGCCATCCGCGAGTCGCTCCCGGGCTACGCGCGCGACCTGCAGCTGAACTTGGGCGCCGTGCTCACCCCGGCGGGGGCGCCGGGCCTCACCGAGCGGCAGATCTGGGCGGTGGCGCTCGCCGCCGCGCTCGCCTCGCGCAACCCGGCCTTCGCCCGCGATGTCGGCGCGCTGGCCGCGACCCATCTCGATGCCGCGCACGTCACCGCCGCACATTCGGCGGCCGCGATCATGGGCATGAACAACGTGTACTACCGCTTCCTGCACCTGGTGGAGGACGAGGAGTACGCGCGGCTCCCGGCGCGGCTGCGCATGAACGTGATCGGCAGTCCGGGTATCGGCAAGGCCGACTTCGAGCTGCTGGCGCTCGCGGTGTCGGCGATCAACGGCTGCGGCAGCTGCGTCGCCTCGCACGAGCGGCAGCTGCGCCAGCACGGGCTCGAACGCGAGGCGGTGCAGAGCGCGGTGCGCATCGCCGCGACCGTGCACGCGGTGGCACGCGTACTCGAGGTGAGCGGCGGCGAGGGTGGGCTCGCGGAGACGCGCGCCGCCTAGCCCCCAAGAGCGCGCGGCAGCGGACCGGACGCCGCGGCCGTTCCCGCGGCTGGCGGTGTCGATGTGTCATGATCGCACGCCCGTGGGGCCACACCGTGTCCGCCAAGCAGCAACTCATCGTACCGATCGCCCTGCTGATCGCCGCCGGGTCGGTCACGACCGCCGCGCCGGCAGCCGCGGCGCCGTCCGCGCCCGCGGTTCGCACCATCACGGACGATCGCGGCCAGGTGCTGACGGTGCGCGCGCCGCCGCTGCGCATCGTGAGTCTCGCGCCCGGGGCCACCGAGATGCTGTTCGCGGCCGGCGCCGGGGATGAGGTCGTGGCGACGGTGGAGTATTCGGACGTGCCGCCCGCGGCCCGGCGCGTGCCGCGCATCGGCGACGCGGTGGCGATCGATCTCGAGCGCGTGGTGCGGATTCACCCCGACGTGGTCGTCGCCTGGCCCTCCGGCGGCAACCCCGCGCAGCGCGAGAAGATCGCGCGCCTCGGCATTCCGGTGTACGCGCAGGACACGCCGCGCCTCACGGATCTGGCGGGGTCGCTGCGCCGCCTGGGCGTGCTCGCCGGCACCGAGCCGCAGGCCGAGCGCGCCGCGCGCGCCATCGAGGCGCGCCTCGCGGCGCTCGAGCGCACCTACGGCAGCGCGGCGCGCACCGGCCGGGCGCCCGGCGTACTGCTCGAAATCTGGAACCGGCCGATCTATACCGTCGGCGGCCGGCAGCTGATGAGCGATGCGCTCGCGCTCTGCGGCGTGCGCAACGTGTTCGCCGATCTCACCGAGCCGGGTCCGGCGGTCGACGTCGAGGCCGTCATCGCCCGCGATCCCGACATCATCGTCGCCGCGGGTCCCCCCGGCGAGAGCGCCGGCTGGCTCGCCGACTGGCGGCGCTTCGGGACGCTGTCCGCGGTGCGCAACCACCGGCTGATCGCCTTCGAGGACCAGGCGCTCAGCCGCCTGGGTCCGAGCGTCCTCGATGCCACCGAGGCGCTGTGCCAGGCGATCGCGCGAGTTGCAGGGCCGCAAACGGCACGTTGATCAGCGGGCAGATCAATCAATCCCGGAAGTTGTTGAACTGCAGCGGCCGGTCGAGCTTGGCGCCGCGCAGCAGGGCCATCGCGGCCTGCAAATCGTCGCGCTGCTTGCCGGTGACCCGCACCTTATCGCCCTGCAGGCTCGCCTGAACCTTGAGCTTCGAGTCCTTGAGCAGCCGGGTGAGGGTCTTGCCCGTCTCGGCGTCGACGCCGTGGCGCAGCAGCACCTCCTGCTGTGCCGTGGCGAGCGTCGTCTGCGGCTCCTGCACCTCGAGGCACTTCAGGTCTATGCCGCGTTTCGAGAGGCGCAGCTTCATGATCTCGAGCATCTGCTTGAGCTGAAAGTCGACCTGCGCGTGCAGCGTGACGCTGAACTCCGCGAGCTCGAAGCGCGCCCCGGTGTCCTTGAAGTCGAAGCGCTGCGCGAGCTCGCGATTCGCCTGGTCGATGGCATTGGCGAGCTCGTGGCCGTTGAGCTCGGAGACCGCGTCGAAGGAGGGCATGGAAGGGGTCTCCTCAGCGAGCGCGACGAGGCCGTGCGGCGGCCTTGCGCGCCTTGGGGCGCGGACTGGCCTTGGGGCGCGCCGGCGTGTTGGTCCGGCGGCGTCCGCCGCCCTCTTCGAGGCCGCGGCGGTGCTCACGTGCGAGCTGCATGAAGCGCGGCGTCGGACCCACGTCCTCGTAGATCGGGTCGCCCTGCTCGTCGGTCGAGATCACGCGCGTGCCGGGAACGTAGGGCATCGCGGCGGCGAGCTCCTCGAGCGCGGTACCGAGAAGCTCCGTGATCAGCTGCTCGCTGCTGCGTCCCGGGAACATCTGGGCGAGCGCGGCCAGCTGCGCCGCTTCCTCGAGGGGCAGGTGCACGGCGAAGGTGCGCGCCGTGCGCTCGGCGGCGGCGGTTTCGCGCCAACTCTCCAGCAGCTCTTTGAAGCTCACGGATCTCTCTTTCAGTTGCGACGGGCCGGGGCGCGCATTCTAGCGCCCTGCCACGCAAGCAGCACCGCCGCGGACGAGGCGGCCAGCAGGTGTTTGAGCGTGTGACCGCTCACGGTATGCGCGGTGAAGGCGTAGATCCGTGCGTCGAAGGTCTCGGCGAGCTTGGCCAGCACGTAGAGCGCCAGGCTCGCGGTGAGCAGCCTGGCCAGCTCCGGGCTGAGCCAGCGCAGCGTGAGCGCTGTTGCGGCGCAGGCGAGTGGCGCGAGCTGCACCCAGGCATAAATCCTCAGATCGCCGCTCGCCCGCCACCAGAGGACGCTCGCCGCACTGAAGACCAGCGCCACGGCGAGCAACGGCGTGGGCACCGGCGCGCGAATGCTCTCGGCGATGACCGCAGCGCCCAGTCCCACGAACGCCACGATCATGCCCAGTCGATCCCAGACGATGGCGGCGTCACTCGGGGCGAGGTGATACCAGGCCGAGCCGCAGCAGGTGAGCACCATACCGGCGTAGAACACCCGCCAGGCGGCGAGCGCCGGTTCCTCGCGGGGTAGCCGCGCGCAGAGCGCGAGCCCCGCGATCCCGACGAGCAGGAAGGCCGCATTCGAAGCGCCGTTGAGGAAGTTGGGAACGCCGAGGAAGGCGCGGCCGTCGGCGTACCACTCGGTGGTGAGCGTCTTTAGGAATGGGCCCGCCGCACAGACCGCCACCAGGAGCCCGGCGAGGACGGCCGCGATGATCATGAGGCGCCGCCGCGCCACGGGCCGCTCATACGACATGGGACTATTCTCGTGGGACGGGGGTTGTCGCTGCCAGCAGCTTGACGTCCCGCGCACCCCCCGGCGATACTCGTTGCAGCATGTCGCAGCGGCCCGTCAGCACTCGTTGGTGGTGGCGCACTTCATAACGAGGTGGGCTGACGGTTAGCTTTTTCCCCGCGACTCAAGCGATTTAACGGCACCAGAAACCCATCTCCGGATGACCCCGGGATGGGTTTTTTGTTGTCTGCGCGGTTCATTGGGAGTCCCGAACCTTGCAAACGGCCTTCGACATTACCGGTGACCTCGACACGCCGGTGTCGGCGTTCATGAAGCTCGGCGCGTTCGCGCCGCGCTTCCTGCTCGAGAGCGTCGAGGGCGGCGAGCGCCTCGGCCGCTACTCCTTCATCGGCTTCGGCGACGGCCTCGAGGTGCGGCTCGATGCCGGCGGGTTCGCGATCGGGGCCGAACGCCGCGCGCTCCCCGCCGACGGCGCGGAGCTCCTCGCGGGACTGCGGACGGCGCTCGCGGCCGCGCCACAACCTTCCCCCGGCATCCCCGGCGTGCCGCTCGCGGGCGGTCTCGTCGGCTACGCCGCCTACGACGTAGTGCGCTACTTCGAGCGCTTGCCCGCACGTGCGGCGCTGGCGGGCGCCGTGCCGGCGCTGCACTACGTGGCGCCGCGCTCGGTGCTGGTGTTCGATCACCTGACGCGCGGCATCGCGCTGCTGCACGCGGGCGAGGAGGCGGAGCGGCGCTCGCTGCGGCGCGAGGTGGTGCAGGCGTTGCGCGGCGCGCTGCCGAACGGCCGCCGTGCCGGGCGCTACTCGGCGCCCGCCGCTTCCTGGACGCGCGAGGCCTACATGGCGGGCGTGCGCCGCACCCAGGAGTACATTGCCGCTGGCGACGTCTACCAGATGGTGCTGGCGAGTCGCTTCGCGGGTCGGCACGAGCTCGATCCGTTCCAGGCGTACCGCGCACTGCGCCTCATCAACCCCTCTCCTTATATGTACTACTGCGCACTCGGCGACGTCGCGGTCGTCGGCTCGTCTCCCGAGGCGCTGGTGAAGCTCTCCGGCCGCCGCGCGCAGCTGCGTCCGATCGCCGGCACGCGGCCGCGTGCGGCGGACCCGACCGCGGATGCGACGCGCGCCGCGGAGCTGCGCGCCGACCCCAAGGAGAACGCCGAGCACGTGATGCTGGTCGATCTCGCCCGCAACGATCTCGGCAGGGTCGCCTGCGCCGGCAGCGTCACGGTCGATCCCTATCGCGCCATCGAGCGCTACAGCCACGTCATGCACCTGGTGAGCGGCGTGCACGGCGAGCTGGCCGCAGGCCGCGACGCCTTCGACCTGTTCGCCGCCGCTTTCCCCGCCGGCACGCTGGTGGGCGCCCCGAAGGTGCGCGCCATGCAGATCATCGATGAGCTCGAGCCGGTGCGCCGCGGCCTCTACGGTGGCACGGTCGGCTACTTCGGCGCGCGCGGCGACATGGACCACGCCATCACCATCCGCACGCTGGTGTTCACGGGCGATGAGTACAGCTACCAGGCGGGCGCCGGCATCGTCGCCGACAGCGTGCCGGCCACCGAGCACGAGGAGGTGCTCGCCAAGAGCGGCGCGATGGTGCGCGCACTCGAGCTCGCGGGGGAGGGCCTGTGACGCAGCCGCGCCTCCTGTTGATCGACAACTACGACTCCTTCACCTACAACCTGGTGCAGGCGTTCCTGGTGCTCGGGGCCGAGGTGAGCGTTTACCGCAACGATGCGCTGACGCCCGCCGCGGCGCTGGCGCTCGCGCCCACGCACCTGTGCATCTCGCCCGGCCCCGGCACGCCATACGACGCCGGCGTGTCGATGGACATGATTCGCGCCTTCGCCGGCAGGATCCCGGTGCTCGGCGTGTGCCTCGGGCATCAGTCGATCGTCGAGGTGTTTGGCGGCAAGGTGGTGCGCGCCGGGCGTCTCATGCACGGCAAGACTTCGCTGGTGCATCACGACGGCGCGTCGCTGTTCGCCGGCCTCCCTGAGCCCTGCGAGGTGGGACGCTACCACTCGCTGATCGCCGCCCCCGAGAGGCTGCCGGCGGTGCTCGCGGTGAGCGCGCGCACCGCGGAGGACGAGATCATGGGGGTGCGCCACCGCACGCTCGCCGTCGAGGGCGTGCAGTTCCATCCCGAGAGCATCCTGACGCCCGAAGGGCCGAAGCTGCTCGGAAATTTCCTGCAGGTCACGGCCGGCACGCGCAGCGCCGGCTCCGGAGCGGCCGATGCCGGCGCCGCGTGAGCTGCTGCAGCTCCTCACCGAGCGGCGCAACCTCACCGAGGCGCAGGCGGGCGAGCTGCTCGCGCACCTGACCGATGCCGAGCTGCCGCCGCCGATGGCGGGGGCGCTGATCGCAGCGCTCGCGACCAAGGGCGTGGTGGCGGACGAAGTGCGCGGCCTGGCGCGCGCCATGCGCCGCCTGGCGCGCCGCCCCGACATCCCGTCCGGCCTGCGCGCCATCGACATCGTCGGTACGGGCGGCGATGCCTCGGGGAGCTTCAACATCTCGACGGGCACCGCGCTCCTCACGGCGGCCTGCGGTCTCGCGGTGGTCAAGCACGGCAATCGCTCGGTCTCGAGCCGTTGCGGAAGCGCGGACGTGCTGGAAGCGCTTGGGCTTCCGATCCCGGGCGACGGGACCGTGGCCGGCGCCTGTCTCGCCGCCACCGGCTTCACCTATCTCTTCGCGCCGCACTACCACCCGGCCACCGCGCGCGTGGGTCCGATCCGCGCCGCGCTCGGCGTGCGCACCGTGTTCAACATCTTGGGGCCCCTGGTCAACCCCGCGCAGCCGCCACTGCACCTGATCGGCGCCTACAGTCTGGACGTCGCGCGTCTCATGGCCGACACGCTTGCCGGGCTGCCCATCGAGCGCACCTTTGTCGTGCACGGTGCCGGCGGCTGGGACGAGCCGACGCCGATCGGACCCTTCACGCTGTTCGACGTGCGACCCGGCACGGTGACGGCCACGACGCGCTCGCCCGCTGACTATGATCTGCCCGCCTGCGATCCGTCCGCGCTGGCCGGCGGCGATGCGCAGTACAACGCGCGTGCGCTCGAGGCGGTCCTCACCGGCACCGACCGCGGCGCGCACCGCGACTGCCTGCTGCTCGGTACCGCGCTCGCGCTCGAGGTGGCTGGCCTCGCCGCCGCGCCACGCGCCGGCATCGCACGCGCGGCGGCCGCGATCGATACGGGCGCTGCGGCACGGTTGCTCGCGGCGCTGCGCGCCTTCAGGGCCGGCGCCGGCACGGAGTTGAGCCGTTGAGCGCGTTCCTCGATGAGATGACCGCCGGCAGCCGCGCGCGCCTCGCCGCGGCACGCGCTGAGCGCTCGCTCGCGCAGCTCGAGTCGGCGGCCAGGGCCGCCCCGGCGCCGCCGCCGCTCACCCTCGATGCGCGCGGCTTCGATCTCATCGCGGAGTTGAAGCTGCGCTCGCCGGCCGCCGGCGCGCTGCGCGCTGCGGGCGAGGATGTCGGTGCCCGGGTCGGCGCCTACGCGCGCGCCGGTGCCGCCGCCGTCTCGGTGCTCACCGAGCCCTCCCGCTTCGACGGCTCACTCGAGGATCTGGCGGCCGCCGCCGCGGTGCTGGCCCCCCGCGGGGTACCCGCCATGCGCAAGGACTTCCTCGTCGATCCCTACCAGGTGTTCGAGGCACGCGCCGCGGGTGCGGGCGGCGTGCTGGTGATCCTGCGCATGCTTCCCAGGGCGGACACGCGTGCGCTCATCGAGTGCGCGGACGCGCTCGGGCTCTTCGTGCTGCTCGAGGCCTTCGATGCGCGCGACATCGCGCTCATGCACGAGCTCATCGAGGCGCACCGTGGTGCCGCACCGCTCCTCGCCGGGGTCAACTGCCGCGATCTCGCGACGCTCGCAGTCGTGCCGCAGCGGCTGCTCGAGCTCGCGCCGCTCCTGCCGACCCGCGTGCCGCGCGTGGCCGAGAGCGGCGTCGCCACGGCGGCCGATGCGCGCGCCGTCGCCGCCGCCGGCTACTCGCTCGCCCTCGTCGGCAGCGCACTCATGCGCGGCGACGATCCGGCGGACCTGGCCGCGACGCTGCTCGCTGCCGGGCGCGCCGCGTGCGCGGCGCACTGAAGCGAAAGGCGCGGTCCATGTGGCTCAAGATCTGCGGCATGACGACTCCCGATGCGATCGCCACGGCGCTCGAGGCGGGCGTCGATGCGCTCGGCTTCGTGTTCGCGCCGTCGCCGCGGCAGCTGACACCCGAGGCGGCGGCGCAGCTGTCGCGACCGGCGCGCGGGCGGGTGCGCTGCGTCGCGGTCACGCGCCATCCGCAGCAGGTCGCGCTCGATGAGGTGCTGCGCGTCTTCAGGCCCGACGTGCTGCAGACCGATGCGTCCGATTTCGCCACGCTCGCTCTGCCCGCGACCCTCGAGCGGTTACCGGTCGTGCGCGGCGGCGCCACACTTCCGGCGCCGCTCCCCGCGCGGCTGCTCTTCGAGGGACCCGCGAGCGGCACCGGGAAGCCCTGCGACTGGAGCGCCGCGCGCCGCCTCGCACACCGCACCGGGCTGGTACTCGCCGGCGGACTCGATGCCGGCAATGTCGCCGCGGCGATATACGCCGTGCAGCCCTTCGGCGTCGACGTGTCGAGTGGTGTCGAGGCGCGTCCCGGCATCAAGAGCCCGCTCAAGATCATCCAGTTCGCCGCGGCGGTGCGCGCCGCGCTTGCCTTAAGCTCCAGCGAGGAATCCTCATGAGTGTCGCCCAGCCCGATACAGCACAGCTGCGTGCCGCGCTGCTCGCCGGCAAATTCCCCGACGCGCGCGGCCGCTTCGGCCCGTTCGGCGGCCGCTACGTTCCCGAGACGCTCATCCCGGCGCTCGAGCGCCTGGAACGCGGCGTGCGCGAGCACCTGCACACCGTGGAGTTCCAGGCGGAGCTCACGCAGCGAGCTCACCACCTGGGTCGGGCGGCCGACGGCGCTCACCCACGCGGCGCGCCTCTCGGCGCGCTGGGGCGCAGAGCGTGTACCTCAAGCGCGAGGACCTGGCCCATACCGGCGCGCACAAGATCAACAACGCCATCGGGCAGGCGCTGCTCGCGCGCCGCCTCGGTGCGCAAACGCATCGTCGCCGAGACCGGCGCCGGCCAGCACGGCGTCGCGAGCGCCGCGGCCTGCGCGCGCGCTCGGGCTCCCCTGCACGGTGTACATGGGTGCCATCGACATGGAGCGCCAGGCGCCGAACGTCGGACGCATGCGGCTGCTCGGCACCGAGGTGGTGCCGGTGACGAGCGGTGACCGGACGCTGCGCGCGGCGATCGACGAGGCGCTGCGCGACTGGGTGTCGGACCCGCTCGGCACCTACTATCTCCTCGGCTCGGTGGTCGGTCCCCACCCCTATCCTTACCTGGTGCGCGAGCTCCAGGCCGTGATCGGCCGCGAGGCGCGCGCGCAGCTGCTCGCCGCCACCGGCAAGCTCCCCGACGCGCTCATCGCCTGTGTCGGCGGGGGTTCGAACTCCATCGGCGCCTTCCATGCCTTCGTCCCCGACACCGCGGTCGAGATCATCGGCGTCGAGGCGGGCGGGCGCGGCGCCGGGCTCGGCGACAATGCCGCAACGATCGCCCACGGACGGCCCGGCGTGCTGCACGGCACCTACTCGATGCTGCTGCAGGACGCGGACGGCCAGATCCAGGAGACCCATTCGGTGTCGGCGGGGCTCGACTATCCGGGCGTCGGACCCGAGCACGCACTGCTCGCCGCCGTCGGGCGGGTGCGCTACGAGACCGCGAGCGATGCGGCAGCGCTCGCGGGAGTGCGCGCCTTGAGCCAATGCGAAGGGATCCTGCCGGCGATCGAAAGTGCGCACGCACTCGCTGCCGCCGAGCGCTGGGCCCTCGCGCACCCCGGCGGCACGGTGCTGGTGTGCCTCTCGGGGCGCGGCGACAAGGACATGCCGACGCTGCAGCGGACGCTGCTCGCCGCGGAGGCCTCATGAGCCCGCACGAGCGCATCTCCGACGCCATCCGCACGGCGGCCCGTGGCGGCTCCCCCGCACTCGTCGCCTATCTCACCGCCGGCTTCCCCAGGCGCGACGATTTCAGCGCGCACCTGGCCGCCGTGGCCGCCGCGGCCGACGTGGTCGAGATCGGCGTCCCGTTCACCGACCCGATGGCCGACGGCGTCACCATCCAGCGCGCCAGCATGGCCGCGCTCGCCCAGGGCGTGAGCCTCAGGTGGATCCTGGAGGAGCTCGCGCGGCTGCGCCCGATCCGCACGCCGCTGGTGCTCATGAGCTATCTCAATCCGCTGCTCGCCTTCGGCGTCGGGGCGCTGGCCGAATCCGCAGCCCGCGCCGGCGTCGCCGGCTTCATCGTGCCCGACCTGCCGCTGGATGAGTCGAGCGAGCTGCAGTCGGCGCTCGCGGCGCGCGGCCTCGCGCTCGTGCAGATGGTCACGCCGGTCACGGAACCGAAGCGCCTCGCGGCGCTCTGTGCCGGCAGCCAGGGGTTCGTGTATGCCGTCACCATGACCGGTACCACGGGGCGCAACGTCGCGGTGCCGGACGAGGTGCTTGCCTACCTGGCGCGGGTACGCGAACGTGCGACGCTGCCGGTATGCGCGGGCTTCGGCATCCGCACGCGCGCGCAGGTGGAGCGGCTCACCGGGCACGTGGACGGCGTGGTGGTCGGCTCGGCGCTCGTCGAGGTGCTCGAGCGCGGCGAGGATCCGACCGCATGGCTCAAGGAGCTGCGCCCGTGAAGAGCCTCAGCATCGCCGCGCGTTTCCGCGGCCCGCCGCAGTCCGCGAACGGCGGCTATTTCGCCGGCAGCGTCGCGGTGCTGGCGGCGCGCACCGTGACGGTACGGCTGCTGAAACCGCCGCGGCTCGATACCGAGTTCACGGTGACAGAGGCCACGGACGGGACGTTGCGGGTATTGGACGGAGCCGAGGCGATCGCCGAGGCGCGTCCCGCCGCGCTCGATCTCGAGGTGCGGAACGTCCCCGATTACCTCGAGGCGGTCGAGGCCTCGCGCCGCTACGCGGGCTTCCGCTACCACCGCTTCCCGACCTGCTTCGTGTGCGGCACACACCGCGTGCGTGGCGATGGCCTGCGAATTTTCGCCGGCCCCATCGCGGAGCGCGGCCTGGTGGCGGCACCCTGGGTGCCGGACCCGTCGCTCGACGCCGGCGACGGCAAAGTGCGCGTCGAGTTCATGTCGGCGGCGCTCGACTGTCCCGGCTACTACGCGGTCGCCCCCGATGACCGCATGATGCTGCTCGCTGAGGTCACGGCCCACGTCGATCGCCGCGTGCATATCGGGGAGTCCTGCACGGTGACGGGCTGGCAGATCTCATCGAGCGGCCGCAAGCACGAGGCCGGCACCGCGCTGTTCGACGGCAAGGGCGACCTGGTCGGCCGGGCCCGCGCGCTGTGGATCGAGCCGCGCGCGGCGCTCGAGACCGCGCAGAGCTTATAGCTCGCCAGGAGCGTTTGTGCGCGGTGTCTCGGCTGCCTGCGGCGACGCCTCCGCCGGCATCATGTGGGCGTGACGCCAGCCGCCGAGCTTGTAATAGAGCACCGCGAGCAGCGCCGAGAGGGCCGAGGAGACGAGGAAACTCCACCACACCGCGTCCACCTGGTAGCGGCCGAGGAAGACTTCCGCGAGCGGGAAGCGCACGCCGAGGAGCGTGATGGTGAGGATGACGAGCGGCGCCATGACGGCGCCGGTGGCGCGCACCACGCCGAAGAGCGCCACCGCCACCCCGAAGAACACGAAGGACGGCGTCACCACGTGGTTCAGGTGTGAGGCGATGACGCGTGCCCCGGAGCCCTCCGGCAGGAACAGCGAGAAGAGCGGCTGATCGAGCAGCTCCATCGCGAGCGCGATGCCGCCGCACAGGATCACGTTGTAGAGCACCCCGACGCGCGCGATGCGCGTGACGCGCCGCCACTTGCCGGCGCCGACGTTCTGCGCGGTCATGGCCGACATCGCCATGGCGACCGCGAAGGCGGGCATCTGGATGTAGTTCCACAGCTGCAGCGCCGCGCCGAAGGCCGCCGTGGTGTCGACGCCGAAGCGGTTGACGAGCGTGATCATGAGCACGCCCGAGAGCGACAGGACGAGCATCTGCGCGCTCATCGGCACGCCCTTCTTCACCAGCGTCCCCACCACCGACCAGTCGACCTTGAGGAGCGCGAGCTCGTCCTTGTGCAGCACCAGCAGGTGCCGCCGGCGGTAGAGGTGGCGGATGAGGGCCGTGAGGCTCACCGCCTGCGCGACGAAGGTGGCGAGTGCGGAGCCGGCGATGCCTAAGCGCGGGATCGGGCCGATGCCGAAGATGAATACCGGATTGAGCGCGATGTCGAGCCCGACCGACAGCAGCATGAAGTAGAACGGCGTCTTCGAGTCTCCGGCGCCGCGCAGCATCGCGCCGATGAAGGCGTAGAGATAGAGAAACGGCAGCGCGAGGAAGATGACGCGCATATAGGCCACGGCGAGCTCGAGCGAGGCGGCGGGTGTGCTCATGGCGATGAGCAGCGGCCGGCACAGGATAAGTCCCGCCACGGCCATGGCGACCGAGATGCCGGTGAAGAAAGTGGCGCTGGTGCCGACGATGCGCTTGGTCTCCGGGATGTTGTTGGCGCCGATCGACTGGCCGACGAGGATGGTGGCGGCGAGCGCCACGCCGAAGGCGGCGCCGATCAGCAGGAACATGACCACGTTGGCGTTGGAGGTGGCGGTGAGCGCCGCTTCGCCCAGGTAACGGCCCACCCACACCGAGTTCACCGAGCCGTTGAGCGACTGCAGCACGTTGGCGTACAGGATCGGCAGCGCGAACCTGAACAGCACGCCGGGGATCGGCCCCTCGGTGAGCGAGCGCTGCACCCTAAAGGCTCGCGGCGGCGAGCGCGGTGATGAGACCGGCGGCGACCAGCGCCCAGCCGGGCGTGCCATGGCCGCCCGATACCGCGAGCCAGAAGAGGCCGCCGACGAGCAGTGCCGCACCGAGCGTCACCAGGTCGCGACGGCGGCCCTGCTCGCGCAGCTCCCCGCGCAGTTCCGCGAGGTCGAGGGCGGGTGGGGCCGGCTCGGCGGCGGGGCCGCGGCGCACCTGCGCGGCGAGCAGCGCCGGGATGGCGCGCACCGCGTCCAGGATCTCGGGAGCGTGCGCACGGATGCTCTTCACCAGCGCGCCGAAGCTGGTGCGCTCGCGCATCCACTCGCGCAGGATCGGGCTCGCGGTGCTCCAGATGTCGAGCTCGGGGTAGAGCTCGCGGCCTAAGCCCTCGACGTTGAGGAGGGTCTTCTGCAGCAGCAGCAGCTGCGGCTGGATCTGCATGTCGAAGCGGCGCGAGATCTCGAACAGGCGCAGGAGGATGCGGCCGAAGGAGATGTCCTTCAGCGGCCGGTCGAAGATCGGCTCGCACACCGTGCGCACCGCCGACTCCATCTCATCGATGCGCGTGCCCGCGGGCACCCAGCCGGACTCGAGGTGCAGCTGTGCCACGCGGCGGTAGTCGCGGTCGAACACCGCGAGGAAGTTCTCCGCGAGGTAGTGCTGGTCGCGCGGGTCGAGCGTGCCGACGATGCCGAAGTCGACCGCGGCGTAGCGCGGCCGCCGCGGATCGCCGATCAGCACGAAGATGTTCCCGGGGTGCATGTCGCCGTGGAAGAAGTTGTGGCGGAACACCTGGGTGAAGAAGATGCGCACGCCGTTCTCGGCGAGTCGCGCGATGTCGGTGCCGGCGGCGCGCAGTGCCGCCAGGTCGCTGATCGGGACGCCGCGGATGCGCTCCATCACCATGACGTCGGTGCGGCAGTAGTCCCAGTGCACTTCCGGCACGTATAGCAGCTCCGAGCCCGCGAAGTTGCGCTTCAGCTGCGAGGCATTGGCCGCCTCGCGCATGAGATCGAGCTCATCGAGCACGGTCTTCTGGTACTCGGCGACCAGCTCGCGGGGCCTCAGGCGCCGCCCCTCGCTCCAGTAGCGCTGCGCCAGATCGGCGAGCGCGTGCAGCACCTCGAGATCGCGCTCGATCACCGCGCGCATGCCGGGGCGCAGCACCTTGACGACGACCTCCCTGCCGTCCGGCAGCCGCGCGGCGTGAACCTGGGCAATGGAGGCGGCCGCGAGCGGCGCCTCCTCGAAGGCGGCGAACACCTCGGTCACGGGCTTGCCGAGACTCGCTTCGATGTGCGCTCGGGCCACGCGGCCGTCGAAGGGCGGCACCCGGTCCTGAAGCTTCGCGAGCTCATCCGCGATGTCGCCCGGGAGCAGGTCGCGACGGGTCGACACCGCCTGGCCGAACTTGACGAAGATCGGCCCGAGCTCCTGGAGCGCGAGCCGCAGCCGCTCTCCGCGCGCGCCCGGGTGGCGGCGCTCGAGCCATACGCCGGGCGAGCAGTACAGCACGAAGCGCAGCGGCCTATATAGATGAGTGGCGCGCACATAATCGTCGAGCCCGTGGCGCAGCAGCACGCGCTGGATCTCGAGCAGCCGCAGTGCGACGCGCAGCTTCATGGCGCGTCCGTGCGGTTCGCGCGGCGGCGCGCCAGCAGCGCCAGGCGCGCCTCGAGGCGGTCGACGTCTTCGCGCAGCGCATCCACACCGCGCAGGAACGGCTCGCCCTCGCGGCGCGGCACGAGATCCGCGCGCTCGTGGGCGAGGTAGTCGGCGCCACTGCGCCAGGCGGTGTCGGCGGCGCGGCGGCTCCACTGCGCCGCGGCGCGCGCCAGCCGTCCGAGCTGGTGCGCCGGCACGTCGCCGACGAGGAGCGAGAGCTCCTCCTCGGGATCGGGCTTGAGGAGCGTGAGGAGCTCGCGGAAGCGCGCCGCGACCTCGGCGTCGCCGCAGACCGCGGCCGCGCCGCGCGCGAGCACCGCCTGCGGGTCATCGACCGCGAGCGCGAGGAATCCGAGCGGGCCCGCTGACAGCGTGGCGTCCGCCGCCGCGCCATCCGCAGTGACGCCGAGGGTGGTGCCGTCCGATGCCACGCGCACCCGGCCGAAGCCGGCCATCTCGAGCACCAGGCTGCGTCCGGCGAGCTCGGCGGTGAGCTCGCGCGCACGGCCCGAGCGCGGCAGTCCGCGGTTCAGGAGATTGGCGAGCGTCGCGGTGAGCACGCCGGAGTCAGTAGCGGTAGCCGCGGTGCACGGCCACGATCCCGCCCGAGAGGTTGTGGTAGCGGCAGCCCTCGAGCCCGGCGTCGCGCATCATCGCGAGCAGCGTCTCCTGGTCGGGATGCATGCGGATCGATTCGGCGAGGTAGCGGTAGCTCGCCTCATCGCCCGCCACCAGCCGCCCGAGCACCGGCAGCACGCGGAAGGAATACGCGTCGTAGAGGGACTTCAATCCCGGCAGCTGCGGCTGCGAGAACTCGAGCACCAGCAGCTGCCCGCCGGGCTTGAGCGCGCGGCGCATCGAGGCGAGCGCGGCGGCCTTGTCGGTCACGTTGCGCAGTCCAAAGCCGATGGTGACGCAGTCGAAGCTGCCGTCCGCGAACGGCAGCCGCTGCGCGTCGGCTTGCACGCAGGCGACGTTGGCGGCGATGCCGGCATCGAGCAGCCGGTCGCGACCGCGAGCGAGCATCGCGGCGTTGATGTCGGTGAGCACCACCAGGCCCCGCTCGCCCACCTGGCGCGCGAGCCCGGCGGCGAGGTCCCCGCTCCCGCCCGCCACGTCGAGGGCCCGCTGGCCCGGGCGCAGGTTCGCGAGTGCCAGCGTGAAGCGTTTCCACAGGCGATGCGTCCCCGCCGACATCAGATCGTTCATGAGGTCGTAGCGGTCGGCGACCGAGTCGAATACGCCGCGCACCCGCCGCGCCTTGTCCTCGAGCGGCACGCGCTGAAAGCCGAAGTCGGTGGTGCGCTCTTTCGCCATGGGTTCGCGGGGTGGAAATGCTGGACACATTCTAGTCGATCGGACTTGACACTTCGCTGCAGCATCGCGCGCCTGGGCGCGGCTGCGGCGCGCGCATTGCTTGCATCTTCCCGTAGCCGATGCGCTAGAATCGCGCCCGTTCAGGGGGGTCTTGCAAGAGCGCGGGTCGGGCAGCAATGTCCGGCCCGCTTTGCTTTTTGGGGCCGCGCGGGTTGGGGCTGCGCTAGCGCGTCGCCTGCGCGCGGCGCTCCTGGTAGCGCGCCCACTTCGCGGCGCGCTCGCGGCCGAGCTCGTGCAGGTACTTCCAGGTGTAGAGCCCGGTGTCGTGCCCGTCGTCGAAGACCAGCTTCACGGCGTACTGGCCGACCGGCTCGACCGCGTTGATGCCGACCTGCTCCTTGCCGAGCACCAGCACCTCCTGGCCCGGTCCGTGGCCCTTCACTTCGGCCGACGGGGAGTGCACGCGCAGGTACTCGAACGGCAGCTCGAAACGGCTGCCGTCGGCGAAGCTCACCTCGAGCACGCGCGAGGCGCGCCGCAGTCGGATCTCGGTGGCGACGGGGTCCTGCATGGCGAGCGGTAAGTATAGGCACTCGGTGTGCCCGGTCCTGTTGCTGCGCTGCAACAACCGATCGTAGCCGAGCCCGTGCGCGCCGCGGGACTGCGATTTGGCGCGCATTCCCCGACCATTAACGACGATGACATTCGCCGACGCGCCTCTATACTCAGCGTCCCCTGGCAACGAGGGCCCGCGGCAACGCCGGCCCTGCTGTGTGAATGGAACCCACCGATACCTCCCATCCCGATTACTACCATCGAGTTGTGGATTGCCAGTGGGCCTGCCCGGCTCACACCGATGTTCCCGAGTACATCCGCCTGATCGCCCAGGGCCGTTTCACCGACGCCTATATGGTGAACCGGGACTCGAACGTATTCCCCGGGATCCTCGGGCGCGTCTGCGATCGTCCCTGCGAGCCGGCCTGCCGTCGCGGCCGCATCGAGCAGAAGCCGGTCGCGATCTGCCGCCTGAAGCGCGTCGCCGCCGATCATCGCGATGACGTGACCGCGCTGCTGCCCGCGATCCCGCAAGTGAAGAACGGCAAGCGCATCGCCCTCATCGGCGCCGGCTGTGCCTCGCTCACCGTCGCCAACGATCTCATGCCGCTCGGCTACGAAGTGACGATCTTCGAGCAGTACGGCGAGCCCGGTGGCCTCATGCGCAGCAACATTCCCTCGTTCCGCCTGCCGGCCACGGTGCTGAACGAGGAGATCGCCATGATCACCGGCATGGGGGTGGATCTTAAGCTCAACACGCCGGTGAAGAGCCTGCGGCAGCTGGTCACGAGCGGCGGCTTCGACGCGGTGTTCGTCGGCTCCGGCGCCCCGAAGGGCAAGGAATTGCAGCTCCCCGGCCGCGAGGCGGCCGCCGCCAACGTCCATATCGGCATCGCCTGGCTCGAGTCGGTCGCCTTCGGTCACATCGAGAGGATCGGCAAGCGCGTACTCATCATCGGCGTCGGCAACACGGCGATGGACTGCTGCCGCACCAGCCTGCGGCTCGGCGCCGAGAGCGTCAAAGTCATGGCGCGCAAGCCGCGCGGCTTCTTCAAGGCCTCCGCCTGGGAGCTCGAGGACGCCGAGGAGGAGAGCGTCGGGATCGTCGTCAACCGCTCGCCGAAGGCGTTCGTACTCGAGGCCGGCAGGCTCACCGGCATGCTGTTCGACCGGATGGAGTACGACGTCGATCCGTCAGGCCGCATCGACGCCGAGCGTATCGTCGGCGAGGAGTTCCTGCCGGCGGACGATGTGATCCTCGCCATCGGCCAGGAGAACGCGTTCCCCTGGATCGAGCGCGATCTCGGCATCGAGTTCGACCAGTGGAACGTGCCGGTGATCGACCAGACCACCTTCCAGGCGACGCGTCCCGGGGTGTTCTTCGGGGGCGACGCGGCCTTTGGGCCGAAGAACATCATCTGGGCGGTCGAGCACGGCCACCAGGCCGCGATCTCGATTCATCGCCACTGCCAGGGCGAGCCGGTCGCCGAGCGGCTCGCGCCCGGGATGAACCTGCAGAGCCGCAAGATGGGCATGCACGAGTGGTCGTACTCGAACGACTACACGCCGGTCGAGCGGCGGCTGATGCCGCACGTCTCGATCAAGGAGCGCTTCAAGAAGCTCAACATCGAGGTCGAGCTCGGCTTCACCGCCGAGCAGGTCGAGCAGGAGGTGCAGCGCTGCCTCAACTGCGACGTACAGACCGTGTTCACGGCGAAGCTCTGTATCGAGTGCGACGCCTGCCTCGACATCTGCCCGGTCGACTGCCTCACGATCACCCACAACGGCACGGAGAGCGAGCTGCGCGGGCGGCTCAAGGCGCCGGCGTTGAACCTTGCGCAGCCGCTGTACGTCTCGGCGGCGCTGCCGCAGACCGGGCGCGTCATGATCAAGGACGAGGACCTGTGCGTGCACTGCGGCCTGTGCGCCGAGCGCTGCCCGACCGCCGCCTGGGACATGCAGAAGTCCGAGCTCAAGTGGCCGCACGCCGCCGACCAGCCGCGCGCCGTGCCGGCGCAGCCCGCCAAGAAGATCGCCTGAACCCTTCGCACCCCGACAGCCCATGTCTCCCACAACCTCACGCGTCAACGACTTCACCATCAAGATCGCCACGGTGAACGGCACCGGCTCGGCGAGCGCCAACACGCTGCTCATGAAGTCGATCTTCAGGAGCGGCACCCCGGTGATGGGCAAGAATTACTTCCCGTCCAACATTCAGGGCCTGCCCACCTGGTACGAGATCCGTGTCAGCCGCAGCGGTTACGTGGCACGTTCAGGTACCGTCGACCTGATGGTGGCGATGAACGCCGAGACCTATACGCGCGACGTGCGCGAGGTCGCTCCCGGCGGCTATCTGGTGTACGACTCCACCTGGCCGCGCCCGGCCCTGCTCAAGCGCGATGACATTACGGTGCTCGGCGTGCCGCTGGCGAAGCTCTGCAACGAGAACTTCAACGGCGTGCGCACCCGCATCCTGATGAAGAACATCTGCTACGCCGGGGTGCTGGCCGCGCTCCTCGACCTCGACGTGGCGCGCATCCGCGAGCTCCTCGCCGAGACCTATGCGAAGAAGCCGCAGCTGGTCGAGAGCAACATGAAGGCCATCCAGCTCGGTTACGACTACGCCAGGGCGAACTTCGAGTGTCCGCTGCCGCTCAAGGTCGAACCGCTGGACGGGACCGCCGGTCACATCATGATCGACGGCAACACCGCCGCCGCGCTCGGCTGCCTCTATGCCGGCGCCACGGTCGCTGCCTGGTACCCGATCACGCCGTCCACCTCGCTCATGGACGCGTTCAAGATGTTCGCCGACCGCAACCGCGTCGATAAGGACACGGGCGCCAGGAACTTCGCCTTCATCCAGGCGGAGGACGAGCTGGCCGCCATCGGCATGGTGATCGGGGCGATGTGGAACGGCGCGCGCGCCTTCACCGCCACCTCGGGGCCGGGCATCTCGCTCATGAACGAATTTCTGGGCCTCGCCTACTACGCGGAAGTGCCGGCGGTGATCTTCGACATCCAGCGCGTCGGGCCCTCCACCGGCATGCCGACCCGCACGCAGCAGGGCGATCTCACGCTGGCTGCGTATGCCTCGCACGGGGACACGCGTCACGTGTGCCTCTACCCCGCCAACCCCGAGGAATGCTTCTACATGGCGGTGCAGGCCTTCGATCTGGCGGAGCGCCTGCAGACCCCGGTGCTGGTGCTGTCGGATCTCGACATCGGCATGAACGACTGGATGTGCCGGGACCTCGAGTGGGACGACAGCTACCGGCCCGACCGCGGCAAGATGCTCGGCAAGGAAGAGGTGCTGAAGCTGAAGAAGTTCTACCGCTTCCTCGACGTGGATGAGGACGGCATCGGCTACCGCACGCTCCCGGGCGTCGACCCCAAGGCGGCCTACTTCACCCGCGGCTCGGGCCACAACCAGTACGGCGTCTACACCGAGGACTCGGCCGAGTACCAGATCGTGCTCGACCGGCTCATGAGGAAATGGGCGACCGCCAGGCGGCTGGTGCCGCGCGCGGTGATCGATGCCACCGCGGACTCGAAGATCGGCATCGTGTCGATCGGCAGCTGCGACGGCGCGATCCGCGAGGCGCGCGACATCCTCGCGCAGCGCGGCGTCGTCCTCGACTACCTGCGGGTGCGCGCCTTCCCGTTCAGCGAGGACGTCGAGAAGTTCCTCGCCGCCCACGAGCTGCTGTTCGTCGTCGAGCAGAACCGCGACGCGCAGCTGCGCTCGCTGCTCACGCTCGAAACCGCCGTCGAGAAGCGCAAGCTCCGCTCGCTCCTGCACTACTCCGGGCTCCCCATCTCCTCGGCGTTCATCGTCGAAGGAGTACTGGCCGAGCTGCAGCCCGAGCGCACAGCGCAACCGCAGGACGCGGCCCGTGCGTGAGCCGCACCGCGCAACGCCTCAGTCCGGAGCCCCGTCATGACGTTCATCGCCAAGCCCAAGGTCGCCCACCCCTCGCTGCCGCGCAATAGGCTCGGGCTGACGCGCCGCGACTACGAAGGGGCGCTGTCGACGCTGTGCGCCGGCTGCGGCCACGACTCGATCACGGCATCGATCACCGAGGCGATCTGGGGACTGTCGCTCGAGCCGCAGAACGTGGTGAAGCTGTCGGGGATCGGCTGCTCCTCCAAGACCACGGCGTATTTCGTCTCGGGCGGCCACGGCTTCAACTCCGTGCACGGCCGCATGCCCTCGATCGCCATGGGCGCTAACGCGGCCAACCGCGATCTCACCTATATCGGCGTCTCCGGCGACGGCGACACGCTGTCGATCGGGCTCGGACAGTTCTGTCACGCCATCCGCCGCAATCTCGACATGCTCTACATCATCGAGAACAACGGCGTGTACGGCCTCACCAAGGGGCAGTTCTCGGCTTCGGCCGACATCGGCACCAGGGCCAAGAAGGGTGAGACCAACGTGCAGCCGCCGATCGATCCGGTGCTGCTCGCCATGACGCTCGGCGCCTCTTTCGTGGCGCGTAGCTTCTCCGGCGACAAGGCGCAGCTGGTGCCGCTCATCCAGGCGGGACTCAAGCATCGTGGCTTCGCGCTCATCGACGTGCTCTCGCCGTGCGTCACCTTCAACGACCACGAGGGCTCGACCAAGAGCTACGCCTACACGCGCGAGCACTACGAGCCGGCGGTGCATGCCGACTTCGTGCCGCTCGAGCGCGAGATCAGCGTCGCCTACCAGGAAGGCGAGACCGTGCCGGTGGTCATGCACGACGGCAGCCGCATCGTGCTGCGCAAGCTCGACTCCGCCTACGATCCCACCAACCGCGCCACCGCGGCGACCCAGATCCAGGAGCGCATCCGCGCCGGGGAGTACCTCACGGGACTGCTGTTCCTCGATGAGAACGCGCAGCACGAGTTCCACCAGGTGAACTCCACCCCGGCGGCGCCACTCAACCGCATCCCTTACGAGACTCTCTCCCCGGGATCGCGGGGACTCGGGAAGATCCTCGCCCGATATCGTTAGGCAGAGGCAGCGACGCTGATGATCCGCCGAAATCGCTTCAAGCGATTCGGCCACTATCGCAGGGCTGATCCGAAGGCGTAGCGCACCGCGAGCTGCACCTGCGTCTCGCTGGCGAACGGTGGCAGCTTGAAGGCGTCCTCGCGCTCGTACGAATTGCTCGATACGTGCAGCCACTCGAGCGTGCAGCGCCAGTGCTCGTTCGCCGTGAACACGTAGGCCGCCGTGAGTGCGTGCCCGATCTCGGCCCCGTCTCCGCCGGCGTTGGCGTTGGTATCGACGGCGAAGCTGTCGTAGCGCAGGCTGAGTGTGTGGCGGCCGAAGCTCCTGGCGAGGAGCGCGTACCCGGCCCTGAACGGCCAGTCGAGCACGAAGCCCCCCGGCGCGATCGAAGTCTCGCCCTTGAGGTATTGCGCGACGGCAGTCCAGCCGGTACCGCTCTCGAGGCGCGCGCCCAGGCTCGTGAACGTCGTCTCCCACGGGATGACGCCGGAGGCGAAGTCAATCGCGGTGGGATCCGCACGGTTGTCGTAGCGCAGCGCGCGGATCACCAGGCGATCGAGCCAGCGGAGCTCGAGGCCCCCGTAGATGCCCGCGCGGCCGTCGAGCTCGCGGAACGGCTCGAAGTTCATCAGCACCGGGTCGTTCGGCAGCCCGACGCGGCCGCCGTAGGGCGTCTGGCGGTCGGTAAGCGTGAAGCCGTCGCCGGCGACGAAGGCGCCCGCGCCCTCGTTCCAGCCGAAGGCGCCGCCGGTCACGCCGACGTCGAAGGCATGCCCCTGCCGCGTGCCGAGCCAGTCGAGCTGCGCCTCGACGCCGAGGGTGCGCACCTCGATCGCGAGCCAGCTGTCGATCGCCGAGTACGAGAGTGTGTAGGGCGACTCCCAGCCCGCGGCGCGATTCTCCAGTGAGATGGTTGGGTAGAAGGCGCCCGCCTTGACCCGCAGGCGGTAGCCGCCGAAGGGATAGGGGCGGAACTGCAGGAACGCCTCGGTGAGGCCGACCGGGATGCGGTCGTGATCGCCCCACGCCGAGGCGTCGAGATGCACCGACCAGAGCTCCCCGAGCGACTCGGTGAGCGCGAAACGCGCGCGTCCGAGCTTCAGGCCCGACTGATCCTCGTCGAACCGCACGCCGCTGATCCCGCCCTGCGTATAGGAAGGGTAGGCGTTGGAGCTCACGAGGCGCCCGTCGAGGTCGATCTCCCAGCCATCGGCCCGCGCCCCGTTCGCACTCGCGAGCCACGCGAGCATCAGCAGCGGGGCGGCGCGGCGCGGGTTTTTGCGCATCGCTTCAGTAGTCCCAGGAGTGCGGCCGGTCTGCGAGCCGCCCGGGTGTGAGCGGCTTGGTGAGCCGCAGTGTCAGTTCCGCGTCGGTCTGGCCGACCGTGAGCTCGCGTTCGCTGTCAGCCTCGGCCTCGCGCATGCGCGGGTGCCATACCGAGATCCGGTAGCGGCCGTGCGCGACCTCGCCAACCCAAGTGCCCTTGGCATCGGTGCGCCCGAAGTAGGGCGCATCGGTCACGACCAGGTAGCCGATCATCTGGTCGTGGATGTTGCAGCCGAGAGTCACGATGCCCGCGGTGTCGAAGTGCACCGGCGGGTAGGGCGTGCCGCGATAGAGCGGCAGCTGGAAGCGCTTGGCGGGTGAGAACGAGTAGATCTGGTGACTCACGGTGTCGGTGTTGGGGAACGTGACCGTCGAGCCCACCGGGATGACCAACAGGTCCGGCTTGAAGGCGCGCTCCACCTGGTCCATGACCGCCTTGACGGGCTCAGGTCTGCGGGTGGTGGCGTCCAGCGGGCGGGCCGTGACCACGGCGCCCGCAAGGGGCTTGCCGTTGGCCGCCTGCACCGTGACCACGAGGCTGGCGCCGTGGGCATTCTGCGCGGCGAGCGCGCCAAGGAGCACGCCCAGGCCGATGCAGACCCGGACGGCGGATATCCAGCGACTGGGGCGTGCCGGAGGTCTCATTCCCGCACTTGCTTCCTCGCTCCCTGCAGGGCGGTACGCCTACGATGAGACAGGCATTCGAGCGCGATTCATGGGCAGTTTCCGCAAACGACTTCTCGTGCTGATCATCGGCCTGGTCATCGTCACCCAAACTGTGACGCTGGCCGCAGTGCTGGCCAGCACGCGTGGCACGGTCGAAGCCCGCGCCCGCGTCGAGCTCGCCACCGGCGGCTCGCTCGCCCTGAAGCTGATCGGCCTGCGCACCGGCCAGCTCACCAGCGCCGTGGCGGCGACCGCGGCTGACTTCGGCTTCCGCGAGGCGGTCGCGAGCGGCGAGCCGAAGACGGTGCTGGACGGCGCCCAGAACAACGCCCGCCGCATCGGCGCCGATATGGTGATCGTGCTCGATACGCGCGGCAAGATTATCGCTTCCTCCATCGCGCTGCGCGATCCGGCCGCCACCGAGCACACAGTGCAGCGGCTGCTGCGCGACCCGGCGGCGCGCGATCAGCCCTCGTTCGTGGTGCTGGGAACGGATGCCTACCAGCTGGTGCTGGCTCCCGTGCTGGCCCCGAACCCCATCGCCTGGGTCGCCATGGGCTTCGCCGCGAACGATGCGCTGGCGACCAGCATCAGCGATTCGGTCGGCTCCGAGGTCGCGTTGGTGCTGCACGGCGGCGACGGCGCGACGAACGTGGCGACGACTCTGCCCCAGGCCGAGCGCGCCGAGTTGCTGCGCGCCTCCGCCGTCGCTGCGGGAACGGCGGCGGGAACGGTGGCGAACGAGCCCCCGCACCTGATCCCCTTGGGCGGAGTCGACTATCTCGCCGTGACGCAGCCGCTCGCCGCTGTCGGGGACGCGGTGGAGGTCCGGCTGCTCAAGCGCCACAGCGAGGTTCTGGCACCCTACACTGAGCTGAAGAAAGCGATGCTGGCGATCGATGGCCTCGCGCTCCTCATGGCGGCGCTGGTCGGCTCGGTGCTCGGCCGCACCGCCTCGCGTCCTATCGGTGAGCTGGCGCGCGCCGCGCAACGCATCCAGCAGGGTCACTACGACACCGCGGTGAGCGTGTCCGGCGGCGATGAGTTCAGGAGTCTCGCCCAGACCTTCAACTCCATGCAGCGCAACATCGCCGAGCGCGAGGCCGCCATCACCTTCCACGCGCAGCATGACCCGCTGACGCAGCTGCCGAACCGCTGGTTCGCCGCCCAGGTGCTCGAGCGGCTGGTGCACGACGCGGCGCGCGGCGCTCGCGGGGCGCTGTTTGTCGTCAGCCTGCGGAACCTGCGCGACATCAACGTCTCGCTCGGCCTCTCGGTGGGCGATGACGTGCTGCGCGAGGTCGCGCATCGCCTCCGCCAGAACGTCGCCGAGAGCGACACCGTGGCGCGGCTCGGCGAGGCGCAGTTCCTGGTGATCTCGCCCGGCTGCACCACCGAGCGCGCCCAGCTCTATGCCGAGCAGCTCGCCGGACTCATCCATAGCGGCTTTCACATCGCGGGCGTCGGGCTCGAGCTGCACGTCGCCTGCGGCATCTGCCTGGTTCCCGAGCACGGCAACACCACCGAGGAGCTGCTGCAGCGCGCCCAGGTGGCGATCGAGGACGCACACGACACCCCCTCGCGCGTCGGCATGTACCGCCCCGGGCAGGAGGATGTGCACCGCCGGCGCCTCACGCTCATCACCGACCTGCGCGCGGCCATCGACAACGACCAGTTGACGCTCGTCTATCAGCCGCTCGTCACCATGGCGGCGCGCACGGTGCGCAGTCTCGAGGCGCTGGTGCGCTGGACGCACCCGCAGCTCGGTCCCGTGTCGCCCGCGGAGTTCGTGCCGCTCGCCGAGCGCACCGGCGGCGCCCGCCGCCTCACCGACTGGGTGCTGAAGGCCGCCATCCGCCAGATGGGCGTGTGGCGCGAGCAGGGTCTGGACATGCAGCTGGCCGTGAACCTCTCGGCGTCCGATATCCTCGACCCGCAGCTCGGCGACCAGATTCTGGCGCTGCTGCGCGCCCACTCGGTGCATCCGACGGCTCTGCTGCTCGAGATCACCGAGAGCGCCGTGATGCTCGATCCGCAGGGCGCGGCGCGCAACATGCAGCTGCTGCGCATCGCCGGCGTGCGCTTTGCCATCGACGACTTCGGCACCGGCCACTCCTCACTCTCGAAACTGAGCCTCTTGCCGGTGGACGAGCTCAAGATCGACCGCTCGCTCATTACCCAGGCGGTGCAGGGCAACGTCACCATCGTCACCTCCACCATCGAGCTCGGCCATAGCATGGGGCTCAAGGTGGTGGCCGAGGGCGTCGAGGATGCGGATGCCTGGGGGCTGCTGCGCCGCCTCGGCTGCGATTTCGCGCAGGGCTATCTCATCAGCCCGCCGTTGCCGCCCGCGCAGGTGGCGCCGTTCGTGCGCCAGGCCAATCAGCTGCTGCCGGCGTCCGATGCCACGGTGCTGCAGCTGCGCGCGCTCGACCAGCTGGCCGGGCGCACGAAGCGCTGAGGCAGCCAGGGTCATGTCCGCCGAAATCGCATCCTGCGATTTTCGGCCAATTCAACCAGCAAGCAGCGCGTCCACCCGCCGCCGGTACTGCAGCAGCAGCTCGGCGGCGAAATCGGCGAACACCCGGATCTTGGGCGAGTTGCGCAGCGCGCTGCGGCACACGACCATGAGCGGCGCTCCCGGCGCCGACCACTCCGGCAGCACCACCTGCAGGCGGCCGGCGGCGAGCGCTTCCGCCACCATGAGGTCCATCGACTGTACGATGCCGACGCCGCGGATCGCGGCGTGGATGCGCGCCTCGACCGAGTTGAACGACACGCTGCAGGGCAGCAGCAGCTGGCGGCGCACCGGGCCGCGCTGGAACGACCACTTGGTGGGGCGATGGGTGGTGCTCGAGAGGTGGCCGATGAGCTTGTGGCGGCGCAGCTCGTCCGGGTCCGAAGGCACGCCGTGCTCGCGCAGGTAGTCGGGTGAGGCGCACGTCACGAGTCGCGTGGTATCGATGCGCCGCGCGATGAGGTGCGGCTCGCGCACGGGACCCGCGCGCACCACCAGGTCCACCTCCTCGGCGATGAGATCGATGACGCGGTCGTTGAGCTGTATCTCGAGCTTGAGGTCGGGGTAGCGTTGCGTGAAGCGCGGCAGCGCCGGGATCAGGAGCGCGCGCCCGAACGCGACCGGCAGGTCGACCCGCAGCCGTCCCTGCACCGCCAGGCGTGCGCCGCGCAGCGTCTCATCCGCCGCCTCGATCTCGGCGAGGATGCGCTGGCAGCGCGTCAGGTACTCGGCGCCGTCGCCGGTGAGGCCGACGCGGCGGGTGGTGCGGTGGAGCAGCTGGCAGCGCAGGTGCCGCTCGAGATCGGCCACGTGGGTGCTCACCACGGCGCGCGACAGCCCGAGCGAGTCGGCGGCGCGAGTGAAGGAGTGCAGCTCCGCCACCCGCGCGAAGCTGCGCATGCAGAGCAGTTGATCCATTTCGCTATTGTATGGCAAGTACGAACAATGAGTTCACGATTAGCTTGTTTTTCTGGACGGGTGGGAAGCCTAACGTACTCCTCACCATGTTCATCTACTCCCGCCCCCTGTTCCCGGTCGCCGCCACGCTCGTTCTCCTGCTGCTGCTGGCCTGGCTGTCGCTTATGTCCGGCGGCGGCTGAGGCCCCGGCCGCGGGCCGCGTCACGGCCCCGGGGGTTCGGGCGGGCCGCGCTTGTGCCGGCGGCCGCCCTTGCGGTAAGGTGCGCGCCGGTTCGTGACCTTTCCCTTTCCTGCCGCCTGCCGCCCGCCTCGTTTGCGAGTTGGCTTCCGAGTCTGAAAAGCCGAATCGTTCCCGACCAGGTGGCAGCGTGCGCACTGACCCAATGGGTTTCGTCAGCACTCCTGCCAGTTTGTGTTTGTTGTTCTAGGAGTCTGATTGCATGACGAAGATCTATGTGGGCAACCTGCCTTTTTCCGCCACTGACGCCGAAGTCCGCGAGCTGTTCGCAGCGCACGGGACCGTCGAGTCGGTGAGCCTCATCACCGATCGCGATACGGGCCGCCCGCGCGGTTTCGGGTTCGTCGAGATGTCGCGTGCCGACGCCTCGCGCGCGATCCAGAACCTCAACGGCAAGGACCTGGGCGGACGTCCGCTGCGGGTCAATGAGGCTCAGGAGCGCACCGGTGGCGGCGGCGGCGGCGGCGGTGGCAACCGCGGCGGCGGCGCACCGAAGCGCTGGTAAGCCCTGGCGAGTCAAGGCCGGCCGTCAGTGCCTCACGGCATCGGCGGCCGGCCTTTTTCGTGGCCTGATCGTTCTATGGTTTGAGTCGAGGGGAGTACTGTTTCATGGGCAAGGGCGATCCGAGAACCCGCCGCGGCAAGATCTACCAGGGATCCTTCGGCAAGTCGCGCGCCAAGGACCCGGCGAAGAGAAAGAAGAAGGCCGCGAAGGCCGCGCGGCGCTAGCTAGCCGCGCACCGAGCTTCAGGCGAACGGTTCGGCCGTCGCCGGCGCCGGGTGGGTCTTGCGCGCCAGGCAGTCCTGGATGAGCTCGAGCGCGGTGCGCTCGTTGGGCGGCAGCTCGGCGTCGCTCGGGCCGAGCGGCGTCGTGCGCTCGCCCCAGCGCACCGCGTGGGCGCAGAACGACAGTCCCCCGCCAAAACCCGGCATGAGCAGCAGCGCGCCGGGCTGCACCCGGCCCGCCTCGAGCGCCTCGCACAACGCCACCGGCACGGTCGCGGCCGACATGTTGCCGTAGCGCTGCACGGTCACGAACACGCGCTCCATGGGCACGTGCACGCGCTTGGCGACCGCCTCGATGATGCGCAGATTCGCCTGGTGCGGCACCACCAGGTCCACCGCATCCGCTGGTGCGCCGATGCGCGCTAGGGCTTCCTCGCTCGCACCGACCATGCCCTGCACGGCGCGCTTGAAGATCTCCTGTCCCTCGAACTGCCAGCGCGTGATGCCGTAGAGGATGCCGCGGTTGGCGTAGCGGCCGCCCATGCCGTGCACGCGCAAAATCTCGCGCGCGTCGCCGTAGCAGCCGAGCTTCTCGGCGAGCAACCCTTGCCTGTGGCTGCTCGCCTCGAGCACCACCGCGGCCGCGCCGTCGCCGAACAGCACCGCCACGTCGCGATCGCTCCAGTCCATGAAGGGTGAGATCAGCTCCGCGCCGATCACCAGCGCGTTGCGCACCACGCCGGTGCGGATCAGCGCAGTGGCGGTCGAGAGGCCGTAGAGGAAGCTGGTGCAGGCGGTGTTGATGTCGTAGGCCGCCGCGCCGTGCGCGCCGATGCGCGCCTGGATGCCGGAGGCCATGTTCGGTACCTGGTCGTCGTAGCTGCAGCTGCCGAACACGATGAGCTCGATGCGGCTGCCGTCGACCCCGGCGCAGGCGAGCGCACGCGCGGCGGCGACGTAAGCGAGGTCTCCCAGGCCAACATGTGAGACGCGCCGCTCGCGGATCCCGGTGCGGCTGACGATCCACTCATCGCTCGTCGCGAGGATGCTCGAGAGGTCGTGGTTGCTGAGCACCGCGGGGGGCAGGCATTTTCCCCAGCCGGTGATCGCCGCGTAGCTCGCTGGCGCAGTGGCGCTCATGAGCCGCCAAGGATATCAGGGCGCGGCGCGGGTACGTAGAAGTGCGCGATCGCAGCGCGGCGCACCTGGACTAGGATGTTCCGCAGGAGGGGACTGCCATGCCGGACCGGACCGCTTTTCTCGCGCGCCTGATCGGACTCTACTGCCTCATCGCCGCGCTCGTCATGGCGCTCGAGCGCGACGCCTGGCTCGCTGCCATCGCGGCGCTGACGAGCGCGGCGCCGCTCATGCTGCTCCTGGGACTGATGGTGGTCGCCGCGGGACTCGCGCTGGTGCTCAGCCACAACGTCTGGTCGGGCGGGGTGCTGCCGGTCGCCGTTACCGTGATCGGCTGGCTGACGCTCGCGAAGGGCCTCATGTTCTGGGTGTTGCCGCCGGCGGCTGCCACCGATTTCTATTTCACCCGCCTGCACTACGCCGGGCTCTACTACGTCTACTGCACGCTGTCGTTCGCGATCGGGCTGTCTCTGACCGCCGCCGGGTTCAACCGGAAGGCGCGCGCTCCCTAGGACGCATGGCCGCATCCGGCGCGTAGTCGAACGAGTCGAAATACAGCCGCTGCCGCGGCAGCCCGTGGCGCGGGAAACTCACGCGCATCGCCTCGATCATCGCCGGAGGACCGGCCGTGTAGACCTCGAAGGCGCTCAAGTCCGGGTGGTCGGCGAGCACCGCGTCGTGCACCCAGCCGGTACGGTGGTGAGCGGCCTCGGCGCTGCGCGCCTCGGACAGCACCGCGGTGAAGTCGAGCTGCGGATGCCGGCGCGTCCACTCCAGCACGCGCTGCTCTTCGTACACGTCGGCGGCACGGCGCGCGCCCCAGTAGAAGTGGATGGTGCGGCTGAGGCCCGTCTCGAGCACGTGGCGCAGCATCGATTTCAGCGGCGCGAACCCGGTGCCGCCCGCGACCATGATCACCGGGCCCGGGCCGTGCCGGTAGCTGAACTGTCCCATCGGGCCCTCGATGTGCAGGAGCGACCCGGGCGCGAGCGGCGTCGCTCCCGCGCCGAACAGGCGCTCGGTAAAGCCGCCGCCGGCCACGCGCCGTACGTGCAGCTCGAGGAGTCCGGCATCGTGCGGCGGACAGGCGATGGAGAAGCTGCGGCGCTTGCCGTCCTCCAGCAGCACGTCGAGATACTGTCCGGGGTGAAAGCGCAGCCGCTCGACCACCGGCAGCTGCAGCATCACCTGCAGTACGTCGGGCGCGAGCGCCGCCAGGCGCGCGATGCGGCACGGCAGGGTCTTGATCTCGACGTCGGCGACGCTCGCGATGAGGCGCGCCTCGACCACCAGATCCGAGCGTGCCCGCGCCTGGCACAGCAGCAGCTGACCCGCGGCGGCTTCCTCGGCGGTGATTCCCGGCGGGCGGCCGTTCGGGTAGTGGATCTCGCCGGCCACGAGACGCGCCCGGCAGGAGCTGCAGTGCCCGGACTTGCAGCTGTGCGGGAGGTTGAGCCCCGCGGCGAGCGCGGCGTGCAATACCGCCTCCCCTGATGCCACTCGCAGCGTGCGGCCGTGCGGCTCGATCCGTACGTTGTGCTCCATGCGTACTAGACTAGCACCCGTGTTCACCAACCCCACGGCCGGGCAGATCGCGCACCTGCTGCGCACGGCGCGCATCATCGCGGTGGTCGGCCTCTCGGCCGACCCCGGTCGTCCCAGTCACTCCGTGGCGCGCGCGCTGCAGCGCTTCGGTTATCGCATCATCCCGGTGACGCCCGCCGCGGAGTCGATCCTCGGCGAGCCGGCCGTGCCCGCGCTCAGTGGGCTGCCGCGGGTGCTCGGCGCCGGCGAGCGGGTCGACATCGTCGACGTATTCCGCCGCCCCGAGTACGTGGCCGGCATCGTCGCCGAATGCATCGAGCTGAAGCTCCCGGCGCTGTGGCTCCAGGACGGCGTGATCGACGAGGCCGCCGCCGGGCGCGCCCGGGACGCGGGCATCTTCACCGTCATGGACCGGTGCCTGTATCGCGACCGGGCCTCGCTTGACTGGAAAAATCACCTGCGGTGATTTTTCGGACGGTGGCTCCGTTGCCGCCGGCAAGCGGCGCGACTCTTGCCGGCTGCTCAGCGCCACTATCTTTGCGCTATCCTCAGCAACGATGCGGGTCGCTTTCACGAAAATGCACGGCGTCGGCAACGACTTCATGGTGTTCGACGCGCCGCCTCCGTCATCGCTGCTCGAGCCCGCGGCGCTGCGCGCGCTCGCCGACCGCCGCACCGGCGTCGGCTTCGACCAGGCGCTCATTCTCGAGGCGCCGCGCCGCGCCGACACCGCGGTCTACTACCGGGTCTTCAACGCCGACGGCGACGAGGTCGAGCAGTGCGGCAACGGCGCGCGTTGTATCGCCGCGCTCCTGCATCGGCGCGGCGCGAGCCGTGCCGGGGCCGTGGTCCTCGACAGTCCCTCCGGGCTGGTGGCCGCGCGCGTCGCCGCGGACTCGAGCGTCTCGGTCGACATGGGCGTGCCGAACTTCGACCCCCGGTCGCTCCCCTTCGAGGCGCCCGCGGAGGCCGACCCCTACCCGCTCGAGGTCGAGGGCCGCACGCTCGAGATCGGCGCGGTTTCGCTCGGCAATCCGCACGCGGTGCTCACGGTCGAGTCGGTGGACTCGGCGCCCGTCGCCACGCTCGGTCCGGCCATCGAGCGCCACGCGCGCTTCCCGCGCCGGGTGAACGTCGGCTTCCTGGAGATCGTCGATCGCACGCACATCCGGCTGCGCGTCTACGAGCGCGGCGCCGGCGAGACGCTCGCCTGCGGTACCGGCGCGTGTGCGGCGGTGGCCATCGGCCGCCGCCGGGGGCTCCTCGACCGGGAGGTACGGGTGGGGGTGCGCGGCGGCGAGTTGCGGGTAAACTGGGCAGGTAGCGGGGAGCACATCTGGCTGAGCGGCCCGGCCGAAGTGTCGTTCGAAGGTCACGTCGAGGTCTAGCAGCATGACAACAAGAGAAGCACGGGGACTCGCGGCGGCGGAATCCGAGGAGGATACGATCGCGGCCTACCTGCAGCGCAATCCCGAGTTCTTCGAGCGCCACCAGGCGCTGCTCGCGCGGTTGCGGCTGCCGCACGCCCGCGGCGGCGCCGCCATCTCCCTCGTCGAGCGCCAGATCGAGGTGCTGCGCGAGAAGCTCGCCGGCCTCGAGGGCAAGCTCGCGGAGCTGCTGCGCACGGCGCGAGCGAACGATGCCATCGCCGACCGCCTGCACCGCTTCACGCGGCGGCTGCTGCGCGCGGTGCCGCCGGCCGAGGCCATCGCGCGCATCGAGGCGGGGCTGCGCGAGGACTTCGATGCCTTCCACTCGGCGCTGGTGCTGATCGGCGAGGCGCCCGCGCTCCCCGGGCAGCAGTTCGTGCGCATGGTCGCGCCCGAGGACGCGAACCTCAAATCCTTCGAGAGCCTGTTCGCGAGCGGCAAGCCGCGCTGCGGCCAGGCGCGCGACTCGCAGCGCGACTTCCTGTTCGGCCCCGAGGGCCTGGAGATCGGCTCGGTGGCGCTGGTGCCGCTCGGCGAGAAGGGCTCGATCGGTCTGCTGGCGCTCGGCAGCGTCGACCGCGATCGGTTCCACCCCGGCATGAGCACGGAGTTCCTCGCCCGCATGGCGGACCTGATTGCGGATGCGCTGACCGCGACCACCGCGGCCTGAAGGCCGCGCGGCGCTTTGGCTTAAGTCATGAGTCCCGCGGCGCTCGAGTGGCTCGCGCGCTTTCGCCGCTATCTCGCCACCGAGCGGCGGCTGTCCGCCCACACCGACGTGAGCTACGCGCGCGACCTCGCGGCGCTCGCGAAATTCTGCGACCGGGTAGGTGTCGGCGACTGGGGCTCGCTCGACGCGCAGCACGTGCGCACCTTCGCCGCGCACGCGCACGCCGGCGGACTCTCGCCGCGCAGCGTCCAGCGGCGGCTGTCGGCGGTGCGCAGCTTCTACCGGTTCCTGCTGCGTGAGCGCTCCGTCGAGATCGCCTCGGGCAAGCGGGCTGCGCGCGTCGCGCCGGACAGCGGCAACCCGGCGCAGGGCGTGCGCGCGCCGAAGTCCCCGCGACGGCTGCCGCAGACGCTCGACGCCGACCAGATGGCACGGCTGCTCGAGCTGCCCGCGGGCGGCGGACTCACCGCGCGCGACCGCGCGCTGATGGAGCTGCTCTATTCCTCGGGCCTGCGGCTCGCGGAGCTCGTCGGCCTCGACGTGGGCGACCTCGATCTCGAGGACCGCACGGTGCGTGTGCTCGGCAAGGGCAGCAAGACCCGCATCGTTCCCGTGGGCCGCATGGCGCTCGCGGCGCTGCGGGCCTGGCTCCGGGAACGCACCGCGCTCGCCGCCGCCGACGAGCTGGCGCTGTTCGTCGGCCGCGCCGGCCGCCGCCTCGGTCCGCGCGCCATCCAGGCGCGGGTCGACTACTGGGCCAGACGCCAGGGGCTGCGGTGTGCACGTGCACCCGCACCTGTTCCGCCATTCCTTCGCCACGCATCTGCTGGAATCGAGTGGGGATCTGCGCGGCGTGCAGGAGCTGCTCGGCCACGCCGACATCTCCACCACCCAGATCTACACCCACCTTGATTTCCAGCACCTGGCCCGCATCTACGACGCTGCACACCCGCGGGCGCGCCGTAAGGCCTGAGAAGGCCTGGAGAATCCGCCGCCCTGCGGACCCCACACCCCGTAGGAACCCATGAGCGATCGAACAGTCTTCAATCCCCACGGCACCACCATCCTCGGCGTGCGGCGCAACGGCACCGTGGCCATCGGCGGCGACGGCCAGGTGACCCTCGGCAACACCGTCATGAAGGGCAACGCGCGCAAGGTGCGCCGGCTCTTCGGCGACAAGGTGCTGGCCGGCTTCGCCGGCGGCACGGCCGACGCCTTCACGCTGTTCGAGCGCTTCGAGGGCAAGCTCGAGAAGTACGGCAACCTCACCCGCGCCGCGATCGAGCTCGCCAAGGACTGGCGCTCCGACCGCTACCTGCGGCGCCTCGAGGCGCTGCTGCTGGTGGGCGATCCCGACAAGCTCTTCGTCATCTCCGGCAACGGCGACGTGATCGAGCCCGAACACGACGTCGCCGCCATCGGCTCGGGCGGCCCGTACGCGCTCGCCGCGGCGCGCGCGCTGCTGGCCGAGCACGGAGCTGCCGGCGCGCGCGATCGTCGAGCGTTCCCTCGACATCGCCGCCGACATCTGCATCTACACCAACCGCAACCTCGTCATCGAGGAGCTGAACGGCCCGCCGGGCCGGGAGTCGAAGTAAGCGTATGTCTCCCGCACTGACGCCCCGGCAGATCGTCCAGGAACTCGACAAGCACATCGTCGGCCAGGACGCCGCCAAGCGCGCCGTGGCGATCGCGCTGCGCAACCGCTGGCGCCGCATGCAGGTCGAGGAGCCGCTGCGCCAGGAGATCACGCCGAAGAACATCCTCATGATCGGCCCGACCGGCGTCGGCAAGACCGAGATCGCGCGCCGCCTCGCGCAAGCTCGCCAACGCGCCGTTCGTCAAGGTCGAGGCCACCAAGTTCACCGAGGTCGGCTACGTCGGCCGCGACGTCGACTCGATCGTCAAGGACCTGGCCGACGTCGCGGTGAAGATGACCCGCGAGCAGGAGATGGCCAAGGTGCGCGAGCGCGCCGCCGATGCCGCCGAGGAGCGCGTGCTCGATGCGCTGCTGCCGAAGCCGCGCATGATGGGCTTCTCCACCGACGAGCCGGCCGCGGCGCGCGACTGCGGAGACGCGGCAGAAATTCCGCAAGATGCTGCGCGAGCGCGAGCTCGACGAGCGCGAGATCGAGATCGAGCTGCGCTCGCTGCCGATGGGCGTGGAGATCATGGCGCCGCCGGGCATGGAGGAGATGCAGCAGCAGCTGCAGTCGATGTTCCAGAACCTGGGCGGCAAGCGCACCCGCACCGCGCAAGGTGAAGGTGCGCGAGGCGCTGAAGCTCCTGACCGACGAGGAGGCCGGCAAGCTCATCAACGAGGACGAGCTCAAGATCCAGGCGCTCGCCAACGCCGAGCAGAACGGCATCGTGTTCATCGACGAGATCGACAAGGTCGCGCGCCGCCAGGAGACCATCGGCGCCGACGTGTCGCGCGAGGGCGTGCAGCGCGACCTGCTGCCGCTGGTCGAGGGCTGCACCGTCGCCACCAAGTACGGCCCGGTGAAGACCGATCACGTGCTGTTCATCGCCTCGGGCGCGTTCCACTGTCCAAGCCCTCGGACCTGATCCCCGAGCTGCAGGGCCGGCTGCCGATCCGCGTCGAGCTCGACTCGCTGAAGGTGGACGACTTCGTGCGCATCCTCACCGAGCCCGATGCGTCGCTCACCGCGCAGTACCAGGCGCTGCTGGCGACCGAGGGGGTGGCGGTCGAGTTCGCCGCCGAGCGGCGTGCGCCGCATCGCCGAGATCGCCTTCCAGGTGAACGAGCGCACCGAGAACATCGGTGCGCGGCGCCTGCACACGGTGATGGAGCGGCTGCTCGAGACCGTCTCCTACGAGGCGGCGGAGCAGGAAGGCGCGGCCGGCGCCGCCGGCGCGGTCAGCGTCGATGCAAAGTACGTCGACGATCACTTAGGCGCGCTCGTCAAGGACGAGGACCTGAGCCGCTACATCCTCTGACCGGCGCCGGGATACGCCGGCCTTCAGCGCCCGAGGCTGTAACTCACGTCCAGACCGTAGGTGATCGGCTGATTGACGATATAGCGAGTGAAGGCCGCCGTCTGAATATTGATCTGCGGCTGCGTGTCGAGCAGGGCCTCCTTATTGAACAGATTGTTCACAAACAGACTGGCGGTCCAATGGTCAGACTTGATTCCCACACGCAGATTCGCCAGGCCATAGGAAGGCAGATGCACCAGCAGCTGGTTCATGTTGAAGAGCGTGATGGTCTCCCCGTACGGAGCATTGGTGCGCTCGCCAATGTAGTTATAGGACAGCGAGCTGATCAGCTCCAGCCCGGCTGACAGCGGCTGCACATTGCGCAGCGTCAGGGAGGCGGTGAACTTCGGCGAATCTGGTATGGCCGTACCCGACAGATAGCCGCTGATGGCGCTGTCAGCCAGGAATTTACTGTCCGCATAGCCAAGATTGCCGGCGAACGAGAAACCCGCCGGCAGCTTGAGCCACGTTTCAACCTCCGCTCCGAGGATTCTGGCGTCCGCTCCGTTGACGGTGTACCCGAAGCCGCTGATATTGGTCGCAACCTGCGGGCTGCTCCACCGTTCGTAGTACGCATCCGCGTTGAGCGTGAGCTGGCGGTCGAAGAATTCGCCCTTCTCGCCCAATTCGAAGTTCCATACCGAATCGGACTTGAACTGCGGCACGCCCTGCGCGCTCGCATTGGGGAATTGCACATTGGGCGCGTAGTAGCCGCCCGGGAAGGCGGACGTCGCCGACAGCTTCTGTTGCAGGCCGCACTGCAGGATCACCGCGAGGCTCGACGGGGCGGCGCAGGATGCCGCCGACACGGTGGTCAGGTATCCGGTGAACGGCTGGTCCGTGCCGCCCATGCGAAAGCCGCGCGCCGCCGTGGCATACACCAGCAGTTGCGGATCCACTTTCCAGGACAGATCGAACTTCGGGTTGATGCCACTCGCGCTACCTGAGGCCGTGGTGTTGAACGGGGCGGTGTTGCCCGCAAGTGTGGGAGCGCCGCTGAGCAAATTGGCGAATCCATACGGCGTGAAGTCACCATACTCCATGTTGCTCTGGCTGTACTCATAGTGATAACCGCGCAGCCCCACCGTCGCCTTCCAGCCTTCGGCGAAGTCCATCGAGGTCTCGCCAAACAGCGCGTTCTGCGTGATGGTCTGAGGCATGTCGTCAACGTAGATGTTGCCGATGCCTGCCGAAAGGATCTGGGGATTGATGGACCACATCGCCCATTCGGATTGCAGGCGCTGGTAGTAATAGCCCGCCTGCCACTGGAAGCTGCCCGGGTCGGTGGAAGTGAGGCGCAGTTCCTCGCTGAGCTGTCGCGTGTTGTCCTTTTCCTGCACCCCCGGTCCCGTGGGTCCAGGGCCTACCGGTCCAACTCCCCCGGCTGAGGTGTCGTAGGGAGAAGCTGTTCCAAGACTCCCCAGGGCTGAGGGCGAAGCGTTCTCCTCGGTGCCATCCTGGGAGACCAGGGTGGTGCGCGCCCAGTTCGCGGTGGCCGACGTGACCAGGAAATGCGCGGTCTGCCATTCGATTTTCAGGCTACCCAGGGTGAACACATCGTCCTGGGGCTCGGGCGTGTCGTAGATCTCCCAGTGTCCGCTTGCGGAAGGTACCTGCGGGTAGGCGGGTGAGCCGTCGACGTCCACGGCACTCGGTCCATTCTGGTGCGTATGCTGCCACATGAATGCCGGGGTAATGGCGAGCCCGTCAGCGGCATGCCACAGGAGTGAGGCGCGGAACGAGTCGAGCGTCGAGGCGTTGGCCTGGCTCACGGTCTCCGCCAGCGGAGCGGTGTAAAAGTTGGCTGGCCGGGCGCCGGTCGCCCCGTCGGTCAGCACCGCACCATCGGCGAACACGTAGCGATTGACCCAGCCGCTCTGCGAGTCCGACGAGCCCACAAGGCGCAGCGCCGCATCCGTTCCCAGCGGCAGGTTCAACATGCCGTTCTGCGTAAAGTTGGTGCCGCCGCCCGAGTTGGTTTCGGATACGACGGTTTGGCCGCTCATGCCGAACTCACCCAGCTGCGGGGCATTCGGCACGACCTTCACCGTGCCCCCCATGGAGCTGGAACCGTACAAAGTCCCCTGCGGGCCGCGCAGGATTTCCACGCGGTTCAGATCGTAGAGGTTGGGATCGATGACGATCTTGCCCAGCTGGGCGGAGGCCGGCGACGACAGCGCAGTCTCGTCCAGGTAGAAACCCACCACGGAAGTGTTGCCGCCCGCGGAACTCAGGCCTCTCATCTCAAACTCCGTCTGGCCGGGACCGGCGGTGCGCATGGCGATGCCGGGCACGGTTTGCGCGAGACTGTTGAAATCGGTCAATCCCTTGTTGGCGATATCGCTCGCCGAGACCGCCGTGATGCTCGCCGCGGTGTCCTGAACCGTACTGGTGCGCTTCTCCGCCGTGACGATCACCTCCTGGAGCTGATCGCCCGAGGTGCCGCTCGCCTGTGCCTGGACCTGGGCAAATGCACTGCCATCGAGTGCCAGTCCCAGTGCCATGGCGATCGCTGCCGCAAGCGCGCTTCGTGTTGCTGATCTCGAGTTCATGATGCTGCTCCCCTTCCCGGGCAACTGTCGTTTGAACGCGTACGGTTCGAGGCTCACCGACGTTATTGTCTTATTATACGATCAGATGCAGCGCGCAGAACCGCCGTCGCGACCGTTGTACGTTCGCGACACGCGGCCCACCGTCCGGAGTCGGAGCGATCATGAGCAATCAATCCTACTTGTTAGCTTTTGTGATCGGCCTCGGTGCGCTAACCCTCGCACCCGGCGCCTCCGCCGCCACGCCTGCACCCGTTTCGGGCAGCGCCATGGATCGCGACCTGATGGAGGTCAGCATCCCGCAGCTGCATCGCTACTACGAGCAGCGCAAGTACACCGTTACCCAGGTGGTCGACTGGTATCTGGCGCGCATCGCCCGCTACAACGGCGTCTATCGGCCGCTCGAGCAGGTCTACGAGGCCGAGGCCCGCGCCACCGCGGCGCGCGAGGACCATGAGAGCCGCGCGCCGCACGGGGCGCTCTGGGGGGTGCCGATCGTCATCAAAGCCAACACCAGCATCCAGGGTAAGGTCACGACCAATGGCTGGGATGGCTTTACCGTACCGGGACACGAGCTGACTGCGCCGCGCGATGCCACGATCGTCGCGCGGCTGCGCGCCGCGGGGGCGATCATTCTCGGGCATTCCAACATGCCGGACTTCGCCAACTCCGATACCACGCGCAGCAGCTCCTTCGGCCGCACCGGCAACGCCTACGACGTGCGCTTCTCGCCCGGCGGCTCCTCGGGCGGCACGGTGACCGCCGTCACGGGCAACATGGCCGAGTTCGGCAGCGGCACCGACACCGGCAACTCCATCCGCATGCCCGCGGGGACCAGCGCTCTGATCGGCGTCTTTCCCACGCGCGGCCTGGTGAGCATCGCCGGCATCGCACCACTCGACTGGATGCTCGATAACACCGGCCCCATCGCCCGCAACGTCACGGATGCGGCGATCGCTCTCGGAGTGATGGCGGGCGAGGACCCGCTCGATCCGGTCACGCAGGGATCGGCGGCCAGGGCGCAGCCCGGGCCTTACACGCAGTACCTCAGGACCGGCGCGCTCAAGGGCAAGCGTTTCGGCGTCCCCGCCTTCATCCTCGCCGGCATCGGCATTCCGTTCCGCGGCACGCCCGCCGTGGTTCCCGACATGGCGGCGGAGAAGCACGCGGACGAGGAGGCCTGGACGCTCGATCCGCGCACGCGCGCGGCTTTCATGCAGGCGCTGGATGAGTTGCGCGCGCTCGGCGCCACCATCGTCATGGATGACACCGTGCTGCCGGAGAGCTTCGCACGCAGCGCCGCGCGCATCGCCACCTACCCCTACGGTCGCGAGGGCACGAATCTGTTCCTCAGGAACTTCGGGCCGGCGCAGTACCACTCGGCCGCCGACTACGAGCGCGTCATGGGCGCGCCGCTCGGGGCGCCCATGATCGGCACCGAGCCGACCAAGGCGCAGTTCGAGTCGGGCGAGATCCAGATCCGCCAGCGCACGCTCGAGACGGATCCGGAGGCGGAGCGCAACTACTGGGGCCCGCGCCGCCGCGTGCTCAAGGAATACCTCGACACCATGGAGCGGCTGCACCTCGACGGCTACCTCTATCCCTCGAGTCAGATGCCGCCGGTCGATGAGACCATGCCGCAGAACGGGCAGATCACCGACGGGCCGCACTCGGCGACCAGCTGGGTGAATATGCTGGGCGTGCCCGCCGTGGTCGTCGTCGGCGGGTTCTACCCCAGCGGGCTGCCGTTCGGCATGGAGTTCTCGGGTCGTCCATTCAAGGACGGCGATCTCTTAGGCGTCGCCTACGCCTGGGAGCAGGGCACGCACCACCGCCACCCACCGGTGCTGGTCGAGAAGGGGCTGCTGCCGGACGCCCGCTGAAGTCCCGCTTCAGATCCTGAAGCGTTCCTTGAGCTCGCCGGCCATGCGGCGGCTCACCGCGAGCGGCGCCGCCGCGCCCCGCAGCCGCACGCACCACTGACCGTCGCCACCGCGCTCGATGCGCTCGAGGTGCCGCACCGCGACCAGGGCGTTGCGGTGGATGCGCACGAACGCGCCGCCGAACTCGCTTTCGAGCAGCCGCAGCGAATCCTCGATGAGGTCCTCGCCGTTGACGTGTGCGACGGTGGTGTACTTGCGGTCGGCGAGAAAGTAGCGCACGTCCTCGATGGGGATGAGCTTCAATCCCTCGCGGGCGCGCGCCGCGATGTGGCTGCGGCGCGCCTCGGCGCCGGCGGCGGCGAGCTTCTGCAGCTGCGCGCGCGTCAGGCGTCCGGCGCGCGTGAGCGCGGCCGCGAGCTGCTCCTTGCGCACGGGCTTCAGCAGATACCCCATGGCATGCGCCTCGAAGGCCTCGACGGCGTACTCATCGAACGCGGTGGTGAAGATGACCGCCGGCGGCTCGTCCAGCACGTTCAGGTGGCGCGCGGCTTCCAGCCCGTCCATGCCCGGCATGCGCACGTCGAGCAGCACCACGTCGGGGGCGAGGTCGTGGGACTGGCTGAGCGCCTCGGCGCCGCTCACCGCCTCGCCCACGACCTCGACGTCGGCGAGCTCGGCGAGCAGGCTCCTCAGCCGCTCGCGCGCCGGGGGCTCGTCGTCGACGATCAGCACCTTGAGGCGCACCGCCGCGTGCATCGGTGCCTCAGGCGGTCGCGGGCGGCGCCGCCGCCGTGTACGGCTGCTTCTCGATCAGCGGGAAGCGCAGCGTGACGATGTATTCGCCGTCGAAGGTGCCTGATTTCATCAGCGCGCGCTCGCCGTACATGAGCTCCAGGCGCTCGCGGATATTGGCGAGCGCCAGGCGGTTGCCGTCGCGCTGCTGCGGGCCGCCGCCGAGCGGATTGCGCACCACGATGGTGATGAGCCCGGCGCTGAGCTCGCCGGTGATGGTGACGCGGCCGCCCTCGGGGCGCGGCTCGATGCCGTGATAGATGGCGTTCTCGAGCAGCGGCTGGATCATGAGGCCCGGGACCAGCGCGGTGCCGGGGAGCGACTCGGTCCTCCACAGCACCTCGAGGCGCGCTCCGAGGCGCAGCTGCTCCATGCGCTGGTAGGTACGCGCCACCTCGAGCTCCTCGGCGAGCGTGATGGTGTGGTATTTCTCGCTCAAAGTGGCGCGGAACAGATCCGCGAGGTCCTGTACCGCGCTCTCGGCGCGCGGCGGGTCGCTGCGGGTGAGCGAGGCGATGGTGTTCATGCTGTTGAAGAGGAAGTGCGGGCGGATGCGCGCCTGCAGCGCGTGCACGCGTGCCGCGGCGCGCAGCTCGACGCTCACCCGCCACTCGTGCGCCACGTAGAAGTAGCGCAGCACCAGTCCGCACACCACGAGTCCGATGCACACGTTGCGCAGCGCGAAGCTCCACGGATGGAGCGGGAAGAGCGAGCTGCCGCCGGTATCGACCACCAGGGGGGTGCGGCCGATGAGATACGCGCACGCCGAGATCGTCGCCACCAGGCCCGCGATGAGCGCCATGACCGCGGCCGAGCCGGCCGCGACGGTGAGACGCGCCAGCACGTGGCGCAGCAGGCACAGGAGTGCCGCCGCGGTGAGTCCGATCCACAGCAGGAACAGCGAGGTGCGTACCAGGTCGGTCCAGAAGTCGACCGGGGCGCTCTGCCGCGCCAGCGTCAGCACGAAGGCCGTGAGCTCCACGATCAGCACGATGGCGAGCGTGGTGCGCGAGGTGCAGAAGTTCGGGAGATAGAGCGAGCGTTCGCGAGCCGGGTCGGCGTTCATGGCATGCGCGGCGGCGGCGGGCGTAGTGCCGGCGCGCCCATGATGTTGGTGCGCTCGAACAGCTCCTCCTTGAGGCGGAAGGTCGCCGAGATGTCCTCATCGCCGTAGCCGCGCGCCACCAGCTCCGCGTACTCGGCGAGCATGCGTTCGACCACCGGCAGCTGCACGCCGAAGCGCGCCGCCATGTCGTGGCAGATACGCAGATCCTTGGCGTGCAGCCGCACGCGGAAGCCCGCCGGGTAGGCGCCGCGCGCCATGTTGGGCGCCCGATGCACGAAGTACCAGGAGGAGCCCGCACCCTTGCCGAGCGTGTCGATCAGGATCGGCAGCGGCAGCCCCTGGGCACGCGCGAACGCCATCGCCTCGGCGACCGCATCGATGATGCCGGCGCACATGATCTGGTTGGTGGCCTTGGCGGCCGCGCCGCTGCCGACCGGACCGAAATGGGCGACGGTGCGCCCGAGTGCCTCGAGTACCGGCCGGGCGCGCTCGAACGCCGCCGGCGAGCCGCCCACCATGATGGCGAGCGTGCCGTCGCGGGCGCCCTCGACGCCGCCCGACACCGGGCAGTCGAGGAATTCGACGCCGCCGGGTGCGAGGAGCTCCGCCGCCTGGCGTGCGGTCTCGGAGCTCACCGTGGAGCAGTCGAGCATCAGCGCCCCGGACTTCAATCCCGGCGCGAGCGAGCCCGTCACTTCGAGCACGTCGGCGTCCGCCGAAACGCAGGACACGACGACGTCCACCTGGGCGGCGAGCTCGGCGAGGGTGGCGGGAGCGGCGACGCCGAGCTCGGCGGCGAGCGCGGCGGCTTTGGACGGGGTGCGGTTCCAGACCGCGGCGAGCATCCCCTTCTTGTGAAGGTTGCGCGCCATCCCCACACCCATGGCGCCGAGTCCGACGAAGCCTGCGCGCATTTCAACGCACCTCGAGCGGCTTACGAGAGGCCGCGAAGCGACACTATAGTGCGAAAGCGCGGGCGCGCCGAATCGGGGCCGCGGTTACTGCGAGGTCGCGAGCGCCGGATTCACCTTCGGCTCAGGGATCGGCTGCGGCTCAGGGATCGGCTGGTCCGGTTTCCACTCGGGCACGTTGCCACAGGCCTGCTGCACGTCCTTGCGGGCCTGCTCGCGGTAGACGTCGGCCTCGGCGTCGGACATGTACTCGCGCTCGCCGTCCTTGCCTTCCTTGTAGACGCGCCTCGAGGCGATCGCCTTCATGTAGCGATCCTTGGCCCAGCTGCACTGCGAGTCGCGCGCCTTGGCCACGTCCTGCTGCACGGCGCGCGAGTTGGCCTGGTCGGCGACCCGATCGCCCACTCGCGTGTTGGCGGCGCTCGAGGGCGCAGCGCCTGAGTTCTCGTGCGGGCGCATGGTGGTCTTGATGACGACCGAGCCCGGTACCCACTCGTCGCTGTAATGGATGACACCCTGCTCGTCCACCCAGCGGAATACGTCGGCGCGTGCCAGCGTGCACGCTCCGGCCAGGACGAGGGCGGTGATCGATACGAGTCGCAACATAAAAAGGGCCTCCGCCGGGGCAGTATGGCGGCACCACCCCCTGCAAACCCTTGAACTCCGTCACACGCTGACCGGGCTGGCGCCGCCGCCGGTCACACCATACAAAGGGCGGGCCCGGTGCGCCAGCTCAAGAGCCGCAATGGGGGGCGGATCCGGGGGGCGGACGGCCACGCTCGAGCCTCACCCCGCCTGAGGCCCGCTAGAGGTCGTAAGCCCGCTCGCCGTGGGAGGTGACGTCGAGACCCTCGCGCTCTTCTTCTTCCGGCACGCGCAGGCCCATGAGGAGCTTCACCAGGTAGAAGGCCGCGAAGGCGACCGCCGCGCTCCACACCAGCACCAGGCTCACGGCCTTGAGCTGAATGAGGAACTGCGTGGCGATGCCCGGATACCCGCTCGTGCCCTTGACCCAGTCGACGGTGGAGCCGGGCCCGCCGAGCGCGGGTGCGTTGAAGATCCCGGTCATGAGCGCGCCGAAGATGCCGCCGACTGCGTGCACGCCGAAGACATCGAGGGAATCGTCGGTCCTGATCAGGCGCTTCAGTCCCGTCACGCCCCACAGGCACACGACGCCGACGCCGAGGCCGATGGCGAAAGCGCCCGGAATACCGACGTTGCCCGCGGCCGGCGTGATCGCGACCAGCCCCGCGACCGCGCCCGAGGCCGCGCCGAGCATCGAGGGCTTGCCCTTCAGCCACCATTCGGCGCCGATCCACGCGAGCACCGCGCAGGCGGTCGCGAGGTAGGTGTTCATGAAGGCGAGCGCCGCCGAGCCGTTGGCCTCGAGCGCCGAGCCCGCGTTGAACCCGAACCACCCGAACCACAGGAGCGAGGCGCCGACCATGGTGAGGGTCAGGTTGTGCGGCGCCATCGGCTCGCGGCCGTAGCCGATGCGCTTGCCGAGCACGAAGGCGCCGACGAGTCCGGCCACGCCGGCATTGATGTGCACCACCGTGCCGCCCGCGAAATCGAGCGCGCCCCACTGCCAGATGAGACCGCCGGTGGCACTCACCGCTGCCGCGGTGGCACTCGAGGTGTAGGCATCCGGTCCCGGCCAGTACCACACCATGTGCGCGATCGGCAGATAGCTGAAGGTGAACCACAGCACCAGGAACACCAGTACCGCCGGGAACCTGATGCGCTCGACGAGCGAGCCGAGGATGAGGCAGCAGGTGATGGCGGCGAAGGTCGCCTGGAAGGCGACGTACACCAGCTCGTAGAGCGGGGTGTTGCGGCTGAAGGTCGCGGCCAGCGAGAAGGCGCCGGTCTTCGCGTCGAAGGTGCCCGCGAGGAACAGCCGGCTGAAGCCGCCGATGATGGCGTTGCCCTCGGTGAAGGCGAGCGAGTAGCCGTACACGCACCACAGCACCGTGATCAGCGAGAAGCCGACGAACACCTGCATCAGCACCGAGAGCATGTTCTTGGTGCGCACCAGGCCGCCGTAGAAGAGCGCGAGCGCGGGTACCGACATCAGCAGCACGAGCGCGGTCGAGGTGAGCATCCAGGCCGTGTCGCCTTTGTTCGGCACCGGCGCATCGGCCAGGGCGAGCGCCGGTGCGAGCGCGAGTACCGCGCCGAGCAGTGACGGGAGGCGGCTCGTGTTCGCTCTATTCGGCATGGCTTCTCCGCATTTCGAACCGATTACGGCGCAAATACGTTCTGCACGCGCGCAGCGGGGCGCGTAAGCTTTGAGCCCCGCAAGGCGGCGGTGCAGCTTCCGTGCCATGTGGCGATGGGGCGTGTTTGCCGCGTTTTGCGCGCGCCGGTGGCGCGACGCTGCACTGTTTTGGGGCTCGACGCCTCAGCTCTGCGTCAATCCGGGGCAGGAGTCGGGAAGCGGAGGCGGGAGCTGTCATGGAAACACTGCGGATCGAGGATCTGGCGCGCCGGCTGATCGAGCGGCTGCCGCCGGCGCTGCGCGCCATGCAGGACGAGCTCGAGACGAGCTTCCGCGCGGTGCTGCGCGAGCGCCTCGCGAAGCTCGATCTCGTCACGCGCGATGAGTTCGACGCGCAGACCCGCGTGCTCGAGCGCACGCGCGCGCGGCTCGAGGCACTCGAGGCGAAGCTCGCCGCGCTCGAGGCCGGCTCCGGGGGCGCGCCGGGCGGCTGACGTCGCTGCGGCCATGGCCTTTGCGCGCGTGGCTTGCCGGGCGCAGGTGGGCCTCGCCGCCCCGCTGGTGCACGTCGAGGTGAGCCTCGCACCCGGGCTCCCGGCTTTCTGCATCGTCGGACTTCCTGCCATGGTGGTGCGCGAGGCCAGGGAGCGCGTGCGCGCGGCGCTCCTCAACTCCCGCTTCGAGTTCCCAGCCGGCCGCATCACGGTGAATCTCGCGCCGGCGGATCTGCCCAAGGAAGGCGGCCGCTTCGATCTGCCGATCGCCATCGGAGTGCTGCTCGCCTCGCGGCAGCTCGATGGCGAGCGAGCGGGCGTGGGCGTGGCGGGGTGCGAGTTCTATGGCGAGCTCGGTCTCACGGGCGAGCTGAAATCCGTACCGGGCCTGTTGCCCGCGGCCGCCCAGGCCCGCGTTGCGGGCCACGAGCTCATCGTGCCGCGTGCCAATGCCGCCGAGGCGAGCGCCGCCGCCCCGCAGCGGGTGCGCGCCGCCGATCACCTGCTCGATGTCTGCGCACACCTGAGCGGCGGGCGCTTGCTCGCGGCGCACGCGGCGCCCGGGACGAGCGCGCGCCGCGCCGCGGGCGGCGCACGGCTCGATCTCGCCGACGTGCGCGGCCAGGCGCACGCCAAGCGTGCGCTGCTGATCGCCGCCGCGGGCGCGCATAGCCTGCTCTTCATCGGGCCGCCCGGCTGCGGCAAGAGCATGCTGGCGCAGCGCCTGCCCGGCCTCCTGCCGCCGCTCACCGCGCCCGAGGCGCTCGAGGTCGCGGCGATCGCCTCGGTGAGCGCGGCGGGGTTTGGCGGCGTGCCATGCGCCGCGCGGCCGTTTCGCGCGCCCCACCACAGCACCACGGTGGCGGCACTGGTCGGCGGCGGCGCACGCGCGCGGCCGGGCGAGGTGAGTCTCGCGCATCGCGGCGTGCTGTTTCTCGACGAGCTGCCGGAGTTCGCGCGGGGGGTGCTCGAGGCGCTGCGCGAGCCGCTCGAGACGGGCGTGATCCAGGTGGCGCGCGCGGCGCTGCAGACGCAGTACCCGGCCGAATTCCAGCTGATCGCCGCCATGAACCCCTGTCCCTGCGGCAACCGCGGCGACCCCGCGCGCAGCTGCCGCTGCACGCCGGCGGTGGTGCGGCGCTATCACGCGCGTCTCTCCGGTCCGCTGCTCGACCGTCTCGACCTGCAGGTCGAGGTGCCACGGCTCGCGGGCGCAGAGTTCGATGCGCCGCCGGGAGAGGTCATCGACAGCGCCACGGGCGCGCAGCTCGCCGGCCAGGCCCGCGCGCTGCAGCTCGCGCGCGCCGGGCTCTGCAACGCGCGCCTCGACGAGGCGCAGGTCGGGCGCTGGTGCGTTCCGGATGCGGCCGGTCGGCGCGTGCTCGAGACGGCGATGCGGCGCCTGAAGCTCTCGGGGCGCGCGCGCTCGCGCGTGCTGAAGGTGGCACGCACGATCGCCGATCTCGAGGAGCGCCCCGTCATCGGGGCGGCGCAGGTGGGGGAAGCGGTGATGCTGCGCTGCCTCGATCGGGCAGCGCCGGGCGGCTGATTACTGCGCCATCTGTACCATGTGATCGACGGCCTGCTTCACCAGGTCGTCGGGCAGGTCGGTACGGCCGCCCTTCGGGGGCATGACGCCGGTCTTGCCCTGGAAGCCCTGCAACGCATGCTGGTACAGCAGCGCCTTGCCTTCGGCGAGACGCGGCGCCCAGGCCGCCTTGTCGCCCGCCTTGGGCGCGCCCGCGATCCCGGCGCCGTGGCAGACGCTGCAGGTCTGCTCGAAGAGCTCGGTGCCGTTCTTCGGCATCGCCGGAGCCGCCGAGCCCGCCCCGGCCGGTGTCCCGGCCTTGATGGCGAGCGCGGAGTTGTCCTGCCCCGCGACCGCCTCGCGCGTCAGGTCGCCGATGCGCGCGGCGACGCTCTTGGTGTAGCCGGGCTCGGTGAGCACGTTCGCTTCCTGGGTGTGGCTCGCCACCACGCGCGCCAGCGCGAACAACACGACCGTGATGGTCACTAAAAGGCCGATCACCATGCTGAAAACGTTGAAGAAATGGGTGTCGTGCTTGCTCACGTGTATTTCCGTCGCGGACGCGCCGAACCGGCCCTGCAGTATAGCCGCTCGGGTCCCCGCTTCGTATATCGCCACGCCGCTCAGGCGGTCCGGCGCGGGGCCGGCGCGCAAATAGACGGCCCGTCGGGCGGACGCGTATGATCGCCCGCCCGAACGCGCCCGTAGCTCAGTTGGATAGAGTGGCAGCCTCCGAAGCTGCAGGTCGCTGGTTCGAATCCAGTCGGGCGCGCCATTCTCGAGACATCGGTGACCGCGAGTGCGACGTCTCAGTGCCGGTGCTCGGATGCCGCCAGATCGTCGATCAGCTGGATGAGGTTGGCGGCACCGCCCGCCTTGCTCGCGTCGGTCTTGTACTTGCCGTTGACGACGACCGACGGAACGCTCTGGATGCGATAGCGCAGCACCAGGTCCTCGGCCCGCTGCAGCTGCGCATTCACCGTTTCCGAATTCCAGGCGCCGGCAAAGTCGGCGGCGCTGACGCCCTGCTGCGCCGCCCATGCCTGCCCGATGCGCAGCGACTCCGCATCGCTCGCGCCAAGCAGCGGATTGCGCTGCAGCTGGATGGTGTCGAAGGCCTTTTCGATGAGCTCCGGCCGCCCGAGCGTGGTGAGCGTGTAGAAGAGCCGCGCGTGAGCGCGGTGCGGGATATCCCACACGACCGGCACGCGTTCGAACACGATGTACGCGGGCTTGCTCTTCAGCCATGCCAGGATGGTGGGCTCGAGGGCGTAGCAGTGCGGGCAGCCGAGCCACATGAACTCGATCACCTCCACCTTGCCCGGCTCGACACTCGTCGGCTGCTCCGGCACGACAGGATCGTAGTTGACGCCGGGCTTCCAGCGGCCGCCGGGGAGCTGTGCGTCCGCCGGCAGGGCGGCCATGCGCTCGAGTGAGAGGTCGCTGCTCTCGGGCTTCTCGTTGACCGCGCCGTCGCCGGATTCCTGCGCACTGATGGCCTGCTCGGTCTCGCTCTGCGCAGTGGCAGCGGCGGCGGGGGGCGGCGTCGAGGGTGCGGCGGCGGCGGGGCCGGGCGCGCCCGCCGGCGCGGGAGCAGCGGGCGTGGGCGGCGTCGCGTGGCGCGAGCAGGAAGTTAAGGACGAGAGCCCCAGGACCAGGAGTGCCGTCAGGCCAAGGAGCCGCCTCATCGGATCAACGCATGCCCTGCACGTACGAAGCCACGTCGCGGATCTCCTCGGGCGTCAGGCGCTTGGCGAGCGTCAGCATCATCACGCTGTTGGGGTCCGAGTGCGCGGCGTCGGCTCCCGTGTAGCGCGCACCGCTGGCGTAGTCGTTGAGCTGCTTGACGACGTACACCGACTGCTGCGCGCGCAGCGCCGGATAGCCCGCAGCGAGATTGCCGCGTCCCACCGGACCGTGGCACGCGACGCACGCCGGCACGCTGCGCGCCGCATCGCCGCTGACATAGAGAGCTTCGCCCGCCTTCCAGTAGGAGGGATCGGCCTCGAGGCCGCTCGGCGTCTGCGCTTCGTAGTACACGGCGAGGTCGCTGATGTCCTGATCGCTCAACGCCGCCGCGAGCGGCTTCATGGTCGGATTGTCGCGCACGCCCGCGCGGAAGAGTCTCAGCTGCGCGGCGAGGTACACCGCACTCTGGCCGGCGAGACGCGGCCATTCGGGATTCACGCTGTTGCCCTGCGGGCCGTGACAGGCGCTGCAGAGCGCCGCTTTGGCCTCGCCGCTCGCTGCCTTGCCGGTGGTAAAGGGCGAGGCGGGCGCGGGCGCGGCGGCGGTCTGCGCGCCGGCAAGCGCCGGGGCGGCGAGCAGCGCCGCGATGGCGAGGCCCATCCAACCGACTCTGTGGGTGTTCGGCATTTTTCTCATTCCGGTCCGGTCCAGCGATGCGAGGGCGGCGGGATTGTACACTACCGTCCCGCTCGCTCCTTCGAGCCCAGGCGCGATGATTATCCCCGGAAAATGAGCCGTTTTCAGCAGGCAGACTTTCTGATCAGCGCCGCCGCGCCGGCGCAGTTTCCGCCCGATGCGGGCGTCGAGGTGGCTTTCGCCGGGCGCTCCAATGCCGGCAAGTCGAGCGCCATCAACGCCATCACCCAGCGGCGCGGCCTCGCGCGCACCAGCAAAACACCGGGCCGCACGCGGCTGCTGAATTTCTTCGAGCTCGGACCGCAACGCCGCCTGGTGGATCTGCCGGGCTACGGCTACGCGGGCGGCCCGGTGAGCGAGCGCCGCACCTGGGGGCCGTTGATCGATGCACTCAAGGAGCGCGCGAGTCTCGCCGGGCTCTTCCTCATCGTGGATGTGCGGCGCGGCTTCACCGCGGGCGACGAGGGGCTGCTCGCCTGGGCGGCCCCGGCGCAGCGTGTGCACGTGCTGCTCGCGAAGGCCGACAAGCTGAGCCGCGCCGAGGGGGCGCGCGCACTGCGGGTCGCCGCCGCCGCGCTCGCGGGCCGGGCCACGGTGCAGCTGTTCTCGGCCCACGACGGGACCGGGGTGCGGGAAGCCCAGGACACGCTCCTCGCCTGGCTCGAGCGCAAATAAAAAGCCCCGGCGGCTTTGGGGGCCGCCGGGGCAGACTAACCCGGCACAGGTCTCTATGAACCGGGCTATATACCCGCTCAGGGAGGGAAGCGGGGAGTGACTCGCACTCGATAAGTTAGATGCGGCCTGTCCGTCCGAGTTCCAGCGCGATCCGAAAAAAATCTCGTTTCAGATCATTAGTTTGCGTAACGACTTGTATCGTCCACGCCACAGCTCTCAAAGCAGATTCAGGAAGACGCTGAGCGAGACGAGGTTGACGCCGCCGGTGTTGCGGATGCTGAAGCTCTCGTACTCGAGCCGGGCGCCCACATTGCCGAAGCGCAGTTGTCCGCCGATGCCCCAGGCGAACTGGGTGCCGTTGTCGGAGAGCGAGAAAAACCCGGCCGGAGGCCCCGACGTGGTGCCACCGCTCTGAGTCCAGCGCGCCAGCCCGACCTTGCCGAAGACGTCGAGGTACGGCACCGGGATCGGCACGTAGCCCACGGCGTAGCCGGCGAAGGCCTTGTACTGCAAGTGCGTGCTGATGGGGCAACTGTCGATGCATGTGCCGGTCTGCGCCAAGTTGAGCGTCTGGCTGCCAAGATCCATGTAATCCGCCTCGACGGCGAACAGGCTGATCGGCCGCACGCCGGCCCACACCTTCCAGTTGGTGCTGCTCAGGTTGGAGTTGGTCGCGGCGATGTCCCGCAGATTGTCATTCGTCAGGCCGGCGCCCAGATAGAGCATGCCGTTGTCGGCCTGGGCGACGCCGGCCGCGAAGGTCAAAGCGACTGCGAGCAGAAGTTTTCGCATACGGAACCTCGTCGGTGGAGTGGGGCGTCGCAGCGCGCTGCGCGAGGGTGCAGTGTATCGCCTGCCCCGCGGGGGCGTGCTGCGAGAGCGTTAGAAAATGTTGAGGTACGCCTCGAGCGACACGATGTTCGCGCCGTTGGTGTTCGGGATCCTGAAGTTCTCGTACTCGAGCCGCGCGCCGCAGTTGCCGAAATGCACCTGGGTGCCGACGCCCCAGGCGAAGTCCGTGCCTTTGGTCGAGAAGGATCCGGGCACCGGCGCGCTGATCGAGCTGCCGTCGAGGGTCCAGCGCGCGAGCCCGGCCTTGCCGAAGACGTCGAGGAACGGCACCGGGATCGGCAGGAAGCCCACGGCGAAGCCCGCGAAGGCCTTGGCGTCCGAGTGGTCGCTCGTGGTCACGAAGGTGCTGGTCTGGCTGCCGAGGTCGAGATAGTCGGCCTCGAAGGCGATGACACTCAGCGGCCGCACGCCGAGGAACACCTTCCACGCGGTGCTGTCGATGTCCGGAAAGCGGGTGCCGGCGTTGGCGATGTCGCTCACCTTGTCCCTGGAGATGCCGGCGCCGAGATAGAACGTGCCGTCGTCGGCGCAGGCGCTGCCGGCGCCGAGTGACAGTGCGATCGCGAGCAGGAATCTGCGCATACGGGAATCTCCTGCGTATTACCCGCTCCTTTCCTAACACAATCCCCGCGCGCACGGTGTCTGTTGCCGCGCGGCGACAGGCGCGCAAAAGTTCCGTTCAGTGCGCCTCGTCCCAGTTGACGCCCGTGCCCACATCCACCCGCAGCGGCACCGTGCAGGGCCGCGGCACTCACCATGCGCTCGCGTACCGCGCGCGTCACTTCCCCGACCGCCTCGCGTGCACCTCCAGCACCAGCTCGTCGTGCACCTGCATGATCAGCCGCGCCGGCGGCGTCTGCGCGTCGGCAGCCAGGCGTCCACGTCGATCATGGCGCGCTTGATGATGTCGGCCGCGGTGCCCTGCATCGGCGCGTTGATGGCGCTGCGCTCGGCGTACTGCTGCAGCTGGGCGGTTGCCGGAGCGGATGTCCGGCAGGTACAGCCGGCGGCCGAACACCGTCTCGACGTAGCCCGCGCTCGCGCGCCTGCGCGCGTGCTGGTCCATGAAGCGCCTGCACGCCGGGATAGCGCTGCGAAGTAGCAGCTCGACGTAGCTCTGCGCGGCGCCGCGCTCGATGCCGAGCTGCGCGCGCCAGGCCGAAGGCGCGACATGCCGTAGATCAGGCCGAAGTTGATCGCCTTGGCGGAGCGGCGCTGGTCCGGCGTGACCGCGTCGAGCGGCGACGCCGAACACCTCGGCGGCGGTGGCCTGGTGCATGTCCTGGTCCTCGGCGAACGCGGCGCAGCAGGCCCTCATCGCCCGACAGGTGCGCCATGATGCGCAGCTCGATCTGCGAGTAGTCGGCCGCCAGCAGCACGCAGCCCGGCGGCGCGATGAACGCCTGGCGGATGCGCCGCCCTTCGGGCGTGCGGATCGGGATGTTCTGCAGGTTCGGATCCGATCGAGGACAGCCGCCCGGTGGCGGCGACCGCCTGGTGATAGGAGGTGTGGACGCGGCCGGTGCGCGCGTTCGATCTGCTCGGGCAGCTTGTCGGTGTAGGTGGACTTGAGCTTGGCGAGCGCCGCGGTACTCGAGGATCAGCCGCGGCAGCGGATAGTCCGCGGCCAGCTCCTCCAGCACGTCCTCGGCGGTCGAGGGCTGCCCGGTCGGCGTCTTGCGCAGCACCGGCAGCTGCAGCTTGCTCGAACAGGATCTGCTGCAGCTGCTTCGGCGACTCGAGGTTGAATTCGGCTGGCCGGCCTCGCGCGTGCGCCTGCGCGCTGCAGCTCCTGCAGCTGCGCGCGCCAGCTCGCGGCTCTGCGTGCGCAGCAGCTCGCGGTCGACGCAGCACGCCGTGGTGCTCCATGCGCGAGCAGCACCGGCACCAGCGGCTGCTCGATCTCTCGGTAGAGCTGCGCCAGCTGCGGCACCGCCTGCGAGCTGCGGCCACAGCGCCTGGTGCAGCCGCAGCGTGACGTCGGCGTCCTCGGCGGCGTACTCGGCGGCCTTGTCCACCGGCACCTGGTCGAAGGTGATCTGCTTGGCGCCCTTGCCGGCCACGTCCTCGAAATGGATGGTGTCGAGCCCGAGGTAGCGCTTGGCCATCGGAGTCCATGTCGTGGCGGGTCGCGATGCTGTTCAGCACGTAGGACTCGAGCATGGTGTCGAAGCGCATGCCGGCGAGGCGCGATGCCGTGGTTGCGCAGCACGTGCGCGTCGTACTTCAGGTGGTGCCCGACCTTGCCGTGCGCCGCGTCTCTCGAGCAGCGGCTTGAGCGCCGCGAGCACCTGCGTCGCGGTCGAGCTGCTCGGGCGCGCCGGGGTAGTCGTGCGCCAGCGGCACGTAGGCCGCCTCGCCCGCCTCGATCGCGAAGGACACGCCGACGATCTCGGCGTCGCATGTAATCGAGGCTCGTGGTCTCGGTGTCGAAGGCGAACAGCTCCGCGTCGGCGAGCGCGGCGAGCCAGCGCTCGAGATCCTCCCAGCGGGTGATGGTCTCGTAGTGGCGCTCGATTCGGTGTCCGGCGCGCTCGCCGGCACCGCGCCAGCGGCCGCGACGGCCGCGGATGCCTCGGACGCGGTCCGCCGTCGCTCCCCTCGAGCGTGCGCAGCAGCGCGCGCAGCTCGAAGCGCGTGTACAGCTCGCGCAGCGTCGCCGTGTCGGCGGCGCCGGGCTTGAGCTCGGCGAGCGACAGCGGCAGATCGAGGTCGGTGCGGATGGTCGCGAGGCGCCGCGACAGTTCGAGCGTCGCGAGCCCGAGCGCGCAGGTTCTCGCCGACCTTGCCGGGGATCTCCGCGCGCGTGCTCGATGAGGTTGTCGAGCTGCCGTACTGCGCCAGCCACTTCGCGGCGGTCTTCGGCCCGACCTTGTCGATGCCCGGGATGTTGTCGGAGCTGTCGCCGACGAGGGCGAGGTAGTCGATGATCTGCTCGGGATAGACGTCGAACTTGGCCTTGACGCCCGCGCGATCGAGCACCGTGTTGGTCATGGTGTTGATCAGCGTGATCGAGCCGTCGACCAGCTGCGCCATGTCCTTGTCGCCGGTGGAGATCAGCACGCGGTGTCCGGCGGCAGCGGCACGCCGCGCCAGCGTGCCGATCACGTCGTCCGCCTCGACGCCCGGCATGCGCAGCAGCGGCAGGCCCTGCGCGGCGATGATCTCGAGGAGCGGCTCGACCTGCGAGCGCAGGTCGTCGGGCATCGGCGGGCGGTGCGCCTTGTACTCGGCGAACAGCTCGTCGCGGAAGGTCTTGCCCGGCGCGTCGAACACCACGGCGACGTGCTCCGGGTGATAGTCCTGCAGGAACTTCTGCAGCATGTTGAGCACGCCGAGCACCGCGCCGGTCGGCTCGCCGCGCGAGCTGGTGAGCGGCGGCAGGGCGTGGAACGCCCGGTACAGATAAGAGGAGCCGTCGACGAGGACCAGGTCGGGGGACGTCATGAAGGGGTGCTGCGGGAAGCGGGCCGCGAGTATAACGGACGGCATCCGCTCACAGTCCGGGCAGGCCGGTCAACCGTCCGCCCGCCTGGCGCGCTATACAGGGCATCGCGTGCTCAAGCGGCTCGAGGTATGCAGCAGCTCGGCTCCACTATCGCGCTCAATCGCTTCGGCCTCGGCGCTCGCCCGGGTGAGCTCGCCTCGATCGGCGGCGACGGGCGTGACTGGCTGCGCGCGCAGCTGACGCACGCGGCGCCGGCCGTCGGCGCGGGGTCGCTCGCGACCACGGCGCAGCTGCTCGGTCAGGCCTTTGCGCTGCAGCGAGAGATCCGGGCGGAGCGCCGCGCGGGCGCCGACGTACCGCAGAAGCTGCCGCAGTTCCTGAAACCCATCTACACCGCCGAAGCGACCGCGCGCTTTCAGCAGGCCGTGACCACCGACCGCCCGTTCGTCGAGCGCCTGACGCAGTTCTGGAGCAACCACTTCGCGGTGTCGACGGATAAGCAGTACCTGGCCGGGCTCGCCGGCAGCTTCGAGCGCGAGGCGATCCGGCCGTACGTGCTCGGCAATTTCGGCGACCTGCTGGTCGCCGCCGAGATGCATCCGGCGATGCTCGTGTATCTCGACAACCACCTGTCGGTGGGGCCGCATTCGACGGCGGCACTGCGCGCCAGCATCCGGCGGCGCGGCGAGCGGCGCGTGGGCCTCAACGAGAATCTCGGCCGCGAGATCCTCGAGCTCCACACCCTCGGCGTCGGCGGCGGCTACACCCAGGCCGACGTCACCGCGTTCGCCACCGTGATTACCGGCTGGTCGGTGGGCGGGGGGAACGGTCTCTTCGCCAGCGGCCCGGCGGGCCGCTTCGTGTTCCGTCCCGACCATCACGAGCCCGGCACGGCGACCGTGCTCGGCCGGCAGTACCCGGACTTGGGCTACGAGCAGGGCATGCGGGTGCTCAACGATCTGGCGCAGCATCCCTCCACCGCCCGCCACATCGCGGTGAAGCTGGCGCGGCATTTCGTCGCCGACGATCCGCCGCCGGCGCTCGTCGAGCGTCTCGCGCGCGCCTTCACCGAGTACGGCGGCAATCTGCCGGCGGTGTACCGGGTGCTGATCGACAGCCCCGAGGCGTGGGAACAGCCGCTCGGCAAATACAAGACGCCGAGCGATTTCATCGTCTCGAGCTACCGCGGCCTGTCGCTCCCGGCGGAGGCGGGCAAGGGGCCGCTCGCCTCCTTCGAGCTCCTCGGCCAGCGCACCTGGCAGCCGGGATCGCCGGCCGGCTGGCCCGATGCGAGCGCCGACTGGGACGGTGCCTCGGCACTCCTCAAGCGTCTCGAGTGGGCGGATGCGGTCGGGGCTAAGCTCGGCAGCCGCCGCGATGCCGCCGCGCTCGCCCCGCAGCTGCTCGGCGCGAACCTGGCCGACGCCACCGGCACGGCGCTGCGGCGTGCGGCCACGGGCGCTCAGGCGGTGACGCTGCTGCTCGCCGCGCCCGAGTTCATGCGCCGCTAGCGGGAACGAGGTGATCAAGTCATGTCAGTCATGAAGCGTCGCGAATTCCTGCATCTCGGAGCACTCGCCGCCGGCGGCACACTCGTGACCTCGCGGCTGTGCCTGGCGCGCGCTGCGGGCACCCCTCGCACCCGCTTCGTGCTGGTGATCCTGCGCGGCGCACTCGACGGGCTGGCCGCCGTGCCGCCCTGCGGCGACCGCGACTACGCGCATCTGCGCGGCGAGTTTGCGCTGCGCGCTCCGGGCGAGCCGCAAGGCGCGCTGCCGCTCGATGGGTTCTTTGGCCTGCACCCCGCCCTCACCTTCCTCGGACAGTCGTACGCGGCGCGCGAGCTCGTGGTGTTCCACGCCGCGGCGAGCCCCTACCGCGAGCGCTCGCACTTCGACGGCCAGGACGTGCTCGAGAACGGCACGCCGACGGCGCACGCCTCGCAGAGCGGCTGGCTCAACCGCGCGCTGGCGCAGGTGCCGGGCGCGCGGCGGCGCGAGGCGGGCGTGGCGTTGGGCCAGAACGTACCGCTCGTGATGCGGGGTCCGGCCGAGGTCGCCTCGTGGTCGCCGTCGAAGCTCTCCGGCCTCGACGACGACACGCTCTCGCGCATCACCGATCTTTACTCGAAGGATCCGCTGCTGTCGGCGCGTCTCGCGGATGCGCTCATGGCGGACTCGATCGTCGCCGGGAGCGGTGCCGCGATGGCGCAGCCCGCCGCACCGACGATGGCCGCGCCGGCAGCGGCGCAGGGCCCCCAGGCGCCGCGCCCTCAGGCGTCGCCGCAGTACGCCGAGATCGTCCGCGCGGCTGCGGGGTTCCTGCGCCAGGAGGACGGCCCGCAGGTGGCGGTATTCGACACCACGGGCTGGGATACGCACGCCAACGAGGGCGGCGCCGAAGGCCAGCTCGCCGGGCGGCTCGCGGCGCTCGACCAGGGACTCGCGACGCTCAGGACCGAGCTCGGCGCCACCTGGAAGGACACGGCGGTCCTCGCCGTCACGGAGTTCGGGCGTACCGCGGCGATCAATGGCACGCGCGGCACCGATCACGGCACCGGGACGATGTCATTGCTCGTCGGCGGTGCGGTCGCCGGCGGGCGCGTGGTGGCCGACTGGCCGGGACTCTCCGGGCGCGCGCTCTACCAGGGGCGCGATCTCATGCCGACGCTCGATCTGCGCAGCGTGCTGAAGGGCGTGCTCGAAGAGCATCTGGGGGTGCCTGCGCGCGCGCTCGAGACGACGGTGTTTCCGGACAGCGAGCGGGCCCGGGCGTTGCGCGGGCTGGTGCGCAGCTGAAGCCGCGCCGACCCGCCGCTCACTGCGGCGGCGGCTGCGGGTCCTGGTCCTTGTCGTTCGGCTTGCGCGCCGGCGGAGTCTGCGGCGCTGCCGCCGGTGTTGTCGCGGGCGGTGCCGGTTGGGTCGCGGGCGTGGCGCTTCCAGCGGGTGCCGTCGCCACCTTCGCATTCTTGTCCGGCAGGTAGAGCGGACCTTTCTGGCCGCAACCGCCGGCCGCGAGTGTCATCGCCAGCGTGACGGGCAGCCAGAAACGCTTCATATGTACATCGGCCGCTTGTCGCGCAGCGTCAGCCAGCCGCGCGCCACGCGGTAGATGATCCAGGCAGCGAGCGCCCAGTGCCCCGCGATGAAGAGCGGGAAGCCGATCAGGATCAGCATCAGCGGCACCGACACCGCCCAGATGACGACGCTCCAGAGCACGGCGTACCAGAAGGTGCGGATCTGCCACCGGAAATGCGACTCGAGCCAGGTGCCGTGAGTGGCTTGGCGGCGCGCATAGTTCATGATCACCGCGACGATCGACGGCAGTCCCCAGATGAAGGCGCCGACCACGAAGTGGAACGTCGTGAGGCCAATCAGCACCGAGAGCGAGTGCAGTGCGTAGATGACGTTGGTGTAACCGACGAGCGACTCATCGACCCGCGGTGCTGCGGCGGTCATCGGCGGGGTGGTGTTGTCAGGCATGATTGCAGCTCCGCGGGAATCAGGCGCCCGTCGAGTACATCGCGCGCTGGTCCTTGAGGCCCATCCAGCCGCGCGCCACGCGGTAGATGATCCAGCCCGACAGTGCGAGGCGCCCGGCGGCATAGAGCGGGACGCCGACGAGGCTGATGAAGAGCGGCCACTTGAGCGTGGCAGTAACGAACGCCCAGAGCGCCGCGTACCAGAAGGTACGGATCTGCCACTGGAAGTGCGACTCGAGCCAGGTGCCATGCGCCGCATCGCGGCGCATGTAGTTCATGATCACCGCGATGATGGACGGCAGCCCCCACACGAAGCTCGCCGCCACCGGGCGCAGGGTGGTGAGTCCGATCAGGACCGAGAGCGAGTGCAGCGCGTAGATGACGTGGGTATAGCTGACCAGCGACTCATCGGCACGTGCCGGCGCGGGCGCCGAGGCCATGGACGGGGTTGCGGTGTCGGGCATGACTCACCTCATTCTTTACGGCTTGCTGCGCCGCTCGACCACGGCCATGGTCAGCCGCGCGACGCACACCAGCCGCTCCTGTTCGTCGCGGATCTCAATATGCCACACGTGGCTGGTCCTGCCGATATGAAAGGGCCGGGCCGTTGCGATGACGAGACCGGAGGAGATGCTGCGCAGGTGGTTGGCATTGATGTCCTGGCCCAGCGCCATGTAGTCGGGATCGACGCACAGCATCGCGGCGAGGCTCCCCACCGTCTCGGCGAGCGCCACCGAGGCGCCGCCGTGCAGCACGCCGAAGGGCTGGTGGGTGTGCTCGTTCACCGGCATGGTGGCGCGCAGGAAGTCGGCGCCGATCTCGGTGACGCGGATGCCGAGGTAACCGGGGAGCGTGCGGCTGCCTCTCTCATTGAGCTCCGCCGGAGTCGCCACGGTGCGCCAGATGCTCATCGAGCTAGTCTAGCGGTTCGCGCGCTGGCAATCTTCGCCCCCATGAGTGAGTTCGCCTTTGCGCCGCCTGCGCCGCCGGCCGTGGCCATCGAGGGCGGCGGGCGCTTCCCGGTCCACCGCATCTACTGCGTCGGCCGTAACTACGCCGACCACGTGCGCGAGATGGGCTCGCAGCCGACGCCGCCGTTCTTTTTCATGAAGCCCGCGGACGCGCTGGTGGCCAACGGCGTGCCCATTCCTTACCCGCCGCGCACCGCCAACCTCCAGTACGAAATGGAGCTGGTGGTGGCGATCGGCCGTGCCGGGCGCAACATCACGCCCGCCGCGGCGCTCGGCCATGTGTTCGGCTACGCGGCGGGCATCGACCTCACGCGCCGCGACCTGCAGGCGGCTGCCAAGGAGAACCGTCTGCCCTGGGACGCCGGCAAGGGCTTCGATCACTCCGCGCCCGTGGCCGCGATCCGCCCGGCCGCCCGCGGCCACCTGTCACGCGGGCGCATCTGGCTTACCGTGAACGGCGAGACGCACCAGGACTCCGATCTCTCGCACATGCTCACCGGCGTGCCGCAGCTGATCGCGGAAGTTTCGACGCTGTACGAGCTCAAGGCGGGGGATCTCCTCTTCACCGGTACGCCCGCGGGCGTCGGCGCCGTGCAGCCCGGCGACCGCATCGAGGGCGGCGTCGAGGGGCTCGAGGTGCTGCGCACCACCATCGCAGCTCCTGCCTGAGGCCCCGCGTGAAGCTCCACCACTATTACCGCAGCTCCGCCTCCTACCGGGTGCGCATCGCGCTGAGCTTGAAGGGCCTCGCCTACGACACGGTGGCGATCGATCTGAAGCCCGCCGTCAACGCGCAGCGCTCGGCACAGTTCCTGAGACTGAACCCCGAGGGTCTGGTGCCGGTGCTCGAGGACGGCGCCGTGACGCTCACGCAGTCGCTCGCCATCATCGAGTATCTCGATGAGACTCACCCGCAGCCGCCGCTCCTGCCGCGCGCGCCCGCGGAGCGCGCCCGCGTGCGTGGACTCGCGCTGGTGGTGGCCTGCGAGATGGCGCCGCTGAACAACAGCGGCGTGCTGAGCTATCTCAGGGGCACGCTCGCCCTGAACGAGGCCACGGTGAACGCCTGGTACGCACAGTGGATCGCGCGCGGCTTCGAGGCACTCGAGAAGGAAGTGGCGGCGCTGAGCGGCGACGGCCGCCACATGTTCGGCAGCGCCGTCACGCTCGCCGACGTGCTCCTCGTGCCGCAGATGTACAACGCGCGCCGCTTCCACTGCGACCTCGCGCCCTATCCGCGCTTGCGCGGCATCTGCGCGCATCTCGAGTCGCTGCCCGCGTTCGCGCGCGCGGTGCCGGAAGCGTTCGAGAGCGCTTAAGCCGCCGCCCGCCGTACGAACGCGACGTAGCCCGCGAGGAACGCCTTCAGCTGCTCCTCGATCGCCGCATCCTTGAGGTTTCCGGTCTCATCGAACACCGCGGCGGCACGCGATACCTGCAGCCGCCCGCCGCTCCAGAACTGCGCGCCGAGCGTGCGCAGCACCGGGAGCCACGCCGCCTGCGAGAGGATCGTGCCAAAGCCGCCGGGCGAGGCGCCCATCACCGCGAACGGCCGCCCGCCGAACACCCGCCTGGCATCGGTGTTGGGACGCGACAGCCAGTCGATGGCGTTCTTGAACACCCCCGGGATGCTGTTGTTGTACTCGGGCGTCACCAGCAGCACGCCCTGGGCCGCGACCACTGCTTCTTTCAGCTGGCTCACCGCCGCCGGGATCCCCTGCGCCTCGACGTCGCCGTCGTAGAGCGGAATGCCGCGGATGCTCGCCACTTCGAGCACCGCGTCCTCGGGCATGAGACGCGTCGCGGCGCGCAGCAGCGCAGAGTTGTACGAGCCACGGCGCAGGCTCCCGGAGATGCCGAGCAGTTTCACCATGGCGTCAGCTCCGCAGTTTCGCCGCGACCAGCCGGTAGGCGTCGCGGAACGGGATGCCCTCGCGTACCGCCAGGCGGTTGGCTTCCTCGGCGGCGTGGATGGCGGGATCGAGGCGGATGGCGGCGTGATTGAAACGCAGCGCCGCGATCGCGGGCGGCAGGATCGCGAGCGTCCCGAGCGCCAGATCGATGGCGCGGAACAGCGGGAACTTGATGAGCTGCAGGTCGCGCTGGTAGCCCGAGGGGAGCTTGGCGCACACGGCGAGCGCCTCGGTGAGACAGCCGAGCGCGGTGCCCGAGCGGCCGCGGATCAGCTCGAACACGTCGGGATTTCTCTTCTGCGGCATGATCGAGGAGCCGGTGGTGAAGCCCTCGGGCAGCGTCAGGAAGCCGAACTCCTGCGTGGCGTAGAGCAGCACGTCGGCGGCGAAGCGCGCCAGGTCCTGCATGAGGAGCGTGATCTCGAGGAGGAGCTGCGCCTCGGCCTTGCCGCGCGAGAGCTGCACGGCGGTGACCGGCTCCTGCACCGAGGTGAACCGCAGCGCCGCGGCGGTCGCCGCGCGGTCGATCGCCAGCCCCGGCGTGCCGTAGCCGGCCGCCGAGCCGAGCGGACTGCGCGCCAGGCGCCGTGCCACGTCCCCGAGTCCCTCGGCATCGTCGCGCAGCTCCGCGGCGAAACCGCCCGCCCACAGCAACACCGAGCTCGGCATGGCCTGCTGCATGTGGGTGTAGCCCGGGAGCGCCGTGGCCGCCTCGCGCACCCCGAGCTCATCGAGCGCGTCCGCGACCGCGACCGCGCCGCCGCTCAAGGTCCCGAGCACGTCGCGCAGATAAAGGCGGATCGCGGTGAGCACCTGGTCGTTGCGCGAGCGCCCGAGGTGGATGCGCGCGCCGGCGGCCCCGACGCGCTCGGTGAGCCGCCGCTCGAGCGCGGTCTGGCCGTCCTCGTCGGCGAGCTCGACGTGCCATTCGCCGCGCCCGTGCTCGGCGCCGAGGGCCTCGAGCCCCGCGCGGATCGCGTCGAGGTCATCGAGCGAGAGCAGCTCCTGCGCGTTGAGCATCTCGGCGTGCGCGATCGAGGCGCGCACGTCGTAGGCCACCAGGCGGTCGTCGAGCGCGTAGTCCTCGCCGGCCGTGTAGCGCAGCACACGCTCATCGAGCGGCGTGCCCTTGTCCCACAGGCGCCTCATGAGGCGCCCTGCTGCTCGGCCGGGGTGAGCGCGTTGACGTCGGCGACGATCAGCGTGCCGGTGCCCTCGTTGGTGAACACCTCGCCGAGGATGCCCTCGGGCGCGCGGTACGACACCACGTGCACGCGCCGCACGCCGCCGCGGATCGCGTCCTCGATCGCCTTGGCCTTCGGCAACATGCCGTCGGCGATCTGGCCGGCCTCGCGCATGCGCTTCAGGCCCGCGAGGTCGGTATAGGAGACGAGCGAGCCCAGGTCGGTGAGGTTTCCGAGGATGCCCGGCGTGCCGGTGCACAGGATGAGTTTCTCGGCGCCGAGCGCGGCGCCGAGCGCCGCCGCCACGGTATCGGCGTTGATGTTGAGGAGCGTGCCTGATGCGTCCGCCGACAGCGGGCTGACCACCGGCATGAGGCCGTTGTCGAGCAGCTTCTTCAGCACCGTCGTGTCGATCCTGTCGATGTCACCGACGAAGCCAAAGTCCACCGGCTCCCCGCCGGCGGCGAGGCGCATCGGCGGGCGCTTGTGGGCGCGCACCAGGCCCGCGTCCACGCCGCTGATGCCGACCGCGTCGATGTCGAGATCGCGGCACATGGCGAGCACCCGGGTGTTGATGAGACCGTTGAGCACCATCGCGATGACGTCGATGGAGCGCGCATCCGTCACGCGCCGCCCCTCGACCATGCGCGTCGGCACGCCGAGCGCCCCGGACAGCTCGGAGAGCTGCGGCCCGCCGCCGTGCACCAGCACCACGCGCACCCCGAAGTAGTGCAGGATCCCGATCTGCTCGACCAGCGCGCGCGTGGTGGCCTCGTCGGCGAACACCCCGCCGCCGGCCTTCACGACGAAGGTCTTGCCCTTGTACAGGCGGATGTAGGGCGCGGCGCTCTTGAGCGCGCTGATGGCGAGAGTCTGGTCGCTGCGATGCAGGATCATTGGGGGTTCCCTGGTCGGTCAGGACTTGAGCAACTCGTGCAGCACCGCGGTCTGCACCGTCAGGCGGTTGGCGGCTTCGCGCTGCACGGCACTGCGCGGGCCGTCGAGCACCTCATCCGCAATCGCGGTGTTGCGCCGTACCGGCAGGCAGTGCATCACGCGGCACTCCGGCGCGGTGCGCGCGAACCAGTCGTTGCGCACGCACCAGCTGGTGAGTGCGCCGCGCAGTCTTGCATCGCCCGCCGTGTCGCCGTAGCAGGCGGTGGCGCCCCATTCCTTGACGTAGAGGATATCGGCGCCGGTGAGCGCCTCGTCGCGGTCGCTGGTCTCGCGCAAGGTGCCGCCGGAGTGGACGGCGGCACGGCGGGCACGCTCCATGACCGGGTCGGGCAGCGCGAAGCCGTCGGGTCGCAGCACGATCACCTCCATGCCACGCAGGCACGCCATGTGCACCGCCGCGGCCGGCACCGCCAGTGGCAGCGCGCGCGGATGCCACGCCCACGACAGCACGAAGCGCCCGGCACGCGGCACCGCGAGGTCGTCCATGGTCTTCCAGTCGGCGAGCGCCTGGCAGGGATGATTGAGCGCCGACTCGAGGTTGATGAGCGGTTTCTCGGTGAGCTCCGCCATGGAGTTGAAGGTGGTCTCGGCCAGATCGCTGGCGAGATCGCGCCCCTCCGCGAACACGCGGATGCCGAGCGCGTCGCAGTAGCTCCCGAGCGCCGGGATCGCCTCGCGCACGTGCTCCGCGGCGGCCCCGTCCATGACCGCGCCGCGGCGCGTCTCGAGCACCCAGCTGCCGTGCCCCGGGTTGATGACGAAGGAGTTGCCGCCGAGGCGCGCCATCGCCGCCTGGAAGGAGGCGAGCGTGCGCAGTGACGGATTGAAGAACAGGAGTCCGAGAATCTTGCCGGCCAGCGCCCGCGGCTCCGGCTGCCGCTCGAGGCGCCGCGCCAGCTCGAGGAGCGACAGCACCTCCTCGCGGCCGAAATCGCCGAGATCGAGGAAGCGCTTCACGGGTCGAGGTCCTTGAGCGCATCGCGCAGCACGTCGACGTGCTGCTCCTCGAGGATGTACGGCGGCAGCAGGCGCACCACCTGGGGGTCGCTCGAGGTGCCGGTGAGGATGCCGCATTCGAGGAGCTCGGCCTGGATCGCTTTCGCCGGCCGCGTGGTGCGCAGTCCCAGCAGCAGTCCCTCGCCCTGCACGGCCGTGACGGGACCCGCGACGCAGGTGCGGCGGATGTAGTTGCCCAGACGCCGCACGCGGTCCATCAGCCGCTGCTCGCGGATTGCCGCCAGCACCGCGTTCACCGCGGCGCAGGCCATCGGGCCGCCGCCGAAGGTGGTGCCCAGGGACTCGGGTTTGAGGGACGCCGACACGATCGGATTCATGAGGAGCGCGGCCACCGGGAAGCCGTTGCCGAGCGACTTGGCGGTCGTGAGCATGTCGGGGCGCACGCCGTAGAGGTTGGCGGCGAAGGGCTCGCCGGTGCGCCCCATGCCGCATTGCACCTCGTCGAATACCAGCAGCGCCCCCACCTCGTCGCAGCGCGCGCGCAATGCCGCGAGGAACGCGGCACCGAGCGGCACCGCGCCCGCGAGCCCCTGTACCGGCTCGACGATCACGGCGGCGGTGCCCGTGGTCACGTGCTCGGCGACGGCGCCGCTCGCGCCGCGCGGGATGAAGCTGACGTCGAACGGCGTGCGTGGAAACCCATACCACTTCGCCTGCGCGCCCCAGGTGACGGCACCGGCTGCGGCGGTGCGCCCGTGAAAGCCGCCCTCGATGGCGGCGACGTGCGCGCGGCCCGTCATGCGCAGCGCGACCTTCAAGGCGTTCTCGTTCGCCTCGGCGCCGCTGTTGACGAAGAACACGCTGCTGAAGGGGAGCCTGGAGAAGCGCACCAGGCGCCGGGCCGCCTTGGCGCGCACCTGCATGGCGACCGCATTGCTCTGGAACTGGCACAGTTGCGCCTGGGCGGCGAGCGCCGCGGTCCAGCCGGGGTGCGCGTAGCCTAAGCCCGCGACCGCATGTCCGCCGTACAGATCCAGTATCCGCTCGCCGCGCGTGTTCATGAGCCACACGCCGGAGGCGGAAGCGACCTCGACCGGATACTGCGCGAACACCTGCGCCTGGAAATCGCGCGCTGCCGGGGCCTTGAGCGCGGTACGCGGCGGCGTCCTGAGGGCCGCGCGGCTGCCGCTCGCAGAGGTGCTCTTCTTCGCCATGATTCTTCTTTCAGGTCCAGCCCGGCGGCGGCTGCGTGAGCCCCGCGCACTCCGGCAGTCCGAGCAGGCGGTTCATCCACTGCACCGCGCCGCCGGCGGCGCCCTTGACGAGATTGTCGATGGCGCACATGACGGCGATGGTGCGGCCGTCGGCGGCCGCCGTGAGGTGCGCGTAATTGCTGGCGGCGACTTCCTTGACGTGCGGCGCGCGCTCACTCACCCGCACGAACGGCGCGCGTGCGTAGTACTCCTTGAGCGCGCCGCGGGCCTGGCTCCCATCGAGTGCTCGCGTGAGGCGCGCCTGCACCGTGACATGAATGCCGCGCGCGAACGGACCCGAGTGCGGCACGAAGGCGAGCTGCGCCTCGACCCCGCTCGCCGCGCGTGCGCAGGCGACGATCTCCGGCGCGTGGCGGTGCTGCAGGGCGTTGTAGCCGTAGAGATCGCCGTGACGCAGCGGATGGTGCGTACCCTCGACCGGCTTGCGCCCCGAGCCCGTGCTGCCGGTGACGCCGCTCACGTAGAGCTCCGGCTCGATGAGGCCGAGGGTGAGCAGCGGCACCGCGGCGAGCAGTACCGCGGTGGCGAAGCAGCCCGGGTGGGCGACGTGCGCCGTGGTGAGTTCGGCGAGGTGCTCAGGGATGGCACAGCTGAATTCCTTCAGGCGCGCCGGAGCCCCGTGCGCGTGGCCGTAAACGTGCGTGTAGGCCTCCGCGGAGGCGTAGCGGAAGTCGGCGGAGATGTCGACCACGTGCGCCTCGGTCCCCGTGCGCGCGCTCGCGCCGAGCACCTGATCGATCAAGCCCGCGGAGACCCCGTGCGGTGCGGCCGAGAACACCGCCGCGCGCGGCGTCTCGGCGAGCAGGCTGGTCACCTCCCCGAGTGTGCGGAAGCGGGTCTCGGGGTAGGCCGAGACGAGATGCGGGAATGCGCCCGCCACCGGCTCCCCCGGCGAGCCGTCCGAGAGCACCGCGAGCAGCTCGAGCTGCGGATGACCCGCGATGAGCCGCAGCAGTTCGCCGGCCACGTAGCCGGTGCCGCCGAGCACCACGGCGGGCGTGCGCGCGGCGGCGGTGCGGTTCTCGCTCATGCCGCCGCCGCCGCCTGCAGTCCGAGCGCCTCGATGACGCGGTCGCCGAGCTCGGCCGCCGAGCCGATGGCGTTGAAGGCCGACACGCCCATCTGTCTGGTGATGATCTCGACGCCGACCTGGTTGTCGGTGCAGGGTCCCGTCACCACGCACGGCTCGATGCCGAAGCGCTCGCGCAGGAGTTTCACGCCGCCCCAGGCCGCCACCGGATCGTTGGCCGAGAGCACCACGCCGGTGAGCGCGGTGCGGATGTCGGGGCACTCGAGGATCGCGTCCACTCCGTAGGTGCCGAGGATGCCATCGCCGAGCTCGAATACCAGCACGTCGGGCTTGCCGGTGGCGAGCTCGGTGAGCATGGTGCGGGTGAGCGCCGGGCCGTTGGCGCGCGTCGTGGTGACGACGCCGAGATCGGTGAAGATCGCGCAGCGGCGCGCGCCGGCGTCCTCCATCGCGAGGATGTCGCGGCGCAGCGATACGCCGGTCGCCTTGAAGGCATCGACGGTGAGGCCGCGATGGCGCATGCGCGAGATGATGGCGCAGGCGGCGGCGGTCTTGCCGGCCTCCATGCAGCTGCCGGCGAGCGCCACGACCGGCACACCGCGCGTCTCCAGCGGCGCGGACGTATCGAGGCGCTTGTAGCCGGCGCGCGCCGGCACGCCGATGCGCTCGCCGAGGTAGGGGAAGTTGAGCGCCACGCCGAGCACGCGGCAGTCGAACGGCTTGCCTTTCTCCGGGTTGATCGAGTCGCACACCCCGAGCACGCCGCCGATGTTGAGCATCTGGATGAGGTCGCCGGGCTTGACCGACTCGGGCACGTGGCCCGAGTAGCCGAACAGCGCCTGGCGGTGGCCGAGCGCGCCCGCGACGATATCGCCCTTGCCGACTTTCGCCATGCGGCCGCTGACGAGCTCGAGCGTGTTGTAGGTCGACTTGTTGTTGAGCACCTCGACCACCACCACCACGCCTTCCTCGGCGGGGATGTCGGCGGCGATGCGCACCTCGTGCGACAGGCCGCAAGCCTGGGTGACGGAGGCGAGCTTGTCGACGATGACGGAACGCATACTGACCATTAGTTCTCCAGGCACAGGGATGTGCCCGCCGCCGCGAGCTTCATACTAGCCCTCCTGCGCGGCGCGCTCGCCGGCCCGGGTATAGAAGACGCCCGGGAGCGAGACGATGCGCGAGAAGCCGAGCGCATCGGTCGCCGACCACTCGCCCGCGGCCTCGCCGTACACGCCGCGCGAGGCGGCCATGAGCGAGTAGGGCGACTCGACCCCCTCGACGAACACGCTCCCCGTCGCGAGCTTCACGTGCACCTCGACCGGTGACGCGCTGCTGCGACGAGACGAGCAGCGCCTCGATATCGCGGCACACGGGATCGAGCAGCTGCCCCTCGTGCACCAGGTCGCCGTAGGGCGCGGCCACCAGTTCCTTGATGCGCTGCTGCCGCGCGGTGAGCACGAGCTTCTCGAGCTCGCGGTGCGCATTGAGCAGCACCTCGGCGGCCGGCGCCTCGAAGGCCACCCGCCCCTTGGTGCCGATGATGGTGTCGCCCAGGTGGATGCCGCGGCCGACGCCGTAGGGCGCGGCGAGTGCCTCGAGCCGCTCGATGATCGCGACCGGCGAGTCGGCCTCACCGTCGAGCGCCACCGGACGTCCCTGCTCGAAGCCGATGCTGTGGCGCGACGGCGCGCGCGGCCGCGTGAACGCCGCGCGCGTCAGCAGCCAGGCGTCCTCCGGAATGCTGCCGCTCGAGGTGAGCGTCTCCTGGCCGCCGATGGTGACGCCCCACAGTCCCCGGTTCACCGAGTAGGCGGCGCCGCTCGGCGGAATCGGCAGGCCACGCTTTTTCAGGTAATCGAGCTCCTCGGCGCGCTTGAAGGCGCGGTCGCGCACCGGCGCCAGGACGCCAAGGTCGGGCGCGAGCGTGCGCAGCGCCACCTCGAATCGCACCTGATCGTTGCCGGCGGCGGTGCAGCCGTGCGCGACGGTGTCGGACTTGAGCTCGCGCGCCATGCGCGCGACGGTCTGCGCCTGCATGACGCGCTCGGCGCCGACGCACAGCGGATAGAGCTGTCCACGCCGCACGTTCCCCATGATGAGGAAGCGCAGCACCTGCTCGAAGTAGTCGGCGCGCGCATCCACCTGGTGGTGCGCCACGGCCCCGAGCGCACGGGCCCGCTCGGCAAGCGTGCGCGCCGCGGCGGCGTCGATTCCGCCGGTGTCGACCGTGACGGTGATCACCGGGCGGCCGTGGGTTTCCGCGATCCACGGCACGAGGAACGAGGTGTCGAGCCCGCCGGAGTAGGCGAGGACGATGGGCGTGGTGGGCGCGCCTGCGGCGCCGCTCGGTCCCTGGGTCATGGGCTTTAGATCCTGAAGAGGGTGCGGAGGCGCGCGATGAGCTCCTCCTGGGCACGGGCGTTGGCGGTGGCGATGAAGATGGTGTCGTCGCCGGAGATGGTGCCCGCCACTTCGGGCCATTCGGCTTTGTCGATGGCCACGGCGACCGACTGCGCCGCGCCGATGGTGGTGCGCAGCACCGTGATCGAGGGGCCGGCGCGGCGCAGCCCGCGCGCGAACTGCGCGAGCGTGGCGAAATCGCCGTTGGCGCGTGTCAGCTCATCCGGCGCCAGCACGTAGCGGCCGCCCGCCTTGAGCACGCCGAGCGCCAGCAGGTCGCGGCTGATCGAGGACTGCGTCGCCTCGTGCCCCTCCTTCTTCAGGAGGCGCACCAGGTCCTGCTGCTTGCGCACCAGGCCGGCGCGCAGGATGCGCACGATGGCGCCGCGGCGCTCGAGCTGCTCGGTATCGTTCAGCATGGCTGGAATGGCGTCTGCATAAAGATGCGAATATTGCGCATATTAATGCGACGACGTCAAGGGCTCAGGTACGCCGCGCTACAATGCCCCGCCGCCTGACCGCCGCGCGGCGCCGCCTTTCGATCGGGGAGATCCATGCAGACACGCCGCACGCCGCACGCCGCCCGGGCCTTAGGTCTCGCCGCCGCCGCCGGAGTGTCCTTCGCCCTCTATGCGCAGACCGTAGGCCTCACCCCGGGTCTCTACGAGTTCACGATCGTCACCGACATCCAGCTGCCGCCCGACATGGTGGCAAGGATGCCGCCGCAGGCGCTCGCCATGATGCAAAAGCCGAACGTCACGCAGCACTGCATCAGCCAGGGGGACGTCGACCACGTCAGCGAGCAGATCTCCCAGGGCCGCAGCAACCACCCCGAGAGCTGCAAGGTCAGCGAGCACTCGATTTCAGGGAGCGACGTCAGGTTCACCACCCAGTGCCAGCACAACACGACGCACTTCGAAGGCAGCTTCGCCGGCGACTCCTTCAAGGGCACGGTCGTCTCGACCACCGACCAGGGACGGACCGTGACCGCCAGGATCGCCGCCCACCGCATCGGCGACTGCAGCAAGTAGTTTGCCGGTCTACTTGGTGATGCTGTAGACGAGGTCCGCGCCGCGCGCGGTGCCGAGCTCGGTGCGCACCACCCAGTGGTCGCCGAGCGTATAGCGGAGCTTCAAGGTGTTCAGCGTCTCGGTGAGGCTCACGCCGTAGCTCACGTAGAGGCGCGGCGTCAGGTAGCGCCCCAGGACGAGTGAGGTTTCATTCGCGATCGGGTCGGTCTCGAGGCTCACGTCCGGCAGCCCGACGCGTGGGCCGAGTTGCGCGGCGAGCAGCGCCGCGCCCTGCCCGAGGGCCGCGTTGCTGCCGGTCTGCGTCGCCGCCGATGAGCCGCCGGAGAGAATCAGCGACACGATCTGCGACTGCGGCAGCGGCGGGTCGGAGAAGAACGACATGCGCGGCTGCTGCAACGTGCCGCGCACGTTGACGCCGGCGGTGACGTCGGGGAATTCCTTCTGCGCGCGCAGGTCGATGCCGGGATTGTCGATCGCGCCGCCGTTGAAAATCAGCCGCCCGCGCTGGATGTCGAGCTTGCGCGCGTAGGCGAGGTACTGTCCGCCCGCGACCGAGAGCTCGCCCGTGCCCCGGGTGATGGCGTCGTAGCCGCTCCTGATGGTGACGCTGCCGGTGAGGCGCCCGGTGAGCCCGGAGGCGTCGATCGACACCTTGTCGCCGAGGGTCAGCGTGATGGTGCTCATCACCTCGAAGCGCTCGGCGGGGTTTTGCGCCTCACCGCCGACGATCACCTCATCGGGCGAGGTGCGCACCGCGTTGGCGATGTCCTTAGGCTGGATCTTCGCGTACGGCACCGTGACGGTGCCGGTCACCTCGATACGCCGCCCGGCGATGTCGAAGGCGAGGTCCGGGGATGCGTCGATCTGCGCCTCGGGGGTGTCCGCCACGCGCAGGTTGGTGCCCTGGACGTGCACCTTGCCGTAGGGCAGGAGGTCACGCCACTCGAGGTGGCCGCTCGCGGCGGCATTGCCGGCGCCGGCGTGCGCGCTGCCGTTGAAGTCGAGGCCGGCATCGTTCAGGTGCGCTTCGAGCGTCATCTGCCGCAGCCCGAGGTTCACCTGATAGAGGTCGAGCTCGCCACCGGTGAGCTTCAGCACGCCGTTCAGGAGCGGCGCGCCCAAGGTGCCCGCCACGCTGACGTCGGCGTGCAGCTCGCCCGCGGCGCGGTCGATGTCCGGGAAGTAGAGCGTCAGGAGACCCAAGTTCGCGGTCTCGGCGTGCAAGGCGCCCGACAGCGGCAGGTCCTGCCAGCGGTCGCTCCCGCGTTGGGCGTCGACGCGCGCGCGGATGGTGCCGACCTCGCCGTCCTCGAGCACCGCGGCGACACTCAGGTCACCGGGCGTCGCGCTCGCGGTGATCGTGCCCGAGCCGATGCGCGTGTGCTCGATCTTCTTGCTGACCAGGCGGTGCGAGAGCACCGCATCGGCGAGCTGCGCGCGCAGCGTCCCCGTAACGGGAATACCGGCACCGCCCGCCGCGCGCACCAGCAGGTCGACCGTGCCCTGGTACTGGACCGCCGGGGTCATGCCGGCGGTGAGCGCGTTGAGCGGCAGCTGGTTGCTCATGAGCGTGGCGGACCAGTGCTGCGGACTCCAGTCGGCATCCGCGCACATCGCTCCCGGAGTGCCGGCGAGGCACAGCCACTCGACCCGCAGGTGCTGCGTCGAGGCGTTGAGCCCCACCGGGTGCTCGAGCGCGAGGTCGAGCGTATCGCGGCCCTTGAGCGTGAATGCCGTGAGCTGGCCCTGGAAAAGCTGGTGCGCGTAGGCGCCGGCGGCGTCGGCGCTCAGGGCAAGCCCGCTCGCATGTGCCTCGAGGTGCGCGCGCGTGTCGGCCGCCGGACCGCCCAGGGTGAAGGCGGCGGCGTCCACGGTATGGCCCGCGTAGCTCAATTTTCCGACGCGCGCGTCGATCTTCTGCGCGTGCTGCGGGTCGCCCGGATCGAAGTCGACGTCGGCATCGAGCCGCTCGGCCGCGAGTCCCTGGTAGCTCAGCGCGTGGCCGTGCGCGGTGGTCACGAGCGCCGGCTCCGCCGCGGTGCCGCGCAGCGTCCCGGTTGCGTTGAGCTCGCCGTGACTGCCGGCGAGGAGCAGGCTCAGGTCGGTGCTCGCGAGCGCGTAGCGCAGATCGAGCTGCGCGCCGGCGCGTCCGTCGAGGGCGAGGCTGGTGCCGCCGGCCGCTACGCGCACGCGCTCGAAGCTCCAGGTTCCCGCGCTGCGGCTCACGGTGCCGCCGCCGCTGACGCGCGCGCCGCGCAGCTTCCCGGCGAGGTTGCCGATGGCGAGCGCGATGTCGCCCTGCGGGTCGAAGCTGCGCCCCGAGGCCGCGAGCGACCCGCTGACGCTCCCCGGCAGGTCGGGACGCAATGGCGCCGGGTTGATGCCGGTGAGCTGGCCGGCCACCGACCAGCTCGGGTGCGGCGCCCAGGCGACCGCGCCATTGACACTGGCGTGACCGTCGAGCAGGTCGAGCTCGGCGCGCTCGAACGCAATGCTGTCCTTGCCGAGCGTGCCGGTGACGTCCACCGAGGTCGCGGTAATGCCCGCGGCGCTCGCCGTGCCCTCGGCGTGCACGTGATAGGGGAGAATCCCTTCGAGCGTGAAGCTGCCCGCGGGGCTCTCCAACGCGGGCTCGCGCGCGGGCAGCGGCCAGCGGAAGTTCTCCCAGCTGCCATGCAGGTCGAGCCGCGGGCCGTGCGGCTCGATGGTGAACGTGCCCGCCCCGACTGCGTGTGCGCCCGAGGGGTGGCGCGCCTCCATGTGCCTGGCCGTCAGCACGTGGTCGGCAAACGAGCCGTCGAACTCGGCTTCGAACTCCCCGGCGTGCAGCCCGGTGGGGTCGACCTTGCCGCGGCCCCTGAAGCCGTCGCGGTTCCAGAGCACGGCGAGGCGCGCCTTCATCACTCCAAGGGGCCCGGAGATGCCCCAGGCGCGCAGGTCGAAGTTCTCGACGTTGGCATCGCCGACGATGTGCCAGTGCCTGGTGAGCTCGAGCGCCTGACCGGTGAAGTTCGCGCGGAACGGGCTCAACGAGTGTCCGCTCAGCTGCAGCGCGTTGAGATCGCCCGCACCGCTCCCGGCGACGGTCCAGGCCGGCTGCCCGGCCGGCGCCCAGGTGAGGTGCCCCTCGCCGTGGATGCCGAGCGGATCGCGCGCGGTGAGCACGCCGCTGGCATCGATGTGCGCTGCGCCGAGATTGCCCTGGGCCTGGAAGACGCGCAGCGTCCGGCGGCGCAGCACCGCCGCTCCCGTGACGTGCGTCGCCTCGAGGCGCACGCCGTTGTAGACGGTCAGCACCGCCTGGTCGACCGTCACGTGCTCGCCGCTGATCAGCAGCCAGCGCGGCAGGAAGACCGGCGGCGAGGGCGGCACCTGGCGGGTGCGCTTCTTCACCTCGATGAGCGCGCTGTGTACGTGGGCCTCGGGCGAGCGGATCACCTGCAGCAGCAGCGGGGTGAGCGCCACGCGGCCGTCGATGCCTTCGAAGGTGAGGTGCACCAGCTCGTGATCGATCTCGACCCGGTCGGCGTGCAGGCCGCGGGCGACCGTGCCCGTGACCCCCGTGATCCTGACAGACACGGCCCCGGGACCCGAGCCGAAGCGCTGCGGAAGGTGGCGGATCAGGAATTGCAGACCCGACTCGGTGAACAGCGCCGCGCCGATGACCGCCACCGGGGCGACGACGACCACGAGCACCAGCAGGCAGGCGGTGGCGAGGATGATCCAGCGGCGCATGCGTTAACCGCCGCTCACAGCTTGGGCGAGAAGTTGATGTGCAGGCGCGGGCCGGCACCGGGGTTGTTGATGGGCTGCGCGATGTCGATGCCGAGCGTCAGCACCGGGGTGCGGAAGCGGATGCCGACGCCCGCCGAATAGAACAGCTTGGTGCCGAAATGATCGAAGGCGTTGCCGTAGTCGATGAAGGTCGCCCAGCCGAGGTTGCGCGGCAGCTCGCGCACCACCTCCACCGTGCCGGTGATCATGTCCTTGCCGCCGACGCGGATGAAGTCGCCGGGCACCACCGCCTTGCAGCTGCCGTCGCGATTGAGCGGGCTCACGCCGCCCGTCTGCGGCGCGCACACCGGATCGGTCGGCGACAGCTGGTTGTAGTAAAAGCCGCGCACGCTGTTGTCGCCGCCGGCGAAGAAGCGGTAGACGGCCGGCAGCTCCGAGAAGCGCGATACCAGGCTCGCCCCGACTTCCTCGCGCAGCAGCAGGTGCCAGGGCCCGCCCAGGCGGAAGGTGTTCTCGAGCTGCAGGTGCGCCTGGACGAAGTTCGAGTCCGACCCCAGCACCCTGTCGGAGCCACGGATCTGGGCGACGAACGGGTACTCGAACAGCGGCTCGCCGAGGTAATCCTTCGGCACCGAGGCGATGTCGAGCTCGGGCACCAGCAGCCGGTCGGTGGTGGTCTGGTTCACGTCCTCACTGGTGGTGTGGACCGCATTCACCTTCCACAGGGTCTGCCAGCCGCCTTTCACCAGGGTGAAGCTCGGTCCCACCGACTGGGTGTAAGCGGTGACGTCGGCGAGCGTCTGCTGCTCGACGTTGCCGTTGAGCGCGACATGCTCGACCGCCGGATCGCCCACCGGGAAGATGTAGCTCGTCACCACGTTGTAGCGCGTGATCTGCGCGAACTGCGCCGTGACCGCGAAGCTCTGACCGCTCGAGTTGATGCGACGGTCCTCGAAGCCGAGCGTGGCGCGCGCGCCGGTGTCGGTCGCGTAGCCGGCGCCGAAGGAGTAGCGGTGGCGCCGGCTGGGATCGGCGTGGATGTCGACCGCCACCGCGTGGGTGGCGGGGTCGGGCGTACCGGGGCGCACCTCGAGGTTGGCGAAGTACTGTGCGTCATCGAGCGCGAACTGGGTGCGCAGCACCTGGGTGAGGTCGAAGGGTTCGCCCTCGTGGTAGCGCAGATACCGGCGCACCAGGCTCTCCTTCACCACGCTCTGGGTGATCGTGGTCGGTCCGAAGTGGTAGCGGTCGCCGGTCTCGAGCTCGAGCGCGATGCTGGAGGTGTAGTTGGGCGGATCGACCGCAAGCTCGCTGCGGGTCAGCTTGGCGTCGAAGTAGCCGTAGGTCGCCGCGGTGCGCTGCAGGTCCTGTTTGATGCCTTCGTAGTCGGCCTGGTTGAGGCGGTCGCCGCTCTTCAGGAGCGGGTGCGCCAGGATGCGTGTGAACAGCGGATCGGTCGCGCCGGGGCCGGTGACCTTGAGGTCAATCTGCCCGACCAGCACGGGTCTGCCCGGTTTCACCTCGACCACCACCCGCCACTCGTTCTTGCCGAGATCGGTGACGGTGGAGCTCACCTGCGGCTCGTAGTAGCCGTACGGGCGCAGCGCCTCCTGCACCTCGCGCTCCACCCGGTTGTGCAGTCGCTCGATCATGTCGGGATTCAAGTCGACGCCGCCCTTCTTGTAGCGCTCGAAGCTCAGGTAAGCGAGCACGTTGGCGCGCAGCGTTTCGTCCACCCCGCGCACCTCGACGTTGACACCCCCGGCGTGCGCCGGTGCGCCGGCGAGCACTGCGGCGCATGCGGCGAGCAGACACACGGCGAGCACCGGGCCCCGCCGGTGCCGTCGGCGTGCCCGAGGCAGAGGTTTGTGCTGCGCCATCTCGACGTGTGATCAGGAAAAACCTTGGGATTCTAGGGCCTGGCGGTTGCAGCCGCTCGGTACTCTTTAAGTCAGAGCGCGGCCCGGAGCGACGGTTCCCCGCACCCGCGGCCGACATAACTCACGGCCAGTCGGCGGCGTTCAGTCGGAATTCAGTTTCGTCCTGCGCCGCGCCGGCGGAGTCGAAGCGCCGCTCGGCGAGACAGACGGCGCCGTCCGCCTCGAGCATGAGCACGGTCGAGCAGCGCGTGCCGTAGGTGGGGTGCACCACGAACGGCGCCGAGAGGATCCGCTCCCACTCGCGCGGCAGTCCGCCCGGGGCGGGCGGTGGGGCATCCGCGGGGAGCGCCTGCGTCCGGTCGGCGAGCAGTGCGAAGAGATCCGCACCCGTCGCGGCGGGCTGCGCCAGCCACTCCTGGAAGCGGCTCTTGACGCGCACCAGCTTCGGCCACGGCGTGTCGAGCAGCTCGTTCGACAGCCCGTAGACCCCCGGGGGAAGCGAGCGCGCGAAAGGCTCTGCGCGGTTCGACCCGTACCAGAGCGCGTGCCCATCCGCGAGCAGGAGGTTGAAGCCCGAGTAGGCATCCGCCGCGCCCTGGAGCGCGCCGAAGAATCCGGCCGCGTCCGCGGCGCCGCTCAGGAAACGCGGGATCAGGCTGCCGCGCGAGGGCGCCGCGGGGCGCGCCTGCTGCAATTCGCGGAAGTTGGTGACGACGCCGAAACGCCGCGCCCGGTCGAGCCCGAGCCAGGTACCGCCAGCGCGCAGATCGCGGCCGGCGAGGATGCCGGGCGGCTCGGCCCAGCGCCCCAGCGGCGCCGCCGCTCGCTCGTGGTACTCGTCGCGGTTGGCGGCGACGACCAGCCGGTAGCGCGGGTGCGCCTGCCACGCAATCACCAGCAGGCACATCGGCCGCTACCCGCCGCCCGCGAGCCAGCCGCTGATGAGTCGCCAGGAGATCGAGTGGGAGGGCGGCGCCAGTGCCTCGCCCGAGGTGAGCTGCGCGCGGGTGAACCAGCGCGCGTCCTCGAGCTCTCCGGAAAGGCGCACCGCGCTGCCGGCCGGGGCGAGCGCCTGGAACCCGAGCATGAGCGAGGAGGGGAACGGCCAGGGCTGTGAGGAATCGTAGCGCGCGCTCACGATGCGCACGCCGGTCTCCTCCTCGACCTCGCGCGCGACCGCGTCCTCGAGGCTCTCGCCCGGCTCGACGAAGCCGGCGATGGTCGAGTAGCGCCGCGCCGGCCAGCTCGCCTGGCGCCCGAGGAGCGCCCGCTCGCCGTCGGACACCAGCACGATGATGGCCGGATCGATGCGCGGGAAGAATTCCTCCGCGCAGCCGGCGTTGGTGCATACCAGGCAGTGGCCGGCGCGGATCGGCGCGGTGGGTGCGCCGCACACGCCGCAGTGGTGCGCGCGCGTGCGCCACACCGCCAGCGCCCGCGCATAGGCGAGCAGAGCCGCTTCGTCCGCGGGCAGCAGCGCCGTGAGCGGCCGCAGCTCTTCGAAGCGCGTGCCCTCGGGCGGCTCGACCGGCGCGTTCGCCGGCAGCGTGATCAGCACGCAGCGGGCGCCGCCGAACCAGCCGAGGAGCGTGAGATTCGTGGCCGGCGCCGAGCGCACCAGCGGCTCCGCGCGCGTCAGCAGCGCGAGCCGCGGCGGATCGCCGCCGAGCAGCTGCGTGGTGCCGCGCCCCACGAGGTACACGGTGGCGGCGTCGGCCCAGGCCGCCGCGACCCACTCCGGATCCTCGCGCGCCTCGACGCGGCGGTCGAGGTAGGGGCCGGCGAAGAAGTTGGGTTGCGCGGGGTCCATGCGGGCCTTGAGCGAAGGGCGAGGCCGCGCATTCTAGCAGCGTCACGCCGCGCTCCCTGACGCGCAGCCGGCAAAAACGACGCTTTTTGCCGGCGGCAACGAAGCTGCTGTCCGACAAAATCGCCGCAGGCGATTTTGTCCAATGAGCTAATGCGCTTGCGGCGCTCCGGCGCACAGCAGGCAGCGCGCCCCGCGCGCCGGGAAGCGCTCGGTGACGATGAGGCTCCCGCAGCCGGCGCAGCCGGCGAGCCGCAGCTGGTCGGCGCGCGTCAGCGCGGTGGCGAGGAACACCGCGTGCTCGAAGGAGATCTGCGCCGCCGGCACGAAGGCACGGTAGGCCTCGAACGCCGCGCACAGGAGCTCCCCGCGCGCCAGTCCCGGGAGCGCCGCGGCCGCCGGCGCACCCGGCGGCGGCACCACCGCGAGCATCGACAGCAGGCTCGCCAGCGCCGCGCTCTCCTGCTGCAGCCGCTGCGAGCGGGTGAAGTAGGCCACCTGGTGCGGCGACTTGCCGCGATGGCGCGGCAGCGCGCGCCGCGACTGACTCAGGTAGGAGCGATACAGCTTCCTGATGCGGTCGTCCGAGAGGCCGGTCCAGGCGCGGATCGTCTGGGTGCGCGCCTCGTGCCGCAGGAAGCGCAGCGCCAGCTCCATGCGCGCGCGCTCGCGGCGGTAGCGGTCGTCGGAGATTCGCATCCGTGCATTTTGGGATAAATCTCCCAAAACTCAACAAGTGAAATTTGGTAGAAAACTCCCAAATTCACTCTGGCGCCGCGGCCGCGCTCGGCTACCATGCGTGACGGGGAAGCGCTCGGGGCAGTCGGGGAGACGCGCCATGCTGTTGCACTGCGGAATGGAACAAGAAGTCGGGGATGAGCCCCGGCCGGCGGCGGCCTGGCTCGGCGCCGCGACCCTCGATTCGCTCACCGAGCTGAACGAGGCCGCGCTCGCGCTGCTCGCCGAGCAGGCGCTGGCGCCGGGCGTGCCGGGGCCGCTGCTGCGCGAGGTGGCGGCGGCGTGGGGCGGACTCGATGCGGGAGCACGGCGGCGGGCGGCGGCCTGTCCCTACCTGCTGCTCGACGCCGGGTTTGCCGACCGCGAGCGCTGGCGGCCGGCGGCGGCGGGGGCATCCGGCCGCAGCGCTGGGGCGGCGTTCTTCGGCGTGCCGGGCCGGGTCGAGGTGATGCGGCTGACGCTCACCTACGCCTGGCACCTGGCGCGGGCGCAGAGCATCGCGGCGCGGGTATTGCTCGGCATCCCACCGGCCTGTGTGGCCTCGATCGCCGCCCTCACGCTGCGCCAGGTCGATGCGCTCGCCGAGTGCCATCCGCACTGGCTGCGGCCGCGCTGGCCATCGCACCGGGAGTGGTGGCGCGCGCTGCTGGCCGCCGCGGCCTCGGGCGAACCGCGCGCGCTCGAGCGCACGCGGCTGCACGGCCTCACGCTGCTCGCCGCCGAGACGCGTGCGGTGGCCGCACCCGCGCTCACGGCGGCGCCGCCGGTCGCGCCGCGCCCCGCGGCGCCGGCGAGCTGCGTTATTTCGCCAGCTGGAACAGCGTCGACGGCACCCAGCCCTCGTTGCCCAGCTCGTCCGTGACCTTCCACCAGATGCCGTCCTTGTCGCCCGCTGGGATACAGCGTCATGCCGGGATCGAGGTCGCGCACGACCTTGGACTTGAGGTTCGGCCGTCGCGTACATCTTGCCCGGCTTGGCCATGGTCACCGACTGCGTGACGTTGTCGGCCTTGGCGTTGAGGTCCATGCCCTTGACGTCGTTCGACCAGCTTGGTGTAGGCGTCGAGATAGGCCATGGTCACGACCTGGCCGATCTCGGTGTTGGCGTAGCTGCTGGCGCCCGCGGCGGCGAAGCCGCCGAAGAAGCGCGCCGCCGCCCGCGCCCCAGCCGAGGTCGGTCTTCTTGGCGTGGCCCTGCTCGAGCGCCACCTGCTCGGTGGAGCGCACGTCGGTCAGCGTCAGCACCACGTCGGCGGTCTTGCTCTTCAGGCTGATGCCGCCCACCACCGCGCCGGCGACGCCGCCGCAGCATGCCGCCCAGCATGCCGCCGATGCTGGCTTGCCGCCGGAATTGGCGTTCTTGTTCACGATGTCCGGCACCAGCACGTAGTCGGCGGCCTTCATCTGGCCCTTGCCGATGTTCGAGCCGCCGCGCATCTCGCCGCCGGCCGCGAGCGCGCGCTCCTTCTCGGCGGCCGCCAGGCCCTTGCCGCGATCGAGCAGCGTGAAGCACTTCGACTGCGACGACGAACACCTTGATCAGCGCCTCGGGCGAGTCGAGGTTGTACTGCAGCCACCACTTGTTCTCCGGCTCGGTCACCGCCAGCGTGCCGATCTTCTTGTCGCAGGTCGGAATCTGCGGCGGCGGCGGATCCGCCGCGCAGGCGAGCGCGGTGGCGCCGAGTGCGGTCAGCGTGAGCGAGGTCAGGACGGGGATCCTCAGCTTGATGGACGCCATGTCTGTCATCTCCCGGGGGTTTTCTTGTGCTCGATGAGCGGCGCACCGCGCCGCCATCCCTTTGCACCTAGTTTAGGTCGAAGTGGGTTCGCGGGGGTACTGCCGCGCGGCGCCGCCGCGGTTCGCGCAGCCACCGCGGCGCGCTGCCGTAGCCCCCTCTGGGGGCTGTCCGTTTATGACCTGTGACTGTCTATTCGAGCGGTGGCGAAGCCCTGGCGCCTCCTCCAGTATATGGCTGAATCCAATGAGTCGGAGGTCGGATGAAACAGGCTCTCCTGGTCATCGACGTGCAGGAATCCTTCCGGCAGCGGCCCTATTTCCGCGCCGAGGAGCTGCCGGCGTTCCTCGCCAACGTGCAGTCCCTGATCGATCGCGCCCGCGAGCGCGGCGACGCCATCGTGCAGGTCTTTCATCGCGAGCCCGGGGAGGATCGCGCCAACCCCTTCACCGCCGCCTCGGGGCTCGTGCGCGCCATGCCCGGGCTTCAGTGCCGTCCGGATGCGGTGTTCCACAAGCAGGTCCACTCGGCACTCTTCGGCCTGGACGCAGGCGGGGGGACGCTCGAGGCGTGGTTGCGCGCACACGGCATCGGTGCGCTGCTGGTCACCGGCATCCGCACCGAGCAGTGCTGCGAAACCACGACCCGCCATGCTTCCGATTTAGGGTTCGACGTGCGCTACGTGACCGATGCCACGCTCACCTTCCCGATGCGCACCCGCGCCGGGCGCGAGGTGTCGGCGGCCGAGATTCGCGAGCGCACCGAGCTGGTGCTGGACGGCCGCTTCGCGCGCATCGTCTCGAGCGCCGGGGCTTTCGCCTGAGCGCGGTGCGCGGGCGCTAAGCGCGGAGCTCACGGCGTGCGCGACGTGCTGTTCGTCCTGCTGCCGAAGGTGGTGCTGCTCGACCTCGCAGGTCCCGCGGATGCGTTCCGCAACGCGGGGCTCAAGGCCCCGGGAAGCTACCGCCTGCGGTTCGCGGCTCCTCAGCCGACGCTGGCGGCGGCCGCGGGACTCACGCTCGGCTCGCTCGAGCCGCTGCCCGCGGAGCTGCCGCCGCAGACGCTCCTCATCCTGACCGGTGTCGCGGGCGCGGCGCTCGATCCGCAGGAGCCCGCGGCGCGGCGGGCGATCGCCTGGCTGCGCGCGGGACCGGCGCCCGCGGCGCAACTCCTGTGCGTGTGCACCGGCAGCGTGCTCGCCGCTCACGCGGGCCTCCTCGCCGGGCGCGAGTGCACCACCCATCACGCGCACCTGGACGAACTGCGCCGCGTCGAGCCACGCGCGCGGGTGCTCGAGAACCGCATCTTCGTCGAGGACGGGCCGGTGATCACCAGCGCCGGCGTGACCGCGGGCCTCGATCTGGCGCTGCACGTCATCGGGCGGCAGCTCGGCGCGCACGTGGCCGCCGAGGTGGCGCGCGACCTGGTCGTGTACCTGCGCCGTGCCGGCAGCGATCCGGCGCTCTCGCCCTGGGTCATGTATCGCAACCACCTGCACCCGGCGGTGCACCGGGTGCAGGACGCGGTCACGCGCGATCCGGCCGCGTCGTGGGGCGCGGCGCGGCTGGCCGCGGTCGCCTGCACCGGCCCGCGCAATCTCGCGCGCCTGTTCGCCGAGCACGCACGCTGCTCGCCCCTCGACTACGTGCAGCTGATCCGCTTTGCGCTCGCGCGGCAGCTGGTGACGGAGAGCCGCCTCGGCCTCGAGCGGGTGGCGGCGCGCGCCGGCTTCGGCTCGGCGCAGCATCTGCGCCGTGTATGGGCGCGCTGGGAGGCGCGGCCGCCGAGCGCTTTTCGCCCGCGGCACACCGCCTGAGAGCCCGTGGCGCGTGCGCGCCGCGCGGCTTTAGTGCGCGGCGTCTTTCTCGACCAGGAAGCGCACCAGCGGAATGAGCACCGCGGGGCTGTGGATGCTGTCGGCGATGCGGTAGCGGCCGTTGACGACGATGCAGGGCGTGCCCGGCACCTGCATGGCGAGCACCTGCTCGTCGGCGGCGCGCATGCGGCCGTCGACCGTGAAGGAGCGCGCCATCGCCAGGAAGTCCTCCGCCTTCACGCCGGTCCAGCGCGCATAGGCGCGCGCCGCCTGCTCGAGCGTCGGCTGCGGACTCTTCAGCCGATGCTCGCTGTCGACGGTGGCGAGCTCGCCGGTCTTCCACACCGCATCGAACATCTGCTGATGGGTGCGCTCGGCGATGCCGAGCGCCTGGGCGGCGAAGTAGGCGCGCTGGAACATCGGCCAGTCCTCCGCCTTGTTGAAGGCGGCGGGGAGATAGGCGAGCTGCGCGTTCGCCGGCAGGCCCTTCTTGAGGAGCTCCATGGCCGGCTGGAAGGAGTTGCACACCGGGCAGCCGTAGGAGAACACCTCGAGCACCTCGATCTTGCCGGGCGCGACGTTGGTGGTCTGGGTCTGGCCGAGCGTGAAGTACTCGCGGCCTTCGGCGAAGGCCGGGGCGGCGGCCTCGGCGCGCAGCGTCGCGAGGGCCGCCAGCAGGGAGAAGATCAGTCCAAGGGTGGTTTTCATGAGGCGATCTTAGCAACTAGTAGATGGCAATCTCGCTGCGGCCGGTTGAGTCGCGTGCGCCGCGGTACATGCCCTCGGTGCTGAACTCCATGACGATGCGCCCGTCGCGGTCGACGCCGATGAGGCCGCCGTCGCCGCCGAGCCCGCGCAGGATGTCGTTGAGGAGCTCGCGCATGGCGAGCTCGAGGGTGAGGCCCCGGTACTCGACCGCCGCGCACACGTGATGCGCCGCCACGGCGCGAATGAAGTATTCGCCGTGGCCGGTGGCGGACACCGCGCAGACGCCGTTCTTGGCGTAAGTGCCGGCGCCGATGATGGGCGAGTCGCCGACGCGCCCGGGGCGCTTGTTGGTCATGCCGCCGGTGGAGGTGGCGGCGGCGAGGTTGCCGTCGCGGTCGCGCGCCACGGCACCGACCGTGCCCTGGGTCGGGGGCACCAGGTCCGAGACGCGCTCGCCGCGCTGCTCGTGCTCGAGCTGGCTGATGCGCTCCGGGGTGCGGAAGTAGAGGTTGGGCACCAGCGCGAAGCCCTCCTCGAGCGCGAATTCCTCGGCGCCGGGGCCGACCAGCAGCACGTGGCGCGACTTCTCCATCACCCGCCGTGCCAGCTCCACGGGGTTCTTCACGTGGCGCACCGCGGCGACCGCGCCGGCGCGCTGCTGCCGGCCGTCCATGATGGCGGCATCGAGCTCGGCGGCGCCGTCGCGGGTGAGCGCGGCGCCGCGCCCGGCGTTGAACAACGGGTCGTCCTCGAGGATGCGCACCGCCGCCGTCACCGCCTCGAGGCTCGCTCCGCCGCGCGCGAGCACCGCGTAGCCGCCGTCGAGGGCGGCCTCGAGGCCGGCGCGGTACTGCTGCTCGCGCTCGGGCGAGAGGGTCGCGCGCGGCACCGCTCCCGCGCCGCCGTGAATGGCGATGGCGTACATATCTTTCAGATCCTTGTCTTCACGCGAGGAGTACCGGGGAAAGCGGCTGCAGGCGCGACATGAGTTCTCCCAAAGCGGCTATGATTTTAAGGTGAAAGCCGACCCGTCGCAGCGAATCCGCAGCATCCTGGTTGCCAACCGGGGCGAGATCGCCATCCGCGTCATGCGGGCGGCGAACGAGCTCGGGGTGCGCACCGTCGCGATCTATTCGCAGGAGGACCGCTTCTCGCTCCACCGCACCAAGGCGGACGAGGCGTACCTCGTCGGATCGGGCCTGAAGCCCGTCGAAGCGTACCTCGACATCGCCGGGATCCTCACCGTCGCGCGCGAGGCGCGGGTGGATGCCATCCACCCCGGCTATGGACTGCTGTCGGAGAACCCCGCGCTGGCGCGGGCCTGCGCCGCGGCCGGCATCCTCTTCATCGGACCCGAGCCCGAGACGATGGAGGTGCTCGGCAACAAGGTCGCGGCGCGCGCGCTCGCGGTGGCGGCGGGTGTGGCCGTGATGCCGGCGACCGGGCCGCTGCCTGCGGATCTCGCCGAGTGTGCGCGGCTGGCGCGCGCCATCGGCTACCCGGTGATGGTGAAGGCGAGCTGGGGCGGCGGCGGCCGCGGCACGCGCGCCGTGGACGACGAGGCGCAGCTCAGGGAGCTGCTGCCGCTCGCGCGGCGCGAGGCGCTCGCGGCGTTCGGCAACGATGAGGTCTACCTCGAGAAGCTGGTGCTGCGCGCGCGCCACGTCGAGGTGCAGATCCTGGGCGACCACCACGGCAACCTCGTGCACCTGTACGAGCGCGACTGCAGCATGCAGCGGCGCAACCAGAAGGTGGTCGAGCGGGCCCCGGCGGTGTTCCTCGCGCAGGCGCAGCGCGCGGCGCTCACGCAGGCGGCGCTCGCCATCGGCCGCGCCGCGCATTACCACAACGCCGGCACGGTGGAGTTCCTCGAGGACGTGGACACCGGGCGCTGCTACTTCATCGAGGTCAACCCGCGCATCCAGGTCGAGCACACCGTGACCGAGGAGGTCACCGGCATCGATCTCGTCAAGGCGCAGATCCGCATCGCCGGCGGGGCGCGCATCGGTAGCGCCGCAAGCGGCGTGCCGCCGCAGGAGGAGATCCGCGTCTCGGGCCACGCGCTCCAGTGCCGCATCACCACCGAGGACCCGGAGAACAACTTCGTTCCCGACTACGGCAAGATCGCCGCCTACCGCAGCCCCGCGGGCTTCGGCATCCGGCTCGATGCCGGCACCGCCTACAGCGGCGCGATCATCACCCGCTCCTACGACTCACTGCTCGTCAAGGTGACCGCCTGGGCGCCGACGCCCGAGGAGACCATCGCGCGCATGCACCGGGCGCTGTGGGAGTTCCGCATCCGCGGCGTGGTGACCAACCTGCGCTTCCTCGATCAGCTGATCACCCACCCGCGCTTCGCGCAGGGCGAATACACCACACGTTTCATCGACCAGACGCCGGAGCTGTACCGCTCGCCCGCCAAGCGCGACCGGGCGACCCGCCTGCTGGCCGGTATCGGCGCCACCATCGTCAACGGCAACCCGGAAGTGAAGGGCCGGCCGCGGCCGGCGCACTTTGCGCTGCCGCAGCCTCCCCCCGGGCCCCTGGCGGCGCCCGCGCCGGGCACGAAGCACAAGCTCGAGGAGCTCGGTCCCGAGCGCTTCGCCCGCTGGATGCTCGACCAGGAGCGCGTGCTCCTCACCGACACCGCGATGCGCGATGCGCACCAGTCGCTGCTCGCCACCCGGCTGCGTACCGTGGACCTGGTCGGCGCGGCGCCTTTTTACGCGAGCCTCACGCCGCAGCTGCTCTCGCTCGAGTGCTGGGGCGGGGCGACCTTCGACGTGGCGCTGCGCTTCCTGCGCGAGGATCCCTGGGAGCGCCTCGTGCAGCTGCGCGCCCGCGTGCCCAACATCCTGCTGCAGATGCTGCTGCGCTCGGCGAACGCGGTCGGCTACGCCAACTACCCGGACAATGTGCTGCGCTTCTTCGTCGCGCGCGCCGCCGCCAACGGCATCGACGTGTTCCGCATTTTCGACTGCCTCAACTGGGTCGAGAACATGCGCGTCGCGATCGATGCCGTGCTCGAGTCGGGCAAGCTCTGCGAGGCGGCGATCTGCTACACGGGAAACTTAAGCGATCCGCACGAGAAGAAATACACCCTCGACTATTACCTGAAGCTCGCGCGCGAGCTCAAGGCCGCGGGCACCCACGTGCTCGCGATCAAGGACATGGGCGGGCTGTGCCGGCCGCGCGCCGCCTACGCGCTGGTGCGCGCGCTGAAGGAGGAGACGGGGCTGCCGCTGCACTTCCACACCCACGACACGAGCGGTATCGGCGCGGCGAGCGTGCTCGCCGCCATCGAGGCGGGGGCGGATGCGGTCGACGGTGCGATCGATGCGCTCTCCGGCCTCACTTCGCAGCCGAATCTCGGCTCCATCGTCGAAGCGCTGCGCTTCGGTCCGCGTGACAGCGGCCTCGATCCGGACGCGCTGCGCGCCATCTCCGCCTACTTCGAGCAGGTGCGGCGCCTGTACGTCGCCTTCGAGAGCGACGTGCGCGCCGGAGCTTCCGAGGTCTACGTGCACGGCATGCCGGGCGGCCAATACACCAACTTGCGCGAGCAGGCGCGCGCACTCGGCATCGGCGATGCGCGCTGGCCCGAGGTCGCGCGCGCCTATGCGCAGGTCAACGAGCTTTGCGGCGACATCGTCAAGGTCACCCCGACCTCCAAAGCCGTGGGTGATCTCGCGCTCGTCATGGTGACGCGCGGACTCACCCGCGAGCAGCTCACCGATCCGGCGACCGAGGTCGCCTTCCCCGAGTCGATCGTGCAGCTGTTGCGCGGTGAGCTGGGTCAGCCCTATGGCGGGTTCCCCGCGGCGCTGCAGCGCAAGGTGCTGCAGGGCGCGGCGCCCCTGAGTGCGCGTCCCGGGGCGGGGCTTGAGCCCGTCGATCTGGAGGCCGAGCGCAAGGCGCTCGCTGAGCGCTTCCCGGGGCCGGTGTCGGACGAGGACCTTGCCTCCTATCTCATGTATCCGCGTGTCTGGCAGGACTACGCGCGCGAGCGGCAGCAGTACGGCGACCTGGGGCTCCTGCCGACGCCGGTGTTCTTCTACGGCATGCAGCCAGGGGATGAGATCAGCGTGGATCTCGAGCGCGGCAAGACGCTCATCGTGCGCTACGTCGCGACCAGTGAGGCGCACGAGGACGGCACGCGCACGGTGTTCTTCGAGTTGAACGGCCAGCCGCGCTCGGTGCGGGTGCGCGATCTCGCGCAGGTGGCGCAGCGCCCGCCGGCGCGCCAGATCGAGCCCGGCAATGCGCGCCACGTCGGCGCGCCGATGCCCGGCACCGTCACCACGGTCGCGGCCAAGGTGGGGGCGCGGGTGGTGCGCGGCGCGGCGCTGGTGACGCTCGAGGCGATGAAAATGGAGACCGCGGTACGCGCCGAGAGCGACGGCGAGGTGGCCGAGGTGCTGGTGAAGCCCGGCGCAGCGGTGGACCTGAAGGATCTGCTGGTGGTGCTGCGCTGAGACTCGAGCGCGTGCGGGTGTTGTGACGGCCCTCACGATCGCGCGCTTGTCGGCGCCTGGCGTCAGCCGTCGCCGCCGACACCTTGTTGTATGCTGCAGGCCATGCGAATGCGCCAACTCGCCTGCGTACTGCTGCTCGCCCTCGCGGCCGGCGGCGCGCGCGCCGACGACCTCACCGGAGTCTACGTCGGGGCCGCTTTTGGCAAGGCGTGGCTCGACGCCTCCGACGGTCTCATCAGCGGCTTCGGCTCGGACAAGCACGCTGCGGAGTTCATCGTCGGGTGGCGGCCGATTCCGGAGCTCGCCGCGGAGCTCGAGTACCTCAATTTCGGCACCGGCACCGGCTTCACCACCTATCAGAACTCCAACGAGCCGCTCGACAACACCGCGAGCCGCAAGGGGCTCGCGGCATTCGGGGTGCTGTATCTGCCGACCCCGGTGGTGGACTTCTATCTCAAGGCGGGCGTGGCGAAACTCCACACGACGGTCACGACCATCGTCGAGCCCTGTCCCATGGGCGGCAGCTGCCCGCCGCTCGCCAATCCGGTCCCGGTCGACAGCACCGGTGTTGGTCTCGTGGGCGGGGGTGGTGTCATGTACCGCTTCCGGCGCCTGGAAGTACGCTTCGACTACGCACGCTTCGCCGCCCTCGGCGGCAACCCCTACCTCATGACCTTCGGGCTCACCTACACGTTTTAGAGCGTGTCCCGGAGCGCGATCGCGGGGTCGGCGAGCTTGTCCGGCTGCGGCCGCGCATGCGAGGCGATCAGCTTGCGCGCCGCCATCTGGTCCTTCGGACTATTCACCGAGTCGATGGCGATGAGTTCCCCGCGCCGCAGATAACAGGCGCTGAAGCTGCGTGCGGCGGGAGTGCCGCGCATCACCACGGTGTCGTAACCCTGCGCCACGCCGACGATGATGAGCTTCAGGTCGTACTGGTCGGACCAGAACCACGGGAGCTTGTCGTGCAGCGTCTCGCTGCCGAGGAGATTGAGCGCGACGGTCGTGCCCTGCTCGAAGGCGTTGTCGACCGACTCGAGGCGCAGGTGCCGCCCGTACTGGCGGTTGAGATGGCTGGCGCAGTCGCCGGCCGCATAAATCGCCTCGTGCGAGGTGCGGCAGTGCGCCTCGGTGACGATGCCGTTCTCGCAGGTGAGACCCGCCGCCTTCGCGAGCTCATCCGCCGGCACGACGCCGACGCCGACGACTACGATGTCGACCGGGTACTCGGCGCCCGTTTCGGTGACGACGCTCTTCACCCGGGCGCTGCGCGGGTCGCCGTGCAGTGCGCGCACCCGCTCGTTGCAGTGGATGTGCACCCCGTGGCGCGCATGCTCGGCCGCGTAGAAGGCCGACACCTCGGGACAGGTCACGCGGTTCATGACGCGCTCGGCCATCTCGAGCACCGTCACCTCCATGCCGAGCTCGCGCGCCGTGGCCGCCACCTCGAGCCCGATGTAGCCGCCGCCGACGATCAGCAGCCGTCCGCCGCGCACGCAGCCGGCGCGGATGCGATCGGCATCGAGCGCGGTGCGCAGGTAATGCACGCCCGCGAGATCGGCGCCCGGGATCTCGAGCGCGCGCGGGCGGCTGCCGGTGGCGATGAGCAGCGCATCGAACGGCACCACCACGCCGTCATCGAGCCGTACGTGCCGCGCGTGCGGCGCGAGGTCGGTGACGCGGCGGCCGAAGTGGGTCTCGACCGCGTGGTCGGCATAGAAGGCGGCGGGCCGGATCAGCAGGCGCTCGCGCTCGAGCGCGCCGGCGAGATACTTCTTCGAGAGCGGTGGCCGCTGGTAGGGCGGCGAGGCCTCATCGCCGATGAGCGTCAGCTTCCCCGCGAAGCCTCTGCGGCGTAGTGTATCGACGGCCTGCACGGCTGCCTGACCCGCCCCGACGATCACGATCCGCTCGAACATCGGCGTGGAGAATATCCCAGGAGCGCTTACAGGGAGGCGCACCAGCGCGGGGCGCTCGCGGGCGGCCGCTGCTCCCTGATGGTGCAGCCGCGGGCAGTGGCGGCACCCGGGCGGTGCCGGCTTTCGCGGCGGCGGCGCCGATTTCGCCCATGGCATGAAAGCTGCACAATTCACGACACCGCAACCTTTGGCACCGGAGAGCGAAGCCTCATGAAACTGATCACTGCGATCATCAAGCCGTTCAAGCTCGACGACGTGCGCGCCGCGCTCTCCGACATCGGCGTCTCGGGCATGACGGTTACGGAGGTGAAGGGCTTCGGCCGCCAGCGCGGGCACACCGAGCTCTACCGGGGCGCGGAGTACGTGGTGGACTTCGTTCCCAAGACGCGCATCGAGGTCGCGGTACGCGGCGAGCTGGTCGACCAGGTGATCGAGGCGATCCTGAAGGCCGCCAAGACCGGCAAGGTGGGCGACGGCAAGATCTTCATCACCGATATCGACCGCGTGATCCGCATCCGCACGGGTGAAACCGACGACTCGGCCCTTTGATTATTGGCGCGCAGGGTCTACGACCCTGCGCGCAGGCCAGCCCATCGACAGACTCAGGCCCGCGGGCAAGCGGCGCGGCGCTTGCCCGCTATGCAACGTGCCGGTTTGGCGCCGGTAACGGTATCCTTGGCGGTCTATGTCTACCGCGATCCGGTTTCACGAGCACGGTGGGCCCGAGGTCCTGCGCGTCGAGGACGTCGAGCCCGGTAAGCCCGGCGCGGGCGAGGCGCAGGTGCGCCACCGCGCCATCGGCGTCAACTACATCGACGTCTACGACCGCACGGGGCTCTATCCCGTCGCCTCGCTTCCGAGCGGCCTCGGGCGTGAAGCCGCCGGCGTGGTCACCGCGCTCGGGCGCGGCGTGCGCGGGTTCAGGGTCGGCGACCGCGTCGCCTACGTCTGGCCGAGCCCCGGCGCCTACAGCGAGCTGCGCAACGTGCCGGCCGAGCGCCTCGTCAAGGTGCCCAAGGGCATCTCGGATGAGCAGGCGGCCGCGCTCATGCTCAAGGGTCTCACCGCCCAGTTCCTCATCCGCCGCACCTACCGCGTGCAGCGCGGCGACACCATCCTGGTGCACGCCGCCGCCGGCGGCGTCGGACTGATCCTGTGCCAATGGGCCAGGTCGCTCGGAGCGAAGGTGATCGGCGTGGTCGGGAGTGAGGCCAAGGTCGAGCTCGCGCGGCGCCATGGTTGCCGGCACGTGCTCATCTCCGGGCGCGACGAGCTGGTAGCCGGGGTCAAGGCGCTCACCAGGGGCGCGGGGGTCGCGGCCGTCTATGACTCGGTCGGTAAGGACACCTTCATGGAGTCGCTCGACTGCCTGCGGCGGCTCGGCATCATGATCACTTTCGGCAACGCCTCCGGTCCCGCGCCGCCGCTCGCGCCGCTCGAGTTGAGCAAGCGCGGCTCGCTCTACCTGACCCGCCCGACGCTCTTCAACTACATCAGCACGCGTGCCGAGCTCGAGTCCGGAGCGCGCGAGCTGTTCGCCGCCGTGCGCGCGCGCAAGGTGCGCGTCGTCATCGGCCAGACGTATCCGCTCGCCCAGGCGGCGGACGCGCATCGCGATCTGGAGGGACGGCGCACCACCGGCTCGACGGTGCTGACGCCGTAGGAGATCGCTAGGCGTCCGCGGCGGCAGACGCCGCGGCCCGCAGGGCGCGTGCCGTGCGCGGAATGCCGAGCGCGCCGCTGCGCACCACCTCGAGGAGCTGTGCGCCGCGCGCCAGGTCGGCGACGAAGGCGTTCACCTCGGCCTCGCTCGCCGCCAGCTCCACGATGAATCCTTCGGTCGCCGGATCGAGCACCCGGCCGCCGGCGCGTACCACGAGGCCACGCACCGTGTCGGTGTGGCGCGGCTCGACGCGCAGTTTCAGCAGCACGAGCTCGCGCTCCATGTGCTGGCCGCGGGTCATGTCGAGCACGTTCACCACGTCGACGAGCTTGTTGAGCTGATTGACGATCTGCTGGATGACGGCGTCCGAGCCGCGGGTGACCAGCGTCAGGCGCGACACCGTGGGGTCGTCGGTGGGCGCGACCGACAGCGACTCGATGTTGTAGCCGCGCGTGGAGAAGAGGCCGGCGACGCGGGTCAGGGCTCCGGCCTCGTTCTGCAGCAGGATGGCGATGATGTGACGCATGGTCTTCCGGGCAGAATACGGGATCGGCGCCGGTTTGCACCAAGAACACAAGCTGTTACATTCAAAAGTTCCGTCGCCGTCCAGCATCCCGAAGAGGTTTCGCAAAGCCCTCCATGAGCGGATCGTCCCTGAGCGACCTGCCCGTCGCGCCGCGCGCCCCGGCCCACCCGCTGGCGGGCACACGCATGAGCGGCGCCCGCATGATCATGCAGGTGCTCGTGGATGAGGGCGTGACGGCGATCTTCGGCTATAGCGGCGGCGCCATCCTCCCCACCTACGACGCCGTGTTCCTCTACAACGAGGAATGTGCGCAGTCCGGAAGGACTCAGATCCCGCTCATCGTCCCGGCGAATGAGCAGGGCGCCGGCTTCATGGCCGCCGGCTACGCCCGGGCCTCGGGCCGGGTGGGGGTCTGCCTCGTCACCTCGGGGCCCGGTGCGACGAACACTGTTACACCAGTGCGCGATTGCATGGCTGATTCGATACCGATTGTCGTGATTTGCGGCCAAGTACCCCGTGCCTCCATCGGGACCGACGCTTTCCAGGAGGCGCCGGTGCCGGCCGTCATGGGCGCGGTCGCCAAGCACATCTTCCTCGTCACGGAGCCCGAGAAGCTCGAGGCCACGGTACGGACCGCCTTCGAGATCGCCCGCACCGGGCGCCCGGGTCCGGTCGTGGTCGACATCCCGAAGGACGTGCAGAACTGGGAGGGGACCTTCCAGGGCGCCGGCCTCCTGCCGATTCCGGGGTACCGGCGCCGGCTCGATGAGCTGACGGGCTCGACGCTGGATGAGGCGGCCGTGGCGCGTTTCTTCGCCATGCTCGCGGAGTCCGAGCGCCCGCTCATCTATGCCGGCGGCGGGGTCATCAACGGCAACGCCGCCGCGCGCCTCACCGAGTTCGCCGGCGCCTTCGGCGTGCCGGCGGTGACGACCCTCATGGGCATCGGCGCGCTCGATACCCGCGCACCGCTCGCGCTGCGCATGCTCGGGATGCACGGCGCGGCTTACGCCAATTACGCGGTCGAAGACTGCGACTTCCTCATCGCCGTCGGCGCGCGCTTCGATGACCGCGTCGCGGGCGTGCCCGACAAATTCGCGCGCAACGCCAAACGCATCGCGCACCTCGACGTCGACCGCGCCGAGGTCAACAAGGTGAAGCGCGTGCAGTGGAGCCACGTGGGACTCGTGGCGGAGGCGCTCGCCGCCCTCACCGCCCACGGCCGCCAGACACAGTTCCGGCGCGACTTCGGCCCCTGGGTGGCCGAGCTCGCCGAGCTCAAACGCCGCTACGCCATGAATTACGACCGCGCGAGCGCGCTGATCCAGCCCTACTACGTGCTCGAGGAGCTCAACCGTCACACGCGCGGCGAGGCGATCATCTCGACCGGCGTCGGCCAGCACCAGATGTGGGCGGCGCAGTACTGCGATTTCGCGGGCCCGCGCCTGTGGCTCACCTCCGGCAGCATGGGCACGATGGGTTTCGGCTTGCCGGCGGCGATCGGTGCGCAGATCGCCCAGCCCGGCCGCCTGGTAGTCGACATCGACGGCGACTCGAGCATCCGCATGAACATCGGTGAGCTCGAGACCGCGACCACCTACGACCTGCCGGTCAAGGTGATGGTGCTCAATAACTTCGGCGACGGCATGGTGAAGCAGTGGCAGAAGCTGTTCCACAAGGGGCGGCTGTCGGCGAGCGACAAATCGCTCCATAAGAAGGACTTCGTGCGTGCCGCGCAGGCCGACGGCTTTCGCTACGCGGTGCGCCTCGACCGCAAGGAGGACGTGCCGCGGATCGTCGGCGAATTCGTCGCCTTCAAGGGGCCGGCGTTCCTCGAGGTCATGATCGATCCGGACGCGGGCGTCTATCCGATGGTGGGACCGGGGCAGAGCTACGCGGAGATGATCACCGGGGAATTCATTCCGTCCCGCACCAAGGTCGACATCAAGACGCCGGGACCTTCGGAGATGTTCTGACGATGAAATACCTGCATACCATGGTGCGCGTCACCGACATCGACGCATCCCTCAGGTTCTACTGCGAGGCGCTCGGGCTCAAGGAGCTCTCGCGCAAGGACTACCCGCAGGGTCGCTACACGCTGGTGTTCCTCAGCGCCCCGGGGGATGAGAGCGCGCAGGTCGAGCTCACCCACAACTGGGACCCGGAAGCCTACGGCGCCGGGCGCAACTTCGGGCATCTCGCCTACGCGGTGGACGACATCTACGCCACCTGCGAGCGGCTGCGCGCGCACGGCGTGACGATCAACCGTCCGCCGCGCGACGGGCGCATGGCATTCGTGCGCTCGCCGGACAACATCTCGATCGAGCTGCTGCAGAAAGGCGCGGCGCGCGAGCCCGCCGAGCCCTGGAAATCGATGCCCAACACCGGCAGCTGGTAGACGCGCCTCGAGGCCATGAAGACCATCCCGAGCCTGATCATCGCGGCGGTGTTCGCCTCGCTCACCTTCGCGGTGTGGGCCTACCTCAATCGCCCGACGCGCGAGCCCCCCTGGCCGGCGCGCATCCAGGGATTCGCCTTCTCGCCGTTCCGCATGAACGAGGACCCGACCCACTTCGAGATGCCGACGGACGCGGAGATCGACGCGGATCTGGCGCTGCTCGAAGGCAAGGTCAACGCGGTGCGCACCTATTCGGTGGCGGCGACGCTGGCCGACGTCCCCGATCTCGCCGACAAGCACGGCATCAACGTCACGCTCGGCGCCTGGCTCGACAGCCACCTCGACCGCAACGAAGAGCAGCTGAAGAAGGTCATCGATCTCGCCGATAGCCACCAGAACGTGGTGCGCGTCGTAATCGGCAACGAGGTGCTGCTGCGCGGCGACCTGCCGCTCGAGCAGCTGGAGCAGTACCTCGACCGCGCCCGTGCCGCCATCGGCCAGCCGGTCGGCACCGCCGAGACCTGGTATGTCTGGCTCGCACATCCCGAGCTCGCCCAGCACGTCGACTACATCGGCGTGCACCTGCTGCCGTACTGGGAGGGCGTGCCGGTCGAGGCGGCGGTGGATTACTCCCTGGCGCAGTTCAAGCGCCTGCAGAAGACCTTCCCGCACAAGCCGATCGTCATCGCCGAGATCGGCTGGCCGAGCCACGGGCGCACGCGCGAGTCGGCGGTCGCCTCGGTAGCGAACGAGGCGCTGTTCCTGCGCCGTTTCCTCGCGCGCGCCGAGAAGGAGCAGATCAAGTACTACGTGATGGAGGCCTTCGATCAGCCGTGGAAGGCGTACCAGGAAGGGGCGGTCGGCTCCTACTGGGGCGTGTACGACGTCAACCGCCAGCCGAAGTTCGCCTTCACCGAGCCGATCGTGCGCGTCCCCGAGTGGCACATCCTCGCGGCCGTCTCGGTCGCGGCGGCGCTGCTGGTGCTCGGAATCGTCTACCTGACCAGCGATGCGCTGCGCAATCGCGGCCGCAGTTTCCTCGCGATCGTGGTGTACGCCGCCACCACGCTCGCGGTGTGGGTGATCTACGACTTCACGCAGCAATACATGACCGTGTCGAGCGTGATCGCGGGCGTGCTGCTGATGCTCGGCATGCTGGGGGTGCTGCTGGTGCTGCTCGCCGAGGCGCACGAGTGGGCCGAGGCGCACTGGGTCGCGTATCGGCGCCGGCTCGGGGCGCCGAGCCTCGTGGAAGGCGGACAGACCCCCAAAGTCTCGATCCACGTGCCGGCCTACAACGAGCCGCCGGCCATGCTGATCGAGACGCTCGATGCGCTCGCGCGGCTCGACTACCCGGACTTCGAAGTGCTGGTGATCGACAACAACACGCCCGACGAGGCCGTGTGGCGCCCCGTGGAAGCCCATTGCGCGCAGCTCGGTTCCCGCTTCCGCTTCTTCCACGTCGCGCCGCTCGCGGGCTTCAAGGCCGGCGCGCTGAACTACGCGCTCGAGCGCACCGCCGCCGATGCCGCGGTCATCGCCGTGATCGACAGCGACTACGTGGTGGAGCCGTGCTGGCTGCGCCAGCTGATGCCGGCCTTCGACGACCTGCGCGTCGCCATCGTGCAGGCGCCGCAGGACTACCGTGACGCCGACGAGAGCGCCTTCAAGGCGATGTGCTACGCCGAGTACCGCGGCTTCTTCCACATCGGCATGATCACCCGCAACGAGCGCAACGCCATCATCCAGCACGGCACCATGACCATGGTGCGGGCCGAGCAGCTGCGGCGCCTGCGCTGGGCGGAGTGGTGCATCACCGAGGATGCCGAGCTCGGGCTGCGCGTCTTCGAGGCGGGGCTCGAGGCGATCTACGTGCCGGTGAGCTTCGGGCGCGGCCTCATGCCCGACACGTTCATCGACTACAAGAAGCAGCGCTTCCGCTGGGCCTACGGCGCGATGCAGATCCTCAAGGCGCACGCGCGCGCGCTGTTCCTCGAGGGCGGCCCGCTCTCCCCGGGTCAGCGCTACCACTTCGTCGCCGGCTGGCTGCCGTGGGTGGCCGACGGTTGCAACCTGCTGTTCAACCTGGCCGCGCTCGGCTGGTCGGCGGCCATGGTGTGGGCGCCCGGCAAGGTCGACCCGCCGCTGGTCATGTACTCGGTGCTGCCGCTGTCGCTCTTTACCTTCAAGCTGGCGAAGCTCGTGCATCTGTACCGGGTGCGCGTCGGCGCCAACCTGCGCCAGACGGTCGCCGCAGCCGTCGCGGGCTTGGGCCTGACGCACACCATCGGCAAGGCCGCGGTCAAGGGCCTCGTCACCCGCAGCGAGCCCTTCTTCCGCACCCCGAAGCAGGCGAGCGCTTCCGGGATCCTGCGGGCGCTCGGCGCGGCGCGCGAGGAGACGGTGATGGTGGCGGGACTGCTGCTCTCGGCGTGGGGGGTCGCCTACACCAGCACCCGCGAGCTCGCAGGTCCCGACCGTCTCGCCTGGATCGTCGTGCTGCTCGTGCAGTCGGTGCCCTACGCCTCCTCGCTGATCGTGTCGCTGGTGAGCGCCTTCCCGCTGCCGGCACGCTGGCTCGGTACCCGCTACCGCCTGGTCGCGAGCGCGCCGCCGCAGGCGCAGGCGGGACCCGCGGCCTGACGTGCGCGAAGGAAGGCTGTCCGCAATCGCGACCATGATCGCGGCGGTCGCCGTGTTCTCTTTCATGGACGGGATCCTCAAATACCTGTCCATGCGCTACCCGCCGATGCAGGTCGCGGCGCTGCGCGGCGCCACCTCGCTCCCCTTCACCCTGGCGCCGGTGCTGCTCGCCGGGCGCCTGCGCGATCTCACGCCGCGGCGCTGGCCGATGCACCTGCTGCGCGGCGCGCTCACCACGATCGTGCTCGGGGGCTTCATCTACGCGGTGCGCGAGCTCTCGCTCGCCAACACCTACTCGGTGTTCCTGGCGGCGCCGCTCATCGTGGCGGCGCTCTCGGTGCCACTGCTGCGCGAGCGGCTGGCGTGGCGCAACTGGCTCGCGATCCTCATCGGCTTCGCCGGGGTCCTCATCATGCTGCGCCCGAGCGCCTCGGGGCTCGCGAGCCTCGGCGCGCTGGCGGCGCTCGTCGGTGCCACCGCCTACGCACTGAGCGCGATCGCGGTGCGGGTGCTGACCCGCACCGACACGACCGTGAGCGTGGTGTTCTGGACGGTGGGTCTGATGTCGGTGTTCTCCGGCGTCATCGCCGCCCCTGGCTGGGTGGGGATCGCCGCCGTCGACTGGAAGTGGCTGGTGGCGCTCGGCGCGCTCGCCGCGACCGGGCAGTACCTGCTCACCGAGGCATTCCGCTCGGCGCCCCCCTCGATCGTGACGCCCTTCGAGTACACCGCGCTCCTGTGGGGCGTGGGGATCGACCGCCTGGTCTGGCACGTGTTGCCTTCGGCCCGGGTGTGCCTCGGCGGCGGTGTGGTCATCGCGAGCGGGCTGTACCTCATCTGGCACGAGCGCGCCACGGCGCGCGCCGTGCCGCAACAGTCATGGCAGTGACCAGCGGGTCGAGGCAGAATGCGGCATCAATCCTCGACGGCGTGACCCGCGGCGAGTCCGAAACGCCCGTGGCCCGGCGTCGAAACCAGAGGGAGCGATCATGAGCAACGCCGATATCCGGGGAAAAGTCCTGTGGCATGAGCTGTTGACGACTGACACGGCCGCCGCTGCCGCCTTCTATCCGAAGGTGCTGCCGTGGCGCAGTCAGGCCTCGAGTATGCCGGGCTACACCCTGTGGCTGGCCGGCCAGGCACAGGTCGGCGGGCTCATGGCCCTGCCACCGGATGCCGCGGGAACGCCGCCGCACTGGCTGATCTACGTCGGCACGCCGAACGTCGATGCGACCGCCGAGCATGCGCAGCGCCTCGGCGCCAGGATCTGGAAGGCCGCGACCGACATTCCGAACGTCGGCCGTTTCGCGGTGCTGGCGGACCCGCAGGGCGCGACCTTCGCGCTCTTCACTCCCGCCCCGGGCGGCGGCGGCGGTCCGGCGCCCGGCCCCGGTGTCTTCTCCTGGCACGAGCTCGCGACGACTGACGTCGCCGCCGCGGTGGCCTTCTACGGCGAGCTGTTCGGCTGGACCAAGGGGCCCGGCCACGACATGGGTGCCATGGGCATCTACCAGATCATCGAGCGCTTCGGCGCGCAGATCGGCGGCATCTGCAACGTGCAGGGGCCGGCGACGCCGCCGTCCTGGCTCTCCTACGTGCAGGTGACCGACTCGGGCCGCGCGGTCGCCGCGGCCAAGGGCGCCGGCGGCCGCCTGCTGCACGGCCCGATGGAAGTTCCGGGTGGCAGCTGGATCGCGCTCTTCATGGACCCGCAGGGAGGCGCATTCGCGGTGCACGAGATGCCGCGCCCCGCGGCGGCCAAGCCCGCCACGCCGCCCGCCGCGTCGCCGCCCGCCGCGTCGCCGCCCAAGCCCGGCGCCGGCGCTGCCGCGAAACCCGGCGCTGGCGCTGCCGCGAAACCCGGCGCTGGCGCTGCCGCGAAACCTGCCGCAGCCGCAGCCGCAGCCCCGAAACCGGCCGCGCCGAGCGCGCCGGCGGCCGCTGTGCCTGCGGCCGCGAAGCCCGCGGCTTCGAAACCTGCTGCGGCGAAGAAGCCCGCCGCGAAGAAACCCGCGAAGAAGAAGGCAGCGAAAAAGCCGGCGGCCCGCAAGAAGGCCGCCAGGAAGGCCGGCAAGAAGAAGGCGGCGCCGCGCAAGCCGGCGAAGAAGAGCGCGCGGCGCAAAGTGGCGAAGAAGCCGGCGCGCAAGAGCGCCGCGCGCGCCAGGCCGCGCCGCCACCGCTGAGACGCGAGGGCGCTAGAGCTTCACCAGCGGCCGGCCGAAGTTCTCGCCGCGCATCGCGAGCAGCAGATGCTCGGGTGCGTTGGCGAGACCCTCGACCAGGTGATCCTTGAGCGCGATGAGTCCGGCGCCGTACCAGCTGATCGCCTCGCGCAGGAACTCCCCGCGCCGGTGCTCGTAGTCGCGCACCCGGGCGCGCAGCACGCGGATGCCGTCCTGCGGGCGATAACCGGCGCGCTCGAGCGCGGCGGCGGGATCGGTGGCGCTGAGTGAGTTCTGGACGATGCGCGCGCCGCTCGCCAGATGCCGCCCCGCGATCAGCGTCTCGAGCAGCTCCCCGCCGCTGTTGTCGAAGCAGACGTCAACGCCGCGCGGCGCGAGCTGCCGCAGCCGCGCGCTGAGCGGCTCGGTCCGGTAGTTGACGCACGCCGAGAGCCGCGCGTGCCGCAGCACCCACTCGCACTTCTCGCGCGTTCCGGCGACGCCGATGGCGCGCGCGCCTTTCAACATCGCGATCTGTCCGGCCATGGAGCCCGCGGCGTTCGAGGCGGCCGACACCAGCACCGTCTCGCCGGGCCGGAGGACTGCGAGATCGAGCAGGCCGAAGTACGCGGCCATGCCGGGGGCGCCGAGGATCCCGAGCGCCGTGGAGGCGGGCGTCTGCCCCGGATGCACGAAGCGCGCGTGCTGGCCGTCGCTCACCGCGAACTGCTGCAGTCCGGCATCCAGCACCACGACGCTGCCGACACCGAAGACGTCGTGACGCGACTCGAGCACCTCGCCGACACCGCGCGCCGGCACGAGATCGCCCGGTTTGACGAGGCCGGCCGCGCCATCGGCGGCGGTGCCGAGCTGGAACGGGTCGAGCGCGAGCCACAGTGTGCGGCACAGGAACGTACCGTTCGCCACCGCCGGACGCGGCGCCTCGAGGAGCTCGAAGTCGCCGATCTTCGCCGGCGCGCGCCGCACGCGGATCTGGAGGTTTTGCACGGCGTCGCTTCCGCGCTGCGCCTATTTTGCGGCGGCGTCCGCGGCGGCGCGCTCGCGCTCGAGCGCCTGCTGATTGGCGGACTCGATCTGCTGGTGGATGCGCGCCTGCGCCTGGCGCGCCTCGGCCGCCTGCTCGGCCGCGGAGGCGGCGCCGCCGGCCGCGGCCACGCCGCTATCGGCGAGCCCACAGCCGCCGAGCGCAGCACTCAATGTCGCGAGCAGCCATGCGACCCGCATGGACGTCAATTTACGCGGATCGTGGCACTATGTCGCGCATGCCGAAGACGACCATCAGGCCGCAGCGCAGTGACGCCGAGCCGCGCGTGCGGCGCGGCTACTTCGAGTGCCGCTTCGGGCAGCTGCACGTGCACAACGCCATGCCGCCGGGAGGCGGCTTCGAGGAGGGCACGGCGCTCGTGTGTCTGCACGGCGCGGCGGGCTCGGGGCGCATGTTCCGCGGCTTCCTGCCGCTCCTCGGGCGCGACCGCTCGGTGTACGCGCCCGATGTGCCGGGCTGCGGCGAATCGGACGGACCCGAGCAGCCCGTCGCTGCGGCGGAATACGCCGCCGCGATCGGCGACTTCCTCGACACCATGCGGCTGCGCACCGTGGACTTGCTCGCCCAGGGCGCGGGAGCCGTGCTCGCCACGGAGCTCGCGCTCACGCGCGCGGCGCAGGTGCGGCGCATCGTCCTCGCGTCGGTCGCGCTCGGGACGCCCGCTCCGACCGCCGGGGACTTCGGTGCCGCCGCCTACCCCTTGCGCGAGCGGCTGGCGCGGGTGAGGCAGTCGCTCCTGGTGCTGCGGCCCCGCGATGCCTCATGGGACGCCGGCGCGCGGATGCGCGAGGTGCAGCCCGCGGCGCGCGTGGTCGACCTCCCCGACCAGGGGGAAGAGCTGTTCCAGGGCGCCCCCGGGGTGGCCGCCGAAGCGATCCGGCCGTTTCTACGGGGCTGAGGCGGCCGAACGGTCGAAAAAAGGGTGGATTTCGCGATTCGCCTCACATAATTGAGTCACGTCACGCGGACGTAAGCCCCGCGCGGTATTAGAATTTTCAGCATAAAGCCAATAAGGGGCCCAATCCCAAATGGATCCTCGCCTGAGGCAGCCCCCCGAAGGACGACCACCCCCGGGGACGGACCTCGACAGTACCGACGAGCTTCCGGCTCTCGACCCGAAAGCCTATGAGGCGGCTGCGCGCGCGCGGCTCGCCGATACCTGGATTCAGCCGGGCCTCCCCGAGAGGGAGGCGGCGCCCGAGATCCCCGCGGCCGCCGAGGCCGCCGAGGCCGGTGAGGACCCGCTGCAAACCGCGGCCGCCAACCTGCGCGAGGCGCAGGAGCTGCTCGCGAGCCGCGGCGCGCGTCTCGCCGAGATCGAGCGCTCGCTCGAGGAGGCGCATGCAGCGCGCGCCGGCGCCGAGCGGCGCCTGGAGCAGCTCACCGCTGAGCTTGGGGCGGCACGCGCCGCCGCGGCGCAGAGCGCCGCCGCACACGCGGCCGAGCAGGCCGAGGCACGCGCCGCCGAGGAGCAGCGCGCCGCACAGCATGCCGGGGAGCTCGCGCGGCTACGCGCCGCCGCGGCGCAGCGCGAGACCGAGCTGGACGCGGAGCTCGCACGGGCCCGCGCCGCCGCGGGCCAGCAGGCCAGTGAGCTCGCCGCGGAGCTCGCCGCGGCACGACGCGCAGCCGGGCAGCGCGAGGCACTGCATGCGCGGCAGCTGGCCGAGGAGCAGCTGGCCGGCGAGGTGCGCCTGCTGGGCGAACGCGAAAACGCCACCGAGAGCGCGCGCCGCCGCGAGGTCGAGCACGGCGCGCTCATCGCCGCCCGCGACCGCGCGCACGCGGCACTGCAGGCGGAGCTCAGCGAGCTGCGCGCCCGCGCCGCCACCTATTTCGAATCCTTCCAGTCCGCCGAGCGGCGCCGCGCGTTGTTCGAGGGGCTGCTGTCGGACCTGCAGGACGAGCTCGACGGCCACGAGAGCGCTCGCGTGGAGCTCACGCGTGGGCTGGCGGGCCGTGACCAGCGGGCCGGCGAGCTCGAGTCGGATCTCAGTCAGCGCGCCGCGCGCATCGCCGCGCTCGAGAGCCAGGTGAGCAACCTCACCGCCACGCTCGAGCAGCGCGAGGCGGAGCTGACGCGGCTGCGCGCGGCGCAGGCGAGCGTCAACACCGCGCTCGAGGCGGCGCGTGTCACGACCGCGGGCGTCGCCACCCGCGCCAGCGAGTACGAGGTGGCGCTCGGCGAGGCACGCACCCGCGGGGCGACCCTCGAGGCGGAGCTCGCCGCCGAGCGCAAGCGTGCCGCCGAGCGTGAGTCCGAGCTCGCCAAGGTACGCTCCGACATGGACGAGTGGGCCGGCGCATTGCGCACGGCGCAGCTCGAGCGCAGCGGCCATCTCGCCAGCATTGCCGCGGGCGAAGCGCGCGCGAAGCAGCTCGAGGAGCGCGTGGCCGAACAGGCGGACATGCTGCGCACGCTGCAGAGCGCCGCGGAAGCGGACATGGTCCGCACCCAGGAGCTGGAGGCGGACCTGCGCGCCGCCGAGGATACGATCACGCGCCTCGAGTCGCAGCTGCGCGGCCGCAACGTGCGCGTCTCGGAGCTCGAGAAGGCCAACCAGCAGTGGCGCCACACGCTGGAGGAGACCCGCGCGGCCCATATCGACACCGATACCCACCTGGCGCTGCGCGAGGCGGCGGCAGTCGCCGAGGCCGCGGCGGGCCCGGTGCGCGAGCCGCCCCCGGACGGCGCGGCGCGGCTCCTGATCCGGTCGGACGGCGGGCGCGAGGTGGTACACGTGCTGGCCCGCAAGACCAGCATCGGCCGCACCCCGGACAACGACCTGCAGATCGACGCCAAGTACATCAGCCGCCATCACGCCGTGATCCTCGCCGGACCCGCGCACACCATCATCGAGGACCTGAACAGCACCAACGGCGTGCTGGTCAACGGCCGGCGCATCACGCGGCAGATGCTCAGGGACGGCGACCAGGTGTGTATCGGGCGCAGCGAGTACCGTTTCGCGCTGCGCCGCACCGGCGAGAAGCGCTGACAGGGACACGCTGCGTTCGCTAAGCTCGCCTTCAATGGCGAGTCCCTACATCGAGAAGATCCTCAAGGCGCGCGTCTACGACGTGGCGATCGAGTCGCCGCTCGAGCCGGCGCCGCGCCTGTCGCGCCGCCTCGGCAACGAGGTGCTGCTGAAGCGCGAGGACCTGCAGCCGGTGTTCTCCTTCAAGCTGCGCGGTGCCTACAACAAGATCGCGCACCTCGTCGGATGCGGCCGCGGCGCGCGGCGTGATCTGCGCCTCGGCCGGCAACCATGCGCAGGGCGTGGCGCTCGCGGCGCGCCGCCGCGGCATCCCCGCGGTGATCGTGATGCCGCGTGACCACGCCCGCACATCAAGGTGCAGGCGGTGCTCGATCTCGGCGGCGAGGTGCGTGCTGCACGGCGACGATTACGACGCCGCCTACGAGCACGCGCTCGCCCTGGCGCGCGAGCGCAACCTGGTGTTCGTGCATCCCTTCGACGATCCGGACGTGATCGCCGGACAGGGCACGATCGCGGTCGAGATCCTGCGCCAGACGCGGCGGGCGAGTCGACGCCATCTTCGTGCCGGTCGGCGGCGGCGGGCTGATCGCCGGCATCGCGCGTCTACGTCAAGTACCTCTATCCGGCGGTCCGGATCATCGGCGTCGAGCCGACGACGCGGCCGCGATGTACGAATCGCTCGCGCGCCGGCAAGCGCGTGACGCTCGAGCGCGTCGGCATGTTCGCCGACGGCGTCGCGGTGCGGCGCGTGGGCGAGGAGACCTTCGCGCTGTGCCGCGAGCTACGTCGACGAGGTGCTGCTGGTCGACACCGACGAGATCTGCGCCGCCATCCAGGACATCTTCGAGGACACGCGCTCGATCGTCGAGCCGGCCGGGGCGCTGGCGGTCGCGGGCACTCAAGCAGTACGTGGCGCGCGAGGGCTGGCGCGGCAAGCGCCTGGTCGCGATCAACAGCGGCGCCAACATGAATTTCGACCGGCTGCGCCACGTCGCCGAGCGCGCCGATCTCGGCGGCGAGCGCGAGGCGCTGTTCGCGGTGGAGATCCCGGAGCAGCCGGGCAGCTTCCTGCGCTTCTGCGAGACGCTCGGCCGGCGCAGCGTCACCGAGTTCAACTACCGCTACGCAGGCACGCGACGCGCGCGCAGATCTTCGTCGGCCTCGCGCTGGCGCAGCGGACGCGCCGAGACGAGACGTGATCGCCGCACAGCTGCGCGCCGCCGGCTATCACGGTGACCGACATGACCGACAACGAGATGGCGAAGCTGCACGTGCGCTACATGGTCGGCGGGCACGCGCGCGGCCTCGAGCGACGAGCTGCTGTATCGCTTCGAATTCCCGGAGCGTCCGGGCGCGCTGCTGAAGTTCCTGCAGGCGATCGGCGCGCGCTGGAACATCAGCCTGTTCCACTACCGCAATCACGGCTCGGACTACGGTCGCGTGCTGGCCGGCATCCAGGTGCCGCCCGCCGAGCGCGCCGACTTCCTCGGGCACCTGGGCGAGCTGCACTACGCCTACGTGGAGGAGACCGCAAATCCGGCCTACCGGATGTTTTTGTCTGGTTAGACGGGACGAAATCGCTCTCTGATGCGCAGCCGGCAAAAGCCGCGCCTTTTGCCGGCGGCAATCGAAGTAATGTCCGCCGAAATCGCTTCCTGCGATTTCGGCCAATTAACCAGCCCGGCTCTCGTGCTGCCATTCGCGCCAGATGGCGAGCAGCACCGCCAGGATCACCGGGCCGATGAACAGTCCCACGAGCCCGAAGGCCGCGAGTCCCCCGAGCACGCCGAACAGCACCACCAGGAACGGGATCTGCGCTTCGCGGCTGATGAGGAACGGCCGCACGACGTGATCGGTCCAGCCCATCACCGCGCCACCCCAGATGAGGAGAAAGATCCCGGCGACCGTGTTGCCCTCGAGCAGCAGCCACGCCGTCGCGCACGCCCAGATCGCCGGAGCCGCGAACGGGATGAGGCCGCACACGGTGGTGAGCGCGGCCAGGAACACCGGCGCGCCGACGCCGGCGGCCCAGTAGCCGAGGCCGACCAGCACACCCTGCACCACGGCCGCGAGCACCAGGCCGTAGACCACCGCCTTCACCGTCCGGCCGATCGCCTCGAGGTAGTTGTCCACGCGCGGGCCGAGCATCTGCTCGAGCGCCCTCGCCAGCTGCGCGGCGATGCGCGCGCCGTCGCGGTACACGAAGAACAGGCTGATCACGGTGAGCAGGAGCTTCGCGACGTTGCGGCCGATGTTGCCGACCACATGGCCGATCTGCTCGAGCGAATGGTCGGTGATGTTGCGCAGCTCGGCGCCGAGGGCGTGCGGGTCCTGCGCGGCGCGAGCCGCCAGGTCGCGCAACTGGTCGCCGATCCACGGGAGCTTCAGGATCGCCGGGGGCAGGGTGCCGTCGGCGAGCAGCGACTGCGTTGCGTGGTAGGCATGCACCAGCTCGAAACGCACCACCACCGCGAGCCAGGCGATCGGCGCGATCACCGCGACACTGACCACTGCGGTCATGGCCAGCGCCGCGACGGTGGCGCGGCCGCGGCACTTGCCGATCAGCCACACGTAGCCCGGCCAGGTCACGAAGGCGAGGATCGCGGCCCACACGATCGGCACGATGAAGGGATCGAGCACCAGGAAGCCGAGCAGCACCAGCCCGGCGAGCAGCGCCACCGTGACGAGGCGCCGCAGCCACGGTGCGGAGAGGAAGTCCTCGCTCATCAGAGCAGCCCCGCCGCGTCGCAGGCGATCATGGTGAGCGCGAGCAGTGTCGCCGTCGCGAGGCTCAGGTTTCGCTTCAGGGTGAGGTATGCGGGCGGCAGCTGCGGGCCGAGCACGCGGTGCTCGTACAGCCAGAAAAGGCCGACGGCCACGGTGAGCAACGCGAGCGCGTGCTGTCCGCCGATGAGCACCGCCGCCGCCGCGGCCAGCGCCGGCAGCGCCGCCGCCGCAGTGCGCGCCGCCGTGGCGGGCAGGCGCCCGGCGAGCGCGAGCCCGAAGTGCACCGCGCCGCCGCAGGCGAGCAGCACCGCGCCCCAGGCGATCGAGGCGCGCTGCGCCAGCTCATGGGCGGCGTAGCCGGGCAGCGCCACGACGGCGGCGAGACACGCCAGCAGCGGCGCCACCGCCAGGTAGCCGAGGAGCTCGGCGGCGGTGCCGAGTGGCACGGGGGCGGTGTCGTTCTCGAGGGGCTTCACGGGGGTGCGATCATGCCACGCGGCGTGCGCCGGGGATGCCTTGACGGCGCTCGGGGGTGCAGGCACGCTTCGCGCGGCGTGAGGTGCTCGCCCCGCAAGGGAACGAGTAAAACGGGAAGTCCGGTGCGGATTCGTCCAAACCCGGCGCTGCCCCCGCAACGGTAATCGAGTTGAGGCGGATCACTCGCCACTGCGTCCGAAAGGGTGCGGGAAGGCGATCCACCGAGGAGGCGCAAGCCTCCGACTCGAGAGCCCGGAGACCGGCCTCGCGCATCACCGTTGGACGTCGCGGCGGGCGACGCTGGTCTTGCGGTATGCGCTCTGCAGCGCAGACCTGCCAGCTCCTCGAAGCGACGTGCAACGCGCACGGGTGTGTGCCTTTGAGGAGCTCGTCATGTCGCAGGGTCTCATCTCGCGCCGCGCGCCGGTCCGCGTGGCTTTGCTGTTCGTTTCCTTCGCTCCGGCGGCCTGGGGTCAGCTGACGCCGCCCGCAGCGCCGGCCTCGCCCGATCAGCTGCAGCAGGTCATCGTCACCGCCTCGCGTGTGCCGGAGCCCGAGGATCAGTCGCTGTTCTCGGTCTCGGTGCTGACGCGTGCCGACATCGAGGCGCGCCAGGTGCTCTCGGTGCAGGATCTGCTCGCCGATCTCGCCGGCATCAACGTCGACGCCTCCGGCGGGCTCGGCCAGCAGAGCTCGGTGTTCATCCGCGGCGCCGACTCCGATCACACGCTGCTGCTGATCGACGGCGTGCGGGTCGGCTCCGCCACGCTCGGTAGCGCGCCTTTCGAGATCGTTCCGCTCGAGCAGATCGATCGCATCGAGGTGGTGCGCGGGCCGCGTTCGACGCTCTACGGCTCGGACGCGGTCGGCGGCGTCATCCAGATCTTCACCCGCCAGGCGAGCGACCCGGGCGTGACGCTCGGCGGCAGCGCCATGACCGGCAGCTACGACACGCACCAGTTCACCGGCTACCTTGCGGCGCGCGGCAGTGAGGCCTGGGGCAGCGTTTCGGGCGACGTGCTCACCACGGCCGGCATCCCCGCCTGCCTGCCCTCAGGCGCAGCGGGCTGCTTCGATCCGGCCGCTCCGCAGGTGCCCGACGGCCACCAGAATCGCTCCGGCTCGCTCAGTGCCGGCGTGCGCCTCTCCGCTACCCTCACCGCATCCGCCGACGTGCTCTATACGCACGGCTGGACGGCCTTCGATGGCGACGGGTTCGATAACCGGCTGGACTTCGAAGAGAAGGTCTACACCGCGCATCTCGATCAGGCGCTCGGCGGCAGCTGGCACCTGCGCCTGATGGCCGGGCGCGACGAGGACGACGAGCGCGACTTCCTCGACCCGACCCCGGTCGGCACCTTCGACACGGTGCGCAACACGGCGAGCCTGCAGGCCGACGGCAAGCTCGGCTCGCTCTTCAAGCTCATCAGCGGCCTCGACTACGAGGACGTGCACGTCGATAGCGACACGCCCTTCGAGGTGACCTCGCGCACCACGCGCGCGGTGTTCAGCGAGCTGCACGTGGATCTCGGCGACTGGTCGGCGCTCGCGGGAGCGCGCTACGAGGACAACGAGCAGTTCGGCGATCACTGGACCGGGAACTTAGGGATCACGCGCAAACTCGGCGACGGCGTGCGCTTCGTCGCCACCTGGGGCTCGGCATTCCGTGCGCCGACTTTCGATGAGCTCTACTTCCCGGGCTTCGGCAACCCCGATCTCAAGCCCGAGACTTCCGAGTCCTACGAGGCCGGGCTCGATGGCGAAGGCGCGGCTTTCCGCTGGTCGCTGCACGCCTACCAGACGACCATCGATAACGAGATCTCGCTCGATCCGCTGACTTTCCTGCCGCTCAACATCGATAAGGCGCGCATCCGCGGCGTCGAGCTGCAGGGCGACTGGCACAGTGCCGACTGGGTACTCGCCGGGCAGCTGACCGGGCTCGAGCCCCTCAACATCTCCCCCGGTCCCGAGTACGACGACCTGCTGCCGCGCCGCGCGCAGCAGAACGCGAGCCTCACCGTGCGCCGCCTGGTGCACACGGGCGATGCCGCCAATGCCGGCGGCTCGTTCGCCGTCGTGGCACGCTGGCAGGGCCGCCGCTACGACGACCTTGCCAACACGCTGCCGATGGGCGGCTACCTGACGGTTGATCTCCTCACCCAGTGGCGGCTCGGCAGCGACTGGACGCTCGAAGCGCGGGCGGCCGACCTCTTCGACCGCAGCTACCAAACGGCCGCATACTATGCCGAGCCCGGCCGCAGTTACGGAGTCACGATCCGCTATCGCTCCAGGCTGCACTGAATTGATTGGCCAAAATCGCCTGCGGCGATTTCGGCGGACATCGCTGCGTTGGCACGAGGGAGGATTCACATGAGCGAGTCCGGCGCAGATCCGGCGCCCGCCGCGGCGCCGACCGAGAACGAGCGCACCTGGGGCATGCTGGCGCACCTCGCGGCCTTCGGTGGCCTGGTGGTGCCGCTGATCGGCAACGTGGTCGGGCCGCTGCTCGTGTGGCACAGCTGGCGCGGGCGCTCGGCGTTCGTCGGCGAGCAGGCGCTCGAGAGTCTCAACTTCAACATCTCGGTGTCGATCGCGGCCGCCGTCTGCTGGGTGGCGGTGTTCATCTTCATCGGCGTGCTGCTCGGCATCGCGCTGTTCTCCGCCTGGCTCGCGCTCACCATCATCGCCGCCATCAAGGCGAGCGAGGGCGTGTCGTACCGCTATCCGTTCGCCCTGCGGCTGGTGAAGTAGGCGCTAAGCCGAGCCCCGCCGCGCCACCCAGGAGCCCCGGGGTTTCGGCCTGGATACGAGATATTAGTAATTAAATCAGTTTGTTATAGCGCTTTACCACGCTACTGTATGGGCGTACAGTCAGCGCATGACCCGCATGAATTCCCGCCCCCGGGCCCTGAAGGGCCGCGGGGCTCTCTCCAATCCGCCGGGACGCTTCGAGTCGCGCGCGATCGATGCGGTGGACGACGGCTGGTACCTGGAGGAGGAGCCGGACTCGATTGCGACGACGCTCGAGCCGGATAAGGCGCGCGGCATCATCACCACCAACGACTCGCCGGATGTTGGATTCGATCGGTCGATCAACCCTTATCGAGGCTGTTCCTCAGGTTGCATTTTTTGCTTCGCGCGTCCGACCCACGCTTACCTCGGACTTTCACCCGGCATCGATTTCGAGACCCGGCTCTTCTACAAGGTCGACGCTGCGAAGCGGCTGGAAGAGGAGCTGTCGCGCCCCGGCTATGTCTGCAAGCCGATCATGCTCGGCATCAACACCGACGCCTACCAGCCGGACGAGCGCCACATGAAGGTCACCCGCTCGATCCTCGAAGTGCTGGAGCGGACGCGGCATCCGGTCGCGATTCTCAGCAAGCACACGTTGGTGCTGCGCGATCTCGACCTCCTCACCTCGCTCGCGCGTGACAATCTGGTGAGCGTCGCGATGACCGTCACGAGCCTCGACGACGACCTGAAGCGCAAGCTCGAGCCGCGCGCGGCGGCGCCGGCGGCGCGCGTGCGCACGCTCGCGGCACTCGCCGCGGCGGGCGTACCCTGCGGCGTCATGGTGGCGCCGGTGATTCCGGCCATCACCGACCACGAAATGGAGCGCATTCTCGAGGCGTGCGCCGCCGCGGGGGCCCGCTGGGCGGGCTACGTGCTGCTGCGGCTGCCCTACGAGGTCAAGGACCTCTTCCGCGAGTGGCTCGCCGCGCACTATCCCGACCGCGCCGCGCACGTCATGTCGCTCATCCACGCGATGCGCGGCGGGCGCGACAACGACCCCAATTTCGGCTCGCGCATGCGCGGCACCGGGCCGTACGCGCTGCTGCTGCGCAACCGCTTCCGGCTCGCCTGCCAGCGCCTCGGACTGAACTCCCCCGGCCGCGGCGCCCTCGACACCGCGCGCTTCACGCCTCCGGTCCCCGCCGGCGGCCAGCTGCGGCTCGGCTTGTAGGAAAACCGCTTGTAAGCAATGTTGAGTTGCCGCGGCGCACGCGCTCTCGCTAAGCTCCGCCGCGGAAAACGCTTGCCCGGTCACGGGGGATACCGATGTCAAACGGCCAGACCAGGGTCGCGCTGCTCGCCGGCGCGAGCGGCCTTACCGGCGGCTATCTGCTCGACGCCTTGCTGGCAGCGCCCGACTTCGGGCGCGTGATCGCCGTGACGCGCCGTCCGCTCGCACGCGAGCACGCGCGTCTCGCCAACCGCATCGTGCAGTTCGACCGCATGGAGACGCAGCTGCAGGGCGTGACGTGCGACGTCGCGTTGTGCTGCCTCGGCACGACCATCCGCCGCGCCGGCTCGCGTGAGAATTTCCGCGAGGTCGACGTCGATTACGTCGTGGCCTTCGCGCGCACGGCGCTCGCCGCCAAGGCGCAGCGCTTCGTGGTCATGTCGAGCGCGGGCGCCGACCCGCGTTCGCGCAACTTCTACCTGCGCACCAAGGGCGAAATGGAGGAGGAGCTCGAGGGCGTCGGCTTCGCGGCGCTCGACATCCTGCAGCCGGGCGTGCTGCTCGGCTGGCGGCACGAGATGCGCCCGCTCGAGCTCGCGGCGATGCTGTTCATGCCGCTGGTGAATCCCTTCCTCACCGGCAAGCGCGCCGCGCTGCGCGCGATCTCGGCGCGCGACGTGGCGGCGGCGCTGCTCGGGGCCACGCGCTCGGGACGCAAGGGCGTGCAGCGTTACGTGAATCCGGGCATCCGCGCGCTCGCACGACTCACACCCGCACGCGGCGCCGCGCCGCCCGAGCGCAAGGCCGCCCGCGCCCGCTGATGCGCCGGGCGCCGCGGGCATTCGCCGCGGGGGCGCTGCTGGTCGCGGCGCTGCTGCTCGCGGCCTGCGCGGCGCCGCCGCACCGCGCCGCGCCGCCGCCCGATACCGGAGCCGCAATGGCCGCGCTCGCGGTCTCGCTGGTCGGCACGCCCTACCAGTTCGGCGGCGCCGACGCCGCCGGTTTCGACTGCAGCGGGCTCGCGCTGTACGTGCACGCGCGCGTGGGGCTGGCGATCCCGCGCACCGCGAGGGAGCAGCGGCACGCCGCGCTCCCGGTGCCGTTTTCGGCGCTTGCGCCCGGGGACCTCATTTTTTTCCGCGTCCACTCGCGCCACGTCGATCATGTTGGCGTCTACGTGGGCGGCGGACGCTTCGTGCACGCGCCGCGCGCCGGCGGCGCGGTCGCGTACGGGGAGCTCGGCGAGGGCGGTTATTACCGGGCGCGCGTGGCGGGCGCGGGCCGCTTTTGGGGCGGTATTTCCACCGGTGCGTCGCCGCATTGAGACATAAAGTGCGGCCGCGTCGCGGCAATGCACCATATGTCGATTATCAAGTTCAAAAGTTCGCCCCAAGCTCTTGACTGCAAACGGCGACGCTTTGACACTGAGCGCGTGATAAGGGCAAACCCGTCGAAAGACGGGGACGCAAAGCCACCGGTCTAACGGACTTTAAGGTTCCACGACGGCGGGGCTGCCACGATCGCGCAGTTAAAAGCGCGACGCTCGCACCTCCCTTCCCCGTCGCGAATCCCTAAAGTCCTGTTGTTCCGGGGACGTTATCAGGGATTTGATCGAGGCCGGATTCCGGGGAAGCTATGACACCAATGCCAGAATTGGCTGCCGACTCCATGTCGGGAGCCGCTCAGGGAGAAACGGGACCGCCCGCCGCGGCGAACGGCCCGTTCGTTCTTAACCTGTGCTCGTCCAGCACGCCGATGGCGCTCGCGCAGACCGAGCTCCCCGAGCTCAAGCGCTTCAACTTCTTCGTCAGTCGCCGCTTCGAGGAAGGTCGCGAGCGTTTCCGCCTCCACATGGGTTATTTCGCGACGCTCGCCGAGGCCGAGGAATGGCTGAACGTCGTGCGCGAGATCTATCCCGGCGCCTGGGCCGGTGAGGCACCGGGCCGCAAGCTCCGTGAGCGGGCCGCCGCTGCCGCCGCGGCGCAGGCTCAGCACGCCGCCGGCCCGCAGACCCGGATCGCCGCGCCTGCTGCGCAGCCGGCCGCGCCGCGCGCCCTCGCTCCCGTAGTCGCACGCCCCGCTGCGCCGCCCGCGCGGCCGGCCGGTCCGCCCGCTTCGGTGCGGGTGCCGGTGGTGCATGCCGCCCCGCCGGTCGCTGCCCGCGCACCCCTCGCCCGCGCCGCGGTCGCACCCCGTGCGCCCGCCGCACCCGCGGCCCGTCAGGCCCCGCCCGCCGCGCCTGTCGTGCGCGCCGCCCCGGCCGCGCCCGCCGCGCGCAAGGCGGCAGCCGTGGTGCGCCCGGCTCCCGCTGCCTCCAGCAACGCGCCGGCGCGCGCCGCTGTGCCCGCGCGTGGCGCTGCTCCCCCGCGCGCTGCTGCACCCCAGCGGGCTGCCGCCCCCGCACGCCCCGCTGCGCCCGCGCCTGCACGAGCGGCCGCGGCGGCACCGGTGCGCCCGCAGCCGCCGGCTCCGGCGCCGCGCGCCAGCGTCCCTGCGAGCTCACCGGCGAGGGTCGCCCGGCCCGCGCTGAATGATTCCAACGTGCGCGAAGTGCTCGCGGCGCTCGGCGAGACCAGCGCCACCGGCGAGACGCGCCTGATGCAGATGCCGGCGCCGCCGCGCAACGCCGCGCCCCCGGCGGGTGCTTCGCTCACGGATACCCAGGTGCTGCGGGTCCTCGAGGACCGGCGCCCGGACGATGCGGAAAAGTCCCCGGATGCCCCGGCAAGCAACATCCCGCTGCTCAAGCCCGACGACACCGGCACGCGCCGCGCGCTCAAGGAAGCGGTCGTCAACAACGCGCCGGTGTGGTTCGCGGTGCAGCTGCAGTGGTCGGTGCAACCGGTCGACCTCGGCAAGGTGCCGCCGCTCGCGATTTTCAGCGCCTACACTCTTTATACGGTCGAAGGCAGCCGCGAAGGCCGCCGCTGGTATGGGCTGCGGCTCGGGTTCTTCAGCGACGCGATCTCCGCCAAGCAGGTCGCCTACTACGTGCGCTCGGAGTTCGGCTCGGTCGCGGTCGTACCGGTGAGCCCGCAGGAGCGCGGCCGCGCCACCGACGACGAGAAGGTGGCGGCCACGCTCGCCATCATCCCCGATGCGCCGCGGCGCCTCGAGCCCGAGGAGTTCAAGCTCATCGACAACGACCGGGATCTGCAGCTGCCGGCGGCGCGGCCGCTGGCGGCGAAGCCCGGCGCGAAGCCGCCGGCACCGGGGCGCGCTCCCGGGGGGCCGGCCGCCGGCCGCACCCGCGCTCCCGGCAGGGTCGGCGCGCGCGAACGCCGCGGCGGACACACGCTCGAGGAGACGCTGGAGATTCTCGGCGCGACGCAGCTCACCATCGAGGATGACCGCGGCGAGATCGTCAACGACACGGGCGTGCGGCACCTGCAGGTCGAGGTGCAGAAGAACTCGCCGTTCTCGCGGCTGCTCGATCGCCTCAGCGAGCGCGTGAAGAAGCAGTAGCCCCCGCTCGCCCGCGTCAGCGCTTGCCGAACAGCTTGTCGAGCTCGGCGCGCGACTTGTCGACTTCCGCGGTGTTGGGGGGAATGTAGGCCGCGGCGCGCGGCTTGAAGTGGTCGCAGAAATTCGCGCGCGTCTTGTCGCTCACCTCTTCCGCCGTCGGCTCGCGGCAATGCTTGGCGACGCGCGTATCGTAGTCGACGCACATGCGGCACACGTGCAGCTCCGCGCGGCACTTCGGGCACTCGTCCAGGCGCCGCAGCGGCAGGCTGAGCGCGGCGAGCGCCGCACCGCACTTCCAGCAGATGAGGTCGTGGGCCATTGAGGCGCAAGCGTACTACCGCGGGCGCGTCAGCGCGTAGCAGGAGCTTCGGTCGTGGTTCTTTCGCGCAGGAAATCTTCCAGCACCCGGCCGGTGTGCGATGTGCGGGCGCGGCGCGCGATCTGGGCCGGCGCTCCCTGCGCGACGATGCGGCCGCCGCCGTCGCCCGCTTCGGGACCTAAGTCGATGATCCAGTCGGCCTCGGCCATCACGTCGAGGTTGTGCTCCACCACGACCGCGCTGTTGCCGGCGGCGACCAGCCGGTGCAGCACCTGGATCAGCTTTTCGACGTCCGCCATGTGCAGTCCCACCGTCGGCTCATCGAGCACGTAGAGGGTCTGCTTCGCCGCCGGGCGCAGGCCCCCCGCGGCCTGCTCGCGCACCTTGGAGAGCTCGGCCACCAGCTTGATGCGCTGCGCCTCGCCGCCCGAGAGCGTCGGACTCGGCTGTCCGAGCGTGAGATAGCCGAGTCCCACGTCCTGCAGGAGCTTGAGCGCGCGGTGCACGCGCGCGTGGGCCGCGAAGAACTCCACCGCATCATCGACGTCCATCGCCAGCACGTCGCCGATGCTCTTCCCGCGCCACAGCACGGCGAGCGTCTCGGCATTGAAGCGCTTGCCGCCGCACACGTCGCACAGCACCTTGACGTCGGGCAGGAAGCTCATCTCGATGGTCTTCACACCCTGGCCTTCGCAGGCCTCGCAGCGGCCGCCGGCGGTGTTGAAGGAGAAGCGGCTGGCGGTGTAGCCGCGGATGCGCGCCTCGGTGGTGCCGGCGAAGATGCGCCGCACCTCGTCCCACAGTCCGATGTAGGTGGCGGGACAGGAGCGCGGCGTCTTGCCGATCGGCGTCTGATCGACCTCGAGCACGCGCCCCAGGTGCTCGACCCCGCGCACCGCGGCGCAGCCGAGCGGCGCGCCGCCGTTGGTGCGCCGGCGCCGCCGGCCGCGCTGCTCGGCCCCGAGCAGGCGCCTGAGATTCGCGTACAGCACGTCGCGCGCCACGGTCGACTTGCCCGAGCCCGAGACGCCCGTGATCACCACCAGCCGCCCGAGCGGAATGCGCACATCGCTCCCCCGCAGGTTGTGCAGCGTGACGCGCTCGAGCGTGAGGTGCGCCGTGTGCGCGTCCACCGGGCGGTGCGGGCGCGCGGGATGCAGCAGCGGCTCGCGCAGGAAGCGCCCGGTGATCGAGCGCGGGTTGGCGATGAGGTCGCGCACCGTACCGGCGCCGACGAGCTCGCCGCCGCGCACGCCCGCCTGGGGCCCCAGGTCGAGCACGTGGTCGGCGCGGCGGATGGTCTCCTCGTCGTGCTCGACCACCACCAGCGTATTGCGGTGTCCGGCGAGCTCGGCGAGCGAGTCGAGCAGGATGCGGTTGTCGCGCGGATGCAGCCCGATGGTGGGCTCATCGAGCACGTAGCACACGCCCTGGAGGTTCGAGCCGAGCTGCGCGGCGAGCCTGATGCGCTGCGCCTCGCCGCCCGAGAGCGTCGGCGCGGAGCGATCGAGCTGCAGGTAGGCGAGGCCGACACGCGCCAGGAACTTCAGTCGCGCGCGGATCTCGGCCAGCAGGTCGCGGGCGATGGCGCGCTCGCGCGGCTTCAAGCGCAGCCCGGCGAAAAACGCCGCGCTCGCGGCGACCGGGTCGGCGGCGAGCGAGGCGATCGAGCGCGCGCGGAAGCGCACGTTGAGCGCGACCGGGTTCAGCCGCTCCCCGTGGCAGGCGCCGCAGGGCGCGGGGTCGCGCTCATACCAGTCGTTCCACCATAGCTCCTCGCCCGACTGCTCGGCATCGAACCCCGGCATCTCGACGCCGGTGCCGTAGCAGCTCGCGCACCAGCCGTGACGCGAATTGAAGGAGAAGAGCCGCGGATCGAGCTCGGCGAAGCTGCGCCCGCACGCGGGGCAGGCGCGCCTGGTGGAGAACACCGTGACGGTGCCGGACTTCACGTTGAGCACGTGCACCAGTCCCTTGCCGAAGTCGAGCGCGCGCGCGAGCTCGCGATGCAGCGCCGCGTCGGTCTTGGCGCCGACCGTGAGGTCCGCCACCGGCAGCTCGATGGTGTGCTCGCGGAAGCGCGACAGGCGCGGCCAGGGAGCGGTCGGCGTGAGCTCGCCGTCGACGCGCAAGGCGCGAAAGCCCTTCTTGTGCGCCCATTTGGCGAGATCGGTGTAGTAGCCCTTGCGCGCCAGCACCAGCGGCGCGAGCAGCGTGATCGACTTGCCGCGGTAGTCGCGCAGCAGCCGCGCGGCGATCGACTCCGCGCTCTGCGGCTCGATGGCGACGTCGCAGTCGGGGCAGTACTGCGTGCCGAGCTTCACGTACAGCAGCCGCATGAAGTGGTAGATCTCGGTGAGCGTCGCCACGGTGCTCTTGCGACCACCGCGGCTGGTGCGCTGCTCGATGGCCACCGTCGGGGGGATGCCGAAGATGGCATCGACGTCGGGGCGCGCGGCCGGCTGCACGAACTGCCGCGCATAGGCATTCAGCGACTCGAGATAGCGCCGCTGTCCTTCATTGAAGAGGATGTCGAAGGCGAGCGTCGACTTGCCCGAGCCCGAGACGCCGGTGATGACCGTGAAGCGATCGCGCGGGATCTCGACGTCGATCCCCTTGAGATTGTGCTCGCGTGCGTTGTGGATGACGACCGCGTTGCGGCCGCGCCCGTTGCCGTAGGCCGCGCGCGGCTCGGCGACCGCGGCCAGCGGCGTCACTTCGGTCGCGATCGGCTGCGCGCCGGCGAGCGCGGCGCGGTACGAGGCGAGCGCGCGGCCGGTGTGCGAGCCGGGTGCGGCGCAGATCTCGGCCGGCGTTCCGGCGCAGACGATCTGCCCGCCGCGCTCACCGCCCTCGGGACCCAGATCGATGATCCAGTCGGCGGCGCCGATGACGTCGAGGTTGTGCTCGATGACGAGCAGCGAATGCCCCGCGGCGAGCAGCTTCCTGAATGCCCGCAGGAGCCTGGCGACGTCCTCGAAGTGCAGTCCGGTCGTGGGCTCGTCGAAGAGGAACAGCTTCCCCTTGTGGGTGGTGCTCGAGAGTACCGAGCCGGCCGCGGCGAGGTGGCCGGCGAGCTTCAGGCGCTGCGCCTCGCCGCCCGAGAGCGTCGGCACCGGCTGGCCGAGCTTGAGATATTCGAGTCCGACGTCGGTGAGCGGCGCGAGCCGCACGGCGACTTCCGGTACGTCGGCGAAGAACGCGCCGGCCTCGGTCACGGTCATCTCGAGCACCTGCGCGATGCTGGCGCGGCGGCCGTCGGCTCCCTCACGGCGGATGTCGAGTACCTCGTCGCGGTAGCGCCGGCCGTTGCAGTCCGGGCAGCGCAGGTACACGTCCGAGAGGAACTGCATCTCGACGTGCTCGAAGCCGTTGCCGCTGCAGGTCGGACAGCGGCCGTTGCCGGAGTTGAAGCTGAAGGTGCCGGCGGTGTACTTGCGTTCCTGGGCGGCGGGCTCGGCGGCGTAGAGCGCGCGGATCGCATCGAACGCGCCGACGTAGCTCGCGGGGTTGGAGCGCGTCGTGCGGCCGATCGGGTTCTGGTCGACCATCACCACGTCGTCGATCAGCTCGGCGCCCGCAAGTCCGGTGAACTGGCCCGGCGCCTCGGTCGGCTTGCCGCGGTACTTGAGGAGGGCGGGGTAGAGCACGTCCTCGACCAGCGTCGACTTGCCCGAGCCGGAGACGCCGGTGACGCACACCAGGCGTTTGAGCGGAATGCGCGCGTCGACGTTCTTGAGGTTGTGCTCGTTCGCGCCCTTGAGCTCGAGCCAGCGATTGGAGCGCGCCTCGGCGATGACGCCAGCGTCGGCGGAGCTGGCGCGCGGCGCGGCCGGACTGCGCGCCGGCGGTACCACCGTCTTGCGGCCGCTCAGGTAGTCGCCCGTGAGGGAGCCGGTACGGGCGCGCAGCTCCGCCGGACTCCCGTAGAAGACGATCTGCCCGCCGCGCTCGCCGGCGCCGGGACCTAAGTCGAGGATGCGGTCGGCCTCGAGCATGATCTGCGGGTCGTGCTCGACCACGACCAGCGAGTTACCCGCATCCCGCAGACGCTTCATGACGCCGATGACGCGCTGCATGTCGCGCGGGTGCAGCCCGATCGAGGGCTCATCCAGCACGAACAGCGTATTGACGAGCGAAGTGCCGAGCGCAGTGGTGAGGTTGATGCGCTGCACTTCCCCGCCCGAGAGCGTGCGCGACTGCCGGTCGAGCGTCAGGTACCCGAGTCCCACGTCGGCGAGATAGCGGAACCGGCCGCGGATTTCCCCGAGGAGGAGATCGGTCGCCTCATCGAGGGGCTGCGGGAGCGTCAGCCGTGCGCAGAATTCGCTCGCGCGCTCCACCGGCAGCAGCATCAGGTCGTGGATCGAGAGCCCGGGAAGCGTGGCGAGCCTCTGCGCGCTCCACTCCGTGCCCGCGGGGCGAAACGGTGGCCGACCGTCGAGCGCCGCCGCGGCGAGCTCGCGGCTGCCGATGCGCCACAGCAGCCCCTCGGTCTTCAGGCGCGCCCCGGCGCACGCCGTACAGGGCGTGTAGGCGCGGTAGCGCGACAACAGCACGCGCACGTGCATGCGGTAGGCGCGTGTCTCGAGCCAGGCGAAAAAGCGCCTGGCTCCATACCAGACCTTGCGGCTCCAGGCGCCCTCGCCCTCGAGCACCCACTTGCGCGCCTCGGCGGTGAGGTCGCGCCACGGCACGTCGAGTGGAATGCCGCGCAGCCTCGCGAATTTCTCCAGGTCCTGCTGGCACTCGGCGTAGGACTTGCTCTGCCAGGGCTTGAGCGCCCCGCCGCGCAGCGACTTGCTCTCGTCCGGAATGACGAGGCCGTAGTCGATGCCGATGGTGCGGCCGAAGCCGCGGCAGGTATCGCAGGCGCCGAGCGGGGAGTTGAAGGAGAACTCGCTCGGCGTCGGCTCGCGGTATGAGAGGTTGCAGTGCGCGCAGTGCAGCTCGCTCGAATAGCGCCAGCTGGCGAGCACGTTGGGCGGATCCGCCTCATCGACCACGTGGAGGTTCACGCGGCCGCGGCCGACCTTGAGCGCCGCCTCGAGCGACTCGAGCACCCGGCCGCGTTCGGCATTCCCCGCGCGCAGCCGGTCCTGCACCACCTCGAGCACCTGCGGCGGCGCGCCCGGCGCGCCGCGCGCGCGCTTCCCGCGGCCCTTGCCGCGTGCCGGCGGCGCACCGGGTGCGGGTGCCGCCGGGGGTGGCGGCGCTGAGTCGAGATAACGCGTGTACCCCTGCCGCGCGAGCAGCTCACGCACCTCGCTCTCGGTGAAGTTCGCCGGCACGGGTACGGGGAAGGAGAGCACCAGGCGCGGGTCGCCCGCTGCCTGCGCGCGTGCGCTGAGATCTGCGTAGATGCTCTCGGTGCTGTCGCGCCGCACCGGCTCGCCGCAGCGGCGGCAGTAGAGCTGTGCCGCGCGCGCATAGAGGAGCTTCAGATGGTCGTTGAGCTCGGTCATCGTGCCGACGGTCGAGCGCGAGGTGCGCACCGGGTTCGTCTGGTCGATGGCAATCGCCGGCGGGATGCCGGCGATGGAATCCACCTGCGGCTTGTCCATGCGGTCGAGGAACTGCCGCGCATACGGCGAGAACGTCTCGACGTAGCGGCGCTGGCCTTCCGCGTACAGCGTGTCGAAGACGAGCGACGACTTGCCCGAGCCGGACACGCCCGTCACGACCACGAGCTCGTTCAGCGCGATGTCGAGATCGAGATTCTTGAGATTGTTCTGGCGCGCGCCACGCACGAGGATGGCGTCACCGGAAGCATCGGTCATTCCTGCACCGTCAGCTGAGTGAGTCGCGGGGTACTTGAGGCAGACGCGGGCGAGTGGAGTGTAATCGATCCGGGAGTGCCACATTTCAAGGGGTCGGCAGGGCGCTGGCAATCCAGTAGCCCGATCCCCGGTCCACTGTATGGGTGCGCGCGCTACAATCGCGCCCCGCGCGAGATGCACACATGCTGACCCGTCCATCCCTCGGTTTCGGCTTGGGCCTTCGGGTCGATCACTACGAGGCGATCCTCGCCGATCGCCCGCGGGTCGACTGGCTCGAGGTGCTCACGGAAAACTACCTGGTGCCGGGCGGCAAGCCGCTCAATTACCTGATGCGCTTCCGCGAGCGCTTTCCGTTAGTGATGCACGGCGTGTCGCTCTCGATCGGCAGCACCGCGCCGCTCGATCACGCGTACCTGCGGCAGGTGAAGGCGCTCGCCGCGCGCGTCGAGCCCGAGTGGATCTCCGACCACCTGTGCTGGACCGGCGTCGCCGGGCGCAACACCCACGACCTGCTGCCGCTGCCCTACACCGAGGAGGCGCTCGCGCACGTGGTGGCGCGTGTGCGCACGGTGCAGGAGGTCCTCGAACGGCGCATCCTGCTCGAGAACGTCTCGAGCTACGTGAGCTTCCGCGACGCCCCGCTCACCGAGTGGCAGTTCCTCGCCGAGATCGCCGCGCGCGCCGACTGCCTGATCCTCCTCGACGTGAACAACATCTACGTGAGCGCGGTGAACCACGAGTTCGATCCGCTCGAGTACCTCGCGGGCGTCCCGCCCGAGCGCGTGCAGCAGATCCATCTCGCCGGGCACGAGAACCACGGCGACTACCTGGTGGACACGCACGACCACCCGGTGCCGGATCCGGTATGGGAGCTGTACGCGAGCGCCATCCGGCGCTGTGGTGCGGTGTCGACCATGATCGAGCGCGACGATCGCATCCCGCCGCTCGCGGAGCTGTGCGCGGAGCTCGACCAGGCCCGCGCGCTCGCGGCCCGGGCGCTCGCGGACGCCGTGCCCGCCGCGGCGCCCACCCGCACCGCTGGCGCGGCGCGCCTCGGTGCCCCATGAGCGCCCTCGCGCGCGTCCAGGCGGATTTCCAGGAGTACCTGCTGCGCGGCACGAGCGCCATCGAAGCCGCGGTGCTCGGCAGCGCCCGCGTGCCGGTCGCGACGCGCCTCGGGATTTACGCCGGCGCCTACGGCGCCCGGCTGATCGATGCGCTCAAGGCCAGCTACCCCGCGCTCGCCGAGCTCCTCGGGGAGGAGGACTTCGAGGCGCTCGGCGCCGCCTACGTGCGCGCGCACGACTCGCCGTTCTTCTCCATCCGCCACTATGGCGATGCGCTCGAGGCCTTTCTCGGCGCCTACCCCGACACCGCGGAGGTGGCGCTCCTCGGCGAGCTGGCGCGCTGGGAGTGGACGCTGTGCGCGGTGTTCGACGCCGCCGATGCCGAGCCGCTCGAGGCCGCGGCGCTCTCGGGCGTCGCGCCCGAGCAGTGGGGGGCGCTGCGCCTGAGTTTCCACCCGAGCGTGCACCGCCTGGCGCTCCAGTGGAACGCGCCGCAGCTGTGGAAGGCGCTCACCGACGGCGAGGAGCGCCCGGAGCTGCGCGTCGTGGCCGAGCCCGTCCAGTGGCTCCTGTGGCGGCAGGACCTGAAGAGCTATTTCCGCTCGCTCGAGCCGTCCGAGGCGGCGGCGGTCGATGCGGCGCGCGCCGGCGGCACCTTTGGCGAGCTGTGCGAGCGGCTCGCCGCCGTGCACGGCGCCGAGCGCGCACCGCGCGAAGCCGCGGCGCTGCTCGCCGGCTGGGTCGCGGCGGGGCTTCTGGTCGCCGCCACTCCCGGCTGACCGTACAATCACGGTCCCCATCGGACGGACCGCACATGGCAGCGCAGAGTTACGGCAACGTGCTGGAGATGATCGGCCGCACGCCGCTCATGGCGGTGCGGCGCATCGACGCCGGCCCGTGCGAGCTCTACCTCAAGCTCGAGAACCAGAATCCCGGCGGCTCCATCAAGGACCGCATCGGTCTCTACCTCATCGAGGCGGCCGAACGCGCCGGCCTGATCCATCCGGGGAGCGTGCTGATCGAAGCCACCGCGGGCAACACGGGCTTGGGGCTGGCGCTGGTCGCGGCCCAGAAGGGCTACCGCCTGGTGCTGGCGATCCCCGACAAGATGAGCCAGGAGAAGATTTTTCACCTCCGCGCGATGGGCGCCGAGGTGGTGATGACGCGCTCGGACGTGAGCAAGGGGCATCCGGAGTACTACCGCGACGTCGCCGAGCGCCTGGCGCGCGAGACGCCGAACTCGTACTTCGTCAATCAGTTCGGCAACCCGGCCAACGCCCAGGCGCACGCGGAGACGACCGCGCCGGAGATCTGGGAGCAGATGGCGGGCAGGCTCGATGCCGTGGTGTGCGGGGTCGGCACCGGCGGCACGCTCGCGGGACTGTCGCATTTCTTCGCGCGCACCGCCCCCGACGTCGCGATGGTGCTCGCGGATCCCCTGGGCTCGGGGCTCGCGAGCTTCGCGAGCACGGGCGCTCTCCCGGAGAAGATGTCGCCGTGGCTGGTCGAGGGGATCGGCGGCGACACGGTGCCGCCGGTCGCGGACTTCTCGCGCGTCACGAGCACCTACAGCATTCCGGACGCGGAGGCGTTCCGCACCTGCCGCGAGCTCCTCAAGAAAGAGGGCGTGATCGCCGGCACCTCCACCGGCACGCTGCTCGCGGCGGCGCTGCGCTACTGCCGCGCGCAGCGCACACCTAAGCGCGTGGTCACTTTCGTGTGCGACAGCGGCAACAAATACCTCTCCAAGGTCTACAACGATTACTGGATGCTCGATCAGGGCTTCCTCGAGCGTGAGAGTCACGGCGACCTGCGGGACCTGATCCTGCGCCGCCACAAGGACCGTGCCGCGGTCACCGTCAACTCCACCGAAACGGTGCTGGCTGCCTACCGCCGCATGAAGCTCTACGACGTCTCGCAGGTGCCGGTGATGCACGAGGGGCGCATCGTCGGCATCGTCGACGAGGAGGACATCCTCCTCGAAGTGGTCAACAACCCGCAGCACTTCAACGATCCGGTCACGCAGGCGATGGCGAGCCACCTGGTGACGGTGCCGGTCGATGCACCCGTCGCGCAGCTCATGGAGATCTTCAAGCGCGGCATGGTGGCCATCGTCATGCACGGCGGGGAGTTCCAGGGCCTGGTCACGCGCATCGATCTGCTCAACTGGTTGCGCCGCCGCCTGCCGCCGTGAGCGCCTTGCATCGGATGAGTGACCTATGAACGATGACAATTCCGCACAGCGCTTCGCGACCCGGGTGATCCACGGCGGCCAGCGGCCCGATCCGCTCACCGGCGCAGTGATGCCGCCGATCTACGCCACCTCGACCTACGTGCAGTCGAGCCCGGGCGTGCACCAGGGCTACGACTACTCGCGCAGCCGCAACCCGACCCGCGACGCGCTGCAGGCGGCGGTGGCCAATCTCGAAGGGGGCGGCGCGGGCTTCGCCTTCGCCTCGGGAATGGCGGCGAGCGCGACCGTGCTCGAGCTCCTCGATGCCGGCGCGCACATCGTCGCCATGCACGATCTCTACGGTGGCAGCTACCGCTTGCTCGAGAACGTGCGCAAGCGCTCGGCGGGCCACAGCGTGTCGTTCGTCGATCTCACGCAAGCGACGGCGCTCGAGGCCGCGATCCGGCCCGAGACGCGCCTGGTGTGGGTCGAGACTCCGACCAACCCGCTCCTGAAAGTGGTGGATCTCGCCGCGGTGGCCGCGATCGCCCGGCGGCACAAGCTCATCAGTGTCTGCGACAACACGTTCGCGACGCCCTACATCCAGCGGCCGCTCGAGCACGGCTTCGACATCGTCGTGCACTCCACCACCAAGTACCTGAACGGGCACTCCGACTCGGTCGGCGGCGCGGCGGCGGTGCGTGCCGGGAGCGAGCTGAGTGAGCGGCTCGGCTATCTGCAGAACGCGCTCGGCGGCGTATCGAGCCCCTTCGACAGCTTCCTGACGCTGCGCGGCATCAAGACGCTCGCGTTGCGCATGGAGCGGCACTGCGCCAACGCGCTCGCGGTGGCGCAGTTCCTCGAGCAGCAGCCCCAGGTCGAGCGCGTCTACTACCCGGGGCTCGCGAGCCACCCGCAGCACGCGCTCGCGCAGCGGCAGATGCAGGGCGGCTTCGGCGGCATCGTGACCGCGGTGCTGCGCGGGGGCCTCCCGGTCGCGCGCCGCACGCTCGAGCGCTGCCGCTTGTTCGCGCTCGCCGAGAGTCTGGGCGGCGTCGAGAGCCTCATCGAGCACCCGGGCATCATGACCCACGCCTCGCTCCCCGCGGCGACCCGCCAGGCGCTCGGCATCAGCGACGGCTTGATTCGCCTCTCGGTCGGCGTCGAAGACGTCAACGACCTGATCGGCGAGCTGCGCCAGGCGCTCGGCTGATCGTGACCGCGGTGGCGATCGCGGTCATCGCCGGAAGGTGAGCGCAGGCGCGGCGGACCGGCGTGCAGCGCGGGCGCGCTCCGGTATGATCGCGCACCCGCACCCACCACCGCATGAGGATCTCCGGCATGCCGCACCTCGCACCGCGCGCCCGTCTCGCGCTCACCCTGCTGCCCGCCCTGTGGCTCGCGACGCCGGCGCTCGCCGCCGACACGGATGCGCAGCGCATCGAGCGCGTGCTCGCCCAGACGCCGCTCATCGACGGCCACAACGACCTGCCGTGGGAAATCCGCACACGCTTCGGCGGTGACCTCGCCAAGGTGGACTTGAGCCGCTCGACGCTCGCGCTCCCGGCCCCCGAGGGCAGCCCGCCCCTGATGACGGATATCCCGCGTCTGCGGGCCGGGCACGTCGGCGGGCAGTTCTGGTCGGTGTTCATTCCCGTGGAGGTGAAGGGTCCGGCCGCGGTGCAGATGACCATCGAGCAGATCGACCTCGTCAAGCAGATGTGTGCGCGCTACCCGAACGATCTCGCCATGGCCTACACGGCCGCGGACGTCATGCGTGCACACAAGGCGGGCAGGATCGCCTCGCTGATCGGCGTCGAAGGCGGCCACCAGATCAACGACTCTCTCGACGTGCTGCGCGCTTACTACGACCTGGGTGCGCGCTACATGACGCTCACCCACTCCGCCAACACCGCCTGGGCGGACTCGGCGACCGACAATCCCGCGCACCACGGGCTCACGCCCTTCGGCAAGGAGGTCGTGCGCGAGATGAACCGCCTCGGCATGCTCGTCGATCTGTCGCACGTGTCGGACGGAGACCATGCGCGCGGCGCTCGCCGTGAGCGAGGCGCCGGTGATCTATTCGCACTCCTCGGCGCGCGCGCTCGTCGACCATCCGCGCGACGTGCCGGACGACGTGCTGCGCGCTGGTGGCCGCCAACGGCGGCGTGGTGATGGTGAACTTCTTCCCGGGCTACGTCTCGGAGGCGCGGCGTCGCTGGGACGCGGACCGCGCCGCGGAAGTGGCGCGCTACAACAGTCCCCCGTTCGGCGGCCTCTATATCGGCCAGCCGGAGCGCGCCAAGGCCGCGATGGCCGCGTGGGAGCGTGCCCACCCGCAGCCGCCGGTGGGGATCGGCGACGTGGCCGATCACATCGACCACATCCGTAAAGTCGCCGGCGTCGACCACGTCGGACTCGGCTCGGACTTCGACGGCATCCCCGAGGCGCCGGCCGGACTCGATGGCGTCGACAAGTACCCGGCGCTGCTCGCCGAGCTCGCGCGCCGCGGCTGGAGCGATGCGGATCTCGCCAGAGTCGCGGGCGGCAACGTGCTGCGCGCGCTCGCGCGTGCCGAGGAAGTGAGCGTACGGCTGCGTGCGAGGCGGCTGCCCTCGAGCGCGACGCTCGCGATGGATGCGCCGCCGCGGGCTCCCTGAGGCGCCCGGCATGCGTGCGCTGCCGCTGCTGTGCTGCACGGCGCTCTCGTGCGGCACGGCTCTCGCCGTCCCGCCGCCTGCGCCGCTGCCGAAGGCGGGGCCGACGATCGAGATTGGCGACGTCTACCGCTTCTACAGGATTTATGAGGCGGCCGGCGGCCACCCGACGGCCGGGCAACTGCAGCACGACTATCTCGACCCGGGCTCGCCGGGACTGAAGCACCTCGCCGAGGCGCGCAACGTCACCGGCGCGCGCATCGCCGAGGCGATCGACAAGCGCCCGGAGCTCTACACCGGAGCACGGCGCTGCCTGGCGGTGCTGCCGCGCGTACGCACGCGGCTGCGCGCTGCGCTCGTGAAGCTCGGGCAGCTCTACCCGCAGGCGCGCTTCCCGCCGGTCACCATCGCGGTCGGCCGCGGCAAGCCCGTGGCGATCGGCGGACCCGAGCACGGCGTGCAGATCGGACTCGAGGCGCTGTGCGCGGCGGACACGCTCAACCCCGACGTCGAGGAGCGCTTCGTGCACGTGATCGCGCACGAGTATGCGCACGTGCAGCAGCTGATCGACGACGATCATCCGACGGTGCTCGAGGGCTCGCTGCTGGAGGGTGCGGCGGAGTTCACCGCGGAGCTCATCTCGGGCGAGGTCTCGAACGCCAACCTCATCGTCTTCGCCCGCGGCCGGGAGCAGGACATCGAGACGCGGTTCGTCGCCGAGGAGAACTCGCTCGATCTGTCGCACTGGCTCTACAACGGGCCCGGCAAGCCCGACTGGCCGCAGGACCTCGGTTACTGGGTCGGGTACCGCATCTGTAAGAGCTACTACCAGCACGCCGCCGGCCGGCGTCACGCGCTCGGCGACATTCTCGAGATGACGGATCCGCCCCGGTTCGTGGCGAAGAGCGGCTGGTATCCCGGGATCGTGCTGCAGTCAGCGCGCCGCTGAGCGCGCCGGCGGCGCTCAGCCGCGTTTCTTTTTCGGCGCCGTTGCCGGGATTCTGCGTGGGGCCTCGGCGCGCGGCTGACCGGCGCTCGCGGCGATCAACTGCGTCTCCGGTGCCGAGTTCAGCGACAGGATCCGGCACGGACCCTCGCCGACCGCGATGTAGGCGTGGCCCATGCCGCTGTCGAAATAGATCGAGTCGCCGGCCCGCAAGCGCACCGGCGCGTACAGGCTGGTGTAGAGATCCACTTCGCCTTCGATCACGAAGGCGTACTCCTCGCCCGGATGGCGGATCAGCTCGCCGAATTCCTCGAGACTGCGCGCGTGCGCTTCGGCGACGATCGGAATGATGCGCTTGTTGAGCAGCTCCCACGCCGGGTAGAGGTGCGAGTAGTTCGGCGTCTCGATCGCCTTGCCTTCGCCGGCGCGGATGATGCTGCGCCGTCCGCTGCCGCCGGGGAAACCGCTCTCGCTCGTCTCGCCGTTGAAGAGCGCCGAGATGTCCACCCCGAGGCCGCTCGACAGGCGCAGCAGTTTGTCGAAGGTGAGCGACATCTTGTCGTTCTCGATCTTCGAGAGAGTCGAGAGCGGCAGGCCGGTGCGGGCGCTTACCTCGGCCAGCGTCCAGCCGTGCTTGCGGCGCTGCGCCCTGAGCACCGCGCCCGGCTTGGCGACCGCGGTCGCTGCCGGGGCAGGCGCACGTGCGGCGTCTCGAACCGATTCGGATTTCGCTGCCACGCCACAATCCTACCCTGTATCCCTCTGAAAATTCATTTGCCAATTCAGAAAAATTGTTGTCACATTGGAGAAATACGTGGGCGCCACGCCCCGGGGGGATTCATCATGTCCAAGCCGTTACGCCTTCCTTCGCCGACTCTGTTCGCCGCCGTCGCGGCCGCACTCGCCGCGGCTGCGGGTGCGCGGGCTGACGAGCAGGCACAGCCGACCACGCCGTCCGGCACGGCCGCCACGCTGCAGGAGATCGTCGTCACGGCGCAGAAAGCGCCGGAGAGGCTGCACGACGTGCCGATGGGCATCACCGCGATCACCCCGGATGAGATGAGCAAGCTGCGCGTCACCGATTTTCAGGACCTGCAGGCGCTCGTGCCCGGGCTCCTGGTGCAGGAGTCGCAGCCCGGCTTCACCCGGCTCACGCTGCGTGGCGAGAACGTCGGCGGGATCGGCTCCACCGTCACGGTTTACGTCGACGATACGCCGGTCGGCTCGAGCAACGCGCTGGCCGACGGCGCCGTCATCACCGGCGACTTCGATACCTGGGACCTGCAGCGGGTGGAAGTGCTGCGCGGGCCGCAGGGGACCCTCTACGGCGCCGGCAGCGAGGGCGGCCTCCTCAAGTACGTGACCAACCCTCCCGACCCGACACAGCGGCCGCCGCGTTCGAGATCGGCTACGAGGACATCGCGCACGGTGGGGGCGACCCGCTGGTGAAGGGCATGATCAACATGCCGATCACCGACAGCGCCGCGCTGCGCCTCAGTGGTTTCGGCACCTGGATGCCGGGCTACATCGACGATCCCAATCTCAATGAGAGTGAGATCAACCGTGGCCTGCGCGAGGGCGGGCGCGCCTCGTTCCTCGTCAATGCGACCGACAACTTCTCCATCCGCCTGACCGCCTTCGGCCAGAATCTGCACACCGACGGTACGCCGACGGTCGACGTGGTCGGCGCCGCCGGCACACCGCTCACTCCGCCGGCGAATCCGCTGCAGTCGCTGGTCGGCGACTACGCCAGACGCGCTTCATCAACGAGCCGAGCACGTTCCGCTACCGGGAGTTCAGCGCCAAGCTCGACTGGAATCTCGGCTGGGGAGCGCTGACCTCGATCACGAGCTACGGCAAGACCTATGCGAACCTGTTCACCGACGAGTCCTCGGTCGAGCTGGCCTCCGGAGTCCCTGCGGCCGGAACCTATGGCGACCTCGCGGCCAGCATCGTCGGTGAGCCCGCCGGTCTCGCCGAGACCGATCAGGTCAACATGGGCAAGTTTACCCAGGAAGTGCGCCTGACCTCGACCGCATCGCAGACGCTCGAGTGGCAGGTCGGGGCTTTCTTCACCCGTGAAGCCTCGACCCTCGACGAGACGCTGCCGATCTTTCTCATCCCGAGCCAGGCACTGGCGCCGCTGCCCTCGCTCGAGACCCCGCATCTCGGGGCGCTCTACCGTGAATGGTCCGGCTTCGGTCAGGTCACCTATCACTTCAACCCGCAATGGGACGTCGCGCTCGGGGTCGCGCTGGTCGGAGAACAAGCAGTCCGCCGACGAGGAGATCAGCGGACTGCTGGTCAGCCCGCCGGCGTTCTCGGGCGGCGACTCGATCGGCACCGACTGGACCTGGTCGGTCGCCCCGCGCTGGCATGTGAGCGACCACACGCTGGTCTACGCGCGCATCGCGACCGGCTACCGTCCGGGCGGCCCGAATGCGCTGCCCCCGATCGTCACTCGCGGGCGTGCCGACGACGTATCAGTCCGACTCGACCACCAACTACGAGCTCGGCACCCGCACCACCTTCCTCGACAACCGACTGTCGATCGACGTCGCGGCATTCCTCATCAACTGGCAGAAGATCCAGCTGTCCGAGTTCGTCGAGAACTTCACCATCGATGCCAACGGCGGCTCGGCGCAGAGTAAAGGATTCGAGTGGACTCTCGGGCTGACGCCCGTCAAGCGGCCTAAACTTCCGCCTGACCGGCGCCTACGTGGACGCCAACCTCACCTCGGACGCGCCTGCGGCCGGCGGCACCGACGGTGACCCGCTGTCCTTCGTGCCCAAGTGGAGCACGTCGCTCGACGGCTCGTATACCTGGCCCGCGGTGAACGACTTCGACGGGTTCGTCGGTGCGACCTGGTCCTACACCGGATCGCGCGCGAGCGATTTTGCGGCCAGCCCCACGGTCGTCGGCGCTGCGATTGTTTTCATCCCGGATCCGCGCGCCGAGCTGCCGAGCTACAACACCGTGAGCCTGCGTGCGGGACTGGAGAACGCACGCTGGTCGTTCGAGCTGTATGCCAGGAACATCGACGACTCGCGCGGCATCACTTCCTACAGCAACTCGGGGACCGCGAACTTCGGCGGCACGATCTCGCTGATCCAGCCGCGCACGGTCGGCGCAGCCGTGACACTGCGATTCTGAGCAGCGGAGCGGCGGCGGTGGTCGAGCGCGCTGCAGGTGACGCGCGGCAACAGGGGCGAGGAGCGGACGCACGCCTGCCGTATCCGTACCTGCTGTTTCTCGGCGATACGACCGAGCCGGCCTTCGCCAAGACGGCATTCGGGTTGCGCGACTGGATACCCGAGCGCTGCGTCGGCGAGTGGGCATGCGTCGAGGCGACCGTATCGACGGGCCTGCCGCGACTCACTCCGCGGGAGGCGTACGCGAAAGGCGCACGCGGTCTCGTCATCGGGGTTGCCAACGTCGGCGGGGCGATCGGCGAGCGCTGGGTGCCGCTGCTCGTCGAGGCGCTCGAGGCGGGACTCGATCTGGTGAGCGGCCTGCACGCCAAGCTCGCCGACGTGCCGCAGCTCGCGGCGGCCGCGGCGCGTCTCGGCCGCCGCCTCATCGACGTGCGCGTCCCGCCGGCGCACATCCCGATCGCCACGGGGCGCAAACGCAGCGGCAAGCGCCTCCTCACCGTCGGCACCGACTGCGCGCTCGGCAAGAAATACGCAGCGCTCGCGCTGACGCGGGCCTTCGCCGCGCGCGGCCGTCCCGTCGACTTCCGCGCGACCGGCCAGACCGGCATCCTGATCGCCGGCGGCGGCATGCCGATGGACGCGGTGATATCCGACTTCGAGGCCGGGGCTGCGGAGATGCTGAGTCCCGATGCGGCGCCCGAGCACTGGGACGTGATCGAGGGCCAAGGGTCGCTGTTCCATCCGGCCTACGCCGCGGTGTCGCTCGGACTGCTGCACGGCAGCCAGCCCGACGTCTTCGTGGTCTGCCACCTGCCGGGACGCGACCGGGTGCTCGGCTACCCGGAGTACGCGACGCCGGGGATCCCCGAAACAATCGATCTGAACGTGCAGCTCGGACGGCGCACGAACCCGGCGATCCGCTGCGGCGGCGTCTGCCTCAATACCTCGCAGCTCCCGGCTCGCGAGGCGCATGATCTGCTCGCGCGCGAGAGCCACCGGCTCGGCTTGCCGGTGGCGGATCCGCTGCGCCCGGGGCGCGAATTCGAACGGCTCACCGACTCATGCCTGGCCTGACTCTCGACCGGAAGGACTCCCCTTGAACACGAAGCTTCCGCGCGCTCCGGCGCAATCCCGCTTGATCCCGGCAGCGGCCGCAGCGCTCCTCACCCTGGCACTCGCACTCTTCACGGTGGCGATCGCGCGTGCAGCGGACGCGGCGGCGGCGCAGGCGAGCCCGCCGCCGGCGACGCCCGCAGCGGCACCCGCCGCAACGCCTGCCGGTGCGCCGCTCACGGCCGAGGACCTCGACACCTGGCTCGACGGCTACCTGCCGTATGCGCTGCGGGTCGATGACATCGCCGGCGCGGTGGTGGTGGTGGTCAAGGACGGCGCGGTGGTGACCGAACGCGGCTACGGCTTCGCCGATGTCGCGAAGCGCACCCCGGTCGATCCGAAGCTCACGCTGTTCCGCCCGGGCTCGGTGTCCAAGCTCTTCACCTGGACCGCCGTCATGCAGCAGGTGGAGCAGGGCAAGATCGATCTCGATGGCGACATCAACCAGTACCTCGACTTCAAGGTGACGGGCAAGGACGGCAAGCCCATCACCATGCGCAACCTCATGCAGCACACGGCCGGCTTCGAGGAGCAGGCCAAGGGTGTCATCTCGGCGAGCAACGACCTGCCGAGCTACGAGGCGCTGCTGAAGCAGCACGTGCCGGCACGGGTGTTCACGGTGGGCTCGACGCCGGCGTACTCGAACTACGGTGCCTCGCTCGCCGGCTACATCGTCGAGCGCGTCTCACACGAGCCGTTCGACGCCTACATCGAGCACCATATCTTCGAGCCGCTCGACATGAAGCACTCGAGCTTCCGGCAGCCGCTGCCGCAGGACCTCGTGCCGCTCATGGCGACCGGCTACCGCGTCGCTTCCGGCGAGCCGCAGCCGTTCGAGTACGTCGGTCCGGCGCCGGCGGGCTCGGCCTCCGCGACCGGCGAGGACATGGCGCACTTCATGATCGCGCACCTGCAGAACGGCGAGTACCACGGCCGGCGGATCCTGAGCGCGGCGACCGCGGAGCTGATGCACAACAGTCCGTACCCCGATGGTATCGGTCCGCTCGACCGCATGGAGCTCGGCTTCTTCGAGACCAACATCAACGGCCGCGAGGTGATCGCGCACCTCGGCGACACCGAGTGGTTTCACACCTCGCTGCACCTGTTCCTGAAGGAGAACGTCGGCTTCTACGTCTCCTTCAGCAGTCCGGGCAAGGAAGGCGCGGCCGCACCCGCTGCGTATCGCGCTGTTCCAGGATTTCGCGGACCGCTACCTGCCGGCGGCCGAGCCGCACCCGGTGGCACCGAAGCTCGACGCTGCGACCGAGAAGGCGCACGCCGCGCTCATGGCGGGCGCCTGGACCGCCTCGCGCGGCGGGTTCGACAACTTCCTCGCCGCGCTCGAGTTCGTCGGCCAGATGAAGGCCGGTGTCAACAAGGACGGCGAGCTCGCGGTGGCGATCCCGGGCACGAACGGCAAGCCGCGGCACTGGGTCGAGGTGGCGCCGTTCCTCTGGCAGGACGTCGACTCGCACGACCGGCTGGCGGCCAGGGTGGTCGACGGCAAGCCGGTGCGCTGGAGCTTCGACACGCTCTCGCCCTTCGAGGTCTTCGACCGCACGCCGTGGTACCAGAGCAGCAGCTGGCTGATGCCGCTCCTGCTCGTGGGCTTCGCGGCGCTGCTCATCACGGCGCTGCTGTGGCCGGTGGCGGCGCTGGTGCGCCGGCGCTACGGGGCGCCACTGGCCCTCGACGCGCGGTCGCTCGCTGCCTACCGCTGGAGCCGCAGCGCCGCGCTGGCGATCGTCGCGGCGCTCAGCCTCTGGGGAGTCTTCATCGCACTCGTGCTGCACGACACGGGCACGCTCGGCGGGCGGCTCGATCCGCTGCTCGTGCTCGCGCAGCTCGGCAGCGTGGTCGCCTTCCTCGGCGGTTTCCTGGTAATGCTGTGGAATCTCACCGTGGTGTGGGGCAGCGCGCAGCGCTGGCCGGCGCGCATCTGGAGCGTGGTGCTCTCGCTCGCGGCCCTGATCGTGTTGTGGGTGGGACTCGCGTTCCACCTGCTGCACGTCGGAACCAGCTACTGATGGGCGGCCTGCGTCTCGCGGTGGCGGTGGAGAAGCTGCTCTTCTCGGCGCCGTTTCGCATCGCCGGGCGGGTGTTCGAGCACCAGGACGCCGTGGTGGTCACGCTCGACGACGGCGTGCACCGCGGGCGCGGCGAGGCCTCGGGCGTCTTCTATCTCGACGACGACGTGCCGCGTGCCGCGGCCGCGATCGAGGCGCAGCGCGCGGGAATCGAGCGCGGCATCGATCGCGAGGCGCTGCAGCGCCTGCTGCCGCGGGGCGGCGCGCGCAATGCGCTCGACTGCGCGTTATGGGAGCTCGAGGCCGAGCGTGCCGGACGGCCGGTATGGGCACTCGCGGGCCTGAAGCCCCCGCGCCAGCTCACCACGACCTTCACCCTCGGCGCCGACACCCCCGAGATCATGGCGGCCGGGGCGCGGCGCTACGCCGCGGCACGGGCCCTGAAGCTGAAGCTCACCGGCGACCCGGAGCTCGATGCCGCGCGCGTGCGCGCGGTGCGTGCGGTGCGCCCGGACGTGTGGCTCGGGGTCGATGCCAACCAGGCGTATGGCATCGCCGAGCTTCCACGGCTGATCTCCGTGCTGGTCGAAACCCGCGTGGAGCTCCTCGAGCAGCCCCTCGCCCGCGGCCGTGAGGCGGACCTCGAGGGCTGCGACTCGCCGATCCCGATCGCCGCTGACGAGAGCGCGCAGGGACTCAATGACATCGCCGGCCTCATCGGGCGCTTCGACACCGTCAACATCAAGCTCGACAAGTGCGGCGGGCTCACCGAGGGGCTCGCCATGGCGCACGAGGCGCGCCGCGCCGGACTCGACGTCATGGTGGGCAACATGATGGGCTCGAGCTGGGCGATGGCTCCCTCGTTCGTGCTCGGGCAGCTGTGCGACGTCGTCGACCTCGACGGCCCGACGTTCCTGGCGCGCGACCGCACGCCGGCGGTGCGCTACACCGGCGGCATGATCTGGTGCGATGAAGCGGTGTGGGGCGGCCCGAGCCGGCGCGCGGCCTGAGGCCCGCCGTGCACGGCGCATCCGCGGCGTAAGCGCAGCGTGTCCAGCTGGTTCCAGCGGCGGCTCCTGCCCGGCCTCGCCTTCAAGGCGGTGGTCATCGGCGGCGGCTACGCCACCGGGCGCGAGCTTGCCGAGTTCTTCCTGCCGAGCGGTCCCTGGGGCGGCATCAAGGCCATGGCGCTCGCGCTGGTGATCTGGAGCGCCATCTGCGTGGTGACGTTCCTCTTCTCGCGCGCCAGCAACACCCGCGACTACCAGAGCTTCGTGCGCGCGCTGCTCGGTCCCGCGTGGATCGCCTTCGAGGCGGCCTACGTGCTGTTCGTGGTGCTGGTGCTGGCGGTGTTCGGCGCCGCGGCGGGCGCCATCGGGGCGGCCGCGCTCGGCCTGCCGACGATCGTCGGCACGCTGATCCTCATGGCGGCGATCGGGCTCGTGACCGCCTACGGCAACGCCTCGGTGGAGCGGCTGTTCGCCTGGGTGTCGTTCCTGCTCTACGGCGTGTACGTGCTGTTCGTGCTGTTCTCGCTCACGCACTTCGGCGCGCGCATCGTCGCGGGCTTCGCGCGGCCGGCCGGAGAGGCGGGCTGGGTGGCGGGCGGGGCCGCGTACGCGAGCTACAACGTCATCGGCGCGGTGGTGATCCTGCCGGTGCTCCGCCACCTCACCAGCAACCGCGACGCCGTGATCGCCGGCCTCATCGCCGGTCCGCTCGCGATGCTGCCGGCGCTCATGTTCTTCACCTGCATGATGGCCTACTACCCCGAGATTGCGAACGCCACGCTGCCGTCGGACTACCTGCTGCAACGGCTCGACCTGCCGCTGTTCCGCTATCTCTTCCAGCTCATGATCTTCGCGGCGCTCCTCGAGAGCGGCACCGGCTTCGTACACGCCATTAATGAAAGAGTCGGCCACGCCTTCCGCCGCCGCCGCAATCGCGAGCTCCCGCGTGCCGCGCGGGCGCTGATCGCGCTCGGCACGCTCGTGTTCTGCATGCTGGTCGCCGAGCACTTCGGTCTCGTCACGCTCATCGCCAGGGGCTACCGCGCGTTCGCGGTCATCGTGCTGCTGGTGTTCGTACTGCCGCTGTTCACCGTCGGCATCTACCGTCTCGCCACCGGGAAAGTGGTACCGCAGGGGGTCGCATGAATCTCAAGGGTCTCACGGCCGCCGCGGCGGCCGCTGCCTTCGCCAGCATTGCACTCGGCGCGCCGCCGCAGGGATTCGAGCGTCGCGTCGAGCAGGCACGTAGCGAGATCGGCGTGCCCGGCATGGCGATCGCGATCGTCGAGAACGACCAGGTGACTTTCGCGCACGGCTTCGGCGTGCGCGCCCTGGGTGCGGCGCAGCGCGTCGACGCCGACACCATCTTTCCGACCGGCTCGACCGGCAAGGCGTTCACGGTGGCCGATCTCGCCGTGCTGGTCGATGCGGGCAGGATCGGCTGGGACGATCGCGTGACCGATCGCCTGCCGGGTTTTGAGATGTACGACCCCTGGGTGACGCGCGAGATCACCATCCGCGACCTGCTCGTGCACAGGAGCGGTCTCGGGCTCGGCGAGGGCGATCTCATGTTCGTGCCGCGCTCGAATCTCACGCGCGCCGAGACGGTGCACCGCCTGCGCTACCTCAAGCCCGCCACCAGCTTCCGCTACGGCTTCGCCTACGACAACGTGCTGTACATGGTCGCCGGGCAGCTGATCGAAGCGGTCTCGGGCGAGAGCTGGGAGAAGTTCACCGCCGCGCACGTGCTCAAGCCCGCCGGCATGCTGCACTCGACCAGCGATGAGCCGGAGCGCTTCGCCAACGCCAACCGCGCATACCCCCATGCGCGCCTGGACGGCGGCCTGCGCGGCGCCGGCACCCAGGAGCGGCTCAACGAGCGCGAGGAGCTCGGCCGCGCCGCCGCTCCCGCGGGCGGGCTCACCGTGAGCGCCAACGACATGGCGCGCTGGCTCATGATCCAGCTCGACGGCGGCGAGCTGCCCGGACACTCGGGTCGGCTGTTCTCGGAAGCCGCCCACAAGCAGATGTGGAAGCCGGTGGTGCTGCAGCCGGTGGGCGAGCCGCCCGCGTCGCTCAAGGCGACGCAGCCCAATTTCAACACCTACGCGCTCGGCTGGGACGTCACCGACTACGCCGGCACGAAGATCGTGTGGCACGGCGGCGCCGTGCTCGGATTCCTCACCGCCGTGGTGCTGATCCCCGGGAAGCACGTCGGCTTCTCCATCGAGATCAACTGCGAGGACGGCGAGATCATCCGCGGCCTCATGTACGAGCTGCTCGACCACTATCTCGGCCGGCCGCACGTCGATTGGGTGGCGCGCTACCGCGCCGAGAAGCAGCGGCGCATCGACGAAGCGCTGACCGCACTGAAGACCGCGGCGGCGAAACCGGCCGCCGTCGGCCCCTCGCTCCCCCTCGCCGCTTATGCCGGTACCTACCAGGATCCCTGGTACGGCGACATCGAGGTCGCCGTGAAGGACGGCAAGCTCGCCATCGACTTCAAGACCACGCCGCGCATGAGCGGCACGCTCGAGCACTACCAGTACGACACCTTCGCCACCCACCTCGAGGACCCGACGATCGAGCCGGCTTACGTGACCTTCAGTCTCGATGCCGACGGCAAGGTCGACCGCGTCACGATGAAGCCCGTGTCACCGATCGCGGACTTCTCTTACGACTACCAGGATCTCCTGTTCACGCCGGTGCAAGAGGCGCGGCCGTGAGCTCAGGGCTCGAGCCCCGCGCGGCTGGTGAGATAGACGGCGAAGGTGCCGAGCCAGTGGCCGCCCTCGTAGTACTGGCCGGTCACCTCGGGTAGCGCCGCATCCGCGTGACGGCGCGCGGCGGCGCGCAGCGCCGCGATGCGCGCATCTCCCGGCGGCAGTCCGTGCGCGATACCCTCGAGCATCCAGGCGCGGCTCAGGTTGAGCCCGTCGAGGTGCGCGAGCTTCGGGTCCGAGCGGTCGGTGACGATGGCGGGTTCGAGCCAGGCGTGTGCCCGGTGCGCTGCGTTGGCAGGGGCCGCGGGCGCGGATGGGGCGCCCGCGGTGGCCGTACCGGCGGGGGCGCGCGGGATCTGCGGCAGGAATGCCGTCAGCCACTTCGCGAACGTCGGCGGATCGAGCACGCGGCGCATGAAATCCGCCTCCGCGAGACACGGTGACAGGAAGTCCTCGCCCGAGGGCTCGTAGGCCAGCGGGCAGTTGCGGTCGTGGCGGTAGAAGCGCTGCGCCGCGTCGCTGAGGAGCTTGCGCATCTGCTCGTCGTGAGTGACCCCCGACCAGTCCCAGATCAGCCCGAAGGCGAACGCGGTCTGGTCGTGCTCACCGAAGCGGATCGGGTACTCGAGCTTCGGCAGCCAGCTCTCGAGCCGCGCCACGACCTCGGTCTCGAGCGGCGCGAGCACGCCCGACCAGCGGCGCGCGTCGGGGTCGTCCGAGCGGCGCAGCTCCGCCGCCAGCTCGAGCAGCCACGCGAGCCCGTAGGGCCGCTCGAAGGAGGCACGGCCCGCGCCGCGCAGATAGCTCACCTCGGCGTCGATCTTGTCGGTCATGAAACTCTGGTTGAGCGCGGTGCGTGCCTCGACGGCGAACGGCGCATTCGGGTAGAGGCGCAGCAGCCGCACCAGCAACCAGTGTCCGTGCACGTCGGAGTGCCAGTCGAGGCAGCCGTAGAAGGCCGGCGTCAGCTCGTGCGGTGGGCGCGCGTCGCCGGCGTCGTTCAACGTGTGGCTGATGTGGTTCGGGTATTCCTGGTGCAGGCACTTGAGCGCGAGCGCGGCGAAGCGCGCCGCCGCCCGCTGCGAAAGCCGCCCGGCGCTCACATGCGCGGTGGCTTTGGCGGGTGGCGCGGCGTGAGCGCACCACGGCGCGGCGGCGAGCAGTGCGAGCGTGAAGGCGCAGCGGATGGGGTGTCTCATGAGCCCATGTTACGCTCGGCGCCGTGCGCGAATCTCTGCCCGTCGTGCTGATTCCGGGACTGCTCGCCTCGGCGCGCCTGTACGCCGCGCAGATTCCCGAGCTCTGGCGCCGCGGCGCGGTGATGGTCGCCGACCACACCCGCGACACCAGCATGGAGGCGATTGCGCAGCGTCTGCTGGCGGCGGCGCCGCCGCGCTTTGCGCTCGCCGGGCTCTCCATGGGCGGCTATATCGCCTTCGAGGTCGTGCGCCGGGCACCGCAGCGCGTCGCGCGTCTTGCGCTGCTCGATACCTCGGCGCGCGCCGACACGCCCGAGGCGACCGCCATGCGCCACGCGCAGATGGCGCTCGCCGGCGCGGGGCGCCTCGGCGAAGTGGTGGAGCAGCAGTTCGTGCGCACCGTCCATCCCCTGCACCGCGTCGACCCGCAGCTGCGCGAGACCAATCGGCTCATGGCCGAGGACGTGGGGCCCGAGGCGTTCGTGCGCCAGCAACAGGCGATCATGGGGCGACCCGACTCGCGTCCCACGCTCGCCGCGATCGCCTGCCGCACGCTGGTGCTGGTCGGCGAGCAGGACGAGCTCACCCCGCCCGAGCGCGCGGTGGAGATAGCGCACGGCATCCGCGGCGCGCAGCTGGTCACGGTTCCCGGGTGCGGACATCTCTCGACGCTCGAGCAGCCGCACGCGGTGACCCGCGCGCTGCTCGACTGGCTCGGCGACTGAGGCGGTGGCGTCGATGACGAGCGCCGCGCACCGGGCCCTGCTGCTCGCACATCCCGACACGCCGGGGGAATGGGTGTGGAGCATCGCCGCCGACGTGCAGCTCGAGGCGGGCGTGCTGGTGTGCCATTACGCACTGCACGGCGAGGTCAACCGCCTGCGCGTGCCGGCGGTGCGCGCCGGCCGCCGCGCCGACGAGCTCTGGCAGCACACCTGCTTCGAGGTGTTCGCCGCCGCGGAGCGCAGCGCGGGCTACTACGAGTTCAACTTCTCGCCCTCGCTCGACTGGGCCGCGTATCACTTCGATGAATACCGCGAGGGCATGACGCCCGCGAACCTGGCGCGCGCACCGGGGCTCACCTCGCGCCGCACCGCCGGGCGCCTCGAGCTCACCGCGCACCTGCATCTCGACGGACTCGCCCCGCTCGCGCGCGCGCCGCGGCTGCGCCTCGGGCTCACCGCGGTCGTCGAGGACGACGGTGGTACTCTTTCCTACTGGGCCCTGCGTCACGCGCCGGGCAACCCCGATTTCCACGACCCCGACGGCTTCACGCTCGAGATCGAGACCGCATGAAATTCGGCATCGACCGGCTGATCGAAGATCGCGCGCTGCGCGCGCCGCTCGCCGGCAAGCGCCTGGCGCTGCTCGCCCACCCGGCTTCGGTGACGCGCGATCTGACGCACTCGATCGATGCGCTGGCCGCCTGCGGCGAGCTCAAGGTCAGTGCCGCGTTCGGCCCGCAGCACGGCCTGCGCGGCGACAAGCAGTACAACATGATCGAGTCGGCGGACTTCACCGACCCGGTGCACCACATCCCGGTGTTCAGTCTGTACGGTGCGGTGCGCCGCCCCACCGCGGCGATGATGGACTGCTTCGACGTACTGCTGGTCGACCTCCAGGACCTCGGCTGCCGCATCTACACCTTCATCACGACGCTGCGCTACGTGCTCGAGGCGGCTGCCGCCGCGCGCAAAGCCGTGTGGGTGCTCGATCGTCCGAATCCCGCCGGCCGCCCGGTGGAGGGGCTGACGCTGCGGCCGGGCTGGGAGAGCTTCGTCGGTGCCGGCCCGCTCCCCATGCGTCACGGACTCACCCTGGGGGAAGTGGCGCGCTGGCTCGTCGCGACGCTGCGCCTCGACGTCGACTGCCAGGTCGTGACGATGGAAGGCTGGGCGCCGGCGGCGGCGCCCGGATACGGCTGGCCGCTCGGCGAGCGCGCCTGGGTGAACCCGAGTCCCAACGCGCCGAACCTGTCGATGGCGCGCTGCTACGCGGGCTCGGTGCTGCTCGAGGGCACCAACCTTTCCGAAGGCCGCGGCACGACGCGGCCGCTCGAGGTGCTCGGGGCGCCGGACCTCGACGTGGCGGCGCTGCTCACGGAGATGCATGCGCTCGCGCCCGAGTGGCTCGAGGGTTGCCGGCTGCGGCAGTGCTGGTTCGAGCCGACCTTCAACAAGCACCAGGGGCGGCTGTGCGCGGGGCTGCAGGTGCACGTGGAGGATGCGGCGTACTACCGGCACGAGACGTTCCGGCCGTGGCGGCTGTTTGCGCTCGCCCTCAAGGCGTTGCGGCGCCTGCGGCCCGACTATGCACTGTGGGCCGATTTTCCCTACGAGTACGAGACCGGCAAACTCGCGATCGATGTGATCAACGGCAGCGAGCTGCTGCGGCGCTGGGTGGACGATCCGGCAGCGGGGACCGGCGATCTGGACGTGCTGGCCGCACGGGACGAGGTCGCGTGGCGCGGCGAGCGTCAGTCGGTGCTGCTTTACTGAGCAGCGGGGTGTGCCGCCTCAGCGGCGCTCAGTGGCCGGCGCAGCTGGCGTACGGCGGTCCCTCGCCGGGCACGATCGGGCACAGCGTGACGGGCCCGAGCTGCGCGAGGCGCGCGGTCCAGTAATTGCCGTCGAGCGCCAGCGGGTGCGAGGAGTCGCGCCCGTGCTCGGTCCACTGCAGCGCGTAGAAGTCGTCGCTCCCCTGAATCGCCACCATCACCGAGGTCTCGCTGTGCGCCTTGCCGCCGGAGCTCACCCGGCCGCAGCTCGCCACCGTGGCGAACGTCGGCTCGCGCGCGAGTGGCTGCGGCCCGAGATCGAGCCCGACGTAGGTGTCGGGACAGTGGCGCTGGAAGCCGCGCGCCAGTGCCTGCAGATACGCCTGCGGCGTGGCGCCGGCCATGTATGCCATGCCCTGCACGCCGGTCAGCGTGACCATGCGCGTCCACTCCTCGCTCGACTGGCCTTCGGGCACGTGCTCGCGCACGTAGATGTTGCCGCTGGTGCGCTCGAAACTCATCCTGAAGGGCGCAGGGAGCGTAAAGGCCACCAGCCGGTGGAACACCGGCACGATGGTCCGCGTCCCCGCGGCGCCCGGCGCATCGGCGCCGCGTACCGCGGCCGCGCTCACCAGGACCGAAAGAACCAGCGCGCCCGCCGGCACGAACCCCTCACGCATGGCGCGCAGCATACCGCACGCCTGTCTTAATCTGGGCGCGGTGCGATGCGCCACCCGCATTTCGCGCGGCCCCGGCGTCTTACGGTAAGTCCGGCCGTGCCGTGCGGCGCCTTCACGCACAATGTCTCCCGACGACGCCAGGGGTTTCGCTCGCCGCAGAGGCGGGCGAACACAATAACGATAGGGAGCAGGTTCATCGTCGCCTCACCCCGACCGCCGCGCTTTGCGCCGGCTGTGCTCGCGGTATTTCTCTTCGGCGGCGCCGCCGCCGTGGCGGGGGCACCGCGCGTCGCGCCGTTCGTGGTGCGCACCGATCTCGCGCCGCTCATCCGCGCCGCGGCCTCCTCGGCCGTGCAGTTCGCCGTGCCCGTGCCACACGCGGCCTCGACCGCGGCCTCCGGCCAATGGTCGGTCGCCGACGGCGAGGCCACCTGGCATTACGCCGTACAGGTGCCGGGCGCCGTGTCGCTGTCGTTCCATGCGCTGGGCTCGCTGCCGGCGGGGGCGACGCTGCTCGTGAGAGGCGGCGAGGTCACCACCAGTTACGGCGCGTCCGCACTGCATCACGGCGAGCTCTGGAGCCGCATCCACGCAGGCGACATCCTCGAGCTCACCCTGACGGTCCCTGCCGCCGAGCGCGCCGGCGTGGATTTGCGCGTCGTCAGCCTGCAGGCGGGCTACCGCTCCATCGGCGCGGGCGTCGAGGATCATCCGGTCTACCGGCACCTGCTGCCGAGCGCGCCCGCCGATGACGCCGCCTGCGTGACCAACTATGAATGTGCGGTCACCGCGGGCAACACGCCGGCGGCCGCCGCTACCGTGGCGCTGGTGATCGAGAACCAGTACCAGTGCACCGGCACGCTCGTGAACGATGTGCCGGGCGACAACACACCCTACGTACTCACCGCGCGGCACTGCGAGACCGGGCAGCTCGGCGGCGGCAACCCGCAAGCGGCGGCCGGCGTCACGGTGTACTGGAACGCGACCAGTGCCTGCGGCACGCCGCTCGGCTCGATCTACGACGGCACGCTCCCGTCCCAGACGGGCGCACGCACCGTAGTCGAGCAGCAGGACGCCTGGCTCGTGGTGCTCGACGACCAGCCGGTCGCCGCGGACGCTCAGTTCGCCGGTTTCGACGCGACCGACGGCGCGGTCACGGGTGGCTATTCGATCCATCACGCCGAGGGGCGCGACAAGCAGATCGTCGGCTGGTACGGCACCGCCTATGCTTTCGCTCAGGCGGGCGAGCTCGGCACCGCCTACACATCCGATCTGCTCGAGACCGTGAACCAGAGCGGCAACATCGGCGGCGGCGCCTCGGGCAGTGCGCTCTTCGACCGTAACGATCACCTGGTGGGCACGCTCGCGCTCGGCCGCAACACCGCCGACCGATCCGGCTACCAGTCGTGCCCGGTGGCGCAGCCGCCGGCGCCGAACGGCGCGAACGGCGTCGCCGATTTCACCGCGCTGGCCGCGGTCTGGGACTCGACCGCCGATCCCACCAGCAGCACCGGCGGTACGACGCTGCGCTCGGTGCTCGACCCGCAGGACACCGGCAGCCGCGTGGTACCTGCCAAGCCCATTGAGCTCGTCGCCTACCCGGGGGCCACGCCGCCTGCGCCACGGATCACGTTCGCTCCGGCGAGCGTCGCGGCCAATCAGCCCTTCACCGCTGCATGGTCCGGAGGTAACGCCGCGAACTGCACCCTGACGGGCGGCATCCCCGGAGGCAGCTGGGGCGGGAGCATGCAGAACGTGCAGGCGAGCGGCTCCGCTCCCGAAGCCGGTCCTGCCGGGACCTATACGTTCGGCCTCGTCTGCGAGAGCACCCAGGCCGACGGCGCGGCGGTCTCGACGCAGGCGACGCTCACCATTACATCCGGTGCGGCGAGCGCGCCCACCGGCTCATCCGCCGACACGGCGGCGCAGGGGATCGATAGCAATTCAGGCGGGGGAGGCTCGATGGGAATTTTCGAAGCAGTGATTCTGGCCGCGCTGGTCGCGTACGGCCTGGTGCGAACGGGGACCGGCCGACGCTGGCGGCTCCCCGGGCAGCTGCGGCCCCTGCGGCGCAAGATCCGGCAGCAGGAACGTCCGCCGCGCCGCTTCTGAGGCGAGCCGCTCCGGCCCATACCAGCGGCCGAGCACCGACTTCTCGAGCAGGTCCGGGTTCGCGTGCGCGAACGCGGCGAAGTCGTCCGCCTGCGCTCCCTCCATGCGCTCGGCGATCAGCGCCAGGAAGGCGATCGTCACCGTTTGATGGAAGGCTTCGGGCTTGCCGGCCCGCGCCGTCATCGCGCGCAGCCCACGCGAGTACTGCAGCGCCGTCTCGGCGAAGTCGTGGCGCGCGAGCATCTCGAAGGCCATGCGCAGGTGCTCGCGGTGCGGGAAGTGCGCCGGATCAGTCTCGCCGCGCACGAACCGCTCCAGATCCGGGCAGTCAGCCCTCATCGTCGTCCGCCTCCCGCAACCGGTGCGCGTCCCGGGCCGCCAGGTCGAGCCCGTACACCGCGCGCAGCGCCCGTACCTTCTTCAGGGTCGCCGCCGAGAACGGCGCCTTGCCCTCGAAGGCGTGCAGCACGATCCCCTCGAGGAGGTCGCCGAGCGACAGGTCGAGCTCGGTGGCGAGCGCCTTCAGCACCTTCAGCAGGTGGGTCTCGAGGCGCACGCCGGTCTGAGTACGGGTGATGGTCTTCATCAGCCGATGTTACCATGGTAACAAGGTACTACGCCAACGGTGCCCCGCGACCCGACGGGGCCCTTCGCGGCCACGCCCGAGGCCTCGGCCGCCCCTGCGTGGCCTGCACGCGGGGGTTCTGCTCTAATCTCCGGCTGCATGCAGACCGCGCGCGACATAACCAGCTACCGCAGATTCTGGGCCGAACGCTTCGGCACGGCGCCGTTCCTGCCCATGTCGCGCGCCGAGATGGAGCTCCTCGGCTGGGACAGCTGTGACGTCATCATCGTGACGGGCGATGCCTACGTCGATCATCCGAGCTTCGGCATGGCGATCGTCGGGCGGGTGCTCGAGGCGCAGGGCTTTCGCGTCGGCATGATCGCGCAGCCCGACTGGCACAGCGCCGAGCCGTTCGCCGCGCTCGGCCGGCCGAATCTCTTCTTCGGCATCACCGGCGGCAACATGGATTCGATGGTGAACCGTTACACCGCCGACCGCCGCATCCGCAGCGACGACGCCTACACCCCGGGCGGTACCGGCGGCCGGCGCCCGGACCGCTCGGTGATCGTGTACGCGCAGCGTGCGCGCGAGGCGTTCCGCGACGTTCCGATCGTCATCGGCGGCATCGAGGCCTCGCTCCGTCGCATCGCGCACTACGACTACTGGTCGGAGAAGGTGCGCCGCTCCGTGCTGCTCGATGCCAAGGCGGATCTGCTGATCTACGGGAACGGCGAGCGACAGATCTGCGAGATCGCGCACCGCCTCGCCGGGGGCGAGAGCATCGCCGACATCTGCGACGTGCGTGGCACCGTCTTTGCGCGGCGCGCTACACCGGCCGGCTGGATCGAGATCGACTCGACGCACCTGGACGCTCCGGGCCCGCTCAATCCGCCCGTCGACCCGTACGCAATGGCGGACCGGGACGCGGGCGGCGTGATCCGCGCGACCGGCGTCGCGGCTGCCGGCGGCGCGCAGCCCGAGCCTGCCGCGGCGAGCTGCGCGGGCGCCGCGCCGCCGCCACCGGCGGAGCACGTCGTGCGCTTCGTGCGCCGCGTGAAGAACGCCGACCGCGAGCGCAGCGTCATCCGTATGCCGGCGCACGAGGCCGTGACGGCCGACCCGGTGCTGTACGCGCATGCCTCGCGCATCCTGCATCTCGAATCGAACCCCGGTAACGCCCGTGCGCTCGTGCAGCGTCACGGCGATGTCGACGTGTGGCTGAATCCGCCGCCGCTGCCGCTCTCGACCGCAGAGATGGACTGGGTATACGAGCGGCCCTACGCCCGCGGGCCGCATCCCCTTTACGGCGATGCCAACATTCCGGCGTGGAAGATGATCCGCTTCTCGGTCGCGATCCAGCGCGGTTGCTTCGGCGGCTGCACCTTCTGCTCGATCACCGAGCACGAGGGCCGCATCATCCAGAGCCGCTCGGAGGATTCGGTGCTGCGCGAGATCGAGACGGTGCGCGACACCGTGCCGGGCTTCACCGGCGTCATCTCCGATCTCGGCGGCCCGACCGCCAACATGTACCGCCTCGCCTGCAAGAGCCGCGAGATCGAGAGCGCCTGCCGCCGGCCTTCATGCGTGTACCCGGGAATCTGCCCGAATCTCAACACCGACCACGCGCCGCTGATCCGCCTCTACCGCCGCGCACGGGCGTTGCCGGGGATCAAGAAGGTGCTGATTGCCTCGGGCGTCCGCTACGACCTCGCGGTCGAGTCGCCCGAGTACGTGAAGGAGCTCGCGCAGCACCATACCGGCGGCTACCTCAAGATCGCGCCGGAGGCACTGGCCGACGGGCCGCTCTCCAAGATGATGAAGCCCGGGGTCGGCGCCTACGACCGCTTCAAGGAGCTGTTCGACCGCTATTCGAAAGAGGCGGGCAAGGAGCAGTACCTCATCCCGTACTTCATCGCGGCGCATCCCGGCACCTCGGACCAGGACATGCTCGAGCTCGCGCTGTGGCTGAAACGGAACGGCTTCCGCGCCGACCAGGTGCAGGCCTTCCTGCCCGGGCCGATGGCCACGGCCACCGCCATGTACCACTCGGGCAAGAATCCGCTGAAGCGCATCACGCGCTCGAGCGAAGCGGTGCTGATTCCGAAGGGTCTCAAGGTGCGCCGCCTCCACAAGGCGTTCCTGCGCTACCACGACCCCGACAACTGGCCGGTGTTGCGCGAGGCGCTGCGGCGCATGGGTCGTGCCGATCTGATCGGCAACGGCCGCCAGCAGCTGATCCCGGCGTACCAGCCGGCCGCGACCGGCAGCGGCAGCGGTGGGGCGGCGCGCGGCAGGAGCGGCGGCGCGGGGCGGCCGTTCCGCACCCAGCACTTAGGGCTCCCGCGCACCCCACGGCGCCCGCCGCGCGCGCGCTGAAGTCCGCCCACACGGCCGGGGTATACTATACCCCCCACCCTATACGGGATTCCGCGGCGATGACCGGCTTCGCGACCCTGCTGCAGCAGGGCAATTCCTGGCTGTTCGTGCCGAGCGCGGTGCTGCTCGGCGCCCTGCACGGGCTCGAGCCCGGGCACTCCAAGACCATGATGGCGGCCTTCATCGTCGCGATCCGCGGCACGCTCGCGCAGGCGGTGCTGCTCGGGCTGTCCGCCACCGTGTCGCACACCGCCGTCGTGTGGGTGGCGGCGCTCGCGGGCCTGTACTTCGGGCGCAGCTGGAATACCGCGGCCACCGAGCCTTACCTGCAGGTGGTTTCCGCGCTGCTGATCATCGCGGTGGCGGCCTGGATGCTGTGGCGCACGCGACTGATCGGCCGCGCGCGCGACGGGCACCAGCGCGCAGCCCACGACCATCATCACGATCACGATCACGATCACGGCCATGATCACGGCCATGCGCATCACCATGGGCATACCCACATCCGGGCGCACGCCCACGACCACGAGCGCGGCCACGCCCCACCCGCGATCGCTGGTTTCCAGGTCTTCGAGCTGGTGGCGCCCGGGTACCAGGACCCGCATGAGCTCGCGCACGCCAAGGACATCCGCCGCCGCTTCGCCCACCGCGAGGTCAGCACCGCGCAGATCGTCGTCTTCGGGCTCACCGGTGGCCTGATCCCCTGTCCCGCCTCGATCACCGTGCTGCTCCTGTGCCTGCAGCTGAAGAAGCTGGCCCTCGGCGCCACGCTGGTGCTGTCCTTCAGCGTGGGCCTGGCGCTCACCATGGTGGCCGTGGGTGCCGTGGCGGCGCTCGGCGTGCAGCACGCTGCGCGGCGTTTCAGCGGCTTCGGCGAGCTGGCGCGGCGGGCGCCGTATTTCTCCGGGGCCCTGATCCTGCTGGTCGGCCTCTATATCGGCTACCAGGGGCTGCACGCGCTCGCGTAAGCGCCGCGTGAGCGAAACGGCCCGCCGCCGGCCAGGCGATTGCGGACGCAGCGGCGGCGAGAGTAGGGTGATCGGCATGCTTCCCGCGTCCATTCGAGGGCTGACCGTGCTGCTGCTGGGCGCCGCCGTGGTGGCGGGCGCGGCGGCTGCGGCGCGGCGCCCGACGCGCCAGCCGCAGGGAACGGTGCAGGCGGGCGCGGCACGGCGCTGGTGCTCGAGATCAACGGCGCGATCGGACCTGCCACGGCGCGCTATGTCGTGCACGGCATCGAGTCGGCCGGTGAACACGACAGCCGCGTGGTGGTGCTCGAGATGGACACGCCCGGCGGGCTCGACACCTCCATGCGCGACATCATCCGCGCGATCCTCGCCTCGCCCGTGCCCGTCGTGACCTACGTCGCCCCCTCGGGCGCGCGCGCCGCGAGCGCCGGCACCTATATCCTCTACGCGAGCCACGTCGCCGCCATGGCCCCGGCCACCAATCTCGGCGCCGCGACGCCGGTCTCCATCGGCGGCGAGCCGGAGACGCCCTCGGCACCGATCCCGCCGCCGGCGGACAAGCCCGCCGACAAGGGTGCGGGCGAGGGCGGCGCGCCGCCGGGTGCGCCGGGGACCGCCATGGAGCGCAAGGTGGTGAACGACGCCGCCGCCTACATCCGCGGCCTCGCGGAGCTGCGTGGCCGCAACGCCGAGTGGGCTGAGCAGGCGGTGCGGGGCGCCGCCAGCCTCACCGCGAACGCCGCGCTTCAGGAGAAGGTCATCGACCTGGTGGCGCGCGATCTGCCGGATCTGCTGACGCGCCTCGACGGACGCGAAGTGCACCTCGCCGACCGCACCGTGAAGCTCGCGACGCACGACCTGGTGGTGGTGCAGGTGAAGCCCGACTGGCGTACCCGACTGCTCGCCGTCATCACCAATCCGACCGTCGCCTACGGACTCATGCTGATCGGGATCTGGGGGCTGCTGCTCGAGGGCTACAATCCCGGCGTGGTGCTGCCGGGGGTCGTCGGCTCGATCTGTCTGCTGACCGCGCTGTTCGCGTTCCAGATCCTGTCGGTGAACTACGCCGGGCTCGCTCTGGTGGTACTGGGCACGGCCATGATCATCGCGGAGTTCTTTTTTCCGGCCTATGGCTCGCTCGGTGCGGGTGGCGTGATTGCGTTCATCGTCGGATCGCTCATCCTCTTCGATACGGACGTAACCGGCATCCACGTGGCCCGCTCGCTGATCGCAGCGGTCGCCGCCGTCGGCGCGTTGGTCATCATCGGCATCATCTACCTCGCGAACGAGGCGCGGCGCCGCCCGGTGGCAACCGGGACGCAGGGCATGATCGGCGGCCTCGCCGAGGTGGTGGGCGATTTCACCGGCAAAGGCCGGGTGCGCTACGGCGGCGAGCTGTGGAACGCCTGTAGCACCGCGGCGCTGCGGACCGGCGAGATGGCGCGCATCGTCCGGGTGGAAGGTCTAACATTGTGGGTCGAGCCGCAGTAAGCACTGTCCTGGGGTGTATCGGAGAGTCGCATGCCGTTCCTGATCGCCGTCCTCATCCTCGCAATCATCCTGTTCTTCAGCACCGTGAACGTGCTGAACGAATACGAGCGCCTGGTGGTGTTCACCCTGGGTCGTTTCACCGGCATCAAGGGGCCGGGGCTGGTGCTCATCGTCCCGGGGTTCCAGCGCACCCGCCGGGTGGATCTGCGCGTCATCGTGCTGAGCGTGCCCAAGCAGGACGTGATCACGCGCGACAACGTCTCGGTCAAGGTGAACGCCGTCATTTATTTCCGCGTCGTCGACCCCGGCAAGGCCATCATCCAGGTGGCCAACGCCTTCGATGCCACCAGCCAGGTGGCGCAGACGACGCTGCGCTCGGTGGTCGGCCAGCACGAGATGGACGACCTGCTGTCGCAGCGCGACAAGCTCAACGTCGATCTGCAGCGCATCCTCGACCAGAGCACCGAGGCCTGGGGGATCAAGGTGTCCACCGTCGAGATCAAGGATGTCGATCTCGATGAGACCATGATCCGCGCCATGGCGAAGCAAGCCGAGGCCGAGCGCACCCGCCGCGCCAAGATCATCAACGCCGAGGGCGAGCAGCAGGCGGCGCAAAGGCTGGTCGACGCCGCGGCGATGCTGGCGACGCAGCCGAGCGCGATGCAGCTGCGTTACCTGCAGACGCTCGCCGACATCGCGCACGAGCGCACGCAGCTGCTGGTGTTTCCGCTGCCGCTCGATCTCATCAAGCCGCTGCTCGGCAAGGACTGATCCACCCGCGGCTCGTGGACGCGGCCCCATCCGGGCCGCGCCCGCGCGTCCGCCGTCATCCCATTTGAGCTTCCAAGGAGTGACCCCATGCTTCCCCGTGTTGCACCCGGTGTGATCGCCGCGCTGGCGGCGGCCGTCGTCTGCTATGCGCCGCTCGCGCCCGCCGAGAGCCCGTCGCGTGCGCTGATCGCTCCCTGGGGTCTCGATCTCACGGCGCGTGACCTGAGCGTGAAGCCGGGCGACGACTTCTATCGCTATGCCGACGGCCACTGGGACGACACCCACCACATACCGCCCGACCGCACCCGCTGGGGCTCCTTCGAGGAGCTCGAGGAGCTCTCCGAGCAACGCGTGCGGACCATCATCGAGGGGCTGCCGGCGCAGGCGCCGGCGGGCAGCATCGCCCAGAAGGTCGGCGACTACTACCGCGCCTATCTCGACACCGCGGCCATCGAGCGCGCGGGACTCACGCCGGCCCGGGCGGGGCTGGCTGCGATCGCCGGCGCGCAGACCCCGGCGGACATCGCCGCGCTCATGGGACGGCCGGATCTCGGGCTCGATGCGCCGCTGCGGGTCGGGATGACGACCGACCAGAAGAATCCCGATCGCTACATCGTCAGCATCACGCAGAGCGGTCTCGGCATGCCCGAGCGCGATTACTACCTCAAGGACGACGCGGTCTATGCGGGCCTGCGCGAGCAGTATCGCGCCCACATCGCGCGCATGCTGACGCTGGCCGGCGATACCGACGCCGCCGCGCAGGCACAGTCGATCCTCGACCTCGAGACCGGCATCGCCAGGCTCCATTGGCCGGCCGCCAAGCGCCGCGACCGCGACATCACCTACAACCTGCGCACGCGCGCCGAGCTCGATCAGCTGACACCCGGCCTCCCGTGGGGCGCGTGGCTCAGCGCCGGCGGGCTCGATGAGCAGAAGGAATTCGTGGTGCGCGAGCTCGATGCGGTGCAGTCGCTCGGGGCGCTCCTCACCAGCGTGCCGGTGGAGCGCTGGCGCACGTACCTGCGCTACCACTACCTGGCGACCGCCTCCGACGTGCTGCCCAAGGCCTTCGACGACGAGGCCTTCGGGTTCTACGGGCGCACGCTCCACGGCCAGGAGCAGCAGCTCGATCGCTGGAAGCGCGCCGTGCGTGCGATCAACCGCGATCTCGGCGAGGCGGTCGGCGAGCTGTACGTGCAGCGCTACTTCCCCCCTGCCTCGAAGGAGAAGATGCTGAAGCTGGTCGAGAACCTGCGCGCCGCGTACGCCGAGCGCATCGGCAAACTCGAGTGGATGACGCCGGCGACCCGCAAGGTGGCGCTCGAGAAGCTCGCCGCTTTCCACCCGAAGATCGGCTACCCGGACCAGTGGCGCGACTACTCGGACCTGAGCGTCATCAAGGGTGACGCCTTCGGCAACGCCACCCGCGCGGCGATCTTCGACTGGCAGCGGCGCGTCAAGCGCATGGGGAGCCCCACCGATCGCGGCGAGTGGGGCATGACGCCGCAGACCGTCAACGCCTACTACAACGCCACCTTCAACGAAGTGGTGTTCCCGGCGGCGATCCTGCAGCCGCCGTTCTTCGATCCCAACGCCGACGATGCCGTCAACTACGGCGGCATTGGTGGCGTGATCGGCCACGAGATGGGCCACGGGTTCGACGACCAGGGCTCGAAGTCCGATGCCCACGGCGTGCTGCACACCTGGTGGCTGCCTGAGGATACGCAGGCCTTCAAGGCGCGGGTGGACCGGCTCGCCGCACAGTACGACGGCTACGTCGTGCTGCCAGGCCTGAACATCAACGGACGCCTGACGCTCGGGGAGAACATCGGCGACCTCGGCGGGCTCTCGGTGGCCTACGAGGCTTATCACCGCGCGCTCAACGGCAAGCCGGCGCCGGTGCGCGACGGCTTGAGCGGCGATCAGCGTTACTTCCTCGCCTGGGCGCAGGTGTGGCGTGGGCTGACGCGCGAAGAGCAGCTGCGCAGCCAGGTGATGAGTAACCCGCACAGCCCCAACCACTACCGCGTCAACGGCGTCGTGCGTAACGTCGATGCCTGGTACCGGGCCTTCGACGTCAAGCCCGGCGACAAGCTCTACCTTCCGCCCGAGGAGCGCGTACACATCTGGTGAGCTCGCCGCGCGCCGACTCCGGGTTGCCGGTCGAGGCGGCGCTGCCGGCACTGCGGGCGGCGCTGGCCACGCATGGCGCCGCCGTGCTCGAGGCGCCGCCGGGAGCGGGCAAGAGCACGGTGGTACCGATCGCGCTGCTCGATGAGCCCTGGGCGCTCGGCCGGCGGCTGATCCTGCTCGAGCCGCGGCGGCTCGCGGCGCGCGCCATTGCACAGCGTCTGGCACAGTCGCTCGGCGAGCGCGTCGGGGAGACCGTCGGCTACCGCATGCGCCTCGACACGCGCGTGTCGCGCGCCACACGCCTCGAGGTGGTCACCGAGGGCGTGCTGACGCGCATGTTGCAGGAGGACCCGGCGCTCGAGGGCGTCGCTGCGCTGCTCTTCGATGAGTTCCACGAGCGCAGCCTGCAGGCGGACTTAGGGTTGGCGCTGGCACTCGACGCGCGCACACAGCTCACGCCTTCGCTCAAGATCCTGGTGATGTCGGCGACGCTCGACGGCACCGCGGTGGCGCGGCTCCTCGGCGCTGCGCCGGTCGTGAGCGCGCCGGGCCGGGTGCACCCGGTGGAGACGCGCTATGCGGGACGCGGCGCACCGCTGCTGCCGGAGTCGGCCGCGCGCGGCGCCGAGACCCCCGAGCAGGTCGTTGCACGGTTGGTGCGGCGGGCGCTGCGCGAGCAGCCGGGCGACGTCCTGGTGTTCCTGCCGGGCGCGCGCGAGATCCGCCGCGTCGAGGCGCTCCTCGGCGCGGATCCGTCCGGCAGCGAGGTGCGGGTGCTGCCGCTCTACGGCGATCTCAGCGGCCAACAGCAGGACGCGGCGCTGGCCCCCGCGGCCACCGGCACCCGCAAGGTCGTGCTTGCCACCAACATCGCCGAGACCAGCCTCACCATCCCGGGGGTGCGGGTGGTGGTGGACTCGGGGCTCGCGCGGCGCGCGCGCTTCGATCCGGTCACCGGCATGAGCGCACTCGTGACGCAGCGCATCTCGCGCGCCTCGGCCGAGCAGCGCCAGGGGCGCGCCGGTCGGCTCGGGCCCGGCGTCTGCTACCGCGCCTGGAGCGCGGGCGCGCACGCGAGCCTCGCGCCGTTCACGCCCCCCGAGATCGTCGCAGCCGATCTCACGCCGCTCGCGCTCGAGCTCGCCAGCTGGGGTGCGCGCGCAGCGGACTCGCTCGCCTGGCTGGATGCGCCGCCCGCTGCACTGCTCGCGAGCGCCGCGGATCTGCTCGAGCGACTCGGGGCACTCGACTCCGCGCGGCGCATCACGCCGCACGGCCGCGACATGGCGGCACTCGGAGTGCATCCGCGCCTCGCGCACCTGCTGCTGCGCGCGCGTGCCCTGGGTCTCGTCCCGCTCGGCGCACGCCTCGCCGCGCTCCTCTCCGAGCGCGATCTGCTGCGCGGCGCGCAGGCCGGGCGTGATGCCGACGTGCGCTCGCGCCTCGAGCTGCTGCGGGGCGAGGGCAATGTGGCCGGAGCCGAGCGCGGCGCGCTCGAGCGGGTGCGCCGCCAGGCACGCGATCTCGAGCGGCAGCTCGCGGAGCGCGGCGCCTCAGACGACCGGGGCGTCCGCGAGCCGGCGCGCCCGGCGGCCGATCTCGAGGCGGGGCTGCTGCTCGCGTTCGCCTACCCGGACCGCATCGGCCGGCGCCGCGGCCCGGAGGGCCGCGCCTTCACCCTGACCAACGGCCGTGGCGCCGCCTTTGCCGATGCGCAGCCGCTCGCACGCCGTGAGTTCATCGTCGCGGTGGATCTCGACGACCGCGCCTCCGACGCGCGTATCCTTTTGGCCGCGCCGCTCGAGCGTGCCGACCTGCTCGAGCAGTTCGCCGGCCACCTGCGCCGGGTCGACCAGGTGGCGTGGAGCACGCGCGAGCAGGCGGTCATCGCGCGCCGCACGCTCGAGCTCGATGCCCTCGTGCTCGAGGAGAAGCCGCTCGCCGGGGCCGACCCGGAGGCGCTGCGGGCGGCGATGCTCGCGGGCGTGCACGCGCTCGGGGTCGCGGCGCTGCCGTGGGAGCGGGAGACGCGCGATCTGCGCGCCCGTATCGAGTTCCTGCGCGCCGCCCCGGCTCGAGCCGGCGAGCCGCCCTGGCCCGATGTCGGCGACGTGGCGCTCGGCGCCTCGCTCGACATCTGGCTGGCCCCGTGGCTCGACGGTGTGACACGCCGCGAGCATCTCGCGCGCGTGCCGCTCGCCGAGGCGCTGCGCGCGCTCCTTTCCTACGAGCAGCAGCGCGCGCTCGAGGAGCGCGCGCCGCCCGTGCTCCTCATGCCGAGCGGCTCGCGCATCCGCGTGGACTACCAGGGCGAGGACGCGCCCGCGGTGGCGGTGCGGCTGCAGGAGGTGTTCGGTCTCGCGGCGACCCCACGCCTCGACCGCGGCCGCGTGCCCGTGACGCTGCGCCTGTTGTCGCCCGCGCAACGCCCCGTGCAGGTGACGCGCGATCTCGCGAGCTTCTGGCGCGGTGCGTACCACGAGGTACGCAAGGACCTGCGCGGACGCTATCCGAAGCACTACTGGCCGGAGGATCCGCTGGTGGCCGAGCCCACCCGCGGGGTGCGCCGGCGCCGCTGAGCGCGCGCACGCCGAGGTTGGCAACGGCCACGGCGCCCGGTACGGTGGCGCCATGACACCCGCACTGACGGCGCTCGCGGCGCTCAAGGACGGCAACCGCCGCTTCGTCGCCGAACTCGGCGAGGCCGGCAACGTACGCACCCGGCGGCGCGAGCTGCCGGCCGGGCAGGAGCCGCTCGCCATCATCCTCGGCTGCTCGGACGCGCGCGTGCCGGCCGAGATCGTCTTCGATCAGGGGCTCGGCGACCTGTTCGTCATCCGCGTGGCGGGCAACATCGTCGCGCCCTCACAGGTCGGGAGCGTCGAGTTCGCCGCCGCGGCCTTCGGCACGCGGCTCGTGGTGGTGCTCGGGCACTCCAACTGCGGCGCGATCCACGCGACGCTCGATCAGCTCGCCCGCCCGAGCAAGGATCAGTCCCCGAACCTGCGCTCGATCGTCAATCGCATCCGTCCCGCGGTCGAGGGGCTCATCGAGCGCAGCGCCCCGCTCGATCGCGACGCGCTGGTGCAGCGGGCGGTGCGCGCCAACATCCGCATGTCGGCCGACCACCTGCGCCATGGCTCGGAGGTGCTCGAGCAGGCGATCGAGCGCGACGGGCTGCTGGTGGTGGGCGCGGAGTACTCGCTCGAGAGCGGCGTGGTGGAATTCTTCGACGGCGTTCCGCCGGCCGCCAAATAAGAAACCCCGGTACGGCGAGCCGCGAACGGCGCGCCGCCCCGGGGCTTGAGTCGCAACGGGGCCGTTTATTTGCCCGAATCTGCCTTCATCTTGTCTTTGGCGTCCTTGCACTCGGACTTGGTCATCTCGAGGAAGCCCTTGCCCTTGCAGGAGTTTTGACCCTTACACGCGTTGTGCGCGCTCTTGCAGGCCGACTGTCCCTTGCAGGCGTTGACGCCATGACAGTGGACCGTGGCCGGGGCGGCCGCAGGAGCATCCGCGGCAGAGGCGGCGGCCGCGAAGCCGAAGAGCATGGCCGCTGCGGTCGCGACGGCTACGCCGGTGCTGTTCTTGTGCATTTGGATAGTCCTCAGGTGAAGTGAATACGTATTGACTGGCCGGGCCCAGAGCCTCGGTCTCAGGAGCAGACCGGAGCGGCGGCTATTTTGTTACGCCCGGCGGTTATATGCACGCACTCACGTGCCGGAACGGGCCGCCCGCGGGCCGAAGCGCCGCTGCAGCCAGTGATCGACCGAAAGCGGGCCGGCGCCGGCGATGGCGATCCACAGGAACAGCGCGAGGTACTCGAACTCATCGAACCCGAGCAGCGTCTCGAGCGAGTCGACGTCGGCCCATTTGGCGGAAGCGATGGCGACGATCATGGTGATGCCGAGCGCGCCGGCCGAGATGCGGCTGAGGAGTCCCGCGAGCAGGAACAGCCCGCCGAAGAACTCGACCCCCGACACGAACGGCGCCAGCAGGTGCGGCAAGGGAACGCCCCAGCCGACGAAGTTCTCGGTGACCGTCGGCAGGTCGTTGAGCTTGCCCCAGCCGCTCCACAGGAACACCCAGCCGACCGTGATGCGGGCGAACAGCGGCGCGAGCCAGGCGAGGTACCTGGCGATGCTCTCGGGCCAGTCGATCAGCCATTGGACGAGATGTTTCACGGGGGCTCCTGTGGGAAGGGTTGTCTGGCGTACAGACCGGGCACTCTGGCGTGATATTGCCACCGCGGCCCGGCGCCACACATATAATCTCCGCGGCTCCAACCTCCGCATGCGCAATCCCCCGACGCAATCCCCGGTCTCCTCCCTTGGTGAGCGGCTTCGCGGAGCCCCCTCGCGCGCGCACCAGAACGCGCTGTTCGAGTCGCTGCGGCCGGATCTGCTGCGTTTCGCCCAGTGGCTCTCGCGCGACCGCTCGATCGCCGAGGACATCGTGCAGGAGGCGCTGCTGCGCGCCTGGCGCTCGCGCGATGCCCTCAAGGACCCGGCCGCGGCGCGCCCCTGGCTGCTGACCATCGTCAGGCGCGAGCACGCGCGGCTTTACGAACGCAAGCGCCTGGAGCTGGTGTGCCTCGATGATGCCCTGGAAATTCCCGACCCCTCCGCCACCGCGGCGGCCGACCCGGACGTGCTCGCCCTGCGCCATGCCATCATGAAGCTGCCGATCGAGTACCGCGAGCCGCTCGTCATGCAGGTGCTGGGCGGCTTCTCGACCGAGGAGATCGCGCGCGAGCTCGAGCTCACCGCGACCGCGGTGCTGACGCGGTTGTTCCGCGCGCGCCACAAGTTGCGCGACCTGTGCGGCGCGGGGAGCGCGCCCGCTGCGCAGGCGGATGCGGCGCCGCACGGGGAGCCGGCATGATCTGCGAAGACGCACGCCCCCTGATCGGCGCCGACCCGGAAGGGGCGGCCCACGAGCTCGAGGAGCACCTGCGCGGCTGCGCAGACTGCCGCGCGTTCCGCGAGCAGATGCGTCATCTGAACGCCGGCATCCGCCGCGCGCTGGCCGAGCCGCCGAATTTCGCGCTGCCGCGCCCGGCGCGAGCGAAGTCCGCGTGGCGCGAGTACGCGCTCGCCGCCTCGGTGACGCTCGCCATGGCGGTGGGACTTGGTGTGTGGCTGCTGCGCCCGAGCGACTCGCTGGCGCGCGAGGTTGTGGCGCACGTCCAGGGGGAGCCGAACAGCTGGCTCAGCACGCTGCACGTCAGCGCCGGCGCGATCGATCACGCCTTGCAGAGCTCGGGTGTCGGCCTCGACCTCACCTCCGACCGGATCGTTTACGCGCAGAGCTGCTGGTTCCGCGGGCACTACGTGCCGCACCTGGTGGTCGAGACCAACCGCGGCCCGGCGACGGTGCTGATCCTGCGCCATGAACACGTGAAGGCGCCGGATGAGTTCCGCGAGGGGGGCATGTCGGGCGTCATTGTCCCGGCGGGCGATGGCAGCATCGCGGTGCTCGCACGCGGCAAGGGCCGGGTCGATGACGTCGCCGGGGAGCTGCGCCAGGAAGTGCACTGGCTGCCGGAGCCCGCGACCCACTGAGATCGCACGCGAAGCACGAGGGCATGCCGGGAATCAATCGTCGTCAACTGCTCGCCGGCGCCGCCGGTGCCATGGGCGCCGCTCTCATCGCGCGCCGCGCCGATGCCGCCGCAGCGCCGCCGCCGCCGCGGTTGCGGCGGCGTCCGCGAACTTGATCCCGCCCGCGCCGGTGGCGCGCGTCGCCGTCGTGAGCGAGAGCTACTTCGGTGAGACGCTGCGCGATCCGTACCGCTGGATGGAGAACGACAAGGACCCGGACTGGCTGCCGTTCCTCAAGGGACAGAACGTCCACACCCGCGCCGTGCTCGCAGCGGTTCCGGGGCGCGAGCGGCTGCTCGAGCGCATCCAGCAGCTCTCCGGAGACGCAGCCCTCACGCGCCACGCGATGCGCGCGGGCGGGAGGCTGTTCTTCGAGCAGCGGCCGGCGGGGGCCGACAACTACCGCCTGTTCGTCGAGGAGCACGGCGCGCGGCGCGTGCTCATCGATCCCACGGCGCTCTCGAGCGCCACCAGCCACCAGTCCCTCGACTGGTGGTCGCCTTCCCCCGACGGCACGTACCTGGTGTACGGGCTCTCCAGGGACGGCAGCGAGGACTCGGTGTTGCACGTCCTCAAAGTGGCCGACGGCACCGACCTCCCCGAGCGCATCGCCAACACCGAGGGCGCGCAGCCGGCGTGGCTCGATGACGGCAGCGGCTTCTTCTACAACCAGCTCACCGGCAAGGTCGACACGCCCGAGCGCTACCTCGACAGCCAGGCGCGCTTTCACCGGCTCGGGACCGACCCCGGGTCCGATCCGATCCTGATGAAGCGCGGGCTCGACCCGCGCGTGCAGTACGAACAGATCCAGGGCCCGGCCGTGCAGACGTTCTTCGGCTCGCGCTATGCGCTGCTCACGCTCTCGGACGTGCGGCGCGAGTACCGGGTCCTGATCGCGCCGCTGCAGGATGTCATCGCCAACCGCGCCCACTGGGTGCCGGTCGCGGAGTTTGCCGACGAGGTGACGGACGCCGCGCTCGACGGCGATGCGCTCTATCTGCTCTCCAACCGGGAGCACCCGCGCGGCCGCATCCTGCGGGCGTCCGCCAGCGCGCCCGCCGCCGCCCGCGAAGTGCTGCCTGAAGGGCCGGTGGTCGTCGAGGACTTCGCGCGCGCGCGCGACGGGCTGTACCTGCGCATGATGGATGGTGGCATCGCGGGACTGAAGCGCCTCGGCCGCGACGGCCAGGTCACGGACGTCGCGCTGCCCTTCGACGGGACGCTCACGGCTCTCGCTACCGACCCGACCGAGGACGGGGCGCTGTTCTCCTTCACCGGCTGGCTCGCGCCGCCCGATATCTGGTCGGTGGACGCACGCGGGAGAGCCTCTGCAACCGGACTCACGCCGCGCCCGGCGATCGATGTGTCGGGCTATACGACCGAGCGCCGCTTTGCCACCGTGCGCGACGGTACGCGCGTGCCGTACTCGCTCATCTATCGCAAGGGACTCACGCGCGACGGCGGCACGCCGGCGTGGATCTCCGCCTATGGTTCCTACGGCGTTCCTGGTTACACCCCGAGCTTCAACCCGCGGATCCTGGCGCTCATCGACGCGGGCTTCGTGGTCGGCTATGCCGCGGTGCGCGGCGGCGGCGAGTACGGCCGCGAGTGGCACAAGGCCGGGCAGCTCATGAACAAGCCCAACACCTGGCGCGATCTCATCGACGTGTGCGAGGAGCTCTGCAAGGAGCAGTACACCGCGCCGGCGCGGCTCGCGATCGGCGGCCGCTCCGCGGGCGGCATCACCGTCGGACGCGCGCTGACCGAGCGGCCGGAGCTGTTCGCCGCGGTGATCGACGGCGTCGGCTGGTCGAACCCGCTGCGCTACGTGGCGGAGCAGAACAGCTACGGCGAGGAGCCCGAATGGGGCGCCATCCGCGAGGAGTCGGGCTACAAGGCGCTGAAGCTCATCGACAGCTACCAGGCGGTCAGGGACGGGGTCGCGTACCCGGCGGTGCTGCTCACCACGGGCGTCACCGATCCGCGGGTCGCGCCGTTTCACGTGGCGAAGATGGCGGCACGGCTGCAGGCCGCCTCGAGCTCCGGCAAGCCGATCCTGCTGCGCGTCGATTTCGACGCGGGCCACGGCATCGGCTCGACCCGCTCGCAACAGGACCGCGAGGCGGCCGACACCTACGCGTTCCTCCTGTGGCGTACGGGCGTGCCGGGGTATCAGCCGGCCTGAGCCGGCCCGCCGCAGGAACCCGGGCCGCTACTGTGGCGGCACGTAGATCGCGAGGCCTTCGGCGAGTTTGTTGGTGAGCGCGAAGGAGCCGCCCGCGCCGACGCCGACCGCGCTTCCCGGGCCGTAGCTGCTACTGCCGCCGCCGACCCCGATCGAGCCGCCCTGGGTGTCCTGCACCCCCTGCAGCAGCACGCCGTTGGCGCCGAGCTTGGCGGCCTCCGCCTTCAGTCGCGCGATCGCCTTGTCCATGTTCTGCTGACTGGTGAGCGCCATCGACCCCTGGCTGCTCGCCTGGATCGTAGCGATCTCCTCGTACCTCGGCGGCGGCCGGTAGTACACCCGCACACTCTCGGGGGAGATGGGTGGCCGCGCAGTGCCGATGAGCACGTGCGAGGAAGTCGAGCAGGCGCCGGCACTGATCAGGACGGCGGCGAGTAAGAGACCACGTGCGAGGGGGCGCATGGGCCAATGATACGCCTCGTCGGCGCGACCCTGAGCGCGGCCGCGATTCAGTGCCGGTTCATGCGCTCGGTACCGGAATGGGGAACGCCGGAGCGGAACATCTGAAGGGACAGCTATGAGCACTTCCAGCGCAAGGTTGGCAGCCGGCGTCGCGACACCCCTCATCCCCGACTCCGGGGACCTGCCCTGACCCGGCGGCGGGCCGCCAGGGGTTTGATGTTACGCCCAGGCGCGATCGCGGCGGTGGCGACGGCGACACTCGCCGTCGCCGGGGCGCTGTGGGCGAATCATCCCGGTACTGATATTCCCTTGCCGCGCGGAACACAGGCGGATCTCGTGGTGGTGCGCAAGTCCGCCCGGCGCCTGTTGGTTTACGCGCACGGCTCAGTGGTGCGCGAGTATCGGGTCGCGCTCGGCCGCAACCCGGTGGGCCCCAAGGAGCGGGTGGGTGACTACCGCACGCCGGAGGGTTGGTACGTCATCGACCAACACAATCCCAGCAGCTCGTTTCACCTCTCGCTGCACGTCTCATACCCTTCGGCGGACGACGGCACGCGAGCGCTCGCCGCCGGCTACCAGCCCGGCGGCGACATCATGATCCACGGCCTGCCCAATGGTATTGGCTGGCGCGGGCGAAGGCGCCTGGCAACCGACTGGACCGACGGCTGCATCGCGATCAGCGATTCCGAGATAGAGGAACTCTACCAGCTGGTGCCGGACGGAACACCGATCCTGATCCGGCCGTAATGGATGCCGGTACTGCGTCCATTCCGAGGAGGGGCGCAGGTATTGTTGGTTTGGGCCCGGTAGGATTCGAACCTACGACCCCTGCGCTTGCGCCAAACGAAGCCAAAGGTTGGTGGAGTGGGCGCCAAACGAAGCCAAAGGTTGGTGGAGTGGGCCCGGTAGGATTCGAACCTACGACCAAGGGATTCACTTTGCCCCGGAGTTTCCGCCGGGAGTGGACTATCTCTTCACCCGTGCGCACGAGTGCGCGTGTGGGTGCGGGATGCTCGTAGCCTGTCATCAAGGGCACTCGAGCCCTCAGGTAGTCTCTGCACCTTCCGCCGGTGTACCGGCGGCTTGGCTCAGGATTGCCATGCGCGTGTGCGCGAAGGTTTCCCTGAATTCATCCCGTCCACTTCGTGCGTTTCCGCACGAAGGCACCGTGTCGATGAGTCCCCTGCACTAACCGCTGTGCTACAGGCCCAACCACGGAGATTGTAGCGGATTGCCGCGGGAGGCGGCCCCGTTTAGCATGGCCGTCCCCGTGGGCTGCTGCGCGCACACCAAGTGCGGGGCCGGGCAGCAGGAGGAAAGGGACCGCCATGAAGCTTTATTACCTGCCGAACGCCTGCTCGCTGGCCTCGAACATCGCGCTGCGCGAGGCGGGGCTGAAGTTCGAGTTGGTCAAGGTGGACCGCAAGACGAAGATCGCCGCCGACGGCCTCAACTTCAGGGAAGTGAATCCCAAGGGCTACGTGCCCGCGCTCACGCTCGACGGCGGCGAGACGCTCACCGAGAACGTCGCCGTGCTGCAGTACATCGCCGACCGCAATCCGGCCGCGAAGCTCGCTCCCGCCTTCGGCACGATCGAGCGCTACCGGCTGATGGAATGGCTGAGCTACATCAACTCCGAGATCCACAAGTCCTTCGGTCCGCTGTTCCGTGCCGACGCACCCGAAGGGGCCAAGGAGTTCGCGCGCAACAACCTGACGCCGCGGCTCGACTACGCGCAGACTGCGCTCGGGTCGAAGAGCTATCTGATGGGCGAGTACACCGTCGCGGACGCGTATCTGTTCACCGTGCTCGGCTGGGGCGCGCACGTCGGCGTCGACATCGGCAACTGGCCGGGGCTCAAGCGCCTGCACGAGCGCGTCGGGGCGCGGCCGCACACGGTCGAAGCACTCAAATCCGAGGGTCTGCTCAAGTAGAGGTCGAAATGGCTACCAAGCTCAATAAACAGCTCAAGCGCGAGATCGAGGTGGACGGCAAGCCCTACATGATCACGCTCTCGCCCGAGGGTGTGAAGCTCACCGAGAAGGGCAAGCGCCTCGGCCGCGAGCACACCTGGAAGGATCTGCTCGGCGGCGGCGCCGGCAGCGCTCCGGGCGGCGGCTCGTTCGGTCCGGCGGGATAGCGACCGCACCGAGGAACCGCACTCCATGTCCGAGAGCCGACTGCGTGAGTTGCTCGCGCGGCTGCGCGAGCACCTGCACACCGGGACACCGGTGCGCGACAGTGAGCGTGTGCTGCTCGACAAGGCCATGAACACGCTCGGCGGCGGCGGCGATGCCAGCTCGCCGGGCACGCTGCTGCGCCTCGAGCGGCTGGCGGTGAGGTTCGAAGCCAGCCACCCGGCGCTCGCCGAGACGCTGCGCGAGATCATCGACACGCTCGGCAAGGGCGGCATTTAGACCTACGCCCTTCAGGACACACGGCATGCGTTATCTGACAATTTCGGGAGTGCTGCTGATCGCTGCGGGACTCTTTGTGATCCTCAGGCCGCCGAGTTACTCGAGTGAGCAGAGCGTACTGAAGTTGGGAGATCTCGAAGCGAAGGTGCAGCAGCAGCGCACCGTTCCCGGCTGGGCCGGTGGCGCTCTTCTGGGCGCTGGTTGCGTGCTGCTCGTCTTGGGGATGAGGAAGCGCTGACCAACAAAAAAGGGCCCGGCGTTCGTGCCGGGCCCCTGAGCGCACTCATCTGACACCCGCGGGGTCGCCGCAGGTTCGCGTCCTCAGTCGTCCATCAGGAAACTGCGCAGCTGCTCGCTGCGGCTCGGATGGCGGAGCTTGCGCAGCGCCTTGGCCTCGATCTGCCGGATGCGCTCGCGGGTGACGTCGAACTGCTTGCCGACCTCTTCCAGAGTGTGGTCGGTGTTCATGTCGATGCCAAAGCGCATGCGCAGCACCTTGGCCTCGCGCGGGGTGAGCTGCGCCAGCACCGAGTGGGTGGTCTCGCGCAGCGACTCCATCGTGGCCTGATCGATCGGGGAGGCCACCGAGGTGTCCTCGATGAAATCGCCGAGGTGCGAATCCTCGTCGTCGCCGATCGGCGTCTCCATGGAGATCGGCTCCTTGGCGATCTTCAGCACCTTGCGCACCTTGTCCTCGGGCATCTCCATGCGCACCGCCAGCTCCTCCGGCGTCGGCTCGCGGCCCATCTCCTGCAGCATCTGCCGCGAGATGCGATTCAACTTGTTGATCGTCTCGATCATGTGCACCGGGATGCGGATGGTGCGCGCCTGGTCGGCGATCGAGCGGGTGATCGCCTGGCGGATCCACCAGGTTGCGTAAGTCGAGAACTTGTAGCCGCGGCGGTATTCGAACTTGTCGACCGCCTTCATCAGGCCGATGTTGCCTTCCTGAATGAGGTCGAGGAACTGCAGCCCGCGGTTGGTGTACTTCTTGGCGATGGAGATCACCAGGCGCAGGTTCGCCTCGACCATCTCCTTCTTCGCGCGGCGTGCCTTGGCCTCGCCGATCGACACCTCGCGGTTGACCTCCTTGATGTCGTTGATCGTGAGGTGATAGAGGCCCTCGAGCTGCTCGAGCTTCTTCTGCCGCCGCTCGATCTCGTCCTTGAACTTCGCGAGCGGGGCGGAGTACTTCTTCCCGCCCTTGACGTGGCGCGCCAGCCAGCGCGGGCTGGTCTCGTTCTTCGGGAACGAGGCGATGAAGTCCTTGCGCGGCATGCCGGCGTCGCGCACCGCGATGATCATGATCTCCTTCTCGAGCTGGCGGACCTCGGCGACGTGCGTGCGCAAATTGAGGATCAGCGCGTCGAACATGCGCGGCGACAGGCGCAGCTCCATGAACTGGTCGGCGAGGCGCTTGCGCTGGCGCAGCGTCTTCACGTCCTTGGCGCCGAGCTTGGCGATCGAGCCGAGTACCTGGTTGTAGAGCTTGGTGATACTGGCGAAGCGCGTGGCCGCCTCGACCGGGTCCGGACCCGTATCGACGGCTTCCTCCTCGCTATCGCCGTTCTCCTCAGTCTCCTCTTCCTCGTCCGGCTTCTCCGGGGCCGCGACGATCTCCACCTTGGTGGGGTTCTGCGGCTGGGCGATCACGTCGGGCGCGTTCGGATCGATGAAGCCGACGATCACGTCGACGAGGCGCGCCTGGCCGGCCTTCACCGGCTCGTAGGCCCGCAGCAGCCAATCGTAGGTCGCCGGGTACAGGGCGAGCGCTGAGCGCACCGCATCGAGGCCTTCCTCGATGCGCTTGGCGATGCGGATTTCGCCCTCGCGGGTGAGCAGCTCCACGGTGCCCATCTCGCGCATGTACATGCGCACCGGATCGGTGGTGCGGCCGAGCTCGGCGTCGAGCGCGGCGAGCGCCGCGGCCGCCTCCTCGATCGCTTCCTCGTCAGCGGGAGCCGAAGGCTCGCTCGCCAGCAGCGACTCGGTGTCCGGTGCCTTCTCGTACACCGGAATGCCCATGTCGTTGATGGTGTTGACGATGTCTTCGATCTGCTCCGGATCGACGATCTCGGAGGGCAGGTGATCGTTCACCTGGGCGTACGTGAGGTAGCCCTGCTCCTTGCCGCGAGCGATGAGGAGCTTCAACTGCGACTGCCGGTCCTCGGGCATGACGCCGACGCGGCCTGCAAGCGGCAGCAGACGCTTGTCGCTTCCGGGCTTGCCGGCGGCCTTGGCATCCGCGGGGCGCGCGGCTTCGCCGCCCTTGCCGTGGGCGTGAGCGGCCGCGTTACGCGCGGCGGGCGCGCCCTTTTTCGCAGCGAGCGTCGCCAGGCTGGCGCGCTCCTTCTCGCGCAGGCTCGCCACGGCGGCGACCGCTTTGTGAGCGGCCGCGGGCTTCGCGGGCTTGGTGGGCTGCGCGGACGGGCGCTTCTTATGCGAGGTCTGAGGCTTGTGCTTGCGTGTCATGTGTCCCGGGGGCGCGGTGGGCTACGTTTCCCTATGTGCTGCCAAAAAGCAGTCAGCTCAAGGGGCGTCAAAGGCAAAGCGCGCAATTTTATTGGACGGGAAGGGAAACGCCAACTCAGCTATCCGTGGCGCGCCGGACGGGCGCTCATGATAGACATAAGTCTTTGAAATTCCTTGATTTCATCGGCTGACAGGGGTCCGCTGCGGCTCTTGGCCTCGAGCGCCTGCAGGCGCCGCTCGGCTGCCAGATCCGCGAGCTTCACCAGGGCCGCGCGCAGCTCCCCGGCGGCCGCCGCCGCATCGGTGATCACTTCCTCGCGCTCGAGGAGCTTCTGGAGCGACTCCGCGCCGTCGCGACCGGCCCAGCGCTGGATGACCTGCGCGGAAATCTGCGCCGGCTGCTCGCGCAGGTTGTCGAGCAGCTCGCGCAGCAGCGCGATGCCCGCCTCCTCGGAGGCATCGAGCCCGGAACGCTCATCAGAGCTCACCTCGGCGGCGATGGACGGGAAGTGCACCAGCCGCACGATCGCCTGGCGCACCAGACTCCCGCGTCCGGCGCTGGCGCGGGTGTGGCCGGGGGCGCGCACGGCGGGCGCTGCTGCCGGGGCGGGGGCCGGGGCGCCGGGCGCCTTGCTCCAGAGCTCTTCCAGCCGCTCGGGGCCTAAGCCCACAACCTGCGCGAGCCGCCCGAGGAGGAGCTCGCGGTACACGCCCGCGGGGACTTTCTGATAGAGCGGACGCGCACTCTCGGCAAAGCGCGCCCGGCCGTCGGCGTGCGTGAGGTCGCTCTGCTCGGAGAGCTCGCGCACCAGGTATTCCGACAGCGGCACTGCGCCGGCGAGGCGCTCCTCGAAGGCCTCGCGGCCTTCGGTCGCGACGAGCGTATCGGGGTCGTGCCCCTCCGGCAGGAACAGAAAGCGGATCTGGCGTCCCTCGCGCGCCTCGGGCAGCGCCTGCTGCAGCGCCCGCCAGGCGGCGGCACGCCCGGCGCGATCGCCGTCGAAGGCGAATACCACCTCGGACACCAGGCGGAAGATGCGCTTGAAGTGCTCGGCCGTGGTCGCGGTACCGAGCGTCGCGACCGCGTAGTCGATGCCATCCTGATGCAGCCGCACGGCGTCCATGTAGCCTTCGACGATCACCAGGCGCTTTAAGTTGGAGCGCGCGCGGCGCGTCTCGTAGAGCCCGTAGAGCTCGCGCCCCTTGTGAAACAACACCGTCTCGGGCGAGTTGAGGTACTTCGGCTCGCCGGCATCGATGACGCGGCCGCCGAAGGCGATCACGCGGCCGCGGGTATCGCGGATCGGAAACATGATGCGGTCGCGGAAGCGGTCGTAGTGGCGCTCGCTGAACTGGGTCTGGCCGCGCTCGCGCTCGATGATGAGCCCGGTCTCGGCGAGGCGGCGGCGCTGCAGGTCATCGTCGCCGAAGCGCTTGAGCACGTCGTTCCAGGAATTTACCGCGTAGCCGATCTGGAAGCGCTCGAGCGTCTCGGCGCTCAGGCCGCGCTTGGCGAGGTAGTCGCGCGCGCGCGGCTCGCGGCCGAGGCACTCGCCGTAGTAGCGCGCCACGCGCGCCATGAGCTCATAGAGCGGTTCGTCGGCGCGCGGCGCCGCACCCTCGCCGCCACCCTCGCGCGGTACCTCCAGGCCTAAGCGCGCGGCGAGGTCCTCGACCGCCTCGGGGAAGGCGAGATGGTCGTGATCCATGAGGAAGCCGAGCACGGTGCCGTGCTTGCCGCAGCCGAAGCAGTGATAGAACTGCTTGTCCGGGCTCACCCAGAAAGAGGGCGTCTTCTCGTTGTGGAACGGGCAGCAGGCCTTCCACTCACGCCCGGCTTTCTTCAGCTGCACGCGCGAGCCGATGACCTCCACGATATCGGCGCGGGCGATCAGCTCATCGATGAAATGCTGGGGGATGCGTCCCACGAGAGTCCGGTGCGTCGCGGGAGAAGCCGCGCGCGCTGGCGAGACTATAAGGAATCAGCTGAGCTTCTGCTTGATCCGCGCGCTGATCGCGCCGAGATCGGCGCGCCCCTGGGCCTTCGGCTTCACCAGCGCCATGACCTTGCCCATGTCCTTCACCGAGGCGGCGCCGGTCGCGGCGATCGCCTGCGCGATGGCCTCGTCGATCTCGGCCTCACTCAGCTGCGCGGGCAGGTAGCCCTGCAGTACCGCGATCTCGGCGGTTTCCTTGGCGACCAGGTCGGCGCGCCCCCCGGTCTGGAACTGGGTGATGGACTCGCGGCGCTGCTTGATCATCTTGTCGAGCACCGCGAGCACCTGCGCGTCGTCGAGCACGATGCGCTCGTCGACCTCGCGCTGCTTGATGGCAGCGAGGGCCAGGCGAATGGTAGCGAGGCGCTCCCTGGCGCCGGCCTTCATCGCCGTCTTCATGTCCTCGGTGATGCGATCCTTGAGCGCCATGGGTACTTAAGCGGCGTCAGCCGCGGTCGGGAGCCGTAGGGGGAGTCGGCGGCCGCGTCAGCGGCTGCTGCGTATGCCGTCGCGGGAGACGCGCTTCATGTGGCGCTTGATGGCCGCGGCCTTCTTGCGCTTGCGCTCCTGGGTGGGCTTTTCGTAGAACTCGCGGCGGCGCAGCTCGGTGAGAATGCCGGCCTTCTCGCAGGCACGTTTGAAACGCCGCAGGGCGGCATCAAAGTACTCATTCTCACGCACTCGCACGCTCGGCATCGAAACCTCAAGTCGTTGACAAGTAAGGAAATACTACCCAAGCGCTGCAACCTGCCCGAAGGCGCGCCGCACGGGGGCGGGGGATTCTACGGGAGCAAGACGGCAAAGGCAAAACCACAGCGGTAAACTACGAAACGCTTCGCCGGCGCGCTAACCGCTACAAGGTTGAGACTCGGCGCGACCCGCGCTCACGGTCCGATGCCGTGACTCGCGGCCTCCTCGGCGATCTTCGGATACAGAGCCTTCGCTGCGGCAATGTCAGCCTCGCCGGCGGCGCTCTGACCGAGGTGCTGCCGGGCGAGTCCCCGCCCATAGAGTGACCAGGGAATCTTCGGGTCGAGCGCGAGCGCCGCGTCGTAATCGCTAATCGCCTTGGCGTACTTCCCCAGCCGCAGATACACGAGTCCGCGGCTGTCGTGGTAGGAGGCGTTGCCTTGCCGGGCCCTCAACGGCGACGTCGCAGTCGTCGAGCGCCGCTTCGAGCTCCCTGCCGATGAGCGCCCGCGCCCAGCAGCGTGAGGCGCGCGCGCGCGGCGTCTGCACGTCGTTGCGGTCGTGTGAGTCGATCCAGCGGTTGTACTCGGCCGCCGCGGCGCCGTAGTCGCCCACCTGCAGGTAGAGATCCCCGAGGTCGAGGCGTACCTCCGCCTCCTTTGGCGCCGCACGGTCGGCGGCCTCGAGATCCGGGCGATGCTGGCGACGGGCTCGTGGCGTTCGAGGCGCAGCTCCGCGCGCGCCATGAGCGCAGGCACATGATCGGGCCGGAGCGTGATCGCGTGTGTGAAGTCCGCGAGCGCCTGGTCCGGGCGGTCCGCGGACTGGTAGGCGCTGCCCCGCTCATAGAAGTAGTCGGCCTGCGCCCGGTCGAGCTCGATCGCGCGGCTGAGATCGGCGATGGCGTGCGCGTAATCCCGACGCGACGCCGAGGCGCTGCCGCGCCGCGCGTAACCGGCCGCGTCGAGCTGCTCCGGCTGCGGCTGGCTCGCGGCCGCCGCGTTGGCCGGATCCGGAGCGCCGTTGTGCTTGCGGCCTTCGCCGGCGGGCGCGGTGCCGGCGGCGTGGCTTCGTCAGGCTGAACACCGGGCCGCCGTTATAGGTGAAATAGAGCTTGTGCTGGCTGGTCGCGACGAGGACGTGGTGGGAGAGGAAGAAGTCCGCGCCGACCAGCATATCGACGTCCTGCAGCGAGGTCATCGCCGAAGGTCAGTCGGCATTGCGAATCTCCTCGTCGCCGATCCTGAAGCTCGCGAACGGCCCGACCCAGGTGCGGCACCTCGTGGCGGCCGACGCCATAGGTGGAGGCTCCGGGACTCGACCCCGGGGCTCTGCGGAGTGACGCCGGCGCGCCGGGCGGCTTCGAGACTGAGGAGCGAGGAGTCCGCGCCGGTATCGAACATGACGCGGATCCGTTTGCCGTTGAGAAGGCGCTGCCCATGGTGTGCGGCGCTCCACGCTGGCGAAATCGATGTCGATCTCCGAGTACGGTTCGCCGTGGCCGAATTGGCCCAGTAGGCAAGCGAGGTCTTCCTGCAGTCGCCGTGCGTGCGCAGCAGGCCGATCATGCCGTTCGCGAGGTCGTAGTCGACGTCGCCGAGCCGGAAGACGTTCTGGCCGAGCAAGCCGACCGCGCCGCCGCCGACGTCGTTGCCGAAGACGTAGAAGGGAATCCGCGGCAGGTCGACGCCGAAGATCGTGAAGGTCTTCACCGTCGTCATCGAGGCGAAGGTGTTGCCGCCCACGCCCTCGACCAGCAGGCCCTCGGCGGATTCGAGGCGCAGGTTGAACTGCTTGGCGGCGGCGGGCGTCAGCATGCTGAAGAACGCGCCGCTGTCGGCGATGAACAGCGCGTCCTTGCCGTTGATGGCGGCGTGCACGAGCGGCAACCGCTCTTCCATGGTGACGGGAAGCGCGGCCACGCGGCCGAGCTTGCACGGTTCGGCAGCAGTCGCGCCGCCCGCAAGCAGCAAGGCGATGAGCGCCGCGCGCGGCCCCGACGCCCGCGCGCGCGATGCCCCCCTCGTGTGCTCGGGCACATCTTGAGCCGACTATAACTTAGAATTTCCCCCATGCGCGTGCTCGCCATCGAATCCTCCTGCGACGAGAGCGCCGCCGCCGTGCTGGATGCGGAGGCGGGCCTCATGGCGCACGAGCTCTACAGCCAGGTGGAGCTGCACCGCGCCTACGGCGGCGTGGTCCCGGAGCTCGCCTCGCGCGATCACGTGCGCCGTCTCCTGCCGCTGGTCGAGTCGGCACTGGCGCACGCCGCGACTGCACCCGGGGATCTCGACGGTATCGCCTACACCGCCGGCCCCGGTCTCATCGGCGCGCTGCTCACGGGGGCGGCGCTCGCGGCGAGTCTCGCCTACGCCTGGAAGATTCCGGCGATCGGCGTGCATCATCTCGAGGGGCACTTGCTGGCGCCGCTCCTCGAAAGCGATCCACCGCCTTTCCCGCACGTGGCGCTGCTGGTCTCCGGCGGCCACACGCAGCTCATCGAGGTCGCGGCGATCGGCAGCTATCGCCTCCTCGGCGAGACCCGCGACGATGCCGCCGGCGAGGCCTTCGACAAGACCGCCAAGCTCCTGGGGCTTCCCTATCCCGGCGGCCCGCAGCTCGCCGAGCTCGCGCGCCACGGCACGCCCGGCGCCTTCATTTTCCCACGACCCATGCTCGACCGCCCCGGGCTCGAGTTCAGCTTCTCGGGGCTGAAGACCGCGGTGCTGCACGCGGTGCGTGCCGCGGACCTCTCCGAGCAGCGGCGCGCCGACATCGCCCGCGCCGTCGAGGAGGCGATCACCGGCACGCTCACCGCGAAGGCGCTGCGCGCGCTCGCGTACACCGGGCTCACGACGCTCGTGGTGTCGGGCGGCGTCGGCGCCAACCACGCGCTGCGCGCCCAGCTCAGCGCCGCGGCGCGGACCTGCGGGGCGCGCGTGTACTATCCGCGGATCGAGTTCTGCACCGACAATGCGGCGATGATCGCGGTGGCCGGGCTGGCGCGCCTCGCGGCGGGTCAGCACGCGGGGCTCGCCATCGAGGCGCGTGCGCAGTGGCCGCTCGCCGCGCTTGCGCCGCTCGCGGCCCGAGCTTCGCGACACCTGCCATGACCCAGCGCGCCGGCGACCGCATCTTTCTGCACGGCCTCACCGTCGAGTGCATCATCGGCTTCATCGACTGGGAGCGGCGTGTCCGCCAGACGGTGGTGGTGGACCTCGAGATGCCGGTCGACTGTGCGCGCGCCGCGGCGAGCGACGAGGTCGTCGACACGCTCGACTACAAGAAGGTGGCGAAGCGGGCGCTCGAGTTCATCGGCGCCTCCGAGTTCAGGCTGGTCGAGACGCTCGCGCACCGCCTGGCGCTCGTCATCCTCGCCGAGTTCGGCGTCGAGTGGGTCCGCGTCTCGCTCAACAAGCCGGGCGCGATCCGCAGCTCGCGCGACGTCGGCGTGACGATCGAGCGCACCCGCGCTGATCTGCCGCGCTGAGGGAGCGGCGATGCCGGCGGTGTACGTCGCGGCGGGCAGCAACGTCGAGCCCGAGCGCAACCTGCGTGCGGCGCTCGCCGAGCTCAGGCGCGAATTTCCCGGAGTGCGTTTCTCCTCCTGGTACCGCAATCGCGCCGCGGGCTTCACCGGCGATGATTTCATCAACCTGGCGGCGGGCTTCGACACGACGCTGCCGGTGCATGCCGTGCTCGCGCAGCTGCACGCCATCGAGACGCACTGTGGCCGCCCGCGCAATGCGCCGCGCTGGGCGCCGCGCTCGATGGATCTCGATGTGCTGCTCTACGGGGATGTGGTGTGCGAAGAGCCGGACTTGCGGCTGCCGCGGCCGGACCTCCTCAAGCGCGCCTACATGCTCGGGCCGCTCGCCGAGCTCGCCCCCGAGGTGCGCCACCCGACCGCCGGCCTCACCATCGGCGAGCTGTGGCGCGGCTTCGACCAGGCCGCGCACCCGCTCGAGCGGCTCAGCATCGCGCCTTAGGAGCTGAGCCGTGTCACCAGCCGATGCTGCGCCCGCCATCGACCGCCAGCACCTGACCGGTGACATAGGGTGCATCGGCGGCGAAGTACAGGCACGCGCGCGCCACATCGAGCGCCGAGCCGGTGCGCTTGAGCGCGGTCCGCTCGATGATCTTCGCCTCGAGCGCGGGATCGAGCCCGTCCTCGGGCCACATGACCGGACCCGGTGCGACCGCGTTGACGCGCACGTGCGGCCCGAGCTCGCGCGCCAGGGCACGCGTCAGCATGATGAGGCCCGCCTTGGCGATGCTGTAGACGGGGTAGCGGCGCAGCGGCCGCATGCCGTGAATGTCGGCCAGGTTGATAATGAGTCCGCCGCGCGCGTGCAGCGCGCTCGCGGCCGCCTGGGCGAGGAACAGCGGTGCCTTGAGATTGCTGCCGATGAGGTCGTCCCAGTCCGTCTCGGTGATCTCGCCGACCGGGGTCGGGTAGAAGGTCGAGGCGTTGTTCACCAGGATATCGAGCGCACCGAAGGCCTGGACCGCGCCGGCGATGAGCGCGGCGTGCTGCGTGACATCGAGCAGGTCGCATTCCAGGAGGCGCACCGAGCCCGCGCGGGTGGCCGCGAGTTCCCCGGCGAGCCGCTCGGCGTCGGCGGCGGAGCTGCGGTAGTGGAGCGCGATATTGGCCCCGGCCCCGTGCAGCACGCGCGCGACGGTCGCGCCGACGCGCCGTGCCGCACCCGTGACCAGCACCGTCTTGCCGGCGAGCACGCGGCTCGGTGCCGGGAGCGGGGCGGGTGGAGCGGATCTGTCGCGCGTCATGGAGGCCGATTATGAGCGCATCCGGCGCGCGCTCAATGCTCCCCGCGCTCACGCCCGAGGAGCAGCGCCACAGCGAGGCGCTCACCGGCCTGATCCGCGCGCAACTCGCCGCCGCGGGCGGCTGGCTCTCGTTCGAGCGCTTCATGGACCTCGCGCTCTATGCGCCCGGGCTCGGCTATTACAGCGCCGGCAGCTGGAAGATCGGTGCGGGTGGGGATTTCGTCACCGCGCCCGAAGCTTCCGCGCTCTTTGGCGGCTGCCTGGCGCGCGAGTGCGCGGCAGTGCTCGCCGGGACCGGCGGCGGGATTCTCGAGCTCGGCGCGGGGAGCGGTGCGCTCGCCGCCACGCTCCTCACCGCGCTCGAGGCGCTGGGCGCTCTGCCTGAGCGCTACGCGATCCTCGAGGTGAGCGCGGATCTCGCCGCACGCCAGCGCGCGCGCCTCGACCTGCTCGCGCCGGAGCTGCGCGAGCGTGTCGTCTGGCTCGACCGGCTTCCCCGTGCGCCGTTCCAAGGTGTGATCCTCGCTAACGAGGTGGCCGATGCCCTGCCGGTGCGGCGCTTCAGGATGCGCGGCGGCTCGCCGTGCGAGCTCGGGGTCGCGGAGGGCGCGGCGGGTGCGCTGACGAGCGCCGAGCGGCCGCCGGATACGGCGCTCGCCGAGGCGCTCGGCGCCCTGCTCGCACAACGGACCGATGCGTTGCCCGAGGGCTATACGTCCGAGGTGAACCTGCGCCTCGCGCCCTGGATCGCGACGCTAGGGGAGTGTCTCGGACGCGGCGTGCTGCTCCTCATCGATTACGGTCTGCCGCGCGCCCACTACTACCACGCGCAGCGCGTCGCCGGGACACTGCGCTGCCATTTTCGACAGCGCGCCCACGACGACCCGTTTGTGAACCTCGGCCTCCAGGACATCACCGCGTGGGTGGACTTCACGCGCATCGCGGAGTCGGCGGCCGATGTCGGGCTCTCGGTGAGTGGCTTCGCGACCCAGGCAGCGTTCCTGGCTGCGCTCGGGCTCGAGCGCATGGTCACCGCAGCGCCCGATACAGAAGGCCGTGCCCGCCTCGCGGGCGAGGCGCGCCGCCTCATCATGCCGGAGGAAATGGGCGAGGCCTTCAAAGTGATGGCGCTGACACGCGGTTACGATGCGCCGCTGGCGGGCTTCGCCCTGCAGGATCTGCGCCGCCTCCTGTGAGCCGCCGGTTATGATGAACGGATGGATATGACACTGCTCAAGGTCATCGTGCTCGCGATCGTGCAGGGACTGGCGGAGCTGCTGCCGGTATCGAGCTCCGCGCACGTGGTGGTGGCGGAGAAGCTGATGGGGCTCGACCCCTCTTCACCCCCGATGACGCTGCTGCTCGTGATGCTGCACACCGGCACCATGTTCGCGGTCATCGCCTACTTCTGGCGCGACTGGCGTGCGATCTACTTCCAAAGCGGTGCCGCGTTCCGCAGCTTCGTCTGGCTGATCGCGGTTGCGACCGTGCTCACGGCCGTCGTCGGCTGGGGACTGAAAGAGGTGGTGGAGCACACGCTGCTGCGCGCCGTGCCCCATGCGCAGATCGAGGATCTCTTCGGCCACCTCGAGCTCATCGCGCCGGCGCTCGGGGTCGCCGGCATCCTGATCATCGTCGCAGGGATCTACGAGAAGCGCCGCCGTACCCGGCCGGCGGCCGAGCTCAGCGTGCGCCGCGCCGGCATCATCGGCGCGGTGCAGGGGCTGTGTCTGCCATTTCGTGGCTTCTCACGTTCCGGTGCCACCATCTCGACGGCGATGCTGCTCGGCGCGGAGAAGTCGCGTGCCGAGGTCTTCAGCTTCGCGCTCGCGGTGGTGCTGACGCCGCCGGTCGTGGCGCGCGAAGCGCTGCGGCTCGTGCAAGCGGTGCCGCCGGGCGGCGGCGCGCAGCTGGGCCCGGTCGTGTGGCTCACGGTGGTGGGAGCGATCGTCGCACTCGGCGCGGGGCTCCTCGCGCTCAGGTGGCTCAGCCGCTGGCTCGAGGGCGGGCGCTGGTACTACTTCGGGATTTACTGTCTGGTGGCATCGGCAGCCGTGAGCGTGCTGCACCACCTCGGCTATTGAGGCGCCGCGGCGGCCTTCAGCGCCGTCACCGCCAGCACCCGCCGGCGTTTCATCTCCGCGCCGATCGCCGCTCCCTGCAGGTCGCGGCGCTCCTCTTCGGGCAGCGTCACCGCGGCGGCCGCGGCCAGCGCCGCGCGCAGGTAAGCCGCCTGCGGATAGGGGTGCGTCTCGAACCCCGTGCGGCCGCGGGCATCGGCCTCGCAGGCCTCGAGCAGCTCGCCGAAGCGCTCCGGGCGACGGAACGCGTCGCACTCCTGCAGGAGCTTCAATACCGTCTCGGGCCGCAGCTCGAGCGCGCGATGCACCAGGGTGTGCTCGCGCGCGGCGAGGATCGCGAGCTCGCGATACGAGCCCGGGACCTTGAGCCGGTCGGCGAGCGCCTCGACCGCCGCAACGCCGAGCTCCTCGTGGCCATGGTGCTTGGGCCAGAGCTCGCGCGGCGTGCGCGCCTTGCCGAGATCGTGCGCGAGCACCGCGAAGCGCACCGCGGTGGAGGCGCCGTTGCGCGCCGCCCAGGCGAGCGCGAGCATGACGTGCACGCCGGTGTCGATTTCCGGATGCCACTGCGGCGGCTGCGGTACGCCGAAGAGCGCGTCGATCTCCGGGAAGATCACCGCCAGAGCCGCGCATTCGCGCAGCGTCTGAAAGAATACCTCCGGGTGCTCCGTGTCGAGCGCGCGCTCGGTTTCCTGCCACACGCGCTCCGGGACCAGCGCGGCGAGCTCGCCCGAGGCGCTCATGCGGCGCATGAGCGCGAGCGTCTCGTCGGCGACGCGGAAGCCGCGGCTCGCGAGACGCGCCGCGAAGCGCGCCACCCGCAGCACGCGCACCGGATCCTCGACGAAGGCGTCCGATACGTGCCGCAGCAGCCGCGCCTCGAGGTCCGCACGGCCACCGTAAGGGTCGATCAGCTCACCCGCATCGCTCTCGGCGATGGCGTTGATGGTGAGGTCGCGCCGCTTCAGGTCCTCTGCGAGGGTCACCGCGGGTGAGAACTCGGTGGTGAAGCCACGGTAGCCGGGCGCCACCTTGCGCTCGAGGCGCGCCAGCGCGTACTCCTCGTGGGTCGCCGGGTGCAGGAATACCGGGAATTCGCGCCCGACCGGCAGATAGCCCGCGGCCTCGAGCTCCGCGGGGCTCGAGCCGACCACCACCCAGTCGCGCTCACGCGGCGCGAGGCCGAGCAGCCGATCCCGGACGGCGCCACCGACCAAGTAGACTCGCATGGTGCGCATGTTAACCGAGACCCCCGGCCGGGGCGTGTTGCTCGCCACGGCGGCCTGCACGGTGTTGAGCGGCTGTTATCTCATGCAGGCGGCGGTCGGGCAGTACCGCGTGCTGCACGCGCGCGCGCCGATCGATGCGCTCATCGCCGATCCCGCCACCGATGCCAGGCTCCGCGCGCGGCTCACCGAGGTGCATGCGGCGCGCGAGTTCGCCTCGCGCGAGCTCGCTCTGCCGAACAACGCCAGCTACCGCAGCTACGCCGACATCGGCCGCGAGTTCGTCGTGTGGAACGTGGTTGCGGCGCCGGAGTTTTCGCTGCGGCCCAGGCACTGGTGTTTCCCGGTGGTGGGCTGCGTCGCCTATCGCGGTTATTTTCACGAGCGGCAGGCCCGCGAGCTCGCGCTCGCGCTCGAGGCGCGCGGCTTCGATGTCGTCGTCGAGGGCGTGCCGGCCTACTCGACGCTCGGCAGGTTCGCCGATCCCGTGCTCTCGAGCATGCTGCGCTACGACGACGACGAGCTGGTCGCGACGCTGTTCCACGAGCTGGCGCACCAGCTGATCTACGTCAGGAATGACTCCTCGTTCAACGAAGCGTTCGCGACCGCGGTGGAGGAGGAGGGGCTCAGGCGCTGGCTCGCGCGGCGCGGCGCGGCGCAGCGCATCGATGCTTTTCGTCTCGAGCAGCGGCGCGAGACGGCGCTGCTCGCGCTGCTCGCGCCGGCACGTGCACGCCTCGCCGCGCTGTACGCGTCGGGGACCCCCGTTGCCGAAATGCGCGCCGCCAAGCACAGCATCCTCGCGCAGCTCGCCGCCGACATCCGCGCGCTCGAGCGCCGCGAGGGCGTGCACTACGGCGTGTACGACGAATGGATGACGCGCGGGCTCAACAACGCGCAGCTCGCCTCGATCGCCACGTACTACGAGTGCGTGCCGGGATTCGAGCGGCTGCTCGCGGCGCAGCAGGACGACCTGCCGCGCTTCTATGCGGCGGTACGGGCGCTCGCGGACGAGCCCCGCGACGAGCGCCACGCGCAGCTCTGCATGGCCACTCCGGGCGTGGCGCCCGCGGCGGCGCCCTGAGTCCTTACCGGTCCGCCGTGCGGCGCAGCAGCGCGAGCTGCGTCTCGAAGTCGTCGTTGCCGAGATAGGTGGGGAGAACCGCCAGCAGGTGTGACGGGTGTATGCCGAGCTGCGCGCAGCCATCCTCGCGGCACACGCAGTCGATGGTGAGCGAGCGGAAGTTATCGAGCGAGAACGGTGTGCCGGGCAGAAGGCCCATGACGAGGCCCTGCAGCCGTGCCAGCGCATCGGGCAGCGGCACGAGATGGCACGGCAGGCGCGCCACGCGCGCCGTGAGGCGCACGAGCTCGGCGAGCGTCATGACGTCCGGTCCGCACAGCTGATAAGTCGCCCCGCAGCTTGCGCGGGTGAGGAGCGCCTGGCGGAAAGCCTCTACCACGTCCAGCACGTGGATCGGCGCGAAGCGCGCCGCGGCGCGCGCCAGCGGCAGGAAGCCGGCCGTGAGCCGCAGGAGCTTCGCGAAGCGATTGGTGAGCGAGTCGCCGGCGCCGAAGATCACCGACGGCCGCAGGATCGTCACCGCGGGCTGCGCCTGGGTCGCCGGCGGCGGGGCCGCCCGCAGCAGCGCCTCGCCCGCGCCCTTGCTGCGCAGGTACTGGCTCGGTCCCCGCGGGTCGGCGCCGAGCGCGCTCATGTGCAGCACGTGGCGCACGCCCGCGGCGCGTGCCGCGGCCAGTACCTTGGCCGGGAGCTCCGTGTGCACGGCGTGGAAGCGCGCGCCGCGGCGCGAATTGAGGATTCCGACCAGGTTGATCACGGCGTCGCAGCCGGCGAACAGCTGCCCGAGCGTGGATGGGGAGTGCACGTCCGCGACCCGCAGCTCGACCGTGTCGAGCACCCGCAGCCGCAGCGCGCGCGCCGGGTTGCGCGTCGGCACCCGCACCCAGTGCCCATCCAGCGCGAGGCGCGTGACGAGCTCCGTGCCTACGAATCCGGTTCCACCGAGCACACAGATATTCACGGCCCACCCCCTCGGAGGAAAACGCGCTTCAGTGCGGCGCCACCGCAGCGATCACCGCCATGACCTTCAGCGGCTTGCCCTCGCGCAGCAGCGCGATGTCGATGCGGTCGCCGACGCTCGCCAGCCCGATCGCATTGCGCAGCTCGCTGTTGGATCTTACCGGCTGCCCGTTCACCGCGGTGATCACATCGCCTATGCGCACCCCGGCCTTGTCGGCCGGCGAGCCCTCGACCACCCGCGACACCAGCGCCCCGGCGGCGCTCGCGAGCCCGAGCGAATGGGCGATGTCGGGCGTGACCGTGTACATGGAGACGCCGAGCTGGCCGCGGCGCACCGCGCCGTATTTCACCAGCTGCTCCGTGACGCTGCGCACCATGTTGACGGGGATGGCGAAGCCGATACCGATGTTGCCGCCGTTGCTCGAGAGGATCTCGGCATTGATGCCGATCAGCTCGCCGCGCAGGTTCACCAGCGCGCCACCCGAGTTGCCGGGGTTGATCGAGGCATCCGTCTGGATGAAGTCCTCGTAGCCATCGGGATTGATGCCGGTGCGCGCGAGCCCGCTGACGATCCCCGAGGTGACGGTGTGCTGCAGGCCGAAGGGGTTGCCGATGGCCACGACGAAGTCGCCGACCTCGAGCCTCGCCGAGTCGCCGAGCGGCATCTGCGAGAGCCCGGTAGTGCTCACCTTGAGTACGGCCACGTCGGAGGGCTGATCGCTGCCGACGAGCGTGGCCTTCAGGTCGCGCCCGTCCTGCAGCGTCACCGTGATCTCGCTCGCGTTCTCGACGACGTGCGCGTTGGTAACGATGTAGCCCTGGCGGGCGTCGAAGATGACCCCCGAGCCCGCGCTCATGAACAGGTGCTCGCGCGGCTTGCTGCCGGGCGGGGGGTCGAAGAAGCGACGGAAGAACGGATCCTGCAGCAGCGGGTTCTGCGGACCGCTGTCACGCACGGTGCCGCGGGTGGCGACGTTCACCACCGCCGGGGATACCTTGCGGATCATGGGAGCGAGGCTAGGGAGCGGCGTATCGCCCACCGCGGGTGGCACGCCGGCGGCGGCCAGGGCGGCGAGGGTGCCGAGCGCAAGGGCGAGAATCGCGGCTCTCATAGGGCCCGGATTCTAGCCCGCGGCTGCGGCATGGTCGGCAGAAGCCTTACATCCGGCGGCGCCGTGCGGGCGCCGCCGGATGAAAGCGGGAGACAGGAGTTAAGCGGCCTGGACGCTGATGCGCCGGGGCTGCTCCTGCGGGCGCTTGGGGATGCTCAGCTCGAGCACACCGTTCACGTGGGTCGCCTTGATGGCCTCGGCGTCCGCGCTCTCCGGGAGCGTGAAGCGGCGCAGGAAGCTGCCGCTGGCGCGCTCGACGCGCTCGTAGCCCTCTGCCGTGCTCTTCTTCTCGGAGCGGCGCTCGCCGCGGATGGAGAGCACGCCCTTGTCGGCGGTGATCTCGATGTCCTTGCCCTCGACACCCGGGAGGTCGGCCGCCACGACGAAGCGCTCGGCCTCTTCGCGGACGTCGACGTGCGGGATCCAGCTGATGCTGGCGGCATCATCGCCGGAGGTCTGATCGAGCTGGCGCTGCAGCCGCCCGAAGAGCCCCCACGGCTCGTAACGAACGATAGTCATGACAAAAACTCCTCTGAACTGAAGTGTTGAAAAACCGTTGGACACGATGTGCGGATGGGCGCGAGAGCTTTCAAGAGCGCAGCTGCGTGCGGCCGCCGTCGTTTGCGCGGCGCGCGGTCCGCGGGACTGAAGGGCGCGGCGGGAGGGAACTCATCGCGCCTGGACGTGCTGCGTGGTACGCGCGACCGGCTCGCCCGGCGGGAGCGAAACCGCGGCAGCGGACCGCCGGCTGTGGGCAAGTCTGTGCAAAACCTGTGCTTGTCCTGGGCACAAGATATTGGGGTTGGGGGTTGACTTCCCAACCTGGGCAGTTCTCCAAAAATTATCGTGCAATTTACTGCGGAGAATGCTGTAACTAAATGAAATAGCTAAATAAAAGTCATACGACAAAATATGATTTCGAATCTTGACGCACCCGGGCACCGTCATTAGTCTTTTGACCCCGACACAAGATCTTGTGTTTCGAGCGAGAGCGACGAGGGTCAGCAGTCGGGGGGAGGGTTTCAGGGCCCTGAACTGTTCCACTGAAGTCGAGGACAGTCAGGTACCGGTCAGGCTGGCGGTTCCTTGAGCGCCGCAAAGCGCCTTTGGCCGGTTTTTCCCTGTAAATCCGTTGGACTGGCTCAATAAAGATTTCCGGAGCGCCGCGGAATCCATGAACACCGTAGTGAAAATCGAGCCGAAGGACATCGATGCCATTCCTTTCCAGGAAGCATCGCTCGATATCTGGGATAAGAAGTATCGTCTTTCCGCCAAGGACGGCACGCCCATCGACAAGTCGATGGACGACACCTACAAGCGCGTCGCCCGCGCGCTCGCCGACGTCGAGAACCCCGACGTGCGCGATCACTGGAACGAGCGCTTCCTTTGGGCGCTGCGCCGCGGTGCGATTCCCGCCGGGCGCGTGACCTCCAACGCCGGCGCGCTCGAGCACAAGCCCGCCACCTCGACCATCAACTGCACGGTGTCGGGCACGATCCGTGACTCGATGGACGACATCCTGAAGAAGGTCCACGAGGCCGGACTCACGTTGAAGGCGGGATGTGGCATCGGGTATGAGCACTCGACGCTGCGGCCGCGCGGCGCGTATGTCTCGGGTGCGGGCGCCTACACATCCGGCCCGCTGTCCTTCATGGATATCTTCGACAAGATGTGCTTCACCGTCTCCTCCGCCGGCGGGCGCCGGGGCGCGCAGATGGGCACCTTCGACGTCGGCCATCCGGACGTCATGGAATTCGTCCGCGCCAAGCGCGAGAACGGCCGGCTGCGCCAGTTCAACCTGTCGCTGCTGATCACCGACGAGTTCATACAGGCGGTGCGCGAGGATCGCGAGTGGAAGCTCGCTTTTCCGATAACGCGTAAGGAGTTTGAGTCCGAGCAGCCGGATCTCAATGATGCGGCCAAATTCCTCTGGCGCGAGTGGCCGGTCCACGAAGGCTACGTCGCGAACGACGACGGCCTCGTGGCCTGCAAGGTCTACAAGACATTGCCGGCGCGGCGCGTCTGGGACGTGATCATGGCGTCCACCTACGATTTCGCCGAGCCCGGCTTCATCCTTATCGACCGCGTAAATGAAATGAACAACAACTGGTGGTGCGAGAACATCCGCGCCACCAACCCATGCGGCGAGCAGGCGTTGCCGCCCTACGGCTCGTGCCTCTTGGGTTCCGTGAACCTGACGCGCTTCGTGCGCCACCCGTTCACGGATTTCGCCGAGTTCGACTGGAACGAGTACCGCGAGGTGGTCAAGGTCTTCACGCGCATGCTCGACAACGTCGTCGAGGTCAACGGTCTGCCGCTCGAGAAGCAGCGCGAGGAGATCCTGCGCAAGCGCCGCCACGGCATGGGGTTCCTCGGGCTCGGCAGCACCATGACGCTGCTGCGCATGAAGTACGGTTCGCCCGAGTCCGTGCAGTTTACCGAGGAGGTATCGCGCGAGATGGCGGTCGCCGGCTGGGAGGCCGGGCTCGAGCTGGCCCGCGAGAAGGGCCCGGCGCCGATCATGAACGAGGAGTTCACGGTCACCAGGGAAATGCTGCGCAAGCGGCCCGAGATGGCGCGCGACGGCTGGCGGCCGGGCGCGAAGATCGCCGGGCGGCTTCTGCACGCCCGCTACAGCCGCTACATGCAGCGGGTGGCGGAAGTGGCGCCGCGCCTGGTGCACGAGCTCGCCGAGACCGGCGCGCGCTTTACCCACCACACCTCGATCGCGCCCACCGGCACGATCTCGCTGTCGCTCGCCAACAATGCCTCGAACGGCATCGAGCCCTCTTTCGCGCATCACTATTTCCGCAACGTCATCCGCGAAGGCAAGAAGTCGAAGGAGAAGATCGACGTCTATTCGTTCGAGCTGCTCGCCTACCGCGAGCTCGTCAATCCCAACGCCGCGCCGGGGGGCACGACCGATGCTGAGAGACTACCCGAGTACTTCATCGCCTCCGAAAACATCTCCCCCAAGGAACACGTTGAAGTGCAAGCTGCGTCCCAGAAGTGGGTCGATTCATCGATTTCTAAGACGGCGAACGTGCCTACGGATTTCCCCTACGAGAAATTCAAGGACATCTATCTGTATGCACATGAGCAGGGACTCAAGGGTTGCACCACTTTCCGTTTCAACCCCGAGGCGTTCCAGGGCGTGCTGGTGAAGGAACAGGATCTCAAGAACACGCTCTACAAGTTCACGCTCGATGACGGCACGGTGGTAGAGGCGCGCGGCGATGAGGAGATCGACTACGACGGCGAGATCCACACCGCGGCGAATCTGTTCGATGCGATCAAGGAGGGCTACTTCGGCAGGTACTGAGCGACCTGCCGTGCCCCGGCTTGAATATTTAATGGCCGCCTGCAGTTGCGGCCGGGACTGAGAATCATGGCTATCAAGATCGAACGCAAGATCGTCAAGTACGCGGTGCAGAAGCCCGAGGACAAGGCGGCCGCGAAGGCTGCCGAGAAGGACAGGATGGAGATGAAACTCGTGGCGCAGGCGGCCGAGTCCGAGGAGGTGCGCGACAAGAGCGGGCGCACCGCCAAGGTCATCCGCATGCACGAGAAGCTCGAGCGGCCCGAGATGCTGATCGGGCAGACCTACAAGATCAAGACGCCGATCTCCGATCACGCGATGTATGTGACCATCAACGACATCCTGCTGAACGAGGGCACCGAGTACGAGCAGCGCCGGCCGTTCGAGATCTTCATCAATTCGAAGAACCTCGATCACTACCAGTGGATCGTGGCGCTGACGCGCATCATCTCCGCGGTGTTCCGCAAGGGCGGCGACGTCACCTTCCTGGTGGACGAGCTGAAGGCGGTATTCGACCCGCGCGGCGGCTATTGGCAGCCGGGCGGGAAGTTCATGCCCTCGATCATCGCCGAGCTCGGCCACGTGATCGAGAAGCACCTGCAGGCGATCGGCCTGATGCGCAAGACGCAGCTCGACTCGCACCAGCAGAAGCTGGTCGACGAGAAGCGCGCCGAGTTCGAGGCGCGCACCAGGCAGACCGATGCCTTCGCCAAGACGCATTTCCCCGAAGGCGCGCAGCTGTGCGCGCGCTGCAGCACGGCGGCGGTGGTGATGATGGACGGCTGCATGACCTGCCTCAATTGCGGCGATTCCAAGTGCGGTTGAGCGTCTCGCGGCCCGTCCCGGTGTGGGCGAGTCTTCGTCGCGCAGACAGGATTCGAGGCTGACAGCGACGATTCGTGGCGAGGACGAGAGTCCTCGCCACCCTTTCCATCCAGGCGGTAGACTTGAGCGCACTGCTCATGCGGAGAGGCGCCGGTGGCAATCAAACGTACGGCCAAGAGCCTGGGGACTCCGGTCCGCAAGTCGGTCACCTCACCCGGTCTGCGGCACGTCGACGTCAAGACGGCGCAGCAGATGGTTGCGGGGGAGGTGTACCTCGGCTGGCTGTGTAAGAACAAAGCGTGTGGGCGTGTCATCGCCATCGTGCCCCCACCGGCGGGTGCCAAGCCCGACTCGGGGCACGCCGACGACCAGCTGGCCGCGATCAAATGCCCGCATTGCGGCGACGAGGATCTCTATCGCTGGGGCGCGCGGGGCGAGCGTCAGTACCCGGCGGCGACCGCCGCCACCTGACGCCGCGCGCCGCTTACGGGTTGAGCTGCGCCGCGAGCGCTACGCTCTGCGGAGCGGCGAGGGCGCCGAACCTGCGATCGAGCTCTTCGAGTCGCTTAGCCGCCTCGGGGCGCTTGCCGGCATCGAGGAGCGACTGCACCTCGGCGAGTCGCGCCGCCAGCCGCCGGTCGATGGCGGCGCGGCAGGCCGCGAGTTTCGCCGGCTCGGCGCGCACGTGGGTCGCCAGCGCAGCGAGCGCCCGTGACAGCGCTGCGGCGCTCGCGATCTCGTGAGAGGCGCCCTGGGTGACCTCGGCCGCCACGTCGTAGACGCACCAGTCGCGCATGGAATCCTGGCTCGCGGCGTCCATCGCCAGGTGCAGCGTGTCGCGCTCGCCGGTGACGTAGACGATCCGGGTGCCCTCCTGGAAGCGCTCGAGGAGCTCGCGCGGCGGCGGGCTCGGCGGCCCGGCATCCAGCGGATCGCTGCCGGCGTTGAGCAGCGCCCCGCGGTAGAGATCCGGATAGGCGAGCGCCAGGCGCAGCGCCATCCGTGCGCCCCCGGAGAAGCCGCCGATGTAGACGCGCCGTGGGTCCACCCGGTAACGCTGCATGACGTTGTAGGTGGCGAGCAGCGCGAGCGGCTCACGCCGGCCGATCGGATCCGCACGGTTGCTGGAGCGCGCGGCGGTTGCGAAGATCACGCCGTGGCGCTCGAGCACCGGCGCCCAGCCTTCGGGCAGCCAGGCCTCGTCCCACGGAGCCACGAACGTGAGGAGCGCGTAGCCGTCCGGTGGCGCGTGCGCAGGCACGTACAGCGCGAAACGCTCGGCCGCCAGATCGATCGACTGCTCGCTCAGGCGCTCGTGCGAGCGCTCGAGCGAGCGCTCGATCTGGGCCGCGGTGAGCGGGCTCAGAAGCCGGCGCATGATCTCGGCGCTCGCCGACAGCGGGGAGTAGTCGCTGAACTGCACCTGCATCGCGGGGCCGACGGGCGCTGCGGGAGCGGCCTCGGATGCTGCACTGGTGCGCGCGCCCGGAGCGAGCAGCGCCGCGACCGCGAGTGCGGCCGCCGGGATTGATGCCGCGCGCGCCATACGCCCTCGATGCCGCTGCATGCGCGCGATTCTGCCACTTGTCGCCCGCGGCCATTTTGCCGAGGATCGCGCCGGCGAAAAAAAACCCCGCTGAAGGCGGGGTTGTCGGTCGCTTGCTTGTGTGGAGGAGCTTCTTCTAGTTGTTATCCGAGATGCGCGGTGTCCGGCGAGTTGCTTTTATTCCGGACCCTGCTTTGTCTGACCCCTGGCTCGCTTGCTTCCCAAAGGGCGGCTGTGCCGCTGATGGGTATATATGAGCAACACCCGTGCCAGGGGCCGCGGGCGCTGAAGGGATGCGACATACTCACCCGGTGGGACCGCTCAAACGTGACGCGGCGCACAGTTGGGCCGGCTTATGTCGGATCCATGTCGGGTCCGGCGGCCGGTGTCAGGCCGTACAATTCCGGCCGTGACACCCAAAGTGTCAAGGTCCTCGACACTTTCTGCGCGATAAGCTTCTGGGAAGGGAAACCAAGTGTTCCGTAAGCTGATGAAAATCCACCCGAATGTAGCTTCTTTCGGGGTGTAAATGAAGCCGACACCCCCGGAAGCACGCACTCGCGCGGTCCTCGGGTGGCTCCTGGGAGCCCTTTTCGTCCTGGGTGCGTCGCCGGCGCGCGCAAACCCCGATCAGATGCCGCGCCCGCCCGCGCTCGAGCCCGATGTCCAGTTCTGGATCCGCGTCTACAGCCAGGTCGACACCAACGCAGGCTTCCTGCACGACCAGTACAACCTGGGCGTCGTCTACGACACCGTGCGTTTCGCGCCCGACGCCTCGCAGAGCGCGCGCGAGCGCGAGGTGGACGCGCACCGCGCGGCGATTGCCGCGGCGCTGCGCCGCATCGCCGCGGCCGGCGACAGCCCGCTGTCCCCGGAAGATCAGCGCATCCGGGATCTGTGGGGGGCGGGGGTGAGTCCCGCGCGCCTGCGCGAGGCGGTCGACGACATCCGCTTCCAGCTCGGCCAGTCGGACCGCTTCCGCGCCGGCCTGATCCGCTCGGGCGCCTGGGAGACGCACATCGCCGAGACGCTCGCCAACCGCGGGCTCCCCGCCGAGCTCGCGGTACTGCCGCACGTCGAGTCCTCGTTCAACCCCGCGGCCTACTCCAAGGTCGGCGCGGCGGGGTTGTGGCAGTTCATGCGCTCGACCGGACGGCGCTACATGCGCATCGACAGCTCGGTCGACGACCGGCTCGATCCGTTCCGTGCCACGGAGGCGGCGGCCCAGCTGCTCGCCTACAACTACCGCGTGCTCGGCACCTGGCCGCTGGCACTCACCGCCTGGAACCACGGCACCGCCGGCATGCTGCGCGCCAAGGAGCAGCTCGGCACCGACGACATCGTGACCATCCTGCGCCGCTACAACGGCCGCACCTTCGGCTTCGCCTCGCGCAACTTCTACGTCTCCTTCCTCGCCGCTCTCGACATCGACCACAACCCCGGGAAGTACTTCGGCGCCGTGCAGAAGCAGGGCGAAGCGAAATTCCAGGTGGTCACCGTGCCGGGCTACGTACCCATGGCGACGCTCGAGCGGGTGCTGAGCGTGCGCGGCGATGAGCTGCGCGCACTGAACCCGGCGCTCCTGCGTCCGGTGTGGGACGGGCAGCTGCGCGTGCCGCGCGACTATCACCTGCGGCTGCCGGCGGCGGACGAGCAGTGGACGACGGAGTTACTGGCGCATCAGCTGAACCCGCGCGAGCTGTACGCCGGGCAGCCGCAGCCCAAGCGCTACAAGGTGCACGAGGGCGACACGCTCGCGCGGCTCGCCGATCGCTACGGCGTACCGATCGAGACGCTGGCGCGCATGAACCGGATCCGCGTGAGTGCCGCGCTCAAGGTCGGGCGCACCATCAATCTGCCCGAGGGCGCGACCGTGCAGGTGGCCTCGGGCACCGCGCCCGCCGCGGGCACGGCGGAGGCGAGCGGCGTGTCGACGGCGGTGGCGCAGCGCGAGAGCGCCGAGGACGCCCAGGCGCTCGCGACCATCACCGTGATCGCGAGCCGCGAGCAGCCGGTGTCGGCGGCGCAGGCCGAGGCGTTGAGCCCGGCCCTGGGTCCCGCCGCCGAGCCGCAGCAGGGCGCCGATCCGACCGACTACGCCGTGGCGGGCGATGACAGCATCCGCGTCGCCGCGGAGGAAACGCTCGGCCACTACGCTGACTGGCTGGGGTTGAGCGCGCAGCACCTGCGCGATCTCAATCACATGAGCATGAAGAAGCCGGTGCTGGTCGGACATCGCCTCAAGCTCGATTTCCACAAAGTGTCGCACGATGCCTTCGAGCAGAAGCGGCGCGACTACCACCAGCAGCTGCAGGCGGCGTACTTCGCCGAGCACCGCATCGGCGGCACCGAGATCTATATCGCGCGCGCCGGCGACTCGCTCTGGACCGTGACCAGGCGCGCCAAGCAGCTGCCCGAGTGGCTGCTGGTGCAGTACAACCCGGACGTCGATTTCAGCGAGTTGAAGCCCGGGACGCAGATCGTCATTCCGCGGGTCGACGAGGTGGGCAACAGCGGGTGAAGGCTGTGATCCAGGTACGTGGCGCCCTCGGGATCGCTGGCTATAATCCCTTTTGCTTGTCTGGCGGATTGCGGAACGTCATGAAATTCATGAGCTTAGCGACGATGTTCCTGCTCGCCGGTGCGGCGATGGCCGCGTACGGCGACTCGGCTACGGTAACCGAGCCGGTGGGCGAGCCGGTGGCGCTCACGAGCGACACGCTGCCGGCGGTCGATCGCATCGTCGTGAAGAAAACCGAGCGCCGCATGTACCTCATGCACGGCGGCAACGTCGTGCGTTCCTACCACGTCGCGCTCGGACTCTCCCCGACGGGGCAGAAGGAACGCGAAGGTGACTTCCGCACGCCCGAGGGCAGCTATCATCTCGACATGCGCAACCCGCGCAGCGACTACTTCCTCTCGATCAAGGTGTCGTACCCGAACCAGACGGACGTGAAGCGCGCGCGGGCGCGGCACTGGGAAACCGGCGGCTCGATCATGATCCATGGGCTGCCGAACACCATGAAGCACGACCCCGAGTACTACCTGAACCACGACTGGACCGACGGCTGCATCGCCGTCTCCAACGCGGACATGGTGGAGATCTGGATGCTGGTGCCGGACGCGGTACCGATCGACATCGATCCCTAGAAAACACCAAGACCGGACCCAAGAAGCCACCTACGTGGCCAGCGACTCCTCAGAATTCGTCGACGCACGCGTCGGACCGCGCGGCAGTCTCGAGAATCTCTCCCAGTCGGAGATCGACAAGCTGCTCGATGCCGGCCAGGCGGGCCTGTACCCGCTGTTCCGCCGCTGCGCGCTCGCGGTGCTCAATTCCGGGGCACGCACCGACAACGCCAAGGAGATCTTCGACCGCTACCGCGACTTCGACCTGCGCATCGTGCGGCACGCCTGGGGCGTGAAGCTCGAGATGCGTAACGCTCCGGCCTCGGCCTTCGTCGACGGGCAAATGATCCGCGGCATCAAGGAGCACCTGTTCGCGGTGCTGCGCGACGTGGTGTTCACCTCCAACGAGATCATGCAGAGCGGGCGCTTCGACCTGAACGACCCCGCCTCGGTCACCAACGCGGTGTTCCACGTGCTGCGCAACGCGCGCATCCTCGATCACAAGGCGCGCCCGAATCTCGTCGTGTGCTGGGGCGGCCACTCGATCACGCGCGAGGAGTACCAGTACACCAAGGACGTCGGCTACGAGCTCGGCCTGCGCGCGCTCGATGTCTGCACGGGTTGCGGCCCGGGTGCCATGAAGGGCCCGATGAAGGGCGCCACCATCGGGCATGCCAAGCAGCGCATCGAGGGCAGCCGCTACATCGGCATCAGCGAGCCCGGCATCATCGCCGCCGAGCCGCCCAACGCCATCGTCACGCAGCTGGTGATCATGCCGGACATCGAGAAGCGTCTCGAGGCGTTCGTGCGCCTGGCGCACGGCATCGTGGTGTTCCCGGGCGGCGTCGGCACCGCCGAGGAAATCCTCTACCTCACCGGAACGCTGCTCGAGCCCGCCAACCGCGCGCAGCCGTTCCCGGTGGTGCTCACGGGACCCAAGGACAGCGCGGCATATTTCGACCACATCTGCCGCTTCGTCGGCGGGACGCTCGGCCCCGAGGCGCTCGAGCGCCTCACGGTGATCGTGGACGATCCGCCGGAGGTCGCGCGCCGCATGGTGCAGGGCATGCAGACGGTGCGCGAATTCCGCCGCAAGCACAACGATTCCTACAACTTCAACTGGCTGCTCGAGGTGCCGGCGGCATTCCAGCGGCCTTTCGAGGTCACGCATGCCTCGATGCGCGCGCTCACGCTGACGCGCGATCAGCCGGTGCACGCTCTGGCCGCGAACCTGCGGCGGGCCTTCTCGGGCGTGGTCACCGGCAACGTCAAGGACTTCGGCATTCAGGCGATCGAGCGCGACGGCCCCTACGAGCTCGCGGGCGATCCCTCGCTCATGAAGCTGCTCGATGAGCTCCTCAGCGCCTTCGTCGAGCAAAAGCGCATGCGCTTGCCGGGCAGCGCCTACCGGCCGGTCTACCGGCTGGTCGCCTGAGCGCAAGCGCGAGCCACGCCGCGCGGCTGTTGCGCGCACGACGCACCTGCAGCACTTCGCGAGGCTGTTACATAACGCTGTGCAAGGCGCACGTTTTTCCCGGCGCGTGCGAGAGCTGTGTCATAGCCGTCGGTCCGCGGCGACGCGCTTCCCAATGCCTGTGAACCAGTTCCTGCGCCCGCGCGACGAAGCCCGTACGCTCGAGTTAAGAGTATTCAGGAGCTTTCATGAGCTCATCGAACAGGAGCCGGGACGACGCCGCGGCGGCACTCGAGCCGCCGGCCCAGGGCGCAGGTCCCACCGCCGGCGCGGACGCCTACGCCACGTGGCTGGATCGCATGCAGCGCGCGCGCGCGCGCCAGGCGGCGATCACCCGCAATCTCTACACCTGGTCGAACTACAAGAGCTGGGCCGATCAGGTCCGTGATTCCTGGCAGGGCGGTGACGGCTTCAAGACCGCAGCCGCCCCGCCGAAGACCTCGAAGAAATAACCCCGGCGCGCCGCGCGCGCCTCAATCCCTAAAGTGCCGGTGCCGCCGCGGCGATGATCTCGTCCGCCGGCGCAGGAACGTCCGCGCCCGGCGCGGGCGGCTCTGCTGCCGTGGGCGGCTCCACGGCTACCGGCTCCCCGGCCGCCGCCTGCGCGGCGGCAGCACCCTCGTGCGCGGGCTCCCCGGGAGCCGCCGCCGCGACGGCGTTCGCCGGCGCGCCGCGCGGATTGAGGGTGCTGTCGGGCTCCCCGGTGAGCCAGCTGACGAGCGGCGCCCACTGCTCGATGTCGCTGCGGGCGAGATAGCTCTTCATCTCGTGCACGCCGAGGCCGTGCTCGGCGGCGCGCACGTAGTTCTGCGAGTCGCGGATGATGGCGACGATCGGGATTCCGAGGGTGTGCAGGAAGCGGATCAGCGCCTGGTACATGAGGGTGTTGCGCCGCACGCGGTTGGCGATCACGCCGATGCGGTCCTCCTCGCGGCGGATCTTGGCGACCAGCAGCAGGTCGCCGATGCAGCGCGAGCAGGTATGGATGTCGATGTCGGACGGCAGCACCGGGACCAGGATCTTGTGGGCGTCGCGGGTGATGTCGGGGAGCTGGCGCGGCTCGACCGCCGCCGGGGTGTCGACGATCACGTGCGTGGCGTCATCGGGCACGCGCAGCTGGAAGGAGCGCGTCGTGCGGCCGTCCTTCTCGAACGCCGCGATGACCGGAATGGGTGGCTGCGAGGGCTGACGCTTCTTTGCCCAGCGCACCGAGGAGCCCTGCGGATCGAAATCCATGAGCACCGGGCGATGCCCACGGGAAGCGAGATAGCTCGCCAGATTGGTCGCAATGGTCGTCTTGCCGGACCCGCCCTTAGGGTTCAGGACGACGATGCGCTGCATGGTGGCTGGGTTTAAGTCATGTCGACCTGACGAAGGTCTCACCCAAGCCTACGCACGCCCCCTGGGCGCTGCAAGCCGCCGTCGTTTGTGAGCGCGCGCACGCCAGCTTGCGCCGCGGCCCCGTAGAGTCCCGCACCGATGGAAGTCTTCCTGCATCTTTGGGACGAGCTCGACGACCTCGCGAGCCTGTGTCGCCACGCCGCGACCTCGGCGGCCTCCGAGCTCCTCGATGGCGCCACGCCCCTGCTAGCCAGCACCGCCGCCCTCGGCGCCGGCCTGCTCGCCGGCGCCTCCCGGCTGCTGCGCCTCGCGGCCTGAGAGCCTCTCGACCGCCGCCCGCACGCGGCGCTTGAAAATTCCGCGCCGACTCCCAAGATCGCCGTCCTGGTACAGCCGCATTGGCGCGGCGGACGGCGAGCATGCAAGCGACCGAAACTCCCGAGGCCGGCACCACCCGGCAGACCCACGGCTTCCAGGCGGAGGTTCGTGAGCTCCTGAAGCTCATGATCCACTCGCTCTACAGCCACCGTGAGATCTTCCTCCGCGAGCTCATCTCCAACGCCTCGGACGCCTGCGACCGGCTGCGCTTCCTCGCCATCGGCGACAGCGCGCTGCTCGGGGCCGATCCGGAGCTCGGTATCCGCATCGATGCGGATTCCGGGGCCGGCACGGTCACCATCACCGATAACGGCATCGGCATGACCCGCGAGGAGGCGGTCCACAATCTCGGCACCATCGCCCGCTCGGGCACCGCCGAGTTCTTCGCGGGTTACCTCAGGACGCTCAGCAGGCCTCGCAGCTCATCGGGCAGTTCGGTGTGGGCTTCTACTCCGCGTTCATCGTCGCCGATCGCGTCGAGGTGCACTCGCGTAAGGCCGGCGCCGCCCCCGAGACGGGGGTGCGCTGGGAGTCGCGCGCGGAGGGCGATTTCAGCGTCGAGACCGTGACGCGCACCGAGCGCGGCACGGCGGTGACGCTGCACCTGAAGGAGGACGCGCGCGAGTTCGCCGACGCCTTCCGCCTGCGCGGCCTCATCCGCCGCTACTCCGACCATATCGGCTTCCCGGTGCGCATGCGCAAGGAGGGCGAGGCCTCGCTCGAGTACGAGGTGGTGAACCAGGCCAAGGCGCTCTGGACGCGGCCGCGCACCGAGATCTCGGACGAGGAGTACCGCGCAGTTCTACCAGCACCTCGCCCATGACTTCACCGACCCGCTCGCCTGGAGCCACAACCAGGTCGAGGGCAAGCGCGAGTACACGAGCCTCCTCTACATCCCGGCGCAGGCGCCCTTCGACCTCTACCAGCGCGAGGCGCTGCGCGGGACTGAAGCTCTACGTGCGGCGCGTGTTCATCATGGACGACGCCGAGCAGTTCCTGCCGCTGTACCTGCGCTTCGTGAAGGGCGTGGTCGACTCGAGCGACCTGCCGCTCAACGTCTCGCGCGAGCTCCTGCAGCAGGAGCCGGAGGTCGAGGCGATCCGCTGCGGCGACTGACCCGGCGGGTGCTGGACCTCCTCGGGCGGCTCGCCAAGGACGAGCCGCAGAAATACGCCACCTTCTGGAAGGAGTTCGGCGCGGTACTGAAGGAAGGCATCGCCCAGGACCAGGCCAACGAGGCGGCGCTCCTGCCGCTGCTGCGCTTCGCCAGCACGCACCAGGCCGACAATGCCCAGTCGGTGAGTCTCGCGGACTACGTCGGCCGCATGCACAGCGGCCAGGAACGCATCTACTACGTGATCGCCGAGACCCTCGAGGCGGCGCGCGCCCACCCGGCCATCGAGGCGCTCAAGGCGCGCGGCATCGAGGTGCTGCTGCTCGCCGAGCGGATCGATGAATGGGCGATGGGGCAGCTCGAGACTTTCGAGGGCAAGCGCTTCAAGGACGCCGCGCGCGGCGACCTCGAGCTCGGCGGCCTCGCCGGCGAAGCCGACAAGGCCCGTCACGAGGCGGAGCTCAAGGAGAGCAAGGGGCTGCTCAAGCGCATCAAGGACGCCCTCGGCGAGCGCGTCACCGAGGTGCGCATCAGCGACCGCCTGCGCGAGTCGCCGGCCTGCCTGGTGCTCGGGGAGCACGACATCGGCGACCGCCTGCGGCGCATCCTCGCGGCCGCCGGCCAGAAGGCCCCCGACGCCCGCCCGCTGCTCGAGGTGAACGTGACGCACCCGCTGGTGAAGTATCTCGACGGGTTAGCGGATGCGGGGCAGTTCGCCGAGCTCGCGCAGCTGCTCTACGAGCAGGCGCAGCTCGCCGAAGGGGCGGTGCTCGCCAATCCGCCGGATTTCGTGCTGCGCCTCAACCGCCTGCTGGTGAGGCTCGCCACCCCTTAGAATCCCGGACATGGTGCTGAAGCCCCCGCGCGCCGAGCGTCTCGCGATCGAGGGTCCGGCGGGACCGCTGCAGGCGCTCATCGAGACGCCGCAGACCGAGCAGGGTGAGGCGCTCACCGTGCCCGCCTTCGCGGTCGTCTGCCACCCGCATCCGCTCTTCGGTGGCACCCTGGACAACAAGGTGGTCTACACCGTGGCACGCGCCTTCGAGCAGCGCGGGGCGCCGGCGATCCGCTTCAACTTCCGCGGCGTCGCCGCGAGCGGCGGGAGCTACGACGAGGGACGCGGCGAGAGCGAGGACGCGCTCGCGATCGTCAGGTTCGGCCGCCAGCGCTGGCCGGGCGTGCCGCTGTGGCTGGCGGGCTTCTCCTTCGGCGGCGCGGTGGCGGCGTGCATCGCGGCGGCCGCGAAGCCTGAGCGGCTGGTGCTGGTGGCGCCCGGGATCACGCGCCTCGAGCGCGCCGATTTCGATGCGGCGCGCGCCGCACAGCCGGAGTGTCCGTGGCTCATCGTGCAGGGAGATGCCGACGATGTCGTGCCGGCGGCGGCGGTGCTCGACTGGGCGGCCGGGCGGCAGCCGCTTCCCGGGGTGCCGGCTCCGACGGTGAGCGTACTGCCCGGGGCCGGCCACTTCTTCCATGGGCGCATCAACGAGTTGCGCGAGGCGGTGCTCGCCTTCACGCCCTGAGGGGCGATTTGGTGCGCTGAAAAGCGAAGGCCCGGAGGGAAGCGTGCTTCCGACCGGGCCTTGCCTCCCGCCAGGCGCGGGAAAACCGCTGATTTACGAGTTCACCATCGCCTTGAGGCTCTTCAAGGGCAGGCAACGGACCTTCTTGCTGGCCGGCTTGGCCTTGAACATCATCTTCTCGCCGGTGAAGGGGTTGACGCCTTCACGGGCCTTGGTGGCCGGCTTCTTCACGACCTTCATCTTCAGGAGCCCCGGCAGCGTGAACAGACCGCCGCCGCGCAGGCTCTTCTTGATCACGCCGCTGAGCGAATCGAAGACGCTTCCGACCTGCTTACGGGACAGCCCAGTTTCTTTGGAGATGTGTGTCAGGACTTCCGACTTCGTCGGTGCGCCACCCTTTTTCGCCATTTTGCGGTACTCCTCGAGAATTTTGGTTGGTTTGCGGCGCGGCTCATTTGCGCCGCGCGAAGAGAATCGGCGCGGAAAATAGCACATGCGCACGCTTTGGCAAGCAGTATTTTTTCCTACGCTGTTGCGCAAATGCCTTTTTTCGTAGGCTTTCCCGGCGCACCGGGTGCACCGGACGCGCGTCCGGCGTGCCGCGCCGCGCCGCGCGAGCGTTCCACGGAGCTGCGATTTTCGATGCGAAGTGCGCGCTAAGCGCGTGTTAAGCCAAGTCGCAGCGCGCCTTTCAGCGCAGCAGGATGAGCAACGCCTGGATCGCGATCGTCGCCCAGAGAGGCGAGAGATCGAGACCCCCGAGCGGCGGAATGATGCGGCGGAAGGGCCTGAGCACCGGCTCGCACAGCGAGGTGAGCACCGACTGCATGGGCGAGTAGCCGCCGGGGGCGATGAAGCTCAGCAGCCAGTAGATGAGGATGGCGTAACAGTAGGTCCACAGCAGCGTGTGCGCGACCTCGAGCGCCACCGCGTCGAGCCAGCTGAGGGGGTCGGGCCAGCCGCCGCCGTGCAGCGCCGCGAGGATCGCGACCTCGATCGCCGCCACCAGCAGCACCGCCACCACGGACGCGGTATCGACCTTGCCGATCGGCGGCAGCACGCGCCGCAGCGGCACGATGAGCGGATTGGTGAGCTGCACGATGGCCTGGCAGAGGGGGTTGCGGAAGTCGGCGCGCGTCAGCTGCAGGAGCAGGCGCGCCAGCACCACGAACAGGGCGAGCGACAGCAGCGTCTCGACGATGTAGATGATGGCGTTCATGCGCCGAGCTCCCGGCTGCGGCGGGCCGCTGCGGCGAGTGCGCGCTCGACCGTGCCGGCGAAGTCGGCGGCGGCGAGCACCGCGAGCGCCGCCTCGGTGGTGCCGCCTTTGGAGGTCACTTCCTCGCGCAGTCGCACGAGGTCCGCATCGCCGGCGATGGCCATGAGGCCCGCGCCGTGGAGCGTCGCGGCGGCGAGGCGCCGGGCGGTCGGCGGCGCGAGTCCGAGCTTGCCGGCGGCCTCGGCCATGAGCTGCGCGAGCAGGAAGAAGTACGCCGGTCCGCTGCCCGAGAGTGCGGTCACGACGTCGAGCTGGTCCTCCTCACTCACCCACACCGCCTCGCCCACCGCGCGTGCCAGCCGTTCGGCCGCGGCGCGCTGCTCGCCCGCCACGGCGGGGGACGCGTACAGCGCGGTGACCCCGGCGCCAACCAGGGCCGGCCGGTTCGGCATGGCGCGCACCACCGGCACGCCCGCGCCGCACCAGGCCTCGAGAGAAGCGAGGCGCACACCGGCGGCGACCGACAGCACCAGCGGCCGTGCGCTGCGCAGCTGCGGGGCGAGCGCGGTCAGCACCGCCTGCGCCTGGGAGGGCTTCACGGCCAGCACCACGAGCGAGGCCCCCGCGACGGCGCGGGCGTTGTCGGCGGTCGCGGTCACGCCGAGCTCCTGCGCGAGTGTGCGGCGTGCGGCTGCGGAAGCCTCGCCGACGCTCACCCGCTCGGGACGGGTACCCGAGCGCAGCAGGCCGCTGATGAGCGCGCGGCCCATGTTGCCGCCGCCGAGTACGGTGAGTCGCGCTTCGGGCATGGTGGTGGAGATTGTAGCCGCTCGCGTTGCGCGCAGCGCCTAGGGCGGGCGCGGCCCGAAGAGCGCGGTGCCGACCCGCACCAGGGTGGCGCCTTCCTCGATCGCGGCCTCGAAGTCGCCGCTCATGCCCATCGACAGCGTGTCGAGCTCGAGGCCCTGCGAGTTGAGCGCGGCGCACAGCTCACGCAGCTCGCGGAACCAGCCGCGCTGGCGCTGGCACCGCAGCTTTCTTCGGGCGGGATGCACATCAGACCGCGCAGCCTCAGGCGCGGCAGCGACGCCACGGCGCGCGCCAGCGCCGGCAGCTGCGCCGGCCTCGACGCCGCCCTTGCTCGCCTCGCCCCCGATGTGCACCTGCAGGCACACGTTCAGCGGCGGGGCGTAGTGGGGCCGCTGCGCCGCGAGCCGCTCGGCGATCCTGAGGCGATCGACGGCGTGCACCCAGGCGAAGTGCTCGGCGATGGGGCGGGTCTTGTTGGCCTGGATCTGGCCGATGAAGTGCCAGGTGAGCGCGCGATCCCGCAGCGCATCAAGCTTCGGCAGCGCTTCCTGCAGATAGCTCTCGCCGAAGTGCTCGAGGCCGCAAGCGGCGGCCGCCCGCAGTACTTCGGGCGGCTGGCCCTTGCTGGCGGCCAGGAGTGTGACCGAGTGCGCACTCCGGCCGGCCCGGGCGGCCGCCGCCGCCAAGCGCTCCTGAACCTCGTGAACGCGCTCGGGTAAATTCTGCGGACCGATTAACATATTGACCCTGTAACCCCTCCGCTATACTGCCGCCGCTCTGGCGCGTGCCATTTCCAGTCGCTGCGGCGCGCGTCCGGGGTCCCAGGGAGCTCAATGGCTGTCGACATCGCGCAACTGCTGGCGTTCGCCGTCAAGAACAACGCCTCGGACCTGCACCTGTCCGCGGGAGTGCCGCCGATGATCCGTGTCGACGGCGACATGAAGCGCATCAACATGCCGCCGCTGTCGCACAAGGAAGTGCACGGCATGGTGTACGACATCATGAACGACAAGCAGCGCAAGGCCTACGAAGAGTTCTTCGAGACCGACTTCTCGTTCGAGATTCCAAAGCTGGCGCGCTTCCGCGTCAATGCCTTCAACCAGAACCGCGGCGCCGGCGCGGTGTTCCGCAACATTCCCTCGACCATCCTGTCGCTCGACGACCTGAGCGCGCCGAAGATCTTCCGCGACCTGTGCATGCTGCCGCGCGGCCTGGTGCTGGTCACCGGACCGACCGGCTCGGGCAAGTCGACCACGCTCGCCGGCATGATCGATCACTGCAACGACAACCGGCCCGACCACATCATCACCATCGAGGATCCGATCGAGTTCGTGCACGAGTCCAAGCGCTGCCTGATCAACCAGCGCGAGGTGCATCGCGACACGCTCGGCTTCACCGAGGCGCTGCGCTCGGCGCTGCGCGAAGACCCGGACGTGATCCTGGTCGGTGAAATGCGCGACCTCGAGACCATCCGCCTGGCGCTCACCGCCGCCGAGACCGGCCACCTGGTGTTCGGCACGCTGCACACCAGCTCCGCCGCCAAGACCATCGACCGCATCGTCGACGTCTTTCCGGGCGAGGAGAAGGACATGGTGCGCTCGATGCTGTCGGAGTCGCTGCGCGCGGTCATCTCGCAGACGCTGCTGAAGAAGATCCGGCGGCGGCCGCATCGCCGCCCACGAGATCATGATCGGCACCCCCGCGATCCGTAACCTGATCCGCGAGGGCAAGATCGCCCAGATGTATTCCGCCATCCAGACCGGCGGCTCGCAGGGCATGCAGACGCTCGATCAGTGCCTCACCGAGCTCGTCGGCAAGGGCGTGGTGAGCAAGGAAGAGGCGCGCTACAAGGCGCAGAACAAGGATGCCCTCTAGGCGCATGATGCGCAGAGCAAGGGAACACAGCAGGTAGACATCAATGGATCGCGATCAAGCCATCAAGCTGATGCAGGACCTGCTGCGGCGGGTCACCGAGAAGAAGGCGTCCGACCTGTTCATCACCGCCGGCTTCCCGCCGGCCATCAAGATCGACGGCGAGATCCGCCCGCAGACCGAGCGCGCGCTGACCTCCGAGCAGTCGGCGACGCTGGTGCGCGCCATCATGAACGATCGCCAGACCAAGGAATTCGATGCCACCAAGGAGTGCAACTTCGCGATCGCGCCGCCGGGCATCGGCCGCTTTCGCGTCAGCGCCTTCGTGCAGCAGGCCGCCATCGGCTGCGTCATCCGCCTGATCAACGCCAAGATCCCGACCTTCGAGGAGCTCGACCTGCCGCCGATCCTCAAGGAGGTCGTGCTGTCGAAGCGCGGCCTCGTGATCATCGTCGGCGGCACGGGCTCGGGCAAGTCCACCACGCTGGCCGCCATGGTCGGCTATCGCAACGAGAAGACCCGCGGTCACATCGTCACCATCGAGGACCCGGTCGAGTACGTGCACACCCACAAGGGCTGCGTGATCACGCACCGCGAGGTGGGCGTCGACACCGAGTCATGGCACGCCGCGCTCAAGAACACCCTGCGCCAGGCGCCGGACGTGATCCTGATCGGTGAGATCCGCGACCGCGAGACCATGGAGTACGGCATCCAGTTCGCCGAGACCGGCCACCTGGTGCTCGCCACGCTGCACGCCAACAGCGCCAACCAGGCGCTCGACCGCATCATCAACTTCTTCCCCGACGAGCGGCGCGAGCAGCTGCTCATGGACCTGTCGCTCAACATCCGCGCCCTGATCTCGCAGCGGCTGATCCCGCGCGAGGCCGGCGTGGGCCGCATCGCCGCGATGGAGATCATGCTCAACTCGCCGCTGATCCAGGACCTGATCTTCAAGGGCGAGGTCGCCAAGATCAAGGAAGTCATGTCGCGCTCGACGCGGCTCGGCATGAAGACCTTCGACCAGGCGCTGTTCGAGCTGTACGAGACCGGCTTCATCTCCTACGAGGACGCGCTGCGCAACGCCGACTCCAAGAACGAGCTGCGCCTGCGCATCAAGCTCGAGAGCAAGCGCGAAGTGAAGACCGCCGACGATGGCGGCGCACTGCAGGTCGTCGAGGAAGATCACGGGCGCAGTCTCTGATGGCACCCAAGGAAGCGAAGGCGCAGTCCCTGGAGAGCACCACGGGGACGCAGGCGGCGCTTACCGGCGCCGAAGTGGTCGCGAGCGTCACCGCGGCGGCCGCTTCCGGCCATCCGACCCTCAACACCAAGCCGCTGTTCAAGCTGATGGTGGAGAAGAAGGCCTCCGACCTGTTCTTCACCTCCAACGCGCCCATCAAGATCAAGATCGAGGGGCAGATCCTGCCGGTCAACAAGCAGGTGCTCACCCCCGAGACCGTGCGCCAGACGGCCTTTGGGCTCATGTCCGCCGAGCAGCGCGAGCACTTCACGCGCGAACTCGAGATCGACTTCGCGATCTCCGAGCCCGGGCTGGGACGCTTCCGCGTCAACGTGTTCATGCAGCGCGGCAACCCGGCCATGGTGATGCGCTACATCACCGCCGACATGCCGCGGCTCGATGCGCTGGGACTCCCCGAGGTGTGCGCCGACCTGGTGCATGCTCAAGCGCGGGCTGCTGCTCATGGTGGGCGCCACCGGCTCCGGCAAGTCGACCACGCTCGCGGCGATGATCAACCACCGCAACGAGAGCTCCTCCGACCACATCGTCACCATCGAGGACCCGATCGAGTTCCTGCACACCAACAAGCGCTCGATCGTCAATCAGCGCGAGGTCGGACTCGACACCAAGAGCTACGCGCGCGCGCTGCGTGGCGTGGTGCGCGCCGCGCCGGATGTCATCCTGATCGGCGAGATCCGCGACCGCGAGAGCATGGAGGCGGCGATCAACCTCGCCGGCACCGGCCACCTGGTGCTCGCCACCCTGCACGCCAACAACTGCGCCGAGACGCTCGATCGCATCATCAACATGTTCCCGCGCGAGCAGCACAAGCAGATCTTCCTCGACCTGTCGCAGTACCTGCGCGCCATCATGGCGCAGCGTCTGGTCATCGGTGTCGACAACAAGCGCGCTCGCGGCAGTCGAGGTGATGATCAACACCCCGCACATCCAGACGCTGGTGAAGAAGGGCGACGTGGTGGCGATCAAGGAGGCGATCAGCGCCAGCACCGAGCGCGGCATCCAGAGCTTCGACCTGGCGCTGTTCAACCTCTACAAGCAGGGCCGCGTGCCGCTGGAAGAGGCGCTGACCAACGCCGACTCGCGCGCCAACCTCGAGGCGAAGATCAACTTCGGCTAAAAGACGCTGGACGCGTCGAACACCGGCCCATCGACGCACACGCGCTTCATCGCCGGCCCCTCGGGCGTGCGCACTTCGACCGCGCAGCCGGCGCAGCCGCCCACCGCGCAGGCCATGAACTCCTCGAGCGAGACCTGGCAGGGCACGCCGTAACGGCGCGCCAGCTGCGCGGTCGCCGCCAGCATCGGCGTCGGGCCGCAGGCGAAGATCTCGACTTCAGCGAGCTCCGCGGGCCCCAGGGACCTGAGCCACGCCTCGGCGAGCTCCGTGACGAAGCCCGGCGAAGCAGCCGGGGAAGTCGCAGCGGCTCGCCAGGCGGCTGGGCACGCCCCACTCCTCGAGCAGTGGCATGCAGGCGATCGCGCCCGCGGGCATGCCGGGCACGATGATGGTCGAGGGCCGGGCCGGAACGGAAACGGGATCTCCGAGCCCATGAGGACGAGCGGTTTCCAGGCGACCGCGGCACCTGGCGCGCTGCGCGCCGCATGCAGCCGTTCGGCGAGGAACACCATGGGCGGAATGCCGACGCCGCCGCCGATGCAGCGAGCGTGCGCGGTCGCTCGGGGTGGGCGATGAAGCGCTGGCCGATCGGACCCAGCACGCTCAGGGAGTCGCCGGCTTTGCGCGCCGCGAGTGCGTGCAGGCCCGGCCCCACCACCTTGTAGAGCAGCTCGATCCAGCCGGCGCGCGCATCGGCGCGCATGATCGACAGCGGCCGGCGCATCGGGATGGTCGGATCCACGGTGCAGGTGCACGAAGCTGCCGGGCGTCGCGCGCGCGGCGCACTTGGGCGCCTGCGAGCCGCAGCACGTACTGCTCGCCGTCGTAGGCGATGCTGGGAGATGACGCGCGCCTCCTCGAGGAAGATGGTGCCGCGGTGGGCTGAGCTCATGCGCGCGCGCTCACCGCGCCACGTGCGCGCGGCGAGCACTTCGGCGAGCACCGCCATGCGCACCGCGACGCCATTGCGCACCTGGTCGCGGATCACCGACTGCGGTCCGTCGGCCACCTCGGAGGCGATCTCGATGCCGCGGTTCATCGGCTGCGGATGCATGACGATGGCGTCGGGACGTGCCAGCGCCAGGCGCTCCGGGGTCAGGCCGTAGCGCGGCGAAGTACTCGGTCGCCGTCGGGCATGTCGGCATCGCCATGCGCTCCTTCTGGATGCGCAGCATCATGACCACATCGGCATCCCTCGATGCCCTTGGCGATCGAGCGCACGCGCGTGGCAGCCCGCGAACTCGTCCGGCCGCGGGCATCAGCGCCGCGGGCGCGACCAGGCGCAGGTCGCGCGACGCCGAGCGTCGTGCAGCGCGTGCGCAGGCGGAGCGCGCCACGCGCGAGTGGCGGATGTCGCCGACGATGGCGACCGCGAGCCCGGCGAAGCGCTGCTTGCGCTGGCAGGATGGTGAGCGCATCGAGCAGCCCCTGCGTCGGGTGCGACACGTGCGCCTCGCCGGCCGACAGCACGCTGACGTGCGGCGGCGACGTGGGCGGCCACCAGCGCCAGGCACGCCGGCCTCGGCATCGCGGATCACGAGCACGTCGACGTGCAGCGCCTCCAGCGTGTAGATGGTGTCGAGCATGCTCTCGCCCTTGACGCGCGAGGACAGCTGCACCTCGAGGTTCACGACCTCGGCGCCGAGGCGCTTGGCGGCGAGCTCGAACGACACGCGCGTGCGCGTCGAGGGTTCGGTGAACAGGTTGGCGACGGTGCACGCCGGCCAGCGCCGTGCTCAGCGGCGGCCGCTCGCCGAGCGGGCGCACGAAGGGCTGCGAGCGCTCGAGCAGCGCGCTCGATCTGCGCCCGCGGTGAGCGCCTCGAGGGTCAGCAGGTGGCGGAGCGACGCCGTCGCGCGCCGCAGCTGTTCGAGTCATCGTGCTTTCACCTCGCCGTGCTCCGAAGCCAGCGCTCGAGGATGATCGCGGCGGCCGCGCTGTCGATGTCGCGCCTTGCCGACGCGCCGCCGGCGCGTGCCGCTCGCGCGCCGCGCCTTGAGCAGCCGCGTTCGCCTCGAGCGAGGAGTAGCGCTCGTCGACCAGCTCGACCGGCAGTGCGAAGCGGCGTTCGAGTTCGGCGGCGAAGGCGCGCGCGGCACCGGCGAAGCGCCGCGTCGCTGCCGTCGTCATTATACGGGGCGCCGACCACCAGGAGCGCCGGGCGCGAGCGAGCGCACCGCACGCGCGATCGCGGCCCAGTCGGGGCCCGGACTGTGCCGGCGACCGCGGCCGGCTGGGGCGCGGCGCTGCGCGTCAGCGTGTCGCCGGAGGCGATGCCGATGCGTTTGAGTCCGAAGTCGAAGGCGAGGACGGTTTGACCGTCGTCATGCCGGCAGCGGCGCCCGTTCACCGCCGTGGCGCGTGCGCTCAGGCATGGCCGGCCTCGGGGCTCACGCGGTCGACGTCGACGCCCAGCAGCTGCCAGGCGGCCTGCCAGCGCTCCTCGAAGGGCAGCTCGAACACCAGCGCGTCGTCGACCGGCACCGAGAGCCAGGCGTTGTCCTGCATCTCGCGCTCGAGCTGGCCCGAGTCCCAGCCGGCGTAGCCGAGCGCGATGAAGGCATCCGCGGCCCCTCGCCGCGGGCCATCGCCGCCAGCACGTCGCGCGAGGTGGTGACCTGGATGGAGTCGGAGACCTTGTGCGTGGAATCCCACTCGCCGCCCGGACGATGCAGCACGAAGCCGCGATCGGTGTGCACCGGGCCGCCGCGCAGCACCGGCTGCTCGCCGATCAGCTCGGTCGAGGGCTCGAGCTTCATCTGCGAGAGCACGTCGGCGAGCTTCATCGGCAGGGGCTTGTTGAGCACGATGCCGAGGGCGCCCTTGTCGCTGTGCTCGCAGATCAGCGTCACCGTCTGCGCGAAATTCGGATCGGTGAGCCGGGGCATCGCGATCAGCAGGTGGTTGGTCAGGCTCCCGGGCTCGCCATCGGCGAATACCGGGGAGCCGCTGGGCGGCTCGCTCTCGGCGGCGCTCTCGGGAGCAGTGGCGCCGCCGCTCGTCACGGGCTTGCGGACCATGTCCACAGTATGGGCACGCGGGCGGCGAGTCTCAAGAAACGCCTCCGCGTTTCAGGGGAGCGTCGAGACCGAGCCGCGCGCCGCCTGGCCGCCGCTGAACTCCCATTCGTAGGCGAAACGCAACATGCGGTAGCTCGGCGGCGAGCTCCGGCGGGAACGGATCGAACGGGCTGGCGAGCTTCAGGATCGCCAGCGCCGCCTGGTCGAGCTCCGGGTGGCCGCTGCGAGCGGCGGATCACGGCCCGATCGAGCGAGCCATCGGCCGCGATGCCGACCTCGATGACCGGGCTTGCCGTGCCGAGAGCGGTGCGCGCCGCGGCCGGGAAGTTGAGGGTGCCGACGCGCTCGACCTTGCGCCGCCAGCCGTCCAGGTAGGGCGCGAGCGAGGCGGCGCGGGTGTCCGGGGTGACCCACAGCTCATCGCGCTTGGGTCCCGCGCAGCTGCGCCAGCCCCGACTCATCCGCGGGGCCGCGGCTTGGCCACCGGCGGCTCATCGACCAGCAGCGGCTGGTTGCGCTGCGAGCCGGCGGCACCGGTGTCGGCGAGGTAGCGCACGCTGGGTGACGCCAGGCGGTGGTGGCGAGCAGCCGCTCGGCCTGGGCGCCCTTCAGGTCGCCGCGTGCCGTGAGCGAGTCGCCCGTCGGGCTGCCCGCGTGATGCAGCGCCGGCGAGCGCGGTCGGTGGACTGCGCGGCGCGGCCGATTCGCGCGGTGTTGCCCGAGCCGAGCTGGGTGCGCTGCGCCAGGTAGGTGGCGGTCGTCGTTGCTTGTCGCGCCTCGGGCAGTTCGTCCGAGACCAGCAGTACCTCCAGTCCCGGGGCGCTCTCCGCATCGCCCGCCGTCGGCGTCGAAGGTGATGCCGAGGATGACCAGCCCGTGCAGCAGCGCGCGAAGAACAGCATGGCCAGCAGCCGGTCGCGCACCGGGGGCCGCCCCTCGCGCAGCGCCAGGACGCGGCGCGCGCACCTCTGAAGCGCTGCCGGCGCGCGCGTCGCCTCGAGGCGCCGCAGGATGGCATCGAGCAAGAGTCGCCCGATGTCGGTGCCGAACTGCTTGTCGAGCTCGCGGATGCCGGTGGGGCTGGTGACGTTGATCTCGGTGACGAAGCCGCCGATGACGTCCAGGCCGACGAACAGCATGCCGCGCTGCGGCCAGCGCCGGACCGATCTCGCGCGGCGAGCCAGCGGTCGCGATCGTTGAGCGGCCGGCCGACGCCCTTGGCGCCGGCGGCGAGATTGCCGCGGTTGTCCGTCGCGCCGAGGGCATGCGCGCCAGCGCGTAGGGCACCGGCTCGCCGTCGATCAGCAGCACCCGCGAGTCGCCGGTAGTCGACGATCTCCGGCAGGTAGCGCTGCACGATGGCGAAGCGCTGCCCGTAGTCGGTCAGGGTCTCGAAGACCACGCGCACGTTCTTGTCGCCCTGCCCGACCACGAAGATCGAGCGCCCGCCCATGCCGTCGCAGCGGCTTGCGACGATCCGGCCGTGCTCGCGCAGGAAGGCGGCCATGTCGTCCATGTCGCGCGTGATCAGCGTCGGCGCGCAGCACTGCGGGAACCAGGCGGTGTAGACCTTCTCGTTCATGTCGCGCAGGCCCTGCGGCCGGTTGACCACCAGCGCGCCCGCCCGCTCGGCCCGCTCGAGGATGTAGGTGGTGTAGATGTACTCGGTGTCGAAGGGCGGATCCTTGCGCATCAGGATGCACGTCGAGCTCGCCCAGCGGCTCGGTCTGCGCTTCGCCGAGGGTGAACCAGTCCTCAGGGTCGGCCCGCACCGTCAAGCGGGCGCATGCGCCCGTAGGCCACGCCGTCGCGCAGGCAGCAGGTCGCGCCTGCTCGAGGTAGTGCAGCTCGAAGCCGCGCGCCTGGGCCGCCAGCAGCATCGCGAGCGTCGTGTCCTTCGCGTACTTGATGGCGGCGATCGGATCCATCACCACGGCCAGTCGGCTTCGGGTGCTCATCGGGGCCGATTATGCTCAGGCCGGCGCGAATATGCTGCACCGGGCGTGCGCAGTGGCGCACGTGATCCCGGGACTGCGCGGCAGGCCCTCCGACCTTCAAAAACGTGACGTGCGTGGCATAGCCGGGGGTATGCCGATATGTTAAAACCCGCGCTGCGCTTGCCTGAAGCGTGAGGCCCGTGACTACGGCCGCTTGTTGGACGGTGCACCCCGCAGGGTGTTTCACGGCGATTTTTCTAGCCGCCACGCCCTCGCCGGGTGTGGCCTGTAAGGAAGGAGTTGCCTGACCGTGACCGGCAGCAACGCGAAGCTCCAGGGTCTCAAGGTCCTGGTCATCGACGACAGCAAGACCATCCGGCGCACGGCCGAAACGCTGCTGGCCAAGGAAGGCTGCGAGGTGTTCACGGCCGTCGACGGCTTCGACGCGCTGGCCAAGATCGCCGACCACCAGCCCGACATCGTCTTCGTCGACATCATGATGCCGCGCCTGGACGGCTACCAGACCTGCGCGCTGATCAAGCACAACAAGGTCTTCCGCGCCATCCCGGTGATCATGCTGTCGTCCAAGGACGGCCTGTTCGACCGGGCGCGCGGCCGCATCGTCGGCTCGGAGCACTACCTGACCAAGCCGTTCACCAAGGACGAGCTGCTCGGCGCGATCGAAACGCACATCGGGAGATGATGGCAATGCCCCTGATCCTCATCGTCGACGATTCGCCCACCGAAGTGCACGTCATGCAGAAGGCGCTCGAGAAGCACGGCTACCGCACCGCCGCCGCCGCCGACGGCGCCGAGGGCGTCCGGCTCGCCCGCGAGATGCAGTCCCGACCTCATCTTCATGGACATCGTCATGCCGGGCATGAACGGCTACCAGGCGACGCGCACGCTCGCCAACGATCCGAGCACCCGCACCATTCCCATCGTCATGGTCACCTCCAAGGGCCAGGAGACCGACCGCATCTGGGGCCTGCGCCAGGGCGCGGTCGACTACATGGTGAAGCCGGTGTCGCCCGACCAGCTGGTCGCCAAGGCCCAGGCGACGCTCGCCGCCTGAGCCGCTGTCAGCTGCACCGAGCGATGGACTGAGACCACGAGATCGATCTCAAGTCCCTGCGGGACCGGCCGTTCGAGCTGCTCGCCGAGCTCGAGCGCCGTGGCCGCGCGGTCTCGGCCAGCCGGTGAACGAGCAATCGGCCACCGGGCGCGAATGGGTCGGGGTGGCGCTGCGCATGGCCGGCGAGCTCTACCTGGTGGCGCGCGAGGAGACCCGCGAAGTGCTCGGCGTGCCCCGCGAGCTCACGCGCGTGCCCGGCGCCAAGCCCTGGATCCGCGGCCTCGCCAACGTGCGCGGCCAGCTGCTGCCGATCATCGATCTGCGGCAGTTCCTCGGCAGCGGCGTCACGCCGCTCACACGCAACACGCGCGTCCTGGTGGTCAATCACCGCGAGATTCCCGCCGGCCTCCTGGTCGATGAGGTGCTCGGCTTCCGCCGCTTCGCCGAGGGTGAATTCACGCGGCGATGCGCCGCCCACGGTCGTGCGCTGCGAGCGTTATCTCGCCGGCGCCTTCCGCCGCGGCGCAGGAGCAGTGGCCGGTGCTGTGCGCTGCGCCAGGTGCTCGAGAGCCAGGCGTTCGCGGAGGCCGCGGCATGAACGCTGACGCCACTGCTCGCGATCGCGGCGCTGCTGGTCGCAGGCGGTGGCGGCCGCCGGGCTGCTGCTCGCATCCGCGCCGACTCAATCGCCCCTGACCTGGCTGCCGCCGGTGCTTGCCGCGGCGGCATTCGTGGCGCTGATGCATGGCTCTGGTGGTGGCGCTGCGTACGCGGCGCACGGTCGAGAAGCAGCGCGCCGGCGGCGGACGCCCGCGCAGCAGGAGAACGAGCGCAACCAGCAGGCGATCCTGCGGCTGCTCGATGAGATCGTCGAGTCTCGCCGACGGCGACCTGACCGTGCAGGCGACCGTCACCGAGGACATCACCGGCGCGATCGCCGACTCGATCAACTACGCGGTCGATGCGCTGCGCGACCTGGTGACCACCATCAACGCTTCGGCCATCCAGCTCGACGGCGCCACACGGCAGACCCAGGCGCTGTCGGCGCACCTGGCCAAGGCCAGCGGCGCCCAGTCGAAGCAGATCGCGTCCGCCACCGAGTCGATCGGCCAGCATGGCCGTCCTCGATCGAGGAGGTCTCGGGCAACGCCGAGCGGGCCGCCGATGTCGCGCGTCACTCGGTCGATGTCGCCCACAAGGGCGGCGATGCCGTGCGGCGCACCATCGACGGCATGAACACCATCCGCGAGACCATCCAGGAGACCAGCAAGCGCATCAAGCGCCTGGGCGAGAGCTCGCCAGGAGATCGGCAACATCGTCGAGCTCATCAACGACATCGCCGAGCAGACCAACATCCTGGCGCTCAACGCCTCGATCCAGGCGTCGATGGCCGGCGATGCCGGCCGCGGCTTCGCGGTGGTGGCCGACGAAGTGCAGCGGCTGGCCGAGCGCGCCGCCAATGCCACCAAGCAGATCGAGGTGCTGGTGCGCACCATCCAGACCGACACCAACGAGGCGGTGGTGTCGATGGAGCGCAGCACCACCGATGTGGTCGGCGGTGCGCTGCTGGCCGAGAACGCCGGCGCCGCGCTGGAAGAGATCGAGCAGGTGTCGAACCAGATCGCGAGCCTGGTGCAGAACATCTCCGCCAGTGCCCGCGCCCAGACGACCGCGGCGCAGAACATCGCGCGCAACATGCAGGTGCTGAAGGAAATCAGCGCCCAGACGGCCGAATCGACCAACGCCACCTCGCACGGCGATCGCCAAGCTGGCCGAGCTCTCGGCGGGACTGCGTAAGTCGGTGGCCGGCTTCCGGCTGCCCGGCAGCACTCCGGCGGGCAGCAGCGTGCGGCTGCAAGAAGATCGAGCGAGACCGGGCTCAATACGGCCAAGGTGCGCCAGATCGCCGCGCTCGGCGGCTCCTGATGGCTCACGAACCCACCGCGCATGCCCGAAGTCGCATCTCAGACACTCGAGCTCGTCGGACGCGAGATCACCGCGACGCTCACCGAGGCGCGCGGTGCGCTCGAGAACTTACGTCGAGCAGCCCGACAACGTGGCGCTGCTCGAGCGCTGCGCGCAGGACCTGCACCAGGTGCAGGGCGTGCTGCGCCTCCTCGAGATCTACGGCGCGGCGCTGCTCGCCGAGGAAATGGAGCACGTCGCGCAGCTACCTCATCGCCACGGTCGACGAGCGCAAGAACCAGGCGGAGAGCCTCGATGCGCTGATGCGCGCCATGGTGCAGCTGCCGAGCTACCTCGACCGCGTGCTGGCCGGCGGCCGCGATCTGGCGCTGGTGCTGCTGCCGCTGCTCGAACGACCTGCGCGCGGTGCGCGGCATGCGCTGCTGTCCGAAGGCACGCTGCTGCTGCTGAATCTGAAGTCCGACAAGCAGGCGCAGCCGCAGGCCGCCGACCGCCGGCGAAGCGCCGATGACGGTCGAGCAGTGGGCGCGGCGCCTGCGCGCCCGCTTCCAGACTGGGGCTGATCGGCTGGATCCGCGGCGAGCGCCCCGAGCAGAACCTCGAGATGCTGGCGGCGGTGTCGCACAAGCTCGAGCAGGTCGCGACCCGCCAGCCGGTGTTCCAGCTGTGGTGGGTGATCGGCGCGGTCATCGAGGCGCTGCGCGACAACGGCCTCGAGGGCGGCCTAGTCGGTGAAGCGGCTGCTCGGGCTCGGCGATCGCGAGATGCGCCGGCTGTACGACGAGGGTGAGGCGCGCTACGCGCAGAACCCGGCCGATCGAGCTGCTCAACAACCTCCTTTATTACGTCGGCGCGCGCCGAGTCGGCCGGCGGCCGCGGTGAGCGCCGTGCGCGCCTCGTTCCGGCTGTCGGAGCTGCTGCCGGTCGACGAGAGCATCGAGCAGGAGCGCGAGAACCTCTCGGCGCCCTCCGTCAAGCTCATGCAGACGGTCGCCGCGGCGATCCGCGAGGACCTGTCGCGCGTCAAGGACGTGCTCGACATCTTCGTGCGCCGTGGCGCCGGGCAGCCGGGTGAGCTCGCCTCCGCAGGTCGAGATGCTGCGCAAGATCGGCGACACGCTCGGCGTGCTGGGCCTGGGCGAGCTGCGCGCCAGCGTGCAGACCGAGACCGAGCGGCTCGGGAAGATCGTGGCGGGCACGCTGCCCGCGGACGACCCCGCGCTGGTGCGAGATCGCCGCGACCCTGATCTCGGTCGAGGACCGGCTCGATGACCGCCTGGTGGGACTGATCCTGCCGAAGGACCCCGAGGCCGCCCCGCGGGCCGAGGGCAACGACACCGAGTTCCAGCAGGTGCAGGCCGCGGTGCTGCGCGAGTGCATCGTGAACCTGGCCCGCATCAAGGAAGCGATTACCCAGAACGTCGGCGGCACGCTCGATGCCGCCGGCCTCGACAGCTGGCAGGACCTGATGCGCGGCATGAAGGCCGGGCTCCTCATGCTCGGCAAGGCGCGCGCCGTCGAGGTGATCGATGCGATCACCACGCAGCTGAAGCGCGTCATGCAGCCCGGCATCCACGTGTTGCCGGCGGGGTTCATCGACCGCCTGGCCGATGCGATCGTCAGCGTCGAGTACTACATGGAGACGCTGCAGGCCGGGCGCTCCGACCCCTGGTACATGCTCGACAACGCCCAGGTGTGCGTGCAGGCGCTCGCGCAGCAGCCCACCCCCTCGGTGCCGACGGTCGAGGCGCTCGATCCCAACTCCTACACCCGCACCGTGGCGATCCCGACGGCGGCACCGCTGCGCATGCCGATCGCGGCGGATGCGGTCGGGGCCACGGCGCCGACGCTGTCGGCCTCGGCCACCGGACGCCTGGCCGCGCTCGCCGAGAGCGCCGACCCCGAGCTGGTCAAGCTCTTCATCGAGGAGGCGCGCGAGGAGCTGGAGAAGATCCAGCGCGGCTTCCCCGCCTGGGATCAGAACCCGCTCGAGCACAACGCGCTCATCACGGTGCGCCGCTCGTTCCACACGCTCAAGGGCAGCGGGCGCATGGTCGGCGCGCGCGAGCTCGGCGAGTTCGCCTGGGCGATCGAGAATCTGCTCAACCGGGTGCTCGACAACACGCTCACCCGCTCACCGCCGATCCTGGAGACGTTGCGCGAGGCGGTCGCGGCGCTCCCGGAGCTCATCGAGCAGCTCGACGGCGGTCCGCCACCCAGGGCCGATACCGCGACCATCGTGGCGCGCGCCCATGCGCTCGCTGCCGGCCGCAGCGCCATGCCCGCCGCACCGGTGCGCGAGCCCGAGGAGGAGGCGACCGAGTCGCCGACGGCGGTGTTCACCGAGCCGCCGCCGGTGCAGCGCCGGCCCACCGCGCCGAGTGCCACGCAGCTCGCCCGCGCCCTGCCGAGCGCACTCATGGACGTCCTCGAGGGCGTCAACACGCTGGTCGGCGACGCGATCGCCCCGGTCGCCCCGCCGCCACCGCTCGAGGCGACGCTGAGCGGCACGCGGCCGGGACTGCAGGACGACACGCTGCGCGATATCTACACGCGCGAGACCGCCACCCATATCGCCACCGTGCGCGCCTGGATCGCGCGCGAGGCCGCTCTGCCCGAGCCGCACCTGTTGACCGAGGAGGTCTACCGCGCCTGCCACACGCTCTCCGGGAGCTCGAAGATGGCGCAGGCGCGCCACGGCATCCGCCTGGCCGAGCCGCTCGATCACTGGCTGCGCCGCGTGTTCGAGAGCGGCCTGGGGTTGCGGGGCGAAGACCTGATGCTGCTCGGGGAATGCATGGCCGCGATGCACGCGGTGGCGACGCATCTCGATGAGCCGACCGGTTACTTCCTCAATCACTGGCAGCTGCTCGAGCGGATCGAGAAGGCCGAGCGCAGTCTCGATCAGCGCGTCGCGGCCGCGGGCGGACATCCCGCATCGGCTCCCGCGGCCGCGCCGTCCGGGGCGAGCGCCGCGGCACCAGCCCCGGCTCAGACAGAAGGCGAGCCGCCCGATGAGGCCGTCGACTTCGATCCCGAGGTTGCGGCGATCTTCACCGACGAGGCGACCGAGCTGATCGACGCCTCCGAGCACGCGCTCTCCGACTGGCGGGCGCATCCCTCGAGCGGTGAACTGCGCCTCGGGTTGAAGCGCCCTCTGCATACCCTGAAGGGCGGCGCCCGCATGGCGGGGATTCTGCCGATGGGCGATCTCGCGCACGAGCTCGAGTCGCTCGTGCTGCAGGTCGAAAACGGCAGCGTCCAGGCCGACACCGCGCTGTTCGATGTCATCCAGGCGAGCCTCGATGAGCTCGCTCGCATGCGCGAGCACGTGGCCTCGGGCCAGCGCGTGGCTCCGGCCCGGACGATGGTCGCGCGCATCCACGCGCTGACGCGTCCGGTCCCGGCCGCCGCTGCCGCCGCGCCCGCGCCCGCGCCGGCACCTGCGAACGCGGCGAAGGCCGCACCCGCCGCGGCCAAACCGGCCGCGCCGGCTCCGTCACCGGCTACAGCGGCCGCGGCCTCGCCCCCGCCCGCACTCAAACCTCCGCCGCCGGCGGCTCCGGCCCCGGCTGCCGTCGCACCGCCGCCGCGTCCCGCGCCGCCGCCGCCCGCGGCCGCGCCCCCTGCGGCACCCGTGCCGCCCGTCACTCCGGCGATGCCGGCCGCCGCGGCACCTGCGCCGCCGCCGCCGCCGAGACCCCCCGTGTTCCCGGCGCGCCCGTCGGCCGGTGCCGCCGCGACCGCAACGCCGGCCGCGCCCGCCAGCGCGCGCCCATCGCAACCGTTCGTTCCGGCGGTAGCACGCGCCAGCGCTGCGCCGCCAGTGAGCGACACCGGGCTCGCGCGCATGAACGAGGAGCTCGCCCAGGGCACGCCCGAGGAGGGCATTGCCGCGCCGCTGCCCGTGCCCCCGGGTCGCGAGCCGGTGCAGCCCGGCGAGCGCCAGGAGATGGCGCGCGTCGACGCCGACCTCCTCGATCAGCTGCTCAATATTTCCGGCGAAGCGAGCATCGCGCGCGCGCGGCTCGAGCAGCAGCTCGGCTCGTTCGATTTCAATCTCGGTGAGCTGTCGCGCACGGTGACGCGCCTGAAGGAGCAGCTGCGCCACCTCGAGATCGAGACCGAGGCGCAGATCCTGCACAAGCACGAGGAGGAGGTCGGCTCGCACCGCAGCGAATTCGATCCGCTCGAGCTCGACCGCTATTCCTCGATCCAGCAGTACTCGCGCGCGCTCGCCGAGACCGCCAACGACGTGGCGAGCATCCAGCAGCTGCTCGAGAACCTCGCCAAGGACACGCAGAGCCTGCTGCAGCAGCAGGCGCGCACCATCACCGAGCTGCAGAACGGCCTGATGCGCACGCGCATGGTGCCGTTCCAGCGCCACGTGCAGCGCCTCGCGCGCATCGTACGGCAGGCGGCCGCCGACACCGGCAAGCGCGCCGAGCTCACCGTCGAGGGCGCCTCCGGCGAGCTCGACCGGCAGGTGCTCGAGCGCATGCTGCCGCCGTTCGAGCACATGCTGCGCAACGCCGTGGTGCACGGCATCGAGAAGCCCGAGGAGCGCGTGCGGCGCGGCAAGAGCGACACCGGGCGCATCGTGCTCGAGCTGCAGCGCGAGGGCGCCGAGGTCATGGTGCGCCTCTCCGACGACGGCGGCGGCATGAATCTCAAGGCGATCCGCGACAAGGCCGAGTCGATCGGACTCACCGCGCCCGGTCAGACGATCAGCGACGAGGACGCGATGCAGCTGATCCTCGAGCCCGGTTTCTCGACCGCGGGCTCCGTCACCCAGCAGGCCGGCCGCGGCGTCGGCATGGACGTGGTCGCCACCGAGATCAAGCGCCTGGGCGGCGCGCTGCACATGGAGACCACGCCCGGCGCGGGCAGTGTGTTCACCGTACGGCTGCCGCTGACACTCGCGATCAGCCACGCGCTGGTCGTGCGCACCGACGAGGAGTACTACGCACTGCCGCTGCCGACCGTCGAGGGCGTGCTGCGGCTGTCGAAGGCCGAGGTCACCGCCCACCTCGGTCGCGATGCAACCTTCTTCGAATATGGCGGTGCCAAGTACCGCTTCCAGCACCTCGCCACCTTCGTCGGCCTCGAGCCCGCGCCGCTGCCGCTGCAGGACGTGACCATCCCGGTGGTTCTGGTGCGCGCCGGCGAGCACTCGACCGGGCTGGTGGCGGATGAGCTGGTCGGCAGCCGCGAGATCGTCGTGAAGTCGGTCGGACCGCAGATCTCGAGCATCCGCGGCATCTCCGGCGCGACGATCCTCGGCGACGGCCGCATCGTCATCATTCTCGACATCGGTGCGCTGGTGCGCGCCGAGTGGCGCACGCGCGCCGCCGCTCCCGCCGCGGCACCCAGGGAGCGCGGCGGCGACCGCCGTACCTTCGCCATGGTGGTGGACGACTCGATCACGGTGCGCCGCGTCACGCAGCGCCTGCTCGAGCGCAACGGCATGCGGGTCATCACCGCGCGCGACGGCATGGATGCGGTGGCGCTGCTGCAGGACAACGTGCCCGACGTGATCCTGCTCGACATCGAGATGCCGCGCATGGACGGCTACGAAGTCGCCGCCCACGTGCGCAACGACCCGCGCCTGAAGGACGTGCCGATCATCATGGTCACCTCGCGCGTCGGCGAGAAGCACCGCGCGCGCGCCATCGAGCTCGGGGTCGACGACTACCTCGGCAAGCCCTACCAGGAGGCGCAGCTGCTCGATGCGATCGCGCCGCTGGTCGAGCGGCGCCGCGCGGTACGCCAGGCCGCCTCCTGATGGCCGAGCGCGTCAACGAGATCTACAGCCTCCTCATCCCGCTGGTCGATGGGCGGCTCATCGTGCCGCGCGCCTGCGTCGCGGAGGTGGTGGGCTTTCAGACGCCGTCCGAGATGACCGGGGCGCCGCCCTGGTACATCGGCACCGTGCCCTGGAACGGCAAGGCGGTGCCGCTCGTGTCCTTCGAGGGCACCTGCGGCCAGATGATCCCGCCGGCGAGCGGCCGCACCCGCATCGTGATCCTGCACGCGCTCGGCACGCGCGTCGAAGGCGGCAACTTCGCACTGGTCGCACAGGGCTTCCCGCAGCTGGTGCGCGTCAGCTCCGATGTCGTACGCCCCGACAACTCGCGGGTGTTCCCGGAGCGCGCGCCGATCATCTGCCAGATCCGCATGGTGAACGAGACGCCACTCGTCCCCGACCTCGAGCGCCTCGAGGAGATGATCGCCGAAGAGACGAGCATCGGGGCTTAAGCCATGCGCTACGGCCTCGTGTCTGCGGCCGAGGCCGCGACCCTGACCGGCCGCGAGCTCCTGCAGGGCATGATCGATGGCCGCTTGCCCGCGCCTCCCATCACCGAGCCGCTGACCTTCTGGCTCGTCGCAGTGGGCGAGGGGACCGCGGTGTTCGAGGGTGAGGCGGGCGGGCACCTCCTCAACCCCATGGGCATCGTGCACGGCGGCTGGACCATGACGCTCATCGACAGCGCCGCCGGCTGCGCCGCGCATACGCTCCTGGCCGCCGGCGTCGGCTACACCACGGTGGAGACGAAGGTGAATTTCTCGCGCGCGCTCCGCGCCGATACCGGGCGGGTGCGGGCCGAGGCGCGCGTCGTCTCGCAGGGTCGTCAGGTCATCTCGGCCGAGGCCTACGTCAGGGCGCGCGACGGCAAACTGCTGGCGCACGGCACCTCGACGCTGCTGGTGTTGCAGGGAGCCGAGAGCCGCTAGGCGACCATGAGCGTGTCGCGCGTCCTGTCGCTGATCGTAACCGCGATGGCTTTATGCCCACATACCCCCGTGCTCATCGCGGCGGTCGGTTGGATGGTGCTGCTGCTGTTCACCGCGGCGTTGTTAGTCATCCGGATCTACGGCAAGCTGCCGCGGTGAGTCTCACCAGGGTGTTCACGCCGTCGACCGAGGGGGAGCTCCTCAGCGTCACGGCGATGCTCGAGGCACGCAACGTCCCGTTCACCGTTCAGGGCGCGGGAATCGGCTCGCTGTTCCCGGGAGCGCTGCTCATCGAGTCCCTGAACGGCCGTGCGATCATGGTGCCCGAGGCGCGCGCGGCCGAGGCGCGCGCGCTGATCGAGGACTTCCAGAACGCGCCGGCTGACGGCGACCCGGACGAGGCAGACCCAAACACATGAAGCGCGCACCGAGCCCAGCCAAGACCCTCACGCCCGAAGAGTTCGGCCGCGCCATGGCGCTCAAGGGATTGAACGTCGCGCCGAAGAAAACGCTGCTGTCGCTGCGCATCGACTCCGACGTCATCGAGTGGTTTCGCGGCCAGGGCGCCGGGTACCAGTCGCGCATCAATGCGCTGCTGCGCGCCTACATGGAAGCGCACCTGTAAGGCCGTGAGCGGGGCCGTATTCCTGAGCTATGCCTCCGAGGATGCGGCCGCCGCGGGGCGCATCGCCGCGGCGCTGCGTGCGGCGGGTGTCGAGGTGTGGTTCGATCAGAGCGAGCTGCGCGGCGGCGATGCCTGGGACCGGCAGATCCGCGCGCGCATCCACGACTGCCGCCTCTTCATCGCGGTGATCTCGGCGGGCACCGAGGCGCGTGACGAGGGGTATTTCCGGCGCGAGTGGAAGCTCGCGGTGGACCGCACTCACGACATGTCGGAGCGCAAGACCTTCCTCCTGCCGGTGGTGATCGACCGCACCTCCGAGCGCGGTGCCGCGGTGCCGGAAAAATTCCGCGAAGTGCAGTGGACGCGCCTCCCGGGCGGGGAGACGCCGCCGGAGTTCGTGGCACGCGTAGCACGGCTCATGGCGGTGGAGCCTCCCGCCCAGACGGTTGCGGCCGGTGCGGCGGCCCCCGGTCAAGCGGCTCCCGGGCGCGGCCCGGCATCGCGGCCGCGCGCGCTGCCGCTCGCGGTGCTGGCGCTCATCGTTGCGGGGCTCGGCTATCTCTTCATCGACAAGGTCGTGCGGCATGAGGCGGCACCCCCGGCCGCAGCGCCCGCGGCGACGTCCGCGGTGCCCGCCTTCGTTCCGCCGCCGCACTCGATCGCCGTACTGCCGTTCGCGAACCTGAGCGGCGATCCCGGCCAGGATTACTTCTCCGACGGCCTCACCGAGGAACTGCTCAATTCGCTCGCGGCCGTCGACGGATTGCAGGTGGCCGCGCGCACCTCGTCGTTCTCCTTCAAGGGCAAGGACACCGACATCGGCACCATCGCGCGCAAGCTCGACGTCGGCGCGCTGCTCGAGGGGAGCGTGCGGCGCTCCGGCCACACGGTGCGCATCACCGCGCAGCTCATCAACGCCGTGACGGGCTTTCACCTCTGGTCGAAGACCTACGACCGCGATCTGGGCGATGTGCTGAAGCTGCAGACCGAGATCGCGACCGCCGTGGCGAATGCGCTCAAGGTGACCCTGCTCGCAGACACCGCCGCGCGCATCGAGGTGGGCGGCACCCGCAACCCGGCGGCTCTCGATGCCTTTCTGCGCGCCACCAAGGCTGCGGCCGCGGCCAGCGAGGCGCGGCAATACGGACCCGCGATCGCGGCTTACACCGAGGCGATCCGTCTCGACCCGAACTATGCGGCGGCGTTCGCCGGCCGCTCGTTCGTCGAGTCGCTGTACGCCGCGCAGGGAGCCGTGGGCACCGCTATACGTGAGCATTTCGACAAGGCCCTGGCCGACGCGCGGCGCGCGATCGCCCTGGCACCGGAGCTGGCCGGCGCGCATGCGGCGCTGGGCTTCTACCTGTGGAACGGCGCCTTCGACCTGCGCGGGGCGAGCGCGGAGTTCGAGCGCGCCCGCGCGCTCGCGCCGGGGAGTGCCGCGATCCTGCAGACCTATGGTCTCTACGCCATTTCGATGGGTAATTTCCCGCCCGGCATCGCGGACCTGCGGCGTGCCGCCGAGCTCGACCCGCTCAACGTGGCGAGTTACTACCTGCTCGGCCGCGGCCTCTACTGGTCGCACCGCTACGCGGAGGCACTCACCGCGCTCGATGAGGCGAGCGCGCTCGATCCCCAGTTCCTCGCCACCTCTGAATACCGCGGGCTTGCCTATATCGGGCTCGGCCAGTTCGACCAGGCGCGCGCCGCCTGCGAGCCGCAACCCCAGTACTGGGGCGCGCAGTGGTGTCTCGCGATCGCCTACCAGAAGCTCGGCCGGCACGCCGACGCTGACGCTTCCCTGACGAAGCTGCAGGGGATGCAGGGCGATGCCGCGTCCTACCAGTACGCGACGATCTACGCCCAGCGCGGCGATCTCCCACGGGCACTCGACTGGTTGGAGACGGCGCTGCGGGTGCGGGATCCGGGGGTGACGCTGATGAAGACCGATCCGTTCCTCGACCCACTGCGCAAGGAGCCGCGCTTCCAGGCCGTCGAGCGGCAGCTCAGGTTCCCCGACTAGGAGATCGGGTCGCCGCCGGCGGGCGGGGTCGGAGCGGATTGGCGGCGGACCCATGCGGCCGCGCCGCGCGCGAGGTACAAAAGGTAGAAGGTCGCGAGTACGCCGACGACGAGCCGCGGTATCACGGCCACCGCCTCGAGCTGCGGCAACAGGAAGAGGCACGCCCAGACCGCGGCATTGCCGGCGAGCCAGACGAGCACCGCAACGAGTCCCGCGAGGAAGCTCGACCCGCCCGCCGCGGATTCGATCGGCGAGGCCGTGGTCGTGACCGGCACCGGCGCTGCCACGGGCGGCGCCGCCAGCCCGGCTCCTCCCGACCCCGGCACACCCGGCTGCGGGCGCTTCGCGGCACCGGCCCGCCAGTAACGCACCAGGCGGAAGATCGTCCAGAGGATCACGAAGGCGAGACCGATGAAGCGCGAGTAGTGGTCCATGCTCAGAAGTCTCCGAATTCCCGCTGCAGCAGCGCCAGCGCCGCGATCGCCGCGGTCTCGGTGCGCAGCACCCGCGGACCGAGGCGCACGGCGGTGAAACCGGCCGCGACGGCCGCCTGTTCCTCCTCGTCCGTGAGCCCGCCCTCGGGGCCGATGAGCACCGTGACGACGCCGTGCGGGGGCGACAGGTCCTTCAGCGTCACGCCGCCGTCGGGCGCGAGCAGTACGCGCATGCCGTCCGGCGGGCTCCTGAGGAACTCACGGTAGCCCTGCGGAACCGCGATGCCCGGCAGGCGGTTGCGCCCGCATTGCTCGCAGGCGGCGATGGCGATGGCGCGCCAGTGATTCACCTTGCGATCGGACTGCTGCGCGGTGAGCCGCACGACGCTGCGCTCGGTGAGCACGGGCGCGAGCGCCGTCACGCCGAGCTCGGTGGCCTTCTGCACCACGAGGTCCATGCGCTCGCCGCGCGAGACGCCTTGCGCAAGCGTCACACGCAGCGGCGACTCGCGCTCGCGCGCCGCGTGCGCGCCGACGGCGACGATGACCTCGCCCCCCGCCGCCTTGTCGATGCTCGCCTCGTACTCGCCCCCCTCGCCGTTGAAGAGCGTGAGTGCGGTCCCGACCCGCAGGCGCAACACGCGCGTCACGTGGCTCGCGGCGTTGCCCTCGAGCTTCACGCGCTTGCCGCTCGTCAGCGGGCCCTCGACATAGACGCGGGTCAGTCGCATGTGGCGGCCTCGATTCCCTCCCGGGCCACGTCCACCAGAAGATCGATCTCCTCGGGCGTGATGACGTACGGGGGCATGAAGTAGACGACGTTGCCGACCGGGCGCAACAGCACACCGCGGCTGAGCGCGTGGGCGTAGACGCTGAGCCCGCGGCGCTCGCGCCAGTCATACGGCGTGCGGCGCGCCTTGTCGCGCACCATCTCGATGGCGACGATCATGCCGCGCTGGCGCACCTCGGCGACGTGCGGGTGCGCCTCGAGCTCACGGCTGCGCGCATGCAGGTGCGCGGCGAGCGAGCGGTTGCGCGCGAGCGTGTCGTCCTCGCGGAAGATCGCGAGCGTCGCGCGCGCCGCGGCGCACCCGAGCGGGTTGCCGGTGAAGCTGTGAGAGTGGAGGAAGGCGTTGAGTTTCACGTACTCATCGTAGAAGGCCGCGTACACCGGCTCGGTCGTCAGCACCACCGAGAGCGGCAGGTAGCCGCCGGTGAGCCCCTTGGACAGGCACATGAAGTCCGGCCGGATGCTCGCCTGTTCGCAGGCGAACAGCGTGCCGGTGCGCCCGAACCCGACCGCGATCTCGTCCGCGATCAGGTGCACGCCGTGCCGGTCGCACGCCTCGCGCAGCAGCGCGAGGTACACGGGATCGTACATGCGCATGCCGCCGGCACACTGCACCAGCGGCTCGACGATCACCGCGGCCGCCTCGTCCGCGTGCCGCGCCAGCGCCGCCTCCATATGCGCGAACTGCGCGCGCGAGTGCTCGGCCCAGCTCGCCCCGGGAGCGCGCTCATAGCAGTCGGGTGAGGGCACGGTGATCACGTCCATGAGGAGCGGGCGGTAGATCTCCTTGTAGAGCCCGACGTTGCCGACGGCGAGCGCGCCCGAGGGTCTCGCCGTGATAGCTGTTGGAGAGCGTGATGAAGCGGCGCTTGGCCGGGCGGCCGCTGTTGCGCCAGTAGTGGAAGCTCATCTTCACCGCGACTTCGACCGCAGACGATCCGTTGTCGGCGTAGAAGCAGCGGCTGAGGCCCGCGGGCGCGAGCGCCGTGAGCTCTTCGGACAGGGCGATCACCGGCTCGTGAGTGAAGCCCGCCAGGATCACGTGCTCGAGCGCATCGAGCTGAGCGCGCACCGCGGCATTGATGCGTGGATTGGCGTGGCCGAACAGGTTCACCCACCAGGAGCTCACCGCATCGAGGTAGCGCTTGCCGGCGAAGTCCTCGAGCCACACACCGCTCCCGCGGCGGATCGGGATCGGCGGTAGCTGCTCGTGATCCTTCATCTGCGTGCAGGGGTGCCACACGTGGGCGAGGTCGCGCGTCACGTACGGGGTGTTGGCCGAAGTCATACGGAGGATTGTGGCAGAATCGCCCCGCCGACATGACCATCACCTCCGCCACCATTCCGGTCACGCCCGGGCTGCACGTCGATGCGGCTACGGGGCTGCTGATCGGGGCGCGGCAGGTGCTGTCGCCGCACTTCGACGCGCGCCCCGCGGGGGTGAAGCCCGACCTCCTCGTGGTGCACGGCATCAGTCTTCCCCCCGGGGAGTTCGGCGGGCCGTGGATCGACCGGCTCTTTACCGGGACGCTGCCGCTCGATGCCCACCCATACTTCCGCGCGATCGCCAGCTGGCGCGTCTCGGCGCACGCCCTCATCCGTCGCGACGGCGAGATCGTGCAGTACGTGCCCTTCGGCGCCCGCGCCTGGCACGCCGGGCAGTCGGAATACAACGGCCGCGCGGGGTGCAACGACTTCTCGGTCGGCGTCGAGCTCGAGGGCACCGACGAGATCCCCTATACGGAAGCCCAGTACGAGTCGCTGGCGCAGCTCGCCGCGGCGCTCTTCGACGCCTACCCCTCGCTCGGGCCCGAGCACATCGTCGGGCACAGCGACATCGCGCCCGAGCGCAGGACGGATCCGGGGCCGCTCTTCAACTGGCGGCGCTTACGCATGCTGGTGCAGGAGCGCACCGCGCTACGCTGATTTCCTGGGTGCTTTCTGCCGCTGGTGGCGCTCGTGGCGCCACAGTACTTCGGTGCCGCGCTCATGGCGCGCCAGAACGCGGGCCAGCACGAACAGCAGGTCCGACAGGCGGTTGAGGTATTTCAGGACCTCCGGGCTCACGCTCTCGGTACGCGCGAGCGTGCAGGCGCGCCGCTCGGCGCGCCGTGCCACGGTGCGCGCCAGGTGGCAGGCGGCGGCGGCCGGGCCGCCGCCCGGCAGGATGAATTCCTTGAGCGGCGGCAGCTTGTCGTTGAACTCATCGAGCGCGCTCTCGAGCTGTGCCACATGCTCGGCGCGGATCAGCGTGTGCCCGGGGATGCAGAGCTCACCGCCGAGGTCGAAGAGCTCGTGCTGTACGCCGGTGAGGCAGGCGGCGACCTTCTTCGGCAGCTTCGGCACCGCCAGCAGCACCCCGATGACGCTGTTGAGCTCGTCCACCGTGCCGTAGGCTTCGACCCGCGCGCTGTCCTTCGGCACGCGGCGGCCGTCGCCCAGGCCCGTGGTGCCGTCGTCGCCGGTGCGGGTGTAGATCCTGCTCAGGCGGTTTCCCATTGGTCGTATCCTACGGCATATGGCATCCGAGGAACTCAAGGCGGCCCTGGCGGCGGCGCGCGCCGCGAGTGAGGTGATCAACGCCCATTACCGCAGGAACCCCGGCGTGCGCCTGAAGAGCGATGCCTCGCCGGTCACCGAAGCCGACGTGCTCGCCGAGGAGGCGATCCACGCCACGCTGAGTGCGCGTTTCCCGGCATATGGTTTTCATGGCGAGGAGACCGGGCCACACGCCGCTGGCGCCGAGAGCGTCTGGCTGGTCGACCCGATCGATGGCACCAAGGCGTTCGTACGCGAGATCCCCTTCTTCTCAACCCAGATCGCGCTCTTGCGCGCCGGCCGCCTGGTGCTCGGGGTCTCGAGCGCGTCGGCCTTCGGGGAGCTCGCCTGGGCGGAAGAAGGCACGGGCGCCTTCCTCAACGACCGTCCCGTCCACGTCAGCGCCGTTACGACGCTCGCCGCCGCGGCGATTTCGGCCGGCAATCTCAAGAGCCTGGCGCGCTCGGCCGCGTGGCCGCGTTACGGGGCGCTGATCGCCGGCGCCGCCTATTCCCGCGGCTACGGCGACTTCGTGCACTACCACCTGCTGGCGCGCGGCGCGCTCGATATCGTCATCGAGTCGAACGTCAACATCCTCGACATTGCCGCGCTCACCGTGATCGTGCGCGCGGCGGGCGGGCGCGTCACCGATCTCGACGGGCGTGAGGTCGGGCTCGCGACCACCAGCGTGCTCGCCACCAACGGGGCACTGCACGCCGCGGCGCTGGCGGCGCTCGCCGACTAGCTCGCCGACCAGGTTGGGTGCTTGCCGCCGAGCGAAGCTGCAGCGCCTGTCCGCAAGAATCGCCGCAGGCGATTCTTGCCAATCAAACAGACACGAACACCCGCCGCCCGTCCTTGTCGAGCTCCATCATCGGCGCAAGATAAAGGTCGCTCAAAGAAGCGGCGGTGAGCGCCTCGCTCACCGGCCCGAGCGTCCAGCGCCCGTCACCGTGCAGCAGCAGCGCCCGATCGGCGAAGCGCGCCGCCAGCGTCGGGTCGTGCAGCGTCGTGATCACCGTGCGGCCCGTGCGCGCGAGCTCGCGGAACAGTCCGAGCACCACCAGCTGGTGATGGGGATCCAGGTGGTTGGTGGGCTCGTCCAGCAGGTAGATCGCCGGCTGCTGCGCGAGCAGTGCCGCCACCGCCACGCGCCGCTGCTCGCCGCCCGAGAGCGTGTCGGTGCGCCGCGCGGCGAAGTTGTCCATGTCGACCGCCGCAAGCGCCGTGCGCGCGAGGCGCTCATCCTCGGCGCTCTCCCACTGCCATAGCGCCAGGTGCGGATGGCGGCCGATGAGCACGGTCTCCATCGCGGTGGTGACGAAGGCATCCTCGAGGTCCTGGGGCAGGAGCCCCAGGCGCAGCGCTACCGCGCGCCGCTTGAGCTCGGTGAGCGCCACGCCATCGAGCAGCACGTCGCCGCCCGCGGGCGCGCGCAGTCCCGCGAGCGTGTGCAGCGTGAGCGTCTTGCCCGAGCCGTTGCGACCGAGGATCGCCACCACCTCACCGGGCGAGAACTCGACGTTGAGCCCCTGCACCAGCTGGCGCGTTCCCGCCCGCACGCTCACCGCGCGGGCCGCGAGCGGGGCCGCGGCGGCCGCGCGCGCTGCGCTCCCGTTGCCGCCCGGGCTCATGGGCGCGTCCAGCGGATTTCGCCGGCGGTCGCCGGGCCCACCACGACGTTGTCGAGCGTGCGCGGCATCTGCGACTCCTGCTCGCTGAGGGCGCGGCGTCCCGCCATGATCTCGGCGGCGGGCTGCGGGTAGAGCGGCTTGCGGTCCGGATCGGCGTAGCCGTTCGGGTACAGGGGCTGCCCGCTCGCAAAGTCGTACTTGTCGCTCGCTCCCACGGTGTGCAGGAACTCGTGCGCGATGACGATGTCGTTGCTGCCGGTCATCTCGCGGGCCGCGAAGGCATGCACCACGCCGACCAGGCCCTTCTGCAGTCCGTGCGAGTCGGGCGCGCGCTCCAGAGTTGCGGGGTCGTGATAGAGCACGAACAGGCGGATGCGCGACGGCACGCGTCCGGGCACGGTGCTCGCGTGGTGCGCATACCAGCGCAGCTTGAGGCTCCACCAGGCGATCCGTAAGGGTCCGGCGTCGGGCGCGAGTGCGGGAGGGAGCTCCGTTCCCTGCGGGTAGAGCTCGATGTGTACCGGGTCATCGAGCTGCACGCCGTAACGGTGTGCTTCGCGCGCGAGAAAGGCCTCGATGGGCTCGAAGTCCTTCGGCGTCAGTGCCTCGATGTAGTCGTGCGCCGCGCGGCTGCCGTCCGCGTTGAGCGGGTAGATGCCGACCCAGAGTGTCTCCTGCCAGCTCTGGGTGTGCACCCGGTCGAGCCACTGCTGCAGCGCCACCGCGAGCAGCACCAGCAGCAGAGCCAGGATGCGGATGTTGCGCCACACGCGCGCGGCCAGGCGTCGTCAGGGTTGCAGGCGCGTGACCTGCCACGCGCCCGCCGCGAACCCACCCGCCTGCGGCGTGAGCGTGCGAGTCCAGCGCGCGCGGTCGTGGATGCGGCCCTCGCCTTCGACCCACAGCTCCACCGCATCCGCCCACAGGTGATACCCGCCCCAGTGCGGTGGACGCGGGATGTCGACCGTCGGGTTCGCGGCGGCGTCGGCGGAGCCCGGGAGCGGCGCGCCGAAGCGCCGTGCGGTATCGGCCAGGGCGCGCTCGAGCGCGGCACGCGAGGCGATCGGCTCGCTCTGCGAGCTCGCCCAGGCGCCGAGCCGCTTGTCCCAGGAGCGCGAGGCGAAGTAGGCATCAGCCTCGGCGGCGGGGCCCTTGACGACCGTGCCCTCGATGCGTACCTGGCGGTGCAGCGCATCCCAGTGCATGAGCGCCGCCACGCGCGGGTTTTTCTCGAGCTGCCGGCCCTTGCTCGAGTGGTAGTTGGTATAGAAGACCACGTAGCCCGGCTGCGGCACGATGTCCTTGGCGAGCACCACGCGCGCCGACGGATGGCCCTCGGGCGTGGCCGTGGCAAGCACCATGGCGTTGGCGTTCGGCTGCGCTCGCGCGGCCCAGGCATCGGTGAGCCAGCGCGCCACTACCGCGAGCGGTTCGGCGGGCAAGGGGTCGGGGAGCAGCTCCTGGTGGTCACTCATGAGTGGAGAAGGGATCCTGCGTGTGCAGCTCGACGGGTGAGTTGATCCGGTAGGCGCTCGGGGCGCCGGGCGGCAGCGGGTGCAACAGCTCCATGCAACGCGGGTAGTAGCCCTTCAAGCCCGAGAGGCGGCCCCGGTCCTGGACGTTGCGCACCTTGAGCACTTCGCTGCTGCCGTCCTGGTAGCCGAGCGTGATGGTGATCAACGCTCCGTCGTAGAAGCCACCGAGCAGTTTCTGCGCGGGCTCGTTCGCCAGCAGCGCCTTGATGACATGATCGCTCCCCGGCTGCCCGACGATCCGGGCGCTCACCGGCGCCGCCATGCCCTCCACCGTGAAGGTGAGCGCGCTGATCACCGCGCGCGGCTGCCGTGCGGCCTTGGGATCCTTGCTGACGACCTCGAAGGCGCCGGCGCTGACGGCGACCACCGGCCCGGTGCCGGCCATGAGCGCCTGGATGTTGATTTCCCACTCGGGCCGCGGCATGTCGTGGGAGCCATAGTTGCCGTGAACCGCGAAGCCGCACAGCGCACTCCAGGTCTTCGTCTCCGTGCCGCGGAACCAGCGCGAGATGAAGAACACGTCGCTCTGCGGGAGCTCGATGGGCGTGGCAGCGGGCGCCGGGCCCGCCGCCGCCGGTGCCGCCATGGACTCCTGCCCGGGCGCCTGCGCGCCACCAACCGCGGCTCCGAGCGCGGCGAGCGCCGCGAGCGCCAGGCGCGCGTGGTCACTCATGGCTGCCACTCATGGGTGGCGTTGCACACGATCAGGCGGCACAGGGAATGGAGGGGCACGGTCATGGAATGGTGGTGCGGTATGGGATTCGGTAGGCTTTGCACATGATACCGCTCTCGCGCATCGCGGGCCGCATCCTCAAGTGGACCGGGCTGGTGGCCGGGAGCCTGGTGCTGATCGCGCTGCTGCTGTTCGCGCTCGCCTGCGCGATCAACTGGCGCGACGAGCCACTCACGCCGCGCGCGCGCGCGCTCCTCACGCCGCCGCCGAACTCCCTCAAGCCCGAAGACAACATCTATCTCGCCATGGCGGGCTTCACCGCGCCCTCCGGTGTCTCGGTCACCGCCTCCGGGCAGGCACGCATCGAGCGCTACAACGAGCGACTGGATGCGGTGCTGCACGATCCGTCGGCGCAGGCGCTCGGTTCGCTGAACGCAGCGGATCCGCAGGCGCTCCTCTTTGTCGGCCAGGCGGACTTCGTGCACCCGCTGAGCGCTTCGGTGTGGAACGAGGTGGGTGCGCACCGCGCCGACATCGAGGTGCTGATCGCGCAGAACGCCGAGCTCTACCAGCGTTACCAGGCGCTCGAACGGCTTCCCGGCTACTACGAGACGGCACGCCCGAGCTACCTGGCGCCGCCGGTGTACGTGCCCACCGAGGTGCGTTATCTCTTTCTCGAGGAGACGGCGCTGCGGCTGCGCAGTGGCAGCGCTGGCGAGCAACGCGAGGCGCTTACCGAGCTCCTGGCTGACATCGCGCTGTGGCGGCGCGTGCTCAGGGGGGAGGGGCTGCTGATCTCCAAGCTCCTCGCGCTCGCGTATCTGCAGTCGGACTTCCTGGTGCTCGCGGATCTCATCGCCGACCCGCGCGCGCCGCTGCCGGTGGGAGAGGGTGACGCGGAGGTCGTCGCGCCGCTGTTCGCGCCCGGCGATTTCGCGCTCGACGCGGCCTTCGCCGCGGAGTTTCGCGTGCAGGCCTCGCTCCTCGAGCAAACGCAGTACCTCTACACCATCGCCTGGAGCCCGCAGCCCGCGCACCTGAGCGAGCGCAGCGCGCTCGACCGGCTGGGAAGCGCCGTCAGCGGGCATTTCTTCAAGCTGAACGCGACCGTGAATCTCTTCGCGCAGCAGGTGCAGCGCCTCGACTCGATCACCCCGGGCCCGGGAATCGCCGCCACCGATCGCGGGCTTGCCGATAGCAGCTCCACGGCGTGGTCGACGCTGGGTGTCTACAACCCGATCGGCAAGTTGCTGGCGGGGCTGGCCGCGCCCATGGGCGTCAACTATCCGCTGCGGGCGTGGGATGTGGCGGCGCTGCAGCGCCTGGTGCGCGCCGGCTACGAGATCCGCCGCCGGCAGACGCCTAAGGCCGACATCCCGGCTTTCCTCGCGCAGCATCCCGAGTGGGCGAGCCACCCGGGCGACGGCCGGCCGTTCGTGTGGAGTCCCGACACCCTCGAGATCCGCGTGCAGACGATCGGCGAGCAGCCCGCCGGGCGGCGCTTCTCGATCCGCGTATGGGAGCCTCAGCCCCGACTTGCACCGCCCGCTCCGCCCCGATAGAAAGGGGGCGGATTTCCGCCACAAGGCCCCATCCCATGACGCGCGAGACCGTGACGCTGGATGACCTGCGCCAGCGCCTGAATGATATCGATCGCCAGCTCATCGGCCTGATCGCCGACCGCAAGGCCGTGAGTGAGCAGGTGGCGCAGGTGAAGCGCGCCACCGGCCGCTCGGTCCGCGACTACGAGCGCGAGCGCGAGGTGATCCTCGGGGTGCGCGCCATTGCCACCGAGCGCGGGGTGTCGCCCGAGCTCGCCGAGCAGATGCTGCGTCTCCTGATCCGCTCCTCGCTCACCACGCAGGAGCACGCGAGCGTCGTGGCGCGCGGCGCCGGCACCGGTCGCCGGGCCCTGGTGATCGGCGGCGCGGGCAAGATGGGCGGCTGGTTCGTGAATTTCCTCGCCTCCCAGGGCTTCGCGGTCGAGGTCGCGGATCCCGCCCCGGGCGCTGCCGGCGGCACAAGGGTTGCCGACTGGCACGCCACCGACCTCAAGCACGACGTCATCGTGGTCGCGACCCCGCTCGGTGCCACGGATGCGATCCTGCGGGATCTCGCGCTGCGCCGTCCGCCGGGGGTGATATTCGACGTCGGTTCGCTCAAGTCGCCGCTGCGCGCGGGGCTCATGGCGCTCAAGTCGCACGGCTGCAAGGTGACCTCGGTGCACCCGATGTTCGGGCCGGACACCGAGCTCCTCTCCGGGCGCCACGTGGTGTTCGTCGATCTCGGCAACGCCGCGGCGCTCGCGGCGGTGCGCGAGCTGTTCGCCTCGACCATGGCCGAGCAGGTGGTGATGAGCCTCGATGAGCACGATCGCCTCATCGCTTACGTGCTCGGGCTGTCGCACGCGCTCAATATCGCCTTCTTCACGGCGCTCGCCGAGAGCGGCGAGGCGGCGCCGCGGCTCGCGCAGATGTCGAGCACGACCTTCGATGCGCAGCTCGACGTCGCCAGCCGCGTCGCCCAGGAGAGCCCCGAGCTCTACTACGAAATCCAGAGCCTCAACGATTACGGCGCCGAATCGCTCGAAGCCCTCTCGCAGGCGGTGGAACGGCTGCGCACCGCGGTGCTTTCGCAGGATCACGATACTTTCGTTGCTTTGATGCGCCGCGGGCGCGATTATCTCGATGACCGGCGCACGGTGACGGAGCGTCGTGCCTGAGGGACCAGGAGGAGCCGCAGCCTTGATGCGCCGCAGGAATGCCGAACACCGCGTGAGTGCCATATCCGCCGACCCGATCGACCCGCTCGACCCGCTCGAGCGGGAGAACGAAGCATTGCGGGCGCGCCTCGGGGCGCTCACCGAGGAAGCCGGGCGCAATGCCGCGCTGCTGCGCAAGTCGCAGGAGCGCGAGCTCGAACTGTTGCGCGCCGGCTCCCTGCCGCAGCTCTTCGAGCGGCTGATCGGGGGGCTCAGGACCTCGTACCAGCTCGACGGCGTCACGGTCGTGCTCAACGACCCGCAGCACGAGATCCGCCACCTGATCTCGGGCGATGACCTCGGCCAGGGGGCGCTCGCGGGCGTCATGTTCGTCGATGCGCTCATGACCGTGGCCCCGCAGCTCGCCGCGCTCGAGCGGCCGTGGCTCGGGCCGTACCGGCGCTCCGACCACGAGCTGCTGCTCCCGGGGCGCGCGCACGCCGCGAGCCTCGCATTGATTCCGCTGCGCCGGCACGAGGAGCTCGACGGCGTACTGGTATTCGTCAGCAACGACCCGCAGCGCTTCACGCGCGAGCTCGCCAGCGATTTCCTCGCGCACCTGGGGCTGGTGGCGGCGATCTGCGTCGAGAATGCCGTCAACCGCGCGCGGCTGCTGCGCAGCGGGCTCACCGATTTCCTCACCGGCTTCCACAACCGCCGCTATCTGCACGCGCGGCTGCGCGAGGAGCTGGCACGGGCGCAGCGCGTGCGCCAGCCGATCGTATGCATGATGATCGACGTCGATCACTTCAAGCGCATCAACGACCAGTACGGGCACCTCGCCGGCGATACCGTGCTGCGCGAGGTGGCGCAGCGCATCGATGCCGAGATGCGCATCAGCGACACCGGCGCGCGCTTCGGCGGCGATGAGTTCGCCATGGTGCTGTCGCAGGCCGACATCGCCGACGGCGAGCGGGTCGCGGGACGCGTGCTGAACGCGGTGCGTCGCGCACCGATCGACATCGGCTGCGGGAGCGGCGCGGCCACCGCGACGGTGACCCTCTCGATCGGGGTCGCCGCGGCCCATCCGGGACCCGGGCCCCACGACTATAAGGCCCTCGCCGAGCGGCTGATCGCCGAGGCCGATGCCGCGCTCTACCGGGCGAAGAGCGCCGGGCGCAACCGCGTCGCTACGTCCCCAAACATCGTCAGCTGAATCCGCTTCCAGGCGCCGGGCGCACGGCCGCGGCCCGTCTGCACCCTCCCGCGGGGGGTCGTGCGTACTTATCTTCTGCATGACCGAAACTCACCTCCTGGGAGACCCCGCATGAACGCCCGCCTGCTCACCGTAGCCGCCGCCTGCCTGACGCTGCCGCTGCTCGCGACTGCCCAGGGGCCGCAGCCGTTGCGGCTGCCCTCGTTCCCGGATTTGAAGGAGCACGCGACCGAATCGGTCGACATCACCCTCGGCTGGATGCCGCTGCACATCATGGGCTGGTTCATGAATGACGGTGACCCGGACACCGCCGAGATGAAGCAGACCCTGAAGGGGCTGAAGTCGGTGCAGATCCGCAGCTATCAGTTCGACTCCGACAACGCCTATCCGCAGGCCGACATCGATCAGGTGCGCGCCCAGCTCTCCGCTCCGGGCTGGAGTCCGCTGGTGCAGGTGCGCAAGCGCGGCGACCAGGAGAACGTCGACATTTACGTGGCCCTGGAGGATAAGAAGGTGAAGGGCCTGGTCATCATCGCCTGCGAGCCGCGTGAGCTCACCATCGTCAACATTGTCGGCACGATCGACGTCGAGCAGATCGCGAGCCTGCGCAAGACCTTCGTGGGGCCCGGCAAGGGCCTGGCACAGGTGCGGCCGCAGGCCTGACCGGGCCGGCCCAACGTGAGTGGGGACGAGGAGTGTACGCGTGGCGATTTGCTCACCCGGGCCCTCGGCGGCGAGCGCGCGGCGTTCGCCGCCCTGGTGCGCTGCCATCAGCGTGCGGTCTACAGCCTGGCACTGCGCATGCTCTGCGACCGGCACGCGGCGGAGGATCTGGCGCAGGAGGTGTTTCTGCAGCTGTACCGCAACCTCGCCACGGTGAGCTCGGAGAGTCACCTCACGTTCTGGCTGCGCAAAGTCACGCTGCACCGCGCGATCGACCGGTTGCGCCGCGAGCCGCGCTACGAGGTGGCCGCGCTCGCAGACGCCGAGCTCCCCGCGAGCGAGGGCCCGGCGGGGGATCCGATCCTCGACCGCCGGCTGCGGCAGCTGCTCGAGGAGCTGCCACCCGCGGCGCGCGCGGTGGTGCTGCTGCGCTACCAGGAGGATCTCGATCCCGCCGACATCGCACGGACGCTGCGCATGCCGGTCAATACGGTGAAGAGTCACTTGAAGCGCTCACTGGCGCAGCTGCGTGAGCGCATTACCTCAACCGCATGGGCGCTGACGTGAGCGACGACAGGCACGACGACATGGAAACCGATCCCCTCGAGCGACAGCTGCGCGCGGCGCTCAAGCCGCGCGACCCCCCGGAGGGCTTTGCCGCGGGCGTCATGGCGCGCATCGCCGCGGAGCCGGCCGAGCCGCTGCGCGGGCGACACTCGCCGGCGGTGGCGAGCTGGGTCGGCTTCGGGGTCGCCGCCTCCGTGGTGCTCTCGGTGCTGCTGGCGCACCAGTGGCAGGTGCGGCGCATCGAGCAGGGGCGCGAGGCGCGGCGGCAGCTGCTGGAAGCGCTGCGGGTCACCGACGAAAAACTCGATCTCACCTACCGCGTCGTGAACGCGCAGCCGCGCGCGGCGCTTCCCTCACATTCGGGTGCTTGAGAACTCATGAAGACATTTTCCAGGAGATGGCTGGTCGCGCCGCTGGCGGCACTCATTACCTCGGTCGCGCTGGCCGCGCCGCCGCCGGGACTGCTGGTGCTGCCGGAATTCGCCGCGCTGGCGAAGAAGGCAACCGAGTCGGTCAACATCTCACTCGATCCGGCGCTGCTCGGCCTGGCCGCCGGCTTCCTCGACTCGAGCGATCCGCAGGATGCATCCGCCAAGCAGCTGATCGCTGGCCTCAAGGGCATCTACGTGCGCAGCTACACCTTCGATGCGGACTTCGCCTACCCGGCCGCGCAGGTGGACGCCGTGCGCGCGCAGCTCGCCCCGCCTGCATGGCAGCGGCTCGTGCAGGTGAACAGCTCCAAGGACCACACGCACGTCGACATCTATGTATGCGCCGACCATGGCGTCGCGCAGGGGCTCGCGATTATCGCGAGCGAGCCGCGCGAGTTCACCATCGTCAACATCGTGGGCGCCATCGACCTCGCGAAACTCCACCAGCTCGAGGGCAAGTTCGGCATCCCGAAGATCTCGGTGCCCGACAGCGGTGACAGCGGCAAGGACGACAAGGGCAAATGAAGCCTTGCGGGCGTCACGCGCGGCGCAGGCCCGGCGTGCGGGCGGCGGTCCTCGCTCTTCTCGTGCTCGTGCTGCCGACCGCGGTCTGGTGCCAGGGCGGGGCGCGGCCCGAGATCCTGGTGCTCGGCACCTACCACATGGCCAACCCGGGACGGGACCAGCACAACCTGCAGGCCGACGACGTACTCGCGCCGCAGCGCCAGAGCGAGATGGCGCAGGTCGTCGCGGTGCTCAAGCGCTTCCGGCCGACCAAGATCGCGATCGAGGCCACGGTCGGCAGTACCCGCATGACCGGGCACTATGCCGACTATCTGGCGGGCAGGTACGAGCTCACGCGCAATGAGGACGAGCAGATCGGGTTCCGCCTGGCAAAGGAGCTCGCCCACAAGACGATCTACCCGGTCGACGAGGACGGCGACTTCCCCTACGGCCGGGTGCTGAACTACGCCAAGGCGAATGGCCGTACCGACAAACTGCAAGCCGTACAGGCGGACGTCGAGAAGCGAGTCCGCGAGCAGGACGACTACCTGCACTCGCACACGGTGCTCGAGACGCTCGAGCTCATGAATTCGGACGCGTCCGTCGCACGGGACGTGGCTTCGTACTTCGCCTTCGTGCCCTTCGGGGACCCGGACGACTATGCCGGGTCGGATCTGCTGGCGATGTGGTACCAGCGGAACATCCGCATCTACCGCAATATCATCGCGCTCATCGACTCACCCGAAGATCGCATCCTGGTGATCTACGGGGCAGGGCACCTCGGCTGGTTGCAGCAGGACGTCGCCAATGACGCGACCGTCAGATTGCGCAAGCTGGCTGAATTCGCCCACTGATTCGGGGCCCGGGCGAGAAAATTGCCCCCGCGTGTCCGCGCCGGGCCTTAAGGTGCGCATAACCTGACGCATGCGGCCGCTCATCGACACCAGGGTCCTCCGGCCCACCGAATCCGCGCTGGCGCTCAAGCTCGTCAGCGAGATGGATTTGCTGCGCCTCAAGGCCGTCGCACGGCTGCACGCCCGCGGCCTGCCGCCCGACGTGGGTTGGGAAGACCTGCTGCAGGAGGCGCTGACGCGCGTGCTGACGGGGGCGCGGCGGATCCCCCAAGACGTGCCGCCGGTGGCATTCATCGCCGGGATCATCCGCAGTCTTCGATCCGAGCACTGGCGGCGCTTCGGCGCGGCGCGCCGCCGCAAGGATGCCGCGAGCGGGTATCGCGCCTACCGGACACGCGAGCTCGCGCTGCGCGACATGGCACCGGACCCCGAGCGTTCACTGATCGCCGCCGAGGAGCTCGCGGCCATCGAACGGTTGTTCGTCGAGGATCCGCTGGCGCTCAGGATCCTCGACGCCCTCGGCGAGGGGCTCGCGCCGGAGCAGATCCGCACGCGCTTCTCGCTCACCAGGACCGAATACGACTCCGCCAGGAAGCGCATACGCCGCTGTCTGCTGCGGGAGGGACTGACATGCACACCCGAGTGATGCGCCCCTTTCCGGAGGCCGCGCTCGAGCGGATCCTGGATGCTCTCGAGCACGAGCTCGTCGGCGCGAGTGATGCCGATATCCTCGAGGCCGCCAGCGATCTCGGCATGAAGCCGCAGATGAAGGGCTCGGCGGCGTTCATCGGGCTGCGCTACTCGAGCGCGATGCCCCGAGCCGAGGACTTCTTCGACGCGAAGTGGATGCTGCAGCTGCTGAAAGATCCGCGGCGCATCTGGCTGGCGAGCGCGGCGCTGCCTCCGAGGAAGCCGGAGCCTCCGGCAGCGTCCGGGGCCTCATCCCGTGCGCGCCCGGCACGGAAAAAGGCGCCGCGGCCGCCGAAGGAGCCGCGGGGGGGTTAGTAAGGGTTCCGCAAAGGCCGCGCGAGCTTCCCCGTCCCCAGATGACTTCATGCGCCGAGGCGAAGTACTTTCCGGCGCATTGCCCTGACGTGAAGATGGACGGGGATCATAACGGCATGCCTTGCGAGAGGCAGTGGTGTCCGCGTGGTTAGCCGTGCGCTGACAATCGTTGGAGGGGTGCGTGATGCGTGATCGGCTTGGCGCCTCGGGCGCAAGGAAATTGTGCGCCCTCGGCACCATCGGGCGCTTCTGCGCGGCCCCGCTACTTCACCGTTAGGCGTTGGCAATGGCAGCGCGCGCACCGATTGAGCCCTTGGTTGCTCAGTACACGCCGCAGATCGCGACCCAATTGCGCAGGGCGCGAGCGAACCTGCGGAAACTCATCCCGAAGGGATATGAGCTCGTTTACGACAGCCACAACGCACTGGTCTTCGCCTTCGGTCCGACCGCGAAGGCGTCCGAGCTTGTGATTTCCATCGCGGGATACCCCAACTGGGTGACACTGTTCTTTGCCAGAGGGAAGGCGCTCAAAGATCCTCAAGGCCTGCTTGAGGGCAGTGGCGCCACAGTCCGGAGTATTCGCCTGGCTCCCTTCAGCGTTCTGAGGTCGCGTCCGGTTCGCGCATTGATCAGGCAAGCGTTGGCAGCGCAGGCAGATTCGTTCAAGCAGGCGCCCGCGCTCACCACTGTGCTGAAGGCAATCTCGCCCAAACGGCGTCCTCGCACGCCCGGCGGTCCGAAGTCGCGTCCGGCGCCTGACAACCGGCGGAGGGTCCGTGAAGCGTTTAGTTGATTTCTCAGACGACGGGGGTTTCAATGATTAAGCGTCTTTCGCGAATCGCGCCATGGCAGGCGTCCGCAAGGGCCCATGGATCTGACACTTCTGAAAAAGCCGAGCGCCTGTCTTCCCATCGTCATGTCGGTGGCGGCTCTGGCGCTGGTCGCCGGCTGGCTCGCGCTCTATGGCATCCCGCCCACAGGCGGTGATGAAGGCGCAGTGGCGCACACCTGGCAGCTCCTGATGGGTTGTCAGTTGCCGCTCATCGCATACTTCGCGTGGAAGTGGCTGCGCCGGACGCCGCGACAAGCGGCATTGATACTCGCCCTGCAGGCAGCGGCGGGCGTCGCGGCACTTGCGCCCGTCTGCCTTTTGCACCTCTGAGCGCGTGCGCTCCGGCCCTCACGCTGCACGCGCCGTGCGGCGAGCCCTGCAGGCGCTGCTCATCGTCGCGCTGCTCACCATCATCCTCAATCCGGAGCTCCGCGCGCTGGTTCTGCTCATCGACGCGCTCGGTCTCGAGATCACCCTGATCCTCATCGCCCTGCAATGGCGCGCGCTGCTCATCGCCGCCGCTCCCGGCGTGCGTGGGTCTGCGGTGCTTGCGTGCAGCCTGGCCGCGCGTCTGGGATACCTCGCCTTGAGGGCGTACCCGCCCGCCGTCTCGATGCACCTGTTCAGCCGGCTGCTGTGCCCGGCCCTGATCACGGTCTCGTACGGACTCAGTTGCCGCGCCAGCCGGATCAGGGCCGCGGATACTTACTTCGGATAAGCCTCGTCCATCGCAGTGGCGCCGGTCTCGAGCAGCGACTTGAGGTTCGAAAGGATCTTCGGCCAGCCGCCCGACACCGCGCTGATGAGCTTCGAGGGCTCGCGTTCGATGCTGTGAGTGATGGTGAGCTTGACCGCCGGGCCGCTCGGCTCGAGCTGCATGGTGCAGCGCGAGTCGCCTTCGGCCTTGAGCTCCGGCGTTTTCTGATGCTGCCAGCGGATCACGAGGCGCTGCGGCGGCTCGGACTCGAGGATTTCGCCCGAGTCGAGGATGTTGCCCTCGCCGGACAGCATTTTCCACGGGGATCCGGCGGTCCACCCGCTCTCGCAGTGCACGCCGAACCAGTAGCGCTTCATGAACTCGGTGTCGGTGGTCAGTGCCGCCCACAGCCGCTGCGGCGTGGTGCGGATGTAGGTCACGTAGACGAACGTCGATCTAGCCATTGGCTCTCTCCAGTTTCCTCTTCAATTCCGCGAGCGCCTTGAGGCGCGGCTTCTCGAACTTGGCGATCCAGCGCTCGTAGATCTCCTGCAGCGGCACTGGATTCAGGAAATGCAGCTTCTCGCGGCCGCGGCGCACGGTGGCGACCAGGTTGGCCGCCTCGAGCACGTCGAGGTGCTGAGTGACGCCCTGGCGCGTCATGGCGAGGTGCTCGCACAGCTCGTTGAGCGTACGGCCGTCATGCGCGTGCAGCAGGTCGAGGAGCTTGCGCCGGCTGGCATCGGCCAGCGCCTTGAACAGCAGGTCGGTCTCATGGCGTTCTGTCATTGGATAACAGGCAATCAAGTACTTGCCTGTACTATAGGCAAGTAAATACTTGCTTGTCAAGCCGTGTCAAACCGGCGCGTGCGCACGCCGGAATCGGCTCGGGTCAGCGTCCGCGGCCGCGGAGGATCACGACGAACAGCGGCGCCCCCACGAGCGCCATGATGGCCCCGACGGGCAGCTGGCGCGGACTCGCGATGGTGCGCGCCACGAGGTCGGCGAGTGCGAGCAGCATGCCGCCGGAGAGCGCGGCGGCCGGTGCGACGATGCGGTGGTCGCTGGTGCGAAAGGCGAGCCGCACGGCGTGCGGCGTGATGAGTCCGACGAAGCCGACGGTGCCGGCGCTCACCACCGCGATCGCGGTGAGCGCGGCGCAGCCGACGAACAGCACCGTGCGCCACGCCTCGAGCGCGAGCCCGACGCTGCGCGCGCGCAGCTCGCCCGCCGCGAGCACGTTCAGGGGGCGCGCCACCAGCACCGCCGCCACCACCGCGAAGAGCGCCGCGCCCGCACTCGCCCAGGGCGTGACCGCCCACTCCAGATCGCCGGCCAGCCAGAACACCATGCCGCGCACGTGCGAGGTGTCGGCGAGGGTAAGCAGCACGCTCACCAGCGCCCCGCAGGCGCTTGCCAGTACCACGCCCGTGAGCAGCAGCCGCGGCGTGCCGCCGCTGCGTGCCAGCAGGTAGACCGTGACCACCGCGACCAGCGCCCCGGCGAGCGCGGCCGACTGCACGGCGAGCGCTGCAAGCCCGGCCATCATGGCGAGCAGCGCACCGACCGCCGCGCCTCCCGAGACGCCGAGCACGTAGGGGTCGGCGAGCGGGTTGCGGAACAGGGCCTGCAGCAGTACGCCCGCGAGCGCCAGCAGACTCCCGACGCCGAAGGCCGCCAGCACCCGCGGCAGCCGCACCACCAGCAGCACCGTCCGTGTGGCCTCATCCCCCGAGCCCATGAGGGCAGCGAGCGAGCCGCGCAGGCCCGTGCCGGAGCTGCCGACCAGGAGCGATACGCAGAACACGGCCGCGGCCAACACGGCGAGCACCACGAGGCCCTTGAGCGACCCCCGTTCGGACCGGGTGGCTCGCGGAATGAGGGTGGTGTCGTGCGCGGGCGCTGCCATAGGGGCACTAGCCTATGGCAGACTCCAAGCCCAGTCATGAGTGATGTGATCGACCGGGACGGATTTCGCCACAACGTCGGCATCGTGCTGATGCACGAGGGGAAGGTGTTCCTCGGACGCCGGACCGGCGGCCGGGGCTGGCAGTTTCCCCAGGGCGGCGTGCGCGAGGGGGAGGCCCCCGAGGAGGCGGTCTTCCGTGAGCTCGCCGAGGAGATCGGCGTCGAACGCGCGAGCGTCGAGCTCGTCGGCTCGACCTCCGGGTGGCTGCGCTACCGCCTGCCGCCGCGCTTCATCCGCCGCAACCAGCGGCCGCTGTGCGTCGGGCAGCAGCAGCGCTGGTTTCTCTTGAAGCTCACGGATAATGACGTGAGGTTCGACTTCGGGCGGACCGATGAGCCCGAGTTCGACCGCTGGCGCTGGGCGACCTGGTGGGAACCGGTGCGCGAGGTCATCTACTTCAAGCGCCCGGTCTATGCGAGCGCGCTCACCGAACTCGCTTCCCTCGCCTTCCCGCAGGGGGAGCGACCGGAGCTGCCGGGCTGGTGGGACAAAGTCAACGCCAAGGGCGGCCGGCGCGCGGCCGCCTCCTAGCAGCGCCCCCGTGCGGCTCTTCAAGGCCATCTTCGGCAAGGACGAGGCGATCCCGCGGGTCGTGCGTCGCGGCTCGCGCACGCGGCGCATCCTGGTCGGCCTCGCTGCCACGCTGATCGCCGTATTCGGCATCTACGTGGTGTACGAGCTCGGCCGCTACAACGCCGGTTACGACCGCCAGGCCGTCTCGCAGCAGCGCACCGAGCTCGAAGTGAAGATCGAGCACATGGAGAGCGAGAACCGTGAGCTGCGCACCAAGCTCGCCGAGCTCGACACCATTCGCTTAGGCAGGGCGCGCGAGCAGTCCGAGGTCGCGCGCGCCCTGGGCGACCTGCAGGCACAGGTGGCCAAGCAGTCGCAGGAGCTCGCTTTCTATCGCGGCGTGGTGGCGCAGGGCGCCGCTTCGGTGGGCGTGAAGGTCGAGGAGCTGCGCATCAGCGCCAGTGCCCAGCCCGGGGTGTACGTGGTGCACATGGCGCTGGTGCGCTCGGGACGCGCCGAGACACTCGCCGCCGGCACCGTGCAGCTCTCGGTGGATGGGGAGTTCGCCGGCGGCGACAAGACGCTCGACCTCGCGACTTTGAGCGGCGGGCGCCAGCACGACCTGCGTTACGACTTCCGCTACTTCCAGGACTTCGACCAGGAGCTCACCCTGCCGGCCGGCTTCAGGCCCGCGCACCTGGTGGTCGAGGTGCAGTCGAATCGCCATGATGTGACGCCGCTCTCGCAGACCTTCCTGTGGAGCGTCGAGGCTGCGCCTTAGAATAGGCGTCATCGGAGGCCCCATGTTCAGCCGTGACTCGCGCCCACCGCACATCGATACCCTGATCGGCAAGGGTGTGCGCGTGCAGGGCGACATCGCCTTCCTGGGCGGCATGCACCTCGATGGCGCGATCGCCGGCAACGTGCGTTCGGACCAGGCAGCGACTTCGACGCTGTCGGTGAGCGAGACCGGCTCCATCGAGGGCTCGGTCGAGGTACCGAACGTGATCCTGCAGGGTCACATCCGCGGCGACATCCGCGGCGTCGAGCGCGTGGTGCTCGGTGCCACGGCGCGCGTCGAGGGCGACGTCTATTACGGCGTGATCGAGATGACGCTCGGCGCCCAGATCATGGGCAAGCTCGTGCGGCTCGTGCCCGCGGGCGCCCCGCAGACGGCCCCCGCCAAGGCTTGAGAAGCCCCGGTCGGGGCCCCAAATCGAGTCCTGGGGCGCGCCGCGGAGCGCAGTTCGTGAAATGCGCCTTTGACCCGCGTGGCGCACGCTTCTAGACTCGGGTTCAGGAGATTATGACCACCACCGACATCCTCGAGGACGCTCCTGCCGCGCTCCTCTTCACCGACGCCGCCGCCCGCAAGGTCAGCGACCTGATCCGCGGCGAAGGCAATCCCAAGCTCATGCTGCGCGTGTTCGTGCAGGGCGGGGGCTGCTCGGGGCTGCAGTACGGATTCGAGTTCGACGAGCAGATCCAGGACGGCGACACCTGCATCGAGAACCTGGGAGTGAAGCTGCTCGTCGACCCGATGAGCGTGCAGTACCTCACTGGCGCCGAGATCGACTACCGCGAGGGGCTCGAGGGCGCGCAGTTCGTGATCCGTAATCCGAACGCAACCACGACCTGTGGCTGCGGCTCCTCGTTCGCGGCCTGACGCCCGGCGGCGCGCGTGAGGCCGGCTGCCACCGCCCGATCCTCAGAAGCCAAACCCGCCACCCGCAGCGCTCCCCGTCCGATCCCGGACGTCCTCGCCGCCGTCGACTTGGGCTCCAACAGCTTCCACATGGTGGTCGCGCGCTACTCGCACGGCCAGCTGGTCATCATCGATCGGCTGCGCGAGATGGTGCGCCTCGCCGCCGGAGTCGAGGAGAGCGGCCGGATCGATAAGGACGTGGCGGCGCGCGCGCTCGCCTGTCTGCACCGCTTCGGCCAGCGGCTGCACGACATGCACGCCGACAGCGTGCGCGTCGTCGGCACCAATGCGCTGCGCATGGCGCACCGCAAGCAGGCCTTCCTCGAGCGCGCCCGTGAGGCGCTCGGCCACCCGATCGAGATCATCGCCGGCATGGAAGAGGCGCGCCTCATCTACTCGGGCGTCGCGCACACCATGCCGAACGAGGCCGGCAAGCGGCTGGTGATCGACGTCGGCGGCGGCAGCACCGAGCTCATCATCGGCCAGGAGCTCACCCCGCTCGAGCTCGAGAGCCTGCAGATGGGCTGCGTCTCGCTGAGCGAGCGCTTCTTCCGCGACGGCAAGATCTCCGCCAAGCGCTTCGAGCGCGCGCGCCTTGCCGCGCGTCTCGAGCTCGAGCCGGTGCAGGCGGCCTTCCGCGCGCGCGGCTGGGAAACCTGCGCCGGCAGCTCGGGCACGGTGCGCGCCATCGGCGAGGTGATCCGCGCGCTCGATCCGGCCGCGGCCACCATCACGCCCGCCGGCCTCAACCGCGCCATCGAGTACTGCATCGACGCCGGCCACACGCGCGAGCTCACGCTCGAGCCGGTCACCGAAGACCGCCGTCCGGTCTTTCCGGGCGGACTCGCGATCCTCGCCGAGATCTTCGCCGTGCTCGACATCAAGGCGATGCACATCGCCGAGGGTGCGATGCGCGAGGGCCTGCTCTACGACATGCTCGGCCGCTACCAGCGCGAGGACGCGCGCGAGCGCACCGTGCGGGGGATGCAGCAGCGCTACCACGTCGACACCGCGCAGGCCGAACGCGTCGAGGCGACGGTGCGCGATTTCCTCGAGCAGACGCGCGAGAGCTGGAAGCTCGAGGAGCCGCTCGCGTACCTGGCCCTCAAGTGGGCCGCACGCCTGCACGAGATCGGCCTCGACGTCTCGCACTCCGGCTATCACCGCCACGGCGCCTACCTCCTCGAGAACGCCGACATGGCGGGATTTCCGCGCGAGGAGCAGCGGCTGCTGGCGCGCCTGGTCGGCGCTCACCGCCGCAAGCTCGCGCTCGATGGCGTGGACGAGCTGGTGCCTCCCTGGGATCGCAACTCCGTGTACCTGATCCTGCTGCTGCGTCTCGCGGTGCTGCTGCACCGGGGGCGCAGCGCCACCGCGCTGCCGCGCATCGAGCTCTCGGTGACGCCGCGCTCGGTCGAGGTGCGCTTTCCGGCGCGCTGGCTGAAGGACCATCCGCTCACGTCGGCGGATCTGCAGCAGGAAGTCGACTACCTGCGCGCCGGCGGCTATCGGCTGCGGGTGTTCGGTAGCTGAGCTACTTCGGCGGCTCCGCGGGGCTGGCCGTCGCCGCTGCGGGTTTGCTGCGCGCCGCTGCGCGCTTCTCCAGACCCTCGGTCGTCTCGACGTTGGTGTGTGGTGCGAGGGCACCTGGCCGGGCGGGCAGCGTGCGCTTTGCCGGGGGCGTGACGGCCCTGGCTGCCGGCGTCGCGGGATTGGCGGGCCGCGCTGCTGGCGGCTTCGGCTCTTCCTGCGCGAAGCTCACCGCGGCGCACAGCAGTGCGGTCGGCAAGACCACTGCCGGTACGATCCACTTCGAGCCCATGATGTGCTTCTCCTCGCAGGTGCCGGAGGCGCAGCGCTTCAAACGGTCGCGCCTGGTCCCGCTGCGTATGCAGACAACAACTCCAGCTGCGCGTTCACCGCCTTGGCTTCGCCGCGCCTGATGCGCTCGTAGGTGCCGTCGGGGCGCAGCTTCCACGCCTGGCAATTGTCGTTCAGCTCGACCCCCAGGTCGCGCTCGATGCGTTCCTTTTGGGGCTTGGCGCTGATCGGGAATGTTACTTCGACACGGCGGAAAAAGTTGCGCTCCATCCAGTCAGCGCTGGCGCAGAAGAGCTCAGGCTTGCCGGCGTTCCCGTAGTAGAAGACGCGCGAGTGCTCGAGGAAGCGCCCGACGATCGAGCGCACCGTGATGTTCTCCGATACGCCCGGGACGCCGGGGCGCAGCGCGCACACGCCGCGCACGATGAGATCGATCTGCACGCCGGCGCAGGAGGCGCGGTAGAGCGCCTCGATGGCCCCGGGCTCCACCAGCGCATTCATCTTGGCGATGATGCGCGCCGGACGTCCGGCGCGGGCGTGTTCGGTCTCGCGTGCGATCTTGCCGAGCACCATGTCGTGCATGCCGAAGGGCGATTGCGTGAGGCGGTTGAGCTTCGGCGTCTGCGTCAGGCTCGTCAGCTGCAGGAACAGCTCGTGCACGTCCTGGCCGATCTCGTCGTCGCAGGTGAAGAGCCCGTAGTCGGTGTACTGGCGTGCGGTGCGCGGATGGTAGTTGCCGGTGCCGAGATGGCAGTAGCGGCGCATGCCACCCGACTCGCGGCGCACGACGAGGGCGAGCTTGGCGTGCGTCTTGTAGCCGACGACGCCGTACATGACGTGCGCCCCGGCCTCCTGCAGGCGGGTGGACAGCTCGATGTTGGCTTCCTCATCGAAGCGTGCGCGCAGCTCGACGATCACCGTGACGTCCTTGCCGGCGTTCGCGGCGGCCACCAGCGCGTCGACCAGCGGTGACTCGTGGCCCGCGCGATAGAGCGTCATCTTGATCGCGAGCACCTGGCTGTCGGCGGCCGCCTGCCTGAGGAAATCCATTACCGGCACGAAGCTCTGGTACGGATGATGCAGCAGCAGATCCTTCTGGCGGATGACGGCGAAGATGTCGGTGGCGCCGGCCAGACGCTTCGGCAGCCCCGGCGTGAACATCGGGTACTTGAGGTCCGGGCGCTGTACCAGGTCGTACACGGCGGTGAGGCGGTTCAGGTTCACCGGCCCCGGCACGTAATAGGTGTCGAGCCCGTTGGCACCCGAGGCGAACTGCGAGTGCAGGAACTTCACCATGTCTTCGGGGCACTCGGTGGCCACCTCGAGGCGCACGGCCGCGCCATAGCGGCGGTGCATGAGCTCACCCTCGAGCGCGCGCCGCAGGTCGTCGATCTCTTCCTCGTCGACGAACAAATCGCTGTTGCGCGTGACGCGGAACTGGTAGCAGCCCATCACCTGGATGCCCGTGAAGAGCTTCGGCACGAAGGCCTGCACGATGGTCGAGAGCAGTACGCAGGCACGCCCCGTGGCCTCGTGCGGCAGCGGCACGACGCGCGGCAGCGAGCGCGGCGCCTGCACGATCGCGAGCTCGCTGTTGCGGTTGAAGGCATCCTTGCCCTCGAGCCGTACGATGAAGTTGAGACTCTTGTTCTGGATGCGCGGGAAGGGGCGCGATGGATCGAGCCCGAGAGGCGAAAGCACCGGCTCCACCTCGCGCTCGAAGTACTGCTCGAGCCAATGGTAAGCGGCCGGGCTCCAGTCCTTGCGCTCGAGGAGCGGCGCGCCCTCGCGCGCGAGCGAGGGCAGCAGCAGCTCGTTGAGACAGCGATACTGCTCGGCCACGAGTTGCGTCGCCCGATCGTGGATCGCGGCGAGCTGCTCCTCGATGGACATACCATCGGCGGCGAGCGGGCCGCCGCCGAGCTCCTTCAGCTGCTTGAGGCCCGCGACGCGGATCTCGAAGAACTCATCGAGGTTGCCGCAGGAGATACACAGGAAGCGCAGCCGCTCGAGCAGCGGCACCGATTCGTCGAACGCCTGGTCGAGCACGCGCTGGTTGAACTCGAGGAACGAGAGCTCGCGGTTGATGTAGTGCTGGGGCGCTTTGAGATCAGGGGCGTCCATTTTCCAAGGATACCAGCCGCGGACGATGCTTCTGTGAAGGCTCCGCCGGGATCAGTGAAAGAGGCCCAGCAGGCCGATGATGATCAGATAGATGGCGACGATATAGTTCAGAAGCTTCGGCATCAGCAGGATCAGGACGCCGGCGATCAGCGCTGCGAGTGGGCCGATCGTGAGAACCGTCAGGTGGATGTTCATGCAGCACCTCCGCGGATTCGGGGGCTCAGTCTAGCAGGGGGTGCGGATTCATCTGCCGGCAGGTGCCGACAAAGCGGGTCCGAATTCCGCCGGTTTCCCGGCAATCCCGGGTGTAGCGTTCCGCTCCCTTATTCAGCGGTGGCAGGGAGGGAACGGACATGTGCAGGCTTTCATGGGTTCTGCTGGCGGCCGCCGGCTGTGCGCCGGGTGCGTACCTCGGGGCCGCTGGCCCGGCGGCGGCGACCTACCAGGTGACCATCCTCAGTAATGCCAACTCCCAGGGCAACAGCGTCAACGACTTCGGGCTCGTCGCCGGGAGCTTCACGCTGCCGGGCGGCGCCCTGCACGCGACCCTCTGGGCCTACGGCCGGCAGCTCGACCTCGGCACCCTCGGGAGTGGGGCGGGCTTGAGCAGCCGGGTGCAGTGGCCGGTGAAGAACCAGCTGGGACTCATCTCCGGGATCTCGCTCACCGATGCGCTCGACCCCAACCAGGAAGGCTGGAGCTGCGGGTTCTTCCTCAACAACCCGGGCTTCAACGTCTGCCGCGGCTTTGTCTGGGATGCGCTCGGGGGCATGCGCCCGCTACCGACGCTCGGCGGCACCAACGGCTTTGCCACCGGCACCAATGACCTCGCGCAGACGGTCGGCTGGGCGGAGAACACCGTGCACGACCCGAGCTGCATCACCCCGCAGGTGCTGCAGTTCAAGCCGGTCGTGTGGGGACCGCTCCCCGGGCAGATCCATGCACTCGCGCTCCCCGACGGCGACACCGCGGGAGCCGCCACCGCCATCAACGACCGCGGCGAGATCGTCGGCATCTCCGGCACCTGCGGCTTCGCGATCGGCGGACCGACGGGCAAGCACGCGATGCTGTGGCGAAACGGTGAGCCGACGGTGCTCGTCAATCCGAACGGCGCGCCTTACTGGAATACGCCGATGATGATCAATGAGCGCGGTGACGTGGTGGGCTTCGCCGGGGCGCCGGGCGATGCGGCGGGGAACTTCACGCCGCCCTTCATGTGGACGCGCGCAGCGGGCTGGGTATTCCTGCCGCTGCTCGCGGGCGACATCGCCGGCGCCGCGACCAGCATCAACGCGAGTCGTCAGGTCGTCGGCTATTCGAACGATGCCGCCGGAAATCTCCATCCCTGGATCTACGAGAACGGGATGGTGACGAACCTGAACGCCCTGATCGCGCCGGGCTCAGGGTTGACGGGCCCGATCGCACTGCTGTTCGACATCAACGACGAGGGAGTGATCACCGGCAGCACCACGACGGGACACGCCATCGTGGCGACGCCGGTGCGTGCAGGGAGTGAGCATTAGGCAAGCGTTCGCGGGCGGGAGCCGTGCGGCTCCCGCCCGTGCGCGTGGATCTTCAGCGAGCGACCAGCATCGGCCCCGTGGCCGTATCGAGCGTGGCGAGGAGCGTATCCGCGTGCGCGTGGAAGTCGGCGGCGTAGCTCGCGTTGATCGGGGAGGCCGCCGGCAGCGGCACGGTCTGCGGGTTCTTGAACACCCCGTTGACCCGGTACTCATAGTGCAGGTGCGGCCCGGTCGCGAGTCCCGTCATGCCGACGTAGGCGATCACCGTCCCCTGCGTCACGTGCGTGCCGGCGTGTAAGCCGCGCGCGAAGCGCGACAGATGCCCGTACACGGTCGTGATGCTGTGGGTGTGCTCGATCTCGACCAGGTTGCCGTAGCCGCCCATGACACCGGCGAAGCGGATGACGCCATCGCCCGCGGCGCGCACCGGCGTGCCGATGGGAGCCGCGTAGTCGACGCCCTTGTGGGCGCGGATGCGGTTCAGGATCGGGTGCATGCGCGCGGTGTTGAATCCTGAGCTGACGCGGCTGAACTCGAGCGGCGCCCGCAGGAACGCCTTGCGCATGCTGCGGCCGTCGGGCGTGTAGTAGCTGGTGGTGCCGCTCGGGTCGGTGTAGCGCACCGCGCGGTACTCGCGTCCCTGGTTGACGAACGAGGCGGCGAGCACCGGCCCGTCCTTCAGGTAATGCCCGTCGCGCCAGATCTCCTGGTAGGTCACGACGAAGGAGTCGCCGGGACGCACGTCGAGCACGAAATCGATGTCCCAGCCGAAGATGTCGGCGAGCTCAACCGCGGTCTGATCGTGGGCGCCGGCGCCCTCGACCGCTTCGAAGAGCGAGCTGTAGATACGGCCGCCGATGGTGCGGGTGCGCATCTCGAAGCGGGTTCTCGACCACGTTGGCCTTGAGGCCGGCATCGCCACGCACCACGTCCAGCGTCTCGCCGTCGCTCAGGCGGCGCTGAAAGCCGTAAAGCGCGCCGTCCTTGTGGCTCAGGTGAAGCGACTCGCCCGGGCGCAGGCTGTCGAGCCGTTCTTTCAGGCCCGGGAGCGCACGCAGGCTCGCCAGGTCGGCGAGGTTCAGCTTCAGGCGGCGGAAGATCCGGTCCAGGGTGTCGTTGCGGCTCACGATCACGTCGATCGAGGAGAGCGCGAGGCGCGCGCCCTCGAAGCCGGCGGCGCTCGCGAGCGCCACGGTCGGGGGCGAGGGGCCCGGCGCCGCAGCCGGCGTCGCGCCAGGGGCGGCTGCCGCCCCAGGGGTTGTGGGAGCGGCGGCCGTGCCCTCGGGTGCGGGCGCATCGGCTGCCGCACTGGCCGGCGCGTTCACGCTTCCATTCCACAGCGACCAGCCGACCACCGCGCAGGCAGCCAGCTGGAGAAAGAAGGCGAAAGAGGGCCTGGGAAGACGGAAATGCAGTGCCATCGACTAGACTTACGTGCTTGTCTTAGTGGAAGTTCTGATGGGGCCGCACCGTACCGGGCTTGGGTGTCGCGGTCAATGTAAGTTAAGTGTGCGGGTTCGAACCTTAACCAGTCCATAACGCGGTTCACGGGATCGAGGATGAATTTCGAGCAACAGATCGCAGAGCTCGGACGCGGCGCGAGCGAGGTGCTGACGCTGCCGGAGCTGGAGAAGAAGCTGCAGCGCGGCACGCCGCTGCGCGTCAAGGCGGGATTCGATCCGACGGCGCCGGACCTGCATCTCGGGCACACGGTGCTGCTCAACAAGATGCGGCAGTTCCAGCAGTTCGGCCACGAGGTGACCTTCCTCATCGGCGATTTCACCGGGATGATCGGCGATCCCACCGGGCGCAACGCCACGCGTCCCGCGCTCACCATGACGAGATCCAGGCCAATGCCCGCACCTACGAGTCGCAGGTCTTCAGGATCCTCGACCGCGAGCGCACCCGCATCGACTTCAACTCCCGCTGGCTCTCGCCCGCTCACCGCGGCAGACGTGGTGCGCCTCACCGCGCACTACACCGTGGCGCGCATGCTCGAGCGCGACGACTTCGCCAAGCGCTACAAGGCCAACCAGCCGATCTCGATCCACGAATTTCTCTATCCGCTCGCGCAGGGCTACGACTCGGTGGCGATGCGCGCCGATGTCGAGCTGGGCGGGACCGATCAGAAGTTCAACCTGCTGGTCGGGCGCACGCTGCAGGAAGCCTACGGGCAGGAGCCGCCAGGTGGTGATGACCATGCCGCTGCTCGAAGGGACTCGACGGCGTCAACAAGATGTCGAAGTCGCTCGGCAACTACATCGGCATCACCGAGGACGCCGACAGCATGTTCGGCAAGCTGATGTCGATCTCGGATGCGCTGATGTGGCGCTACTTCGAGCTGCTTTCGTTCCGCGCCGCTCGCCGACATCGCGCAATTGAAGCGCGCGGCGGAACAGGGCCGCAATCCGCGCGACATCAAACTCGAGCTCGCGAGCGAGATCGTCGCCCGCTTTCACGACGCCGCGGCCGCCGCGCGCGCGCAGCGCGATTTTCTGTCGCGCGTCAGCGATAAAGCGGTGCCGCAGAACCTGCCGGTGAAAGTGCTTGCCGTGGAGGCCGCGGGGCTGCGGCTGGCGAATGTCCTGAAAGAGGCGGGTCTCGCCGCCAGCACCTCGGAGGCGAACCGCAAGATCGAGGAAGGGGCCGTCGAGATCGACGGCGTGAAGGTGGGCGACCGGAGCCTCACGCTCAAGGCCGGTGCCGAACACGTATTCCAGCTCGGGGCCAGGCGCTTCGCCCGGATCCGCCTCGAGCCCAAGGCCTAGATCAAGGCCCCGATTGGCCCTCCGGGTGGACCCCGGACAGGGCTCCGGAGCGCCTTAGGATGCCTCAGGATAAGGAGCCAGGCTCAAAACGGGCCGGTGAGGCGGATCAGGCCATTGAACCCGTCGCTTCAGCCCCTACCTTAGAGGTGCCCGTCCCGGGGGAGCCGTCCCCAAGAAAGAGTTAAGGGGCCGGGCAGATGACAGTGCGTTGACAAGCTCTCTTGGGGGGCTATACTGCGCGCCCCTCGCAGCCTCGGCCGGCAAATGCGGCCCGGGGTTGTGGGTGTGTCCGTGATCTTCCCGAAGCCTCAGCGCTCGCGGGTGCTCTTTAAAAGTTTGGCAGGTAATTTGTGTGGGGACTCGCGTCGATGTGCCTTTGGACGCAAAAGACCGAGTGACCAAAGAGTCCAGCAGTAGTTGGAGCCATTTTTGGATTTACTCTTCGATGTTGATGTTCAAAATCTTCAAGTGAAGAGTTTGATCCTGGCTCAGATTGAACGCTGGCGGCGTGCCTAACACATGCAAGTCGAGCGGTAACAGGCGTAGCAATACGTGCTGACGAGCGGCGAACGGGTGAGTAATGCTTCGGAATCTGCCCAATAGTGGGGAATAACCAGCCGAAAGGTTGGCTAATTCCGCATGAGCCCTACGGGGGAAAGCGGGGGATCGCAAGACCTCGCGCCGATGGATGAGCCGAAGTCGGATTAGCTAGTTGGTAGGGTAACGGCCTACCAAGGCGACGATCCGTAGCTGGTCTGAGAGGACGACCAGCCACACTGGGACTGAGACACGGCCCAGACTCCTACGGGAGGCAGCAGTGGGGAATATTGGACAATGGGGGAAACCCTGATCCAGCGACGCCGCGTGTGTGAAGAAGGCCTGCGGGTTGTAAAGCACTTTTAGTGGGGATGAAAAGCTCAGGGATAACACCTCTGGGTCTTGACCTAACCCACAGAAAAAGCACCGGCTAACTCTGTGCCAGCAGCCGCGGTAATACAGAGGGTGCGAGCGTTAATCGGAATTACTGGGCGTAAAGCGTACGTAGACGGTTGGATAAGTCGGATGTGAAAGCCCCGGGCTCAACCTGGGAATTGCATTCGAGACTGTTCAGCTAGGGTGCGGAAGAGGGAAGCGGAATTTCCGGTGTAGCGGTGAAATGCGTAGATATCGGAAGGAACACCAGTGGCGAAAGCGGCTTCCTGGTCCAGCACCGACGTTCAGGTACGAAAGCATGGGGAGCAAACAGGATTAGATACCCTGGTAGTCCATGCCATAAACGATGAGGACTAGACGTTGAGGGGGTAAGCCTCCCAGTGTCGTAGCTAACGCGCTAAGTCCTCCGCCTGGGGAGTACGGCCGCAAGGTTGAAACTCAAAGGAATTGACGGGGACCCGCACAAGCGGTGGAGCATGTGGTTTAATTCGATGCAACGCGAAGAACCTTACCTGGTCTTGACATCCTGGGAATCCCGTAGAGATATGGGAGTGCCGCAAGGAGCCCAGAGACAGGTGCTGCATGGCTGTCGTCAGCTCGTGTCGTGAGATGTTGGGTTAAGTCCCGCAACGAGCGCAACCCTTGTCCTTAGTTGCCATCATTCAGTTGGGCACTCTAAGGAGACCGCCGGTGACAAACCGGAGGAAGGTGGGGATGACGTCAAGTCATCATGGCCTTTATGACCAGGGCTACACACGTGCTACAATGGTAGATACAGAGGGTTGCCAACGCGCAAGCGGGAGCCAATCCCAGAAAATCTATCGTAGTCCGGATTGGAGTCTGCAACTCGACTCCATGAAGTCGGAATCGCTAGTAATCGCAGATCAGCATTGCTGCGGTGAATACGTTCCCGGGTCTTGTACACACCGCCCGTCACACCATGGAAGTTTACTGCACCAGAAGCAGGTAGCCTGACCGCAAGGGGGGCGCCTACCACGGTGTGGTCAATGACTGGGGTGAAGTCGTAACAAGGTAGCCGTACGGGAACGTGCGGCTGGATCACCTCCTTTCAAGAGACCAGCGCCTTGTCACAGAGGCGCGAGTTCCCAGCACAAGTTACCTGCTCAACACATTTGGGGCGGCGGCCCGTCGGCGCGTGTTGGCTATCTGAGGGCTGCAGAGTTGGGTCTGTAGCTCAGTTAGTTAGAGCGCACCCCTGATAAGGGTGAGGTCGGAGGTGCAACTCCTCCCAGACCCACCAGGTCATGTTCTTCGGCGCAGCGGGCAAAAGCCACGCCTTTTGCCCGCGGTCAACGAAGTGATGTCCGCCGAAATCGCTTCCTGCGATTTCGGCCAATCAGAGGATACGGGGCCATAGCTCAGCTGGGAGAGCGCCTGCTTTGCAAGCAGGAGGTCGCCGGTTCGATCCCGGCTGGCTCCACCAGCTTCCCGCCCACCCGCGACTCGCGTGATGACGCGAGCTCATGAAGAAACCGGCTCAGGTCCTCATGTGCTCCCGTGATCACGCTTCAGAGGCGGGATCTGCCGGCGATGCCAACGAGCGCATCGTCTGCTCTTTAACAATCCGGAAAAGTTTTTGTTTTGACGCTAAGTTTTCAAGCGAAAGATGATTTGATTCTCAAGCTTGAGAATGTCGCGTTCGCAATGTGAATCAGCTCCATATCCCCAAACTCCTTGGGGTTATATGGTCAAGCGAGTAAGCGCATATGGCGGATGCCTTGGCGGTAGAAGGCGATGAAGGACGTGGTAGCCTGCGATAAGTGTCGGCGAGCTGGCAAACAAGCTTTGACCCGGCAATTTCCGAATGGGGAAACCCACCTCGTTAGAGGTATCCAACACTGAATTCATAGGTGTTGGAAGCAAACCCGGTGAATTGAAACATCTCAGTAACCGGAGGAAAAGAAATCAACCGAGATTCCCCTAGTAGTGGCGAGCGAACGGGGACCAGCCCAGTCGTGGTAATCGGGTGAGTGCTAGTCGAACAGTCTGGAAAGTCTGGCCACAGCAGGTGATAGCCCTGTAGACGAAAGCACGAGTCCGTGAGCGACGAAGAGTAGGACGAGACACGTGAAATCTTGTCTGAACATCGGGGGACCATCCTCGAAGGCTAAATACTCTCTACCGACCGATAGTGAACCAGTACCGTGAGGGAAAGGCGAAAAGAACCCCGGAGAGGGGAGTGAAATAGAACCTGAAACCGTATGCGTACAAGCAGTCGGAGCCCCGCAAGGGGTGACGGCGTACCTTTTGTATAATGGGTCAGCGAGTTATTTTCAGTGGCGAGGCTAACCGCATAGGGGAGCCGTAGGGAAACCGAGTCTTAAACGGGCGTCACAGTCGCTGGGAATAGACCCGAAGCCAGTCGATCTATCCATGACCAGGATGAAGACCAGGTAACACTGGTTGGAGGTCCGAACGAACCACTGTTGCAATAGTGCGTCGATGAGTTGTGGATAGGAGTGAAAGGCTAATCAAGGCTGGCGATAGCTGGTTCTCCCCGAAAGCTATTTAGGTAGTGCCTCGAGTGAACACTCAGGGGGGTAGAGCACTGTTTGGAGAAGGGGGCCATCTCGGCCTACCAACTCCATGCAAACTCCGAATACCCTGAAGTGATACTCGGGAGACACACAGCGGGTGCTAACGTCCGTTGTGAAAAGGGCAACAACCCAGACCATCAGCTAAGGTCCCAAAGTTTCGGCTAAGTGGTAAACGATGTGAGAAGGCATAGACAGCCAGGAGGTTGGCTTAGAAGCAGCCATCCTTTAAAGAAAGCGTAATAGCTCACTGGTCTAGTCGGCTCGCGCGGAAGATTTAACGGGGCTAAGCCGAGCACCGAAGCTATGGGTGTGAGTGACCTTCGGGTCGTTCACGCGGTAGGGGAGCGTTCTCTAAGCCTGCGAAGGTGTGCTGCGAGGCATGCTGGAGGTATGAGAAGTGCGAATGCTGACATGAGTAACGTTAAAGCGGGTGAAAAACCCGCTCGCCGAAAACCCAAGGTTTCCTGAGCCACGTTAATCGGCTGAGGGTGAGTCGGATCCTAAGGCGAGACCGAAAGGTGTAGTCGATGGAAAGCAGGTTAACATTCCTGCACCGATTCCAACTGCGATGGGGTGACGGAGAAGGCTAGATCAGCGGCAGCAGTGCCGTTCAAGGCCGTAGGTGGATCTTCCTGGCAAATCCGGAGGGTCATTCAACACCGAGAACTGAGTACGAGGAGACTTCGGTCTCCGAAGTGATCGATGCCACGCTTCCGGGAAAAGCCTCTAAGCTTCAGGTTGGAATTGTCCGTACCGTAAACCGACACTGGTGGGTGAGGAGATGATCTCCTAAGGCGCTTGAGAGAACTCGGGTTAAGGAACTCTGCAAATTGATACCGTAACTTCGGGAGAAGGTATGCCTCCTGGGGTGAGTGGACTTACTCCACGAGCTCTAGAAGGTCACAGGTAATCGGGGGCTGCGACTGTTTACCAAAAACACAGGACTCTGCTAACACGTAAGTGGATGTATAGGGTCTGACGCCTGCCCGGTGCCGGAAGGTTAATTGATGGGGTCAGCCGCAAGGCGAAGCTCCTGATCGAAGCCCCGGTAAACGGCGGCCGTAACTATAGATAGAGACGGACGAGCAATTCGTCGAGTGCGACTGCAGAGTGTTGAACAGGACCAAAGTTGTAGTTACGTAAATAAACCTGGCTGTATGCTGGAAACTCCGTGAATCCTCCGGTACTCGCCGCTGCAAGCGGCAGTGAAAATCTGAGAGGTGCGGACAATCAGCAGGAAAGGCCGATCGAACGATCGGAATCCTCAGAGACTATACGCCGGGCTCTTCAAACGAAGAGATGAGATAGTCCGATCTGCATGGCGACATGCAGAAGTAGTGCGCAATGCATTACTTCATCAATACGGCAGAAATGCCCGTTGATGTAACAGTACGAACGGTCCTAAGGTAGCGAAATTCCTTGTCGGGTAAGTGACATTGCCCGGGACGGTGGCAACACCGTTCCAACAACCGGCTCAAATCGGTGGAACCCACACGATGTCTGCAGGGATGTCACGGGCAATACCGAGGGTAAGATCCGAAGCAATTCGGATCCCCGTAACGACTCAAGGGTTGAGAGCCCTTGGATGGAATCGAGGGATTCCATAAGACGCCGGCCCTGGTCCTTACTGATGGATTTGAATTCCTACATCTCAGGGTTCGTAGACGGTGAAGGCTGTTTCTGCGTTTCGTTCCAGCCGAGCGATCGACATCGCTTCGGATGGGAGGTGAGACCGAGCTTTTCGGTGAGCCAGAACGCAGACAGAGCTGAGCTGCTCTACGTGATCCAGGAGAAATGGGGATGCGGATTCATCCGACCGGACCGATCTGACAAGACGTTGAAGTTCGAAGTGCGAAACGTCAGAAATCTGGTGGCGCAAGTGCTGCCACATTTCAAAGCGTTTCCGCTGATGTCTTCCAAGCAAGCCGACTTCGAGAGATTCGCAAGAGTCTGCGAGTTGGTGAGCGAAGACCGACATCTGGAACTCGACGGCTTTGAGCAGATCGTTCGGTTAGCGATGGAGATGAATCCATCGGGTAAGCGAAAATACTTCGGCAGCGAGATACTCAGCTCGCTCCGACCAGGTGAACGTATAGTCTGTGCCACGGGAAACCGTGGAAGTACATGAAGTTCCGACCTGCACGAATGGCGTAACGCTGGCCCCACTGTCTCGACCCGAGACTCAGTGAAGTTGAAATCGCTGTGAAGATGCGGCGTAGCTGCGGAAAGACGGAAAGACCCCGTGAACCTTTACTACAGCTTTACACTGAACTTTGACCTTGTCTGTGTAGGATAGGTGGGAGCCTTTGAAGCAGGGGCGCTAGCTCTTGTGGAGGCAACGTTGAAATACCACCCTGATAATGTCGGAGTTCTAACCTTGGCCCGTAATCCGGGCCGGGAACACTGTATGGTGGGTAGTTTGACTGGGGCGGTCTCCTCCCAAAGAGTAACGGAGGAGTGCAAAGGTACCCTCAGCGCGGTCGGTCATCGCGCTACAGAGTGCAATGGCATAAGGGTGCTTGACTGCGAGACTGACAAGTCGAGCAGGTGCGAAAGCAGGTCATAGTGATCCGGTGGTTCTGTATGGAAGGGCCATCGCTCAACGGATAAAAGGTACTCCGGGGATAACAGGCTTATTCCTCCCAAGAGTCCACATCGACGGAGGAGTTTGGCACCTCGATGTCGGCTCATCACATCCTGGGGCTGTAGCAGGTCCCAAGGGTTCGGCTGTTCGCCGATTAAAGTGGTACGCGAGCTGGGTTCAAAACGTCGTGAGACAGTTTGGTCCCTATCTTCCGTAGCCGTTGGAGATTTGAGGGTGAGCTGTCCTTAGTACGAGAGGACCGGGATGGACGCACCTCTGGTGTTCCGGTTGTCACGCCAGTGGCACTGCCGGGTAGCTATGTGCGGACGGGATAACCGCTGAAAGCATCTAAGCGGGAAGCCCCCCCCAAGATTAGATCTCCCTGGGAGCTCGACTCCCCTAAAGGGCCCACGAAGACTACGTGGTTGATAGGCTGGGTGTGTACGGCCAGTAATGGCTTCAGCTAACCAGTACTAATTGCCCGTGAGGCTTGACCATATAACCTCAAGTGGTTTGATCCACGAGAGGATTGATGCCGATGGAGCGATTCCATCGTGAACGCGACAAGCGTCGAAGCAGAAACTAACCGGATTGGAGGCGCTTGCAGCCGGACCGCAAGGTCCGGCTGCATGAACCTCAAACAGTTTGCCTGGCGGCCATAGCGAGTGGGAACCACCCGATCCCATTCCGAACTCGGAAGTGAAAACGCTCTGCGCCGATGGTAGTGTGGCTTTCAGGCATGCCAGAGTAGGTCACTGCCAGGCTTCAAACAAAAAGCCCCTGAGGTCGAAAGACTTCAGGGGCTTTTTTCTTTTGCGGCGCTCAACTGGCGCGCGCACTGCGACTCGGCCGTTACAGCGTCTGGTACATCACGAGGGCGTCGACGTAGCCGTGCACGGGATGCCGGAACGCGCCGGGCAGCCGGCCGACGATCTCGAAACCGAGCGACTGCCACAGGCGCACCGCGCGCTCGTTGGTTGCGACCACGAAGTTGAACTGCATGGCGCGATAGCCGCGCGAGCGCGCGTGGTCGAGCGAGTGCAGGCACATGGCGCGCGCGATCCCACGGCCGGTCGCTCCCGCGCGCGTCATGTAGCCGCAGTTGCAGACGTGGCGACCGCCGCCGGCCTGGTTGGGGCGCATGATGTAGGTACCGACGATGATCCCGGCATCCTCTGCGACGAACGTTTCCTTGTCGGGAGAGAGCCAGTAGGCGCGGGCGTCCGCTTCGCTGATCTGCGGGTCGACGGTGTACGTCGAGCCGTCACGAAAGGTCGGCAGGATGATCGCGGCGATCGCCTCGGCGTCCCGGGGCTCAGCTTTGCGGATCCGCATGATGGAGTGAGTGTATCGTTGACGGGAATGAGGAGCTCACGGCCATGAAAAAGACCAGCGCGAAGCGGACCAGGAAAACCACCGCCAGGAAAACCACCGCCAGGAAAGCCACCGCCAGGAAAGCCACCGCCAGGAAAGCCAGCGCCAGGAAAGCCACTCCCGGGAAGCCGCGTGCGAAACGGCCCGTCACGAGAAAAAGCCCGGCACCGGCGGGCGGCGGTGCTTCCGCCTCCGCGCTGATCGACGCGCGCATCCGCGAGCTTCCGGCCTGGCAGTCGCAGATGCTGGCGCGCCTGCGCGCTCTCGTGAAGGAAGCCGACCCCGAGGTCATTGAGGAGTGGAAGTGGAGCATCCCGGTGTGGTCGCACGCCGGATTGATCTGCACCGGCGAGACCTACAAGAGCGTGGTCAAGATGACCTTCGCGAGAGGCGCAGCACTCCAGGATCCCGCGCGGCTCTTCAACTCGAGCCTCGAAGGCAACGTGCGGCGCGCCATCGACTTGCGCGAGGGCGCAACGCTCGATGAGCAGGCGCTCAAAGCGCTGATCCGCGCCGCGGTGGCGCTCAACCAGGCGAACGCCGCGGGTTAGGCCCGCCCCGGACCGCATGCTGACCCGCGCAGGCGCGCAGGCGCTCGCCGAATACAAGACCTGGGCCGACGGGCTCACCCTCGCCGCCGTAGCCGGTCTCCCGCCCGGGGAAGCCGCGCGCGAGCGCGCGACGCCCCACAAGAGCCTCATCGGCACCCTGAACCACATGTACGTCGTCGATCTCATCTGGGAGGCGCATCTCGGAGCGCGCGCGCACGGTTTCACGGCACGCAACGTCATCGTCCATCCCGACATCGGGGCGCTCGCTGCCGCAGGCGGCTTCGTCGCGAGCCTCCTGCATCAGGTGCCGCTCAAGGCCCCGTCCACCGACTGGAATGTCTTCCGGCAGCAGCGCCCCGCCGCCCCGGCCGACCGCTGAGCATCGCGGCCCGCGGCCGGCCACGCCGCACCCGGTTGGGGCGCTCCCGGTCGGGCCGCACGGCGGCGGGGCGTTCCTGGGTGCCGCCCGTGGCTCGGCCGCAACGCTCTGGACGCGATCCAGCGTTGTCCTACAGGAAATGCACAGGATTCACCGCGTTGTCACTCATCCGAAATTGCGCACTGCACCGCAAAGGCGGAGACTCCACGCGAGGAAGACAGAACAGCAGCAGCGGCTGCAAGCGGCTGCACCGGACCGTGCCGGCAGGGGGATCACGTACTCCTTCAGGCCTACAAGCACGCGCGACTCATGGAGGAATCCGAGTCGCGTGTCGAGATGGCGGCGACTGCGAAAACGCCGGCGGATCTGCTTGTGTCCCAGAGAATCCTCGACCGGCCGGCGGAGTTCACCCGTTGGGCGGCCCACCACGACCAGCTGATGCGCGCCGTCTCGGCGCACACTCGCCTGAGCGAGCAGATGGTAGCGCTGCGCTCGACGGCGTTCACGCTGGTACATCGCCGGGCGCTGTACGAGTACCTGCGCACGCGGCAGGTTCCCGAATCGAAACGCCGGCGGCTGCTCGCGGTCTTCTACGGCTGCACCGACTACACCAACGCGGTGCTGGTCGAGCACGGCAACTACGTGCGCTCGAGCTCGAGCTACCTGTGCACCCAGCACCTGGGCGAGCACCTGATGCACGACCCGGCGCTGGATGAGCCGCTGTCGCTCTACGAGGAGTGGTACACGGAGTACTTCCAGGCCTTCTGCGACGTCGAGCTCGCCGAGAGCATCGAGGAGCAGCAGGCGTGCCTCGCGCAGGACTCGCTGAAACCACTCCTGAAGCATCGCGTGATGGAGGCGCGGCGCGCGATCCTGGCGCTGCCGCTCTCGCCGCAGGAGTGGCGCGAGGTGCGGATCCGCAGGCCGACCGGCGACACGCAGAGACTGCGGGCGCTCGGCCTCATCGCGAAGCACTGATCCGGAACGCGCGGGATCCGGCTGGATCCGCTATTTCTATTTCTTCTTGAGCGGCGGTTTCGGCGGCTGGCGCGAGCCGACGCGGGTGCCGTAGGGGTCGTAACCGCCGCCCTTGTCGACGTCGTCCTCGAGCCTGAGCTCGTTGTCCGGCTTGTGGTCCTCGACCTTGAGCTCCGGCGCCTCGAGACGCCGCAGCAGTGTCGAGGTGCTCTCGACGGCCGCGTGCGCGGCTTCCTTCACCCACTGCCAGACCGCGTTACCACGGGAGTCGTGTACGACGCGGCCACCCGAGCCTTGCGGCGCAGCTTTCTCGGTCGGAGCAGCGGGGCTCGGCGTCCCTGATGTCGGCTTCACGGGCCCACCACCGCCGGGCCGTGGGCCGGGCTTGGAGTGCAATGGGTCGGTCATAATAAAGATCCCTTGAAATCAAATAGTAGCACTTCCCCGTGCCCCCCTATATCGGCGCGGGACGGTGTGTGCCCCAGCTTCAGCCTGCGCGAACTGTGGAAGGGATCACACAGAGGTCCGAGCGGACTCAGAAGGTGAGCTTGTAGAGGTTGCCCCTGCTGTCCTCGGCCACGCCCCGGGCGGTGCGGATCTCCCCCGGAACCCGCAGGTAGAACTCGATGCCGAGCGTCGTGCCCTGCTGGCAGCTGAGGCTTGCACGGGCGAAGACCGGATTCCCGAGGACGTTCGCGGTGAAAAACCCGGCGCCGTAGACGCGGTCCCAGTCCGCCGACATGGCGGCCGCATGCGGATCGTCCTGCGGGATCTTCGACCAGCTGCCGCGGCAGGACTCGCCACCGCCGAGAGTCGCGCTCACGTTCCCCGAGGTGAGTATGCCGCTGATGTGCAGCGTGTAGATCGGCGCGGGGCTGTGCGTCGCGAGCGGCCCCTGCACCGGGTACAGATGCCCCGGCACATCGATGACGCATGCGCCGAGGGGTGCGGCGGCGGCGATGAGCAGTGCGAGTCGCTTTCGAACCAACGACCCCGGCCGCGCTCTTTCCTTGTTGGACAAGTGTTCACGAGCGGGCCCACGGAGTGCGACAATCCCGCGGGTGCCGTGTGTGGAGCACGGGGAGCTTGCATGATCGTTCGTATCTGGCATGGCCGCACGCCGCGTGGCGTCGCGGATGAATACGCTGCGTTCCTCGCGCGCCGCGCCATTCCCGATTATCGGGCCGTGCCCGGCAATCTCGAGGCCGCGGTCTATCGGCGTGACGAGGGCGGGATCACTCATTTCCTCACCGTGAGCCACTGGGTGAGCGAGGAGGCGATCCGCGCGTTCGCGGGCGATGAGCTCCTCAAGTCGAAGTTCTATCCTGAGGATACCGGTTATCTCCTCGAGTTCGAGCCCGAGGCGATGCATTACGAGGTCGTCGGCCGCGCACCCTGAGGCGCACGCGGCCTCACCACCCGACACCGTAGTCCTGTCCGAAGTTGCTCGCCGCGCCCCACAGCGTGCCGTGCTCGCGATCGACCATGATCGCGGTGATCGGCCCCGAAGTGCGCTCCTCGTACTCCGGCTTGTAGCCCATGCGCTCGAGCTCGCTGCGCACCCAGGAGGGCGTCGAGGCGTTGAGCGTCACGCGGCCGGGGAAGGACTCGTGCTGGCCGAAGGAATCGCGCATCTGGTAGCTGGTGATGTTGGCGGCTTCCGCCGCTTCCTGGATCGACATGCCGAACTCGACCACGTTGAGGAAGAACTGCAGCAGGTTCTGATCCTGGGTATCCCCGCCCTGCACCGAGAAGACGAGATAGGGCTTGCCGTCCTTCAGGGCCATCGACGGAGTGAGCGTCGCGCGCGGGCGCTTGCCGGGCTCGAGCACGTTGTAGGGGTTCTCCCGTGGATCGAGCACGAAGCTCTGCATGCGCTGCGAGAGGCCGATGCCGGTCTTGCCGGCGATCACTCCGGGCACCCATCCGCCGCTTGGCGTCACCGATACGGCCCAGCCCTTCTCATCCGCCGCCTGCACGCTGGTCGTCCCTAAGCGAAAGGTGCGGTCGAACTCCTCCATCGACACCGGCATCTGCGCCGGCATCTTCGAGTGCCAGTCCGCGAGGTACTTGAGGTAAGGGTTCTTGCCGCCCTGATACGGGTAGGGGTCGCCCGGGCGAATGTCGGGATCGTTCTTGTCGGCCCGCACGAGCTTGGCGCGCTCGCGCGCGTAGTCCTTGGAGAGCAGGCCCTGGATGGGTGGTGCCGGCGCATAGGCCGGATCGCCGTAGTAGAAGTCGCGGTCGGCGTAGGCGAGATTCATCGCCTGGTAAATGGTGTGGATGTAGCGGGCGCTGTCGTAGCCCATCGACTTCAAATCAAAGTTCTCGAGGATGTTCAGCGCCTGCAGCATCACCGGCCCCTGCACCCAGGGCTGGAGCTTGTAGACGTCGATCCCCTTGTAGCGGGTGTGCACCGGCTCCTCGATCTTCACCTTCCAGTTGGCGAGATCCTCCACCGTGAAGAGCCCGCCGAGCTCGCGCACCGAGCGTACGAGATCCCTCGCGATGTCGCCCTTGTAGAAGCGGTCGTAGGCGGCGTAGATCGCGGCCTTGCGATCCTTGCCGGCCTGCAGTGCATCGCGCTCGGCCTCCACGAGTTTGCGCAGCGTGGCCGCGAGATCGGGCTGGCGGAACATCTCGCCGGGCTGCGGCCCTTCGTGCTCGGATCCTGAGTGCGGCAGCATCACGCGCCTGGAGTCCGGCCATTCCTTGAGCTTGTCCTTGTAGTGCTCGATGGTGCCCGAGAGCATCTGGTCCATCGGGAAACCGTCGGCCATCTCGATCGCGGGCGCGAGCACTTCGCTCAGGGATTTGGTGCCGTACTCGGCCAGCATGGTCATGAGGCCGCCCGGGGTCCCCGGAGTGACGGCCGCGAGCGGGCCGTACTCGGGCGGGAAGCGCATGCCGAGCTTGTGGAAGTACTCAGGCGTCGCACCCGTCGGCGCGACCCCTAAGCCGTTGATGGCGATCACCTTGCCGGTGTGCGGGTTGTAGATGAGTGCCTGTGTCTCACCGCCCCAGGAGAGCGTCGTCCAGGCGGTCGCGGTTGCCGCGATCATGGCGCACGCGGCATCCACCGCATTGCCGCCGCGGGCGAAGATCTGCGCGCCGGCGCTGGCCGCGATCGGCTTGCCGGTGACCGCCATCCAGTGCTGGCCGTAGAGCGGAGGCTTTTGCGTCCTGGCGCCCGCCTGCGGCCCGCCGAAAACCACGCTGGCGGTGACCGCGGCGGCGATCACCCTCCCTGCGAGTCCACCACCGCCGGCAGGGGAGTTCTTTTTCCTGGACTTCCTGGGCCTTGGCATGCGCTCTCCTTCACGGCGAGAGGCGCAGCATATGGCAGACTTCCCTCGAGCGCACCCAAGCGGCGGGGCACGCGCAGAGGTCTGTAACAATGCAGGCGACGATCACCGGACTCTGCGTCTACCCCGTGAAATCCGCGCACGGCATCGAGCGCGCGCGCGTGCCGCTCACGGCGCGCGGCCTCGAGTGGGACCGGCAATGGATGATCGTCAACCCGCGCGGCATGTTCCTCACCCAGCGCTCGCATCCGCACCTGGCGCGCCTCGTGCCGGAGGTGCGGGACGAGGCCCTGGTACTCGGCTTCCCGGGTCTGCCGTCGCTCGTCGTGCCGCTGAGCTTGCGCGGAACGCCGGCGAGCGTGCGCGTCTGGGACGATGCATGCGTCGGGCTCGACGCGGGGCACGAGGCGGCCGAGTGGGTGAGCCGGGCGATTGGGGAGCCGCTGCGCCTGGTGCGCGCACCGCCCGAGATGGGGCGCAATGCCAACCCCCGATTCGCGGGCGCGACGCCGGCGCCGATCGGCTTCCCGGACGGGTATCCGATCCTCGTATGCAACGAGGCTTCGCTCGAGGATCTCAATGCGCGGCTCCCGCGGCCCGTGCCGATGGACCGCTTCCGCCCGAACCTGGTGCTGCGGGGACTGCCCGCGTGGGCCGAGGACCGGATCGACACCCTCGCGCTCGGCGCCGTGACGTTGAGGCTCGTGAAGCCCTGCACCCGCTGCACCATCCCCTCGATCGACCAGCAGACCGGCACGCCCTCCAGCGATCCCGCGCCGGCGCTCAAGCAGTTCCGCTTCAGCCGCGAGCTCCTGGGCGTTATGTTCGGTGAGAACGCCGTCATCGTTTCCGGGGTCGGAAACACCCTGGAAACGGGCGCTCGCGCGCAAGTCTCGTTCGAGCCCTGAGGGCACCGCGCCCGGGCCGCCGACCACCTCGTCACACCCCTAAAAATCAAGGGGTTTCGTGCATGGGAACGGAGCGCGACGCAGCTCCCGGGATCGCGTTTTCGTCGCTCTCGCGCGACTCAAACTGTGCGCAGCGCACGGCCTCGCCAAAGCTCCTTCCGCCACACTTCCAAGGCTCGAATTAGGGAAGAAGCGTGAACCACTTGGCATTCGGCCTCGGCGCCCTGGCTGGACTCTGGTGTGCCGTACTCGGTTACGGAGCGTGGTATTTCCTGCGCTTGCATCGCGGGGCTGTCTTCAACGCCGATGCCGCCCGTCAGGCCGTGTTCGAGCAGTGGCCGACCACCGCGCTGATCCTCGATCCCGAGACGCTGCGGATCGTCGCCGCGAACCCCGCGGCGCTGCGCAACACGGGCTATTCCTTCGACGACGTCCGCAAGATCCCCTTCACGGAGCTCTTCAGTGCCGAGGGGTCGGACGCGCGCGTGCTGCTCGCGAAGCTCGAGGAGGCGACCTCGCGCTCGCCGATGGAACTGCGCCAGATCTGCCAGGACGGCTCGGCGCGCGCCGTCGAGGCGAGCTGCCACCGAATTCAGCTGGACGGCCGCACGGTACTCGCGGTCGCCGTCCATGACGTGACCGTGCGCCGCGTGGTCGAGAGCCAGATGCTGCAACGGCATCAGCATCTCGATCACCTCGCGCATCACGACCAGCTTACCGGGCTTCCCAACCGGCTCTACCTCGCCGCCAACCTGCCCGACGCCCTCGCCGAGGCGAGGGAGAAAGGCTCGCTGCTCGCGGTGCTGTTCCTCGACCTCGACCGCTTCAAGCACGTCAACGACTCGCGCGGGCATGAGACCGGCGACAAGCTGCTCAAGACCGTCGCGCAGCGCATCCGCACCACCATCCGCGCCCAGGACGTCGTCGTGCGCATGGGGGGCGATGAGTTCGTCGTCATCATGAAGGACGTCAAGAACACCGAGAAAGTGAACGAGGCGGCCGAGCGCATCAACCAGGCGCTGTCCGCCCCCATGGTGGTCGACGGGCGCACGCTCGTCACCACGGTCAGCATCGGTGTCGCGCTCTACCCGCGCGACGGTATCGACATGGGAGAGCTGCTGCGCCACTCGGATACCGCCATGTACCAGGCGAAGGATCGCGGCCGCAACAACTTCCAGCTGTTCAGTCCGGCGATGGACCGGCGCCTGAAGGAACGCATCGCCGTCGAGGCCTCGCTCCGTACCGCGCTCCAGAGCCGTCAGCTCGAGGTGCACTACCAGCCGATCGTCGAGATCGAGACGCATCGCGTGGTGGCGCTCGAAGCGCTCATGCGCTGGAAGCACCCGAGTCAGGGGTTCGTGCGCCCGGATCGCTTCGTGCGCATCGCGGAAGAGGCGGGCCTCATCATCCCCATCGGCGACTTCGTGCTGCAGCGGGCGGTCGAGGACATGGTGCGCTGGCGCAATAAGGGCCACGAGCTGGTTCCCGTCGCCATCAACGTCTCCGCGGTGCAGCTGCAGCGCTCGAACCTCGCCGAGAGCATCACGCGCCTCACGCGGCAATACGGGCTCGAGCCCACGATGCTGCAGATCGAGATCACCGAGAGCGCCGTGTTCGAACGGCGCGAGGCGCGCGCCCGCGAGGCGGCGCAGGACACGGTGGCGAAGCTGCGCGAGCTCGGCATCCACATCGCCATCGACGACTTCGGTACCGGCTACTCGAGCCTCTCATACCTGAAGCGCTGGCGCGTCGACACACTCAAGATCGACCGCAGCTTCGTGCGCGACCTCGTGACCGACATGTCCGACCTCGCCATCGTGAGCGCCATCATCGCCATGGCGCGGCACCTGCACATCGAGGTGGTGGCCGAGGGCATCGAGGGCTGGCCGCAGCTCGAGAAGCTGCGCGCGCTCGGTTGCGCCTACGCGCAGGGCTACCTGTTCGCGCGGCCGGCCGCGGCCGAGGAGTGCGATCGCCTGCTCTCCGGCGAGCCGCTGGATCTCACCCAGCGCATGCCGGTGCTCGATATCCTCGAGGCGACGGGCACCCAGGACAGCCGTCCGCTGCGCGCCTCGCGCTGACACTCCTAACAGCCGCTCATCGACCCCGGACGTGCGAGAATGGGCTGATGGAGCCCAGGGGGCAGTGCGCCGACGCGGTGCTGATGGTCGAGCCGAAGGCCTTCGGCTTCAATCCCGACACCGCCCGCACCAACACCTTCCAGCACGCCGACGCGGACCCCACCGCGGGCCAGGCGCGCTCGCTCGTCGAGTTCCGCCAGCTGGCCCGCGCGCTCGAGAGCGAAGGGGTGGCGGTGTGCGCGGTGCCGGACACGGCGGCGCCGGTGAAGCCCGATGCGGTATTCCCCAACAACTGGGTGTCCTTCCATGAGGACGGCACGCTGGTCCTCTATCCGCTGGAGAGCGCGAGCCGCCGGCCCGAGCGCCGCCAGGCAGTGATCGAGTCGGTCATCGAGCGCCTGGGCTTCAGGGTCGCGCACCTCCTCGATCTCACCCACTTCGAGGGCCAGGGGATGTTCCTCGAGGGCACGGGAAGCCTGGTGCTCGATCACGCCGCGCGCGTTGTGTACGCCTGCGCCTCGCCGCGCACCCACCCGGCACTCGTCGCCGAGTGGGCGCAGGAGCTTCAATACGAGCCGGTGGTCTTTCAGGCGGCGGATGCGGCCGGCGTGCCGCTCTATCACACCAACGTGGCTATGTGGATCGGGGAGCGCGTGGCGCTCGTCGGTACGCCGGTAATCGCCGCGGCGGATCGCGCGCGGGTGCTCGGGCGGCTGCGCGCGAGCGGCCGCGAGGTGCTCGAGATCGGTCAGAGGGAAATCGCGCAGTTCGCCGGCAACATGCTCGAGCTCGGCACCTGGGATGAGGCGCTCGGAGACTCGCGCGTGCTGGTCATGTCGGAGGCCGCGCGGCGCTCGCTCACGCCTGAAGCTTACGCGTGTCTTTCCGGGTGCACGGATGCGGTGCTCGCGGTGCCCATCCCCACCATCGAGCGCCTGGGTGGCGGAAGCGTCCGCTGCATGCTGGCCGAGGTGTTCGGACGATCATGATCGAGATCATCGTCAAGGTTCTCGTCGCCTACCTCGTCGGCTCGGTCGTCGGGAGCCTGCTCATCGGGCGACTCCGCGGAGTCGACATCCGCACGCTCGGAAGCGGCAACGCCGGCGCGACCAACATGCTGCGCACCCAGGGCAGGATCGCAGCGCTCGCCGTGCTCATCATCGACCTGGGCAAAGGGTGGCTGGCGACGGGTGTGATCGCGCCCTGGCCGTGGCCCGGTACCGCGCTCCCCGACGGCGAGCTCGCCGCGCGCGCGCTCCTCATCTGCGCCTGCGGACTCGCGGTCATCGTCGGACACGTCTACCCGGTGTGGCATGGGTTCCGCGGCGGCAAGGGCGTCGCCACCTTCGTCGGCGCGCTGCTCGGCATCAGCGCCTACCTGGTGCTGATCATGGTGGCCACCTGGCTCGTGGTGGTGGTGCTCTTCGGCTTCGTCGGGCTCGCTTCGATGGTGGGCGTGGGTGCGGTGGCGGGGGCCATCGCCGTACGCTCAGGTCCCGGCGCGCTGCTCGCCTTCGGCACCCTTGCGGGGCTGCTCATCCTTTATACGCACCGCGGGAACATCGAGCGCATGTTGGCCGGCACCGAGTCGCGTGCCCGGCGGCTGTGGCTCTTCGGATGGAAGCGGGGCAGTGGCTGATGCGCGCTACCCCGCTCGCCGCGAAGGTGTTCGCGAAGCTCGCCGACGGCCGCTTCCACTCCGGTGAAGAGCTCGCGAAGTCACTCAAGGTGAGCCGCAGCGCGGTGTGGAAGGCGGTCGGGACGTTGCGGGCCTCGGGCGCGGAGCTCAACGCCGTGAGGAATCGCGGCTACCAGCTCACCGCTGCGTCCGAGCCGCTCGGGGCGGCGCGGATCCGCTCGCAGCTCGCGCGCGCGATCCAGAGCCAGGTCGTGAAACTCGAGACCGTCTGGTCGATCGCCTCCACCAACACCGCGCTCCTCGCCCGCCCGGCTCCCCGCAGCGGGGCGAGCGAGGTGCTGCTGGCCGAGTACCAGAGCGCCGGCCGCGGCCGGCGCGGACGCGCCTGGCTCGCGCCTCCCGGGGGTGCGATCTGCCTCTCGTTGAGCTGGACGTTCCCCGCGGTACCGCCGGACTTGGGCGCACTGGGTCTCGTCATCGGCGTGTGTGCGCTGCGGGCACTGCACGACGTCGGTGTCCGCGGGGCGGGATTGAAGTGGCCGAACGATCTCCTCGTCGGCGGGCGCAAGCTCGGCGGGGTGCTGATCGACCTGCGCGCCGAATCCTCGGGTCCCGCCTGTGTGGTGATCGGCATCGGGCTCAACGTGGCGCTCGGCCCCGGGGTCCTCAGGAGGATCGCCGCGGCGGGACTGCCCGCCACCGATCTCGCGAGCGCGGGACTCGCCGCCCCGTCCCGCAACCGCGTGGCGGCGGGCCTCATCAGCCGCTGCATCGACGGGCTGATCGCGTTCGAGCGCGAGGGACTCAAACCCTTCCTCGAAGAGTGGCGCAGTGTCGATGCGCTGCGCGGTCGGGCGGTGGACGTGAAGGCGGTCGAGGGTGCGAGCGCGCGCGGGCTCGCGCGCGGCATCGACACGCACGGGGCGCTCATGGTGGAGACGTCACGGGGCCTCGAGCGCTTCATCTCGGGCGACGTCACGGTGAGGCCGGCCTGATATGGCGATGCTGCTCGTCGACATCGGCAACACCCGCATCAAGTGGGCCCGCCTGGACGGTGAGCGCCTCGCACGCGGCAAGGCCGCGGTGCACTCGGGGTGGCGGCCCGCTGACTACGCCCGCCATCTCTTTCGTCCCGCGCGCGGACTCAATGGGCTGGTCGTCTCGAGCGTCGCGGGGGCGCGCGTCAACCGGGCGCTGGGCGCCGCGGCGCGCCGGGCGGGGATCGCCACCTGGTTCGTCACCGTCCCACGGCGCGCGGGCGGGGTGACGGTCGGGTATGTCGAGCCCTGGCGGCTCGGGGTCGACCGTTTCGCGGCGCTCGTCGGGGCCCACGCCCTGTTCGATGGGGTGCCGCTCTGCGTGGTCGCAGTCGGGACGGCGCTGACCATCGATCTGCTGGATGCGGGCGGCCGCCATCGCGGCGGCGTGATCGTGCCGGCACCGGACCTCATGGTGGCGACGCTCCTTCGGGAAACCTACGGCATCCGCCGCCGCGCGCAGGGCGGCGCGGCTGACGCGCGTGGCCTTTTCGGCCGCTCGACCCGGGACGGGATCGAGCTCGGCGCGCGCTACGCGGCCGCGGCGCTGATCGACCGGGCGGTGGAGGAGGGCTCATCGATTCTCGGGCGCGAGCCGCTGGTGCTGCTCACCGGGGGTGGGGCTGGCGCGGTGCGCGCGCACCTGCGCTGCCGCTGCGTCGGCGTGCCGGACCTGGTGCTCAAGGGTCTCGCGGTGCTCGCACGCGCCACACCCCGCGCACGCCGCGGTTGATCTAGAATCGATCCTCGTGCGCAACGCCTTCATCGCGCTGCTGTTCGCCAACCTCGTGTACTTCGCCTGGGCACACTGGGTGGATGCGCCCAAGGCGCCGCCCGTGAATGAGGCGCTGGCGAAGCTCCCGCGCCTGAAACTGCTCTCCGAGCTCCCGCCCGAGCAGCGCCCCGCGACCAACGCGCGCACGGTGCTGAACGAGACGCCGGCGTGCATGTCGGTCGGGCCCTTCGGCGATCTCACCAACGCCGCCAAGGCGGCGGGCATCCTCACCGGCAAGGGGTTCACTCCGCAGCAGCGTGCCGCGGAAGGCGGCACCGCGGAGGGCTTCTGGGTTTATGTCGGGGGACTGAAGACCGACGTCGAGGCCGACCGGGTGCGGGTGGGTCTCGAGAAGGATGGCATCAAGGATGCGCTGGTCATGCCGCCCGCCGCGGAAGCCGGCCGCCGGGTGTCGCTCGGCCTCTTCAGCGACAAGGCGCACGCGGATCAGCGCGCGGCGGCGGTGAAGAGGATGGGATTCAAGGCGGAAGTCGCCGAGCACAAGCTGCCGCAGACGGTGTACTGGATCGATCTCGCGCCACGGCCCGGCATGACGACGGTGCCGCTCGCCGATCTCTTCGCCGAGGGCGTGGGCTCACGGATCACGGTGCAGCCCTGCCCGCCACCGTCGCCGCCGCAGGCGACCGCGGCCACCACGCCCGCCAATGCACTCGCCCCGGCGGGCACTGCGGCGCCCGCCACCAGCAGCGCGCCACCGCAACCGCCGGCCGCTACCGCGCCCGCACCGACCCATATCGCGGCATCGCCCAAAGCCCCGGCCGCCATCCGCCGCTGACCTCAGCTTGCCGCGCGGCTCCTCATGTAGAGCTCGACCGTCGTCCCCTCGGGCGGCACAGCGAAGGGTCCCTGGTGGGTGAACCCGAGCCGTTCGAGCATGCCGATCGAACGGGTGTTCTCGCTCTTCGCGATTGCGTACACCGGACCGGCGCGCAGCGTCTCCTCGGCGTGCCCGATGGTCGCGCGCGCGGCTTCCGTGGCGTAGCCTCGGCCGACCCATTCCGGCAGCAGCGCCACCCCGAGGTCGGGACCGGCGAGAAACTCGCGCCGCACGAGTCCGCAGGTGCCGATGGGTCGCGAAGCCTGGCGCAGCTCCATGACGTACATGCCGAAGCCGTATGCCTCGTACTGCGACCAGATGCGCTCTTCGATGTAGCGCTCGGCATCGGCCGCGGTGCGGACGCCGCGGTCACCGATGTATTTGAGCCACGCGGGATCGTTCAGGAGCGCGGCGAGGAAGTGGGCGTCCGTTAAGGTCACGGGACGCAGCGTGAGGCGCTGCGTGTCGAGCACCGGTATCGGGCGGTAACTCAGTGCCTTCACACCCGCCCTCCCGGAATATACTTCGGCGTGGTGCCGCCGGTCTGGATTGAACAGACGACCTGCCGCTTACAAGGCGGCTGCTCTACCACTGAGCTACGGCGGCGCGCTGCGGATTGTAAGGCCGATCCGGGGATGCCGAGAACAACAAGGGGAGATGCCATGACTCAGCCGATCCATTGGAGCCTCAGCCGGCGCGACTTCCTGAGCTCCTCGGTGTCCGCCGCCGTACTGGCGGCGCTTCCGGGGGCCGCGCTCGCCGCCGCGGGTTCCTCCAGGGCCGCGGTACTCGCCGAGATCCCGAAGATGCACGCCGCCAACGTGAAGCGCCTGCAGGACTGGATCGCGCTGCCCTCGATCGCGGCCGAGAACCGCAATTACCCGCAGGGTCCCGAGTACATGGCGCAGCTGGCGCGCGCTGCCGGCTTCAGCGACGTCAGGGTCATGCCGACCTCGGGCAAGCCCGGCGTCTTCGGGCGGATCGACGCGGGCGCACACACCACCGTCGGCATCTACTTCATGTACGACGTGAAGCAGTTCGTGCCCGAGGAGTGGAGCTCGCCGCCGCTCGAGGGACGGCTGGTGCAGAAGGAGGGCTTAGGGACGGTCTGCATGGGGCGCGGCGCGGTCAACCAGAAGGGACCGGAGAACTCCTTCCTGAGTGCCCTCATGGCCTTCAAGGCCGCGGGCGTCAAGCTCCCCGTGAACCTCGTGCTGGTGTGCGAGGGTGAGGAAGAGATCGGCTCGCCGCACTTCGGCGAAGTGGTGCGGGCTCCCGAGGTGCTGGCCGAGCTGAAGAAATGCATCGGCGTCTTCATGCCGGCGGCAGGCCAGGATCGCGACGGCGGCTTGACCGTGTCGCTCGGCGCCAAGGGTGTGGTGGAGCTCGAGCTCGTCTCGACCGGCGAGAAGTGGGGGCGGGGACCGAGCCACGACGTGCACTCGAGCCTCGAAGCGGCGGTCGACTCGCCGAGCTGGCACCTGGTGCAGGCGCTCAACACGCTCATTCAGCCCGACGGCCACACGCCGGCGGTCGAGGGCTTCTTCGAGCTCGCCAGGCCGTTGTCGGATGAGCAGAAGAAAATGATCGCCGACCACGCCGCCAAGACCTCGGAAGCGACCGTGAAGAAGACGCTCGGTGTGCAGCACTGGGTGAAGGATGCGGACTGGCTGACCTCGCAGATGCTGCTCGAGTCGCAGCCGACCATCAACATCGAGGGTCTGGTCGCGGGCTACACCGGCCCCGGTGGCAAGACTGTTCTGCCGCACCGCGCGGTGGCCAAGATCGACATGCGGCTCGTGCCCGACATGACCGCGGCCGACACGCTGGCGAAACTGAAGGCGCATCTCGCCAGGCACGGCTTCGGCGACATCGAGGTCAACATGTCGGGCGGCTACGATCCGAATCAGACCGACAAGACGAGCCGCCTCATCCAGACGCAGCTCGCAACCTACAGGAAGCTCGGTGCCGAGCCACAGCTGTGGCCGCGCTCGGCGGGCTCCTGGCCCGGGTACCTCTTCACCAATGCGCCTCTCAATCTGCCGGCCGGGCACTTCGGCATGGGCAACGGGACCGGTGCGCACGCGCCCGATGAGTACTACCTGATCGAGTCGACCAATCCACGGGTGCAGGGGCTCGATGGGGCGGTGGCTTCGTTCGTCGAATATCTCTACGCCTTGAGCTGATCAGGAGCGCAGTGCCCCATGGCTGAGCCGGTGCGGACCGCGACGCAGGTGTGGGAGCCGACCCATCCGCGCGCGGCGCCTGAACTGCTCGCGGGCCTCACTTGCCCGTGGTGGATCGCGGGCGGTGGGCGCTCGATCTCTTCATGGGGAGAGAGAGTCGGCCGCACCGGGATAATCGCACGCGGATCCCCTACCTCGCTCCCGAGATCCAGCCCCTCTACAAGGCGCGGCGTCCGCGCTCCGAGGACGACGCCGATTTCGGCAACGTCGCGCCGCGCCTCGATGAGGGCGGCCGATCCTTTCTCCACGATGCGCTCGCAGGCATCGACCCCCATCATCCCTGGCTCGAGGTTCTCGCCGCGCCCCGCGGCAAGGAGTGCGCATGAACGGGACTCTGGTGTCGCTCGCTGCGCTGATCCCTCTGACCGCATCCGCGGCCTCGGCCGGGCCGATGCTGCCCATCGATCAGTACCTCACGACCCCGGGCGCCGAGGAGACGCTGGCGCGCAGTGCCGCACCCGCTTCGATCTCGGGTCAGGCCACGGTGCTCGTGCTCACGAGCCACGGCTACACGACCGTCGCGCAGGGCACCAACGGATTCACCTGTCTCGTCGAGCGGTCGTGGATGTCGCCGTTCGCGAGTCCCGAGTTCTGGAATCCGAAGATGCGTGGGCCCGTGTGCTACAACCCCGCGGCCTCCAGATCGATCCTCGCGTACACGCGCTTGCGCACCAGGCTCGCGCTGGCCGGGCGCACGAAGGAGCAGATGCTGGAGGACATCCGTGACGCGCTCGCGCATAAGCAGCTGCCGGCTCCAGCGCCCGGCGCCATGTCCTTCATGATGTCGAAGGACGGAGTGCTTGGGGACGAGCTGACGCACTGGCACTCGCATCTCATGTTCCACGTGCCGAAGGTCGACGCCGCCACCTGGGGCGCGAATCTCCCCGGCTCTCCGGTCGTGCTCGATAACCGCCCGTTGCCCGAGCCCGAGACGGTGTTCCTCGTGCCGGTCGCGCACTGGTCGGACGGCTCCGCCGCGCCCCTCATGTAGTCATGAAAACCTTATCACTCGCCCTCGCGGCGCTCGCATCCACCGCCGCACTCATCTGGTTCGGCACGGGCCTCGCGCCCGAATGGCCGCTCATGTGGATCGCACCGGTCCCGGTGTTGCTCTACGCATTGAGTGCCGGCGCGGGCGCGGCGGCCCTGGTCGCCGGCGCAGCGTCGATCCTCGGGCTCACGAATCTCTGGAGCTATCTCCATGGCGCCTTGAGCGTGCCGCTCGCCATCCTGGTGCGCATCTATCTCATCGAGGGGGTGGTGTTCGCGCTCGCGGTGCTGCTGTTCCGGGCTCTCGCCAGGCGCCGGGCCTACTGGGGCGCGCTGCTCGCCTTCCCGTCGTTGCTCGTCTCCTTCGAGTGGTTCCTCAATCTCACCTCTCCGCACGGCACGGGCGCGAGCCTCGCGTATAGCCAGCTCAGCTTCCTCCCGTTCCTGCAGCTCGCCTCGATCACGGGTCCCTGGGGCATGAGCTTCCTGCTGCTCGCCTTTCCGACCGCGCTCGTCCTCGCGAGCCACCTGAGGCGGGAGAGTCCGAAGGAGGGCTATCGGATCCTCGGGGTCACCGTCGCGGTCCTCGCCGCGGTGCTCATCTTCGGCACCGTGCGCCTGCTCTCAGCGCCGCCCGCCGGCTCGCTCGTCAAGGTGGGACTGGTGGCTTCCGACGGTCCGAACGAGCGGGTGGTGGACGATGGCGCGCCCGCCGAGCGAGCTCTTCAATGGCTACGCGGTGCGCGTGGCGCAACTCGCGAAGGAGGGCGCGACCGTCGTCGTGCTGCCCGAGAAGATCGCGGCGGTGGTCGATCCCGACACCGCGCGTGTGGACCAGGCGTTTCAGGCGCTCGCCGACGCGAACCACGTGCGGATCGTCGTGGGAGTCTTGCGCGTCGCGCCGCCGGGCGCCGGTCACCCGCAAAAGCTCAAGTACAACGAGGCGCGCGTCTATACGCCCGGCGAACCCGTCGCGAGCTACGACAAGGAGCACATGCTGCCCCCCTTCGAGTCGAACCTGACACCCGGGACCACGCTCACGCTGCTGCGCTCGAGTGCCAGTCAGGGGATCTGGGGCGTCGCGATCTGCAAGGACATGGACTTCACGCGGCTCTCGCGCCAGTACGGCGGGGCGGGGGCGGGACTCATGCTGGTGCCGGGCTGGGATTTCTTCTCGGACGCCATCTCGCACGGCCACATGGCCATCATGCGCGGCGTCGAGTCGGGCTTCGGCGTGGTGAGGAGTGCCAAGGGCGGATCGCTCTACGTGAGCGACAACCGGGGCCGGATCATGGCCGAGATCAGGAGCGATGCGGTGCCCTTCACCGCACTCCTGGCGTCAGTCCCTGAGACCCACGATCGCACGCTGTTCCTGAGCCTCGGAGACTGGTTCGCCTGGGTGGCGGTCGCGATCCTCGCGCTGTGCCTGGTGAGCTGGCAGGAAGCCGTCCGACGCCGCCCGTGAGCGCGTGCGCGTCGGCCGCTGCGACGCGCAGCCAAGGCGGGGCCTCAGCTTCCGAGTGCCTGGTGTTTCTTGCCCTTAGCGGCGGATCCGTCGGAGGACTCAGGACGAGCGGGCTCCGGCGCCGTGCGCTCGAGCAGCGCCTGCGCGAACAGCGCCTCGGCCGGGTAGCCGGTGCGCGCCTGGATCCAGCGGAAGGCGGATTCGAGCGATGCGGCGCTCCAGAGCACATGGCCGTCCGCGCTCGAGATTTCCCAGGGCGCGAACGTCTGGCTGTCGCTGCGATAGCGCACGATGCGCGTGATGCTCTCGATGCGTACACGCCAGGCGTTCGGCTCGATCTCTTCGACACTGCAGTCCATGGCACTTCCCCGAAAACTTCCCTGCAACCGCGACCGCGACTTGTCGCGCAGCGGTGGCGCGCGCGAGAGCATAAGCCCACTGTTGTGCGACGCAACTTGATTGGACATATGCTGGTCGAGCGGAAGCTGAGCCGGACCCAGCCGGGACCCGAGCCGTCAGTCCTTGAGTCCGCCGACGACGAACCGTCCGATGCGCTCGCGCACCTTGTGACGAAAGCGCTCGCTGCTGGTCACGGTCGTGCCACCGCTCAAGACGAACGCGTAGTCGCCGCGCGGCGTGCGGCTCACCTGCCGCACATGGTTCACGTTCACCATGCAGGAGCGGTTGATCTGCAGCATGGGCTGCGAGCGCATCGACTCCTCGGCGCCGATGAGCGTGCTCCTGGCATGGAAGGATTCCTTGCCCACCGTCAGCACGACGTAGTTCCGATCGGCGGTCACGAGCTCGATCTGGGCAACGTCGACCATGTGCAGCTTGCCGCCCGTCTCGGCCAGCAGGCGCGGCCGCGTCTCGAGACGTCCATGCGACAGGCGCTGCAGCTCCGCGAGCGTCGCGGCCGCGATCTGATAGCTCGCGGAGTTGCGGGAGGCGTGGCGCTCGCGCACCCGGCGCAGCATGGTCCGAAAGCGTTCGCGATCGAAGGGCTTGAGGAGAAAGTCCGCGGCATTCACCTCGAAGGCCTGCAGCGCGTAGCGATCGAAGGCGGTGACGAACACCACGAGCGGAGAGGCGTGCGGCACCAGCGCCTGCGCGAGCTGCATTCCCGAGACCTTGCCCATTTTCACGTCGAGGAACATCAGGTCGGGCGAGCGCGCAGGCAACGCCGCCAGCGCGCTCTCCGCGTCGGCGTATTCCCCGACGACCTCGATGTCGGGCTCGCCGGCGCAGCGCTCCCGCAGGGCCTTGCGGGCCGCGGCCTCGTCATCGACGATGATGACCTTCACGCCTCACCTGCCACGGGAGTCGTTTCGGCCTCGGGGCGCCAATCGCGCAGCACCGGCAGATGCAGCGTCGCCGCCCAGGTCGAGCCATCGACCGCGCTGGCAGAGAGCACGGCGCGTCCGCCGAACTGCACCTGCAGCCGCTCGCGTACGTTGCGCAACCCGAAGCCACCGCCGGGAGTGCTGCCGCCGGGGCCGAACGAGTTCAGTACCTTGAGCTGCAGGCGGTAGGGCGAGAGATCCCAGGACACCTCGATCCGTACCGGGCCGCCGTGGTCGGCGAGACCGTGCACGACCGCATTCTCGACCAGCGGCTGCAGGATCAGGCTCGGCACCCAGACGGTGGGCACCTCGCCGCCCTGAACCTGCACCGTCAGGCGGTCGGCAAAGCGGCCGAGCTGCAATCCCAGGTAGAGCTCGACAAACTTGAGCTCATCCCTCAGCAGTGCATAGTCCCGCTCGCCGGCCTGCAGCAGGCCGCGCAGCAGGTCGCCGAGGGAAGCCATCAGGCTCTCCGCGACCTCCGGCTCGCCGCTGATGCGCGCCTGGATGGTGTTGAGGACGTTGAAGAGGGTGTGAGGCGAGAGCTGCGCGCGCAACGCGGCGAGGCGCGCTCCCGCCCAATCGCGCTGCAGCTCGGAGCTGCGCAGCTGCAATGCGTGGTAGCGCCGCCAGGTCGCGATCAGCGTAAGGAGCGCAAGTCCGAAGCCGTACGAGAGCAGCCCCGTGACCGTGCTCGAAACCCACACCGCCCAATCGCCCTTGGTCAGCACGCCGTAGGGCAGCGGCGGCCAGCCGAACGCGAAACGCATGAAACGGTCCACGACGACCATCGCCCAGAACATCAGGAGCGAGAAGGCAAAAGCGAGAGCGATCTGCTGCGGGACGCGCCGCGTCGCCGGCCGCCAGCCGATGCGCAGCGCCGTCGCATAGCACGCGAGCAGCAAGGGGAGCATCAGCAGGTGCTGCAGCACCCGGTGCTCCCAGGGAAAGAAGACCTCGATGTTGCCGGTCACCTCGGCGATCTCGATACGCATCGCCTCGTGGTAGACGATGTCGCCGAGCGCGACGTAAGCCCAGTAGAGCGTGGTGAACACCCGCACGCTGCTGGGGGAGAGGATTCCCTCGTCCTCGACCACGGTAGTGGCCCAGGACCTGAAGGCGGACACGATCGCAGCCATGGAGCGATTTTGGCACAGGCATGCGCAGGGAAGCCGACTCCGGGACTCGTGCCACGACCGGCAGCACTCTTTTGTGGGACGAGCGCGGCACTTTTCGGGACGAGCAGTCCGCCCAGTCGCCGCGCGGCACTGGCGTCGCTAGCATCCTGAGGTCTCACTCCTGGAGGACCCCGCCATGACAACTGCCAACCCGCGTCAATCTGCCGGAGCGCCTCTCGGGGTTGCGGCCTTGTGCATGCTCGCGGGAGTCGCCGCGACGGTAACGGCCGGGGATCTTCCGAACCGCGTGGCTCCCTACGCGCGCATGGCGCCCATCGGGCAGTACCTCATGGATGCGGGCCCCGAGATTGCGCTCGCGCGCAGTGCGGCTCCGGCCGCCATCTCCGACCAAGCTGAAGTTCTCATTCTCAAGCCGGAGGGCTACGCGACGGCCGTGGCGGGCACCAACGGGTTCACCTGCGTGGTCGAGCGATCGTGGATGGCGCCGTTCGACAACCCGGAGTTCTGGAATCCAAAAATCCGGGGTCCCATCTGCTACAACCCGGCCGCGAGCCGCTCCGTTCTCAAATACACGCTGTGGCGGACGGCGCGCGCACTCGCCGGGAATTCGCGCGAGCAGCTGCTGAATGCGACGCGCGCCGCGCTCGCGAGCAAGGATTTCCCGCCGCCGGAGCCCGGGGCGATGTCCTACATGATGTCGAGGGACGGATATCTCGGAGATGGCGCGGGGCACTGGCACTCGCATCTGATGTTTCACGTGCCTAAAGTCGCGGCCGCGAGCTGGGGAGCCAACTTCGCCGGTTCCCCGGTCGTGGTCGACGTCCGCGAGATTCCGGGACAGACCATCTTCATGGTTCCGGTCGCGCACTGGTCGGACGGCAGCACGGCACCGGGTCTGTAGCCACCGGTGACGGCGCACGCCGCCCCTGGGAATGGTGGCGCCGGTGCGGGCGGGCCGTGTGCTGTGCGGCATGCGCTCCCGCTCGTCGCCGGCGCCGCCGCCGCCGTCCGCTCCCTGCCCCGGCTGACCCGGATGCACTCGCGCGACTAACCCGCCGCTGAAACCCGCAACGCCTGGAATGCTCCCGCGGCCAGCGCCTGGGCCCAGTCATCGCACAGCGCGACGGCCTGCGCGGGTTCGAAGCCGGCGGGCGCAAGACTTCAGCTCGACCCACAGCCCGTCCATCAACGCCGACAAGCCGATCGCCGCGGGCGCGACCCTGAACGCCGGCACGCCCGGCGCGCGCTTCAGGCGTGTCAGGAGCGTCGCGAGGGTCGCGCGGGTTTCGCCCGCGGTGAGATCGCGCACGGCGCGCAGGTTCGCGGAGTGCGGCACGAGACTCCAGAACACGAGCCAGGTGCGGAAGATCGCCGGGTCGAGGGCCTGGGGCGTGAACGAGGCGGCAAAGAACGCGTGCAGGGACTTGAGCGGCTCGCCCGCGAGCGCGAGCGCCGGTTCGCGGCTTTGGGATAGCAGGCGTTCGGCGAGCGATTTGAACGCGGCAGCGACCAGAGCATCGATACTGCGGAAATGATGGGTGATGAGGCCCATCGAGACGCCCGCTTCGGCGCTGATCCGGCGCACCGAGGCTCCCTCATGACCGTATTTGCTGAGGGAGGCGAGGGTCGCTGCAATGAGCTCGTCGCGGCGCGCCTGCGGGGCCGCGCGGCGGAATTTCGGCTCGGCCGGTCCGCTAGGGAAGCTCTGCACAGGTAGGTGTAGCTGATGGATACTGCGTGCAGTTGGCAGTAGCCCTCAGGGCTCGAGGGGAACGATGAAGCAGACCACCTTTGCATCGGCGGCTTGGGACAAGAAGGGCAAGGTGACGCGGCGGGAGCGCTTCCTGAAGGAGATGGATGCGGTCATTCCCTGGAAGCACCTGAACCGGCTGATCGAGCCGCATTACCCCAAGGCCGGTAACGGCACTCAGCCGATGCCGCATGGAGCGGATGCTGCGCATCTACTTCATGCAGCAGTGGTTCAACCTGTCCGATCCGGCGATGGAGGATACGCTGTACGACTCCGAGTCGATGCGGCGCTTTGCCGGCATCGAGCTCAGCGACGATGCGATCCCGGATGAGACGACGATCCTGCGTTTTCGGCACCTGCTCGAGAAGCATTACCTGCACGCAGGCGATCTTTGGCGCAGATCCGCACGCTGCTTGAGCAGAAGCGCTTGTTGCTCAAGTCCGGGACGATCGTGGATGCGACGATCATCGAGGCGCCGCCTTCGACCAAGAACGAAGAAGGAGCGCGTGACCCTGAGATGCACCAGACCAAGAAGGGCAAAGACTGGCACTTCGGGATGAAAGCGCACGTGGGGACGGACAAGCGTGGGATTGTGCATAGCTTGAGCACCACGGCGGCCAATGCCTCCGACATCAGCCAGATGCCGCAGCTGCTGCACGGGCAGGAGCGCGAAGTCTTTGGCGATCAGGCGTACTGGAGCGAGTCCCACCGCCAGGGGGCCCTCAAGCGCGGCATCCGCTACCGCATCAACCGGCGCGGTACGAGCAGCAAACCGCTGACCGAGTACCAGCGCTTCATCAACCGCTGTCGCTCGAGCGCCCGGGCGCGCGGCGAACACGCCTTCCACGTGGTGAAGCGGCTGTGGGGCTTCGCCAAGGTGCGTTACCGCGGACTGGCGAAGAACACCGCCCGGCTCTTCACCGCATTTGCCCTCGCGAACCTGTACCTGCTCAGGCGACGGTTGATCACACCACAGGGGACGTGTCCCTGGTGAGTATGCAAAAGGCAGAAAGAACCGAGAACTCGAGGCCAAATCGGCTCCGGCGCTCTGCGTTTCCGCCTCTCGCATGATTGCTGACCCAGTTTTCATCTCATCCAACCCCTGCGTGACCACCTGCGCAGAGGTTCCCTAGATCGGCTCACCGGCCCTGGCCCGCAGACTGCGCAGCCGGCTCTCGACGTCTTCCTTGTTGAGGTAGACCCCGGCGAGGCGCCGATAGCCGGTATAGGCGTCGCGTGCGTGCAGCACGCGCCAGTTGTCGAACAGCAGCACGGAGCCCGGCAGCAGGCGGCGACGGTGCTGGAGCGCGGGATCGCTGCAGAGTGCATCGAACCTCGCCAGCGCACGGTAGAACGCCCGGTGCCGCGCCGGCGGCAGGGTGAACGGCGCGCGATCGTAGTTGTTGTAACTGACCTGCACGAGCGTTCCGGAGTCATCCAGCCGGAACAACGGCCGCCGTGCCATGAGATGGATGCCGCGGCTGTCGTCGATGTACTGTCCCGGGATCGCGAGCTCCGTCAGGAGCCTGAAGTCGGCGGGCGCCTCGCGGCGCATGATCTCGGCGATCCGAAAGGCGTCGATCAGCACGTTCTCGCCACCGGTGCACTCGACCGCCAGGCAGTGGAACATCTGGTAGCCCGGAGCATCGAGGCTGTAGGTGCCATCGGTATGCGGTCCGATCCGCATGCTCGTATAGGCGGTGTCCTTGTGCTCCATGTTGGCGGTGAAGTCCCAGTAGCCGCCGAAAATCGTCTGACGCGTATACGCGATGCGCGCGGCGACGGCCTGGGTCGCCTCGGGCGTGGCAGGGACTCCCTCGACGAAACTGAAGCCGACCCGTTCAACCTGCTCGAGGTACGCCTTGACCGCCGTCTCATCGCTCATGAAGGCAGCATGGGGTACCGAGGGCACCTGACGGGCAATCTCGTCCCGGTCCCAGGTCCAGCGCGCGACCGGCAGCACGTCGGGATTGAAGCGCAGCGCCGAGAGAAAGCCGGCGTCGAAGCGGCTGACCTCACCGCCGTCGGCCCACTCGATCTCGAGCCTCTGGCCCTGGGGGTCGACCGCGACCGCGCGCGCGGCGACGTCGTCGGCGATGGCGAAGGTGTCGACGAGCCGCTGCCTGGTATCCGGATGCTGGCTCGCCGGGCAGTTGTCGCGCAGCCAGATCAGCGGCAAGGTCGCCGGGGGGCGGCCATCGCTCCAGGTCAGCTCGACGTCGTGGCCCCTCACGGTGGCCGCAGCCAAGGTGGCAGTCATCACGGAACTCCCAGGCTGGCCAATCCCAGCACCCGTTATTATGCGAGTGCATAATAGCAGACAATCCGGGCGGCGCGCTAGGATGACTGATGTTCACGCGGCCCGCCCTCATCGTCTTCGATCTCGATGGCACGCTGGTGGACAGCCTCGGGGACCTGCAGCGCGCGCTCAACCGCACGCTGGCCGAGTACCACTGCGCCCCCCTGGCTCTCGCCAGGGTGCAAAGCATGGTCGGAGACGGCGTCGGGCAGCTGGTAGCCCGCGCACTCGAGGCCACGGGCTGCGAGGCCGACCCGCAGCAGGCCGTCGCGCGTTACCTCGCGCACTACGAAGCCGATCCGGTCGCACACACGCAGGTCTATCCCGGCGTGCGCGCCACGCTCGAGGCGTTCCGACAGGACGGAATTCCGCTCGCCGTACTGACCAACAAGTTGAGTCGCTCCACGCAGCTGGTCCTCGAGCGCCTCGATCTCGCGCGCTACTTCTCCCGCGTGGTGAGCGGCGACTCACTCGAGTTTCGCAAGCCCGACCCGCGCGTGTTGCTGGCGGTTCTCGCGGATTTCAGCGCACGGCCCGCCGAGTCGCTCATGGTCGGCGACAGCGAAGTGGACGCCGACACCGCGCGCGCCGCGGGGGTGCCGTTCGTGCAGATGACCTATGGCTACCACCGGGCGCCGCTCGCGGACATCCCGAGTGCGGCGAAGCTCGCCGACTTTGCGGCGCTCGGCGGCCTGGTCGCCGGGCGCGCGACACCCTAACGGATGACTTTGTGGGCCTTGAGGATCTCGAGCGTGCGGTCGATCGGCAGCGCCTCGACGGTATGACCGTTGCCGGTGGTGGTGGTCGCCTTGAAGAGTGAGTTGTAGACGGCTTCCTCGGTCGCCTCGATCGCGGCGAGGAAGAGCGGCGTCATGGCATTCGTCGTGACGACCTGCGTGTTGCGCGTGAGTGCCGGATCGTCCGCATGGATGCGCACCTGCGGCGCCGTCGAGAAGGCAATCGCGTACTCGCCGCTGCCGTTGGTAGCCGTGCCGCCGGTACGCGCGAGCCCGAGCCAGGCGCGCGCGGCGAGGCGCTTCAGGCCCCGCGCATCGAGGGGTGCATCCGTCGCAACCACCATCATGCAGGAGCCGTCGCCCCGGTCGCGCCCGTTGCCGGCGCGCTCGAGTTCCTGGCGCAGCTCATAGCGGCCGAGCTCGATGCCGACCGGGGCACCGCCGATCGTCAGCACGCCACCGAAGTTGGTCTGCACCAGGACGCCGACCGTGTAGCCGCCGAGACTCGCCGGCAGGCGGCGCGAGGCCGTACCGATGCCGCCCTTCCAGCCGAACGCCACGGTTCCCGTGCCGGCGCCGACGGCGCCTTCCGCGACCGGCCCGCCGCGGGCATTCCTGAGCGCCGCGAGCACGTCGTCCGCGCTGATGTGGCGGCCGCGGATGTCGTTGAGAGTGCCGTCGTTGGTCTCGCCCACGACCGGGTTCACGGACTGCACTTTTTCGTTGCCGGGAAGTGCGAGCATGTAGCCGATGAGCGCATCCGCGACACGCGGCACGCTCAGCGTCGAGGTGAGCAGGATCGGTGTCTCGATCTCACCGAGCTCCTCCACCTGGGTGACGCCGGTGAGCTTGCCGTAGCCGTTGCCGACGTAGATGGCGGCCGGAACCTTCTCTTTATACAGATTGCCGGGATGGGGAACGATCGCGGTCACACCGGTGCGGATGTCGTCGCCGCGGATGAGGGTCGTCTGGCCGACCGTGACCCCGGCGACGTCCGTGATGGCATCGAAGGGACCTGCGGGCAGGATCCCGACTTTGAGCCCCAGGTCCGCGGCGCGGGGACGGGCCGGGGTGTCGGCCCGGGCGGCGCCTGAGAAGGCAATGAGGAACAACGCGGCCGCGGTGAAGAGCTTGTGAACCACGCCGCTAGCATACGGGGTCGGGCGTCCGGCCACGACCCGCTATACTGATCCGCCATGAACGAAGCCGTCTCGTCGATCGCCGCCGCCGACACCCAACACAGCAGCCACGAGCTGAGCCGCTCGCTGCGTCCGCGCCACGTCGCCATGATCACCATCGGCGGCATCATCGGCGCCGGGCTCTTCGTCGGCAGCAGCGTGGCCATCAATGCGACCGGTCCGGCGGTCATCATCAGCTACATCCTCACCGGCTTCCTGCTGCTGCTCGTGATGCGCATGCTCGGCGAGATGGCGGTCGAGATGCCGCAGGTGCGCTCCTTCACCGAGTTCACGCGCGCGACACTCGGCAACTGGGCGGGGTTCTCCGTCGGCTGGCTCTACTGGTACTTCTGGGTCACGGTGATTCCCGTCGAGGCGATCGCCGGCGCCGCGATCATCAAGGATTACGTGCCGTTGCCGCAGTGGGCCATCGGCACCGTGCTCATGGTGTGCATGACCTCCGTGAACCTGATGTCGGCCCGAGCCTACGGCGAGTTCGAGTTCTGGTTCTCCTCCATCAAGGTCGCGGCCATCATCTCCTTCATCCTGGTGGTCGGCGCCCACGCGTTCGGCTTTCGCTCGCCGACGGGCCCGACCTTCTCGAACCTCACCGCTTTCGGCGGCTTTGCCCCGCTCGGCTGGTTCGCGGTGCTCGCCTCCGTGACCACGGTCATCTGGTCGATGATGGGGGCCGAGGTGGTGACCATTGCCGCGGCGGAGTCGCCCGAGCCCGCGCGCGCGGTGGCACGCATGACCTCCACCATCATCACCCGCATTCTCCTTTTCTACGTGCTGTCGGTGTTCTTCATCACCTGTGTCGTGCCCTGGAACAAGGTGGTGCCGGCGCAGTCGCCGTTTACGCTGGCGCTCGATGAGGTGCACTTCCCCTACGCCACCGACATCATGAAGGCCGTGGTCCTCACGGCGGTCCTTTCCTGCCTCAACTCCTGCTTCTATATCGCCTCGCGGGTGCTGTTCGTGCTCGCGACGCGCGGCGACGCGCCCCGCTGGCTGGTGCGCACCAACCGCCGCCACGTGCCGGACCGCTCCGTGCTGCTCGCGAGCCTATTCGGCTTCGCCGGCGTGATGGCGGCGATTCTCTCGCCCGCCGGGGTATACGTGTTCCTGACGAACTCCTCCGGCGCCATCATCGCGATCATCTATCTCATGATCGGTGTCGCGCAGGTGGTCTCGCGCCGGGCGCGTGAGCGCGCGGGACTGCCGCCCTCGGCGCTGCCGATGTGGCTGTTTCCGTGGCTCAGCTATCTGGGGATCGCGGGCATGGCCTCGGTGCTGCTCGCGATGGCGTTCACCCCGTCGCATCGCGCCGAGCTCTGGACCAGCATGATCTCGATCGCGGTCGCGCTGCTCGCCTACGCCCTCTTGCGGCGCGGCAAGCCCGCGCCGGCCGCCGGCTGACCCGCTCTTAAGTCTTGTCCTGCAGCGTCTGCTCGAGCGCCTCGAGCAGCAGATCCGCGTGCTCGATCCCGAGCACCAGCGGCGAGCGAATCTTGAGCACGTCGGCATTGCGACCCGTCGAGCCGATGAGCACGCCGCGGCGGCACATACCGTTCACCACGCGCTTCGCCTCCGCGCCTCCCGAGAGCCCGCTCACCGGGTTGGCGCGCAGCTCCACCCCGAGGAAGAGTCCGGCGCCACGCACTGCGGCGATCGCAGGCGTGCGCAGTGCGAGTGCGGAGAGGCCCCGCAGCAGGTGCGCGCCGGTGCGGCGGGCATTCTCCAGCAGGTTGCCCTCCCGAATGACCTCGAGTACCGCGAGCGCGGCCGCGCACGAGACGCTGTTGCCGCCGAAGGTGTTGAAGTAGTGCCGGCGCTTCGCGAAGCGGGTGAAGAGATCCGCCCGCGCGGCCACCGCCGCCACCGGGTGCCCGTTGCCCATCGGTTTCCCCATGGTCACGAGGTCCGGTACGACGCCGTGGCGCTGGAATCCCCACATGGTCTCCCCGAGCCGCCCGAAGCCGGGCTGCACCTCGTCGGCGATGAAGAGGCCGCCGGCCGTTTGCACGTGGCGCACGGCCTCGGCGAGGAAGCCCTTGGGGTCGGCGAACACGCCATCGCTCGAGAAGATGGTATCGACGAGGAGTGCGGCGAGGCTCACGCCGTCATGACGCATGCGCTCGAGGCATTCGCCCACGTGCGCGGCGAAGGCCTCGGGTCCCCCGGCAGCGGCGGGTGAGGGCACTGCGTAGACACCGGGACCGAGTGGGCCCCCGTCCTCGGGCGACATGCCGGAGAGTACGTCGGTAACGCCGTGGTAGGAGAAATCCGTGATGATGAAGCCCGTGCCGCCGGTCACCGCCTTGCTGACGCGCACGGCGAGATCGTTGGCTTCGCTCCCCGTGCAGGTATAGACGACGTTGCCGAGCCCGGACGGCATGCTGGCGAGCAGCGCCTCGCCGAGTTGCAGGGGGAGCTCGGCGAGATAGCGGGTATGGGTGTTGAGAGTGCGCGCCTGGCGTGCGATGGCCTCGACGACCGCGGGGTGGCAGTGACCCACCACCGGCACGTTGTTGTAGGCATCGAGGTAGCGGTGACCCTGGGCGTCGTACATCCACACGCCCTCGGCGCGCACCAGCTCGAGCGGCTGCTCGTAGAAGAGCCGGTAGGTAGGCGCGAGGACGCGCGCGCGGCGCGCCAGGAGCTCTGAGCGGTCGCCCGGGGCTTCAGTCGTCAAAGTCGTATCTCCTCGCGGGCCAGCGCGTCGGCAATCCCGAGGCGCGCGTGCATGGTGTGATCCGCGAGCGGCGCGTAGTGCTCGCTCGCGGGGTTGTGATGCACGTGCCACTCGTGGATCACCACCGTCATCAGCACCCGCGCCGCCGCCAGTATCCCGAGGAGCGCGAGCTCCCGCTCCTCAAGCGGCGCGCACGCATGATAGGCGATCGCCACTTCGCGCACGGCCTCGCGCGCCGCCGCCGCGGTGCAATCCGGCGGAATGAGCTCGGCGGCTGCCACGCCGACATCCGCGATCACCGCCGCCCGCGTCATGTCACCGAAGTCGATCACGCCCGCGACGCGCGCCTCGTCCCCCGGGTCGACGAGGATGTTGAGGGGATTCAGGTCGTTATGGAGGATCTGGTGGCGAAGTTTCGGGAGCTCGGAGTCGATGCGGGGCACGAGCCGCTCGAGCAGCGTCGCGGACGGTTTCCGGTAGGGGAACGCGGGCATTCCTGCGAGCAGGTGGCGCATGTACCCGGTGTGGCGCACGTCCCAGACGATCGCGCGCTCTGCGGCGGCATGCCGGAAGTCCCGCAGCGCGAGCGCGAGGCGCCCGCCGACCCGGCCGCAGGCCGCTCGCTGGGCGCTCGAGCGGTGCGATGCGCCGAGGAGCTTTCCCGGGAGATAGGTGAGCAGACGCGCCGTGCGCTCACCGCCCGCCTGGTCGGTGAAGCGCACGTAAGGCGCGCCGGCGTGCGTACGCACCACGCGCGGAACCGGGAGCTCCGGGTCGGCGCTCTCCAGATGCAGCAGTGCCGCCGTCTGAAAATCCGTCTCGGCCGGCTTCTCGGCCGGGTTCGCGATCTTCAGGACATACTCGGCGCCGTCCTTGCCTCGCAGGCGGAAGTTCTCATCCCGCTCGCCGGTGAGCCGTGAGACCTGCGGCGTGAAGCCGTAGCGCTCGCGCACCAGCGTCAGTGCGCGCTCGACCGGCACGGGGCGGGACGCGGCGACCATGGTCGCCATGAAGGCTTCGATTTCGGCAGACACGGCGTCCTTTTTACTGTGCGCGGCGCGCCCTCGGCAAGCGCTTGCCGGTGGCGCGGCAGGACTTTGCCGCCGCCGCAGGCGAAAGGTTGCCGCGTGCGCCGGTCGGGAGTGTGCGGCGCGCCGCGACTCAAGATTTTCGCCTTGCTGCCGAGCGGCGCCGCGCTGCGACCACGCTCGCAGTTTCGCCGGGAATCCTCAATGTCGTGCTGCTGCGACCGATATGAAACCCGTGGGACGAATGCACCACGGGACGGAGGCGAAAGATCGATCATGAAGACGAACCATCTTGAGATGCTGCGGTTGTGCGAAGTGGGCGAGCAGCCCAAGGCGCTCGCCCCCGGCGGCCGCGTAATCCACGACGTCCGCGGCAACGCCCGCTGGGACTGGGCGGTCGCGACCGGCGTGCTGGCGACCAAGACTTTCGCCGAGCTCATCAACACGCTCGATGTGCCGGCTCTGGCCCTCGACGGTGACGTCGAGATGGGCCGGGCCAGCGATCCCTACAACAGCTGCGGCCGGCGCGCGGTGTGACTCCTGCGCCGCCGGCTGCGGCTGTGACTCCTCGATAGCCGCCAACTCCTCCCCCGAGTTGACTGAATATCCCCGGGCCCCCGGCGTTGCGGCTCGCCGGGGCCGGGACCAGACCAAAGCTCTTGCGGGGCGCTGTACACTGCCGGCCAGTCACGATGGCAGGGGGGTGGGTCATGGCGTTCCGACTTCCCGGATTGACGCCCCTCGTTCAATACCGCACCGACTACAACCCGTGCGTCAGCACGGATCCAGGGCGCGATTGCACCCACCGCGCCATCCAGGAATGGCCGGCCGGCGCCGCCACCCCCGGCTTCCTCCTCCATCTCGTCGAGCTCGACGACCAGGGGCAGCTCTTCGACCGGGGGCAGCTCGATGCGGTGCTCGCTCACGTCAGGCACGTCTCCGCCACCCATGATTTCCTCGCCGTCGTATTCGTGCACGGCTGGAAGCACAACGCGCAGGAGGGCGACGACAACCTCGCTCACTTCCGCCAGGTGCTCGCGCGCCTCGCCGCGACCGAGCACGCGTTGAGCGCCGCGCAGGGCATCGCGCCGCGCAAGGTCATCGGCCTGTTCCTCGGGTGGCGCGGACTCTCGGTGAGCGCGCCGCTGGCGGTCGAGCTCACCTTCTGGGATCGCAAGAACACCGCGCAGAAAGTCGGGCACGGCGGCGTGACCGAAGTGTTGAGCCGCCTCGAGGTGATCCGCCGTGACAGGACGGCAGGCACCGACCGCAGCCGCCTCGTCATCGTCGGCCACAGCTTCGGCGGTGCGGTGGTGTACACGGCGCTCGGCCAGATCCTCGAGTCGCGCTTTCTCGCGGCGGGCGCCACCGGCGCCGGACCCGATGCCAAGGGCTTCGGCGATCTCGTGGTGCTGGTGAACCCGGCGTTCGAGGCGCTGCTCTACGCGTCCTTGAGCGATGTCTCGACGGCGCGCGCCGCGTACGCGCAGAGCCAGCTCCCGGTGCTCGCGATCCTGACCTCTGAAAAGGACACCGCGACCGGGTTCTGGTTTCCGCTCGGGCGCTGGTTCTCGACCTGGTTCGAGCAGCATCGGAGCCAGAAGCGCTTCAATCCCGTCACGGGCAAGAAGGAACCCGTCTCCGAGCGCTCCGCCGACATCCGCTCAGTCGGCCACTTCGATCCCTACCAGACGCATTACCTGCGGGCCGCCGCCGATACCAGCGCCGCCGAGATCGAGAGACGCACCCCCGAGCAGCGCGTGCACTCGGTGATGGGCGCCGGGGCGGGCTGGGAGGACGATGCGCCGGGCAGCCGCATCGCCTTTCCGGGCAGCGTGCTCGAGCGCACGGCCAGCTCCGCCGGCCGCAACCCCTATCTCAACATCCGCGTCGATGGAGCGCTCATCCCGAGTCACGACGCGATCTGGGATCCGCGCGTCGAGACCTTCCTGGGCCACCTGATCCTGGTCTCGGGTCAGAGCCGCGATCTCACCGAGCGCGCTGAGCTGCGTCGCCGCGCGCTCAAAGCATCTTAGCTAGCGGCGCCGCGGCCGGGCCCGCGACTGCCCGGGCACGAGATCGAGAACCAGCACCTGGTAGGGTTTGAGCGTCACCCGGGTCGGCTGGTCCACGCGCAGCTCGAGCGCGCTCCTCGGTGCGAACGCCGGCGTCGCCTGCCAGTGCAGCGGCTCGGTCGGCGGGAGCTCGAGCATCGCATCGAGCGCGAGCTCGAACGCCTGCGGCTGATCGGAGGGGTTGCGCAGCGCAATCACCGCGCGTCCCGGAGTCCACGAAGCCCAGCCGTACACCTCGCCGCGCGCCGGATCGCCCCCGACCCAGTGACTGTCGCGCAGCACCGCCGCGCGCGCGCGGGCCCAGTTGGCAGCTTCCGCGAGCGTGTCCCAGTTGCGCTCGGTGAGGAGGTCGGGGGAGATGTAGAGCTCCTGCAGCCCCGTGCCGGAGGCGAAGTAGTCGTGCACCTCGTCGGGGAAATCGCCGTACGGGTCGGTATCGAGCCCGCGGGCGTGGCGCGCGTAGATGATGCCGTGGAGCATGAGGGAATTCAGCGGAAAGAGCGGTCCCTGACGCACGATGCCGCCGTAGGTATCGGCGTCGCGGTAGGTGATCCAGCGCTGACGGTTGCTGCCCGTGCCCGCGAAGCTGTGATCCTCGCCCCCGCGCCAGATGGAATCGGCGCTGCGCAGCCAGAACGGCGACGGCCAGGTGTTGGTGGTGAGATTGATGAAGAGGTCGGGCTTCACCGCGCGCAGATCCCCGATGAGCGCGAGCGCGGCGGCGAAGTCACTGTCGAAGGCGCTCCCGGGCGTCACCTTGTCGGGGCTGCCGGTGCCGTCGAGCTTGAACTGATTGACGTCGTCCTCGCGCAGGAGGCGCAGCGCCGCCGCGTGGAACAGCGCGTAGTACTTCGTCCCCGAGAGCGCGATGCCCTGCTCATCGACCTCGTAGCCGGCTTCGCGCGCCGCCGCGAGCCGCTCGCGCCGCGGTTTGCCGTAGCCGCCCCAGGGTGAGAGCCAGACGCCGACGCCCGCGCCGAGGGCCTCCGCCGCCTCGCGCAGTGGCGTGAAGCCGTGCGGGAAGCCGCTGCTGAACTGCCACAGGTGATGGGTGTCGTCCCAGCCGTCATCGAAGAGGAAGGAGTCCATGTGGACGTGGTGCGCACTCACCAGCCGTTCGCCGAACGTGCGGATGGCGTGCAGCGCGTCGGCTTCGGTGTAGGGCGTGAAATAGCCGATGTCGTACCAGGAGTTGTAATGCAGGAAGGTCCGGAACGGCGCCGCGCGCTCGTTCTCGAGGTAGGCGGCGAAGCCACGGCGCCGCTGCCCGTGCGGCAGCACTCCGAGCACCGCGGAATATTCCACCGGCACCCCGGCGCGCAGCGGCAGCACGCGCCGCAGCATCATGGTCGCGTGGCCGTCGACCACGTCGGCCTCGGCCATCGGATGCTCGAAGGCGAAAAAGGCGTTGCCGGCGATGAGCGGCGAACCCTGCGCGGTGCCCGCGACGAAGGCGCCCGGGAGCTCGAGGGCGACGAGCGTCACGCGCGCCAGATCGAGATCGGTGGCTGCCTCGAAGGTGAGCTCCTCGCGCACGTAGCTCGTGCCGTCGCGCAGCGTCGCGCGCCAGTGGACCTCGAGCCCGGTCGCGCCGTCGGTGAGGTCGGCGTCGAGCGCCTGACCCGGGCGCCGCTCCGCGGCACGCGCCGCATCGGGGTGCACGGCGATCGCGCTGCAGGCGGGAGGCGCGGCGAGGACGAAACGCGTCGCGCCGACCGCGGCGCTCTCGCGCGGCGTCACGGTGAAGAGTTCGCCGGTCAGCGCGCGCGGCTCGCGGGTGATGCCGTTGTCGAGCGCTGCCGGGAGCAGATGCTGGCCTTCGATGTGCACGGCGAAGCGCAGCGCCGCGTTGCGCAGCGCAGCGCCCTGCGCGTCGCTCATACACTGCGCGGCCCCCGGATCGAGCGGCAGCCAGGGTGGTGGCAACTCCGCGGCGCCGGCCGCCGCGACGGCGAGTGCCGGCAACACCGCAAGTAACATCGTGGTTCTCATGGGGTCGCGATTATAAGCGGCCCGATCTCTGCTAATCTCTGCAGTCCCTCAGGGGCAGAAGCGGAGGCGTCGTGCACTTTCTGCTCATCTACGATTTCGTACCGGATTACCTCGAGCGACGGCCGGCGCACCGCTCCGAGCATCTGCGCCTCGCATGGGAGGCGCAGCAGCGCGGCGAGTTGGTGCTCGCCGGCGCACTCGCCGAGCCCGCCGACGGCGCGATCCTGCTCTTTCAGGGCGCGAGCGATGGTGCCGCGCGCGCCTTCGCCGAGCGCGACCCGTACGTCCGGACGGGGCTGGTGCGGCATTGGTCGGTGCGCCCCTGGACGACCGTCGTGGGAGCGATGGCCGCGACGCCGGTTCGCCCGGCCAGCTGACGGAGGTCTGGGGGCATGGCTGCGGGTGTCGGCAGGCGAGGCGCGTCGCGGGCGGCACTCTGCGCGCTGCTCGGCGCGCTCGCGGGCTCAGGGTCGGCGCCCGCCGCGAAGCCTGAGCCGCTCACCGCCATCCTGATCGTCGCCCGCGCCGAGCTCCCCGACCCCACCTTCGCGCACTCGGTCGTCCTGGTGCTCAACAACCTGGGTTCCGCGCCGGCGGGCATCATCATCAACCACCCGACCCGGGTTCCGGTGGCCGAGCTCTTTCCGCAGCAGAAGCGGCTCGCGCAGCTGCCCGACAAGCTCTACTTCGGCGGGCCGGTGGAGTTGAGCTCGGTGTGGTTCCTGGTGCGTGCCGCGCAGCCGCCGGAGGGGGATGCCGTCAAGGCGTGCGAGGGGGTGTACCTGAGCGGCAGCCGCGACCTGCTGTTGAAGCTCCTGGCGCGCGCGCAGCCGATGGCGGGACTCAGGATTTTCGTAGGCCACTCGGGCTGGGGGCCGGGACAACTCGAAGCCGAGATCGCCCGCGGCGACTGGAAGCTCGAGCACGCCGGGGCGCAGGGCATCTTCGACCGTAAGTTCGAGCGAGCGTGGCCCGCGCCGCAGGAGCCCAAGGACGGCACCTGAGCTGCGGGCGCGCCGCGCCGGCGCCCCTGGACGTTTACTGCAGGAGTCCCGCCGCCACCGCCGCCATGGCCGTGACGCCCGTCTCGAGCGTCGGCTTCGGCAACGGCTCGAAGTGGCTGTTGTGGGGACCCGGCAGCTGCCTGCCCGCGGCTTGCGCGGCGGCGAGTTTCGGCGGGTCCATCGCCCCCAAGCGGAAGTACACCACCGGGATGACGCGTTGCTTGAGATCCGCGCTCATGCCGAACACGCCGACGTCCTCGCTCGCCATGACCCGCTCGGCCGGGCGCACCCGCTCGGCGCCGAGCGCCTTGACGAGCAGATCGCTGACGCGCGCGGTGAGCGCGGGATCGTTGTACTGCGCCGGCGTCGACTCGTTGTCGAGCACCGTTACGGTGGCGGCCTTCTCCGGCGGCAGGTTCGCGGCGACGGTGAGTCCCGCCGCCATCTGCTTCAGGCCATCGATGATCAGCTGGCGGCTCTTGTCGGAGTAGGAGCGCGTCGTCAGCTCGAGTCTCACTTCGTCCGGGATGATGTTGCGCTTGGTGCCGCCGTGGATGGCGCCGACCGTGACCACGGACGGATCCTGCGGATCCTCCTCGCGGCTCACGATGGTCTGGATCTGCGTGATGTAGTAGGCGGCGAGTGTCACCGGATCGCGCCCCAGCTGGGGCGCCGAGCCGTGGCCGCCGATTCCCCTGATCACGACGTCGATGGAGGTCGAGCTCGCCAGCTGCGGCCCCGCGATGATGCCCACCTGGCCGGCCGCCAGCGTGTTGGTGTCGTGCAGGCCGATGATCATGTCGGGACGCCCGAAGCGCTCGTAGAGGTGATCGGCCAGCATCGCCTTGGCGCCGTCGATGGTTTCCTCCGACGGCTGGCCGATGAGCATCACCGTGCCATGCCAGCCGGTGCGCGTGGCGGCGAGCGCCCGTGCGGTGCCGAGCAGCACCGTCGTGTGCACGTCATGTCCGCAGGCGTGCATCACGCCGACGTCCTGGCCGCTCGCGTTCTTGGTCATCACGTGGCTCGCGTACGGGAGGCCGGTCTCCTCGATGATCGGCAACGCGTCCATGTCCGCGCGGATCAGGAGTGTCTTGCCGGCGCCGTTCTTCAGGATCGCGACGACTCCAAAGGCCTGCGAGCCGTCGGGGTACACGCCGACGTGCTCGGTAACCGAGTAGCCCGCTGCGCGCAGGCCCCTGGCGAGAATCGCCGCGGTGCGTGCCTCGTGGTGCGAGAGCTCGGGATGCGCGTGAATGTCCTTGTAGGTTTCGAGGAGCGAAGCGCTCTGGCTCGCGACCGCGGGCGGCAGGGTCTGCGCCTGCAGCAGCGGCGCAAAAAGCAGCGTGCAGCCGAGGGGGGCGAGAATCTTCACGGGCGGTGCTCTCATGTGCGCCTCAGGCGCCCTCGACGGTGAGCTCGACGGGCACGTTGTTGCGCGTGGCGTGCGAGTAGGGGCAGATCTTCTCGTGCGCCTCGCGCGCGCAGGCCTCGAGCTCGGCCTGCGGGAGCGAGGTGTCCTTGACGTGCAGCTTCACCGCGATCCCGAAGCCGCCGGCATCGCGCGGTCCGATCGACACGCTGCAGGTGATCGCAGCGTTCCTGGCGTTCTTTTTCTTCTGTACCGCGACGAAATCGAGCGCGCCGCCGAAGCAGGCCGCGTAGCCGCAGGCGAACAGGTGCTCGGGCGTCGTGGTGTTGGGAAGGCCTGGCCCGCCCATGGCCTTCGGCACCGACAGGTTGACCGATACCGAGTGATCCTCGGCCTCGGAGTGGCCGTTGCGGCCGCCGACGCAGGTGGCGACCGCCGTGAACAGGGGCTTGATGGTATCCATGGAATCCTCCCTTCTGCTGTAATGTTCCCATGACTCCGGAGGAATTCAAGGCGCAGCCGCAGAGCGCGGCCGCGGCCGCGGCCGTGGCCGTGGCCGTGGCCGCGCGATTCGTTACAAAGCGGCGCGCGCGCCGACCCCATTCGTAAGGTAGGATGAGGAAAAATCTGGGGATTCACATGACCCGGATCCATGTCGCAATCGCGGTCGTGGGCGATGCACGCAGCCGCCTCTACGAAGTGGCCACGATCTGTCGTCGGCTCGGCTTCGGACATACCTCGACGAATACCGACGTCGGGGTCCTGAAGGGCCTGGCCGAGCTCGAGGATCTGCCGGCGCTGCGTGCCGTGCCCGGCGTGCTCGCCATCGAGATGGAGGAGTCGCGCGGTTCGCGCGGCTCGCGCCGTTCGACGCCGGTCAGGATCCGCACGCCGGGCGCCCGCCGGATGCGCCGCGCGGCCGGACGCAGCGGGCAGTAGCGCGGCCTTACTCGCTCGCGATGGCGCGCGGCGCCACGGCATCGATCTGCACGTGATCGGTGCGCGCCGCTTTATCCCACGCCTGCAGCGTCAGCCCGTTGTGCTCGAGCAGCGCGCGGATCTCACCGGTGCGCCAGTCGAGGATCTGATCCAGCACCGGCACCATGATGCTGAAGGCGTTCTCGCTCAGCACGGTGCTGCGGGCGATGTGCGCCAGCTGACGGTTGTCCGAGACCGCGATGGTGAAGCCGTCGTGGTTGTTGACGTGCAGCATCACGTGCACGTCCGAGTTCCCGTCGCCCACGTAGATGACGCGATCGGCCGGCAGCGCGAGCCGCCGCTGGAGCTCCTCGATCACCGCGACCTTGCCGTAGCCGGCCGGCACGCGGCGGATGGCGTGCACTTCACCGGAGATCGGATCGAACTCGAGCTCGGTGCCGTAGATATGATCGGGCGCGACGATGCCATCGAGCGCGGACACCACGATCTCGCGCGGCGCGGCCGAGATCACGTAGAAGGAGAACTGCAGCCCCGCCAGCCCCTGCTGGAGGAATCTCACCAGTGCCGGAATGTCGCTCTTCAGGCGCACGCGCTTGCCGGTCTCGATCAGGTGCTCGAGCCGCACGCCGCGAAAATGCGGATCGTGGCGGATGAGATAGGCGAGCTCGCCGCCCTGCTGCACGAGATTCGTATGCGCGAGTCCCGTGACGCGCTCGTCGTAGTCCGTGACACCGAGCAGGCTGCTCAGCACCATCCCTGAGTCGTTGAAGCTCAGCGTCTGATCGAAATCCGACGCGAGCAGATAATGTCTTGCCATGTTCCTTTCCGCCGACACTGATGTTTCCCTTTCCGTTGCAGGAGCCGTGCCAGACTACCGGGAACCTCGCGCTGGCGCCTCTCCTAAGGCGATGGACGGCGCCCATGCCCGCTCGCGGAGCGTGCGCCGCCCGGCACGCACGGCCCTGGTGCACATAGTCTCAGACTTCCGCGACGCTGAGGTGACGGGCCATGCACGGCCGCGGGCCGCTCCTTCAGTTGACGCCCGGCCGCGGCCGGGGCTATAACTAATATACAAGTATTAACTTGTATGTAAGGGGAGACTCCCATGTGGCTCATCATTGGCCTGTTCGCCGTCGCCGCCGTCGTCGGTCTCACCATGGCGATCGCGGCCTTCCAGGGTAAATTCCCGCCCGTGCCGAGTGCGATCCTGCACGGCGTGTTCGCGGCGACCGCACTGGTACTGCTGCTCATCGCGGTGCTGGTGAAGGGTGCGGGAGGCGCGGCTCTCTGGGCGCTCGGTTGCTTCCTGATCGCCGCCGTCGGAGGTTTCACGCTCGCCTTCGGCTTCCACGCCCGCAAGAAACCGCTGCCGCCCGCCTTCGTCGCCGGTCATGCGCTGATCGCCGTGGTGGGTCTTCTGCTCCTGCTCGCGGGCGCGCTGCAGCTCATCTAGCAGCGCCACGCATGCCGCGCTCCGCCTTCCTCCACCCGGTGCATCCGCTGCTGGCGCATTTCCCCATCGCCTTCTGGCTCGGCGCTTCGGGCGCCGACCTCATCGCCTGGCGGACCGGGAACGTGGCGTGGTGGACGGTGAGCCACCACGCCATCGTCGCGGGACTCGTCATGGGGACGCTCGCGCTCCTGGCGGGGGGGGTCGAGCTCGCACTGCGCCGGCTGCCCGCCCCAGCCTGGCGCTGGGCGGGTGCGCACGCGGGGCTCATGAGCACGGCGCTCCTGTGCTACCTCGTGAGTCTCTCCTGGCGCGGCGTCACCCCGCCGCCCGCATCCGCGGTTTGGGTCGCGCTCCTTGGCGCGGCGCTGCTCCTCGTCGGGGGCTTCTGCGGCGGGACGCTGGTGTACGGCTATGGAGTGGGGGTGGCGTGGCGCGCCGCAAAACCCGGGTAGCGCCGCGGCGCCCACGCCAGGCGGTCGCTCCCGCCGTGAGCGCGGCCACCGCGCCCAGCGCGGCGCCCGCGGTTCTCGAGGCGCTGAAGCGCTCAGGTCCTCTCACCATCCGCGAGCTCGCCGCGCAGCTTCACATCACCTACGAGGCAGTGCGGCAGCAGCTCCGCGAGCTCGGTCAAGCGGGCTGGGTCACGGCGGACCCCGCGGCGCCCGCCGCGGCTGCCGGCCGCAAACGCGGGCCCGCCTCGCGGCAGTACCGCCTGAGCGCCGCCGCCGAGCATCTTTTTCCGAAGCAGTACGACGAGCTGTCCGTCGAGCTGGTGCAGCGTGCGCTCGAGCAGTTCGGCGGCGCCGGGGTCGTCGCCATGCTGGCGCGCATGACGCAGTCGCGGGTCGCGCGCTGGGCACCGCGGCTCAGGGGCCTCGGCGTGAAAGAAAAGCTCAAAGCCCTGAGCGCCCTCTACGGGGACCGGGACGCCTGGATGCAGGTCCAGTGGCGCGACGGTGCCCCGGCCCTGATCGAGCGCAACTGCCCCTTCCTCAACGTCGCCACCGCTCACCCGGCGATCTGCAGCGTGTCGGTCAACACCCTGAGTCAGCTCCTTGGCTGCAAGGTGGTACGCGAGCAGCGTTTTCAGGCAGGCCACGGCCGCTGCGTGTTCCGCGTGCGGCTCGATGAGCCCCGGCCTCCCGGTGCGGCCTTCGCGCTCGAGACCTGACGGGCGCACTCTAAGAACTATTTCTCCTGCCTGTTCAGCGGGTTAGCATCCGGGGGCGAGTCTTCCGCATCCGGGCGTCAATTTTTTCGCATCTCATTCGTCGTATTCCTGAAGGCGCGTGCTCACCGCCGCGGCCACCTTAGAAGAGGAGACCTGACATGCGCGTCATGGTGATCGTGAAGGCCACTCCCGACTCCGAAGCTGGCGTGCTGCCGAGCGAGGAGCTCCTCAGCGAAATGGGCAAGTTCAACGAGGAGCTGGTGAAAGCCGGCGTACTGCTCGCCGCCGAGGGGCTGCAGTCGAGCGCCAAGGGCGTGCGGGTCCGCTTCGGCGGCGGCAAGAGCACCGTCATCGACGGACCCTTCACCGAGACCAAGGAGCTGATCGCGGGTTTCTGGCTGTGGCAGGTGCGCTCCTTCGAGGAGGCCGTCGAGTGGATCCGCCGCTCGCCGTTCGGCAAGAGCAACGAGGAGATCGAGATCCGCCGGGTGTTCGAGGCCGAGGATTTCGGTCCGGGGCTTACCCCGGAGCTGCGCGCGCAGCGCCAGGGCCGCCTCGAGCGCATCTCGCGCACCTGAGGCCTCGTCCAAGCGACGCCCGGTTGCGACGGTCTGAAGGTGTATCTCGCTTGCGCAGTCCGGCTCGCGATGCTGTCATCAGGAGCCATGCAGGACGTGGACGTCGCCCGCACCATCGATGCGGTCTGGAGGATCGAGTCGGCGAAGCTGATCGCCGCGCTCGCGCGGCTGACGCGCGACGTAGGGCAGGCGGAGGAGCTCGCGCAGGATGCGCTGGTCACCGCGCTCGAGCAGTGGCCGCGCAGCGGCATCCCGGACAACCCGGCCGCCTGGCTGATGACCACCGCGCGCAACCGCGCGTTCGATCTGCTGCGCCGTCGCCGCATGCTCGAGCGCAAGCACGAGACCTTGAGCGCTGATGCCCGCATGGACGAGGAGGAGACTCATATGAGCGTCGAGGCAGCGGCGGACGATGAGATTGGCGACGACCTGTTGCGCCTCATCTTCATCGCCTGTCACCCGCTCCTCGCTACCGAAGCGCGCACGGCACTGACGCTGCGGCTTCTGGGGGGTCTCACCACCGCCGAGATCGCGCGCGCCTTCCTCGTCCCCGAGCCCACGGTCGCGCAGCGCATCGTACGCGCCAAGCGCGCGCTCGCCGAAGCCGCCGTGCCGTTCGAGATTCCGCGGGGCGAGGAGCTGCGCCGCCGCCTGGGATCGGTGCTGGAGGTGATCTATCTCATTTTCAACGAGGGCTACGCGGCGACTGCGGGCTCGGACTGGATGCGGCCCGCGCTGTGCGAGGAGGCGCTGCGCATCGGGCGTATTCTCGCGGAACTCTCGCCGCGGGAGAGTGAGGTCCACGGGCTCGTGGCGCTCATGGAGATCCAGGCCTCGCGCATCCGCGCGCGCACCGGGCCTCACGGGGAGCCGGTGCTGCTGCTCGAACAGAACCGTGCGGGCTGGGATCGCGTCCTGATCCACCGGGGATTGATCGCGCTCGCCCGCGGCGAGGCGCTCGGCGAAACCCGCGGACCGTACCTGCTGCAGGCGGCGATCGCCGCGTGTCATGCGCGCGCCGTGACGCCCGCGGACACCGACTGGGTCTACATCACCGCGCTCTACGATGAGCTGGTGCGGCTCATGCCGACGCCGGTAGTGGAGTTGAATCGCGCCGTCGCCGTGGCGATGGCCTATGGGCCGGCCGCCGGCCTCGAGCTCGCCGATCAGCTCTCGGCGGAAGGCGCGCTCGAGTCCTATCACCTGCTGCCGAGCGTGCGCGGCGACCTGCTGGCCAGGCTCGGCCGTTATACGGAAGCGCGCGGGGAGTTCGAGCGTGCCGCGCTCCTCACCCGCAACGCCCGCGAGAGCCGCCTGCTGCTGGACCGCGCCGCGGCCTGCGAGCGGGCGTAGGAGCCTCAGAATGTCGTACCTGCTGCTGATCATCGAGCCCACCGGACAGCGGCACGAGCGCGGCGTCGAGGCCGGACGCGTTGCTTACGACGACATGGTGCGCTACGCCGAGAGCCTCAAGGGCCGCGGGGTCCTCATCGGCATGAGCTCGCTGAAGTCCGACGGCGTGCGCCTCACGACCAGCGCCGGTGAACCCACCGTGGTCGACGGACCTTTCACCGAGGCGAAGGAGCTCGTGGGCGGCTACTTCCTCCTCGACGTGGCGACGCGGGAGCAGGCGCTCGCCCTCGCCGCCGAGTGTCCCGCGGCCGCATGGGCCGCGGTCGAGGTGCGGGAAACCGGACCCTGCTACGAGTGAGGCCCGCGCCGGCACTTTCGTCCCGGCTACTCGTCCTCGCCGATCGGCATCCCGGGCGGCGCCTCGATGGGCTCGGCGGGCGTGAACTTCGCCGGATCGTTCAGGTAGAGATCGATGCGACGGGCGAGGTAAGCATCCGTCGCCGAGCGTGAGTCGCCACGCCGGCGGATCTCGACGAGCTTCGCCTGCGTGACGGCCCGCACTTCGCTCGCCGTGCTCTTATCCGCCGCGAGCGTCAGCAGCGCTTCCACGGTGCGTACGTACACCGCGCGCTGGACCGCCTGCACGAGTCCCGTGCCACGCGGCGCCGTGCCCGTGGTGGCGAGCGCGCCGTCGATCACCGCCTCGAGCGTCAGGCTCCTGGGATCGCGCGCGCCGTACTCGACCAGCCGCGCCGCGCGCTGCGGGGTGAAGAGCGCGGCGAGCGTCAGGTCCGCGGCGCATTCGGCGGCCGCGATGGGATCGAACGCCGGGCGGGTTCTGGACGGCAACGACTCGCGCGTCGCCGGCAGTCCCGGCGGCCGCGGCGGCAGGGCTTTGAGCAACGACTCGGGCAGTGTGAGGAACTCCGGCGACAGCGTCTTCAGCACCGCGGTCAGGGCGCGCTGCTGCACCTCGGCGCTGACGATCTTCGGTCCCGGCGCCCCGTCACCGCGCAGCTGGTAGCGGTAGTCGAGGCCGCCGATCTCGGTGACCGCCGCGTCCACCTGGTAGCGCTGCAGCAGGTAGAGCGGCACCAGGGTGTCCTCGAGCTGCGCCACCGGCGCTCCGGGGCGGATGGCGTTCTCACCGAAGCGCGCGAGCCCGGCGGCGCGCACCGTCAGCACGCGCTCGAGCTCGACGGCGGGATCGGCGCCGTTGTCCCACAGGTGCGCGTAGGGGTGGGCGCTGCTCAGCGCGCGGGCATCCGCATCGGTGATGAAGACGAGGCCGCTCCTCGCCGAGTCGCGCAGGATCCGCTCGAGCCCGGCGGCTTCTTCCGCGGGGCTCGCGAACTGGCGGTAGCCGTAGTTGATGCTGACCTTGTCCCAGTCGCCGATGTTCGCCGGGTACGCCTGCGAGAGGTCGGGGGCACCGTTCTTGTCGAGCGTGATCCAGGGATGCGGGTAGTCCATCACCGACACCGACTGGGCCGGTGTGTGCGGATACGCGCTCGCGGCGAAGTTGTGGGCGAGCCCGAGCGTGTGGCCGACCTCGTGCGCCGCGAGCAGGCGCAGCCGCGCCAGCACCATCTCCGCCAGCGGGTCGTGTTGCGTCGTTGCCGCGCCGCCCGGGACGTAAGGGGCGAGCAGCGCCTCGGCGATGAGGTAATCCTGGCGGCCGCGCAGTGACCCGAGCGTTACGTTGCCCTTGATGATCTCGCCGGTGCGCGGGTCCGCTACCGGGAAGCCGTACGACCAGCCGCGCGTGTAGCGGTGCACCCATTGGACGATGTTGTAACGGTCGTCCATCGGATCCGCGCCTTCGGGCAGCAGCTCCACCTGGAAGGTGCCCGGCGCCCAGCCGGCCGCCTGGAAGGCCTGATCCCACCAGCGCGCACCTTCGAGGAGCGCCGAGCGGATCGGCTCGGGTGCGCCGCGATCGATGTAGTAGCGGATCGGCGCGAGCGGCTTGCAGCTCGCGCTGCACGCCGGATCCTCCTTGATGAGCCGGTGGCGCACGATCAGCTGCTGGTCGAGGGACGCGCCGAGCGGCGCGGTGTAGTCGCGGTAGGTGAGATCGAAATACCCGGCGCGCGGGTCGAAGCGCCTCGGTGCGAAGCCCGGGCCCGGCAGCTCGACGAACGCCTGATGCTCGCGCACGGTGAGTGCGTGCGCATCGGGCGTCACGTCATCGACGAGATGGCTCTTGGCGATCGAGTCGGTGGCGAAGGTGAGGATCGCCTCCACTTCGACGTTCCTGGGGAACGCCGCGGTGCCCTCGAGCGCGATGGCCGAGCGCGCCGGATCGAGCTTGTAGTTGTCCTGTTTGCTGCGCGCCAGTGTCTCGGCGACGTTGTGCGCATCGCGCACGAAGAAGTCCGTGGCATCGACCAGCACCGCGGCGGCCTTGCCGCCGCTCGCGCCATCCTCCGCCTCGACCTTGAAGCCCGCGAGCACCGACTCGGCGAAGGACTGCGTGACCGCGAGCTGCTCGGGCGCGGCCCCCGTGACGCTGCGGAAGTCCTGGTTCGGCTGCACCAGCAGCACCTTCGGTCCGATACGCTCGAAGCGCACGATGCGGGCGCGTGCGACCTGGCCGCGATCGAGTCCGAGATCGTTCGAGCCGACGCCGTAGGGGAGCGACTGGAGGTAGAGGAGGTCGGTGTCGAGGTGCGGGATCTCCAGATACAGCCTGCCGCTCTTCTCATCCCAGTGCAGCGTCAGCAGCCCCGGCATGTGACGCATCGTCGCGGTGCGTGCGGCGATGGTTGCGGGGTGCTCGGGCGCTTTCGCGGCGGCGGCCGGGGCATCCGCCGACCACGCGGGAGTGGTGCAGGCGGCGAGGGCTGCCATCGTCAGGAGGGATCTCAGGTCGCGCGTGCGCATGTTGTTCTGGTGTGCGAGGGGCGGAGCGCGATTGGAGCATATCGGGTGCACGCTGGACAGGCGCTCACCCGAATCGGCACGTACGCAGGTCACCGCAGCGCGGCGACCGCGGTGCTCACATCTGCGGCGCCCAGGAGCTGCACCAGCCCGCGGCCTTCACGGCCTTGCCGGGGAAGATCTGGCACGGACCCTGGGTCGAGCCGTCGGGCCCCTGGTAGAGCGCGCAGTTGGCGCAGTGGCTGCCGGGAGTGGCGCCGCTCGCCCTGGCGGCATCCTCGACGTACTTCACGGCCTTCGCTGCGGCCGAGCCCGCATCGAGAAGCGGCGCCGCAGGTGCGGCATCGGCAGCGCGCGCCCGCGCGGCGGCGAGCACCGTGAACGGCACGGCGAGCGCGAGTCGCTGGAGGAAGCGGCGGCGGGCGGGCGAGCGCAGAAGTCTAACCCGACGCCTGGGCCTGGGCCGCGTAGGTCTCCATCATGAGGCCGGTGCCGCCGCGCGAGACGTGCGCGACGACTGCGACGCGCCGATGCAGTTTGATGATGGTGCCGAGGTTGATGGCGAAGGAGAGCACGACCTGCTGCCCCTTGCGCAGTCCCAGGTTGCTCGTCTCGATGAACACGCCCGTCGCGCTCAAATTGACCGCCTTGCACAGTTTGCGGCGGCCGCCGGGTACGGTGATGTACACGATGGTCCGTGCGCGGTGGCGCGTGTGCAGGCGACGTTCTACGGAATCGTTCATCTCGATCTTCTTCTCTCAGCGCGGGCCGTCAGGTCCTTTCGCGACCCGCGTCACAATTATGCTCCGGCACATGCGGGGTGCTGCGCTTGAGTGAACTTAATTTTGCCACTTCGCTGCAACGATCGGGCGTCAAAAACCCGTCCCGCCGCGGTCCATCCCACCCCGAGTGCTGCAAAAACCGAGCCGCCAACGGGGCCCCCGCCTCAAGTCTCGCGTAAAAACCGGCCGATCTCGGCCCCGAAGGTCTCGAGATCGACGAGAAAGGCATCGTGCCCCTCGATGCAGGCGAGGGGGGCGAAGCGCGTGGCGACGCCCCCCGCCGCCAGCGCCTCGGCGATCGCCTGCTGCTCGGTCACGGAGAAGAGGAGATCGGTCTGCACCCCGATCACCAGCGCCCGACTCAAGCCCGAGCGCCGGAACAGCGCGACCGGGTCCCCGTGGGCGGGGAGCTCGAAGCGGTCCATGGCGCGGGAGATATAGAGATAGCAGTTCGCGTCGAATACGTTCGTCCAGCGCAGCGCCAGGGATTCCAGGTAGCCCTGTACCGCGAACTCGGACGCAAAAGGATCCTGCGACTCCATGTCGGCGCGGATGGGGTCGCGGCCGAAGCGCTGCTGCCACTCGGCGGCCGAGCGGTAGGTGACGGTGCCGAGCTTGCGGGCGATGCGTTGCCCGGTGAGCGGGGGCCTGTCGGCGGCATAGTGGCCGCTCTTCCAGTCCGGGTCCTTGGTGATGGCCTCGCGCTGGATGGAGCGCAGCGCGATCGCAAACGGGGCCGCCGCCATGGTGCCCGAGATGCCGACCAGCCGCCGGGCGGAACCGGGGAACATGGCCGCATAGGCGAGCACCACCATGCCGCCGAGCGAGGGTCCCATGACGGTATCGAGCCGCTCGATGCCGAGGCTGCGTACCGTCTCGTAGCCGGCGCGGGCGATGTCCTCGACCGAGAGGTCGGGGAAGGTCAGACGGTAGGGCTTGCCGGTGGCCGGATCGGGTGAGGCGGGGCCGGAGGAGCCGAAGCAGCTGCCGAGCGAGTTCACGCAGATGACGAAATAGCGCTCGGTGTCGAGCGCCAGCTTCGGGCCCACCATGCCCTGCCACCAGCCCTCCGAGGTGTCGCGCTCGGAGGAGGCCGCGTGCGCCGGGGGCGAGAGCCCCGTGAAAAGCAGCAGTGCGTTGTCGCGCGCGGCGTTCAGTGTCCCCCAGGTCTCATAGGCGATACGCCCCCCGTGCAGCACGCCCCCGCGCCACATCGGAAAGGGATCGGACAGCCTCGCGAACGCGCGCGCGTCCATGGCCCTGAGCTCTAAGGCTCCGGATCGCTCCCCTCGGCGATTCCTTCGAAGAGGATCGTCGAGAGATAGCGCTCGCCGGTGTCCGGGAGCATGGCGAGGATGGCGGCGCCCCGCGGCGCCTCGGCGGCGATCTTGAGTGCCGCGGCGAAGGTGGCGCCGGAGGAGATCCCGCAGAGGATCCCCTCGCGGGCCGCGAGCTCACGGGCCGACTGCACCGCCTCGGCATCCGTCACGGTCACGAGGCGGTGGGCGACGTCGCGCTCGAGAACCTCGGGCAGGAAGTCCGGCGTCCAGCCCTGGATCTTGTGGGGCGCCCAGGGCTTGCCCGCCAGCAGCGCTGCCCCCGCCGGCTCGCAGGCGATGATCTCAACTTCGGGGCGCGCGAGGCGGATCATCTGGCCGGCGCCGGTGAGCGTGCCGCCCGTGCCCCAGCCGGTGACGAAGTAATCGAGCCGCCGGCCCGCGAAATCCTGCAGGATCTCCGGTCCCGTGGTGCTGCGGTGGTAGGCCGGGTTCGCCTCGTTCTCGAACTGTCGCGCCAGGAACCAGCCGTGCTGCTGCGCGAGCTCGGCGGCCTTCCTCACCATGCCGGAGCCGCGTTCGGCGGCCGCGGTCAGGATCACCCGTGCGCCGAGCATGCGCATCAGGCGCCGGCGCTCGACGGAGAAGGTCTCGCTCATGATGGCGACGAAGGGGTAGCCTTTGGCGGCGCATACCATGGCGAGCGCAATGCCGGTGTTGCCCGAGGTGGCCTCCACCACGGTCTGGCCCGGTTTGATCGTGCCCCGGCGCTCGGCATCCTCGATGATGGCGATGGCGAGGCGGTCCTTGACCGAGCCGAGCGGGTTGAAGAACTCGCATTTCACGTACAGCGTGACGTGCTGTGGTGCGAGCCGGTTGATGCGGACAATGGGGGTCTTGCCGATGGTGCCGAGGATGCTTTCGTAGATCATGTGGTCTTTCTACCCGCGTGCGAGTGGGGCCGGCAAAGGATACCGGGACATCTGCTTAAGAGCCTGCGTTATGAGCCGCCGGGCGGGGGACCCGTTCCGTCATGAGCCCTGACCCAGCCGTTCCGGGGGCGGTGCGCCTGCAGAAGCTCCTGGCCGAGGCGGGCCTCGGGTCCCGTCGCACGGTCGAGGACTGGATCCGGGCCGGCCGGGTCACGGTCGGGGGACGCAAGGCCAGGCTCGGCGACCGGGCCCAGCCTGCGGACGACGTGCGCCTCGACGGCAAGCGCTTGGGGCTCAAGGCCCCCGACGCCACCCCCCACGAGCTACTCCTTTATTACAAGCCGCTCGGTGAGGTCACGAGCCGCAGCGACCCGGAGGGCCGCCCGACGGTATTTGAGCGGCTGCCGCCGCCGCGCCGCGGGCGCTGGATCAACGTCGGGAGGCTGGACGTCAACACGACCGGGCTCCTGCTCCTCACCACCGACGGCAAGCTGGCCCACCGCCTCATGCACCCCTCGGGCGGGGTCGAGCGGGAATACCTGGTCCGGGTCCGGGGCCGTCCTTCCGCGGAGGTGCTCGGGCGCCTGCTCCTTGGGGTGCCGCTGGAAGACGGCCCGGCCAGCTTCGGCCGGATCGAGGGGAGTGACAGTACCTACCGGGTGGTGCTGACCGAGGGCCGCAACCGTGAGGTCCGCCGGCTCTGGGAGGCGGTCGGGCACGAGGTGAGCCGGCTCAAGCGCATCCGGTACGGTCCGGTCGAGCTCCCGCAGGACATGAAACCGGGCGAAACCCGCCGCGGGACCCCCAAACTCCTGGAGAAGCTTGCCGCGGCGGCCCGGGCCTAGCCCTTAGGAGGTAGGCAAGCCCCCGCCGTACCTAGCAAATATCGCGCCAAAGCGATTGACACCCGGGGCCTCCAAAATCAAAATACGCGGCTCGTTTTGCGGAGGGGTACCCAAGCGGCCAACGGGAGCAGACTGTAAATCTGCCGGCTTACGCCTTCGAAGGTTCGAATCCTTCCCCCTCCACCAAATGAATGGAGCGGGAAGCGACGCACTCGCGGGCCGGTAGCCGACAGATGGGACGCCATCAGCAGCGGGTGTAGTTCAATGGTAGAACCTCAGCCTTCCAAGCTGATGACGTGGGTTCGATTCCCACTACCCGCTCCGGCTTGGTCCGCGCGTCGACATCTGAGCACCGAGCCCATGTAGCTCAGTTGGTAGAGCACGTCCTTGGTAAGGACGAGGTCACCGGTTCAATCCCGGTCGTGGGCTCCAGTCGGCTGGGTGCGAGAGTGTCAGGTTTTTCGAGTTAGGAACTTCCATGTCCAAAGAGAAATTCGAGCGCAACAAGCCGCACGTGAACGTGGGGACGATTGGTCACGTAGACCACGGGAAGACGACGTTGACGGCGGCGTTGACGAAGGTGATGGCCGAGACGAACGGCGGACAGTTCGTGGCGTACGACCAGATCGACAAGGCGCCTGAAGAGAAGGCGCGTGGCATTACGATTTCGACGGCGCACGTGGAGTACCAGAGCGCCAAGCGCCACTACGCGCACGTGGATTGCCCGGGACACGCCGACTACGTGAAGAACATGATCACGGGGGCGGCGCAGATGGACGGGGCGATTCTGGTGGTGTCGGCGGCGGATGGGCCGATGCCCCAGACCCGTGAGCACATCCTGCTCGCGCGCCAGGTGGGCGTGCCGTACATCGTGGTGTACATGAACAAGGCCGACATGGTGGACGACAAGGAGCTGCTGGAGCTCGTCGAGATGGAAGTGCGCGAGCTCCTGTCGGTGTACAAGTTTCCCGGCGACAAGACTCCGATCGTGATTGGGTCGGCGCTGAAGGCGCTCGAGGGCGACAAGGGCGAGCTCGGTGTGCCCTCGGTGGTGAAGCTGGTGGAGGAGATGGACAACTACATCCCGATCCCCAAGCGCGAGGTCGACAAGCCCTTTCTGATGCCGGTCGAGGACGTGTTCTCGATCTCCGGCCGCGGCACCGTGGTGACGGGACGTATTGAGCGCGGCATTGTGCGCGTCAACGATGAGGTGGAGATCGTTGGCATTCGTCCGACGCTGAAGACGGTGTGCACGGGGGTGGAGATGTTCCGCAAGCTCCTCGATGAGGGCCAGGCGGGCGACAACGTGGGGGTATTGCTGCGTGGCACCAAGCGCGAGGAAGTCGAGCGCGGCCAGGTGCTGGCCAAGCCCGGCAGCATCACGCCGCACACGCACTTTGAGTGCGAGGTGTACGTGCTGACGAAGGAAGAGGGTGGCCGGCACACGCCGTTCTTCAAGGGCTACCGGCCGCAGTTCTACTTTCGCACGACCGATGTGACGGGGACGATCGAGCTGCCCGCCGGGGTGGAGATGGTCATGCCCGGGGACAACATCAAGATGACGATCGAGTTGATCAACCCGATTGCGATGGATCAGGGGCTGCGCTTTGCGATCCGCGAGGGCGGCAAAACCGTCGGCGCCGGCGTCGTGGCGAAGATCCTTAAATAGGAGGAGAGGAATACGGCGGGCCTCACCGGCTTGCCCCGCGGGCAAAAGCCACGTCTTTTGCCCGCCGTGTCTGCGGAGTAGTGAGTTGGATCTGCTGCAATCGCTTCCAGCGATTTCAGCCGAATAGAGTAGGCCAGTAGCTCAATTGGCAGAGCGGCGGTCTCCAAAACCGCAGGTTGGGGGTTCGATTCCCTCCTGGCCTGCCACGGACTTGGGTCATGACAGACGAGATTAAAGTTCAGGACGCGGGTACCGCGGACAAGGTGAAGCTCTACGCGGCGATCGCGATCGTGGTCGCGGGCGTCGCCGGCTATTACTACCTGGCGAGCCAGCCGACCTGGATGCGCTGGCTGCCGGTGCTCGCGAGCTTAGGGGTCGCGGGCGTGGTGGTGGCGTTCTCGGTTTATGGCCGGGCGCTGCGCGAGTTCGTGACGCTGGCGCGGGTCGAGCTGCGCAAGATCGTCTGGCCGGCGCGCAATGAGACGCTGATGACCACTGCGGTGGTATTCGGCTTCGTGATCGTCTTTGGACTGTTTTTCTGGGCGCTCGATCTGGTGCTTGCTTGGGCCACGAAGACGCTGACTGGGCAGGGGGGCTGATCGTGCCGCTGAGATGGTATGTGGTGCATGCGTATTCGAACTTCGAGCACCGGGTGGCCGAGTCGCTCAAGGACCGCATTACGCGCGCCGGCTTGAACGAGCGCTTCGGCGAGATCCTCGTGCCGACCGAGGAAGTGGTCGAGATGCGCGACGGCCAGAAGAGGAAGAGCGAGCGCAAGTTCTACCCCGGCTACGTGCTGGTGCAGATGGAGATGGACGAGGAGACCTGGCACCTGGTGCGCGACGTGCCCAAGGTCCTCGGCTTCATCGGTGGCACGCCGGAGAAACCGGCGGCGATCACCGACAAGGAAGCGAACCAGATCCTGCGCCGCGTCGAAGAGGGCGTCGACAAGCCGCGGCCGAAGGTGCTGTTCGAGCCGGGCGAGGTGGTGCGCGTGGTGGACGGGCCGTTCAACGACTTCAACGGCGTCGTCGAGAGCGTGAACTACGAGAAGAACCGCCTGCAGGTGGCGGTGCAGATTCTCGGGCGCTCGACGCCCGTGGAGCTGGATTTCTCCCAGGTGGAGAAAGCCTGATGATGCGCAGCCGGCAAAAACGACGCTTTTTGCCGGCGGCCGATGGAGTGGTGTCCGCCAGAATCGCTGCGGCGATTTTGGCCTGTGATGATTAAAGGTGCGGCGCGAGCCGCGTGTTCTCAACCTTGAATCCTTATCAAGGGAGCCTCACGGCGCTGGAACCTTGAGGAGAGGTAGCGATGGCCAAGAAAGTACAGGGTTACATCAAGCTGCAGGTGCCCGCGGGCTCTGCCAACCCCTCGCCCCCCATCGGGCCGGCGCTGGGTCAGCAGGGCGTCAACATCATGGAGTTCTGCAAGCAGTTCAACGCGCAGACCCAGAAGATGGAGAAGGGCCTGCCGATTCCGGTGGTGATCACGGTCTATACGGACCGCAGCTTCACCTTCGTGATGAAGACGCCGCCGGCGGCGGTACTGATCGCCAAGGCGATCGGCATTGAAAAAGGCTCCGGCACCCCCAATACCGCCAAGGTCGGCAAGATCTCGCGGGCGCAGCTGGAGGAGATCGCCAAGCTGAAGCAGCCCGATCTCACCGCGGCGGACCTGGACGCTGCGGTGCGCACCATTGCGGGCTCGGCCCGCAGCATGGGCGTCGACGTCGAAGGAGTGAAGTAACCATGGCCGTCTCGAAGAAAGTGAAGGCCTGGCAGGACAAGATCACTCCGGGCAAGGCGTATCCGGTCGAAGAGGCGCTCAAGCTGGTGAAGGAATTCGCCACCGCCAAGTTCGCCGAGGCCGTCGATGCGGCCGTGAACTTAGGCATCGATGCCAGCAAGTCCGACCAGCAGGTGCGCGGCTCGACGGTGATGCCGCACGGCACCGGCAAGACGGTGCGCGTGGCGGTGTTTACCTCCGGCAAGAACCAGGAGGTGGCCAAGGCTGCCGGCGCCGACATCGTCGGACTGGAGGACCTCGCCGCCCTGGTGAAGGCCGGCGAGATCAACTTCGATCGCGTGATCGCCTCTCCGGACGCCATGCGCGTCGTCGGCCAGCTGGGTCAGATCCTGGGGCCCCGCGGCCTGATGCCGAACCCCAAGGTCGGCACGGTGACGCCGGATGTTGCGACCGCGGTGAAGAATGCCAAGTCGGGCCAGGTGACCTACCGGGTCGACAAGGCCGGCATCGTGCACTGCACGATCGGCAAGGCGAATTTCGAGGTGAACGCGCTGAAGGAGAACCTCCACGCGTTGATCGCGGACCTGCAGAAGGCGAAACCCGCTTCTTCCAAGGGTGTGTATCTGAAGCGCGTGACGCTGTCCTCGACGATGGGGCCGGGCGTGCGCGTCGATTCTGGAACTCTTTAGTTTGATGGGCGGGGTTGCGCGTGAGCGCAACCCCGTGGGTCCTGCGCGAAGCGCATGACAACTATTTGGTGCGGGCCGGCGCGCGTCAAGGCGCCGGCCATCATCGAAGACCGCAGGCGAGGGACGGACCTTGGGGCCTCAATGGCCGCAGGTTCCGCGGCCCTCTTAATGGACCGCCTGCGCAGATGGTGAACCGCTCGATGCATCGAGGAACTCCTCGAGGCGTGGAGGTCACCGTCACAAGGGTGAAGCAGTGCAGCGGACGCACGGCTTCGAAGTGATCTTCAGGCGATGAGGAGAGATGAATGGCACTCAACCTGGAAGACAAGAAGGCGCTCGTAGCGGAAGTGGCCGCTGTGGCTCAAAAAGCCCAGTCGGTCGTGGCCGCCGAGTACCGCGGGCTGACGGTCGGACAGATGACCGAGCTGCGCGCCAAAGCGAGAAAGCAGGGCGTGTACATGCGTGTCGTGAAGAACACGCTGGCACGCAAGGCGCTCGCCGGCACGTCGTTCGAGTCCGTAGGACCGAAGCTCAAGGGGCCTCTCGTGCTCGCTTTCTCGAAGGACGATCCGGGCGCGGCTGCGCGCGTGGTGAAGGACTTCGCCAAGGCGAACGAGAAGCTCGTGGCGACCCTCGTGTCGCTCGGCGGGCGGGTACTGCCCGGCGGCGATCTCGAGAAGGTGGCGAGTCTGCCGACTCGCGAGCAGGCGTTGTCGATGCTGCTCGGCGTGCTGAAGGCGCCGATTACCAAACTGGCGGGCACGCTCGCCGCACCGGCATCGAAGCTCGCCCGCACCGTCGCCGCGGTTCGCGACCAGAAACAGGCCGCGAGCGCTTAACTGTTACCGACAATTCAATTTTTGGAGACTGAAATGGCTGCCAACAAAGACGAAATCCTCGATGCAATTTCCAAGATGACTCTTCTCGAGGTCATGGAACTCGTTTCCGACATGGAGAAGAAATTCGGCGTCACCGCCGCCGCCCCCGTAGCCGTTGCCGCGGCCCCGGGCGCCGCCGCAGCAAGCGCCCCGGCCGAGGAGCAGACCGAGTTCACCGTGACTCTGAAGGAGTACCCGGCGGACAAGAAGGTCACCGTGATCAAGGTGATCCGCGAGCTCACGGGCCTGGGGCTCAAGGAAGCGAAGGACCTCGTCGAGGGCGTCCCCTCGACCGTGAAAGAGGCCGTTTCCAAGGCCGACTCCGAGACGATGAAGAAGAAGCTCGAGGACGCCGGCGCGAAGGTGGAGGTCAAGTAAGCCTCCATGCGCCTCCCCTCGCCGTCCGCGGTTGGGTCGCGGTTGCGACCTGCTGCGGGCGGTGAGGGGTTGTTCTGTTTTCTGCTCGATTTGGTTTGCACTGACCTTTTGAGGTGACCTCCAGATGGCTTATTCCTTCACCGAGAAGAAGCGCATCCGCAAGAACTTCGGCAAGCAGGCGAGCATTCTCGACACGCCGTACCTGCTAGCCATCCAGCTCGACTCGTATCGCACCTTCCTGCAGGTCGACAAGCCTGAAGAGAAACGCGACCGCATCGGACTGCACGCCGCTTTCCAGAGCGTGTTCCCGATCTCGAGCTACAGCGGCAACGCCTCGCTCGAGTACGTCTCTTACCGGCTCGGCGAGCCGGTGTTCGACGTCAAGGAGTGCCAGCTGCGCGGCCTCACCTACGCAGCCCCGCTGCGCGTCAAGGTGCGCCTGATCGTGCTCGACAAGGAAGCCGCCGGCGCCAAGAAGCCGGTCAAGGACGTGCGCGAGCAGGAGGTGTACCTCGGCGAGCTGCCGCTCATGACCGACAACGGCACCTTCGTCATCAACGGCACCGAGCGCGTCATCGTTTCCCAGCTGCACCGCAGCCCGGGCGTGTTCTTCGATCACGACCGCGGCAAGACCCATTCCTCGGGGAAGCTGCTGTTCTCCGCGCGCATCATTCCTTACCGCGGCTCGTGGCTCGACTTCGAGTTCGATCCGAAGGACTGCGTGTTCGCGCGCATCGACCGGCGGCGCAAGCTCCCGGTCACCATCATCCTGCGTGCGCTCGGCATGAACGAGAGCGAGATCCTCGCGACCTTCTTCGAGACCAACACGTTCTTTCTCAGCCGTGACGAGGTCGCGCTGCAGCTGGTGCCGCAGCGCCTGCGCGGCGAGACCGCGACCTTCGAGATCCGCATCGGCGATCAGGTGATCGTCGAGGAAGGCCGGCGCATCACCGCCCGGCACGTCCGCCAGCTCGAAGACGCCAAGGTCACGCGCCTGCGCGTGCCGCGCGAGTACGTCTACGGCAAGGTCCTCGCCCACGACGTGGTCAACACCGACACCGGCGAGATCCTCGCCAAGGCCAACGAGGTGCTGACCGCGGCATCCGTGGAGAAGCTGATCGAGGCGAACATCGCCCAGGTCAACACCCTCTACGTGAACGACCTCGACCGCGGTGCGTACATCTCCGACACGCTGCGCATCGATCCCACCAAGACGCGCCTCGAGGCGCTGGTGGAGATCTATCGCATGATGCGACCCGGCGAGCCGCCGACCAAGGACGCGGCCGAGAACCTGTTCGCCAATCTGTTCTTCAACCCCGAGCGCTACGACCTCTCGGGCGTCGGCCGCATGAAGTTCAACCGCCGCGTGGGCCGCAAGGAGATCCTCGGCTCCGGCATCCTCTACGACTTCAAGTACGCGAGCACGCGCACGGATGAGCTCTCCAAGCGCCTGGTGGCGCAGTACGGCAACATGTCCGACGTCCTCGACGTGCTCAGGGTGCTGATCGACATCCGTAACGGCAACGGCCAGGTGGACGACATCGACCATCTCGGCAATCGCCGCGTGCGCAGCGTCGGCGAGATGGCGGAGAACGCCTTCCGCGTCGGCCTGGTGCGCGTCGAGCGCGCCGTCAAGGAGCGCCTGACGATCGCCGAGACCGAGCCGCTGATGCCCCAGGAGATGATCAACGCCAAGCCGGTGGCGGCCGCGGTGAAGGAGTTCTTCGGCTCCTCGCAGCTCTCGCAGTTCATGGACCAGAACAACCCGCTCTCCGAGGTCACGCACAAGCGGCGTGTCTCGGCGCTCGGGCCGGGTGGACTCACGCGCGAGCGCGCCGGCTTCGAGGTGCGCGACGTGCACCCGACGCATTACGGGCGCGTCTGCCCGATCGAGACGCCGGAAGGTCCGAACATCGGCCTCATCAATTCACTCTCGGTCTACGCGCGCACCAACCAGTACGGCTTCCTCGAGACGCCGTACCGGCGCGTGGTGGACGGTCGCGTCACCGACAAGATCGACTTCCTGTCGGCCATCGAGGAAGGCGAGTTCGCGATCGCGCAGGCGAACGCGGTGCTGGGATCGAAGGGCGAGTTCAGCGACGAGCTGGTGTCCTGCCGTTTCCAGAACGAGTTCACGCTGATGCCGCGCGAGCGCATCAACTACATGGACGTGAGTCCTAAGCAGATCGTGTCGGTGGCGGCCTCGCTCATCCCGTTCCTCGAGCACGACGACGCCAACCGCGCGCTCATGGGCTCGAACATGCAGCGCCAGGCGGTGCCGACGCTGCGCAGCGAGACTCCGCTGGTCGGTACCGGCATGGAGCGCCCCGTGGCGATCGACTCGGGCGTCACCGTGGTGGCGCGCCGCGGCGGCGCGGTGGACTCGGTCGATGCGTCCCGCATCGTGGTGCGCGTCAACGACGAGGAGACGACCGCCGGCGAGCCCGGTGTCGACATCTATAACCTCACCAAGTACACGCGCTCGAACCAGAACACCTGCATCAACCAGCGGCCGCTGGTGAACGCGGGCGATGTGATCGCGCGCGGCGACGTGCTGGCGGACGGCCCTTCGACGCACCTGGGGGAACTGGCCCTGGGTCAGAACCTGCTGGTCGCGTTCATGCCCTGGAACGGCTACAACTTCGAGGACTCGATCCTCATCTCCGAGCGCGTGGTGCAGGAAGACCGCTTCACCACCATCCACATCGAGGAGCTCACCTGCGTCGCCCGCGACACCAAGCTGGGACCGGAGGAGATCACCGCCGACATCCCCAACGTGGGCGACACGGCGCTCGCCAAGCTCGATGAGGCGGGCATCGCCTTCATCGGTGCGGAAGTGAAGGCCGGCGACATCCTGGTCGGCAAGGTGACCCCGAAGGGCGAGACGCAGCTGACGCCGGAGGAGAAGCTGCTGCGGGCGATCTTCGGCGAGAAGGCCTCCGACGTGAAGGACACGGGGCTGCGCGTGCCGCCCGGCATGGACGGCACCGTGATCGACGTGCGCGTGTTCACGCGCGACGGCGTCGAGAAGGACTCGCGCGCGCTCTCGATCGAGAAGGCCGAGATCGAGCGGGTCCGCAAGGACTTCGCCGATCAGCAGCGCATCCTCGAGGACGACTTGTTCCAGCGCGTGCGCGGCATGCTCATGGGCCAGAGCGCAGCCGGCGGACCGCGCAAGCTCAAGGCGGGGACCAGGGTCAGCGGCGAGTACCTCGATGAGGTGCCGCGCGAGGAGTGGTTCGAGATCCGCCTCGAGGACGAGGACGCGAACAGCCAGCTCGAGCAGGCCTCGGAGCGTCTGAAGCTCCAGCGCAAGGCGTTCGAGAAGCGCGTCGACGACAAGCGCGCCAAGATCACCGCGGGCGACGACCTCGCCCCGGGCGTCCTGAAGATGGTGAAGGTGTACCTCGCGGTGAAGCGCCGCGTGCAGCCCGGCGACAAGATGGCCGGCCGCCACGGCAACAAGGGCGTGATCTCGACCATCGTTCCGGTCGAGGACATGCCGTACCTCGAGGACGGTACCCCGGTGGACGTGGTGCTGAACCCGCTCGGCGTGCCTTCGCGTATGAACGTCGGCCAGGTGCTGGAGACGCACCTCGGCTGGGCGGCCAAGGGCGTCGGACTCAAGATCGGCAGGATGCTGGAGGCGCAGGCGGCGGCCGTGGAGCTGCGCGGTTTCATCAAGCAGATCTACAACGAGACCGGCGGCCAGCGCGAGGACATCGATTCGCTCGGTGATGCGGACCTGACGGAGCTCGCGAAGAACCTCTCGCACGGCGTGCCCATGGCGACGCCGGTGTTCGACGGTGCGAGCGAGCAGGAGATCAAGCGCATGCTGAAGCTCGCCGATCTGCCGCTCAACGGCCAGACCTATCTCTACGACGGCCGTACCGGCGAGCGTTTCGAGAGGCAGGTGACGGTCGGCTACATGTACATGCTGAAGCTCAACCATCTCGTCGACGACAAGATGCACGCGCGCTCGACCGGGCCTTACAGCCTGGTCACCCAGCAGCCGCTCGGCGGCAAGGCGCAGTTCGGCGGCCAGCGCTTCGGTGAGATGGAGGTGTGGGCGCTCGAGGCCTACGGCGCCTCCTACACGCTGCAGGAAATGCTGACCGTCAAGTCGGACGACGTGAACGGCCGCACCAAGATGTACAAGAACATCGTCGACGGCAACCACCAGATGGATGCCGGCATGCCGGAGTCCTTCAACGTACTCGTGAAGGAAATCCGCTCGCTCGGCATCAACATGGAACTGGAGCAGGACTAACTCATGAAAGACCTACTCAAGCTTTTCAGGCAGCACGCTCCGGTCGAGCATTTCGATTCGATCAAGATCGGACTGGCATCGCCGGAGATGATCCGCGCCTGGTCGTACGGCGAGGTGAAGAAGCCCGAGACCATCAACTACCGCACCTTCAAGCCGGAGCGGGACGGGCTGTTCTGCGCCAAGATCTTCGGGCCCGTGAAGGACTACGAGTGCCTGTGCGGCAAGTACAAGCGGCTCAAGCACCGCGGCGTCGTCTGCGAGAAGTGCGGCGTCGAAGTGACGCAGGCCAAGGTGCGCCGCGAGCGCATGGGCCACATCGAGCTCGCCAGCCCGACCGCGCATATCTGGTTCCTGAAGTCGCTCCCGAGCCGCATCGGCCTGATGCTCGACATGACGCTGCGCGAGATCGAGCGCGTGCTGTACTTCGAAGCCTTCGTGGTCATCGAGCCCGGCATGACACCGATGCAGCGTGGCCAGCTGCTGACGGATGAGATGTACCTCGAGGCGATCGAGGAGCACGGCGATGAGTTCGACGCCCGCATGGGCGCCGAGGCCGTGTTCGAGCTGCTGCGCACCATCGATCTCAGCGCCGAGACCGTCAAGGTGCGCGAGGAGATGGCCGGCACCTCGTCCGAGACCAAGCTCAAGCGCCTCTCCAAGAGGCTCAAGCTCATCGAGTCGTTCGTCGAATCGGGCAACAAGCCCGAGTGGATGGTGCTGACGGTGCTGCCGGTGTTGCCGCCGGATCTGCGCCCGCTGGTGCCGCTCGACGGCGGCCGCTTCGCGACCTCCGACCTGAACGACCTCTACCGTCGCGTCATCAACCGCAACAACCGCCTGCGGCGCCTCCTCGAGCTGAACGCGCCCGACATCATCGTGCGCAACGAGAAGCGCATGCTGCAGGAAGCGGTCGATGCGCTGCTCGATAACGGCCGCCGGGGACGTGCCATCACCGGCACCAACAAGCGCCCGCTGAAGTCGCTCGCCGACATGATCAAGGGCAAGCAGGGCCGTTTCCGTCAGAACCTGCTCGGCAAGCGCGTCGACTACTCGGGCCGCTCGGTCATCGTGGTCGGCCCGCAGCTGCGCCTGCACCAGTGCGGTCTGCCGAAGAAGATGGCGCTCGAGCTCTTCAAGCCCTTCATCTTCCAGAAGCTGCAGCTGCGCGGCGATGCTTCCACCATCAAGGCCGCCAAGCGCCTGGTGGAGCGCGAGGGAGCGGAGGTGTGGGACATTCTCGAGGAAGTCATCCGCGAGCATCCGGTGCTGCTCAACCGCGCACCGACGCTGCACCGCCTCGGCATCCAGGCGTTCGAGCCGTTGCTCGTCGAGGGCAAGGCGATCCAGTTGCACCCGCTGGTCTGCACGGCGTTCAACGCCGACTTCGACGGCGACCAGATGGCCGTGCACGTGCCGCTCTCGCTCGAGGCCCAGCTCGAGGCGCGCGCGCTCATGATGTCCTCCAACAACATCCTGTCCCCGGCGAACGGTGACCCGATCATCGTGCCGTCGCAGGACGTGGTCCTCGGGCTCTACTACATGACGCGCGAGCGCATCGGAGCCAAGGGCGAGGGCATGTTCTTCTCCGACGTCGGCGAAGTGCACCGCGGCTACGAGAGCCGTGGCGTGGACCTGCAGGCCAGGTGCAAGGTGCGCCTGCGCGAGACGATCAAGGGCGAGGGCGGTGTGCTCACCGACCGCGTCCGCGTGGTCGACACGACCGTCGGCCGGGCACTGCTGTTCGAAATCCTGCCGAAGGGTCTGTCCTTCGACCTCATCAACCAGGACATGACCAAGAAGGCGATCTCCGCGACCATCAACGCCTGTTACCGGGCGCTGGGGCTCAAGGAAACCGTGGTGTTCGCCGACCAGCTCATGTACACCGGCTTCCACTACGCCACCCGCGCGGGCGTCTCCTTCGGCATCGACGACATCGTCATTCCGGAGCAGAAGACCCGCATCGTCACCTCCGCCGATAACGAGGTGAAGGAGATCCAGGACCAGTACGCGTCCGGTCTCGTCACCAACGGCGAGCGCTACAACAAGGTCGTCGATATCTGGTCGCGAGCGAATGACCAGGTGGCGAAGGCCATGATGGAGAAGCTCGGCACCGAGGAGGCGACGGATCTGCGCGGTGGCCACCACAAGCAGAAGTCCTTCAACTCCATCTTCATGATGGCCGACTCGGGCGCGCGCGGTTCCGCCGCGCAGATTCGCCAGCTGGCCGGCATGCGCGGCCTCATGGCCAAGCCCGACGGCTCGATCATCGAGACGCCGATCACGGCGAACTTCCGTGAGGGGCTGAACGTTCTGCAGTACTTCATCTCCACCCACGGCGCCCGCAAGGGCCTCGCGGACACGGCGCTGAAGACCGCCAACTCGGGTTACCTGACCCGGCGCCTGGTCGACGTGGCGCAGGACCTGGTGGTGACCGAGCCGGACTGCGGCACGAGCAACGGCCTCACCATGACCCCGCTCGTCGAGGGGGGCGATGTCGTCGAGGCACTCGGCGAGCGAGTGCTGGGGCGCGTGCTGGCGGAAGACATCCTCAAGCCCGGCGCGCCGAAGGAAGTGCTGATCGAGAACGGCACGCTGCTGGACGAGAAGATGGTGCGGCTGCTCGAGCAGGAGGGCGTGGATCAGATCAAGGTCCGCTCGCCCATCACCTGCAAGACGCGTTACGGCGTGTGCTCGCGCTGCTATGGGCGCGATCTGGCGCGCGGCCGGCCGATCTCGATCGGTGAGGCCGTGGGCGTCATCGCCGCACAGTCGATCGGCGAGCCCGGCACGCAGCTCACCATGCGCACCTTCCACATCGGTGGTGCGGCATCGCGGGCGGCGGCGGCTTCCAGCGTCGAGGTGCGCAACAAGGGCCTGATCCGCCTCCACCACGTGAAGACGGTGCAGCACGAGAAGGGACACCTGGTGGCGGTGTCGCGCTCGGGCGAGCTCGGCGTGGTCGATGATTTCGGCCGCGAGCGCGAGCGCTACAAGATCCCCTACGGTGCCGTCATCAGCGTCAAGGAAGGCGCCACGGTGAGTTCCGGCCAGGTCATCGCGACCTGGGACCCGCATACCCACCCGGTCATCACCGAGGTCGCGGGGTTCGTGAAGTTCCAGGACTTCGTCGACGGACTCACCGTCACCTCACAGGTGGACGACGTCACGGGTCTCACCTCGACCGTGGTGCTCGACATGAAGCAGCGCGGCGGCAAGGACCTGCGTGCGACCATCAAGCTGGTCAACGGCAAGGGCAAGGAAGTGACCTTCGCCAACACCGAGATTCCGGCGGTCTATACGCTGCCGCCGGGCGCGCTCGTCAGCCTCACGGACGGCGCACGCGTGTCGGTGGGCGATGTCATCGCGCGCATCCCGCAGGAGTCTTCCAAGACCCGCGACATCACCGGCGGCCTGCCGCGCGTCGCGGATCTGTTCGAGGCGCGCAAGCCGAAGGACCCGGCGATCCTCGCCGAGAAGTCCGGCACCGTCAGCTTCGGCAAGGAGACCAAGGGCAAGCGCCGTCTGATCATCACCTCCGATGAGGGTGAGAAGGAGAAGTACGAGGAGCTGATCCCGAAGTGGCGTCAGCTCAACGTGTTCGAGGGCGAGACGGTCGAGAGCGGCGAAGTGATCGCCGACGGCGAGCCAAATCCCGCACGACATCCTGCGCCTGCAGGGCGTCGAGGCGCTCGCCAACTACCTGGTGCGCGAGATCCAGGACGTCTACCGCCTGCAGGGCGTGAAGATCAACGACAAGCACATCGAGGTGATCATCCGCCAGATGCTGCGCAAGACCGAGGTGCAGGAGGCCGGCGAGACGACCTTGCTGCGCGGTGAGCAGCTCGACCGGGCGCGTGCGCTGGATGTGAACGATCGCGCCCAGCAGGGCGGCAAGAAGGTGGCACGGCTGCAGCCGGTGCTGCTCGGCATCACCAAGGCGAGCCTCGCCACCGAGTCGTTCATCTCCGCGGCTTCGTTCCAGGAGACCACCCGCGTGCTGACCGAGGCCGCGGTGCGCGGTCTCAAGGACGACCTGCGCGGACTCAAGGAGAACGTCATCGTCGGACGCCTCATCCCGGCGGGCACGGGCTTCGCGGCCCACGAGTCGCGCCGTCGCAAGCTCGAGGGCACCGAGCGCCGCTCCTTCATGGACGTCGGCGGCGGGCTTCCCGAGACCGAGGAAGGGGCGAGCGTCGGAGAAGAGTCGGAGAGCGCCGCGAGCTAGCACGCGACGCGCGTGCCTCCCCGCGGGGCGCGATGGAGCTCAAACGGGCTGGGCCGAGTCGCCAGCCCGTTTTTTTTGGACGGCGGTATGATCCCCGGGTGAGCAGCGACACGACACTCCGCGGCCGTCACGTGCGCCTCGAGCCTCTCGCGCGCGCCCACGCACCGGGGCTGGTCGCGGCGGCCGCCGAGGACCCGAGCCTCTATCACTGGACCACCATTCCGGCGGATCTGGCCGGGATGACGCGCTACGTGGACACCGCGGTGCGCTGGCGCGAGGAGGGCACGGCGCTGCCCTTCGCCACCGTGCGCCTCGCCGACGGCAAGGTCATCGGCTCCACGCGCTTCTTTCTCATCGAGCGCTGGGAGTGGCCGGCCGGTCACGCCGAGGCACGGCGCGGCGGACCCGACGGCTGCGAGATCGGTTACACCTGGCTCGCCGCCTCCGCCATCCGCACGGCCGCCAACACCGAGGCCAAGCTCCTGATGCTCGAGCATGCGTTCGAGCGCTGGCGCGTGCATCGCGTGTGTTTCCACACCGACCTGCGCAACGAGCGTTCCCGCGACGCGCTCGCGCGCCTGGGCGCGGTGTTCGAGGGGGCGCTGCGCGCCCATCGGCTCGCGAGCGACAGCATTCCGCGCGATTCGGCGCGCTTCTCCATCATCGCCGCCGAGTGGCCCGGTGTGCGACAGCGGCTGCGGCAGCGGCTCGAGGTCTGACGGGCCCGCGGGCGCGGCGTACCGCCGCTGCAGTGCGGCGGAACGATGGAGGCGCTGCATACCCGCCGCACACCGTCCTGTTAGAGTGGCGGGCCTTTCGGAGCAACCACCAAGCGGAGGCGATCCATGGAACGTGCAGCGATTCTGGCGGCCGCGGCCCTGCTGACCCTGGGTGCGGCAACGCAGGGCGCCTATGCCGCCCATCACCGCTCGATACCTAAATACGTCACCGACGCGGTCGCCGACAAGGCGCGACCCGCGACCGACACCGCGAAGGACGCCAACCGCAAGCCCGCCGAGACGCTCGCCTTCGCCGGCGTGAAGCCCGGCGACTGGGTGCTCGAGCTCGCCCCGGGCCGTGGCTATTACAGTCGCATGCTGAGCGCGGTCGTCGGCACCAGGGGCCAGGTGTCCGTGTACGCCATCGCGACGCCCAAGCCGGGCGCCGCGGCGCCGCCGATCGTGGCGCTCGCGGCCGACCCCCACTACGGCAACGTGAAGGTGACGCTCGACCGCCTGGTCGACGTCAAGCCGACCAACAGCTTCGATGTCGTGTGGACCACGCAGAACTATCACGACTTCCATAACCTCTCGGATCCCCAGATCGCGACGCTCAACAAGGCGATCTTCGCTGCGCTCAAGCCCGGCGGCGTCTACTTCGTGCTGGATCACGCCGCGCAGGCCGGCTCCGGCGCACGCGACACCCACACCCTGCACCGGATCGACGAAGAGACGGTCAAGCAGGAGCTGAAGGCTACGGGCTTTGAGCTCGTGGGCGAGAGCGACATCCTGCGGAACAAGGGCGACCCGCACACCGCCAAGGTCTTCGAGGGTGCCATCCAGGGGCACACCGATCAGTTCCTGTTGAAGTTCAGGAAGCCGAAGAAGAAATAGCTCTGACGACCAGCAGCTCGAGGGTGCGCGGATCGGGCTCGCCGCCGTAGTACTTCCCGAGCGCCTCGCCGAATACACGCTCATCCGCTCCCGGACCGGACGCCGCCGCCGCGGCGAACAGCGTCAGGCAAGAGCGCAGCTTCAGGTCATCCGGACTGCCGAAGATCTGGTGCGCGCTGCGGCCCTCGATCGAGAGTAAGGCTCGCGCGCATGCGCGCAGACGCTGTCCGAGGAGCGGATGCGCGAGATAGGCGCGCGCCTCTTCGAGGCCCGCGAGCCCGAAGCGCCGCGAGGTCGCGCTGAGCCCGAGGCCCTTGAGCTGCGGAAAGATGAACCACATCCAGTGGCTGGTCTTCTCGCCCGCCGCCAGCTCCTCGAGCACGCGGCTGTAGCAGTCGTGCTGGGCTTGCAGGAAGCGATCGAGGTTGTAGGAGTCGCCGCTCACGGGTCCCTGAAGGTGAGAGCGAGTTGTCGGAATCAGCGACTCTTGCGGAACACCAGCACGAAGCGGTCGGTCTTGCCGACCATCGGCCCCTTGTAGCTGATCTGCTCGCGTGGATCGTCCGGCCGGCGCAGCAGGTCACTCGAGCGAACGAGCGTGAAGCCGTGCTTCTCGAACTCCTGGCGCGTATAGGCCTCGTCGATGCGGTGCAGGGAAGTCGCGGCCGAGGTGCCGGTGCCGGGCTTGGCGGAGTGATCGACGAGCAGCAGGATGCCGCCGGGCTTCAGCATCCTTGCGACCTCGGAGACCACGCGCCCCACGTCGAAGCGCGGCCACCGGGCCTGCGGGTCGTCATCGATCGCGTAGAAGTCGTGGTACGCCTTGATGAGCAGCACGGCGTCCTGCGAGTGATCGGGGACATCGATGTGCTCGGCGTCGATGGTGCGGTGCTCGACGTTCGGCAGCCGGCCCGCGATGCGCTCCTTCCAGTGATTGCCGCTCCAGTAGTCCCAGGTGGCGTTATTGAGGAGCAGCACGTGGCCCTCGGGTCCCACGACGTAGCTTGCGAGCTCGCTGTAGTAGCCATCCGCCGCCATGAAGTCGGCGACCTGCATGCCGGGCTTGAGACCGGCGAGCCGCAGCATGTCCGCCGGGCGGTCGATGGGGTCGCGCTTGAGGTCCGCGGCGCTGCGCCCGGAGTGGGCGACCGCATCGTCATAGATGTCGGCCACTGCGCTCGTCGCGGCGAGCGTTCCGAGGCTGAGCAGCGCCACCGCGCTCAAGAGCAGGCGGCGTCGCGGATGAGGCACCTGAGGCATGGGAGCTCCCTCGCGCGGCGCGACGGGGCGGCGCGTGGGCGGCAGTATGCGCTGCGGCACGGTCGCGGGTGTTGCGCGCTGCGATGAGGCGAGGGGGCTGCGCGCCGCGCGGAGCGCGAGCCTCAGGTGGTGCCTTGCCCCGACAGCGCCTTGTCGAACAGCCGGTAGCCGTCGCGGGCGGTGTAGCCGTTGCGCGCGTAGAAGGCGCGTGCGGCCTCGTTCGCTACTCCGAGCTGCAGCTGCAGCCGTACGCAGCCGCGGGCACCGAGTGCGGCCTCGGCCGCCGTGAGCAGTTGCGCGCCGAGTCCGTGTCCGCGCGCTTCCGGGAGCACGAAGAGCTCGTCCACCTCCGCCATGAGACCGCCGTGCTCGAGGCTCATGACCAGCACCGCGATGAGGTAGCCGCGCAGTTGCCCGCGGTCCTGCGCCACCCAGACGGCGCCCAGCCGCGGATCCGCGAGCAGTTGCTTCAGAGTGAGCTCGATGCGCAGCGCCTCGAAGCCCTCGATCGCCTCGAACTCCCAGTAGCGGCGCACCAGGGCGAGCAGCTGGGGGATATCGGCTGGCAGTGCGCCGCGGACGTTCATAGGCCTCGCCGGGCCACGGGATCTCAGGCCGCGAGCGCGGCGGCCAGCTGCACCTGGTTGCGCCCCGAGCGCTTGGCGGCGTACTGCGCCGAGTCGGCGTACGCGATCAGATGCTGACCCCACACTCCGAGCGCGTCACTTCCCGCGACGCCGATGCTGCAGGTGAGGCGGATCGGCGTGCCGAACCCCTCGATGCGCACGTCCGCGATGCGCTTGCAGATGCGCTGCGCGACCGGCTCCGCCGCCGCCAGATCCGCGCCCGTCAGCACCACCACGAACTCTTCGCCTCCGTAGCGGCCGACGAGGTCCGACTGACGCAGCTCCGCCTGGATCGGCGCGACCACCGCGGCGAGGCAGGCATCGCCCGCGGCGTGTCCGTAGGAGTCGTTGATCTGTTTGAAGTGATCGAGGTCGATGAACAGCACCGACACCGGGAGTCCCCGCGGCTTGAAGCGCGTGCACAGCGATTCGAGCCGCTCGACGAGCGTCGCGCGGTTGAGGACTCCCGTCAGCGCGTCGGTCTGCGCACGCCGCTCCGCCTGGGTGAGCGCGACGTGTTGCGCGCGCATGCGGTCCGAGACTCCGAGCGCGATCAGCACCGCTGCGGCGACCATGGACGGGGCGAGTCCGTAATAGAGGAGTCCCCCGGCATTGTCGGCACGCCCGTAGAGCAGCCATACCGTGGTGGCGATCTGGAAGGTGCACAGCAATGCCCAGGCGACGAGGAGCCAGCCTGCCGCGCGGTTGCCATGGCGCCACGCAAGGAAGGAGACCGTCAGGGTGAAAATCGCGCTGCCGAGGAACATGAGATTGCCGACGGCCGCGACCACGGGCGCGAGCCCGAATGGACGCAGCAGGTTGGCCGCCGCGAGCACCAGAAATGCGATCGCGAGGCCGCCGAAGATGCGGTAGACGCGCTCGGAGAAAGTACGCAGATGCGCGAACTCGCGCACGAACAGCGCCGCCGCCGCACCGCTCACCGCGATCGGCACGTTCCAGGCGTAGCTGCCGAGCGGCCGCCCGAAGAAACCGAGGATCGGCCAGCGGAAGCCCTCACCGGAGAAGTAGGCGAGATAGAGCGCCTGGAGCGAGAACAGCATCCCGTAGAGCGGATAGAGCCGGTCGGTGAGGAGGAAGCGCACCAGTACCGCGCACAGTGACATCGCGATGAGCGCCCCGAACACCTGGGCGATGATGCGGGCATGGGCCGCCGCCCAGCCGAGCTTGTACTCGAGCGTCGAGGTGCCGAACTGCAGATCGGTCGCGGTGCTCCCGGTGCGCGTGACCCGGGCATAGACCACAGCGCCCGCATCGAGCGGCGGACTTAAGCCGAAAAGCGTGTCCTGCGCCCCGCCGAACTGCGGCACGACGGTGGTTACCGTGAGGGGGACCACGGCGCCGCCCCGGCGGCCGAAGAGCTCGACCGGCTGGCTCGTGCCCGAGCGGGCCCAGAGCACCGCCGTCCCCGGCCCCAGCGCCAAAGCCGGCGGCGGCAGGCGGAACCAGAGCGTCGAAGTGATGAAGTGCGAGCCGCGGGACTTGAAGGGCTTGAAGTGGGGGTCGAGCGCCCCGCCCGTGACGGCCTCGACCGTCGGGCTTATGTCCGTGGGGTCGAGCACCTCGACGGCGATGGGACCGCCGGCGGCCGGCTCCGGGGGCGACACGGGCGTAGCCCCGGCCGCCGGCGCCGCGCCGGACAGGCACGCCGCCACTCCCAAAAGCCAGCTGAAAACCCTGCTGCGCACTTGATCCCCTGAGCCGCCCGGACGATCCGGGGACGATCACTTTGGTATGGGGCACGGCGCTGGGTGAGCGTCCGGTGCCCGTTTATCCCTATCGTAATGTCCCGTGGGGACAAATCAATCGCAAAGCAGCAAGCCGCGCCCGGCTGGCGGTTGACACTCCCCAAGGCCGTACCTAGAATCGCCGGCCTTTGTCGGGCCGGCCCTCCATTAGCACGCCGGCACCGGAAACAGCGACTTAGAAGCACCGGGCCGCCTGACTGGCGGCCCTGTTCTTCTGGGCCGCTTCATCGTGCGAGTAACCACCCCCGCACCTAGAGCTTGGAGACGAGAGTAACGATGGCGACCACGGGTCAGCTCATCCGGCAACCGCGCCGGATGGGGAAAGAGAAAACCAAGGTACCGGCGCTCGGGGCTTCCCCCCAGAAGCGCGGGGTCTGCACGCGCGTCTACACCACGACGCCGAAGAAGCCGAACTCGGCACTGCGCAAGGTGTGCCGCGTGCGCCTCACCAACGGCTACGAGGTCACGAGCTACATCGGTGGCGAGGGCCACAACCTCCAGGAGCACTCGGTGGTGCTCATCCGCGGCGGGCGCGTCAAGGACCTGCCGGGCGTGCGCTACCACACCGTGCGCGGCACGCTCGACTGTGCCGGTGTCGGCGAGCGCAAGCAGGGGCGCTCCAAGTACGGCGCCAAGCGCCCGAAGAAGTAAGGGGATCTAAGCCATGTCGCGTCGTGCCCAGGCACCGGTCCGCAGCATTCTGCCGGACCCGAAGTTCAACAACGAGATGCTTGCCAAGTTCATGAACGTCATCATGAAGAGCGGCAAGAAGTCCGCCGCCGAGCGCATCATCTACGGCGCGCTCGACCGCATCACCGAGAAGACCGGCAAGCAGGGCGGGGAGGCGATCGAGGTGCTGTCCAGCGCGCTCGACAACGTCAAGCCCGTGGTCGAAGTGAAGTCGCGCCGCGTCGGCGGCGCCACCTACCAGGTGCCCGTCGAAGTGCGCTCCACGCGCCGTCAGACACTCGCCATGCGCTGGGTCATCGAGGCCGCGCGCGACCGGAGCGAGAAGTCCATGGCGTTCCGCCTGGCGCATGAGCTGATGGATGCCTCCGAGAACCGCGGCGCCGCGGTGCGCAAGCGCGAGGACACACACCGTATGGCCGAGGCCAACAAGGCCTTCGCCCATTACCGCTGGTAAGGCTCAAAGGAACTGATCGTGGCACGCGCGACGCCCATCGAGCGCTATCGCAATATCGGGATCTCCGCCCATATCGATGCGGGCAAGACCACGACCACCGAGCGCATCCTTTTCTACACCGGCGTCTCGCACAAGATCGGTGAGGTGCACGACGGCGCGGCCGTCATGGACTACATGGAGCAGGAGCAGGAGCGCGGCATCACCATCACCGCCGCCGCCACCACCTGTTTCTGGAAGGGGATGGAGAGCACCTTTCCCGAGCACCGCATCAACATCCTCGACACCCCGGGGCACGTCGACTTCACCATCGAAGTCGAGCGCTCGCTGCGTGTGCTCGACTCGGCGGTGGCGCTGTTCGACTCGGTCGCGGGCGTGCAGCCGCAGTCCGAGACCGTATGGCGGCAGATGAACAAGTACCGCGTGCCCCGCATCGCCTTCGTCAACAAGATGGACCGCGCGGGAGCGAACTTCCTGCGCGTGGTCGACATGATCCGCGCGCGGCTGCGGGCCAACCCGATCCCGATCCAGCTGCCGATCGGCGCCGAGGAGAACTTCGAGGGCGTCATCGACCTGATCCGCATGAAGGCCATCTACTGGGACATGGACACCCAGGGAATGAAGTTCGAGTACCGCGAGATCCCGCCGGAGCTCCGGGCGCAGGCCGACGAGTACCGCGGCAAGATGATCGAGGCCGCCGCCGAAGCCAACGACACCCTGATGCACAAGTACCTGGAGCACGAGCAGCTGAGCGACGCCGAGATCCGCGCCGGGCTGCGCGAGCGCTCGCTGCGCAACGAGGTCGTGCTCGCCATGTGCGGCTCGGCCTTCAAGAACAAGGGTGTGCAGGCCCTGCTCGATGCGGTCATCGAGTTCATGCCCTCGCCCGTCGATATGCCGGACGTCAAAGGGCTGGACGACCGGGACGAGCCGGCCACCCGCAAGGCGAGCGACGACGAGCCCTTCTCCGCGCTCGCCTTCAAGATCCTGAACGACCCCTTCGTCGGCAACCTGACGTTCTTCCGCGTCTACTCCGGCGTGTTGAACTCCGGCGACACGGTGTATGTGCCGACCAAGCGCAAGAAGGAGCGCATCGGGCGTCTGCTGCAGATGCACGCCAGCGATCGCACCGAGATCAAGGAAGTGCTCGCCGGTGATATCGCCGCCGCGGTGGGATTGAAGGATGTCATCACCGGCGACACGCTCTGCGACCTCGAGAAGGTGATCAGGCTCGAGAAGATGGAATTCCCCGCGCCCGTCATCTCGGTGGCGGTGGAGCCGAAGACCAAGGCGGACCAGGAGAGGATGGGCCTCGCGCTGCAGCGCCTCGCCAAGGAGGATCCCTCGTTTCGCGTGCATACCGACCAGGAGTCGTCGCAGACGATCATCTCGGGCATGGGCGAGCTGCACCTCGAGATCATCGTCGACCGCATGAAGCGCGAGTTCAACGTCGAGGCGAACGTCGGCAAGCCGCAGGTCGCTTACCGCGAGACCATCCGCGGCACGGTCGAGAGCGAAGGCAAATTCATCCGCCAGTCGGGCGGCCGCGGCCAGTACGGCCACGTGTGGCTCAAGATCGAGCCGAACGAATCGGGTAAGGGGAACGAGTTCATCAACGGCGTGGTCGGCGGCTCGGTGCCGCGCGAGTACGTACCGGCGGTCGACAAGGGTATTCGCGAGGCCGAGGAGACCGGTGTCATCGCCGGTTACCCGGTGGTGGACGTGAAGGTGACGCTGTTCGACGGCTCCTACCACGACGTCGACTCGAACGAGATGGCCTTCAAGATCGCCGGCTCCATGGGCTTCAAGGACGGTTTCCGCCGTGCACGGCCGGTGCTGCTCGAGCCCATCATGAAGGTCGAGGTGGTGACGCCGGAGGAGTACTCCGGGGATGTGATCGGCGACCTGAACCGCCGCCGTGGCCAGATCACCGGCATGGACGAGAGTCCGGCGGGCAAGGCCATCACGGCCGACGTGCCGCTGTCGGAGATGTTCGGGTACGCGACCACGGTGCGCTCCATGAGCCAGGGCCGCGCGACCTTCACCATGGAGTTCTCCAAGTACATCGAAGTGCCGCCGAACATCGCCGACGGCATCATCAAGAAGTAACTGCTGAAGGATCTACGCCATGTCCAAAGAGAAATTCGAGCGCAACAAGCCGCACGTGAACGTGGGGACGATTGGTCACGTAGACCACGGGAAGACGACGTTGACGGCGGCGTTGACGAAGGTGATGGCCGAGACGAACGGCGGACAGTTCGTGGCGTACGACCAGATCGACAAGGCGCCTGAAGAGAAGGCGCGTGGCATTACGATTTCGACGGCGCACGTGGAGTACCAGAGCGCCAAGCGCCACTACGCGCACGTGGATTGCCCGGGACACGCCGACTACGTGAAGAACATGATCACGGGGGCGGCGCAGATGGACGGGGCGATTCTGGTGGTGTCGGCGGCGGATGGGCCGATGCCCCAGACCCGTGAGCACATCCTGCTCGCGCGCCAGGTGGGCGTGCCGTACATCGTGGTGTACATGAACAAGGCCGACATGGTGGACGACAAGGAGCTGCTGGAGCTCGTCGAGATGGAAGTGCGCGAGCTCCTGTCGGTGTACAAGTTTCCCGGCGACAAGACTCCGATCGTGATTGGGTCGGCGCTGAAGGCGCTCGAGGGCGACAAGGGCGAGCTCGGTGTGCCCTCGGTGGTGAAGCTGGTGGAGGAGATGGACAACTACATCCCGATCCCCAAGCGCGAGGTCGACAAGCCCTTTCTGATGCCGGTCGAGGACGTGTTCTCGATCTCCGGCCGCGGCACCGTGGTGACGGGACGTATTGAGCGCGGCATTGTGCGCGTCAACGATGAGGTGGAGATCGTTGGCATTCGTCCGACGCTGAAGACGGTGTGCACGGGGGTGGAGATGTTCCGCAAGCTCCTCGATGAGGGCCAGGCGGGCGACAACGTGGGGGTATTGCTGCGTGGCACCAAGCGCGAGGAAGTCGAGCGCGGCCAGGTGCTGGCCAAGCCCGGCAGCATCACGCCGCACACGCACTTTGAGTGCGAGGTGTACGTGCTGACGAAGGAAGAGGGTGGCCGGCACACGCCGTTCTTCAAGGGCTACCGGCCGCAGTTCTACTTTCGCACGACCGATGTGACCGGGACGATCGAGCTGCCCGCCGGGGTGGAGATGGTCATGCCCGGGGACAACATCAAGATGACGATCGAGTTGATCAACCCGATTGCGATGGATCAGGGGCTGCGCTTTGCGATCCGCGAGGGCGGCAAAACCGTCGGCGCCGGCGTCGTGGCGAAGATTTTGAAGTAGTACATCCAGCGCGCGCGGGCGAAAAACTACGCTTTTCGCCCGCCGCCGGTTCGGAGTGATGAGGTCCGCTGAAATTGCCGCAGGCAATTTCAGCCAATGAAAGACAGGCACAGGCGATGGCAAACCAGAACATCCGTATCCGTTTGAAGGCGTTCGACCATCGCCTGATCGACAGCTCCGCCCGGGAGATCGTCGAGACGGCCAAGCGCACCGGCGCGACGGTCAAGGGCCCGGTACCGCTGCCGACCAAGATGGAGCGCTTCACCGTGCTCGTCTCACCGCACGCCGACAAGGACGCGCGCGACCAGTTCGAGCTGCGCACCCACAAGCGCCTCATGGACATCATGAACCCCACCGACAAGACGGTGGATGCGCTCATGAAGCTCGACCTGCCGGCCGGCGTCGACGTTCAGATCAAGCTGAATTGAAGCCGCGCGGACGGGGACGCGGCGCCCCTGTCCTGACGGCGAATCCGAGTTGATCCAGCGCCGCGGCGCGCCTATACTGCGCGCCCTTTTGGGCCCCCGGGTTCCGGAGGCTCAGTCGCGTAAGCGGCATCGGGCGAGGTTGGAGCGAGGCCCTGCGGGCGCTTGAGGCTCCAAGACCACTCGAGACCTGCGCAGCCCTTGGCTGGTGCAAATCTCCTGTTGTCTCAATAACTTAGCTCCATGCCCATGGGTTTCGGAGCGAGGACAGAAATGGCAATCGGACTCGTCGGCCGCAAGGCCGGCATGACGCGCGTCTTCACGGACGCCGGCGAGACAGTGCCGGTCACCGTGATCGAGGTGCTGCCCAATCGCGTCACGCAGGTGAAGTCGCAGGACAAGGAAGGCTATCGGGCCGTCCAGGTCACCTACGGCGTGCGCCGTCCGCAGCTCTATTCCAAGGCGGTCGCCGGCCACTACGGCAAGGCGAGCGTCGCTCCCGGCCGCGCGCTGGTCGAGTTCCGCCTCGCCGCGGCCGACCCGAGCGACCTCACCGCCGGGGCCGAGATCAAGGCCGACCTCTTCAAGGAAGGCCAGGCGGTGGATGTCACCGGCACCACCATGGGCAAGGGCTTCGCGGGCGTCATGAAGCGCCACAACTTTGCCGGCGGCATGGCTTCCCACGGTAATTCGCTGTCGCACCGTTCGCCGGGCTCCATCGGCCAGCGCCAGACGCCGGGCCGCGTCTTCAAAGGCCGCCGCATGTCCGGCCACATGGGCGTACAGCGGCGCACGACCGAGAACCTGCGCGTCGTGCAGGTGGACGTCGAGCGGAACCTGCTCCTGATCCGCGGCGCGGTGCCCGGCGTCGAGGGTGGTCAGGTGATCGTGCGCCCCTCGCTCAAGGCCGCGCGTCGCGCCAAGCGCAAGACCCTGGCTCCGATCAAGGCCGGCACCGGGCCGTCGAAGGACCCGGCCAAGCAGGGGAAGAAGTAAGCCATGCAGCTCAAGTCAGTGAACGGCGGGGCGACGGTGCAGGTGTCTGAAGCCGCCTTTGGCCACAAGTTCAACGAGTCGCTCGTGCACCAGGTACTGACCGCCTACCGTAATGCCGCGCGTTCGGGCACCAAGGCGCAGAAGTCGCGCGCCGAGGTGCGTGGCGGCGGCAGGAAGCCCTACGCGCAGAAGGGCACCGGCCAGGCGCGCGCGGGCTCGAATCGCTCGCCCATCTGGGTCGGCGGCGGCAAGACCTTCGCCGCCAAGCCGCGCGACTTCGAGCAGAAGGTGAACCGCAAGATGTATCGCGGCGCGCTGCGCTCGATGCTGTCGGAGCTCGCGCGCACGGAGCGGCTGCTCGTAACCGACGGCATCCAGCTGAGTGAGCCGAAGACCAAGCTGCTCGCCACGCAGCTCAAGCAGTGGTCGCTCGCCTCGGTGCTGATCGTCGTCGAGGCGACGGACCAGAAGCTCGCCCTCGCGGCGCGCAATCTCCCGCATGTCGAGGTGCTCGAGGTGACGGCGCTCAACCCGGTCTCGCTGGCCGCGTATGACAAGGTGCTGATGACCGTCGGCGCCGTGAAGCTGATCGAGGAGCGCCTGCAGTGATTTCCACTCTTAGCTTGATGTGCGCGGCTCGCCGCGCGAGCCGCGTAGCTGTTGGCGGAACGCCATGACCAGAGAGCAGCTGATGAGCGTACTGATCGCTCCGCACGTCACCGAGAAGACCTCGCTCGCCATGCAGAACCACAACCAGTACACGTTCCGTGTACGGCGCGAGGCGACCAAGACCGACATCAAGAAGGCGGTCGAGCTCATGTTCGACGTCAAGGTCGCCGGCGTCCAGGTGGTGAACGAGCCCGGCAAGCAGCGCCGCTTCGGCCGCATCGCCGGGCGCACCCAGGACTGGAAGAAGGCCTACGTGAGCTTGAACGAAGGTCAGACGATCGACTACGAAGCCCGCGCCAAGGCCTGACAGGACCGCATCGCTATGGCTCTCATCAAATACAAGCCCCGCACTCCCGGCACGCGCGCCGTCGTCAAGGTGGACCGGTCGCACCTGCACAAGGGCGGCCCGCGCGTGGCGCTCACCGCCCACCAGCACAAGACCGGCGGGCGCAACCACTTCGGCCGCATCACCACGCGCCACAAGGGCGGCGGCTCGGCCCAGAAGTACCGCGTCATCGACTTCAAGCGTGACAAGGACGGCATCACCGGCGTCATCGAGCGGCTCGAGTACGATCCGAACCGCACCGGCCACATCGCCCTCATCAAGTACCCGGACGGCGACTGGCGCTACATCCTCGCACCCAAGGGCTCCAAGGCGGGCGATGAAGTGCGCTCGGGAGCCGATGCGCCGATCAAGCCGGGCAACGCGATGACGCTGCGCCACGTGCCGGTCGGCTCGATCATCCACAACGTCGAGCTCAAGCCCGGCCGCGGCGGCCAGCTGGCGCGCAGTGCCGGGAGCTCGGTGAACTTCACCTCGCGCGAGGGCATCTACGCGTACCTGCGGCTCAAGTCCGGCGAGACCCGCAAGGTGCACATCGACTGCCGCGCCACCATCGGCGAGGTGGGGAACGATGAGCACAACCTGCGCAGCTACGGCAAGGCAGGAGCCAAGCGCTGGCGCGGCATCCGCCCGACGGTGCGCGGACTCGCCATGAACCCCGTCGACCACCCGCACGGCGGCGGCGAGGGCAAGTCCGGCCAGGGCAACCCGCACCCGGTGTCGCCGTGGGGCCAGAACGCCAAGGGCCTGAAGACCCGTCACAACAAGCGCACGGACAACATGATCGTCCAGCGCCGCAAGAACCGCATCCGCTGATCGGAGCGCATCGCACATGCCACGTTCATTGAAAAAGGGCCCGTTCGTCGATCTGCACCTCGCCAGAAAGGTGCAGGTCGCGTCCGCCAAGAACGACCGCAAGCCGATCAAGACCTGGTCGCGCCGCTCGATGGTCGTCCCGGAGATGGTGGGACTCACCATCGCCGTGCACAACGGCCGCCAGCACATTCCGGTGCTCATCACCGAGAACATGGTGGGCCACAAGCTCGGCGAGTTCTCGCCGACGCGCACCTTCAAGGCGCACTCGGGCGACCGCAAGGTCGAAGCCTCGCCGGCGCCGGGCGGCGGCTGAGGCGGCAGGTAAGAGAACCATGCAAGTCACCTCCAAACTCCGCTACGCGCGCATCTCCCCGCAGAAATGCCGGCTGGTCGCCGACGTGGTGCGCGGCAAGCCGGTCGGCAACGCGATCGCGACGCTCAAGTTCATGCCGAAGAAGGGCGCCAAGCTCGTGTGCAAGGTGCTCGAGTCGGCGGTGGCCAACGCCGAGCACAACCACGGCGCGGACATCGACCTGCTCAAGGTGTCGCTCATCCAGGTGGACACGGCCCCGCAGTTGAAGCGCTTCGCCGCCCGCGCCAAGGGGCGCGGCACGCGCATCGTCAAGCGCAACAGTCACATCACCGTCGGCGTGAGCGACGGGAAGAAGGATTAACGCATGGGTCAGAAGGTCAATCCGTTAGGGATCCGACTCGGAATCACCCGCGACTGGACCAGCCGCTGGTACGCGGGCAAGAAGCAGTTTCCGCTGCACGTGCACACCGACTTCCGCGTACGTGAGTTCCTCAAGGCGAAGCTCAAGGAGGCCTCCGTCAGCCGCATCCAGATCGAGCGCGCCGCCAAGAAGGTCAATATCACCATCCAGACCGCGCGTCCCGGCATCGTGATCGGCAAGAAGGGTGAGGACATCGAGAAGCTGCGCCTGGAAACGGCGGCGCTGCTCGGCATGTCGGTCATCGACGTGCGCCTCAACATCGCCGAGATCCGCAAGCCCGAGCTCGACTCGCAGCTGGTTGCGGACTCCATCGCGCAGCAGATCGAGAAGCGCGTGATGTTCCGCCGCGCCATGAAGCGCGCCGTGATGAGCACCATGCGCTCGGGCGCGCTCGGCGTGAAGGTGCGCGTGTCGGGACGCCTGAATGGGTCGGAGATCGCGCGCACCGAGTGGTACCGCGAGGGGCGGATTCCGCTGCACACCTTCCGCGCCGACATCGATTACGGCCTGTCCGAGGCGCACACCACCTACGGCGTCATCGGCGTCAAGGTGTGGATCTTCAAGGGCGAGGTGTTCGACAAAGCTGAGCTCGCTGCGGAGGCCGCGACCGAGGAGGCTGCGCCCGCCGCCGCCGCCGCCGCCCCGCCCGCCGCCGTGCCGCCGCCGGTTGCCGCCGCACCGGTCGCCGCCGAGCCGGCGCCGCAGGCCTGAGGATAAAGGCGTAACGAGATGCTGCAGCCCAAACGCACCAAGTACCGCAAGCAGTTCAAAGGCCGCAATGCCGGCTTCGCGACCCGCGGCGCCAACGTGTCCTTCGGCGAGTTCGGCCTCAAGGCGACCAGCCGCGCGCGCATGACGGCCCGCGAGATCGAGGCCGCGCGCCGCGCGATGGCGCGCTACGTGAAGCGCGGCGGCCAGATCTGGATCCGGGTGTTCCCCGACGTGCCGATCTCGAAGAAGCCGCTCGAGGTCCGCATGGGCTCCGGCAAGGGCAACGTCGAGTACTACGTGGCGCGCGTACAGCCCGGCAAGGTGTTGTTCGAGATGGAAGGGGTCGACGAGGTGACCGCGCGCGAGGCGTTTCGCCTGGCGGGCTCGAAGCTCTCGGTGTCGACCACGTTCGTGAAACGGCAGGTTCGGTAAATGAAACTCGCCCAGGTACGGCAGTTCCGCGAGAAGCTGCGCACCCATTCGGAGAAGGAGCTCGCCGACGAGCTGGTCGCGCTGCGCAAGGAGCAGTTCGCGCTGCGCATGCAGCGCGCTACCGGTCAGCAGCCCAAGCCCGACCAGTTCGGTGCGGCGCGGCGCAACATCGCGCGCGTCAAAACGGCGCTGCGAGCCAGGCACATTGCAGGCGGAGGTAAGGCGAAATGAGCCCGACGAAGGCCAAGACCGGTAAGACACACCCCAAGGCCAAGACCGCCAGGGCAAAGCCGCACGCCAAGGCGCGGCCGGCTGCCGCCGCCGCGCCGGCCGTGGCTGACAGCGCCGCGAGCGCCCCAGCCGCAGCTCCCGCGGAGGTGATGGATACGCGCGGCCGGCGCACGCTCACCGGACGCGTGGTGAGCGACAAGATGCAGAAGACCATTGCGGTGGAGATCGAGCGCCTGGTGAAGCACCCGGCGTACGGTAAGTACATGCGCCGCACGACCAAGCTCCTGGCGCACGACGAGAACGGTTCCTCGAAGGAGGGCGATCTGGTCGTCATCACGCCCTGCCGCCCCATGTCGCGCCACAAGTCGTGGCGGCTGGTCGAGATCGTCGAGAAGGCCTGACCATGATTCAGATGCGCACCATGCTCAATGCCGCCGATAACAGCGGCGCACGCACCCTGATGTGCATCAAGGTGCTGGGCGGCACGCGGCGCCGTTACGCGACCGTGGGCGACGTCATCAAGGTGAGCGTCAAGGACGCGATTCCGCGCGGCAAGGTGAAGAAGGGCGAGGTCTACGACGCGGTGGTGGTGCGCACCACGCGCGGCGTGCGCCGCGCCGACGGCTCGCTCATCAAGTTCGACGGCAACGCGGCGGTGCTGCTCACCAACAAGCTCGAGCCGATCGGCACGCGCATCTTCGGGCCCGTGACGCGTGAGCTGCGCAACGTGCAGTTCATGAAGATCATCTCGCTGGCCCCCGAGGTCCTGTGAAGTCATGAACAAGATCCGTAAGGGTGACCAGGTGGTGGTGCTGTCGGGACGCGACAAGGGCCGCAAGGGCGCGGTGCTGCAGGTGCTGGCCGACGGCCGCGTCGTGATCGAGAGCATCAACCGCGTGAAGAAGCACCAGAAGCCGAATCCGCAGGCCAACAAGCAGGGCGGCATCATCGAGAAGGAGATGCCGCTCGCCGCCTCGAAGGTCGCGCTGTGGAATCCGTCCGCGAAGAAGGGCGATCGCGTCGGCATCAAGACGCTCGCCGACGGCAAGCGCGTGCGCTTCTTCAAGTCGAATGGAGAGCAGCTCGATGTCTGACGCGGTTGCGGGCAAAGAGGCCGGCAAGAAGCCCGCCGGCAAGCAGAAGAAGGCGGACGCTCCCAAGCAGGCCGAGGCCGCCAGGCAGCCCGAGGCCCACGGGCATCGCGTGGCCGATCAGCGCTCGGCACCGCCGCGGCTGCAGTCGTTTTACCGCCAGCAGGTGGTGCCGAAGCTGCGCTCGGAGCTCAAGATCGACAACGTGATGCAGGTACCGCGCATCGCCAAGATCACGATCAACATGGGCGTCGGCGAGGCGGTCGCCGACAAGAAGATCATGGACGCCGCGGTCGCCGATCTCACCAAGATCACCGGGCAGAAGCCGCTCGTGACCAAGTCGCGCAAGGCGATCGCGTCCTTCAAGATCCGCGCGGGACTTGCGGTCGGTGCCAAGGTGACGCTGCGGGGAACCCGCATGTACGAGTTCCTCGACCGCCTCATCAGCATCGCCATGCCGCGCATCCGCGACTTCCGCGGCGTGTCGGCGCGTTCCTTCGACGGCCAGGGTAATTACTCGCTCGGCGTCAAGGAACAGATCATTTTCCCCGAGATCCAGTACGACCAGATCGATCAGGTGCGGGGCATGGACATCACGATTACTACGACGGCGAAGGACGACCGTCACGGCCGAGCGTTGCTCGAGGCATTCAACTTCCCGTTCCGGAAGTAACCGGACGACAGGAACCGCTAAAGTCTATGGCTAAGACGAGCATGGTTGAGCGCGAGAAGCGTCGCGCACGTGTCGTGAAACAGTACGCGGCCAGGCGCGCGAAGCTCAAGGAGCTGATCCGCAGCCCCCGCACTTCGCCCGAGGAGCGCGCCGCAGCGCAGTCGACCTTGCAGTCGATGCCGCGGGATGCGAGCCCGTCGCGCCAGCGTAAGCGCTGCGCGATCACGGGCCGCTCGCGCGGCGTGTACCGCAAGTTCGGGCTGTCGCGGGTGAAGATCCGCGAGGTCTTCGCGCGCGGCGAGATCCCGGGCCTGGCCAAGGCGAGCTGGTGAGGAACGCAGCATGAGCATGACCGATCCTGTTGCCGATCTCCTCACCCGCATCCGCAACGGCCAGACGGCCGGCAAGGCCGAGGTGCACCTCGACTCCTCGCGCTTGAAGACCGCGATCGCCAAGGTGCTGAAGGACGAAGGCTACATCGCCGATTTCCGCCTCGAGGCCGACAGCGGCAAGCCGCGGCTCACCATAGGGCTGAAGTACTTCGAAGGCCGGCCGGTGATCGACCGCCTGGAGCGCGTCAGCCGCCCGGGGCTGCGCATCTACCGCGGCAAGGATGAGCTGCCGAAGGTCCTCGGGGGCATGGGGACGGTGATCGTCTCGACCCCCAAGGGCGTCATGACCGACAAGCAGGCGCGCTCGATCGGCCAGGGCGGCGAAGTCCTGTGCATCGTGGCCTGAGGTTATAGAGAGCCATCATGTCGAGAATTGCCAAAGCTCCGGTCGAACTGCCCGCGGGCGTGACCGCGACCATCGCCGCCGAGGCGGTGACCATCAAGGGCGCGAAGGGCTCGCTCAGTCTGCCGCTCACCGCCGGCGTGACCGTGGCGGAGAAGGAAAAGACGCTGCGGGTGAGCTTCACCGACCCGCAGCTGGCGCGCACCCGCGCCGGCGCCACGCGCGCGCATCTCGCCAACATGGTGCGCGGCGTCACCAAGGGCTACGAGAAGAAGCTCGAGCTGGTCGGCGTCGGTTTCCGTGCGGCGGTCCAGGGCAAGGCGCTGAACCTGACGCTCGGCTTCTCGCACCCGGTGAGCTTCCCGATCCCGGAAGGCATCGTCATCGAGACGCCGAGCCAGACCGAGATCCTCATCAAGGGCATCGATCGGCAGAAGGTGGGTCAGGTGGCGGCCGAGATCCGCCACGTGCGACCGCCCGAGCCCTACAAGGGCAAGGGTGTGCGCTACACCGGTGAGCAGATCACCCTCAAAGAGGGGAAGAAGAAGTGATGCGGCTCCTTGCGGCGCGCAGCGCCGTTACATGCACGGGGTTCGCGCATGCGAACCCCGTTAGAACCCTCGCCGGAGGCGATGACAACCCATGATCACCACCAAGAAGGAGCGCCGCCTGCGCCGCGCGATCAAGACGCGCGCGCACATCCGCGAGCTCGACGTCGCGCGCCTCACGGTGCATCGCACCCCGAAGCATATCTATGCCCAGGTGACGACCGCGGCGGGCGCCAGGGTGATCGCCGCCGCCTCCACCGTGCAGGAGAAGGTGCGCGAGGGATTGAAGGCGACCGGCAACGTCGAGGCGGCCAAGGCCGTGGGACGCGCCATCGCCGAGAAGGCCAAGGCCGCGGGTGTCAGCAAGGTGGCCTTCGACCGGTCCGGTTTCCAGTTCCACGGGCGCGTCAAGGCGCTCGCGGATGCAGCCCGCGAAGCGGGTCTTGAATTCTGAGCAGGTAGCACCATATGGCAAGAGCGGAAAAAGGTCAGCCGGCGGACGAGTTCGTCGAGAAGCTGGTTGCGGTCAATCGAACGGCGAAGGTGGTCAAGGGTGGCCGCCAGTTCGGTTTCACCGCGCTGACCGTGGTCGGCGACACCGCCGGGCGGGTCGGCTACGGCTTCGGCAAGGCGCGCGAGGTACCGGTGGCGATCTCCAAGGCCATGACCCAGGCGCGCAAGAATCTGGTCAACGTGGCATTGCGCAACGACTCGCTCTACTACGCGATCACCGGCACGCACGGCGCGACGCGCGTCTACATGCAGCCGGCCTCGGACGGTACCGGCGTCATCGCCGGCGGTGGCATGCGCGCGGTACTCGAGTGCGCCGGCGTGCGCAACGTGCTCGCCAAGAGCTACGGCTCGCGCAACCCGATCAACGTGGTGCGCGCGACCATCAACGCGCTCGCCAAGATCCGTTCGCCCGAGGACATCGCGGCGAAGCGCGGCAAGACTCTCGAAGAGATCACGGGCTGAAGACCATGGCGGACAAGCAGATCAGACTCACGCTCACGAGGAGCCTGGCGGGGCAGCTCGGCAACATCCAGGCCTCGGCGCGCGGCCTCGGCCTCAAGCGCATTCGCCAGAGCGTGACCGTCGCCGATACGCCGGAGAACCGCGGCATGATCCGGGCCGCGGTGCACCTGCTCAAGATCGAGAAAGGCGCCTGACAGTTATGCGACTCAACACACTCAAACCTGCTCGGGGCGCGCGCCGTGCGCGGCTGCGCGTCGGCCGCGGCGCCTCCGCCGGCCAGGGCAAGACCTGCGGTCGCGGCACCAAGGGCCAGCGCGCCCGCAAGGGCGGCTACCACAAGGTCGGCTTCGAGGGCGGCCAGATGCCGATGCAGCGCCGCATGCCCAAGGTCGGCTTCCGCTCCGACATCAAGGCGAGCCGCGCCGAAGTGCGCCTGCATGAGCTCGCCAAGGTCGAGGGTACGGTGGTGGATCTGGAGGCGCTGAAGAAGGCCGGGGTCATCGGGCCCGACGCCGAGCGCGCCAAGGTGGTGCTGTCGGGCGAGATCAAGAAGGCCGTGACGCTCAAGGGCGTGGCGGCGACCAAGGGCGCGCGCGCAGCCATCGAGGCGGCGGGCGGCACGGTCGAGGACGCAGCCGCTGCCGTTCCCAAGGCGGCAGGCTAAGGGACCGCTGTCCGTATGGCGAATACCCCATTCAGCAATCCGGCCGCAACGCTCGGCGATGCCGCGCGCTTCGGTGAGATCCGCAGCCGCATCTTCTTTCTGATCGGCGCGCTGGTGGTGTATCGCATCGGCACGTTCATTCCGGTGCCGGGCATCAATCCGGCGGAAGTGGCGCGCTTCTTCGGCGACCGTTCCAACACCATCCTCGGCATCGTCAACATGTTCTCGGGTGGTGCGCTCTCGCGGCTGTCGATCTTCGCCATGGGCGTGATGCCCTACATCTCCGCCTCGATCATCATCCAGATGATGTCGATGGTGGTGCCCTCGCTCATGGAGCTGCGCAAGGAGGGCGAGTCGGGCCGCCGCAAGATCACCGAGTACACCCGCTACGGCACCGTGTTCCTCGCGCTGTTCCAGTCGTTCGCGGCCGCGGGCGCGCTCGAGAAGGGCGGCATGACGCTGATCACCGGCTGGCCGTTCCTGGTCATCGCCACCCTCACCATGACCACGGGGACGCTGTTCCTCATGTGGCTCGGTGAGCAGATCACCGAGCGCGGCATCGGCAACGGCATCTCGATGATCATCCTCTCGGGGATCGTCGCGGGACTCCCGGGCGCGGTGGGCAACACCATGGAGTCGGTGAGCAACGGCGAAATGCCGGGTCCGGTGGCGCTGCTGCTGTTGATCCTGGTGATCGGTGTGACGGCGTTCGTGGTTTTCATGGAGCGCGCCCAGCGGCGCATTCCGGTCGATTACGCCAAGCGCCAGGTGGGCCGCCGCATGTACGCGGGCCAGAGCACGCACCTGCCGTTCAAGATCAACATGTCGGGCGTGATCCCGCCGATCTTTGCCTCGAGCCTGCTGCTGTTCCCGGCGACCATCGCCAGCTTCCTCGGCGGCAACACCGACAGCTGGTACGCCAACATCGCGCAGGACGTGGCCGCCGCGCTCGGCTACGGCCAGCCGCTGCACCTGGTGATCTACGCGGTGCTGATCATCTTTTTCTGCTTCTTCTACACGGCGCTGGTGTTCAACGCGCGCGACACCGCCGACAACCTGAAGAAGTCCGGCGCCTTCGTGCGCGGCATTCGCCCCGGGCAGCAGACCGCCGAGTACATCGACCAGGTGCTGACGCGCCTGACGCTCTGGGGAGCGCTGTACGTCACCGCGGTGTGCCTGATCCCGGAGATCCTCATATCCTGGTACGGCGTGCCGTTCCGGTTCGGCGGTACCTCGCTCCTCATCGTGGTGGTGGTGGTGATGGATTTCATGTCGCAGCTCAATGCGCACATGATGTCGCATCACTACCCGGGACTCCTCAAGAAGGCCAATTTGCTCGGCTACGGCCGATCGGGGCCGGGTGGTTAATCAATGAAAGTTCGTCCGTCGGTCAAGAAGATCTGCAAGAACTGCAAGATCGTGCGCCGCCGGCGCGTGGTCTACGTCATCTGCTCAGACCCGCGCCACAAGCAGCGTCAGGGTTGAGGTAAGGCACACATGGCACGTATAGCCGGTATCAACATCCCGATGAACAAGCACGTGTGGGTCGGGCTCACGCACATCTTCGGCGTGGGCCGCGCGCGTGCGCAGGCCACCTGCGAGGCGGCGGGCGTCAATCCGACCACCAAGGTGAAGGATCTCACCGAGACGGAAGTGAACGCGCTGCGCTCGGCGGTCGCCAAGTTCGCGGTCGAGGGCGACCTGCGCCGCGAAGTGTCGATGAACATCAAGCGGCTCATGGATCTCGGCACCTGGCGCGGACTGCGTCACCGCCGTGGATTACCGGTGCGCGGCCAGCGCACGCGTACCAACGCGCGCACCCGCAAGGGACCGCGCAAGCAGGCGGTGAAGCTCAACGCCCCGCCGGGAAAGGCATAAAGCATGGCTGAAGAGCAGAAACCCGAAGGCAAGGCCCCGGCGGCGGCAGCGCCGGCAGCAGGCGCGGCGCCCGCGGCGGCGGCCGGTCCCAAGAAGGCCAAGAAGGCGCGCAAGAACGTGCTCGATGCGATCGCGCACGTGCACGCCTCCTTCAACAACACGATCATCACGATCACCGACCGTCAGGGCAACACGCTGTCGTGGGCGACCTCGGGCGGCTGCGGCTTCCGCGGCTCGCGCAAGTCGACCCCGTTCGCCGCGCAGGTCGCGGCCGAGAAGGCCGGCAATGCGGCGCAGGAGCACGGCGTGAAGAACGTGGAAGTGCGCGTCGGCGGCCCCGGGCCCGGGCGCGAGTCCGCGGTGCGCGCGCTCAACAACTGTGGGCTCAAGATCACCAGCATCTCCGACGTGACGCCCATTCCGCATAACGGATGCCGCCCGCCGAAGAAGCGGCGCGTATAGAGGGAGCGACGAAACCATGGCGCGTTACACCGGACCCACGTGCAAGCTCGCTCGCCGCGAGGGCACGGATCTGTTCCTCAAGTCGGGCGTCAAACCGCTCGAGAACAAGTGCAAGCTGACCGTGCCGCCGGGCGGCATCAAGAGCGAGCGCCGCCAGCGCTTGTCGGACTACGGCCTGCAGCTGCGCGAGAAGCAGAAGCTGCGCCGCATGTACGGCGTGCTCGAGCGGCAGTTCAGCAACTACTACAAGGCGGCGGCGCGCAAGACCGGCGCCACCGGCGAGACGCTGCTGCGGCTGCTGGAGTGCCGTCTCGACAACGTGGTCTACCGCATGGGCTTCGCCACGACGCGCGCCGAAGCGCGCCAGCTGGTCAGCCACAAGTCGATCACCGTGAATGAGAAGCCGGTGACGATTGCTTCCTACCAGGTGAAGGCCGGCGATATCGTCCAGGTGCGCGAGAAGTCGCGCAAGCAGCTGCGTATCCAGAGCGCGCTCAACATCGCGCAGCAGGTGGGACTGCCGGAGTGGGTGGACGTGAACGCCGGGGAGTTCCGCGGCGTGTTCAAGTCGGCGCCGGGCCGGGAAGACGTCCTGCCCGACATCAACGAGAACCTGGTCGTCGAGCTGTATTCGAAGTAACGATTTTTTCCTTTGCGCCGGCGGTGCTGCCGGCAAGGTGAAACTGCAATGCAGGGTTCTGTAAGCGAGTTCCTGAGACCCCGGGTAGTGAAGGTGCAGCCGGTCGCTCCGCGGCAGGCGCGCGTGGTGATCGAGCCGTTCGAGCGTGGCTTCGGCCATACGCTCGGCAACGCGCTGCGCCGCGTGCTGCTGTCGTCCATGCCGGGCGCGGCCATCACCGAGGTCGAGATCGACGGCGTGCTGCACGAGTACACCTCCATCGAGGGCGTGCAGGAGGATGTGGTCGACATTCTCCTCAACCTCAAGACCGTGGCGCTGCGGATGCATGCGCGCGAGAGCGCGGAGCTGCGCCTGCACAAGAAGGGCCCGGGCCCGGTGACCGCCGGCGACATCCAGACCGATCACGACATCGAGGTCGTGAACCCGGATATGGTGATCGCCAACCTCACCAAGGCGGGGGAGCTCTCGATGACGCTGCGCGTCGAGCGCGGCCGCGGCTACCGGCCGGCGGCCTCACGCGTCGCCTTCGAGGAGCAGACCCGTCCGATCGGACGCCTGCAGCTCGATGCCTCCTTCTCGCCGGTGCGGCGCGTGACCTACTCGGTCGACGCGGCGCGCGTCGAGCAGCGCACCGACCTCGACAAGCTGGTGATCGACATCGAGACCAACGGCACGATCGACGCCGAGGAGGCGATTCGCCGCGCCGGCGCGATCCTCAAGGACCAGCTGTCGGTGTTCATCGACCTGCAGGGCGAGGAGGAGTCGCAGGCCAAGGTCTCCGAGATGCAGTTCGACCCGATCCTGATGCGTCCCGTGGACGAGCTCGAGCTCACCGTGCGCAGCGCCAACTGCCTCAAGGCCGAGAACATCCACTACATCGGCGACCTGGTGCAGCGGACCGAAGTCGAGCTGCTGCGCACGCCGAACCTCGGCAAGAAGTCGCTCACCGAGATCAAGGAAGTGCTGCAGAGCCACGGCCTGATGCTCGGCATGCGCCTCGATGGCTGGCCGCCGGCGGGTCTGAAGCACGAGGAAGGCCGCACCGAGGTCATCTGAGTTAATAGCCAAAACCGGCCTGTTGTTCGCGGGCAAAAGGGCCGTCTAGGCCGCGCTGCGTCTGCAGCGTCCTTTTGCCCGCGACGGCGCTCAAGCCGATCGATTAGGAACACGAACACATGCGTCACCAACTCTCCGGCCGGCAGCTGTCGCGTAACAGCTCGCACCGCCACGCGCTGATGCGCAACATGTCGGTCTCGCTGCTGCGGCACGAGACCATTCGCACCACGCTGCCGAAGGCCAAGGAGCTGCGCCGGGTGGTCGAGCCGCTCATCACGCTCGCCAAGCGCGATGCGGAGGCCAACCGGCGTCTGGCGTTCGCGCGGCTGCGCGACGCGCAAGTGGTCGAGAAGCTGTTCGCGGACTTAGGTCCCCGCTTCAAGGCCCGGCCGGGCGGCTACACGCGGATCCTGCGGATGATGCCGCGCCCCGGCGATTCGGCCCCCATGGCGCTGATGCAGCTGGTGGACGGACCGGCTTCGGTGACGGCCGGGCAGCCGGTGGAAGAGGGCAAGAAGACGGGGCGCCGCGCTAAGGCTAAGGCCAAGGTCGAGGCTTCGCCTAAGGCTGAGGCCAAGGCCAAGCCGGCGGCCGAGCCCGCCGCGGAGCCGAAGAAGACCCCGCGTCGCAAGAAGGCGCCGGTCCCGGCCTGAAGTGCCGAGCTTGAACATGCCCGGCCCGAGCGATCGGGCCGGGCATTTGTTTTATGGGCGCTACCTCCGATAGGCTGCGTAGTTCAGCCGGCATTCGACCGGTCAATCCATGGGGAGGAGGCCTGCCATGAGTCTCGCGTCAGAATTCAAAGAATTTGCCATGAAGGGCAGCGTTATCGACCTGGCGGTCGGTGTGGTGATCGGCGCAGCCTTCGGCAAGATCGTCTCTTCGCTGGTCGGCGACGTCATCATGCCGGCGCTGTCACCGGTCCTGGGGAGCGTCAATTTCAGCGACCTGGCGCTTCAGATCGCGACCAACGCGGCCGGCAAACCGGTGCTCCTCAAGTACGGCGCGTTCCTGCAGACCATCTTCGAGTTCATCATCATCGCGCTGTCGATTTTCATCGTCATCAAGGGCATCAATCAGCTCAAGCGCCCCCCGGCCGCTGCGCCCAGTGCGCCACCCCCGCCTCCGACCAAGACCGAAGTATTGTTGCAGGATATAAAAGATCTCCTGGCCAAGCGCTAGGTATTGATCCGGTAGAGAGACGATCAGGCGCCGGCGACCGCCAGGAAGGCATCGCGGGTCAGGTTCTCGCAACCTGAGGCGGTGACTGCGAGGTCGTCCTCGATGCGGATGCCGCCGAACTTCGCGAGGCCGGCCACCCGGGGCCAGTGGATGCGGCTCGCCTGGAGGTCGTTCGCCCGGGCGGCCTCGAGGAGCTGCGGGATGAAATAGATCCCGGGCTCCATGGTCACCACGAACCCGGGCTCGAGCACCCGGGTGAGCCTCAAGTACGGGTGGCCCTCGGGTTTGGGGATCTCACCCTGCGCGGCCGTCTTCATGAATCCCCCCACGTCGTGGACCTCGATGCCGAGGAGGTGCCCGATGCCGTGCGGCAGGAAGACCTTGGTGAGGCCGGTGGCGACCGCTTCCTCGCCCGAGCAGTGCACCAGCTTCGCCTCGTGCAGGAGCCTCCCCGTTTCCTCGTGCGCGGCCAGATGGATGTCGCGCCAGTCCACCCCGGCATGGACCCGGGCGCACAGGCGCTGCTGCAGATCATCCATGCGCTCGATGAGGTCACGAAAGTCCGGGTCCGCGAAGGAGTGGGTGCGGGTGATGTCGCAGGCATAGCCGGCGAACTGCGCGCCGGCATCGATCAGCAGCGAATGCGGCTCGCGCGGGGCGCGTTTTTCGAGCACCTGGTAGTGCAGCACCGCCCCGCCTTCGTTCAACGCGATGATGGGGTTGTAGGGCAGCTCCTGCTCGCGCGCGCCGCAGGCGCGCAGGAATTCGAGCTCGATCTCGAACTCGGAGGCCCCGCGTTCGAAGGCGCGCGTCGCGGCCAGGTGCCCGCGGGCGCCGAGCCGGTTCGCGGCGCGCAGGCAGGCGAGCTCGTAAGGGCTCTTGACCGCCCGGTCGTAGTCGAGGCGGCGCATGAGCTCTTTGGGATTGACAGCCGCGACCCCCCAGGCGGCGAGCTCAGGCGTGGCATCGCCGATATAGGCGGCGCGGGAGAGGTCCTTGGGGAGCGCCGCGCGCGCGGCGGCGGCGTCCGCCGCCGCCACCACCTCGAAATGCCGCACCCAGTAGCCACGCGGCAGGTCGGCGGGCTTGTACCAGTAGTCGCGAGGCTGGTGCAGCACCAGCCTCGGCTTCGATCCGGGCTTGAACCAGATGTAGGAATCGGGCACGTCGGCGAGCGGCACCCACACCTTGAAGGGGGCGTGCGCCAGGAAAGGATAGGTCCGGTCATCCTCGAACACCGGAAGCGCGGATCCCGAGTGCACCAGGAGCCCGGTGAAGCCACCGACCTCGAGTGCCCGGGCGGTGCGTGCGCAGAGCGCCTCGAGGTGGGGGCCGAAAGTCGCTTCCAGCTCACCAGCAAGTGCCGGGGTGGGTTCGGTATCTGGCATCGCGCATCTCCCGACGGTGGCCGCGGCGCTGTCGTATCCGACAGACAGTCGGGCGTGTCCGACAGAGCTAAGGGTTTTACACAGTCCGTTCCGAGTTTCCAATCGTACCGGGACTTCTATAGAATTTGCCCTTCCGCAGGCTTGGAATTGGGCCCGGAACGGCCGCTCGACGGTCGTCGTCTGATCCTCACAACTGCTTCCTTCGGGGAATTATCGATGAACACCAAACTTGCTCTTAGCGCAATCGTTGCGGCGCTGATGCTGACGGCCTGCGCGAAGCAGGAAGCCGCCGCTCCGGACGCCGCTGCTACTCCTCCTGCTCCGGCCGCCGCTCCGGCTGCTGCTGCTCCCGCCGACGCTGCCGCTCCGGCCGCCGCTGCTCCTGCTGCGGATGCTGGCGCTGCTGCGGCTCCTGCTGCCGCTCCCGCTGCTGCACCGGCCGACAAGCCGGCGACGCCGCCGAAGCAGTAAGTCCTCACGACTTACGGCTGAAAATCGCGGCCCGGACGGATCGCCAGCGCGAGCCGTCCGGGCCGTGTCATTGCTGGGCCCGACGCGATGAATGCCGTGACCGTCAGCGTGCGCGACGCGCGCGCCCAACCCGCCGACCGGCTCTGGATCCAGAGCGTCTACCGCGATTACCTCGACGATCTGAACCCCGGCACCGGGCTCTTTCCGGCGCTCGGTGAGATCGGTCATCGCGAGCCCGACCAGATCGCGCACTGGTTCGGCGACCCCAATACCTTTCCGCTGGTGATCTGCAAGGGCACCGAACCGGTGGGCTTTGCCCGCGTGCTGCGCGGCAATCCCGCGCCCGCGCCGCGGCCGCGCACCGAGTACCGCATGGCGGAGTTCTTCATCACGCGCGCGCGACGGCGCCTCGGCGTCGGCCGCACGGCGGTCGAGCTCATCCTCAATCGCTTCGCGGGCAGCTGGGAGATCACCGAGTACCTGCGCAACACGGATGCGGTGCGCTTCTGGCGGCGGGTGGTCGGCGGCTACACGCGCGGCAAGTACCAGGAGCGCATCGTCAACGGCGAGGTGCACCAGGTGTTTGAGTCGGGCGCGCCGCCGCGCCCGGTGTAGCGAGTCCTCCCGCCGCGCAGCCGGCGCAGCCGCCGGCGAGCTGCGCGAAGGTGCGCTGCCGCAGCGTCGCCACCCAGCTGCCCTTCACCGTGCGCGGCAGACGTTCGAGCGCGTCGAGCAGCCGCAGCCGCAGCTTCAGCGATGCCAGGCGCCAGAAGCTGTAGACGAGGCACGCGGCAACCGCGAGGCTCACCGCCACACCCTGCAGCACGAGGCTCATGCGGGCAGCGCCCCACCGCCGCAGGCGAGCGCCACACGGTAGGTGATGAGCGCGCCGAGATAGGCGAGCGCGAAGAGGTATGCGGCCATCGCCAGCGGATAGGTCCAGGAGTTGGTCTCGCGCTTCACCACCGCGAGCGTCGACAGGCACTGCGGCGCGAACACATACCACGCCAGGAGCGACAGTCCCGTCGCCAGGCTCCAGCTATGGCTGATGATGGGCGTGAGCGCGCCCGCGACATCGGTCGCGCCCGACATGGCGTAAACGGTACCGAGCGCACTCACCGCGACCTCGCGCGCCGCGAGCCCGGGAACGAGCGCGATCGAGATCTGCCAGTTGAAGCCGATCGGCGCGAACAGATACTCGAGCCCCCGGCCGAGAAGCCCCGCGACGCTGTACTGGATCGCAGGTCCGGTCGCGCCCGCGGGCGGCGCCGGGAAGCTCGCCAGGAACCACAGCACCACCATGAGCGTGAGGATGATGGTGCCGACGCGCGTCAGGAAGATCCTGGTGCGCTCCCACAGCCCGAGCACGAGGTTCGACAGATGCGGCCAGCGGTACTCGGGCAGCTCGAGCAACAGCGGGCGGTATTCGCCGCGCATCATGGTGCGCTTGAGCACCCAGGCGACGCCGAGCGCGCTCACGACGCCCGCGACGTAGAGCGCGAACAGCACGAGTCCCCGCAGGTTCACCGGTCCGACGGCGCGCTGCGGAATGAAGGCGCCGATCAGGAGCGCGTACACCGGCAGCCGCGCCGAGCAGGTCATGAGCGGCGCGATCATGATGGTGGCGAGACGGTCGCGCGAGGAGGGGATGGTGCGCGCCGCCATGATCCCGGGGATCGCACACGCGAAGCTCGAGAGCAGCGGAATGAAGGCGCGACCCGAGAGCCCGACGCGCCCCATGAGACGGTCGAGCATGAAGGCGGCGCGCGGCAGGTAGCCCGAGTCCTCGAGCGCCAGGATGAAGAGAAACAGGATCAGGATCTGCGGCAGGAACACCAGTACGCTGCCCGCACCGGCGATCACGCCATCGAGCACCAGCCCGCGCAGCGGGCCGGCGGGCAGCACCGCCGACAGCCACTGGCTGAGCGAAGTGATGCCGGCGTTGATGAGGTTCTGCGGCGCCTTGGCCCAGCTGAAGACCGCCTGGAACATGAGGAACAGCACCACCGCGAGCAGCAGCGGGCCCGCCACGGGGTTGAGCACCACGGCATCGAGCCGCGCGAGCATCGCTGCGCGCGCCGGCACCCGGTAGCCGATCGTCTCGAGCACGCGGCGCACTTCGCGCTGCGTCGCCTCGATCTCGGCGGCGGTCGCCGGTGGTGGCGCTTCGAGGCGCCGGCCGCGCGCGACCGCGCCAAATCCGTAACTGTCGATCGCCTCGATGAGCTCGCGCTCGCCGCCGGCGCGCACCGCCACCGTCGGCACCACCGGCACGCCGAGCGCGCGCTCGAGCGCGGCCCGGTCGAACGTGTAGCCGCGCTCGGTGGCCACGTCGCTCATGTTGAGCGCGACGATCATCGGGACGCCTAAACGCTTGAGCTCGAGTACCAGGCGCAGGTTCAGGCGCAGGTTCGTGGCATCGACCACGCACACCAGCAGATCCGGCGCGGGCTCGCTCGCGTGGCGGCCGAGCACGACGTCGCGCGCGATGGCCTCATCGAGCGTCGCGGGCTCGAGGCTATAGGCGCCGGGCAGATCGACGACGCGGTACAGCCGACCACTGCGCGGGCCCGCCAGCCGGCCCTCCTTGCGCTCGACGGTGACGCCCGGGTAGTTGGCGACTTTCTGGCGGCTGCCGGTGAGACGATTGAAGAGTGCGGTCTTGCCGCAGTTCGGCACGCCGATGAGGGAGAGAGAGAGCTGCGGCGCGGCGGCTGCCGCGGCCGCCGGCGCGTTCATGGCGCGCGGGCTGCGCCCGGGGTCGAGGCTCGGGGTGCGCCGATTCCGGGGCGATGCAGCTCGACCCGCTCGCTGGCGCCGGCGACTGGCGCTTGGGGTGATGCGCCGATTCCGGGGCGATGCAGCTCGACCCAGATCGATTCAACCTCGCGACGGCGCAGCGCCAGCGTCGTATGCCCGATGCGTACCACGAAGGGGTCGCGGCCGGGGCGCGCCTCGGCCAGGATCTCGACCTGCTCGCCGTTCACGAAGCCGAACTCGAGCAGCCGCCGCTCGAGCGGGGAGAGGGCACCCGCGCGGATGCCGACCGCGACCACCCGGCCGGCGCTTCCGGGCGGGAGCGCGGCGAGGCTCACAAAACCGGGGTCAAGCGCGAGCCCGGCGGGGGTGGCGGCGGCGTCCATGGCCCACAGTATGGATGAGAACGGTTCGCATTTTCAATCGCATTATGGTGACGGGGGTCACATAACGAAATCAATGGCTTAGGGGAATCCCTACCCCACCGCCCGCGCCGGTAGCCCCTGGTCGCGCTCGAGCAGCGGGCGCAGGTACTGGCCGGTATAGGAGCGCTCGGTGGCGGCGATGGTTTCGGGCGTGCCGGCCGCGATGATCTCCCCGCCGCCTTCCCCGCCTTCGGGGCCCAGATCGATCACCCAGTCGGCGGTCTTGATGACATCGAGGTTGTGCTCGATGACGATCACCGTGTTGCCCTCGTCGCGCAACCGGTGCAGCACGTGCAGGAGCTGCTCGACGTCGTGGAAGTGCAGCCCCGTGGTCGGCTCATCGAGAATGTAGAGCGTGCGCCCGGTGGCGCGCTTGGCGAGCTCGCGCGAGAGCTTGACGCGCTGCGCCTCGCCGCCCGAGAGCGTCGTGGCGTTCTGCCCGAGCCGCACGTAGGAGAGGCCGACGTCGATGAGCGTCTGGAGCTTGCCGGCCACGGCGGGCACGTTCTGGAAGAAGCGCAGTGCCTCCTCGACGGTGAGCTCGAGCACCTCGTGAATGTTCTTGCCGCGGTAGCGGATTTCGAGCGTCTCGCGGTTGTAGCGCTGTCCCCTGCACACGTCGCACGGCACGTACACATCGGGCAGGAAGTGCATCTCGACGCGGATGACGCCGTCTCCCTGGCACGCCTCGCAGCGGCCGCCCTTGACGTTGAAGCTGAAGCGTCCGGGATCGTAGCCGCGGGCGCGCGCCTCGGGCACCGCGGCGAACAGCTCGCGCAGCGGCGCGAACAGCCCGGTGTAAGTCGCGGGATTGGAGCGCGGAGTGCGCCCGATCGGACTCTGGTCGATGTCGATGACGCGATCGATTTCCTCGAGTCCCTCGAGCGAGGCGCACGGCGCCGCCTCGACCCGCGCGCCGTTCAAGCGCGCGGCCACGTGGCCGAAGAGCGTGTCGACGATGAGCGTCGACTTGCCCGAGCCCGACACGCCGGTGACGCAGGTAAGGAGTCCCAGGGGGATCTCGGCGGTGACGTTGCGCAGGTTGTTGCCACGCGCGCCGACGATGCGGATCTGCCGTGCGGGTGTGGGGCGGTTGCGCAGGGTGGGCACGACGATGCGGCGCCGCCCGGAGAGAAACTGTCCGGTGACCGAGGCCGGGGAGGCCTCGATGTCGCGCGGCGTGCCCTGCGCGACCAGGTGGCCGCCGTTGGCGCCGGCGCCGGGACCCAGGTCGACGACGTGGTCGGCCTCGCGGATCGCCTCCTCGTCGTGCTCGACCACGATCACGGTATTACCGAGATCACGCAGGTGCTTGAGCGTGCCGAGGAGCCGCCGGTTGTCGCGCTGGTGCAGCCCGATCGAGGGCTCATCGAGGATGTACATCACGCCCGTGAGGCCCGAGCCCACCTGGCTCGCGAGGCGGATGCGCTGCGACTCCCCGCCGGAAAGCGTCTCGGCGCTGCGGTCGAGCGTCAGATACTCGAGCCCCACATCCACCAGGAACGCGAGCCGCTGCACCATGCCCTTGACGATCTTGGCGGCCACCTCGCCGCGCCAACCCGCGACCTCGAGGCCGCGCAGGAACTCGAGTGCACGGCCGACGGTGAGGTGCGCGACCTCGGGGAGGCTGCGCTCCGCGACGAACACGAAGCGCGCGGCGCGATTCAACCGCGTGCCCTTGCAGTCGGGGCAGGGGCGCAGACTCAGGTAGCGCGACAGCTCCTCGCGCACCATCGGGGAAGAGGTCTCGGCGTAGCGGCGCTTGAGATTCGGCAATATTCCTTCGAAAGGATGACGCTGCCGCACGCGCTTGCCCGGTTGCGCGCGCTCGCTGAACTCGATCGCCTCGGTGCCGCTGCCGTTGAGCAGCACGTGGCGCACGTGCTCGGGAAGCTCGCTCCACGGTGTCTCGATGTCGAAGCCGTAGTGTTTCGCCAGCGCCTGGATGAGATGGAAGTAGTGATCGTTACGGCGGTCCCAGCCGCGTACCGCGCCGCCGGCGAGCGAGAGGTGTGGATGCAGCACGACGCGCTGTGGATCGAAGAACTCCTCGACCCCGAGCCCGTCGCACCCGGGGCAGGCGCCGGCCGGGTTGTTGAAGGAGAAGAGCTTCGGCTCGAGCGGCGGCACGCTGTAGCCGCAGATCGGGCAGGCGTGGCGGCTCGAGAAGACGAGCGGCTCGCGCTGCGGCTCATCGAGCAGGATCAGCTGGGCGAGGCCGCCGGAGAGCCTGAGCGCCGTCTCGAACGATTCGGCCAGACGCTGTGCGGCGTCGGGCCGCACGCGCATGCGATCGACCACCGCCTCGATATCGTGCTTTTTCTTCGGATCGAGCGCGGGCAACGCCTCGAGCTCATGAATGCGCCCGTCGATGCGCACGCGCACGAAGCCCTGTGCGCCGAGATCCTCGAGCAGCTCGAGGTGCTCGCCCTTGCGCTGCGCCACCACCGGGGCGAGGAGCGCCGCCGCCGTGCCCGCGGGGAGCTTCAGCACCTGGTCGACCATCTGGCTCACGGTCTGCGCGGCGAGCTCGGTGCCGTGCTCGGGGCAACGCGGCGTGCCGGCGCGCGCGTAGAGCAGGCGCAGGTAGTCGTAAATCTCGGTGACCGTGCCGACGGTCGAGCGCGGGTTGTGCGAGCTCGCCTTCTGCTCGATGGCGATCGCCGGCGACAGGCCCTCGATGCTGTCGACGTCGGGCTTGTCCATGGTCGCGAGGAACTGCCGCGCGTAGGCCGACAGCGACTCGACGTAGCGGCGCTGACCCTCGGCGTAGAGCGTGTCGAAGGTGAGGGAGGACTTGCCCGAGCCCGAAAGGCCGGTGACCACGATCAACCGCTCGCGCGGCAGGTCGAGGCTCAGGTTCTTCAGGTTGTGGGTGCGCGCACCGCGCACGCGGATCTCGTGCATTGAACCGTTAATCCTACGCGGGCCGTCCGGTGAGACCCAGCGTGCGCAAGTGGGGAGTGGGAGATGGAGGCGCAAGGGGCCGCCTTAAAGCGCCCCGGAGGCCTCTCCGGAGGCGCAGGAGGGGTCCCCTTGACCACCAGAGGATATATCGTAAGATGTATCTTGTAACACAAGGAGAACAGGTGCCATGCACCGATATCACTACCCTCCTCATCACCGCGGCCCCCAGGACGCCCAGGGCGAGCGCGAGTATTTCATGGGGCACCGGCACGGCCGGCGTTTCGGACACTTCACCGCCGGCTTCATGGGCGGAATGGGCATGGGCGGGCGCGCGTTCCGCGCCGGCCGGCGCCTTGCCTCCGGCGACCTGCAGCTGGTGCTGCTCGCGCTCCTGGCCGAGCGGCCGAGCCACGGCTACGAGCTCATCAAGGCGCTGGAAGAGCGCTCCGACGGCTTCTACAGCCCGAGCCCCGGCATGGTGTACCCGGCACTGACGTGGCTCGAGGAAATGGGCTACACGAGCGTCGCGGCCGAGGGAGCCAGGAAGCTCTACAGCATCACCGACACGGGCCGCGCCTGGTTGAGCGAGAACCAGGACGCCGCGGACGCCATGCTGAGCCAGCTCGAGCAGATCGGTCGCAAGATGGGACGTCTGCGCGAGGCGTTCGGCGAGGACGAGGACTCCGACTGGCGTGAGCTCGAGGCCGTGCGCCGCGAGTTGAAGCACGCGCTGCGCGAAAAGCGCGGCGCCTCCGGGGAGGAGCGCAGCCGCATCATCGCCATTCTCAGGCAGGCCGTCGCCCAGATCCGCGGCCAGGGCTGATACGCCACCGAAGGCCGCGGCCGCTCGAGGCCGCGGCTCCCGATCCTGCGCATTCGGTGCGGCAATGCGCCTAGCCGCGTTGCCTCGTACGACCTATTCTCTCTATCCTTCGCCGCTCGCATTTGAGGGGCTCAAAGAGGATTTATACATGGCGCGCGGTGTCAACAAAGTCATCCTGATCGGCAATCTGGGCGCCGACCCCGAAACGCGGGCGATGCCCTCCGGCACGACCGTGGCGAACCTGCGCATCGCGACGAGCGAGAGCTGGCGCGACAAGCAGACCGGCGAGCAGCAGGAGCGCACCGAATGGCACCGCGTGGCGCTCTTCGGGCGGCTCGCGGAAGTCGCCGGGGAATACCTGCGCAAGGGCTCGAAGGTCTACATCGAGGGGAGCCTGCGCACGCGCAAGTGGCAGGACAAGGAGGGCAAAGACCGCTACTCCACCGAGATCGTCGGCAACGACATGCAGATGCTTGACGCGCGCGGCGGCGGTGCCGGCGGCGCGGCGGGCGGCGGCAGTGGTGGCGGCGGCCGCGAGCCCCTCGGCGAAGAGTCCGGCGGTGGCGGTGGCGGTGGTGGCGGTGGCGGTGGTGGTGGCGGCGGTGGTGGTGGCGGCGCGGGCCGCAGCGGCGGCGGCTCGGGCGAGGAATTCGACGACGATATCCCGTTCTGAGCGCGCGCGCCCTTCGGGCGCTCAGAGGTGCTGCTTGAGGAAGCTCTCGAGCGCCTCGAGAAGCTGCGTGCGGGTGTCGGACCGGGACAGCCAGGTCGTTTCTTCCGGGAGCTGGACGACCTCCACCGGCTTGCCTGCTTTCTTCAGCGCCTTCGCCATCGGGATCGATTGATCCTCCGCCGTGAGTCCGTTGGTGTAGACGATCATCGTCGGGATCGTGATGGCGGCGACCGAGTTGATCGGTGATTTGGTGCCGAGCCTCGATTGAGTCTAAGTAAATGATTCGTATGGTTTTTATTTCTAAGCAGCTGTCCCGGGCCCCGACACCGTAAAATTCATGCGCTGACCTTCTATGCCTCGCCGCTACTTCATCAAGACCTTCGGCTGCCAGATGAACGAGTACGACTCCGCCCGCATGGCGGACGTGCTCTCAGCCGGCGCCGATCTCATCGCGACCGAGGATCCGCGCGAGGCCGACGTCTTGCTGATGAACACCTGCTCGGTGCGCGAGAAGGCGCAGGAGAAAGTCTTCTCCCTCCTCGGCGAGTGGCGGCTTCTCAAGGCGCGCCGTCCCGAGGTGATCATCGGGGTCGGTGGCTGCGTCGCGAGCCAGGAGGGTGAGGCGATCACCGAGCGCGCGCCGTTCGTCGATCTGGTATTCGGGCCGCAGACGCTGCATCGCCTGCCGCAGATGATCGCGGAGCTCAAGCGCACCGGCCGCGCGCAGGTCGACGTCAGCTTCCCGGAGATCGAGAAGTTCGATGCCCTGCCCGAACCGCGCGCCGAAGGGGCGCGCGCGTTCGTGTCCATCATGGAGGGCTGCAGCAAGTACTGCAGCTTCTGCATCGTGCCCTACACGCGGGGCGAGGAGATGAGCCGCGGCTTCGAGTCGGTGCTGGCGGAAGTGCGCGCGCTCGCCGCCCAGGGCGTCGCCGAGGTGACGCTCCTCGGCCAGAACGTCAACGCGTATCGCGGACCGATGCAGGACGGCGCGCTCATCGACCTCGCGACGCTCATCCATCACGTCGCGCGCCTGCCCGGCATCGAGCGCATCCGCTTTACCACCTCGCACCCGCTCGAGTTCAACGACAGCCTGATCGAGGCCTACGCCAGCGTGCCGCAGCTCGCCAATCACCTGCACCTGCCGGTGCAGAGCGGCTCGGACCGGGTGCTCGCCCTCATGAAGCGTGGCTACACGGCGCTCGAGTTCAAGGCGAAGGTGCGCCGCTTACGCGCCGTGCGCCCCGACATCTCGATCTCGTCCGACTTCATCGTCGGCTTCCCCGGTGAGACGGAACGCGACTTCGAGGCGACGCTCGCGCTGGCGCGTGAGGTGGGAATCGATCAGTCCTTCAGCTTCCTCTACAGCCGCCGACCGGGAACGCCCGCGGCCTCGCTCCCCGACGAGGTGAGCCACGAGGTGAAGCAGGGGCGCCTCGCGCGGCTGCAGGCGCAGCTCGAGGCGCAGGCACACGCCATCAGCCAGGCGATGGTCGGCACGCGGCAGCGCGTGCTCATCGAGCGGCCTGCGAAGCGCGACACACGCGAGCTCGCCGGCCGCACCGCCAACAACCGCTGGGTGAACTTCGCCGGCCCCGTGAGCCTCATCGATCGCTTCGCCGACGTCGAGGTGACCGAGGCGCGGGCCCACAGTCTGCGCGGCCGGCTGAGCGCCGCGGCGCCGCTCGCGGCCTGCGGCTGAATGGCCGTGCCCGCCTCACCGCCGCAGGAGCCGCAGCGGGAATTTACGCTCGGCGGCGCCGATAACACCCGCCTCGCAAACCTCTGCGGTCCGCTCGATGAGAACCTGCGGCAGCTGGAAGAGCGGCTCGGCGTACGCATGCGCCGCCGCGGCGATTCCTTCCGCGTGAGCGGCGCGCGCGCCGCCGGCGCCGAGGAGGTGCTGCGCGAGCTCTTCGAGCTCACGCGCACCGCGCAAGTCACCCCCGAGCGCGTGCATCTCGCGCTGCGCGACCGTGAGGCCGGGGCGGCGGCCCCGAATGCCGATCCCGGCGAGCACGGCGTGGAGGTGCCGCGCGGCGGCATCCGTGCGCGCGGGCGGCACCAGCGCGAGTACCTCGAGCACATCCGCGGCGGCGACCTGACCTTCGGCATCGGTCCTGCGGGCACCGGCAAGACCTACCTCGCGGTGGCCTGCGCGGTCGAGGCGCTGCAGTCCGACCGGGTGCGGCGCATCGTGCTGGTGCGGCCGGCGGTCGAGGCCGGTGAGCGCCTGGGGTTCCTGCCCGGCGATCTCACCCAGAAGGTCGACCCGTACCTGCGCCCCATGTACGACGCGCTCTACGAAATGATGGGCTTCGATCGGGTGGCGCGCTTCATCGAGCGCAACATCATCGAGGTGGCGCCGCTCGCCTTCATGCGCGGCCGCTCGCTGAATGACTCCTTCATCATCCTCGATGAGGCGCAGAACACCACCATCGAGCAGATGAAGATGTTCCTGACGCGCATCGGCTTCGGCTCGCGCTCGGTGGTCACCGGCGATGTCACCCAGACCGATCTGCCCGCCGGCAAGCAGTCCGGCCTCTCGCACGTCGTCAACGTGCTGCGCAACGTACCGGGGGTCGCCTTCACTTTCTTCGATGCCCAGGACGTGGTGCGCCATCCGCTGGTGCAGCGCATCGTGCAGGCCTACGAATCCCACGGCGGCGGCACGTGAGCACCGCGCCCCTCAGCATCGAGCTGCAGCGCCGGGTGCGTGGCTGGGCGCCGCGGCGCAGCGAGCTCACGCGCTGGGCAAGCGCGGCGTTGGGTAGGCGCGCCGCCGGCGCCGAGCTCGGCGTACGCGTCGTCGGCAGCGCCGAGAGCGCGCGCCTCAACGCCCGCTATCGCGGCCGTGACCGCCCGACCAACGTGCTGTCCTTTCCGCAACCGCCGCTGCCGGCGCGCGCCCGCGCCGCGGTGCGCGCGCTCGGGGACCTGGTGATCTGTCCCACGGTGCTGCGCGGCGAGGCGCGCGCCCAGGCGAAGGCGCTGCGGGCGCACTGGGCGCACCTGGTGGTGCACGGGACGCTGCACCTGATCGGCTACGACCACGAACGCGCCGCGGACGCACGCCGCATGGAGCGGCGCGAGATCGCGGTGCTGCGCCGCCTCGGCTTCGCCAATCCCTACCGGAGCGCCTGACGCCATGGCCAAGGACTTGAACGCGACCGGACGGTGGCTGAGGCGCCTCACCCAGGGGCTCACCGCCGAGCCGCAGGATCGCGCCGAGCTGCTCGCGCTGCTGCGTGACGCCGGTGATCGCGGTCTGGTCGATAGCGATGCGCTCTCGATGATCGAGGGCGTGCTCGATGTCTCGGACCTGCAGGTCCGCGACATCATGGTGCCGCGCGCCCAGATGGTGTTCATCCGCCGCGACGAGCGCGCCGAGGTGATCCTGCCCAAGGTGGTGGAGTCGGGACACTCGCGCTTCCCGGTGATGGACGAGGATCGCGACGACATCGTCGGGATCCTGCTCGCCAAGGATCTGCTGCGCCTCACGGTGGAGAAGCGCGAGCGCTTCGACATCCGCGAGTTCATGCGCCCGGCGCTGTTCGTGCCCGAGTCCAAGCGCCTCGATGTGCTGCTGCGCGAGTTCCGCCGCAACCGCAACCACATGGCGATCGTGGTGGATGAGTACGGCGGGGTCTCGGGCCTGGTCACCATCGAGGACGTGATCGAGCAGATCGTCGGCGAGATCGATGACGAGTACGACGTCGAGGACGATCAGAACATCCGCCGTGACGCCGAGCGGCAGTTCACCGTGCGCGGCGTCACGCGCATCGCCGAGTTCAACGAGTACTTCGGCGCGCAGCTCTCCGAGGAGCAGGGCTTCGACACCGTGGCGGGGCTCGTCATGAAGCAGCTCGGCCACCTGCCGCGCCGCGGCGAGAGCGCCTCCATCGACGGCTTCGAGTTCCGCGTGCTGCGTGCCGACCGCCGTCGCATCGAGGCGCTGCGCGTGGTGGCGCCGCGCGACGTGCTGCCGCCGCCCGAAGAGCGCCCGGCGGACCGCGCTTAAGCCCCCATGACACCCGCCCCCGTTGCCGCGGCGCACTCCGCGGCGCACGCGCCCCTCACCCTGCCGCGGCCGGCCGCGCCGTGGGTGCGCGCGCTGCTCGCGCTCGGCGCGGGCGCCGTGCTGGCCGCGGCGTTCGCGCCGCTGGGGTGCTGGCCGCTCGCGGTGCTGTGCCCGGCACTGCTCATGTGGTTGTGGCAGGGCGCGGCCCCCCGCGAGGCGGCCCGGCTCGGCTTCCTCTTCAATGCCGGCACCTTCCTCGCCGGCACCTACTGGCTCCTCATCAGCCTGCCGACCGGCGGCGCGCCGGTGTGGCTCGCGCTGTTCCTGCTGCTGGCGCTCTCCACGATCATGGCGCTCTATCACGCGGCGCTCGGCTTCGCGTGCGCGCGCTGGCTCCCCGCGCAGGGCGCGCTGCGCTACCTGGTGGGGCTCCCCGCCGCCTGGCTGCTGGTCGAGTGGTGGCGCGGCTGGTTCCTCTCGGGGTTCTCGTGGCTGTCGCTCGGCTATTCCCAGACCGACAGTCCGCTCGCCGGGCTCGCGCCGGTGCTCGGCGTCTACGGCCTGAGCGCGGCGCTGCTCGTGTCCGCCGGGGCCGTCACCGCGCTTGCGCTCGGCACCCGCGGCGTGCGCATCGCGGCGGCCGTCGTGCTCATCGTCCCCTGGGTCGCGGGTGCGGCGCTCAGCGGGATTTCCTGGACTCATCCCGCCGGCGCCGCCGTGTCGGTGGCCATCGTCCAGGGCGCGATCCCGCAGGATGAGAAGTGGCTGGATGAGAACCGCGATACGACGCTCGCGCTCTACAAGAAGCTCACCGAGCAGGCGCTCGGCAATGCGCTCATCGTCTGGCCCGAGTCGGCCCCCGCGGCTACCGCGAACGACATCGTCCCCTATCTCACGGAGGTGTACGCCGAGGCGCACGCCCGCGGCTCCGCGCTGGTCATGGGCGTGCTGCGCGCCGAGGGCGGCGTAGCGGATTCCGACCCCGTGCGCTACTACAACTCGGTGCTGGCGCTCGACCGGGGACAGAGCTGGTACGACAAGCATCACCTGGTGCCGTTCGCGGAGTTCTTCCCGGTGCCCGCGTTCATCCGCTCGTGGATGCGCCTCGCGAGCCTGCCGTACTCGGACTTCACGCCCGGCCCCGACTACCAGCCGCCGCTGCTGGCGGCGCACCTCAAGCTCGGCACCACGGTCTGCTACGAGGACGCCTACGGGAGCTCGATGCTCGAGCCGCTGCGCCGGGGCGGCGCGGACGCGCTGGTGAACGTCACCAACGACGCCTGGTTCGGCCACTCGAGCGCCCGCCACCAGCACCTGCAGATCTCGCGCATGCGGGCGCTGGAGGAGGGCCGTTACCTGATCCGGGCCGCCAACGACGGCATCTCCGCGATCATCGGCCCGCACGGCGAAGTCGTGGCCCGCGCCCCGGAATTCCGCCCCGCGGTGCTGGTCTCAAAGGTGACCCCGCTCGCGGGGCTCACCCCTTATGCCCGTGTTGGAAACTGGCCTGTAGTAGGCCTCGCGGCGCTCGCGCTGGCATGTGCCCTGGTGGTGCGGAATGATAGGCTGTGGCGCACCCGCTCCGGGTCCGCCGGCGCGCCGTCCTGAGGACGGCGCGCGGTACTCGATGGAAGTGTCCGACATGAACGTGAAAGCCGATTTCGTCCTGGTTCCGCCGCTGCGCAGAGCGCTCGCGGTGCTGGCGCTGGCAGTGGCGCTCGCCGCCTGTTCGCGCGACACGAGCGCCCAGCAGACCCGTCCGGCCGCCGCGCCCGCCACGGCCGCCGCGCCGGCCCCGGCCCAACCAGCGGCCGCGGAGCCCGCGCCTGCCGACCCCGCCATGCGCGCGCTCCCGGATTTCACGCAGCTGGTCGAGCGGTACGGCCCCGCGGTCGTCAACGTCGAGGTCGTGGAGAAGCCGCAGCCCGCTCCGGGGCAGGGCCTCTCACCGAACGATCCGTTCTACGATTTCTTCCGGCGCTTCGGCATCCCGGCGCCCGACCAGGGTCCGCGGGCCGGTCAGCCGCCGGTGCGCGGGGCGGGCTCGGGATTCATCGTGAGCCCGGACGGCTACATCCTCACCAACACCCACGTGGTGGCGGATGCCGAGACCGTCACCGTGCGGCTCACCGACCGGCGCGAGTTCCAGGCCAAGGTCATCGGCGCCGATGAGCGCACCGACGTCGCGGTCATCAAGATCAGCGCCAGCAACCTCCCCACCGTCAGGCTCGGCGATCCCGCGCGCATCAAGCCGGGGCAGTGGGTGCTCGCGATCGGCTCGCCGTTCGGCTTCGAGAACACCGTCACCGCCGGCATCATCAGCGCCACCTCGCGCGCGCTGCCGAGCGACAACTACGTGCCCTTCATCCAGACCGACGTCGCCGTCAATCCCGGCAACTCGGGCGGCCCGCTCTTCAACATGGCGGGCGAGGTGATCGGCATCAACTCGCAGATCTTCAGCCGCACCGGCGGCTTCATGGGGCTGTCCTTCGCGATCCCGATCGACGTGGCGCGTAACGTCGAGGAGCAGCTCGTCAAGACCGGCAAGGTCGTGCGCGGGCGCATCGGCGTCACCATCCAGGATCTCAACGCCCAGCTCGCCGAGTCCTTCGGGCTCGACCGGCCGCGCGGCGCGCTGGTGTCCTCCGTCGAGAAGGACGGCCCGGCGGCCAAGGCCGGCATCCAGCCGGGCGATGTGATCATCGGCGTCGGCGGCCACCCGATCGAGCACTACGGCGAGCTCTCCGGGGCGATCGCCGCCATGAAGCCCGGGAGCGATACGACGCTCGACGTGTGGCGCGGCGGCAAGCGGTTGAACGTGAGCGTAGGGGTCGCCGAGCTCCACGAGCAGCCGCAGACCGCCTCGCGCGGCGCTCATCCGCAGGGGACCCCCGCGAAGGTCCCGGCGGCCTTCGGCCTCACCGTGCGCCCGCTCAACCCCCAGGAAAAAGAGCAGGCCGGCACCCAGGGAAGCCTGGTCGTGGAAGGCGTCAGCGGTCCGGCCGCGGCCGCCGAGATCCAGCCCGGCGACATCATCCTGGGCGTCAACGGCAAGCGCGTGCACTCGGTGGCGGAGCTGCAGGAGGCCGCCCGGAGCGCCGGCAAGAACGTGGCGCTGCTGGTGCAGCGCGAGGACGCCCAGATCTTCGTGCCGCTGAAACTCCCTTAAACTATTGGCCAAAATCGCAGGAAGCGATTTTGGCGGACATTACTGCGACTGCCGCCGGCGAAAGACGTGACTTTCGCCGGCTGCCCCGATGGGAAACTGATGGAAGAGATCTACGACCCCGCGGCCGTCGAGCGCGCCGCGCAAGCGGCCTGGGCTGAGCAGCGCGCCTTCGAGGTCCGCGAAGACCCCGCGCGCGAGAAGTTCTACTGCCTGTCGATGCTGCCGTACCCCTCAGGCAGGCTGCACATGGGCCACGTGCGCAACTACACCATCGGCGACGTGCTGGCGCGCTATCTGCGGATGCAGGGCTACAACGTGCTGCAGCCGATGGGCTGGGACGCCTTCGGCCTGCCGGCCGAGAACGCCGCCATCAGCAACGGGGTGCCGCCGGCGAAGTGGACGCGCGACAACATCGCTCACATGCGCGCGCAGTTGCAGTCGCTCGGTTTCGCCATCGACTGGCGGCGCGAGGTCGCGACCTGCGACCCGGCCTACTACCGCTGGAACCAGTGGCTGTTCCTGCGCATGCGCGAGCAGGGGCTCGCCTACCGCAAGAGCGGCATCGTCAACTGGGATCCGGTCGATCAGACGGTGCTCGCCAACGAGCAGGTCATCGACGGGCGCGGCTGGCGCACCGGTGCACCGGTCGAGAAGCGCGAGATTCCGATGTACTACCTCGCGATCACGCGCTACGCGGACGAGCTGCTCGCGGCACTCGATGAGCTGCCCGACTGGCCCGAGCGCGTGCGCGTCATGCAGGCCAACTGGATCGGCCGCAGCGTCGGCTGCGAAATCGCCTTCCCGTACGCGCCCGACACGGCGCGGGCGCTCAATGCCCAGGGCGCGGTCAAGGTGTTCACCACGCGCGCCGACACACTCTTCGGCGCCACCTTCATGGCGGTCGCGGCCGAGCACCCGGTGGCGCTCGCCGCCGCGGCCGCCAGCCCGGCGCTCGCTGCGTTCATCGACGAGTGCCGCCGCGGCAGCACCATCGAGGCCGACTCGCCACCCAGGAAAAGAAGGGCATGTCGACCGGGCTGCACGTGCTGCACCCGCTTCACCGGCGAGCCCCTCGAGGTCTGGGTCGCCAACTACGTGCTGATGGCCTACGGCGAAGGCGCCGTGATGGGCGTGCCGGCCCACGATGAGCGCGACTTCGAGTTCGCGCAGAAGAACCGCCTGCCCGTGGTCACCGTGGTGCGCTCGACGAGTGGCGCGTACGAGGACAGTGCGCGCGCCCTGGGATCCGGCCTACGCCGAGTACGGCATGACCGTGAATTCGGGCGAGTTCTCCGGGCTCGACCTTCGAGCGCGCGGTGGACGCCATCGCCGCGGCGCTCGAGAAGAGGGGCCTGGGGCGCAAGCGCGTGCAGTTTCGCCTGCGCGACTGGGGCATCTCGCGCCAGCGTTACTGGGGCTGCCCGATCCCGATCATCCACTGCGCGCAGCTGCGGCGAAGTGCCGGTGCCGGACGCGGATCTGCCCGGTGGTGCTGCCCGAGGACCTGGTGCCGGACGGCAGCGGCAATCCGCTCGCGAAGTCGCCGGCCTTTCTCCGAGTGCAGGTGCCCGAAGTGCGGCGGCGACGCGCGGCGCGAGACCGACACCATGGACACCTTCGTCGACTCGTCCTGGTACTTCCTGCGCTATCGCCTGCCCGGACGACGCAGCGGCCATGGTGGACGCGCGCGTCGACTACTGGCTGCCGGTGGACCAGTACATCGGCGGCATCGAGCACGCGATCCTGCACCTGCTGTACTCGCGCTTCTGGACCAAGGTCATGCGCGACCTGGAGCTCGTGAAGTTCGACGAGCCCTTCACCCGCCTGCTCACCCAGGGCATGGTGCTGAACCACATCTTCTCCTACCAGCCGCCGGAAGGGCGTAAGCGCTACTTCAATCCCGCGGACGTCGGGTGCGCGGCGCGCGAGCGACGGCAGCACCCGCTACGAGGTCCTGCTCGCCGATGGCGACGCGCTCGAAGTGCAGCATGAGGGCATCGGCAAGATGTCGAAGTCCGAAGAACAACGGCGTCGACCCGAAGGGCTCATCGAGCGCTTCGGCGCCGACACCGCGCGGCTCTTCATCATGTTCGCCTCGCCGCCGGAGCAGACCCTCGAGTGGTCCGACGAGGGCGTGCAGGGCGCGTCCCGCTTCCTCCGCCGCCTCTGGACCGCGGTGCACGAGCACGTCGCGGCCGGCCCGGCGCCGCCACTCGATGCGCTCGCGCTCGATGCCTCGCAGAAGGAGCTGCGCCGCGCCGCGCACCAGACGCTCGCCAAGGTCACCGACGACATCGGCCGCCGGCGCAACTTCAACACCGCCATCGCCGCGGTCATGGAGCTGCTCAACTCCATCCAGCGCTTCACGCCCAGGACGCCCGCCGCGCGCGCGGTGCGCCAGGAGGCGCTCGAGATCGCGGTGCTGGTGCTCGCCCCGATCGTTCCGCACGTATGCCACGCGCTCTGGCAGGGGCTCGGTCACGCGAGCCCGCTGGTCGATGAGCGCTGGCCGAAGCCCGATCCCGCCGCGCTGGCACAGGACACGCTCGACGCTGGTCGTGCAGGTGAACGGCAAGCTGCGCAGCCACGTCACCGTGCCGGCCGGCGCGGATGAGGCCACGGCACGGGCCGCGGCGCTCGCCGACGAGACGGTGCGCCGCTTCGTGGGGGAGAAGCCCGTGCGGCGCGTGATCGTCGTGCCCGGCAAAGCTGGTCAACGTGGTGGTGTGATGAGAAGCGCGCCGGGCCGTGCACGTGCCGCCGCCATCCTGGCCTCGAGCGCACTGCTCACGCTCGGCGCCTGCGGCTTTCATCTCGAGGGACACAGCGCACTGCCGGCGGCCGTCAGGACGCCGTTCGTCGACACCCAGGACCGGCAGAGCGATTTCGTGCAGAGCCTCGAGCACGCGCTCCTCATGAACGGCGCGCAGCTCGCGCCCGAGCGCACCAAGGCCTCCGCGGTGGTCACGATCCTCAAGGACAGCGTCCGCCAGCGCGTGCTCTCGGTGTCCAACCTCAATCAGCCGAACGAGTACGAGCTCACCTACACGGTGAGCTTCTCGGTCACCGCCGGCGACAAGGAGCTGCTGCCGCCGCAGGAGGTCTCCACCACCCGCAGCTACAGCTTCGACGCGCACGTGCTGCTCGCCAAGGGCCACGAGGCGGACATCCTGCGCAGCGCCATGGCGCAGGATCTCGCCGACATGGTCATGCGCCGCCTGGCGAGGCTCTAGCGGTGGCCGGGGCCCGCGCCGGCGGCGCGCCGCGCACCATCGGCGCCGCCGACACGGGTGCGCTCACCGCGTTGCCCGAGCTCGGCAGCCCGGCGGTGCTGCTGCTGCGCAGTGTGGACCGTGTCGCGGTCGCGCTGCTCCTCGACCGCTTCGGTCTCGCGCTCACGCTGGTGGCGCACGGCGAGCCGATCCCGGGAAGCTACTGGGGCGACAGCGAGGCGGGACTCAAGGGCGAGGCGCTGTACGCGCGCCTCGACACCCCGCTCCACTCGATTCTGCACGAGGCGTGTCACTACGTCTGCATGAGTCCGGAGCGGCGCGCCGGGCTCGACAGGGACGCGGGGGGCGATGACCTCGAGGAGTCCGCGGTGTGCTATCTGCAGGTGCTGCTCGCCGGCGAGCTGCCCGCGGTCGGCCGCGCACGCATGCTCGCCGACATGGACTCCTGGGGGTACAGCTTCCGTCTCGGCACCACGCGCGCCTGGTTCGAGGGCGATGCCGCGGATGCACGCGCCTGGCTCGAGGGCGGCGGCGTGATCGATGCGGCCGGGCGTGTCACGGGGAGCCTGCGGGCAGGGTGAGGGGCGATGGCCCGGCGAGTGAAATCGAAATATGCGCCGCCGCCGCCCCCGAGTACCGACGGTCCCTCGGGGTTCCTGCGGCGCGTGTGGGAGCGCATCAAGGCGCACAAGGTGGTGCAGTGGACGCTCGCCTATCTCGCGGTCGCCTACACGCTGTTGCACGGCGCGGAGATGCTCGCCAACTCGCTCTCCTGGCCGCACGCCTGGCTGCGCGTGTTCGCGCTGCTGCTCATCCTCGGGGTTCCGGTGGTGTTCACGCGCGCCTGGTACTACGGCACTTACGCGCGCCAGAAGGTGAGTGCCACCGAAGTCATGGTCATCGCCATTCTGCTCGCGGCGGGCGGCGCGCTGGTGTGGCGCGATACCACGACGCGCCACGCGGCCGCGGGGGGCGGCGAGGAGGGCGGGGAGCCGGCGGCCATGGCCGCGCCGGCCGCTTCCGTCGCGGTGCTGCCGTTCACGGACCTCTCACCCGAGGGCGACCAGGGTTATTTCTCCGACGGCGTGGCCGAGGAGATCCTCAACGTGCTCGCGCACGTGAGCGGGCTCAAGGTCGCCTCACGCACCTCCTCGTTCCAGTTCCGCAACACCGCGCTCAGCGTGCCCGACATCGCGCGCAAGCTCGGCGTGCGCAACATCCTCGAGGGGAGCGTGCGCAAGGCCGGCGATACCGTGCGCGTCACGGCGCAGCTGGTCGACGCCGCGAGCGACAAGCACCTCTGGTCGCAGGATTTCGACCGGCCGCTTACCACGGCGAACCTGTTCGGCATACAGGACGAGATCGCCGCCGACATCGTGCGCGAGCTGGCCGCGACCATCGGCCCTGCAGCGAACGTCGGCAAACCGCGCCTGCCGCAGGCCGACACGGCCAGCGTCGACGTATATGACCTGTACCTGAAGGGGCACGCGCTGTTCCTGGCGCGCACCCGGCCCAACCTGAGCGAAGCCGCACGGCTGCTCAAGGTCGCGGTGGACAAGGATCCGAAGTTCGCCCGCGCCTGGGAGTCGCTCGCGGCCGTGCTGGTGATCTCGCAGGTATGGGGGCTGAAGGAGGAGAGCGACTACCAGCAGGCGGCAGCGCAGGCCGCTGACCGTGCGCTCGAGCTCGATCCGGACCTGTCGCTCCCGTACGCGGTGCGGGGCATGGTGCAGGCCAACCGGATCGCGCTCGGTACCGGGGGCAGTTGGGAGGAAGCACTGAAGAGTACCGACGAAGCCATCCGGCGCGATTCGCAGAACGCCACGGCCTATTTATGGCGGGGAGGCGACAACCAGGCGCTGGGATATCTCGAGCGCGCGGGCCAGGATTACCGCCGCTGCCTGGAGCTCGATCCCGCGTATGAGACCTGTCGTCGTAACCTCGCGCTCATGGAGTTGTATGAGGGGCGAACCGAGCAGGCACTCAGCCTCTACGAAGTCGGTCTGGCGCGGGACTATGTGAACGATGACGTCTACTTTGCTCCGGCGATCGCAGCGCGTGGCGATCGCATCGGCACGCTCGGTGCGCTGCTGCAGCAGTTCCGCACCCAGCCGCAGCTGCTGCAGGCGTTGTTCCGCGCGCTGACCGATCCGACCTTCAGCGCCGGCGACCGCCAGCAAGCGCTCGCGCTCGCCGCGGCGCTGCAGGACGAACAGGAGGCCGCTCGCGGGGTGCGCTGGCTGCTGAAGGATTACGCCGGGATGCAGCAGTTCTTCACCGATAACCCCGCGACCACCTGGGCGCGCACCGACCCCGAGTGGCTCAAGTCCGAGGCGCGCAAGCGCATGATCGAGTACTGGCGGCTACCCGAGTATTGGCGCGCGCACGGCTTCCCGCCACAGTGCAAGGCGGTTGGAACCGCCGCTTTCACCTGCCCGTAGCCGAGGCGCTGCCGCGCGGCACTTTCGGGCGCAGGTGTGAGCCGGTTCGCCCGATCCGGCTGGTTCGCCCGCGCGGCTCGCGCTACACTCGGCGCCCCCTCACAGGGCTGTTTGGTTGTAAGAAAGTGCGTCGGTCGTATCTCGCGTGGGTCATGTCGCTGCTGCTGGTGTGGGTCCAGCAGGGCGCCGTGCTGCACGAGCTCGGACACCTGAGCCACGGCGACCGCGGCAACGCGCCCTCGCTGCGCGCGGCTCCGCAGAACAGCGACGCCACCTGCCCGACCTGCGAGGCCTTCGCCCAGGTCGCGAATCCCGCCTCCGGCGCCGCGAGCACGCTCGCCGCATCGGCGGCCGTTTATCTGTCGATTCCCGCTCCCGTCTACGCGATCGTCGCGGCCGACACTCTGACGCCGCGCAGTCGCGGTCCTCCGCAAGCCTGATCTCAGTTCCCGTTACTGAAGGCGCGCAGTCCCGATTCGCATCGGGGCGCGTGTGAGACACATGCTTTGCGGAGTGCTTCATGCTTATTCATCGAACTTCAGGCGGCGCGTCGAGCGCGCCGTCGGTGATCACTTTCCTGGCGGCGGGGCTCCTGGCCGCACCGCTCGTCCTGGCTGCCAATGCGCCGACAGCCGAATCCACACCGGCTACGGCCGCCGCCGATGCATCAGCCGATGGCGGCGGGATCGCACCGGCCAAGGCCGCTGCGGACGCGCCGTCCGACTCGAGCCAGCTGTCGACCATCGTGATCACGGCGCAGCGGCTCAACGAGGCGCGTACCGGGATCGAGACGCAGACCGGCGCCTCGACCTATACCATCACGAGCGATGCGATCGCCGCCACTCCCGGCGGCGAGAACGTGCAGATGAACCAGGTGCTGCTGCAGGCGCCGGACGTGGTGCAGGACTCCTTCGGGCAGCTGCACGTGCGCGGCGACCACAACGACCTGCAGTACCGCCTCAACGGCATCATCCTGCCCGAGGGCATCAGTGTCTTCAGTCAGACTCTGAGTCCGCGGCTCATTTCCTCGCTCAGTCTGATCACTGGCGCGCTGCCCGCCGAATACGGACTGCGCACCGCCGGCGTCGTCGATCTCGGCACCAACAGCGGCCTGCTGCAGCCGGGAGGCTCGGTGTCGGTCTACGGCGGCAGCTTCGGCACCTTCGAGCCCGCGTTCGAGTACGGCGGCAGCTCGGGCAATCTCAGCTACTACGTGACCGGCGATTACAAGCAGGACAATGTCGGTATCGATTCTCCCGACGGCAGCACCAGCCCGCTGCACGATCACACCCGGCAGGTGCATGGCTTCGGCTACTTCGAGAACATCCTCGATCCGAACAATCGCCTGTCGCTGATCCTCGGAACGACGGATGACGCCTTCGAGATTCCGAACCAGCGCGGCCTGCAACCCGGGCTCGGTCTCACCGTCAACGGCCAGACGATGTTCCTCAGCGACGGCCTCAACGAGAATCAGCACGAGGCGGCGCAGTACGCGATCCTGAGCTGGCAGCACTCGCAGGGACCGCTCAACTGGCAGACCTCGCTCTCGGCGCGCTACACCACACTGCACTTCGCGCCCGACTGGCTCGGTGACCTGCTCTACAACGGCGTCGCCCAGGACGCCTACAAGTCCGACACCGCCTTCGCCTGGCAGACCGACGGCTCCTATCGGGTGAGCGAGGCTCACACGGTGCGCGCCGGGCTCTACCTGCAGCACGACAGCGCCAACAGCAATACCACCTCGCAGGTGCTGCCGGTCGACCCGGTCACCGGCGTGCAGACCACCGACGTGCCGCTCCTCGTCATCGACAACGGCAGCCAGAGCCAGTCGATCGAGAGCGTCTACCTGCAGGATGAATGGCAGGTGTGGCAGCCCTTCACCTTGAACTACGGCCTGCGCTTCGACCAGTACCGCGCCTATTCCAGTGGCAGTCAGCTGAGCCCACGTGTGAATTTCGTCTGGAAGCTCGCCGAGGGCACGACGGTGCACGGCGGCTACTCGCGCTACTACACCCCGCCGCCCTTCGAGCTGATCGGCTCGGAGACGCTCAGCAGGTTCACCAACACGACAGCGCTCCCCCCCGGCTCGATCACGCTCGACACTTCGCCCATCGCCGCGCGCGCCAACTACTACGACTTCGGCGTGCAGCAGAAGCTGCTCGATAACACCCTGACGCTCGGGGCCGATACCTTCTACGAGCAGGCGACGCACCTGATCGACGAGGGGCAGTTCGGGGCGCCGATCATCCTCACGCCTTTCAACTACAGCCATGGTCTGATCGGCGGCGTGGAGTTCACCGGCAACTACTCGGTGAGCAATTTCTCCGCCTACGGCAATGTCTCGTTCCAGGCCGCGCACGGCAAGAACTGGGAATCCTCGCAGTTCAACTTCACACCTGACGACTTCGCTTACGTCTCGCAGAACTACATCCATCTCGATCACGAGGGACGCGTCGCCGCATCGGGCGGGGTGTCCTACCTGTGGATGGGGACGCGCTTCAGCGGCGACTTTCTGTTCGGCACGGGGCTGCGCCAGAGCATCAACTACCCGAACGACGATCACGTGCCGAGCTACACGCAGGTCAATCTGGGCCTCAGCCACGAGTTCCAGCTGGCCGGATCCGGACCGCTCACGGCGCGCCTCGATGCGATCAACGTCTTCGACAAGGTCTACCAGATCCGCAGCGGCAGCGGCGTCGGCGTGTTCGCGCCGCAGTACGGACCGCGGCGCGGCTTGTTCGCGGGGCTGGCCTGGAAATTCTGAGCAAGCCCACCGGATCGGCGGCGCGGCGCCTCAGGGATCGGCGCGCTCGAATCCGCACCGGCGGATCAGCTCGCGCAAGCGCGTCTGGCCGCGAACGGGGTCCCACTTCGGATCGACCGGCAGGAATATCAGCCCCACGTCGCGCAGCTCGTAGCCGCGCTCCAGGCACTCGAGCGCGCGGTCCTGCTCGCCCAGGCCCAGCCAGATGAGCGCCATGCCGTAGGGCGGCACGAATCGCTCGCGCGCGATCGACTCGAGCCCGGCGAGAACCTCGCGGGCTTGCTGGTCGCGGCCGAGCTTCGCCAGCAGGTAGCCGCGGGTGCCGATCGCCTTGCTGTTGCCGCCTCCGAGCCGGCCGGCGGTGGTGATCGCATCCAGTGCCAGTTCGAGATCCCCGGCCTGCTCATATGCGTGCGCCAGGTGATAGTGGCCGACCCAGAAGTCCGGGGCGATCACGGTCGCCTGGCGGGCGAACGCCACCGCCGCGCCGGGGTTGCGGCCATGGATCTCGATCATCGCCGCGAGCGAGTAGTGCATGGCGTAAATGTCCAGCTCCCGCGCCCGGCGCATCGCGGCGCGCGCCTCGTCGTGCCGGCCGCGATGCGTGAGCACCACGCCGAGCATGCGATGCCCGAACGCGTAGCCGGGATCGAGCGCGATCGCGCGGCGGTAGTGCGCCTCGGCCGCCGGCCAGTCCCAGTCGATGAACAGTTGCACGTTGCCGAGCGAGGCCTGCACCTCGGCGAGTTCCTCGTTCGCGTCCGCGGCACGCCGCGCCGCGGCGTGCGCGCGCTCGCCGGCCTGCGCCGGTGGCGCATCGCCGTTGATCGGCGCGGAGGCGTGTGCGTCGGTGAGGCCGGACCAGGCGAGCGCATAGCGCGGATCGCGCTCGGTGGCGCGCATGTAGTACTCGAGCGCGCGGCGGGTGGTCGCCGGCGTGAGCTGGTTCCAGTAATAGCGCCCGCGCAGGTACAGATCATAGGCCTCCGCATCGCGGGTCTGGCGGCGCGATAGCCGGTCGAGCCGGCCCGGCGTGATCTGCAGGGCGATCTTCTCGGCAATGGCGTTGCACAGCTCGCGCTGGAACTCGAGCAGTCCCGCGCCTTCGCTGTCGAATGACAGCGACCAGACCTGGCTCTGGTCGCGCACCCGGATCAGCTTGCAGGTGATGCGCAGACGCGGTCCTTCGGCGCGCACCGCTCCTTCGACCAGGTAAGCGACGTCGAGCTCGCGCCCGATCTGATCGAGCGCCTTGGCGGCGCGCTTGTAGGCCATCACCGAGGTGCGTCCGATCACCGTCAGATGCTCCGGATCGATCTGCCCGAGTGCGACGATCGCCTCCTCGGTAAGACCGTCGGCGAAGTACTCCCGCGCCGGATCGGCGCCGATGTTGTCGAACGGCAGCACCGCCAGACGCACGCGCGGGCCGGCCTCCTGCGCGCGCGCAGGCTGCACCAGCTCGACCTCCGGCAGGAAGCGGTAGCCGCGGGCGGGCAGTGTCTGGATGAAGGCCGGCGTCTCGGTGGAGTCCTGCAGCGCCTGACGCACCTTGCGCACCGCCGTGTTGACGCCCATTTCCACGTCGATGAAGGCACGCTCGCCCCACAGCCGCCTGACGATGTCATCGCGCGACACCAGCTCGTGCCGCCGTTCCACGAGCAGGATCAGCAGATCCATCGGCCGGCGCTCCAGGCGCACCGGTGCGCCGGCGCGGCGCAGCTCGCACGCCGCGACGTCGAGCTCGAAGTCGAGGAAGCGAAACGTCGTCACAAAAACTCCAGACACTCTTCAGCCGCGCTCCATGGGCTCCCACCGCCGCCGCTCGTAGGGTGTCGCGCAGCAGGGTCGCGCAGCGTGCGCACCCAATTATCACCACAAAGGGAGAATCGCGATGAACTCAATAAAGCTCAAGCGCATCAGTGTATTGGCTGGCCTCTCGGGCGCGGCATTGCTGCTGCTCGCCGGGCGGCCGGCTGCCGCGGATGCCGGGCATCACGCAATGACCGGAACCTGGCTCGTGACCGTGCAGCAATACGACTGCGCATCCGACGCGAGCCTCGGCCTGCCGTTCCAGTCGTTCCTGACATTCGGCGCCGACCGCACGCTCATCGAGACCACCGCCAACGCCGCCTTCGCGCCCGGCCAGCGGGGACCCGGTCATGGCTTCTGGGAGCGCAGTGGTGGCGACAGCTACCGGGCGGTGTCGGAGGCTTTCATCCTGTTTACCACTCCCGCGCACGGACCCGTTCCCGAGTTCGACACCGGCGTGCAGCGCATCGACCAGAGCATCGAGTACGACGGCGGCGCGCACTTCACGGCGGTGGCGTCCGTGAGCTTCGCGGACCCGTCGGGCGCGGTGCTGCGCTCGGGCTGCGCACGCGCCAGCGGCACGCGCCTGCAGGACTGAGGTCCATGAAGCCCGGCGGCGTCAACGAACGGGACGCCGCCGGGGCGGCGGGCCGTGCGGCCACGGCGTCGCGCGGCTCGCGCGCCCTGCAGACGCTCGAGCGCAGCTACCGCGCGCGCCTCGCCTGCGTGTGGGTGCTATGGACTACGTCCGAAGGCCTCGAATCCTGGTGGGGGCCGGAGGGCTTCAGCGCCCGTATCGAGCACCTGGATCTGCGACCCGGGGGCGAGTGGCGCTACGCCATCACCGCGGCGTCGCCGGCGATGGCGGCGCTGATGCGCGAGGCGCACATGCCGCTCACGACCCGCGTGTGCGCCAACTACACCGAGGTGTCGCGGCACCGGCGCATTCGCTATACCAGTCTCATCGACTTCATTCCCGGAGTGCCGCCCTATGAGCTTGCGGCGCGGGTCGAGTTGCACGCGGCCGGCGAGGAGGTGCTCCTGGCCCTGACCTTCGATGCCATGCACGATGAGTCCTGGACGCGGCGCGCACGGGTCGCCTGGGAGAGCCGGCTCGGGCGGCTCGCGCGGCGCCTCGCCTGAGGCGACTTTGCGGCGTGGTTATGGTTGATAATAAGGACCTTGAAGCTCACCCCCGACTCGCTCGCTTCCCAGCTCGCGCAACGGCTGCTGCCCGTCTATCTCATCTCGGGCGATGAGCCGCTGCTGGCCGGGGAGGCCGCGGACGCCGTGCGCGCCGCGGCGCGCACGGCCGGCTTCAGCGAGCGCGAAGTGCACTTCGTGGAGCGCGCGGGGGACTGGGAAGAGGTGTGCGGGTCTGCCGCCAACCTCTCGCTCTTCGGCGCCCGCCGGGTGCTCGAGATCCGCATGAGCGGCCGGCCGGGTACCGCCGGCAACGCCGCGCTGGTCCGGCTGCTGAACGCCGGCGACCGCGACACGCTCTATCTCATCCTCACGCCGCGCCTCGAGCGCGAGGCGCAGGGTGCCGGGTGGGTGCGCGCCGTCGAGCAGCACGGCGCCTGGCTCCCGGTGTGGCCGGTGGAGGCCGCCCGTCTGCCGGCGTGGCTGCGCGCGCGCGCGCGGCAGATGCAGCTGCGGGTGAACGATGCGGCGCTCGAGCTGCTCGCCGAGCGCACCGAAGGCAATCTCCTCGCCGCGCACCAGGAGCTCGCCAAGCTCGCACTCCTCGCCGGGAGCGAGCCCGTGACGCCGCAGACCGTGCTCGCGAGCGTCGCCGACAGTGCGCGCTTCGATGTCTTCCAGCTCTCCGAGGCGGTGCTGGCCGGCGCGGGCGCGCGCGCGCTGCGCGTACTCGCGGGACTGCGCGCCGAGGGCACCGAGCCGACCCTGGTGCTGTGGGCGCTCGTCAAGGCGCTGCACGATGCCTGGGGTGCCATGCCTTCGGGCGGCGGGGCGCCGCGCGGCTGGCAGCGCGCCGGCGCCCTCGAGCAGGCCCGGCGGCGCGCACCGCGCATGGCCTTCGGTGAGCTCACCACGCGCGCCGCACGTGCCGACCGCATCATCAAGGGGCGCGTCCCGGGCAACGCCTGGGATGAGCTGACGCTGCTCACCGCGGCCGCCTGCGCCTAGGCAGCGCGCGACTCAACGCTCATGCAGCCCATCGGACTCTTCGGCGGCACCTTCGATCCGATCCATTGCGGACATCTGCGCACGGCGTTCGAGCTGTGGCAGGAGCTGAAGCTCGCCGAGGTGCGCTTCCTCCCGACCGGCAGTCCCCCGCATCGCGATCATCTGTACGCGAGCGCGGAGCTGCGCCTGCAGATGGTCGCGGCGGCGATCGCCGATCAGCGCGGCTTCGTGGTCGACGACCGGGAAGTGCGCCGCTCGGGCGTCTCCTACTCGGTCGACACGCTCACCGAGCTGCGCCGCGAGCATCCGCAGCGCTCGCTGTGTCTGCTGCTCGGCATGGATGCGTTTCTCGGACTTCCTAACTGGCACCGCTGGCGGGAGCTCCTGACGCTCGCCCACATCGTGGTGGCGCACCGCCCGGGCTGGCAGGCCCCGACCCGGGGTCCGCTCGGGGAGATCCTGGTCGATCACGGCACGGGGGCGATCCGCGATCTGCACGAGCGGCCGGCGGGGTGCCTGTTCGTACACGCGGTCACACAGCTCGAGATCTCCTCGACCGAGCTGCGCGCGCTCATCGTCGCGGGCCGCGATCCGCGCTACCTGGTCCCCGATGCGGTCCGGCAGATCATCCTCGAGACGAGATGCTATGCTGCACAGCAAGGTCCCTGAAACCCACGGCCACCGGCAGGAGAAGCCACTTAAGCACATGACCACCCGTACACGCCTGCGCCCCGCGACGGAGCGCGTCTCACCCCTGCAGCAAGCTGTGACGACCGCGCTCGAGGACATGAAAGCCGCGAATGTGAGGGTTCTGGATGTGCGAGGGCTGACCGACATTGCCGATACGATGGTCATCGCATCCGGCACCTCCGACCGCCACGTGCGCTCGATCGCCGAGCGCGTGGTGGAGAAGGCCAAGGCGATCGGGCGGCGCCCGATCGGCACCGAAGGGGAGCGCGACGGGGACTGGGTCCTGGTCGACCTGCAGGACGTGATCGTCCACGTCATGCTGCCGCGAGTACGCGAGTTCTACGGGCTCGAGCACTTGTGGGAGAACAGCGCCGCGGAGGCGCTCGCCGCGCCCGCCGCTGCGCGCGCGCCGCGCCGGCGGCACGCCTCCAGCTGACCGGCGGCGCGCCATGCGGGTGCGCCTCATCGCCGTGGGCACGCGCCCTCCCGGATGGGTGCGCGAGGCGTGCGAGGATTACCTGACGCGCCTCCGTGCGCAGTTGCCGGTGACGGTGACCGAAGTGACTCCAGGCAAGCGCGGCGCGGGTGCGCCACCCGAGCGGGCCATCGCGCAGGAAGGCGAGCGGGTGCTCGCAATGCTGCGCGATGCGGATCACGTGATCGCCCTCGATGAGCGCGGCACCGAGCTCTCCACCCGCGAGCTCGCCGCGTGGCTCAAGACCCGCATGCAGCAGGGCGAGGACCTCGCGTTCGTGATCGGCGGACCCGACGGGCTCGCGCCCGCGGTGCTCGCGCGCGCCGCCAAGCGCCTGGCGCTGTCGCGCCTGACGCTGCCGCATGCGCTGGTGCGGGTGCTGCTCCTCGAGCAGCTCTACCGCGCGCACAGCCTGCTCGGCAACCACCCCTACCACCGGGACTGATCCGTGCCGCCGGCCGCGCCGCTCGTGTGTCTCGCCTCGGTGTCGCCGCGCCGCCGCGAGCTGCTGACGCAGATCGGCGTGGCGCACGTGGTGAGCGCCGCCGATATCGACGAGGCCGTGCGCCCGGGCGAGCGTCCCGCGGAGTACGTGGTGCGCATGGCGTGCGACAAGGCGCGCATCGTACAGGGGCGCGGCGCAGCGCTCCCGGTGCTGGCGGCGGACACTACCGTGGTCATCGACGGGGCGATCCTCGCCAAGCCGCGCGACCGCGCCGACGGCCTCGCCATGCTCGCGCGGCTCTCGGGCCGTACGCATCAGGTGCTGACCGCGGTGGCGCTCGCGACCCCTGCCGGCATCGACTTTCGCCTGAGCGCGAGCGCGGTGCGCATGCGCCTCGTGACGGCGGCCGAGTCCGCCGCCTACTGGGAGAGCGGCGAGGGGCACGACAAGGCGGGCGGCTACGCGATCCAGGGGCGCGGCGCACTTTTCATCGAGTACCTCTCCGGCAGCTACTCGGGCGTGATGGGATTGCCGCTCTACGAGACCGGCGAGCTGCTCGCCGCGGCGGGCCTGAAGCTGGTGTGCGGGTGAGCACCGAGATCCTCATCAACGTGGCCCCGCGCGAGACCCGTGCGGCGCTGCTCGAGAACGGCGTGGTGCAGGAGATTCACGTCGAGCGCACCAGTAAGCGCGGGCTCGTCAGCAACCTCTACAAGGGGCGCGTGTCGCGCGTGCTGCCCGGCATGCAGGCGGCGTTCGTCGAGATCGGGCTCGAGCGCACCGCGTTCCTGCACGCCGCCGACATTGCCCGTACGGTCCCGGAGGACACGCTGATGGGGGCGCTCGCGGCCGAGCTCGAGCGGGTCGAGGACATCCGCCGCCTGCTCAATCCCGGCGATGACGTGCTGGTGCAGGTGATCAAGGACCCGATGGGAACCAAGGGCGCGCGTCTCAGCACCTTCATCGCGCTCCCCTCGCGCTACCTCGTGTACCTGCCGCGCGGCGCGGACATCGGCGTATCGGCGCGCATCGAGGACGAGGCCGAGCGCGCGCGCCTGAAAGGCGTGCTCGGGGAGCTCGCGGCCGCGGCGGCCCCCGGCGGCTACATCGTGCGCACCGCCGCCCAGGGCGTGACGGCCGAGAGTCTGCGCGAGGACATGGTGTATCTCGCGCGGCTCTGGGACCACGTGCGCGCGCGTGCCGCGCAGGTCGCGCCGGGCTCGGTGGTGCACGAGGATCTGCCGCTGTCGCTGCGCGTGCTGCGCGATGAGCTCGCGCGCGGCGTGTCGCGCGTGCTGGTCGACTCGGCGCGCGAGCACGCCGCCATGCTCGCCTTCGCCGCCGCGTTCGTGCCCGGCGCCGCGCCCCTCATCGAGCTCTACGGCGGCCCGCGGCCGATCTTCGACCTCAACGGGGTCGAGGAGGAGGTGAGCCGCGCGCTCGATCGCAAAGTGCCGCTCAAGTCCGGCGGCCACCTGGTGTTCGACCAGACCGAGTCGATGACCACCATCGACGTCAACACCGGCGCCTACGTCGGGCACCGCAACCTCGAGGAAACGATCTTCCGCACCAATCTCGAGGCGACGGTGACCATCGCGCGGCAGCTGCGGCTGCGCAACCTCGGCGGCATCATCATCATCGACTTCATCGATATGCGCGACGAGCCGCACCGGCGCGCGGTGCTGGCCGCTCTCGAGCGCGCGCTCTCGGGCGACCGTGCGCAGACGCACATCGTCAGCTTGTCGCCCCTCGGCCTCGTCGAGATGACCCGCAAGCGCACCCGCGAGAGCCTGGAACATCTGCTTTGTGAGCCATGTCCAAGCTGCGAGGGCCGCGGTTTCGTACGCAGCCCCGAAACCGTGTGCAACGAGATCTTTCGGGAGATAGTGCGACAGAGCCGGCAGTTTGCCAGCCGTGAGCTGCTGATACTGGCTCATCAGGACGTCGTGGACCGGCTTCTCGACGAGGAGTCCGCCACCCTCGCGGAGCTCGAGGCGCAGGTCGGCCGCCCGATCCGCCTGCAGGTCGAGGCCCTCTACGGCGTGGACCAGTACGACGTCGTTCTCGTCTAGGACCGGACTTGAAGGACTGCGCGATGCACAGGAGGCCCGCGGATGCTGCCGGGCCGGGCCTGCCCGGCGCGCGTTCCCATGTCCGCATGGCGCTGCTCGCGCTCGCCGGCGTGGCGCTCCTCGGGGCGCTCGCACTCCTCGCCTATGCGCTCGCCGCCTCGCAGGTGCCGCAGCAACGCGCCACCCTCGAGAGCCTGGTGCGCGCCGAAACCGGCCTCGACGTGCGCTTCCGGGAGCTGCGGGTCCGCTGGGGCTGGTACGGCCCCGAGGCGGTGTTCCGTGCGGTCGAGCTGCGCGAGCCCGGTGACGATGAGCTGCTGCTCGCGGCGCCCGAGCTGGTGGCGGGCGTCGACCTGTGGCGCATGCTGCGCAGCGGCGAGCTCGCCGTCGGCCGCATCACCCTCGTCAATCCCGACATCGACCTGACACGCACCACGGCCGCGGTGCGCGCTGCGCCGGGCGCGGCGGTGCCCGTCAGGGGGGCGAGGGACCCGGCACGGCTGCTCGCACACTGGCGCGGCTCGCGCGTCGAGGTGGTGGGCGGGACGCTGCGCGCGGCGCCCGCTGGTGTCGCCGTCGCGGCCGATATCCGCCACCTGCAGCTGCGCCGCCTCGGCGACGACTGGAGCGCAGATGCGCTGCTCGCGCTCCCCGCCACCCTCGGCGCCGCGCTGCACGCGCAGCTGGCGCTGCACGGCGACGCCCGCCAGAGCGGCAGCCTCGCCGGCACGCTCACGGTGAGCGGCACGCGGCTCGAGCTCGCCGGCTGGCACGCGCTCTTCGCCGCGCTGCCCGCCTCGCAGTACCTGCCCGCCGCGGGGCGCGGCGAGATCACCGTGCGACTCGCGCTCGCCCAGGGAGCCGTCGTGCGGGCTGACGGCTCGGTCGAGGCCGCGGGAATCACCTGGCCTGCCGCGCTCGCGGCGGCGCCCGATCTGTCACTCGCGCGCCTCTCGGCCCGCTGGCAACTCGAGCGCGTGGGGGGGGCGGACTGGCACCTCGCGGTGCAGCCGCTCGCGCCGGTGCCGCTGCGCATCGCGGGATTCGCGATCGTTGGAACGGTGCGCGCCGCGCACTTCGACTGGAGCTCCGCGCCTGCGGCGGGCGCGCAGCCGAGCGCGAGCGCCGAGCTGCGCGAAGTCTCGGTGACCGCTCCAGGCGGCGCGCTCACTCTCGCCGGCCTCGATGCGCAGCTCGCCGGCACGGGCCGCGCGCTGGTGGCCGAGCTGCGCTCGAACCGCGCCCGGCTGCTGCGCGGCGGCGATCCCGCCCCGGTCGCAGCCGCCCTCGCTGTGAGCGCCCACCTCACGCTCGAGGACTCGAGCCACGGCTGGCGCCTGAGCGCCCGCGAGCTCGAAATGCGTGCGGGCCAGGCGCGCTTCAGCGCGCGCGGGACGCTCGCCGGCGTCGACGGTGCACCGGCGGCGCTCGAGGCACACGCCGCCCTGAGCGCCGTGCCGGTGGCACTGCTGCGGGAGGTCCTCGGCGCGCGCGCCCTCGCAGCCCTCGGCACGGCGGCAGGCGACCTCACCGAGGGCCGCATCGTGCACGCTGAAGCGAGTGCCCGCGGCGCGCTCGATCGGCCGCTCCCCTGGAGCGGTGCGCAGCGCGAGTTCCGCGGCGCGCTCGAGCTCGCCGACGCGACGCTGCTCAATGCGGGGGAGTGGCCCGACCTGCGCGGCCTCGACGCGCACCTCGAGTGGCGGGGCGACCGCGTCCGGGCGCGCGTCGCGCGCGCCAGCGCGGGGAGCTTTCGCCTCGCCGCCGCGCGCGGTGAATGGGACGTGCGCGACGCGGGTCTCACGCGTCTCGCCGGGCGCCTGAGCGGTCCGCTGGAGGAGGCGCGCGCCTGGCTGCGCGATCATCCGCAGCTCGCCGCGGGCGCCGCCAGCGCCGGCAAGCTCGATCTCTCCGGCGCGACCCTCATCGACTTCGATCTGCGGCGCGCCGTAAGCCGCGCGCCGGCCGCGCCCGGCACCCGCTACCTCACCCATGTCACCGCGCTCCTCGATGGCGCGCGGCTGCGCCCGGTGGCCGGGCTCCCCGCGATCGAGGCGCTGCGCGGCACGCTCGCCTTCGCCGACGGCCACCTCCGGCGCTCGACGATCACCGGGCAGTGGCTCGGCGGTCCGGTCGCGCTCACCGTGGGCGAGCGGCGCGAGCCCGACGCCGCCGCGCTTTCGATCTCGGGTCGCGGCACGCTCAGTGTGGGCGAGGCGCTGCGAGCCGCGGGGGCTGCGAACGCGGCCGGCGGTTTGCTCGAGGGCCGTACCGAATGGAGCGCGGAGCTGCGGATCCTGCCCGGCGCGATGGGTGCGCCCACGGGCTGGCGCGCCCACGCCGACTCGAGTCTCATCGGCGTGCTGAGCCGCTTGCCCGAGCCCTTCGCCAAGACCGCCGCGGCGGCACTTCCCGTGCACCTCGCGCTCGCCGGGGACGAGGCCGCGGGGGAGCTGCACGTCGCCCTCGGCGAGCGCGTGCGGGGGGTGGCTGAAGTGCGCCGCCGCGGCGAGCTGTGGCAGATCGAGCGCGGCGCGCTGAACCTTGCGCCCGTCGTCCCGATGCTGCCGGCAGGGCCCGGGCTGCCGGCGGGGCCCGAGATGCGGATCTGCGGCAGCGTCGGGCGGCTCGATCTTCGCGCCTATGCGGCGCTGTGGCGCGAGCTCGCGCGCGATGCGGCCTGGCCGATGCTGTCAGTCGACCTGACGGCTGCGGAGCTGCGCGCCGGCGAGCGCAGCTTCGCCGGCGTCCACGTGCTCGCCGACCGCGGCACGGGCGTCGACCGGCTGCGGCTCGAGTCGGCGGATTTGACGGGTGAGGTGCGCTGGCCGGCGGCCGCCGACGCCGCGCATCCGGTCGTGGTGCACCTGGAGCGGCTCGACCTCGCCGGGCTCGATCCAGGCCTCACCGGTGCATCCCTCGAAGCGCTCGGGCCCGCGGTGGAGCTGGCGGTCGCGGAGCTCGACTGGCACGGGCGTCCGCTCGGCGCGCTCGCCGCGACGCTCGCCCCGCGGGCTGGCGCGTTCGAGCTGCGCGAGCCCGGCCCCAGCGGCGCGGGCGATGCCGTCCGCGGCACGCTCGCGTGCCCGGCGGCGCTATGCCGTGCGCGCGTCAGCCTCGCGACGCACGATGCCGGGGCGCTGCTCGAGCGGCTGGGGCTGCGCCCCGATCTCACCGCGGCCCACGGCCTGCTGAGCGCCGAGCTCGACTGGCCGGCGAACGGCGCGCCCGCGCTCGCCGACCTGAGCGGAACGGTCCATCTCGAGCTCGAGGACGGCGTCGCGCGGGGGAGTGCGCATCCGGCCGCGCCCGACACGCCACCCGGGCTCCTCGCAGTCCCCGGGCTCATCGCCGCGATGGGGCTGGCGCAGCTGCCGTTTGCGCGTCTCACGGGGGATTTCACCGTGGGCGGGGGCGAGGCCCTGACCTCGAACCTGCACCTGGACGGGGACACCGAGATCCTGCTGCACGGCCGCGTCGGCCTCACGGCGCGCGACTACGACGCCAGCTTCTGGGTTCTGAAGGGGGAGGAGCGGCTGCCGGCGGCGGTGCGGGCCCTGCCGCCCGGGGCCCGGGCGGCGGCGCTGTGGATGTCGCTGCGCGAGCTCTTCGGCGCGGGCGGCCGGGAGCCGGCCGCCTGGCGCTTGCGCGGCACGTGGGATGACCCCATGGTAACGGAGCCATGAAAGTCGCCGCGCTGCAGATGACCTCCGGCCCCGACGTCGCGGCGAATCTCGCCCAGGCGGCGGCACTGCTCGAGGAGGCGGCGCGCCGCGGTGCGCAGCTCGCCGCTCTGCCCGAGAACTTCTCGTTCATGGGATTGAAGGACGCCGACAAGCGCGCCGTGGCCGAGTCCGACGGGGGCGGTCCCGTGCAGGACTTTCTCGCCGCCAGCGCGCGGCGCCTGAAGCTCTGGATCGTGGGCGGCACGACCCCGCTCAAGGGCGGCGCCGACGGCCGGGTGGCCGCCGCTTCGCTGGTCTACGATGCCGACGGTGCGCGCGTGGCGCGTTACGACAAGATCCATCTCTTCGACGTCGATCTTCCCGGGCGCGCTGAGAGCTATCGCGAGTCGGCCAACGTCACCCCCGGGGCCATCCCCGCGGTGCTCGACACGCCGGTGGGGCGGCTCGGCCTCTCGGTGTGCTATGACGTGAGGTTCCCGGAGCTGTACCGGCACTTGAGTGCCGCCGGCGCCCAGTTGCTCTCGGTGCCCGCGGCGTTCACCGCACCCACCGGGCGCGCGCACTGGGAGACGCTGCTGCGTGCGCGTGCCATCGAGAATCTGTGCTACGTGATCGCGCCGGCGCAGTCGGGCATCCATCCGAGCGGGCGCGAAACCTATGGAGACAGCATGATCGTCGACTACTGGGGCCGGGTCCTCAACCGCGTACCGCGCGGGCGTGGCTGCGCCGTGGCGGAGGTGGATCTCGCACGGCAGACGAGTGTGCGCGCGGGCTTCCCGGCGCTCACGCATCGCTCGCTCGGCGAGGGGGCGCGCCGATGAGCAAGCCGCCAGCCGCGGTTCCCGATGCGCTCAGCATGGCGCGCGAGCTGATCCTCGCGCCCGGCGGGCTCGACGACCGCCGCCTCGACAGCGTCTTCGGCCAGGTGTTGACCCACTCGGTCGACTTCGCGGACCTCTACTTCCAGCTCGCGCACCAGGAGTCCTGGTCGCTCGAGGACGGCATCGTCAAGGACGGCAGCGCCAGCATCGAGCAGGGCGTCGGCGTGCGTGCGCTCGCCGGCGAGAAGACCGGCTTTGCCTACTCGGACGAGATCGTGCTGCCGGCACTCGAGGAGGCCTCCCGTGCCGCGCGCGCCATCGCCGTGCACGGCGGCGAGCGGCGGGTCAGCCCCTGGCGCGCCGCGCAGGGACACCAGCTGTATCTCCCGGCCGATCCGGCCGCCGCGCTCGCCACCGCCGACAAGGTGGCCTGGCTCGAGCGCGTCGATCGCGAAGCGCGGCGCCTCGATCCACGCATCGTGCACGTGAACGCAAGTCTCGTCGCGGTGCACGAGGTGGTACTGATCGCGACCAGTGAAGGCGAGCTGGCCGCGGACGTGCGCCCACTGGTGCGCTTCAACGTCTCGGTGCTGGTCGAGCAGAACGGCCGGCGCGAGCAGGGCTACGCCGGCGCGGGCGGACGCTACTCGCTCGCCGAGCTGGTGGCGGGTGACCGGCCGCTCGAGCTCGCGCGCGAGGCGGTGCGCCAGGCGCTGGTCAATCTCGAGGCGCTGCCGGCTCCCGCGGGCACCATGACCGTGGTGCTCGGACCCGGCTGGCCCGGCATCCTCCTGCACGAAGCCATCGGCCACGGGCTCGAGGGCGACTTCAACCGCAAGGGCACCTCCGCGTTCGCCAACCGCATCGGCGAGCGCGTCGCGGCCCCGGAGTGCACCGTGGTGGACGACGGGACGCTCGCCGCGCGCCGCGGCTCGCTCAACATCGACGACGAGGGGACGCGCACGCAGTGCACCACGCTCATCGAGAACGGCGTGCTGCGCGGCTACATGCAGGATCGCCTCAACGCGCGCCTCATGGGGCTCGCCTCCACCGGCAACGGCCGGCGCGAATCGTTCGCGCACGCGACGCTCCCGCGCATGACCAACACCTACATGCGCCCCGGTCCCCACGACCCGCAGGAGATCATCCGCTCGGTGCCGCGCGGCATCTACGCGGTCAACTTCGGCGGCGGGCAGGTGGACATCACTTCGGGAAAATTCGTGTTTTCGGCGAGCGAGGCCTACGCGATCGAGAACGGCCGCATCACGACGCCCCTGAAGGGCGCGACCCTGATCGGCAACGGCCCCGACGTATTGACGCGCGTCAGCATGGTGGGGAACGATTTGAAGCTCGACGAGGGCGTCGGCACCTGTGGCAAGGAAGGGCAGAGCGTTCCGGTCGGCGTCGGCCAGCCCACGCTCAGGATCGACAGCCTGACCGTGGGCGGGACTGCCTGAGCGGGACTGCCTGAGCGCTCGCCGCGGCGCTGTCGGTTTCCGCTGACGTCGGCGATCCGAGACAATCGCGATTCTGCGCGCATCGGGTCAATATGCACCGTGGGCGGTGACGCGGCGATCCGCGATGCTGCACTCGCGGGCGGAGCAGGAATGCACCCGCGTGCGCAGGCAGGCGCGGCCCGCACCGCGACCCACGACATAATCGGGAGCGTTGACGGGTTTGTGATTTTCCACACGCCCCCGAAGGAGCCAAGTCCGTAGCGTGCATCCGGCAGATTGCTGCCGCAGGAAGGACGACACGATGCAAGCCGAGCCCAACATGACGATGTCCGACACCTCCACCCTCAAGCTCCCTGCGGAGCTGCTGGCGGAGCTCAAGCGGCATACGAAGCACAAGAACGACTTCCGCGTCGAGAGCTTCAAGCCGACGCTGCTCGAGCGGCTGCTCGGGGTGTTTGGACTGAAATAACAGGCCCGTCCGCCTTAACAGGCCCGTCCGCCTTCAGGGCGCGAGCGCGCTGTATGCGCCGCCGCCCCGGCAAGTTAGGATGCCGGGATGGAACGCCGCCATTTGTCCCGCCCGGTCTACGAGGGGCTGCCCTGGTTTTACATGGGCTTCGGGCTCCTCGCCCTGATCGCCAGCTACCTGCTGGCCGTGCACGGGAAACTGAGCTTCGCCGTGGGCCTCCTCGGCCTGATCGGACTGCTGTACGGCATGGTGGTGCTGCTGCGGCGCCGTGACTTTCGCGCCATGCGCGCGCAGTACGGCGACCCCGACTCGATCAAGGACGAAGACCCGAACTAGGTCGCGCGCGCTCCCCGGGGCTTGCGGGCGGCCCCTCAACCCTCGGCGCTGCGCTTGCCCTTGGAGTCCCCGGTCCCCTCCGCCGCCGGGGCCGCGTGCAGCTCGGGAATTTCCGCGAGCGCCGGGAGCTTCGGCAGCGTGTCGGAGGCCACGCTCTGGCTGTGGGTCGCACGCTCATCGACGTACATCAACTCGTGCTTGCCGACCAGCACCACGTCACCGTCGTTCAGGTAGTGGCGGCGTACGCGTGCCGACTTTACGTAGATGCCGTTGGTGCTGTTGAGATCCTCGACCACGCAGGAGTGCTCGGTGGTGATGATCTGGCAGTGGTGACGGCTCACGAACCGGCTGTCGATGTGCACGTCGTTGTCGGGCGTGCGTCCGACGATGAGCCGCCCGATGCGCAGCGGCACCTCCTGCACCGTGCGCCCGTCGGTGGCCACCAGGAGCTTGCCGACCTGGGGACCGGAGTGCCGCGGCGCGGCTGCGGGGGTGGCGGACACGGGCGCGGCACCGGCGGCCGCCGGCATCGCGGCATGCGCCGCCTCGCCCGGGGCGGCCTCGCGCGCGGGGGGGTGCGGTTCGCCCGCCGCGGCCTGCGTGTCTGCCGCGGTAGCGTGTGCGGCAGGCGCCCCCGCCGCATCGGCGTGGCCGGTCTTGCGCGCCTGCCAGCGCAGCTCCGCCACGGCGCTCAGCACGTCGGCGCGCCGTACGTGATCGCGGTTGTCGGTGTAGGCGGCCATCATCGCGGTGTCGCACAGCGTGTTGATGAGGCGTGGGACGCCGGCGGTGTAGCGGTAGATCTCGTGGTAACTGTCGGGAGTGAAGATCTCGCGGTTGCCGGCGCCGGCCACCTCGAGGCGATGCTCGATGTAGGCGCGGGTCTCGGACTCGGTAAGCGTCGCCAGGTGAAAGCGCAGTCGTACGCGCTGCGTGAGCTGCTCGAGTCGCGGGGAGTTGAGCGTCTCGTTGAGCTCGGGCTGCCCGGCGAGGATGATGCGCAGCACCTTCTCCTTGGTGGTCTCGACCCCCGACAGCAGGCGGATCTCCTCCAGCACCTTGGGCGAGAGGTTCTGCGCCTCGTCGACGATCAGCAGCACGCGCCGTCCCGCGGCGTGCTGCTCGATGAGGAAGCTGTTGACCGTGCTGATGAGCTCGGCCTTGCGCATCTTGAAGGGCGAGAAGCCGAACTGCACCAGTACCGACTGCAGGAAGTCGCTGGTGGTCACCTGCGTCTGGTTGATCTGCGCCACCACGACGTCGGGCGGCACTTCCTTCAGGAACGACTCGATGACCGTGGTCTTGCCCGAGCCGATCTCACCGGTGATGACGACGAAACCGTCGGTCAGCCAGATGGTCGACTCCATGTACGCCTTGGCGCGGGCGTGCTGCTTCGAGAGGTAAAGGAACTGCGGGTCCGGACTCAACCGGAACGGTAATTCCTTGAGTTTGAAGAGCTCGAGGTACATGCGAGTGGACTCGCGGGGGATGTTACGGGATGCGCACTCCGGCGGCCAATCTGGCGGCCAGGAGCCGGGCGCGCGCGTCGCGCCGGGCGGCGGTCGGCTCGACAATGGTGCAGTGCCCGACCTTGCGGCCCGGCCGCGGGCGCTTGCCATAATCATGCAGGTGCACGCCCGGGAGCGCGAGCAGCCAGGCGCGCGGCGGGATGCGTCCGATCAGGTTGATCATGGCGCTGTGGCCGAGGGCGCGCGTCGAGCCGAGCGGCAGACCCAGGATCGCGCGCAGGTGATTCTCGAACTGGCTGGTCGCCGCCCCCTCGATGGTCCAGTGCCCGGAGTTGTGCACCCGTGGCGCCATCTCGTTGGCGATGAGGTGCCCGCCGCGCACGAAGAACTCGATGGTGAGGATGCCGCGGTAGCGGAAGTGCGTGAGCACGCGCTTCAGGTACCGTGCCGCGAGCGCCTGCCAGTGCTTCGGTCCGTAGGGGGCGCAGGTGATGCGCAGGATCCCGGCGCCGTGCACGTTGCCGCACAGCGGGTAGACGGCCATTTCGCCGCGCGCGCCACGCGCGCCGATCACCGAGACCTCGCAGTCGAACGGTACCCATTCCTCGTAGAGGAGCGGCGCTGACCCGAGGCGTGCGAAAGCGCGCTCGGCCTCGGCGCGGGTGCGCACCACCGCCTGCCCCTTGCCGTCATAGCCGAGGCGCCGCGTCTTCATGACGCCCGGCAGGCCCACCGCGGCGAGCGCCGCGGCGAGCTCGGCGCGCGAGTCGACCGCGCGCCAGCGCGTCGTCGGGATGCGGAGCTTCTCGAACAGGCGTTTCTCGCTCACCCGGTCCTGGCCGCAGGCGAGCGCCACCGCCGGTGGGGCGATGCGTGCGCCGTGCGCGCTGCGCTGCATCGTGCGCAGGCTCGCCACCGGCACGTTCTCCCAGTCGAAGGTCACCACCTCGCAGCGCCGCGCGAGCGCGGCGAGGAGTCTGCGATCGGTGAAGGCGCCATTGAGGAGCGGCGCCACCTGCCCCGCCGGCGCATCGCTCGCCGGATCGAGGCACAGGAAATCGAGTCCGAGGGGATAGCCCGCCAAAGCGAGCATGCGGCCAAGCTGGCCGGCGCCCACGATGCCGACGGTCATGAGCGTTTGAGCTGGCGCGGGTCGGGGTTGTCGAGCACGCCCGCGGTCTGTTGGGCGCGGAAAGTCTCGAGCGCCTGGTGCACGGCCGGATGCTTGTTGGCGAGGATGGCCGCGGCGGCGAGCGCCGCGTTGGCGGCGCCGGCGCTGCCGATGGCGAAGGTCGCGACCGGCACCCCGGCGGGCATCTGCACGATCGACAGGAGCGAGTCGAGCCCGGCGAGGGTCTTCGACTGCACCGGCACGCCGAGCACCGGCAGGCTCGTCTTGGCCGCGGTCATGCCCGGCAGGTGGGCCGCGCCGCCGGCGCCGGCGATCAGCACCTCGAGGCCGCGCGCGCGCGCGCCCGAGGCGTACTCGAAGAGCAGGTCCGGCGTGCGGTGCGCCGAGACCACGCGCACCTCGTAGGCGACGCCGAGCCGGTCGAGGGTGTCGGCCGCGGCCTGCATGGTTTCCCAGTCGGACGCCGAGCCCATGATGATGCCGACGAGGGCCTTCATCACGGCATTGTATCCAACAAAGCGCGCAGCGCGCGAAACAACTCGCGCGCGGCGCCCGTGTGGCCGCCGCGGGCGCGCTCGGCGCGGGCGGCAGCGACGCGCCGCGCCCATTCCTCCATGTTGATCTGCGGATGCTCGCGGGCGAGCTCGGCGAGCGCGGCAGGGTCGCCGCGGATGAGGCGTTCGCGCCAGGCCTCGACGCGGCGGAAGCGCTCCGCCTCGCGCGCGCTCACGGCGCCGCGTGCCGCGAGCGCCGCACGGATCGGCTCGGGGTCGAGCGCGCGCATCAGCTTGCCGATGTACTGGCGCTGGCGGGCGAGCCCAGCGCGGCTGGTGATCCGGCGTGCCTCGCGCAGCGCCGTCGCGAGCTCTTCGGAGATGCCGAGCGAGGCGAGCTCCTCCTCGGGCAGCGCGATCAGCTGCTCGCCGAGGTCCTGGGCGGCGTGCGCGGCGCGCTTGCGCGCACTCTTGCTCGGGCGCTCGTCGGCGTCGGCGTCGGCGTCGTCTGCTCGGCTCATCGCGGCTGCTACACTACCACCATGGTGCGTCGTGTCGTGACGAACGTTCAAGCGGCGATTGGCGCAGAGACGATCGTTGCACGCTGCGCTTTCTCAGCGGGTGCAAGTCCCGCCCCGGTAAGCATCGGTGCGCCGGGTAGCAGGCCCTGAGGTATGGAGGGAGACCTTCACACCCGAGCGGGGCGTCAAAAGCCTGCGGGTGGCGAGAGCCGCCTGAGCAGGGAGCGAGCACACGGGCCGCAACATAAAGTGAAGCCTGCAGCCTCGACAGAGTCACAACCCGGAGGCCGAGCCGATCATGTCGCGGCGAAGGCAACACTGCGCATGGGAGTACCGAAGCCCATGCCTGGCTCCGGCGGGGTAGGGGGCGCAGCACGTGTGTACGGGGAAGCGCGGAACACGAGAGACCCGTCTACACAGCCTGAGTCAGGGCGAGGCGGCTCGCATAAGCCGAAGGCGAAGTCGAGCGCCGTGCAGCGGGAGTCCGAGGGGATCGTAGTACCGCAGCCTGAGGCGAGAGCTTTGGGCACGAACATCGTGACGAACAACGCGGTGGGAGGGAAGGGTCCCTGCAGTGATCGAGCGGGTGGAGCAGGAACGCGCGAGGGAATGGCCGGCAAGACCGGACCTAACGACCCCGGCGGGGTATCACCGCGTGCCAAAGTGCGACTACTGCAACGCCAGCTTTGGATCGCAGCCAAGCGGGCACCGGGGAGGCGTTTTCACGCTCTGTATGACCATATCCACAGGAGTGACGTCCTGTGGGAGGCGTGGAGGCGAGTACGAGCGAACCGCGGCGCCGCCGGAGTGGACGGCCAGTCCATCGACGGGGTCGAGCAGTATGGGGTGGAGAGGTTCCTGGAGGAACTGCGCACCGTACTGCAAGCGGGCGAGTATCGATCGCAGGTGGTTCGGCGACGGTACATATTGAAGGCCGATGGACGACAGCGACCGCTGGGGATTCCGACGGTACGGGACCGGGTGGTGCAGATGGCGGCGAAGCTGGTGCTGGAGCCGGTGTTCGAGGCGGACTTTCTGCCGTGCTCGTACGGCTTCAGACCTAAGCGCAGCGCGATGATGGCACTCGAGGAGCTGAGGAAGCTTGGTGCCAAGGGAGGTCATCACGTGCTCGATGCCGATATCCGCGACTATTTCGGCAGCCTCGATCACGAGAAGTTACTCAAGCTCGTGGCTCGGCGCGTCTCGGACCGGCGGGTGCTGAAGCTTGTTCGGCAGTGGCTTGAGGCAGGGGTGATGGAGGATGGCACCGTCCTGAGGGCGGTGGCGGGCACGCCGCAGGGTGGGGTGATCTCACCCTTGCTGTCGAACATCTACCTGCATGTGCTCGATCGACTGTGGATGCGCCACAATGCCCCTCTGGGAACTTTGGTGCGCTACGCGGACGACTTTGTCGTGATGTGCCGCACGGCGAAGGACTGCGAGCAGGCCGAGGCGCGTATCAGGGTGATCCTGAGTCGCTTGGGCCTTGAGCTGCATCCAGACAAGACGCGGCGAGTGAAGCTCTACGATGGCAAGCAGGGCTTTGACTTCCTCGGCTGTCACCTGCACAAGCGCTTCAGTGGTCGGCTGTGGGAGCAGCAGCGCAAGCGGCTGTACTTCCTGCAACGCTGGCCGAGTCGGCGCTCGATGCAGCGTGTGCGAACGCGGGTGCGGGAGTTGACCCCACGATCACGGTGCCATGCGGATATCCGTTCGGTCATCGTGGACCTGAACCCCGTGCTGCGGGGTTGGGGGAATTACTTCCGCACCGGTAATGCTGCCAACCAGTTCATCAGCATCGATAGCTTCGTCGTGCGCCGCTTACGTGCTCTGCGCCGCAAGCGCAAGGGGCGACAGCTGCGGCCCGGTGAGCTGGGGTGCTGGACGCGCGAGTACTTCGAGCGGCTCGGCCTTTACCGCCTGCGCGGGACGATCGCCTACCCGGAGCGACCCTTCTGGATGAGGACCGCATAATGCTGTGGATCGACCGATCACTGGTAAGCCGTGTGCCGGAAATCGGCACGCACGGTTTGAACGGGGGCCCTGACTTCTTCTGTTGCCCTTGGGCTGCATAGGAGTCAGGGTCTACCAATGCCATCGAGTTCCGAGCTCGCCGGCGCCGGGGAGCTGGCGGACCTGGTCAGCCTCACGCTGGAGGAGGCGCGCCGCCAGGGTGCCACGCAGTGCGAAGCCGACGCCTCGGTGAGCCGGGGCCTGTCGGTGAACGTGCGCCTGGGCGAGGTCGACACGGTCGAGTACCAGCGCGACCGCGGGCTCGCGGTGACCGTCTACTTCGGCAAGCGCAAGGGCTCGGCCAGCACCGCCGATCTCGGGCGCGCCGCGCTCATCGACACCGTCGCCAAGGCGTGCGCCATCGCGCGCTATACCGCCGAGGACCCCTATGCGGGGCTGATCGAGCCGGAGGCGCTCGCCCGCGATATTCCCGATCTCGATCTGGACCACCCCTGGGACCTCGCCCCGGAGCGCGCCATCGAGCTCGCGCGCGAGTGCGAGGCGGCTGGCCTCGCGGTGGATGCGCGTGTCGCCAACTCCGAAGGCGCCTCCGTCGGCAGCCAGCGCTACAGCGGCATGTACGGTAACTCCCTCGGCTTCCTCGGCGGCTACTCCTCCACCAGCCACTCGGTGAGCTGCTCGCTGATCGCGGAGCAGGGCGAGGAGATGCAGCGCGATCACTGGTACAGCGTGGCGCGCGATGCGGCCGATCTCGAGGACGCCGCAAGCATCGGCCGCCTGGCCGGGGAGCGGGCGCTGGCGCGACTCGGGGCGCGGCGCCTGACGACGCGCAAGGCGCCGGTCGCTTTCACGCCCGACCTGGCGCGCGGACTCATCGGGCACTTCCTCGGCGCGATCCGCGGTACCGCCCAGTACCGCAAGGCCTCGTTCCTGCTCGATGCCGCCGCCACCCAGGTGTTCCCGGCGTTCGTGCAGATGCACGAACGGCCGCATTTACTGAAGGCGCTCGCCAGCAGCCCCTTCGACCAGGAGGGCGCCGCCACGCACGACCGCGAGCTGGTGCGCGACGGGGTGCTCGACGGCTACGTGCTCGGCAGCTACTCGGCGCGGCGGCTCGGGCTCAAGACCACCGGCAACGCCGGCGGCATCCACAATCTGCTGGTTACCGCGAGCGACGGCGGCCTGAGCGCGGCCGACTTCCTCGCCCGCCTCGACACCGGGCTCCTCGTGACCGAGCTCATGGGGCAGGGGGTGAACGGGGTGACGGGCGACTACTCGCGCGGGGCGAGCGGCTTCTGGGTGGAGGGCGGTGCGATCCGGTACCCGGTGCACGAGGTGACCATCGCCGGGAACCTGAAGCGCATGTACCTCGACATCGCCGCCCTCGGCGCCGACACGGATGCGCGCGGCGCGGTGCGCTCGCCTTCGATCCTCATCAGCGAGCTGACGATTGCCGGTGAGTGAGGGTGAGCGCCGGCCGCGGCGCTTCCCCGACCAGCTCCCTCAGGCTCTCCTCGCCGCAGCTGCGCCGCCGCGCCTCCTCGAGACTCTCCATGACGCGCTCCACCGGTGCCATCGCGAGATTGCGCGGCACCACGTGCCCGCTGCGCTCGCTGCGCGCGAGCTCGAGGATCTCGCGCACGCGGATGTTGCCGATGTCGCGTCCGGGCAGCAGCGTGTCGTCATCGCTCACCACCAGGAGCCCGGCGCGCTCGAGCGTCGTCACCATGCGCGCCACCGCGATCCCGGGTAGCCCGAGCTCGGTGGCGAGGCGGTGCACGGTCCAATGGCCGCCGCCGGCGAGGTGCGAGCGCCCGACGAGGTACATGATGCGCAGGGCCAGCTCCTCGAGCTCGAACCCCGAGAGGCGCAGCGGCTGCAGTCCCAGGCGCAGGTACGTCGGGTTCTGGATGTAGAAGGAGAGTTGCGCGCCGGCGAGCAGGATCAGCCAGCCGAAGTAGGTCCACAGGAGCCCGGCGACTATGAAGGCGAAACCCGCGTAGACGACGGTGAGGCGCGTCGAGTAGACCACGAAGGCGGTGAAGATCTTGCCGACCGCTGCCCACAGCACGCCGCCGATCACCGCGCCGATGAGCGCCGCGCGCCACTGCACGCGCGTGTTCGGCACCATCATGTAGAGCGCGGTGAAGAAGGCGCTCACCATCACGTAGGGGGCGAGGCGGATGCCGGCCGCGCGTGCCTGCTGCAGCAGCGGCAGGTGCAGCCGCATGACCTCCCGGAGCGGGGCGCTCGAGAGCGCCTGGTGGGTGAGGCCGATGAAACCGACCAGCACCACCGGGCCGGCGACCAGCAGCGCTGAGTACTCGGTCACGCGGCGCGCGAAGCTGCGCGGCTGTTCGACGTGCCAGAGGAAATTGAAGCTGTCCTCGACCTTCTTGATGGTGCCGATGAGCGTCCAGGCGAGCAGCGCCAGGCCCACCGTGCCGACCACGCCGCTGCTCACCCGGTTAGCGAACTGCACCACGCGGGTGGTGAGATCGGTCGCCGCCGGCTCGCCCACCGGGCGGAACAGCTCGTAGACGATCGGTACCAGGTCGCGGTGGCCGCCGAACATCTTGAGGATCGCGAAGGAGAAGGCGAGCAGCGGGATGAGCGTGAGGAGCGTGGTGTACACCAGGCCCATGGCGCGCAGGTTGATGTCCCCGCGCCACAGATCGCGCAGCAGCGCGTACGGGTAGCGCAGCACGCGCAGCAGGGTCCCGGGGGCGCCTGAGCGCTGCGAGGCCGGGCCGAACAGGACCCGGTCGAGGAAGCCCCAGATGCGTTGCCACATGGCGGAAGGATACAGTGCCGGCGGGAGGGTTTGGTTTCAGTGAGCGCGAATCGGGGATTTCCGCAACGCATCGTCTGCCTCACCGAGGAGACCACCGAGACGCTCTACCTGCTCGGGGAGGAGCGGCGCATCGTCGGCATCTCCGGCTTCACCGTGCGCCCACCGCGCGCCCGGCGCGAGAAGCCGCGCGTGTGCGCCTTCACCAGCGCCCGCACCGAGCGCATCGTCGCGCTCGCCCCGGACCTGGTGCTCGGCTTCTCGGACCTGCAGGCGGACATCGCCGCCGAGCTGATCCGTGCGGGCCTGAACGTTCACGTTTTCAATCAGCGCAGTGTCGCCGGGATCCTTGCCATGATTCGCACGCTGGGCGGCATGATCGGCTGCGAGGCGAAGACCGCGGCGCTCCTCGGTGAGCTCGAGGCCGGGCTCGAGGCGGTGCGCACGCAGGCGGCGCGGCTGACACGGCGGCCGCGGGTGTACTTCGAGGAGTGGGATGAGCCGCTCATCTCCGGGATCGGCTGGGTCTCGGAGCTCGTGACGCTCGCCGGGGGCGAGGACTGCTTTCCCGAGCTCGCCCGCGAGAGTCTCGGGCGTAACCGCATCATCGCCGACCCGCTCGAAGTGGTGCGCCGCGCCCCCGACATCGTGCTCGGCTCCTGGTGCGGCAAGAAATTCCGCCCCGAGCAGGTGGCCGTGCGGGCCGGCTGGCAGGCACTCGCCGCGGTGCGCAGCGGGTTCGTGCGCGAGATCAAGTCGGCGATCATCCTGCAGCCCGGGCCGGCGGCGCTCACCGACGGCGTGCGCGCACTGCAGGGGGTCATACAGGAATGGGCTAGTGAATTCCGCGCCGCAGCCGGATCAGCTCGTACGCCTCGATGATCTGCTGAGTGCGCTGCTTGGCGTGACCGAGCATCGATTCGGGGAGCCCGTTGGCCTTGAGTTTGTCCGGGTGGTGGCGGCTCAGCTGCCGGCGGTAGGCCTTGACCACCTCCGCATCGCTCGCGCTGACCTCGATCTCGAGCACCCGGTACGCCGCCGCGACCGAGGCGGCGCTCACCGCTGCGGCGCCGGCATTCCCGGCGCGCTCGCCGCCGAAGCCGCCGCGCTGGATGCGCAGCACCGCCTCGATCTGCGCGAGCTCGAGCCCGGAGACGCGGATGGCGGCGGCGACGCGCCGCATGATCGGGCGCACGGGACCGTCCAGGTTGTTGCCGGCGAGCGCGGCGCGCACCTGGATCTCGAGGAAGATGCGCAGGATGTCCGGCCGGCCGCGGCACGCGGAGCGCAGTGACGCGAGCTCCGTGTCGAGGTCGAAACCACTCTGCTTGCCGTCGGTGAACAGCGCGATGGCGTGACGCACCTGGCTCGCATCGAGCCGCAGGTCGGTCATCACGGCGCGCGCGGCGGCGATCTCCTGCTCGGAGACGCGCCCGTCGGCTTTGGCGACATAACCCATCACGTGGAAGGTGGCGCGGAAGAAACGCTCGCTGATCTGCGCGACGTCCGCGGGTGCGCCGCCCGCCTCGCCGTCGTCCTCCTGTGCCTGGTCGAACTGGTGGCCGAGCAGCACTCCGACCGCGAGCCCGATCGGACCGAAGGCGAGCCCGATGAGCCCGCCGGTGAGCTTGCCGAACCATTTCATGCCCGCCGCCATGTCAACGTATAGTACCAAGCGCATGCCAGCGCCCATCGTTTACCGCACACACCTGCAGGGACTCGAGCGCCTGCACGAAGGCAAGGTGCGCGACATCTACGCCGTGGATGCCGCGACGCTGCTCATCGTCACCAGCGACCGGCTGTCGGCGTTCGACGTGGTGCTGCCCGATCCGATTCCCGACAAGGGCTGCGTGCTGAATTCGATCTCCAACTTCTGGTTCGCGAAGCTCGCGCACCTCGTGCCGAATCACCTCACCGGCCGCAGCGTCGACAGCGTCGTCGAGGACCCGCAGGAGCGCGCGCAGCTCGAGGGCCGCGCGGTGCTGGTGCGGCGCCTGAAGGCGCTGCCGATCGAGGCGGTGGTGCGCGGCTATCTCATCGGCTCGGGCTGGAAGGACTACCAGAAGACGGGCGCGCTGTGCGGCATCGAGTTACCCAAAGGCTTGCCGCTCGCCGGGCAGCTGCCGCAACCGATCTTCACGCCGGCCACCAAGGCCGAGCGCGGCGCCCATGATGAGAACATCAGCTTCGACGTGATGGCGGCGCAGGTCGGCGCGGCGCTCGCGGCCCGGGTGCGCGACACGGCACTCGCGCTCTACCGCTACGCCGCGGCGCACGCCCGCGAGCGGGGCATCATCATCGCCGACACCAAGTTCGAGTTCGGTGTGGACGCCGCGGGCACCCTCACGCTCATCGACGAGGTGCTCACCCCGGATTCCTCGCGCTTCTGGCCCGCCGATACCTATCGCCCGGGCGAGAGCCCGCCGAGCTTCGACAAGCAGTTCGTGCGCGACTATCTCGAGACGCTCGACTGGGACAAGCGCGCGCCGGGACCGAAGCTGCCGCCCGAGGTCATCGCGCGCACCAGCGCCAAGTATCGCGAGGCGCTCACCCGGCTGACCCGGCCGTGAGCCCAGCTGAAGGAGACCCGCCCCATGTCGTCCCCGTGGATCGCTCCGTCGATACTGTCGGCCGACTTCGCCCGGCTCGGCGCCGAAGTGGAGGCGGTGCTCGCAGGCCGGCGCCGATCTCATCCACTTCGATGTCATGGACAATCACTACGTGCCGAACCTCACCATCGGGCCGATGGTGTGCGAGGCGCTGCGCCGGCATGGCGTCGCACGCCCCGCATCGACGTGCACCTGATGGTGCAGCCCGGTCGACCGCATCGTGCCGGACTTCGCCGCGCGCCGGCGCCACCTATCATCAGCTTTCACCCCGAGGCGAGCGAGCACGTCGATCGCACCATCGCGCTGATCCGCGAGCACGGCTGCCGGCCCGGGCTGGTGTTCAATCCCGCCACCCCGCTCGACTGGCTGGACTACACGCTCGAGCAAGCTCGACCTGGTGCTCATCATGTCGGTGAATCCGGGCTTCGGCGGCCAGCAGTTCATCCCGACGTCGCTGCCGAAGCTCGCCGACGTGCGCGCGCGCATCGCGGCCTCGGGCCGCGAGGTGCGGCTCGAGGTCGACGGCGGCATCAAGGTCGAGAACATCGCGGCAGATCGGCCGCGGCCGGCGCCGACACCTTCGTGGCGGGCTCGGCGATCTTCGGCAGCGCGGGATTACGCCGCGACGATCAGCGCGATGCGCCGGCAGATCGCCGCGCGGCAGGACCGGTAGCGCCGCACGCCCATGCGGCCCGCCGTCCGGCGCGCCGCCCGGCCGCAGGGCTCGCTAGCAGCGGCTATTCGTCGTCGTCCTCGTCGTCATCATCGTCATCGTCGATGGCGACCTGGCCGCCCGCCTTAGCACCCGCGGAGCGGCTTGGCGGGAACGATTACCGGGCGCGTCTTCATCTTCGGACGGGCGTTGAAGACCACGATGGTCTTGCCGGTGGCCCGCAGCAGTCCCTGCTCCTCGAGCACCTTGAGCACGCGGCCCGCCATCTCGCGCGAGCAGCCGACCAGGCGCGAGAGCTCCTGGCGGCTGACCTTGATCTGCATGCCCTCGGGATGCGTCATGGCATCCGGCTCGCCGCACAGATCCATGATGGCGTGCGCCACCCGGCCGGTGACGTCCACGAAGGCGAGGTCGCCGAGCTTGCGGTTGGTGCGGTCGAGGCGGGTGGCGAGCTGCGTGGCCAGCTCGAACACCAGTCCCGGGCTCTCGGCGGCGATCTGCCGGAAGCGCGGGTAGGTCATCTCGGCCAGCTCGCACTGGTTGCGGGTACGCACCCAGGCGCTGCGGGTCGGCTGCTCGTAGAACAGGCCCATCTCGCCGAAGAACTGGCCCTTGTTGAGGTAGGCGAGCACCATCTCGTTGCCTTCCTCGTCCTCGATCATCACTTCGACCGAGCCGCTGATGATGTAGTAGAGGACGTCCGGCAGGTCGCCGGCGTGGATCACCACGGTCTTGGAGGGAACCGTGCGAATCCGGCAATAGCTCAGGAAGCGATTGATCGCCGGAATGTCGCTCAGTGGCTTGATGTTCTCTTCCATAGCCGGGTCCCCCGGCGCGTGCGATTGGTCACCGCATTTTTATACATAAGTCCAGCTGGCTCGCAAGGCCTGAAACGTCAGATCCAGTAGGCGGTGCCCGTCATCACGCTGCGCCGTCTGCGCTCATGAGCGCACGGATCGGCGCCGGCAGGGGCGGCGCCGCCCGCGGCGGCCGCCGTCGCGCCGTGCGCGATCTCATCCGCTCTCATGGTTTCGAGTATGGCACGGCTGCGGTCATCGCCCACCGGCAGCCGCCCGAGGTGCTCATCCAGATGGCCTTCGACCTGGCGCTCGGTCTCGGCGACGAAGCCCGAGGCTCACGCCGATCGCCGAGCGAGCGCCGCGAGTGCGCCGATGGCGAAGGAGCCGGCATACCACAGCGGATTGAGGAGGCTCGGACGCGCGCCGAGCTCGCGCGAGCCGCGTCTCGCACCAGGCCAGGTGATCGGCCTCGTCCTCGGCGGCCCCGAGCAGCATGGCGCGCGCCGCGGCGCTGCGGGCCATGAGAGCCTGGCCGTGGTAGAGCGCCTGGGCGGCGAGCTCGCCGGCGTGATTGACGCGCATGAGCGCGGCACTCTCGCGCCGCTGCGACGGGGTGAGGGAAGTCGGGCCGGCGGGCGGGGTGCCAGGCACCGGCCGGGCGGCCCGTGCGGGCGCGAAAACCGCGCGCAGGGCACGATCGAGGGCGGCAATTGCAGCGTCGGAGGAGCGGCCGGGCACCATACTGAGGGGTTCTATTATAGGGTGTGGGGGCCCCTGGAGAGGCCCCGGGGGCGGCTCCAGGGGGCCGGAAAGGTCTTGACCGACAGTGCTTTGCATTGCGCCAAGCGCTTGAGTAAACTTCCCCGCCTTTTTTTGGGCCCGGCCGCGAGGGGTTTCCCAGCCGGTTGCGAGCCCGTTACCACGAGTGACCTATGAAGACCGTATTCGCCAATTCCGGCACCGTCCGCGGTGACTGGTTCATCGTCGACGCCAGCGGCAAGACGCTCGGGCGTCTCGCCTCGCAGATTGCCCATCGCCTGAAGGGCAAGCACAAGGCCGATTACAGCCCGCACGTGGACATGGGCGACCACATCGTGGTGCGTCAACGCGCGAGAAGATCCGGGTCACCGGCCGCAAGCTCGACCGACAAGATCTACTACCACCACACCGGGTACATCGGCGGCATCAAGTCGATCGCGCTCGAGCAAGCTGCTCGCCGGAGCACCCGGAGCGGGTGATCGAGTTCGCGGTGAAGGGCATGCTGCCGAAGAACCCGCTGGGGCGGCGCATGTTCAAGAAGCTCCACGTGTTTGCCGGTGGCAAGCACCCGCACCAGGCGCAGCAGCCGAAGCCCCTCGAGATTCAATAGGACCCATTCCATGCCAGCGACCCCGAATCATTACGGCACCGGCCGGCGCAAGACCGCCACGGCACGCGTCTACCTGCAAGCCCGGCAGCGGCAAGATCACCGTCAACGACCGCGCGCTCGATGAGTTCTTCGGCCGCGAGACCGGACGCATGATCGTGCGCCAGCCGCTCGAGGCGGTGAAGCTGCACACCCAGTTCGACATCACCGTCCAGGTTGACGGCGGTGGCATCACCGGCCAGGCCGGCGCGATCCGCCACGGCATCACCCGCGCGCTGATCAAGTATGATGAGAGCCTGCGCAAGCCGCTGCGCGATGCGGGGTTCGTGACCCGCGATGCGCGCGAGGTGGAGCGCAAGAAGGTCGGCCGCCGCAAGGCTCGCCGCGGGCCGCAGTACTCGAAGCGGTAAGAATCGCCGGGGGCGGCTCCATGGCCGCCCGGCGGGATTCCCTCTTGGGGGATCGTCTAGTGGTAGGACAACGGACTCTGACTCCGTTTACCTAGGTTCGAATCCTAGTCCCCCAGCCACCTACGAAAGGCCCGTCGATCGGACGGGCCCTTTCACTTTCCAGGTCCGAGAGTCGCGAAGGGACTGGGATGAGAACCGCCGGGCCCCGCGAAATCGAGCATCTTGATGATCGCTGCGCGCTCGACAGACGAGGCGAGCTCGATTTCGCGGGTGGCCTGTAGGTTCGACAACCGCGCGAGTCTTCGAGCGCGGTTGGACGACGGCTTCGCGAAGCGAAGCTGTCGGGCCCCGACCGGGGTCCCCGGGAAATCGAGCGTCTTGATGTTCGATGCGCGCTCGTTGGACACGGCGAGCTCGATTTCCTGGGGTGGCCTGGGGGCCGAGGCGCCGTCCGGCGCCGAGCAATCCTAGTCCCCCAGCCAAATGGAAAGGCCCGTCTGCTCAGACGGGCCTTTTTTCATTCCAGGCCACCGTGCCGGCAGTCAGGGTCTAGAGGGTCTCGACACCCTCCGGGGTCCCGACGATCAGCACGTCCGCGGGTCGTGCCGCGAACAGCCCGACCGTGACCACGCCGGTGATCTGGTTGAGCTCGCGCTCGAGGGCGACCGGGTCCGGGATCGCGAGCCCGTGCACGTCCAGGATGTGGTTGCCGTTGTCGGTGACGAACCCCTCGCGCCACAGCGCCCGCCCGCCGCGCGCGGCGAGCTCGCGCGTCACCAGCATGCGCGCCATGGGGATCACCTCGATGGGGAGGGGGAAGCGCCCCAGGGTGCTCACCAGCTTGGTATCGTCGACGATGCAGATGAAGCGCCGCGCCGCGGCGGCCACGATCTTCTCGCGGGTGAGCGCGCCGCCGCCGCCCTTCACCAGGTGCCGCGCCGCAGTGGCCTCGTCGGCGCCGTCGATGTAGAGGCCGAGCCCACCCACCTCGTTGAGGTCCCGCACCTCGATACCGACCGCGGCGAGCCGTGCGCTCGAAGCCTGCGAGCTCGAAACCGCGCGGCGCGGCCGGTGGGGCAGACGCGCGAGCGCGTCGATGAAGAGATTCACCGTGGAGCCGGTGCCGATGCCGATGATCGAGTCGTCCGTGACCAGCGCGAGAGCCGCTTCCGCTGCGCGTCGCTTCTTTGCGTCGCCGTCCGCCGTCATGCGTTCTCCCAAAACGACTGTGCCCGCTTTGCGAGCGGGCACGGTCCTCGAATTCGACTCGGCGGCCACTTGCGCGACCGCCGAGTTAAGGCCTATTTCTTCTTGCTGGCTTTCTTCTTGGCCTTCTTCTTTGCCTTCGCCATGTTGGCTCTCCAATGAGTGTGACGGGTTAGTCCGAGGTGCGAGTATATACACGCGAATCTAAATTACAAGCGAGCGCGAGTGAAGTGTGCTAGGTGCGCAGCGCGCTGCGACTCATCGAGCACGCGGAATGATGCGCGCGCGGCGCGCTCACTCGGGTGCCGCGCGCGACTCGAGCGAGAGAATGAACTTCCAGTGCGCGCTCTCCACCGGCGTGATCGAGAGGCGGTTGCCCGGACGCAGCAGCACCATGCCCTTCAGCTCCTTGCCGGCGTGCGCACGCAGCTCTTCCAGCGTGATGACGCGCGTCAGAGGGCGCTGCAACTGCACGTCGACCATGAACCAGCGCGGATTCTTCGGGTCGCTGTCCGGATCGTAGTGGTGATGCTTGCGCTTGAAGGCGGTCGGATCCGGATAACCCTCGCGTACCACCTCCATGATGGCGACGATCCCCGGCACCTCGGTGCTCGAGTAGTACATGAAGGCCTGGTCGCCCTTTTTCATCTCGTCGCGCAGCATGTTGCGCGCCTGATAGTTGCGCACGCCGTCCCAGCCGGTGGTGCGGCGCGGCGCGGCGGCGAGCTGCTCGATGCCGAACGTGGTCGGCTCGGTCTTCATCAGCCAGTAGCGCATCGGATGAACCCCTCGTCGGTCACCACCGCGTCCATCGCCACGTCGTGGGGCGCCGCGGTGAGGCGCTCGACCTCCTGAAAAGCGTACGCGAAGCCGACCAGCGGCGGCTTGTGCCACACGCGGCGCAGCTGCCGGAAGGCGAAGGCGCGGTCGTAGAAGCCGCCCCCGGTGCCGAGCCGCAGTCCCCGCCGGTCGAAGCCGACCAGCGGCAGGAACACGAGATCGAGCCAGCGGGCGGACAGCACGTGGCCGTCCGCGGGTTCCTCGATCCCGAGGCGGTTCGCGCGCAGCGTCGCGCCGAGCTCCACGAAGCGCATGGCGCGGGACACGCGCCGCCGGTCGATGCACGGCAGGTAGATGCGGCAGCCGCGGCTGCGGGCGAGGGCGATGAGCGGCGCCGCGTCGAGCTCGGCGGGGAGTGCCGCGTAGACCGCGATGCGAAGTCCGGCGTGCAGATGCAGCGCCTGATCGGCGATGCGGGCGGCGCGGGCCGCGGCGGCGGCGCGTGCAGCACGGCTGACGGCGCGGCGCCGGGCGCCGAGCTCGGCCCGCAGCGCTCTGCGGGCCGTGCCCAGACTGGAATCAGAAAGCGCCACCCGCCTGTGCCGGTACGAACCGTTGCTCTCGAACCAGAGCAACAGGTGGGACGTGCTGCAGCAGGTAAGGCTTTCCGCTCAGAGGCGGACCTGCACAGTGCTGCCGCAAGCACTGAGTCCCGAGGGTGTTTCAATTAGGGTCCGAGGTAACCCGGTCCGCTCTCGAACACCGCAGGCGACGCTGCGATGACTGTACACCAAGCGTGCCAGGTGCGCTTGAGACCTCCGTCGCATCACAGATCGAGCTGCTGACCCTTTCCGAGAGCACCCTCGACGCGCTCCCGCAGGGCGCGGATCCGATGGCCGGTGCCGCTGTCGAGCTTGGTCTCGCGGTCGCGCACCTTGAGGAACTCGTGCGCCAGGTTGAGGGCGGCCATCACCGCGATGCGATCGAGGCCGATCACCTTGCCGTTGTCGCGGATATCGCGCATGCGATCATTGAGGAATTCGGCGGCATCGAGCAGCGCCGAGCGTTCCTCGTAGGCGCAGGCCACCACGTATTCCTTCTCCATGATGCGCACGCTGACGCGCGCCTGGTCGGGCGGCGGGGTCACGCGCCGTGCTCGAGGGTCTTCAGCCGTCCGATCATGGCTTCGACCCGCGTACGCACCTGCTCGTTCTTGTGCATCAGCGAGGCGCGCTCGCCGGCGAGGGATTCGTGACGCGCCTTGAGGGCGCGGTTCTCTTCCTTGAGGTGCTCGAGCACGCCGAGCAGCTCTTCGACGCGTTTGGTGAGACGGGTGAGCTCGAGATCGAGTTGTGTTTTTGTGGTGTCGCTCATGACACGGGACTATAGAGCCGGGCTCTTCGTGCGGTCAATCGCACTCAACTATAATGCGCCGACCCCATGAATCAGCCTGACTACCTCCAGATCGAGCAGCTGCTGAGCGCGCAGCGTTCGCTGAACGATACCGCCGAAGCGCACGGCACGCTCGCAGGCTCCCTGTGCGCGGTGGCCGATTACGCCTTCCAGGACTGGCTGCGGGAGATCCTGCCCGAGGGGCGAGCGGATGCCGAGGCCGCCGACGTCCTCTATGGGCTCTTTACGGCAACCGCCGCGGCGCTCGAGCAGACCGACATGGAGTTCGAGCCGCTGCTGCCGAGCGACGCACAGCCGCTCGAGGCGCGCACCGCGGCACTCGCGCTCTGGTGCCAGGGGTTCCTCTACGGTCTGGGCTCGGGCTCGATCCCGGATGCGAGCGGCTTGCCGGGGGACGTGGGCGAGATCGTCCGCGATCTCACCGAGATCACCCGCGCCGGCGTCGATGAGGAGCAGGGCGAGGAGTCCAACGAGAGCGCCTACGCGGAGCTGGTCGAGTTCGTGCGCGTCGGGGTGCAGCTCCTGTTCGAGGAGCTCGCGCCGGCGCGGCATGCACCGCTCCCGGCCGACGAGCCGCTTCACTAGGCAACGCTAAGCTCCATGGCGAGAGATGAGTTCACACGCCGCCGCCACCAGCTGATGCGCCTCATGGGGCGCGATTCCATCGCGGTGCTGCCGGCGGCGCCGGTCCGGCAGCGCAACAACGACGTCGAATATCCCTACCGCCAGGACAGCGACTTCCAGTACCTCACCGGCTTCGGCGAGCCCGAGGCCGTAGCGGTGCTGGTCCCGGGGCGTGCCCAGGCGGAGTACATCCTGTTCGTGCGCGAGCGCGACCGGGCGCGGGAGACCTGGGATGGCCGGCGCGCGGGACCTGCCGGAGCGGCGCGCGATTTCGGCGCCGACGATGCCTTCCCCATCGCCGACATGGACGAGATCCTCCCCGGGCTGCTCGAGAACCGCACCCGGGTGTACTACACCATGGGGGAGTACGCGGACTTCGACCAGCGCGTGGTCGGCTGGGTGAACGGGCTGCGCACCCAGGCGCGCAACGGCCGCCACCCGCCTCAGGAGCTCGTGGCGCTCGAGCACGTGCTGCACGACATGCGCCTCTACAAGTCGCGGCGCGAGCTCGATCTCATGCGCACCTCGGCGCAGATCGCGGCCCGGGCGCACCTGCGCGCCATGCGCTTCTGCCGTCCCGGCGCCACCGAGTACCAGGTGATGGCGGAGCTGGTACACGAGTTCCGCCGCCACAATGCCGACACCGCCTACCATCCGATCGTTGGCGGCGGGGCGAACAGCTGCATCCTGCACTATCGCGAGAACGACCAGCCGCTCGCGGACGGCGATGTGCTGCTGGTCGATGCCGGGTGCGAGCTCGAGTGCTATGCCTCGGACATCACCCGCACCTTTCCCGTCAACGGGCGCTTCACCCCCGAGCAGCGCGCGGTCTATGAGATCGTCCTCGAAGCCAATCGCGCCGCCATCGCGCGCGTGCGCCCGGGCAATCACTGGAACGAGCCGCACGAGGCGGCCGTCAAGGTGATCACCCAGGGCCTGGTCAGGCTCGGACTTCTCAAGGGACGCCTGCCGGCGCTCATCCGCAGCGGTGCCTACCGGCGCTTTTTCATGCACCGGACCGGGCACTGGCTCGGCCTCGACGTGCACGACGTCGGCGACTACAAGGTGGGCGATGAGTGGCGGGTGCTCGAGCCCGGCATGACGCTCACCATCGAACCGGGCATCTACCTGCCCGCGGGCGCGCGCGGCGTGCCGCGGCGCTTGCGCAACATCGGGGTGCGCATCGAGGACGACGTGCTGGTGACCCGCAGCGGCGCCGAGGTGCTCTCGGCCCGCGCGCCGAAAGACCCTGACCAGATCGAGGCGGTGATGGCGCGCGGTTGAGCGCGTGAACGCCATGGCTGCGACCTTAAGTGCGCTCGAAGTCGACGTCGCCATAGTCGGTGGCGGCATGGTAGGGGCGAGCCTCGCGGCGGGCCTCGCCGGCACTGGCCTGCGGGTTCTTCTGATCGAGGCGGTGCCGTTCGGCACGAGCGCGCAGCCGAGCTTCGATGACCGCACCACCGCGCTCGGCAACGCCAGCCGGCGCATCTTCGAGGCGCTCGGGGCGTGGCCGCAGATCGCCCCCGAAGCCGCTGCCATCCGCGCCATTCACGTCTCCGACGCCGGACGTTTCGGCGCCGCGCACCTCAGCGCCGCGGAGCAGGGGGTCGAGGCGCTCGGGTACGTCGTACCGAACCGCCGCATCGGTGACGCCCTGTGGGGCCGGCTCACGCACTTGCCGGAGCTGGCGCTGCGTGTCCCGGGAGAGATCCGCGAGGTGGCGATCGATGCCGCCGGCGTGCGCATGACGCTTGCGAGCGAGGGCCGCCGCGAGGCAGTCGCCGCGCGACTCGTCGTGGCCGCCGATGGTGCCCGATCGCAGATCCGCGCCGCGGCCGGCATCGCGGCGACGGTCGAGGATTACGCTCAGGTCGCGGTGGTGGCCAACGTCGCGAGCGATACGCCGCACGAGGGCAACGCTTATGAGCGATTCACGCCGGCCGGCCCGCTCGCGGTGCTGCCGCTCGCCGACGGCACGCTCGGTGTCATCTGGGCGTGCCGCAGCGCCGATGCGGCTGCGGTGCTGGCGCTCGACGATGCCGCCTGGCTCACCACCCTGCAGGCCCGCTTCGGCTGGCGCGCCGGCCGCTTCACGCGTGCCGGACGCCGCGCCTCATACCCCTTGAAGCTGTCGCGCGCGGCCGCGCCGGTGGCGACGCGCACGGTGCTGATCGGCAATGCGGCCCAGGCACTGCACCCGGTCGCCGGTCAGGGGTTCAACTTAGGGCTGCGGGACGCGGCGATGCTCGCCGAGGTGCTTGCCAATGCCGACGGCGACGTCGGCGCGCCGGAGCTCCTCGCGCGCTTCGCCGCCTGGCGCGGCGGCGACCGCGGCGGCGTGGTGCGCTTCACCGACGGACTGGTGAAGCTCTTCGGGGATGCGCGCCCGGGGATCGGGCTGCTGCGTAACCTCGGGCTGCTGGCGTTCGATCTGGCGCCGCCCGCCAAGAGCCTGCTCGCGCGCGTCAGCTCAGGCGTCGGGGGCCCGAGTCCGCGCCTCGCCCGCGGACTCCCGGTGCGTCATGCCTGAAGTCTCCCTGTACGACGTCGCGATCGTCGGCGGCGGACCGGTCGGCGCCTGTGCCGCGGCGCTGCTCGCCGGAACAGCCGACGGACGGCGGCTGCGGGTCGTGCTGCTCGAGCCGCAGCCTCCGGCATTCCCCGCATCCGCGGCGCCGCCGGATCTGCGCGTGGTGGCGATCTCGCGCGCCAGTGAACGGCTGGTACGCGCCGCCGGTGCCTGGCCGGGAATCGAGGGGCCGCGCGTATGCGCCTACGAGCGCATGCACGTCTGGCACGAAAGTACGGGGGTCGAGGGCGCGAGCGCGCTCGTCTTCGACGCCGCCGATGTCGGGGAGCCGAATCTTGGCTACATCCTCGAGAGCCGGCTGCTGCAGGCGGCGCTGCTCAAGGCCTTTATGGAAGCTGGCGGGCAGCTCGAGGCGGCGCCGCTCGCTGCCCTCGAAGTGGGCGAGGATCAGGTGCGCATCGCGACCCCCCGGGGAGAAATTCAGGCGCGGCTCGTCGTCGGCGCCGATGGAGCCCAGTCGGCGGTGCGCCAGGCGGTGGGGCTCAGCGCCGAGGTGAGCGGCTACGGCGAGACCGCCATCGTCGCCACCGTCGCCACCGCGCGCCCGCACGCGCGCACGGCGTGGCAGCGCTTCATGGGCAACGGCACGCTGGCTTTTCTGCCGCTGTTCGACGGCACCAGCTCGATCGTCTGGTCCGCGGACGATGCGCTCGCCTCGGGCCTGCTCGCCGCGGGAGCCGCGCAGTTCGCCGCCGAGCTCGACCGGGCCTCCGATCTCGCGCTCGGTGCCACGCGGCTCGTGAGCGAGCGCGCCTCGTTTCCGTTACGGCGCCTCACGGCGCCGCGCTATGTCGCTCGCCGCGTCGCACTCATCGGCGATGCCGCGCACGTGGTGCACCCGCTCGCCGGTCAGGGCGTGAACCTGGGGTTGCTGGACGCCGCGGCGCTCGCGCAGCTCGTCGCGGCGGCGGCCGCGCAGCGCGAGGACCCGGGGTCGCTCAGCGTATTGCGCGCCTACGAGCGCTGGCGCAAGTCCGAGGTGGCCCTCATGGGATCTGCGATCGACACCTTCGATCGGCTGCTGTCGCACGGCAACGGGCCGCTCTCGAGGCTGGCGCGGCAGGGGCTGGGGTTCGTGAACCGCAGCCAGGAGCTGCGGCGCTTCTTCATCCGCCGCGCGCTCGGGATGACGGGGGAGTTGCCGCAGGCGGCGCGCTAAGGCCTCGGCCGGCTAAGCGGCACGCTTGCAGGGGGATCCATGTCCGTCGAGCTGCTGGTAATTCTCGCGGCGAGCAAAGCGCCCGACTGGTCGAGCTGGAATCAGGCGCTGTGGGACACCCGCGCGCCCGCGAGTCTCTCGCGCTCGCAGGACCTGAAGAGCTTTTCGGGGTTTCTTGCGGTCAGAGTCCAGGGACGCGCCACGGGCTTCGACTTTCTCAATGAATCGGCCACGGAAGTGGCCGTGCAGTATCCGGCTCTCGCGCAGGTCCCGCTGGCCAACCCGGTCGTATATTCGCTGAGCTATGGCGGACACCCGCAAGAGTGTGCCGCGGCATTTCTCTCCGCCTCGGTTCTGGTGTCGCGGTTCGATGGGATCGCCTTCGACCCGCAGCAAGGCGTGATGCTGAGCCTCGAGCAGGTCAACGATGGCGCCCGGCAATGCCTCAGTCTCATTCCCAAGTGAGCATGGCAGCGACTCGGCGCCTGATGCGCTTCCCGAGCGCGGTCGCGCGCGACCCGTCCGTCGATCAGTGGTTCGGGAGCCGCGCTCCCGGTCTCGGCGCGATCGCGCGGGCGTGGTTCCTGCGCATGCGCGGTTGCGGAGCCGATGTGCGCGAGCTGCTGCACGACGGTCACCCGACCGCCTGCGTCGGCGATGCGGCATTCGCATATACCAACGCTTTCACGGCGCACGTCAATGTCGGTTTCTTTCAGGGCGCCTCGCTGGCGGACCCGCGGGGCTTGCTCGAGGGGGACGGCAGGTACATGCGCCACGTGAAACTGCGGCCCGGGGTGCCCGTCGATGCCGCGGCACTCGAGGCGCTCATCACCGCGGCATATCTCGACATCCGCGCCCGCCTGGAGCACGGTGCCTCATGAGGCCATCACGGCGGCTGAACCGAGGAGAGCGATCATGCGAATGACCCGGAGCCTCCCGACTCTCGCGGCCTGTGCGTTGCTCGCCACCGCCTGGGCCGCCGACACCCCGCAGGGCGACCTGCCGCAGCGCCAGGAGCTCCAGCGCGCCGCTCTCGCGACCTCGCCCGACATGGAAGTCATCACCTCGATCAGCGAGATCAGGAAGGGCGAGACCGTCCCGCGTCACTCGCATCACGGCATCGAGACCGGCTACGTGCTGCAGGGCGCGCTGGTGCAGCTTCCCGGCCAGGCGCCGACCCTGCTGCAGACCGGCAGCACCTTCCTCAACCAGCGCGACGTCCCTCACGCGGGGTTCACGGTGGTCGGCGACCAGTCGCTGAAACTGCTCACCGTGCACGTCGTGGACAGGAGCCAGCCGCTTTACGAGTGGGTGAAGTAAACTCCTGCGCATGCGGCTCACACGGGACAATCCGGCGCTGCTGCGCTGGCGGTGGTGGTTCGCGGCGCTCGTCGTCGCGGAGGCTGGTTGGTTCGCGCTGCTCTGGCAGCGGTTCACGGCAACCTTCAGCAACATCGTGGTGCTCGGGCTCCTGCCGCTGACGGTCGTCGGCTACGTCTACCTGATGGTGGCCGTGTCCGCGTTCCTCTCGGACCTGCGCTGGGATTACCGCTTCCGCCAGGTGGTCGTGCTCATCCTCGGCCTGAGCGTCGGCTGCTTCGTGCTCGCACTGCTATGGCTCGCCAAGGTGCACTTCGAGCCCGAGGCCGCGATGATCGAGGGCCTGCCCTGAGGCCGCAGGCGGCGCGGCAGGACTGCCGCTTCAGGCGAGCGGAATCAGGTCGACCTTCGCCGCGCACACGAAATCGTTCTCGGACAGCCCCTTCACGGCGTGCGTCGTGAACTTCACGCGGCAGTAGTTGTAGCCGACCTCGAGGTCCGGATGGTGGTCCTCGATGTTGGCGATGTGCGCGAGCGCATTGACGAAGCTCATGGTGCGGTAGAAGTCGCGGAAGGCGAAGTCGCGGCGGATGGCGCGCGCCGCCTCGATGAGCACCCAGGCGCTCGAGACCTGGGTGAGGAATTGCGCGGCTTGCGCCGGCGTCAGCGGCGGGATCCCGCCTTCGCAGGGCTTGCAGCGGCGCTCGGCCAGGGCTTCGCTCACGGACCACCTCCGGCGGCGAGCCGCGGGTAGCGGCGCGCGACGTAGCGCTCGACGATCTCCTGGAACTCTTGCGCAATGCGCTCGCCCTTGAGCGTCACGGTCTTCTCGCCGTCCTCGTAGACCGGCGCCACCGGCCGCTCGCCGGTACCGGGCAGGCTGATGCCGAGATTGGCGTGCTTGCTCTCGCCGGGCCCGTTGACCACGCAGCCCATGACTGCGACCGTCATCGCCTCGACACCCGCGTACTCGCGCCGCCATTGCGGCATCCGGGCGCGGATGTGCGACTGGATCTGCTGCGCGAGTTCCTGGAAGAAGGTGCTGGTGGTGCGCCCGCACCCCGGGCAGGCGATGACGAGCGGCGTGAAGGCGCGCAGCCCCATGGTCTGCAGGATCTCCTGCGCGACGATCACTTCCTGGGTGCGATCGCCGCCCGGCTCGGGCGTGAGCGAGGCGCGGATGGTGTCGCCGATGCCCTCCTGCAGCAGCACCGCCATGCCGGCGGTCGAGGCCACGATGCCCTTGGAGCCCATGCCGGCCTCGGTGAGCCCGAGATGCAGCGGATAGTCGCAGCGTGCCGCGAGATCGCGATAGATGGCGATGAGGTCCTGCACGCCGCTCACCTTGGCCGAGAGGATGATGCGATCGTGCGGGAGCCCGAGTTCCTCGGCGCGCTGGGCGGAACCCAGGGCCGAGAGCACCACGGCGTTACGCATCACGGCCTGCGCATCGAGCGGCCGGGGGAGGCTCGAGTTCTCATCCATGAGGCGCGTCAGGAGATCGGAGTCGAGGCTCCCCCAGTTGACGCCGATGCGCACCGGCTTGCCGTAACGGCAGGCCATCTCGATCATCTCGGCGAACTGCGGGTCGCGCTTGGCTCCCCGGCCGACGTTGCCGGGATTGATGCGGTACTTGGCGAGCGCCGCCGCGCAGTCGGGATGCTCGCGCAGGAGCTTATGTCCGTTGAAGTGGAAGTCGCCGATGAGCGGCACCGCGACGCCGACGCGGTCGAGCCACGCGCGGATGGGGGCGACCGCGGCGGCCGCCTCGCTGGTGTTCACGGTGATGCGCACCAGCTCCGAGCCCGCGCGCGCGAGCGCCTGGACCTGCCGCGCCGTGCCCTCGACGTCGGCGGTATCGGTATTGGTCATCGACTGCACCACGATCGGCGCCCCGCCGCCGACGCGGACCGGGCCGATGGATACCTGTACTGTCGTGCGGCGCGCGAGGCTCATGCGGCGCGAATTCTACCGTTGCCGCGCGGCTGACTGGTATGATCCGGCGGCCCGAAACGGTCTGTCCGGAGAGAGTCCGGCTGGCGAGCCGGAACGCCGAAGGCGCAATTTCCGCCCGGAAACGCTCAGGCACATGAACGGCAGACGGCGCGCGCGGTCTTACGCGCTGCGTGGGGCTTCTGGAGAGCGGTGGATCCAAACGTCCACCCACCGAAGGGGAGCGGCGGGCCTTACCGCCTGATCTCTCAGGTCACAGGGACAGAAGGGCGGCGGACGCCTCGCGATACGAGGCGTGTGCCGGCTGCTGTGTTCGCTGGAGGCCCTGTGGGACGCAAGACCCCGCTATTCGCATTGCACCAGGAGCTTGGAGCCCGGATCGTCGACTTCGGCGGCTGGGACATGCCCGTGCAGTACCGCTCGCAGATCGCCGAGCACCACGCGGTACGCCGTGCCGCAGGCGTGTTCGACGTCTCGCACATGTGCGTGGTCGACCTCAGGGGTGCGCGCGTGCGCGCCTTCCTCGCCGCGCTCCTCGCCAACGACGTCGGCCGGCTGAAGACCCCCGGCAAGGCGCTCTACTCCTGCCTGCTGAACGAGCGCGGCGGGGTGCTCGATGACCTCATCGTGTACTTCCTCACCGAGAGCTTCTTCCGCGCGGTGGTCAACGCCGGCACGCGCGACAAGGATCTCGCCTGGATCCGCCGCCACGCGGCCGAATACGGCGTCGAGGTCACCGAGCGCACCGATCTCGCCATGCTCGCGATCCAGGGGCCCGAAGCGCGTGCCAGGGCGGTGCAGCTGCTCGGCGCCGCCGACCGCGCAGCGGCGCTCGGGCTCGGGGTGTTCGTCGGGCGCGAGCTCGGCGGCTGGTTCGTGGCGCGCACGGGCTACACGGGCGAGGACGGCTTCGAGATCATGATGCCGGAGGCCGCCGCCGTGCCGGCGTGGCGGCGGCTCAATGAGCTCGGCGTGGCTTCCTGCGGTCTCGGCGCACGCGACACGCTGCGTCTGGAGGCCGGCATGAACCTCTACGGCCACGACATGGACGAGAACACCGACCCGCTCGAGTCGGGGCTCGCCTGGACGGTAGCGCTCGAGCCGCCGGGACGCGCGTTCATCGGACGGGCGGCGCTCGAGGCCATCCGCGCCGCCGGGGGCCCGGCGCGCCGGCTCGTCGGGCTGCTGCTCGAGGATCGCGGCGTGCTGCGCAGCCACCAGCAAGTCGTGGTCGCGGGCGTCGGGGCGGGCGAGATCACGAGCGGCACCTTTTCCCCGACGCTCGAGCGCTCGATCGCGCTCGCGCGCGTGCCGGCGGCGACCGGCGCCCGGGTGCAGGTGGACATCCGCGGCAAGCTTCTCAACGCAGCGGTGGTGAAGCCGCCGTTCGTGCGCTTCGGTAAATCCCTGGTGACCTGACAACAAACTGAGGACGGATTCATGAGCAATGTTCCGGCGGACCTTAAATACACCAAGTCCCACGAGTGGGTGCGCACGCTCGCCGACGGCAGCGTCGAAATTGGCATCACCGACCACGCGCAGCACTCGCTCGGGGATCTCGTGTTCGTCGAGGTGCCGGAGGCGGGGCGCGCCGTGAAGGCCGACGAGGCCTGCGCGGTGGTGGAATCCGTGAAGGCCGCATCCGATGTGTACGCGCCGCTCGCCGGGGAGATCACCGCCGGGAACCCGCAGCTCGCGGACGCGCCGGAGACGGTGAACACCGATCCCTACGGCGCGGGCTGGCTGATGCGCATCAAGCCGGCGCCGGGGGCGGTGGCCGCGGCGGGGTTGATCTCCGCGGCCGACTACCGACAAGTGCTCGAGGCGGAGGGCGGCTGAATGGCCTTCATTCCCCACACGCCAGCGGACACCGCGGCGATGCTTAGCGCCATCGGCGCGCGCGGCATCGAGGATCTGTTCGATGAGATTCCGCAGAGCCTGCGTACCGAGGCGCTCGCGGGCATTCCCGAAGCGCTCAACGAGATGCAGATCGGCCGGCTGATGAGCGAACGCGCCGCCGAGGACGGCACGCCGCTCAGCTTCCTCGGCGCCGGTGCCTACGAGCACCACATCCCGGCGGCGGTCTGGGCGATCACCACCCGCGGGGAGTTCTACAGCGCCTACACGCCCTATCAGGCCGAAGCGAGCCAGGGGACGCTGCAGATGATCTACGAGTTCCAGACCATGATCGCGCGCCTCACCGGCATGGAGGTCGCCAACGCCTCGATGTACGACGGCGCCTCGGCCACCGGGGAAGCGGCGCTCATGGCGGTACGCGCCAACCGCAAGTCGAAGTCGGCACGCATCCTCGTGCCTGCGACGCTCCATCCGCACTACCGCCGCGTGTGCGTCGCCATGGCGAGCGGCCAGGGACTGAAGTTCGAGGAGCTGCCCTACTGCACGGCCGAAGGCGTGACGCTGCCGGCCTCACTCGGCAAGTATGACGGTACGGATGTGACGGCACTCGTCATCCAGCAGCCGAATTTCTTCGGGCGGCTCGAGGACGTCGATGCACTCACCGACTGGGCGCACGTGCGCGGGATCCTGGTGATCGCGGTGGTGAACCCGACCTCGCTCGCACTGCTGAAGCCCCCGGGGCAGTGGGGTCAGCGCGGCGTCGATATCGCCGTCGGCGAAGGCCAGCCGCTCGGCGTCCCGCTCTCCTCGGGCGGCCCCTACTTCGGCTTCATGACCACGCGCATGGAGCACGTGCGGCAGATGCCGGGCCGCATCGTCGGTCGCACGCTCGATGCCGCCGGGCGCGAGGGCTTCACGCTCACGCTGCAGGCGCGCGAGCAGCACATCCGCCGCGCCAAGGCCACGTCCAACATCTGCACCAACCAGGGGCTGCTGATGACGGCGGCCACCATTTATATCTCCCTCATGGGGGCCGAGGGCCTGCGGCGTACGGCCGCCACTGCGCACGCCCGCACGCGTGAGCTGGTCGGCGCGCTGACGCGCCTGCCCGGAGTACGCCAGGCCTTCGCGGGTGCGAGCTTCCACGAGACGGTGCTGCTGCTCGATCGCCCCGTGGCCCCGCTCCTGAAGGCACTCGGCAGCCGCGGCATCCTCGGCGGACTCGATCTCGCGCCCTACTATCCGGAGCTCGGACCCGCGCTGCTGGTGTGCGCCACCGAGACCAAGACCGCCGCCGATCTCGAACGTTACCGCGCCTCGCTCGCCGAGACGCTGCAGGCGGCGCGCGCCGCCTGAAGGAACCAATCCATGGGAAGCCGTGAGAAAGTGATTTTCGAGTACTCGCATCCCGGCCGCGGGGCGAGCGATCAGTGGCCGCAGGATCCGGGCGCCGCGGCGCTGGCGGATCTGCCGGCGCAGCTGCGCCGTGCGCGGCCGCCTGAGCTCCCGGAGGTGGGTGAGCTCGAGGCGGTGCGCCACTTCACCCGCCTGTCGCAGCTCAACTTCTCCATCGACACGCACTTCTATCCGCTCGGCTCTTGCACGATGAAGTACAACCCGAAGGCGTGTAACCAGTACGCCATGCTGCCGCCGTTCCTGGCGCGCCATCCGCTCGGGCCCGATTCCCACGGCCAGGGGTTCCTCGCCTGCATGTACGAGCTGCAGGAGATGCTGAAGGAGGTCACCGGCATGCAGGGCGTGGCGCTCTCGCCCATGGCCGGTGCGCACGGAGAGTTCGCCGGCGTGGCCATGATCCGCGCCTATCACCGCGCGCGCGGGGATCTCAAGCGCAATGAAATCATCGTGCCCGAGGCCGCGCACGGCACCAACCCCGCGACCGCGACCATGTGCGGCTGCGTGGTGCGCGAGATCCCGGTCGACGCTGCCGGCGACGTCGATCTCGAGGCGCTGCAAGCCGCGGTCGGCCCCAACACCGCCGGCATCATGCTCACCAACCCCTCGACCCTCGGGGTGTTCGAGCGCGGCATCGAGGAGGTGGCGCGCGTGGTGCACGAGGCCGGCGGGCTCCTCTACTACGACGGCGCGAACCTGAACGCCATCCTCGGCAAGGTGCGCCCGGGCGACATGGGCTTCGACGTGATGCACATGAACCTGCACAAGACCTTTTCGACGCCCCACGGCGGCGGCGGGCCGGGTGCGGGCGCGGTGGGCGTGGGAGCGCGCCTGGCGCCGTTCCTCCCCATCCCGATCGTCGCCAAGGACGGCGAGCGCTACCGCTGGCTCGCCGAGAGCGATCTGCCGCAGTCGATCGGGAGGCTCTCGGCCTTCATGGGCAACGCCGGCGTGCTGCTGCGCGCCTACATCTACATGCGGCTCCTCGGGCGCGAGGGCATGCGTCAGGTGGGCGAGTACGCCACACTCAACGCCAATTACCTGTTGAAGCGGCTGCGCGATGCCGGCTTCGATGCCGCCTACCCGCAGCGCCGCGCCAGCCACGAGTTCATCATCACCATGAAGCGCCAGGCGCGTGAGCTCGGCGTGACGGCGATGGATTTCGCCAAGCGGCTGCTCGATCTCGGCTTCCACGCCCCGACGACCTATTTCCCGCTGCTGGTACCGGAGTGCCTGCTGATCGAACCCACCGAGACCGAGAGCAAGGACGTGCTCGATGCCTTTGTGGCGGCCATGTCACAGATTCAGAGGGAAGCGGAGCAGGAACCCGAGCGCGTTCGCAGCGCACCGCATACCATGCCGGTGAGGCGCCTCGATGACGTACGGGCGGCCCGCCACCTGGACCTCACATGGACGCCCACGACGCAGCCTTAGACCGGTACAAGCCTCGCGGCGTGACGCGGGTGCTGCGCGCCTTCGGCGCGAGCGTGCGCGGTCTCACCGGCGCGTTCCGCGACGAGGCGGCGTTTCGCCAGGAGCTCGCGCTCGCGGTGGTGCTGATCCCGCTCGCGCTGTGGCTCGGCCGCAGCGGCGTCGAGCGCGCGCTCCTCACAGGACCGGTGCTGCTCACGCTCATCGTCGAGCTCGTCAACAGCGCCATCGAGGCGACCGTGGACCGCATCGGCTTCGAGCGCCACGCGCTCGCCGGACTCGCCAAGGACATCGGCTCCGCCGCGGTACTGATGTCGTTCGTGCTGCTGACCGCGGTGTGGCTGCTGGTGCTCTTCGGACGATAAGGAAAACCCCTCACTTGGCTCCCGTGCGATTGACGCTGTTCGCCGCCTTGCTCGGCTGCGCCGGCGTGTGTGCGGCGTCGGAGCCCGCGCCCGCGCCCGCTGGTGCAGTGCCCGCGCTCGTCGCCCCGCAACCGGAGACCGCGCCGCCCGCCGGCACGGCCGCGCCGCAGATCGCGCAGCAGGCCGCGGCGGTCGAAGCCAACCCTGACTGGGCCGTGACGCTCGAGCGCATCGCCGGCAGCGTCGTCTCGATCGACATCGATCTGGTGCGCGCCTTCGACACCGAGTGGAACGCCACCGCGCAGGCCACCGGCTTCGTGGTCGACGCCGAGCGCGGCCTGATCCTCACCAATCGCCACGTGGTGACGCCGGGTCCGGTGACCGCGGAAGCGACCTTCCTCAACCGCGAGGAGGTGCAGCTCTATCCCGTGTACCGCGATCCGGTGCACGACTTCGGCTTCTACCGCTACGACCCGAAGAAGCTGCGCTTCATCAAGCCGAAAGCGCTGCCGCTCTACCCGGAGGGCGCGCAGATCGGGCGCGAGATCCGCGTGGTCGGCAACAACGCCGGCGAGCAGCTCTCGATCCTGGCCGGCACGCTGGCGCGCCTCGACCGCGACGCGCCCGACTATGGGCTTGCCAAGTACAACGACTTCAACACTTTCTACCTGCAGGCCGCGTCCGGGACCTCGGGCGGCTCCTCGGGCTCCCCGGTGATCGACATCCGCGGCCGCGTGGTGGGACTCAATGCCGGCGGGGCGAGCGGCGCGGCGTCGAGCTTCTACCTGCCGCTCGGGCGCGTGCGGCGCGCGCTCAACCTCATCCAGCAGGGCAAGCCCGTACCACGCGGCACGCTCTACACGGTCTTCAACTACACCCCCTACGACGAGCTCGACCGGCTCGGGCTCGATGCACGCACCGAGGCCGACGTGCGCCGCACCTATCCGCGCTACACCGGCATGCTGGTGGTCACCGAGGTGCTGCCGGGCTCGCCGAGCGAGAACGTGCTGCAGCCGGGTGACATCCTGTTGCGCGTCAACGGGCACTACGTGACGCAGTTCGAGCCGCTCGAGGAAGTGCTCGACGACTCGGTGGGCCAGAAGGTCGAGGTCGAGCTCGAGCGCGGCGGCAAGCCGGTCTCCGCGCAACTCCCGGTCGGGGATCTGACCGCCATCACCCCGAGCGCCTACGCCGAATTCGGCGATGCCGTCGTCAACACCATGTCCTACCAGCTGGCGCGCGCTTACAACGTGCCGACCCGCGGCGTCTATATCGCCAATCCCGGCTACGTGTTCGCCGCCGCGGCGATCCCGCGCGGCGCGGTGATCCGGGCGTTGAACGGCCACCAGGTCGACACGCTGGCGGACTTCGAGAGCGGCATCGCGCAGCTCGGCGACGGCGACCACGCCACGGTGCGCTACATCACCATCGACGATCCCAACGGCAGCCAGTTGCGCGCGCTGCGCATGGACCGCCTGTGGTTCCCGGCGCACCACTGCGACCGCGACGACGTGCGGGGACTGTGGGACTGCAAGGATCTCGCGCCCGGTCCGGCGCCGAAGCCGCCCGAAGTGAGCTCCACGGTCTTCGCGCACTTCAGCGATCCGCGCCAGACCCAGCTCGCACCGTCCCTCGTCATGGTGACCTTCGACATGCCGTACTCGGTGTCGGGCATCACCGAGCGCAACTACCACGGCACCGGCATCGTGGTGGACGCCGCGCGCGGCCTCGTGGTGGTGGACCGCAACACCGTGCCGGTGGCGCTCGGCGATGTCACCATCACCTTCGCCGGCACGGTGCAGGTGCCGGGGCGCGTGGTCTACATCCACCCGCTGCATAACTTCGCCATGGTTGCTTACGATCCGAAGCTCATCGGCACGACGCCGGTGCGCAGCGCCAGGCTCGTCTCGCGCGAGCTCGCCGCCGGCGAGCCGGTGTGGGTGGTGGGCTTGAGCGGCGACAGCCAGATGCGCTCGCGCAGCACCCAGATCGCCAGTATCGAGCCGCTCGAGCTGCCGCTGTCGCGCACCATGCGCTTCCGCGACAGCAACCTCGAGATCGCGCAGCTGGTCAACCCGCCGGCGGATTTCGACGGCGTGCTCTCCGACAAGGACGGCGACGTGCTCGGCACCTGGTCGAGCTTCGCCTACGAGAACGGCCGCGAGCTCGCCCAGGACAACCGCGGCGTGCCGATCGATCTGGTCGCCGACATGGTCGACCGGGTACGCACCGGGCGGGCGCTCCACTCACTCGAAGCCGAGTTCGCCGCGCTCCCCCTCGCCGGGGCGCGCGAGCTCGGGCTGTCGGCGGCGTGGACCGAGCGCCTCGCGCAGCACACCCCGACCCGCCGCCAGGTGCTCTCGGTGGTGCGCCTGGTTGGCGGCTCCCCGGCCGCGGGGCTGCTGCAGCAGGGCGACCTGCTGCTCGCGATCGACGCTAAGGTGGTGACGCGCTTCCGCGAAGTGGAGCAGGCCGCCGCCGACAAGGACCTGGTGCACGTGACCGTGTGGCGCGGCCAGGGCGAACTCGAGCTCGCGGTGCCGACCGCGGAGCTTCCGGGGAGCGACGTCGAGCGCGTGGTCGAGTGGGCGGGTGCGACGCTGCAGGCGCCGCATCGGGCGATGAGCGCGCAGCGCGGCATTGCGCCACGCGGGGTGTACGTCGCGTACTTCGCCTACGGCTCGCCGGCGACGCGTTACGGACTCTTTCCGGGGCGGCGCATCGTCGAGGTCGACGGCGCCCCGACTCCCGATCTCGACACTTTTCTCAAGGCCGTCACCGGCCGTCCCGACCGCTCGTCCGTGCGCCTGAAGACCATCACCTGGAACAACGCGCCGGAAGTCATCACACTGAAGCTCGACACGCACTACTGGCCCGCTTACGAGCTCGAGCACACGCCGAGCGGCTGGACGCGCACCGCGCGCGAGTAATCTCCCGAAAACCCGCGCGCCGCGCGCCGAGTTGATGCTTTGCTGCAACAGCCGGTGTGTACCCCCGCCGCTTGCTAGAATTCCTCTCATCCCTATGGTCCGAGTCGTCAGAGCCACCCAGGTCGAGATCGAGACTGCCGTGCAGGCGTTGCGCGACGGCGAGCTCGTGGCGTTTCCGACCGAGACCGTCTACGGGCTCGGCGCCAACGCGCAGAACCCGGCGGCGGTGCGGCGCATCTTCGAGGCCAAGGGGCGGCCGGCGAACCACCCGGTGATCGTGCATCTCGACAGCCCGAAGTACCTGCATCGCTGGGTACGCACGGTGCCGGACGGCGCCATGCGGCTCGCCGAGACCTTCTGGCCGGGAGCGCTCACGCTCGTGCTGCCGCGCGCCGCGCACGTGCACGACGTCGTCACCGGCGGCCAGGACACGATCGCGATCCGCGTGCCGGCGCACCCCATGGCGCAGCAGCTGCTCACCGCCTTCGGCGGCGGCATCGCGGCTCCCTCTGCCAACCGCTACGGGCGGCTCTCGCCGACCCGTGCCGAGCACGTGCGTGAGGAGCTCGGCGATGCGGTGCGCCTGGTGCTCGACGGCGGCGAATGCCAGCTCGGGCTCGAGTCCACCATCGTGGCGTTCGAGGGAGCGAGCGCGCGGTTGCTGCGGCCGGGCAGCGTCACCGCGGCGCAGATCCGCGCCGTGGTGGGGGAGCTCGCCATCGGCGCGGCGCGCGAGTCCCCGCGCGTGCCCGGCGGCACGCCGAGCCACTATGCCCCGGTCACGCCCATGACCATCGTGCCGGCAGGCGAGATCGACGCGCAGGCCGATGCCGCCTCGGGCGGCGGCAAGCGCATCGCGGTGCTGGCGCAGCGCCTGCCGCTGCGCTCGCACAAGTACGTCACCTGGATCAACGCCGGTCGCCGCCCCGAGAGCTACGGGCACGATCTGTACAACAACCTGCGCACGCTCGACCGGGGCGGCTGCCAGCGCATCCTGGTGCAGGAGGTGCCCGACGGCGAGCGCTGGGACGCGATCCGCGACCGGCTGCTGCGCGCGGCGACCAGCGTCGCACAGAGCGATGACGGCACCGGCTCCGTGGCCGTGCTGCCCTGAAGAAAACCCGCCCGGTGCCGCGCGCGCGATTCATCGACCCGTTTCAGCCCGCGGAAGTGCGCCGCCTGGTGCGCGAGTTCGGCTCCCCGCTCCTGATCCTCGACTGTGAGCGCGTGCGCGTGCAGTACCGGAAGCTGAAGAAGGCGCTGCCGCACGTCGACCTGCACTATGCGCTGAAGCCCCTGCCGCATCCGGCGGTGGTGCGCACCGTGGTCGAGGAGGGCGGCTTCCTCGATCTCGCCACGACCGGCGAGGTGCAGCTGGTGGAGAAGCTCGGCGTGGCGCCCGAGCGCTGCATCCACACCCACCCGATCAAGCGGCCCGCGGACATCGAGAACGCGCTCGCGTACGGTGTGCGCATCTTCGTGGCCGACAACCCCGACGAGATCGCCAAGTTCGCCGCCCACCGCGAGACCGCGCAGCTGCTGCTGCGCGTCTCGTTCCGCTCGCCCGGCGCGGTCTGCGACCTGTCGCGCAAGTTCGGCTGCGATCCGGAAGCGGTGCTCGATCTGGCGCGCGTCGCGGCCCGGCTCGGCATCGAGGTGCGGGGACTGTCGTTCCACGCGGGCTCCCAGACCCCGGACGCCGGCAAGCACGTGGAGGCGATCGAGGCCTGCGCGAAGCTCATGGCGGCGGCGCGCCGCGAGCGGCTCGGCGTCTTCGACACGCTCGACATCGGCGGCGGCTTTCCGATCGACTATGGCCAACCGGTGCAGGAGATCGGGCGCTTCTGTGCGCCGCTGCGTGCCGCAATCAACCGGTTGCCAAAACGCCTGCGGCTGATCGCCGAACCGGGGCGTTACATCGTCGGCCCCGCGGCCATCGGCGTCGCCTCGGTCATGGGGCGCGCGCAGCGCGAGGGCCACTGGTGGTATTACCTCGACGACGGGCTGTACGGCTCCTACAGCGGCCAGCTCTACGATCACGCCCGCTACCCGGTCGAGCCCCTGCGCGACGGCGGCGAGCGGCTGCCCTCGGTGCTGGCCGGCCCCACCTGCGACAGCATCGACGTGATTGCCGAGAACCTCATGCTGCCGCAGCTCAAGGCGGGCGACCTGATCGTCGGGCGCGCGATGGGCGCCTACACGCGCGCCAGTGCCACGGAGTTCAATTTCTTTCCGCGCCCCACGGTGGTGGCCGTCAATACCCGTCCCGGGGACGGCGGCGGCGTCGACCCGCTGGCGCTGTGAGCCCGCCGATCCGCAACGTGGTATTCGACATCGGCTGGGTATTCGTGCGCCTCGAGTACCAGCCGATGCTCGACCTGCTGCGCGCCCGCGGCGTCGAGGCGCCGGACCTGCACACGGCGCTTAGCGCCGCCGCGCTCGAGGAGCACGAATCCGGCCGGCTGCCTGGCCTGGGGCTCCTCGAGCGCATCGCCTCGCTTGCCCGTGAGCCGGTCTCGGTCGAGGAGCTGCACGCGCACTGGACCGGCATGTTCGAGCTCGAGCCCGCGATGGTCGAGCTCGCGCACCGCCTGAGCGAGGCTCGGCGCGTCTATCTCCTCTCCAACATCGGCGACCTGCACTGGGCGCACCTCGCGCGCGAGTACGGCTTGCACCGCATCGGCCACGGCGCGCTGCCGTCCTACCTCGCCGGGGTGATGAAGCCGCACGCCGGCATCTACGCCGAAGCCGAGCGGCGCTTCGCGCTCGAGCCCGCCGCCACGGTGTTCATCGACGACCGCGCCGAGAACATCGAGGCCGCGCGCGCACGCGGCTGGCACGGCATCGTGCACGGCGGCTATGCGAGCACGGTGGGGGCGCTGCGCGGCCTCGGCGTCGAGTGCTGAAGGAGCCCATCCATGAATCCGGTCCTGTCGGCGACGCTGCTTCTCATGGCATCCAACGTCTTCATGACGTTCGCCTGGTACGCGCACCTGAAGAACCTGGCGGGGCGCCCGTGGTACGTGGCGGCGCTCATCAGCTGGGGGATCGCCTTCTTCGAGTACCTGCTGCAGGTGCCCGGCAACCGCATCGGCTACACGGCGCTGTCACTCCCGCAGCTGAAGATCCTGCAGGAGGTGATCACGCTCGCGGTGTTCGTGCCGTTCGCGGTGTTCTACATGGGTAAGCCGCTCAAGCTCGATTATCTCTGGGCCGCACTGTGCATCCTCGGGGCCGTCTACTTCGCATTCCGCGCCCCGGCTGCCTCATGAAGAACGAGAGCGTCACCGAGCCCGTCACCGCGATCCACCGGCTCGTGAGCGAGGCGCGCGAGGGCCGCAATCCGCGCGTCATCGCGCGGCTCTACTCGGGGTGGGTGCTGTTCGGCGAGCGGCAGTTCGTGCGCGGCTATGCCCTGCTGCTGCCGGATCCGGTGGTGCCCACCCTGAACGCGCTCGGCGTCGAGGGCCGCAGCGCCTTTCTCACCGACATGACGCGCTTGGGAGATGCGCTCCTCAAGGTCGCGGGCGCGGTGCGCATCAATTACGCGATGTTCGGCAACGAGGAGCCGGCGCTGCACGCGCACGTGATCCCGCGCTACGCCGACGAGCCCGAGGCCCTGCGCACCCGCCACCCGTGGGCCTACGACTGGGCGGCGGCGCCGCTCTTCGAGCGCGCCTCCTGGGCGGACCTCGCCGATGCGCTGCTGCGCGAGCTCGAGCGGCTCGGGGTGGCGAAGTCGATGCGCTTCGCGCCCGGGGCCAACGCCCCGGGCGCCTGAGCAGGCAGCGTTACTTCGGGGCCGGCAGGCTGGCCGGCGGCGGCGAGTTCGGCGTGTCGGGCGGATTGACGGGCGGCTTGCCGGTCGCCTTCGGCAGCGCCGAGGACGGCACGGCTCCCCGCACGCCGGTCGGCGGATTGGCTGAGGTGGGCGGTGCGGCGGGTGCGGCCGCCGGCTTCACGCTGATCAGCTCCACGTCGAATATCAGCGCCGATCCCGGCGGGATCGGCGGCCGCGAGCGCAGGTCATAGGCGAGCTGCGGTGGAATGAAGAGCTTCCACTTCGAGCCCGGCTTCATGAGCTGCAGCGCCTCGGTCCAGCCCGGGATCACGTGGCCGACCTCGAAAGTCGCGGGCTGGCCGCGCTTGTAAGAGCTGTCGAACTCGGTGCCGTTGAGGAGCGTGCCGCGGTACTGCACGGTCACCGAATCGTTCACCTTGGGCGAGTCGCCGCTGCCGGCCTTGATCTCCTGGTACTGAAGTCCGCTCTTGGTCGTCACGATGCCGGGCTTCTTGCCGTTCTCGGCGAGGAACCTGGCCGCGGCGCGGTGGTTGGAATCACCGGCCGAGGTGGCGAGCTTGCGGACGTTGTCGCGATCCGCATCGCCCACCGTGACCTTGCCGCTGATCGCATCGCGGATGCCCTGGGCAATCCTGGCCGAGTTGATCGACTCCGGGGTCAGGCCGGTGTTGCGCAGCGTTTCGCCCCACTGCAGGCCGAGGCTGTAGCTCTCGGCGCTCTTCTCGTCGGGGGCGGCGGCCTTGCCCTTCGCCGCGGGCTTCCTGGCCGGCGTCGCTGCCGCGGGGGCAGTGGCGGGGGCGGCGGCGGATCCCGTGGACGGGGGCTGCTGCGCCTGCACGTCCAGTGCGCCGGTGAGTGCGCCGGCGGCCACTGCGCTCATGAGGAGAGGATGTCGGCCGCGGAGTCGCGCTCGCAATGTCATGGGGTTCCCTTCGGGTTTTGAATGCGGGGCGAGAGTTTCGCCGATCCCGGACGGGCGTGCCAGCGAAGCGCGTGCTACCTCGCCAGGCGGAATTCACCGCCCTGCGCGAGCGCCCGCTGGTACGCGGGCCGGGCGTGGATGCGCTCGAGGAAGGCGCCGATCCTCGGCCCGAGCGCAAGCCCGCCACGGGCCGCGGCCGCCTCGAGCGGGAAACTCATCTGCACGTCCGCCGCCGTGAAAGCGTCCCCGGCGAACCAGGTGGACTTGCCGAGCTCGGCTTCCCAGAACCCGGCGTGGGTCTGCAACTGCGGGTCGATGAAGGACTGCTGCGCACGAGATGCGATCGCGCGCACCAGCGGGCGCAGCAGCGCCGGCGCCGCGAGCGGCAGGCGCAGGAACACGAGCTTCATGAGCAGCGGCGGCATCGCCGACCCTTCCGCGTAGTGCAGCCAGTAGCTGTAGCGCAGCCGCTCGGGCGTGCCGGGGGGCGGGCGCAGGCGCCCGTTGCCGCAGGTGTCGAGCAGATACTCGAGGATCGCGCCGGACTCGGCCAGCGTGTGCGCGCCGTCGGTCACCACCGGCGACTTGCCGAGCGGGTGCACGCGCTTGAGCTCCTTCGGCGCGAGCAGTGTCGCGGGGTCGCGCTGGTACTTCTCGATCCGGTACTCGCAGCCGAGCTCCTCGAGCAGCCACAGGACGCGCTGCGAGCGCGAGTTGTTGAGGTGATGAACCGTGATCATGAGGGCCCGATCCTACGCCTGCCCGGAACGCCGCCGCACGCTTACAATCCCCTTAGATGCATCGTTCCGTGTTGGACCTGGAGTTCTCCGAACCGCGTCTCGCTGCGCTGTACGACAGGTTGTATCCGCTCGCGCAGCCGCAGCGCGACTTCTATCTGCCGATGATTCTGGCGGCGCCGGCAGTGCTCGACGTCGGCTGCGGAACCGGCGCGCTGCTGAAGGAGGCGCGGCGGGCCGGTCACCCCGGGCGTTTGTGCGGACTCGATCCGGCCGCGGCCATGCTGGCCGAGGGCCGCCACCAGGGTGACATCGGCTGGATGCTCGGCGATGCCGCCTCGATGCGCTTCGAGTGCGAGTTCGATCTGGTGGTGATGACCGGTCACGCGTTCCAGGCACTGCTCACGGACGAGGACCTGTATGCCGCCGTCGCGGCGGTCCGCCGCGCGCTCAAGGGCCGAGGGCGGTTCGTCTTCGATACACGTAACCCCGCGGCCCGTGCCTGGGAGAGGTGGAACCCGCAGTGCGCGATCGACATCGAGGACGCGCAAGGCAACGCGGTGCGGGTCACTCCCGAGGTGGTCGCCGGGTACGATGGGCGCACGGTCACCTTCGTTCAGAGCTATTGCTGCGCGCAGTGGAGTGAGGCGCTCTCGAGCCGCAGCGAGCTGAGATTCCTCGAGGTGGGTGAGCTCGGCCGATTGCTCCACCAGGCGGGGTTCACGGTGGAAGCGCAGTTCGGCGATTTCGACCGCTCGCCGCTGACGCAGTCGAGCCCCGAGATCGTCACGATTGCGCGCTGACCGTCAGGCGAGATCGGCCAGCGCCGCCGGCACGTGGCGGCGCAGCAGCCGGTTGCGCGCTTCCCACTGCTCGGCCGCGGGCAGCTCCTCGAGGAAGGTGACTGCGCCGCCCGAGAGCAGCGCAATCGGTACGCCGTCGCGGTAGAGCACGCGGTTGCCGGCGAGTGCCGGCAGGCGCGCGCCCGGAGTGACGATGCCGACGAGGTTGAGGGGATCGGCGCCCGAGAGCGACACGGTGTGCCCGTCGCGCGGCTTGCGCCGCGCCGCGCGCAGCAGCGCGATCGCTTCCGGGGCGGCATACTGCTCCCCGGTGACACCGGCGACGAAGCGGCCGCCGCGGATCTCGCCACGCGCCTCGAGGCGCCGGCAGCACATGAGCAGGTCGCGCCACGGTGGCAGCCAGTCCGCCTCACGCGCGAGCAGCCGCCAGAACACCACGCCCCACCGGCGCAGGAGCGTCCGCACGACGTGCTCGGCCAGCTCCTCCGCGCGGGCGCGATCGGGCGGCGCCGCGGGGACCCCGCGCTCGCGGGCAGTGCGCGACCAGCGTCCCGCGGCGTCCATGCCGAAGAGCGCGACGCGCCGGCGGCGGCGGGAACCCGCGGCGGACCGGCGCCGGTCGGATGGCACCAGCAGCGCCCGCAGTCCGGCGAAGCTGTCGGAGTTGACGAGCCCGAGCGCCACGAGCTCGGCGAGCGCTTCCTCGGCCTGCGAGGGCAGGAGGCCCGCGCCGCCCGCGAGCTCATCGAAGAACGAGGCGCCGTGCGTGCTCAGGTAGTCGGCGACGCGCTGCGCGCCGGCGGAGAGTTGCACGGCGGGCGCATCGTCCGAGAGCGCGGTCCAGGCCTTGAGGTTGCGCCGCGCGAGCAGCACGACCGGCGTGGCGCGCACCGGCGCGGCACGGCGCTCGGGGTCGCTGCGGCGCGCGGCGAGCCGCGTCCACACGAAGCGCCCGGCGAGGCACTGTTCATCGAGCCAGGCGGGCTCGTACTCGCTGATGCGCTCGGGCAGGATCTCGGTCTCCCAGGCGCTCGCGGCGGCCTCGAACCCCTCGAGCTGCGCCAGGATCGCGCCGACCGCGTCCGGCCCTTCCATGCGCCCCGCGGGCGTCACGCGCTGCCACTCGAAGAGGAATCTGAGGAAATCCCGCGCCTCGATCGGCTCGATCTCGGCCCGCAGCCGCTTGACGGTGTAACGGTGGATGCGCGCGAGCAGCCGCCGCTCGCACCACTCCGCCGCCGTGGCCGAGGCGGCGGCCGTGAACAGGCCGCGCATGGCGAACCCTTCCGCCTGCAGCGCCGCGAGCGCTGCCTCGATGCGCGTCGCCGGCAGCGCGAGGAGCGTCGCGAGCGCCCCCACCGTGACGGGACCGGAGCCCGTGAGCCGTCCGCGCACCACTTCGACGAGCGCGGCCTCGGCGCTCGGCTCGCGCACATGGGCCGCCGGCGTCGTCACCGCGGGTTCGGGCCGAGCCTCGGGATAGATCGCGGTAAAGAGCGGCAGCTGCTCGGCCGTCACCCACAGATCCAGGTCGCCCTGCGTGAGGCGCGTGGCGCGCCGCTGCGCGGCGAGCTCGGCCAGCAGCGCCGGCCAGCCGCTCCGGCGCGCCACCTCCGCTGCGCAGAGACAGGTGAGCCACACCAGCGCGTCGTGCAGCTCGTCGGCGTTCACGGCGTCGGGCCAGGCCTCGGTGCGCACGCGCTCGATGGCCTCGGGGTCGAGCTTGCCGATGTCGGCGGCGGTCTCGGGGTCGAGCCAGCGGCGGCTCATGACCGCCTGCGTGCGGCGTTCCTCGAGCGGCGCGTCATCGAGGAAGGCGTAAGGCCGTGCCGACAGCACCTCGAGCGCGAGCGGCGAAGGCTCGGTGAGATCGCGCGCCAGCACCCGGATGCTGCCCGACTCGAGCCCGCGCAGCAGCCGCTCGAGGCCGGCGATGTCCATCGCCTCCTCGAGGCAGTCGTGGATCGCCTGCCGCACCAGCGGGTGGTCGGGGATCTCGAGCTCGCCGCTCAGGTTCTCGGCGCACGCCACCTGGTCGGGGAATACGGCGGTGAGCAGATCCTCGGCCGCCATGCGCTGCAGCGGTGCCGGCACCTTCCTGCCGCCGCGAAAGCGCGGCAGCGCGAGCGCTATGCCCGCGCTCCAGCGCCAGCGCACCGGGAACATGGGCGCGGCGCACAGCGCCTGCACCAGCAGCGGCCGCACCGTGTTGGAATGGAGGTAACGCGCCACGTCCGCGAGCTCGAAGCTGTGCGCAGTGGTGAGCGACAGCACGATCGTGTCCTCGGTGGCGGCCGCCTGCAGCTCGAAGTTGAAGGAGCGGCAGAAGCGCTTGCGCAGCGCGAGGCCCCAGGCGCGGTTGATGCGGCTGCCGAAGGGCGAGTGGATGACGAGCTGCATGCCGCCGGCTTCATCGAAGAAGCGCTCGAAGATGATGAGCTGCTGCGTCGGGATGGCACCGAGCGCGGCGTGCGCCGCGGCGAGATAGTTGACCAGCTGCACGGCCGCGGCCGCATCGATGCCGCTCTCGCCCATCAGCCAGGCGACGGCGGCGTCGGTCCCCGCTTCGAGCCGTGACTCGAGCGCGGCGCGCAGCCGCGCGACGCTCGCCGACAGCTCATCCGTCCGCCCCGGCGCCTCGCCGATCCAGAAAGGGATGGTGGGCGGCTCGCCGCGTGCATCCTCGACCCGGATCCGTCCGGGCTCGACCCGCAGGATCCGGTAGGACACGTTGCCGAGCTGGAAGATGTCGCCCTGCAGGCTCTCGATGGCGAAGTCCTCGTTCACCGTGCCGACGAACTGCGCCTGCGGGCTCGAGCAGCACCTGGTAGTCGGCGGTGTCGGGAATGGTGCCGCCCGAGGTGAGGGCGGTGAGCCGCGCGTTGCGCCGGCCCTTGACGCGCTTATTCACGCCGTCGTGATGCAGCAGCGCGCCGTGGCGGCCGCGGCGCGTGCTGTACCCTTCGGCGAGCATGCGCAGCAGCTCATCGAACTCCCCGCGCGTGAGAGCGCGGCACGGCCAGGCGCCGGCGAGGAGCGCGAGCAGTCCCTCCTCGTCCCACTCGCGCGCCGCCGCCTCCGCGACGATCTGCTGCGCGATGACATCGAGGGGCTTGCCGGGAACCTCGAGGCGGTCGAGCTCGCCGCGCCGCACGGCGGCGAGCAGCGCCGCGCACTCCACCAGGTCGTCGCGCGACAGTGGAAAGAGCCGCGCCTTCGGCGTGCCCCCAACCGAGTGGCCCGAGCGCCCGGCGCGCTGCAGGAACGCCGCGATCGAGCGCGGCGAGGCGAGCTGGCACACGAGGTCCACCTCGCCGATGTCGATGCCGAGCTCCAGCGATGCGGTCGCGACCAGCGCGCGCAGCTCGCCGCGCTTGAGGCGCTGCTCGGCGGCGAGCCGCGATTCCTTCGCCATGCTGCCGTGGTGGGCGGTGACGTGCCCGGTGCCGACCCGCTCGGAGAGGTGGCGCGCGAGGCGCTCGGCCTGGCGGCGCGTGTTGACGAACACCAGCGTCGTGCGGTGCTCGGCCACGAGCTCGGCCAGGCGGTCGTAGATCTCGGTCCACACCTCGCCCGACATCACCGCCTCGAGCGGTGAGGCGGGAATCTCGAGCGCGAGGTCGCGCTCGCGCACGTGACCGGCGTCGATGATGCGGCAGTCGGCGACGCCGTCCGGGCTCACGTTGCGGGTGCCGACGAGGAAGCGCGCCACTTCCTCGATCGGCTTCTGGGTGGCCGAGAGCCCGACGCGCGTCAGCTTCCTGCCGGCGAGGGACTCCAGCCGCTCGAGCGAGAGTGCCAGGTGCACGCCGCGCTTGCTGCCGGCGACCGCGTGGATCTCGTCCACGATCACGGTGCGCGTGGTGCTGAGCATCCGCCGGCCGGACTCGGAGCCGAGCAGGATGTAGAGCGACTCGGGCGTCGTGACGACGATGTGCGGCGGGCGTTTACGCATCGCCGTGCGCTCGTGCTGCGGCGTGTCGCCGGTGCGCACGAAGGTGCGGATGCCGTGCCCGGGGAGGCCGAGCGCGCCGAGCTCGGCGGCGATGCCGGCAAGCGGTGCCTCGAGGTTGCGGTGGATGTCGTTGGAGAGCGCCTTGAGGGGCGAGACGTACACCACCGTGGTCTCATCAAGGAGCGCACCCTGGGCGAGGGCGGTGCGGACCAGCTCGTCGATCACCGCGAGAAACGCGGCGAGGGTTTTTCCCGAGCCGGTGGGCGCGGCGATCAGGACGTGCCGGCCGGCGGCGATCAGCGGCCAGGCGGCGCTCTGCGCCGCGGTCGGCGCGGCGAAAGTGCGCTCGAACCAGCTGCGGACGGCCGGGTGAAAATCAGCGGGCATGCGCGCGATTGAAGCACACCGCGGGCCGGGCGAGGAGACGGGGAGCGGGGATTTAATGCTGCGTCCAGTGCGCGCCGTCGGTGGCGCCTGTATGGAAAGCGCCCCGCAGGCCAAAGGGGAGTAGAGTCAACACTTGGTTGCTTGCCGGTGAGGGCCCCTCACGATGTGGGAAGAAGAGAGTCCGGACTCATTCCGCCGCAAACTCATCTGGTGGCTCGGCGGGCTGGTGATCGTCGCAGCCGCCGGCTTCGGCATCTGGTACAAGTTCGTGTTTCATGCGGCCCCGGCGGCACCGGCCACGGCCGCAGCGCCCGCGGCGCCGCCCCCCGTGGCGGCACAGCCCGCCGTCTCCCATCCGCTCCCCGCCGCCGCCGGCGGGAACGAAGCGCTGCCGGCGCTCAACGACAGCGACGCGATGGTCCAGGAATCCCTCACCGGCGTGTTGGGACGGCCCACCATCGAGGCCCTGCTGGTGCCGCAGAACATCGTGCGGCACATCGTCGTGACGGTCGATAACCTCGAGCGGCACAAGCTGGCCCCGGAGCTGCGGCCGGTGAAGCCGACCGCGGGGCAGACGGTGGTCTCGACCCAGGGGGACCTCACGGTGCTGAGCGCGGACAACTTCGCTCGCTACACCACCTTCGTGCACGCGGTGCAGGCGGCCGACGTCAAGGCCCTCGCCGCCGTCTACCAGCGGGAATATCCGCTGTTCCAGCAGGCCTACGAGGATCTCGGCTACCCGGGCAAGTACTTCAACGACCGCCTCGTCGAGGTGATCGATCACCTGCTCGAGACGCCTGAGATCTCCACTCCCATCCAGCTCGAGCAGCCGCGCGTGTTCTACACCTTCGCCGATCCGACGCTCGAATCGCGCTCGGCCGGGCAGAAGCTCCTGATCCGCATGGGACCGGCGAACGCGCGCATCATCAAGGCGAAGCTGCGCGAGCTGCGCGCCGAGATCGTAGCCAAAAAATGACCGACCCGATCGCGCCCGCCGACGAGGCCGGCCTCGACCAGCCGCTCGCGGACCTGCGCTCGGTGCTGATACCCGGCGAGGCGCTCGAGGCCTGGGCGATCCAGCGGCGGCTCTTCGCCCTCGGGCACCGCCGTGTGCTGGTGGCCGCGACCAGCGGGCGCCTCATCCTCATCACGCGCCCGCTGCTCGGGGGCTTCGCGCTCGTGTCGGTGCGCTGGCAGGACCTCGAGGAAGTGACGCTGCGGGTCGGGGTGTTCGCCGCCGACCTGGGCGTTCGCGCCGGCAAGGCCACCGACCTCGCTTCGCTCGCCATCGAGGGCTCGCAGCGGGTCGAGTTGCAGGGCCTGCGCAAGGCCCAGGCGCAGGCCGTCTACCGCATCTGCCAGGGGCAGGACCAGGCGTGGCGGGAGAAGCGGCGCGTGCGTGAGCTCGAGGAGCTGCGGGCCCGCTCGGGCGGTATCCAGGTCCTGGCCGGAGCGCCCCTCGGCGGCGCTGCAGCCGGGGCGGGCGATGATGCGGTGCGACGGCTGCAGGAGGCCAAGCGGCTGCTCGACGCCCGCCTCATCACCGACTCCGAGTACGAGGCGATCAAGGCCAAGATCGTCTCCTCCTGAGCCTATTCACAGCTAATCCACAAGCGATCCACAGGCTCGGTAGGCTAGGCTTTAACCCATGGTCGCGATCCGGATGCGCCGGCCGAAGCCGGTCGAGAATGAGATCATCGGCACTTACAGCTTCACCAGCCGTACGGTGCAGGTGCTGAAGACCGCGGACGATCACATCCTCTGGACCTGCGACTGCGACAGGTTCCGCCGCCAGGCGGGCCAGCGCGAGCCGCTCTGGTGCAAGCACATCGCCAAGGCCGCCGCACGCCGCTCGCTCGAGCGCCTCACGCGCCGCGTGGCAGTCCCGCGCGACGGCGGGCGCTAGGGCCGGTGCCGGCTTACATTATGAAAAACGGCGCTTTTGCGGCGCCTGCGGGTTTTCGGTTATCTTGGTGCGGCACAGCAACAGGAGCCTGACTATGCGCTGGGAAACTCCAAAAGCGATCGAAGTGCGCTTCGGCATGGAAATCACGATGTACATCGCGAGGCGCTAGGCGCCTCCCCGGGCCCCGGGCGATACGGCCGGTGTGCCCTGCCTGACTTCGATGCATCGTGAGAATCCGCGTACTGGGGTCTGCCGCAGGCGGCGGGTTCCCCCAGTGGAATTGCAACTGCCGTAACTGTTCGGGCGTGCGCCGCGGCACGCTCCGTGCGCAGCCCCGCACCCAATCCTCCATCGCCGTCGCCGGCCCCGATCCTCGCGCCTGGGCGCTGGTCAATGCCTCCCCCGACATTCTCGCGCAGCTCAAGGCGCACCCCGAGCTGCAACCCGGGCGCGCCGCGCGCGACACCGCCATCGCCGGCATCGTGCTGGTGGATGCGCAGATCGATCACACCGCCGGGCTCTTCATGCTGCGCGAGTCGACACGGCCGCTGCCCGTCTGGTGCACCGACGCCGCGGCCGCCGACCTGACGGGCGGCAATCCCATCTTCGGCGTGCTCGGTCACTACTGCGGCATCGAGCGGCGGACGCTGCCGATCGCGGGCGAGGAGTTCTCGGTCGAGGGCGTGGCGGGGGTGCGCTGGCGCGCGCTCGCGGTGGCGGGCAAGCCCGCGCCGTACTCGCCGCATCGCGGCGCGCCGGTGCCGGGGGACAACGTGGCGCTGGTGCTCACCGACGCCTCGAGCGGCCGCAGCGCCGTCTACGCCCCGGGCTTAGGCGCCATCGAGCCGCCGCTGTGGGCGGCGCTGCAAGCCGCGGCCTGCGTGGTTCTCGACGGCACCTTCTGGAGCGACGGCGAGATGATCGCGCAGGGCCTCTCGCCCAAGCGCGCCCGCGACATGGGCCATTTGCCCCTGAGCGGCGCGGGCGGCATGCTCGAGTGGCTGGCGAAACTGCCGCGTACGACGCGCCGCATCCTCATCCACGTGAACAACACCAACCCGATCCTCGATGAAGACTCCCCCGAGCGCGCGCAGCTCACGCGCGCCGGGGTCGAGGTCGCCTGCGACGGGCTGGAGATCGCGCTGTGAGCGGGGCGCCCTGGTCGCACGCGCAGTTCGAGGCGCAGCTGCGCGACGGCGGACGCGCTTATCACATCCACCATCCCTTCAACGTCATGCTGAACTCCGGCAAGGCGAGCCGCGAGCAGATTCGCGGCTGGGTGGCGAACCGCTATTACTACCAGGTGAACATTCCCCTCAAGGACGCCGCGATCCTCGCCAACTGCGAGGAGCGCGCCGTGCGGCGCAACTGGGTGCAGCGCATCCTCGATCACGACGGCAGCGGCGAGGATGCCGGCGGGATCGAGTCGTGGCTGCGGCTCGCCGAGGCGGTCGGCCTCGAGCGCGCCAGGGTCGAAAGCTTCTCGCTGCTGCTTCCCGGCGTGCGCTTCGCGGTCGACGCCTACGTCAACTTCGCGCGCCGCGCGCCCTGGCCGGAGGGCGTGTGTGCCTCGCTCACGGAGCTGTTCGCCCCGGAGATCCACCGCCAGCGGCTCGCGGGCTGGCCCGAGCACTACCCGTGGATCGATCGGACCGGGCTCCACTATTTCCAGAGCCGCATCCCGCTCGCGCGCCGCGACGTCGAGTTCGCGCTCGCCGTGACGCTCGAGCGCTTCGCGACCCGCGCGGCGCAGGAGCGCGCGCTCGCGGTATTGAAATTCAAGCTCGACATCCTCTGGCAGATGAACGACGCCATGGCGCTGGCCTACGGGGTGACGGCGTGAGCGGCGATGCTCCGGGGGGCGCGGGCGTGGCCGTCGTGGCCGCGGATGCGCGCCCGGCGATCCCGCGCGGGCTCAAGCTCCAGTGGGAGGCGGCGCAGGAGGCGCACGTGCTGCTCTTTCCGGAAGGGCAGGTGCTGCTCAACGGCAGCGCCGCGCAGATCATGAGCCGCTGCGACGGCGTGCGCACGGTCGCCGAGATCGTCGCGGACATCGAGCGCACGCACTCGGTGAGCGGGATCGCGGCCGACGTCAGTGCCTTCGTGGCGCTGGCACTCGGGAAGCGCTGGCTGGAGCTGCGTTCGTGAGCGCCACCGCGCCGGACGCCACGGGCTTGAAGCGGGGGTTGCCGCTGTGGCTGCTGCTCGAGCTCACCTACCGCTGCCCGCTGCACTGCGTGTTCTGCTACAACCCGACCGAGTTCGCCGCCACGGGCGCGGAGCTCGCCACCGCCGACTGGATCCGGGTGTTGCGCGAGGCACGCGCGCTCGGCGCCGTGCAGCTCGGGCTCTCGGGCGGTGAGCCGTTGGCGCGCGAGGATCTCGAGCCGATCGTCGCCGAGGCGCACGGGCTCGGCTTCTACGTCAATCTCATCACCTCGGGCGTCGGGCTGACCGAGGAGCGCATTCGCGCGCTCAAGGCCGCCGGGCTCGATCACATCCAGCTCTCGTTCCAGGACAGCACGCGCGAGCTGAACGACTTCCTGAGCAGCACCCGCACCTTCGAGCTCAAGTCGCAGGTGGCGGCGCTGATCCGCAAGTACGACTATCCGATGGTGCTCAACGTGGTGCTGCACCGGCTCAACATCGACCACGTCGGGGAGATCCTCGCGATGGCCGAGCGCCTCGGCGCCGGCTACGTCGAGCTCGCCAACACCCAGTACTACGGCTGGGCGTGGCTCAACCGCGCGCACCTGCTGCCGAGCCGCGCGCAGCTCGCGCGCGCCGAGGCGGTGACGCGTGAGTTCCGCGCGCGGACGGTCGGCAAGATGGACGTCTACTTCGTCGTGCCGGACTACTTCGAGACGCGCCCCAAGGCCTGCATGAACGGCCTGGGCAGCACCTTCCTCGCCATTACGCCCGACGGCACGGCGCTGCCGTGTCACGCGGCCCGGATGCTCCCCGGGCTCGATTTTCCGAACGTGCGCGCGCACGACCTGCGCAGCATCTGGTACGACTCGGCCGCCTTCAATCACTTCCGCGGCGAGGCGTGGATGAAGGAGCCTTGCCGCAGCTGCCCGGAGCGAGGGCGCGATTTCGGCGGCTGCCGCTGCCAGGCTTACCTGCTCACCGGCGATGCCGCCAACGCAGATCCGGTGTGCGAGCTCTCCCCGCACCATCACCTGGTCACCGCGGCCGTGGCGCAGGCGGAGTCCGCCACGGCCGGCACAGCGCGCAGCCCGCTCACCTTCCGCGATCACCGCATTTCGATTGCGGTCGAGCCGCCACGCTGAGGCTCGGGGCGCCATGGCGGTCCGGCGGGTACTGAGGATGGGCGAGCCGCTGCTGCGGCAGGTGGCATCTCCGGTGACGCGCTTCGACGCCGAGCTCGCCGCGCTCCTCACCGACATGGACGACACCATGCGCTCGCTCAGCGGCGCGGGGCTCGCCGCGCCGCAGATCGGCGTCGGGCTGCGCGTGGTGATCTTCGAGCTCAAGGACAACCCGCGTTACCCGCACCTGACTCCGGTGCCCTACACCGTGCTCGTGAACCCGGAGCTCACGCCGCTCGATACGGAGCAGGACGAAGGTTGGGAAGGGTGCCTGTCGGTTCCCGGGATGCGGGGTCTGGTGCCGCGCTACCGGCGGCTGCGCTACCGCGGCCTGGACGCCGCCGGCGCGCCCATCGATCGCACGGTCGAGGGCTTTCACGCGCGCGTGGTGCAGCACGAGGTCGATCACCTGGATGGGATACTCTACCCACAGCGGGTCCGCGACTTGCGCGACTTCGGGTTCGAGGACGCGCTCGCCGGGCAAATGACGCCCATGCCGGACTGAGTACGCATGAGCCGCAAGGAGACTCGCATGACCCAACACGCCAGCGGTCCCTTCGAGGTCAAAGTCACGCCGCAGAAGCCGGACACGCAGGTCGCGCGCAGCGCGAATCTCGGGCGCCTCACCATCGACAAGCGTTATCACGGCGACCTCGAGGCGAGTGCCAAGGGCGAGATGCTCGCCACGCAGAGCGAGGTGAAGGGCTCGGCGGGCTACGTGGCGCTCGAGCGCGTCACGGGCAAGCTCCACGGCCGCAGCGGCAGCTTCGTACTGCAGCACAGCGCGACCATGCAGCGCGGCGCGCCGCAGTCGAGCATCACGGTGGTGCCGGACTCGGGCACCGGCGAGCTCACGGGCTTGAGCGGCAGCATGCACATCACGGTGGCGCCCGACGGCGCCCACTCCTACGCGTTCGACTTCAGGATCGAGCCGCAGCCGGCCGGCTGACGCGCACGTCGCGCTCCATGCGGATGGCGGCCTCGACTCCCTGGTAGTAGCCGGGCACCCGCCCGGTCTCGCGATAGCCGAGCGCGCGGTAGAACTCCTGCGCCGCCACGTTGCTGGCGCGCAGCTCGAGACCGATGAGGTAGGTGCCAGCGGTGAGCGCGCTCTCCTCGAGCCAGGTCAGCAGCCGCCGCGCGATACCCCGGCGGCGGTGCGCCGGCTCGACCGCGAGGAGGTTCAGGTGCGCGGCGTCGTCGCCGAAGCACATGACGGCGAAGCCGGCGATGCCGCGATCGCTGCGCGCGGTCAGTACCACGCTCTCGGGGTCGCGCACGTGCCGGCCGATGCGCTCCGCGCCCCACCGCGGGCGCAGCCCCGACTCGATCAGCGCACCCGACATGGCCGCGAGTCGCGCCGTGTCGCGCAGACGTGCGGGCTCGAGACGGTAGTCCTGCACGGCGGCGCGGTGCCTCAGGCGAGCGTGTGGAAGACCTGTTGCACGTCCTCGTCCTGCTCCAGGCGGTCGATGAGCGTCAGCACCTCGGTGGCCTGCGCCTCGGGGAGCTCCGTGGGCACCGTGCAGACGTACTCGTGCGCGGCCGAAAGCGGCACGATGCCGCGCGCCTCGAGCGCCTCCTGCAGCTTGCCGAAGTCCGCGAACGCGCAGCGGATCACCAGCTGCGGCTCGCCCTTCTCGCCGGTGCTCTCGCCCATCTCCTCGAGACCGTGATCGATGAGGTAGAGCTCGAGGTCGTCCTGGTCGATGCCCGCGGGCGCGAGGCGGAACACGCCCATCTTCTTGAAGAGGAAGCTGACACTGCCATTCGTGGCGAGGTTGCCGCCGTTTTTGGTGATGACGTTGCGCACCGCCGCCACGGTGCGCGTCGGATTGTCAGTCGCGGTCTCGACCAGCAGCGCCACCCCGTGCGGCGCGTAGCCTTCGTAAAGGACCTGGTGGTAGTTGGTGGCGTCGCGCCCCGAGGCGCGCTTGATCGCCGCCTCGACGCGATCCTTCGGCATGTTGACGGCGCGCGCGTTCTGGATGATCCGGCGGAGCGTGGAATTGGCAGCGGGGTCAGGGCCGCCCGACTTGACCGCCATGGTGATGTCCTTGGCGATGCGCGCGAACTGCTTCGCCATGCGGTTCCACCGCGCGAACATCGTGTGCTTGCGGACTTCGAAGATGCGGCCCATGGCGGGGTATTGTAGCGCGGTGCAGCGGCGCTACGGTCGCGCGGCGCCAACGGCCGCGGGCAGAACGCAATCTGCGCGCCGGCAAAAGTCGCGCCGTTTGCCGGCGGAGGCGAATCTACGGAGGGGTTGGCTTGCCGAAAAAGCCGCAGGCTTTTTCGGCCAATGAGATTACGCGAGCTGCGCGTGCAGCAGCCGCATGCGCCGGCGCTGGCGGCTGAGCGCCCGCTCGATGTCGCGCAGCTTGTTCTGCAGGTCCGACTGCTGCCACTGCTCGAGCACGGCGCGCCGTTTCTCCTCGAGCCACTGCTCCTTGACGTGTGCCCAGTCGGCGATCGCGGCGAGGAACGTCTCGTACTCGTGCGCCACCCGGGCGCGCAGCTGCTCGATGTGCGAGTGGCGCGCGGCCGGCATCTGTGCCAGCTGCAGCTGCGCACGCTTGAACTGCATGGCGAGCAGCGCCCGCTGGATCTGGAACCACGGGGTGCGCTTCAGGCGCCGCGTGAGCCCGACGGTCGCGAGCCCGGCGATCAGCCACTTGGTGGGATCGAACTGCCACCAGCGCACGCCGTTGCGGTAGTCGTGCGCGAAGATATGGTGGAAGTTGTGGTAGCCCTCGCCGTAGGTGATGACCGCGAGTGCCGGGTTGTCGCGCGCCGTGTTGTCTTCGGTGTACGGCCGGCTGCCCCACATGTGAGCCAGGGAATTGATGAAGAAGGTGACGTGGTGGCTCCACACCAGCCGCAGCACGCCGGCGAGGATCAGCATGCCCCAGAAGTCGTGGAACACGAGTCCCGCGAGCATCGGCAGCCCGAAGTTCAGCCCGACCGCGAGCGGCACGTAGTAGCGGTGCTGGAAGGCGAGCAGCCGGTCTTTCTTCAGATCCGGGATGTTGCTGAAGTCGGGTACCCCGCTCGGGTACTCACGCAGCATCCAGCCGATGTGCGAGAACCAGAAGCCGCGCCGCGCCGAATACGGGTCGAGGTCGACGTCGTCGACGTGCAGGTGATGCGTGCGGTGGCCGCTGCACCAGGCGAAGGCGCTGTTCTGCAGCGCCATGGTGGCGAAAATCAGGTAGAAGATGCGTACCGGGAGGTGTGCCTCATAGGTGCGGTGCGCCCACAGGCGGTGGTAGCCGGCGGTGACCGACATGCCGTTGGCGAAGAGGAAGAAGAGGGCGATGCCGACGTCCGCGCCGGTGAAGCCATAGCGCAGCCCGTACCAGGGCACCAGCACCACCGCGGCGGCGAACGTGAGGACGAACATCAGCGTGTTCGCCCAGATGAGCGGTGGCTTTACGGCGGTTTCGGACATGATTTGGCTCAGTACCCCCGACACAAGGCGTCGTAAATTAGCATGGCCCGCCCTCGGAGGTGGGACTTACGTCGTATCCGGGCGCACTTTAGGATAAACCCCATGAGAGCTTCACCGTGGCCGCGGTTGGGCCTGTTTCTGCTCGTCCTGGCGGCTCTGGCCCCGGCGGCCCATGCTGAACGGGCGTACAGTACCAACGAGGACGACGGCACCGTGACCGTCATCGACGCCGATCGCGGTGCCGCAATCGGCACGGTCGCGGTCGGCAAGCGGCCGCGGGGACTGGCGCTCAGCCCCGACGGCAAGCTTCTATATGTGGCCGTCAGCGGGTTACCCAAGTGCCCGCCACCCATGACCGATGCCGACTGCGCCAAGCTCGAGCGCGACGGCGCCGCCGACGGCATCGCGGTCGTGGACACCACGACGCTCACCCACACCCGCACCATCGGCGGGGTGTCGGACCCCGAGCGCGTGGCCGTGAGCCGCGACGGGCGTCAGCTGTTCGTCTCCGAGGAGGACTCCGCGCGGCTTGCGGTGCTCGACGCCGCGCGCGGCCGGGTGCTCACCACGGTGCCGGTGGGACGCGAGCCCGAAGGTGTGCGGCTCTCGCCCAACGGACGCTGGGTGCTGGTCACGAGCGAGGAGGACAACCGCGTCACCGTCGTCGATGCGAAGTCGCACGCCGTGCTCGCGCAGGCCACGGTCGGACAGCGGCCGCGTGATGTGGCGTTCTCCGCCGACAGCCGCTTCGCCTACGTCGCCGGGGAAGCGGACGCGAGCCTCTACCGCCTGAGGCTCCCGGACGCTGGCGGCGTCACGGAGATCCTGAAGTTCCGGCGCGAGGTGCGGCCCATGGGGCTCGCGCTCGACGCCTCGCGAGGGCGTCTCTACGTCGGCACCGGGCGCGCCGGGACGGTGGCGGTCGTCGACCTGTCCGGCCCGAGCCTCGTCACCGAAATCACCTGTGGGGGCCGCCCCTGGGGCATCGCGCTCGGCGCCGGCGGGCAACGGCTCTTCAGTCCCGACGGCCCGAGCGGCGATGTGGCGATCGTCGATACAGCGAGCGCCGCGGTGACTGCGAAGGTCCCCGTGGGCAAGGGTCCCTGGGCGGTGGTGGCAGGTCCGTAACGTGGTAAGTTTGCGCCCCCACAGCGCGGCCGCGGCCGGCAACCAGGGGGCGGAGCACAGCATGTTCGAGCGGCTCGAGCTGATCACAGCGGACACGATCCTCAGCCTCATGGCGGCCTTTCGCGCCGACCCCGATCCGCGCAAGGTGGATCTCGGCGTCGGCGTGTACCGCGACGACCGTGGCGAGACGCCGATCCCCGCCGCGGTGCGCAAGGCCGAGAGCGTGCTGATCGCGCGGCAGACCACCAAGACGTACGTGGGGCCGGCCGGTAACCTCGGGTTCAACCAGGAGCTGGCGAGCCTGGTGCTGGGCCGCGAGCACGAGGCGCTGGTGGCGAGCCGCGTGCGCATGATCCAGTGCCCGGGCGGCTGCGGGGCGCTGCGCCTCGGGGCGGAGCTGATCCGCTACGCTTCGCCCGAGTCGGTGGTGCACGTGAGCGATCCGACCTGGGTCAATCACGTGCCGCTGCTCTCGGGCAGCGGACTGAAGCTCGAGCGCTACCCGTACTACGATCCCGCCAGCGGCGGCGTGCGCTTCGCCGAGATGGTCGCGGCGTTCGAGCGGCTGCCGCCGCGCGCCGTCGTGCTGCTGCACGCCTCCTGTCACAACCCGACGGGCGCCGACCTGTCGCAGGAGCAGTGGCGCGAGCTCCTCGCGCTGGTGAAGCGGCGGCAACTGCTGCCATTCATCGACATGGCCTACCAGGGACTCGGCGAGAGCCTCGAGGAGGATGCCTACGGCCTGCGGCTTTTCAGCGCCGAGCTCCCCGAGCTACTGTTCGCCGTCTCCTGCTCGAAGAACTTCGGCCTCTACCGCGAGCGCACCGGCGCGCTCGGCGTCGTGTGCGACACCCCGGCGCAGGCCGATGCCGCGATGAGCCAGCTGGTGCGCCTGGCTCGCGGCCTGTGGTCGATGCCCCCTGACCACGGCGCGGCGATCGTGCACGGCGTGCTCACCGATCCCGAGCTGCGCGCGCAGTGGATCGCCGAGCTCGACAGCATGCGCAAGCGCGTACAGGGACTGCGCCGCGAGGTCGTGCGGCACCTGGCCGAGCACTGCCCGGGGCGCGACTTCGGCTTCATCGCGCGCCATCACGGCATGTTCTCGCTGTTCGGGATCAGCACCGCGCAGGTGCGCGAGCTGCGCTCGCAGCACCACATCTACCTGGTCGACGACGGCCGCATGAACGTCGCGGGACTGCGGCGCGAGAACCTCGAGTACTTCGCGCGCTCGGTGGGCGCGGTGCTCGCGGGTGGGGCGGGCGGGGGCGGATGAGCGCCGCGCCGCAGGCTTCGGCTCTCGAGGGGCTGCGCGTGCGGCTGCGCGAGGCGACGCTGCGGCCGGAGGCGGGCGCTTCGAGCGAGCTGATCGCCGAGCTCGCCGCTGCGCACGGCGCGCTTGCCGGCGCGCGCGCGCGTGCCGCACGCTGGGTCGAGGTGGCGCGTGCCGACCAGCGCTCGCGCCCGCTCGTCGACCGCATGCTCGAGCAGTTCCCGCTCGACAGCGCGCAGGGCCGGGCACTCATGAGCCTGGCGGAGGCGCTGCTGCGCACGCCGGATGCCAGGCGCGCCGACCAGCTGATCGCCGAGCGGCTTGCGGCCATCCGCGACGCCGGCGTGCGCGGCGATACCGATCTGCTGCTGCGCACCGGCTTCACACTGCTGAGCGCCGCCGGGCGGCTGCTCCCGGAAGTGTCGGCGGAGCTGTCGGGGGAAGTCTCGGCGACCAGTCTCACCAAGCCCGTGGTGGCGCCGATCGTGCGCGCGGCGCTCAAGCAGTCGATGCAGATGCTCGGCCATGCCTTCATCGTCGGGGAGACCATCGATGCGGCGTTGAAGCGGGCACGTGCGGAGCCCGATCTCGCGCTGTGCTCCTTCGACATGCTCGGCGAGGGCGCGCGCACGGATGCCGACGCCGCGCGCTACCTCGAGGACTATGCCCACGCGATCGAAGCCCTCGGCCGTCAGCCGCCGGGAGCGGTGCATGCGCGCTCGGGTATCTCGGTGAAGCTCTCCGCGCTCGAGCCGCGCTACACGCTCCTGCAGAGCGGGCGGGTCCACGAGCGCCTCAGTCCGCGGATGCTCGATCTCGCGCACCGCGCCGCGCGCGCCGGGGTCGGCATGACGATCGACGCCGAGGAGGCCGACCGGCTCGACCTCTCGCTCGACATCATCGAGACGCTCTCGCGCGATACGGCGACGCGCGACTGGCCGGGGCTCGGGCTCGCGGTGCAGGCCTACGGCCGCCGCGCGCCGCTGGTGCTCGACTGGATCGCCCAGCTGGCGCGCGACACCGGCCGCCGCATGACCGTGCGCCTGGTGAAGGGGGCGTACTGGGACAGCGAGATCAAGCGCGCGCAGGAGCGCGGCCTCGCCAGCTTCCCCGTCTACACCTCCAAGGCGGCGACCGATGCCAGCTACCTCGAAGGGGTGCGGCGCCTGTTCGCGGCGCGCGACGTGATCTATCCGCAGTTCGCCACCCACAACGCCTACACCGTGGCCGCGGTGCTCGCGCTCGCACCCGCGGACGCGGTGTTCGAGTTCCAGCGCCTGCACGGCATGGGCGAGGCGCTTTATGCGGCCGCGCTCGCGGAGCTCCCGCAACTGCCGCCGGTGCGTGTCTACGCACCCGTCGGCACCCACGAGGAGCTGCTGCCGTACCTGGTGCGCCGGCTGCTCGAGAACGGCGCCAACAGCTCGTTCGTTCACCAGTTCATGAATCCCCAGATTCCCGTGGAGCAGGTGGTGCGCGATCCGGTCACGTCGTTGAGTGAGGCACAGTCGGGGGCCGGGCCGCGCGTCCGCGAGCCCGCCGCGCTCTATGGCACGGAGCGCACCAACTCGGCGGGCGAGGATTTCGGTGATCCGGCGACGCTCGCGCTGCTCGAAGGCGAGTTGCGCCGCTTCGCCGCCGAGCGCTACGCCGGCGGCCCGATCCTCTCCGGGCGCAGCGTCCGCGACGCCGCGGTGCCGGTGGTCTCGCCGGCCGACACGAGCGGAATCGTCGGTTTCACGCGCGATGCCACGGCGGAGGAGATCCGCGAGGCGATGACGGCCGCTGCGCGCGCCCAGAGCGGCTGGGACGCCATGCCGGCGGCCGAACGCGCCGCGTGTCTGACGCGTGCGGCGGATCTGCTCGAGGAGCGCCGCGGGCAGTTCCTGAGCCTGCTGGTGCGCGAGGCCGGCAAGACACTCCCGGACGCGGTGGCGGAGCTGCGTGAGGCGGTGGATTTCTGCCGCTACTACGCGGCGCGCGGCCGCGAGCTGTTCGGCGCACCGCTCACGATGCCGGGGCCGACCGGCGAGCGCAACACGCTCTCGCTCCACGGCCGCGGCGTGTTCGTGTGCATCAGCCCGTGGAATTTCCCGCTGGCGATATTCACCGGCCAGATCACGGCGGCACTCGCCGCCGGCAACGCCGTGGTGGCCAAGCCCGCGCCGGCGACGCCGCTCGTCGCCCACGCCATGACGCGACTGCTGCACGAGGCGGGCGTGCCGGCCGCGGTGCTGCAGCTGACGCCCGCGGACGGACCCCCGTTCGGCGCGGTCGCGCTGACGCACGCGGCTCTGGCCGGCGTCGCCTTCACCGGCTCCACCGCCACCGCGGCCGCGATCAACCGCACGCTCGCTCAGCGCGACGGCCCGATCGTGCCGCTGATCGCCGAGACCGGCGGCGTGAACGCCATGGTGGTGGACGCCACCGCGCTCCCCGAGCAGGTGGTGGATGATGCCGTGACCTCCGCGTTCACCAGCGCCGGCCAGCGCTGCTCGGCGCTAAGGGTGCTGTATCTGCAGGAGGAGATCGCCGACCGCGTGATCGAGATGCTGATCGGCGCGATGCGCGTGCTGCGCATCGGCTCCCCGGCCGAGCTTTCGACCGACGTGGGTCCGGTGATCTCGGAGGCCGCGCGTGCGCGCCTTGCGCGCCACGCCGAACGCATGCGCGCGGAAGCGAAGCTCCTCTACGCCTGCGAGCTCGACCCGGCGCTGGCGGCGGCCGGACACTTCTTCGCGCCGCAGATGTTCGAGCTGCGTGCGCTCGATCAGCTCAGGAGCGAGGAGTTCGGTCCCATCCTGCACGTGGCGCGCTACCGCAGCGATGCGCTGCCGCAGGTGCTGGCGGCGATCCGCAGCACCGGCTACGGACTCACGCTCGGGGTGCACAGCCGCCTCGAGAGCGTCGCCAACCACGTGTTCCAGGCGCTGCCGGTCGGCAACACCTACGTGAACCGCAACATGATCGGCGCGGTGGTCGGCGTGCAGCCCTTCGGCGGCCAGGGCCTCTCGGGCACGGGCCCCAAGGCGGGCGGGCCGCACTACCTGTTGCGCTTCGCGAACGAGCGCACGCTCACCATCAACACCGCCGCCATCGGCGGCAATGTGGAGCTGCTGTCCTAGTTTTCCGGTTTCCTTCAGGGGGGATCGACGATGGCCGAATACAAAACCCAATGCTTCTGCGGCGCAGTCGAGTTCACCGTCACCGGCGAGCCGGTGGCCATGGGCTACTGCCATTGCGCATCCTGCCGTCACTGGTCAGCGGGGCCGGTGAATGCCTTCACCCTGTGGCAGCCGACCGCCGTCAAGGTGACCAGGGGCGCTGACAACATCGGCACCTACAACAAGACGCCGGTGAGCTATCGCAAGTGGTGCAAGACCTGCGGCGGGCATCTCTTTACCGAGCATCCGCCGCTCAAGCTCACCGACGTGTTCGCGGCGATGCTGCCGGCGCTCAAGTTCACGCCCGGCGTGCACGTCAACTATCAGGAGACGGTGCTGCGCATGCGCGACGGCCTGCCGAAGCTCAAGGACTTCCCCAAGGAGTTCGGCGGCTCGGGCGAGGCGCTGCCGGAGTAGGGTGCCGGGGGAGGGCCCGATGCGCCTCTACGCCCAGCGTCCCGAGGGGCTCACCGAGGCGTCGCGGTACCTGATCCGTTTTGTGACGCCGCGAGGCCCGCCCTATCAGGATGAAGACTGCCGATGAGCTCCTCGAGCGACCCGACCGGCGCCGAGCACGTGCTGCCGCGACACACGTAGGCGACGGCCGCGCCACGCGCGGTCTTGTCGGCCAGCGCCGGCGGAAGTCCCTGCGCGTCCGACGGGATCGCGAGCACCAGGCGCCGCGGTGCGTAGAGCTGTGCGAGCTCGCGCTGCCAGGCTTCGAGCGCGGCGGGCTCACCGCGCAGGATGACGATCTCCGGCGGCTGCAGCAGCTCTTCCAGCGCGTTGACCAGGGTGGCGTGCGACAGCGGCTGCTTCTCGAGCGCCGGCCAGGCCGCGCGCAGCGTGCGCTCGGCCGCCGCGAGATAGCGCGGCTCGCCGAGCAGGTACCCGAGACGCTGCAGCACCAGTGCCGCGATGCCGTTGCCCGAGGGCGTGGCGTCGTCGCCGAAGCTCTTCGGACGGTGGATGAGCTGCTCGTGATCGTCGGAGGTGAAGAAGAAGCCGCCCGCGCCGGGGTCGGCGAAATGCTCGAGCACCACCTCGATCAGCTGTCGCGCGAACTCGAGCTCCTCGGCCCGGAAGCGCACCTGCTGCAGCTCGAGCACCGCGTCGACGAGGTACACGTAGTCATCGAGATAGGCGTTGAGGTGCGCGCGTCCGTCCTTATAGGTGGCGAGCAGCCGTCCGTCGCGCCACAGGGTGGCGCGCAGAAAGTCGAGCGCGCGGCTGGCCGCGCCTGACAGGGCGTCCTGGCGCAGCACGCGTGCGGCGATCGCCAGCCCGCGGATCATCAGCGCATTCCACGAAGTGAGGATCTTCTCATCGCGCCCGGGACTCACGCGCTGCGCGCGCAGCGCGAGCAGGCGCGCGCGCGCGCCGCCGAGGAGCGCCGTCACCTCGGCAGGCGGGCGCTGCAGCGTCGCGGCAATCTGCTCCACGGTCGCCGCGACGTACAGATGCCAGCGGCCTTCGAAGTTCGGCGGCTGGTCGAGGCCGTAGCGCGGCGCGAATACCGCGAACTCCTCGGCGCTGAGCGCCGCGCGCACTTCCTCGCGGTCCCATACGTAGAACTTGCCCTCGTGGCCCTCCGAGTCGGCGTCCAGGCTCGAGTAGAAGCCGCCCTCGGGCGAGTGCATCCGGCGCAGTACCCAGCCCGCGGTCTCGAGCGCGACCTGCCCGTAGAAGCGGTCGGCGGTGATCAGCGCGGGATTCGCGTAGAGGGCGAGCAGCGCGCCGTTGTCGTACAGCATCTTCTCGAAGTGCGGGATCATCCAGCGCTCATCCACCGAGTAGCGGCAGAACCCCCCGCCCAGCTGGTCGAACAGGCCGCCTTCGCCCATGTGCCGCAGCGTGAAGCTCGCCATGTAGAGCGACTGCAACCCCGCTTCCGCACCCGCCGCACTCGCGCGCCAGTCGCGCAGCAGCCGTTCGAGCGCCTTGGGCTGCGGGAACTTCGGTGCACCGCCAAAGCCGCCGTAGCGGCGGTCGAAGCTCTGCGCGAGCTGCGCCCGGCAGGTCTTGAGCGGCGCGTCGGTGAGCTCGGTGCCTTGCGGCGCGGGCGGGAAATTGATGTCCGCGAGCGCCGTCACCAGTGCTTCGTTCTGGGCGCGCATCTCCGGCTCGTGAGTGCGGTAGAACTCCACCACCCGCGGCAGCAGGTCCCTGAAGCCCGGCAGCCCGTAGCGCGCCTCGCGCGGAAAATACGTGCCGCCGAAGAACGGGCGCTGATCGTCGTGCGACAGGAACATGGTGAGCGGCCAGCCGCCGCCGCGCTGCGTCAGCATCTGCTGCGCGATCTGGTAGATGCGGTCGATGTCGGGCCGCTCCTCGCGGTCGACCTTGATGTTGACGAAGTTCTCGTTGAGCAGACGCGCGGTGGCCTCGTCCTCGAAGCTCTCGTGCGCCATGACGTGGCACCAGTGGCAGGCCGCATAGCCGATGCTCAGGTGAATCGGCTTGCGCTCGCGCCGGGCGCGCTCGAGTGCTGCGCTCCCCCACGGGTACCACTCGACCGGGTTGTGCGCGTGCTGCCGCAGGTAGGGGCTGGTCTCGTCGATCAGGTGGTTGGTGTACATCGTTCAGGGTGTGATGGTCGGGTTGCCGATCGATGCGAGAGCTGAGTTCAGGCGCGCCAGCGTGCCGCGTTTGAAGGCGGCCCATTTCGCGAGCGCCGCATCGAGCAGTGCCCGGTGCTGGGTGTAGCCGCGCTCCGCGTCCGCGCTCGGTGCGGCATCGGCGCCGTCGACCGCGTGCGCGAGGTTGCGGAACGCCGCTTCGAGATAGCGCAGGCCCGCGACCGTCGTCGGCGGCAGTCCGGTCGAGTCGGGCGAGCGTTTCTCCGGCGCCGTGTCGCTGATCGCGCGCAGCTCCGCCTCCGCGGCCGCGAGCGCGGCGACCAGCGCCGCGCCGGCGTCGGGACCCGAGACCTGGTGTGGTGCACGCATGGCGGCGTCGATGCGCGCCGCATCGGTGAGCGCCGTGGCGATCTCGGCGCGCGCGCTCTCGATGTCGCGGGCGAGGGCGAACTGGCGCGCGTAGTCCGCCGCGGGCAGCGTGACGCGCGGATCAGGCGCGACACTGAGCGGCTCGCGGTATTCGCCGCCGCCCGCCTTGAGCTCGACCAGGTAGCTGCCCGGCGGCGCCCACACGCCTTCCTCGGGCTCCTCCGCATCCTGTCCCGCGAGCGGCGGCCGCGCCGCATAGTGCAGGTCCCAGACGAAGCGGTGGGCGCCGGGCTCGGCGCCGGGCCGCGCCGGCACGCCGAGCCACTCGGGCGCGATCACGGACTTCGTGAGGTCGGGCGCTGGCGCGGGGTCGTCGCTCCTGAAGGTGCGGACCACGGCGCCGCCGGCGTCGAGAATGGTGAGCTCGACCGGTCCGGTCACTGAAGGATCGAGCCGGTAGTCGAGGATGGCACCGGCGGGCGGGTTGGCGCCCATCGGCTCGTCCTTCGGCATCGGCGAGCCGAGGAAACCCGTCGGCCGCACGCGCAGCGCGCTCGAGGGTGGGAGCAGCCGCGTGCCGCCCGCGCTCTCGGCGGCGAGTGCGCGCAGCGGCGCCACGTCGTCCATGATCCAGAAGCCGCGTCCGTGGGTGGCGATGACGAGGTCGGCGCCGTGCACCGTAAGGTCGCGCACCGAGGTGCGCGGCAGGTTCTGTTGCAACGGCTGCCAGTGCGTGCCGTCATCGAGCGAGACGTACACGCCGTACTCGGTGCCGCAGTAGAGAACTCCGCGGTGCGCAGGATCCTCGCGCACCACGTTCACCGAGTCGTGCAGGCCGCCAGCGAGCCCCGCGACGATCAGCGTCCAGCTCGCCCCGCCGTCGTGCGTGCGATAGATGTAGGGCCGTGGGTCGTCGAGCCGATGGCGGTCGACGGCGATGTAGGCGCTCGCGGCGTCGAAGTGCGAGGGCTCGACCACGCCGACCTTCGACCAGGCGCTGAGCGCGCCGGGCGTGACGTTCTTCCAGTGAGCGCCGCCGTCGAGCGTGCGCCACACGAGCCCGTCGTCGGTCCCCGCCCACAGCTGCGCCGCATTGAGCGGTGAGGGGCCGAGCGCGTACACGACGCCGCGCCGCGCGCCGACGCTGTCGTGATCGGCCACGGTGGCGGCGTCGAGACTCGCGGGCGTCGCGGGGCTCTCGCGGCTCAGGTCCGGGCTCACCGGCTGCCAGTGCCGGCCGCGGTCGGTGGTGCGAAAGATGCGCTGGTTGGCGAAGTAGAGCGCGTGCGGGTCGGCCGGGCTGAAGATGAGCGGCAGCGTCCAGGTGCCGCGGTACAGATCCGGGTACGCGAGTGTCGGCGGTACGCTCGCTTTCTGGCCGCTGCGCAGGTCGAGGCGGTCGACACGCCCGCCGAAGACGATCTGCGGATTGAGCGGATCGGGCGCGATGCTATCGCTCTCGCCCCCGGCGGCGGTCTCGCGGAACTGCGTGAGATTGATGCCGTCGATGTTGTCGGTGCGGCTGGGAACTGCGGCCGCGCCCGAGTCCTGCTGCGCGCCGTACACCCAGTAGGGAAAGCGGTTGTCGGTGACGACGTGATAGAACTGGCCGGTCGGCTGGTTGAACCAGGAGCTCCAGGTCACCCCGCCGTTGAGCGTCACGACCGCTCCCTGGTCGACGCCGAGGATGCGACGCGCCGCGTCGTGCGGATCGATCCACAGCGTGTGGTAGTCGTCGCCCCCCGGCGCGCCCTTTACCGGCAGGAAGTGGTGGCCGCCGTCGCTCGAGCGGTAGACGCCGGTGTTGCACACGTAGACCACGTCCGGATTGGTGGGATCGACCGTGACGCCGGCGAAATACCAGCCGCGTTTCCAGATGCGCGCATCGTCGCTCACCCGCGTCCAGCTCGCCCCGGCATCGTCGGAGCGGTACAGGCCACCCGCGTCCGCGTCGATGAGCGCGAACACGCGCTGCGGCTGCGACGGCGCGAGGCCGATGCCGATGCGTCCCGGCTGCGGCGGCAGGCCATGGCCGGCGAGCTCGGTCCAGGTCTCCCCGCCGTCGCGCGATTGGTACAGCCCGCCGCCGGGGCCGCTCGAGGGCGGATATACGTTCCACGGCGGCCGGCGCGTCTGCCACAGCGCCGCGTACACGGTGCGGGCGTTGCCCGGCTCGAAGGCGACGTCGATCGCGCCGGTGTCGGCGTTCTTATAGAGAGTACGCCGCCAGCTTGCGCCGCCGTCGCTCGAGCGGAAGATGCCGCGCGTCTCGTTGGCGCCGTAGGGAGAGCCCAGCGCGGCGACCAGCACGACCTCGGGATTGCCCGGGTCGACCACGATGCGGCCGATCTGCTGCGAGTCTTCGAGCCCGAGGGGCTGCCAGCTGTGGCCGCCATCGCGCGAGCGGAACACGCCCGCTCCCTGCGCGATATCCGAGCGCATGTCGGCTTCCCCGGTGCCGACGTAGAGGACCTGGCTGTCGGACGGGGCCACCGCGAGCGCGCCGATCGAGCCGACCGGCACCGCATCGAAGATCGGCGCCCAGGTGCGCCCGGCGTCGCGCGTCTCCCACACGCCGCCGTTCACGGCGCCGAAGTAGAAGTGACTCGGCTCGCCCGGCACGCCCGCTACGGCGAGCACCCGGCCGCCGCGATAGGGTCCGATGGAGCGCCACTCGAGGGGCTGCCACACCGACGGTTGGGGCGCGGCTGCGGCGGCCGCCGCCGCTGCGCCCACACCGGCCACGAGGAGCAGGAGCGCCGGCACGCTGCGCGATGACAACACGTTTCACCTCGGCGAAAGGGGTGGCAATTGTATACTTGCCGCCCCCTCGCCAGCGGACCCGATGTTGCAACCCGAACTTACCGAGCCCCTGAGCGCAGGCGGCGGTGCGCGCACTCTCACGCTCCGGCGCGGCGAGGAGCGGCGGCTCGCGGCCGGGCACCTGTGGGTGTTCAGCAACGAGATCGACACCGAGCGCACGCCGCTCGGCGCGTTCGCCGCGGGCGAGCTCGTGGAGCTGCGCACCCACCGCGGCGCGTTCGTCGGCCATGCCTACCTCAACCCGCATGCGCTCATCTGCGCACGCATTCTGTCGCCTGAGGAGGCGCAGCCCGTCGACCGTGCCCTGATCGTGCGCCGGTTGCGCGCGGCGCTCACCCTGCGCGAGCACCTGAGCGCGGCGCCGTACTACCGCTGGGTGTTCGGCGAATCGGACCTGCTGCCGGGGCTGGTGCTCGATCGCTATGGCGAGGTGATCGTCGGGCAGATCGCCACCGCCGGCATGGAGGCGCTCAAGGAGGAAGTCGCCGCGGCGGTGCGCGAGGTGGTGAATCCGGCGGGTCTCTACTGGAAGAACGACACGGCGGCGCGCGATCTCGAGCAGCTGCCGCAGGAAGCGCAGCTCGCCTTCGGCGCGGTGCCGCAGGAGCTCACCGTGATCGAAGCCGGGCTCGAGTTTACGGCGCCGCTCGTCCACGGTCAGAAAACCGGCTGGTTCTACGACCAGAGCGCGAATCGGGCGCGCCTCGCGCGCTACCTGGCACCGGGCGCGCGCGTGCTCGATGTCTGCTCCTACGTCGGCGCCTGGGCCGTGACGGCGCTGCGCGCCGGCGCCGGGAGCGGCTGCTGCGTCGACTCGTCCCAGGCGGCGCTCGAGTACGCCGCGGCCAACGCGGCGCGCAACGGGGTGACGCTCGAGACGCTGCGCGAGGACGCCTTCGATGCGCTGAAATCCCTCGCGGCGAAGGGCCGGCGCTTCGACGTCGTGATCCTCGATCCGCCGGCCTTCATCAAGCGCAAGAAGGACATTCCGCAGGGGCAGGCTGCCTACCGCAGGCTCAACCAGCTCGCACTCGCACTGCTCGCCGGGGAGGGAACCCTGGTCTCCTGCTCGTGCTCCTATCATCTCGCCCCCGAGGAGCTCGTGAGCGCCATCCAGGGCGCCGCGCGTCATGCGGGGCGTTTCGTGCAGATCCTCGAGGCCGGCGGCCAGTCGCCGGACCACCCGCTGCATCCCGCCATCCCGGAAACGCGCTACCTGAAGGCGTTCTTCTGCCGCGTGACGGGCGAGGTCGGCTAAACTAACGCGCCTCATGCTGAAGTTCCCCGACTTCGACAAAGTCGCCTTCCACGTCGGCCCGCTCTCGGTCCACTGGTACGGGATCATGTATCTGCTCGGCTTCGCCACCGCCTGGTGGCTGGCGCGGCGGCGCGCGCGCGCGCCGGGCTCGACCTGGAAGGCGGTGGACGTCGACGATCTGATCTTCTTCGCCATGCTGGGCGTCATCTTCGGCGGACGCATCGGCTACGTGCTCTTCTATGGGCTGAAGTTCTGGGCGGACGACCTCTGGTACCCGATCAAGATCTGGGACGGCGGCATGTCCTTCCACGGCGGCCTGCTCGGCTCCTTGATCGCGCTCGCGGTGTTCGCGTGGCGCCGCGGCCGCAATGTCGCCGACGTGTACGATTTCACCGCGCCGCTGCCGGCGCTCGGCCTGTTCTTCGGGCGCATCGGCAACTTCATCAACGGCGAGCTGTGGGGCAAGGTGACCACCGTGCCGTGGGGTTTCAAGGTCAACGGCGAGGTGCGCCATCCCTCGCAGCTCTACGAGGCGGCGCTCGAGGGCCTGGTACTGTTCGCGGTGCTGTGGTGGTTCACCTCGCGCGCCGCGGCCGCGTCTGGCACCTTCGGGACTGTTCCTCGTCATCTACGGTCTGGCGCGCTCGCTGATCGAGTTCGTGCGGGTGCCGGATGAGCACATCGGCTACCTGGCCGGCGGCTGGCTCACCGAGGGACAGGTGCTGTCGCTGCCGATGATTCTCGCCGGCGCCGCCCTGCTTGCCTGGGCCTACCGCACCCGCACCCCGTCGGGGAACTACGCCGTCGCGACATGAGGCAGTACCTCGAGCTGCTGCGCCGCATCCGCACCGAGGGTGTGCGCAAGGCCGACCGCACCCGCACCGGAACGCTGTCGCTGTTCGGGCAGCAGCTGCGCTTCGACCTCGCCGCGGGCTTTCCGCTGGTCACCACCAAGAAGATCCACCTGCCGGCGGTGGTCTACGAGCTGCTGTGGTTCCTGCGCGGCGATACCAACGTCGCCTGGCTGCACGAGCACGGCGTCACCATCTGGGACGAGTGGGCCGACGAGCGCGGCGAGCTCGGACCCGTCTACGGCCGCCAGTGGCGTGCCTGGCAGGGCGCCGACGGCCGCACCATCGATCAGATCACCCAGGCGGTCGAGTGCATCCGGCGTGATCCCGACTCGCGCCGCAACCTGGTGAGCGCCTGGAACGTGGGCGAGCTCGAGCAGATGGCGCTCGCGCCCTGCCACCTCATGTTCCAGCTGTACGTAGCCGCCGGCCGGCTGTCGCTGCAGGTCTACCAGCGCAGCTGCGACATGTTCCTCGGCGTGCCCTTCAACATCGCCAGCTACGCGCTCCTCACCCACCTGTTTGCCCAGCAGTGCGACCTGGAGGCCGGCGAGCTGGTGTGGACCGGCGGCGACTGCCACCTGTATGCCAATCACCTCGAGCAGGCGGACCTGCAGCTCTCGCGCACGCCGTACCCGTTGCCGCGCCTGACGATCGCGCGCCGCCCGCCGAGCATGTTCGACTATCGCTTCGCGGACTTCGGCTTCGCGGACTACCGCCATCACGAAACCATCCGCGCGCCGGTGGCGGTATGACGGGCAGCAAGCGCCGCACGCGGCAGCCGGGCGGGCCGCTGTTCGAGGTGCGCTCCTCGCCGTTGCACGGGCTCGGCGTGTTCGCGCTGCGGCGGATACCGCAGGGCACGCGCGTGATCGAGTACCTCGGAGAGCGCGTCTCGCACGCCGAGGCCGACCGCCGCTATGAGGGCAAGGGCGCCGACGACAACCACACGTTCCTGTTCATCGCCGACGACGCAACGGTGATCGACGCCGGCGTCGACGGGAACGATGCGCGGTTCGTCAATCACGGCTGCGAGCCGAACTGCGAGTCGGTGATCGAGGAATCGCGGGTGTTCATCGACGCGATCCGTGCCATCGCCCCCGGGGAGGAGCTCACCTACGACTACCAGATCCAGCGCGAGGCCGACGATCCGCCCGACATCGACGTGATCTTCGCCTGCCGCTGCGGCCACCGGGGCTGCCGCGGCACCATGATGTGGCCGCCGCCGCGCATCCCGCGCCGCGACCCGCCCCGGCGCGCGCGGCGCTGATATGCACCCGAACCGCCCCTTCAAGCTGGTGACCGTGGTGGCGGCGACCGGCATCGTCTACGGCGACATCGGCACGAGCCCGCTTTATGCCATGGAGGCCGCACTCGGTGCCGCGGGCCCTTTCAATGCCGAGGCGGTGCTCGGCGTGCTGTCGCTGATCTTCTGGGCGCTCACGATCTCGGTGAGTCTCAAGTACCTCACGATTATCATGAAGGCCGACAACCAGGGTGAGGGCGGGATCCTGGCGCTGTTCGCCCTGGCGCAGCGGCGGCTCATCACCGGCAGCACCTGGGCGAAGGTCGCCGTGGGGCTGGCGCTCGCCGGCACCGCGTTCTTCTTCTGCGATGCGCTCATCACGCCGGCGATCTCGGTGCTGTCCGCGGTCGAGGGCCTCGAGGTGCTCAATCCCGACTTCAAGCGCTGGGTGATCCCGGCGACCATCGCGGTCATCACCGTGCTGTTCGCCTATCAGCACCGCGGCACCGCGACCGTGGCCCGGCTTTTCGGGCCGATCATGGTGGCGTGGTTCCTCACGATCGCGGTGATCGGCGCGCTGCCGATCATGCGCAACCCGCAGGTGCTCGCCGCGCTCAACCCGCTCGTCGGGCTCAGCTTCCTGTTCCACCGTCCGCAGGTGGCGCTCGCCATCATCGGCGCGGTGTTCCTCGCCATCACCGGCGGCGAGGCGCTGTACGCCGACATGGGGCACTTCGGCAAGCGCCCGGTGCGCATCGCCTGGTTCGCACTGGTCGGGCCGGCACTGGTCATCAACTACTTTGGCCAGGGCGCGCTGCTGCTCGAGCTCGGCAAACCCATTCAGCATCCGCTCTATCACATGGTGCCCGAGGCGGTGCTGCCGTGGCTGGTTGCGCTTGCGACCATGGCCACCGTGATCGCCTCGCAGGCGACCATCTCGGGCGCCTTTTCCATGGCGAGCCAGGCCGTGCACCTCGATCTGCTGCCGCGCATCAGGGTGCTGCAGACCTCGGCGCTCGAGCAGGGCCAGATCTACGTGCCGATCGTCAACTGGCTGGTGTTCCCCGCGGTCATCCTGTTCGTGGTCGGCTTCGGCTCCTCGGATGCGCTCGGCGGCGCCTACGGCGCCGCGGTGGTCGGCACCATGGTGGTCACCACCGTGCTCGGCGCGTTCGTCGCCGCCACGCAGTGGAACTGGCCGACGTGGCGCGTCGCGGCCCTGTTCGGACTCATTCTGATCACCGACCTCGCGTTCGTCGCCGGCAACCTCACCAAGGTCCCGGCCGGAGGCTGGATCCCGCTCACGCTCGGCGCGATCCTCTACCTCATCTTCGTGACCTGGCGCAGCGGGCGGCTCGAGCTGCGCGCGGCGCTCGCCAAGCTCGCCGTGCCGCGCAGCGAGCTGCCGAAGCTGGTCGCGGGCGTGCAGCGCGTGCCCGGCACCGGCGTATTTCTCGCCAGCAACTCGGCGCTGGTGCCCTCGGCGCTGATCCGCAACATCGAGCACAACGGCGTGGTGCACCAGCGCGTCATCATCCTCAACGTCGAGATCGTCGACACGCCGCGCCAGGATCCGGCCGGCCGCCTCAACGTCGAGGAGCCGGTGCCCGGTGTTTACTACATCACCGCGCGCTTCGGCTTCATGGAGACGCCCGATGTCGCCGAGGCGCTCAAGGCCTGCCGTACCCGCGGGCTGCGCGTGTTCACCGAGGACAGCTCGTTCTTCGTGGGCCGCCACGTGGTGCGTGCGCGCCCGCTGCCGGGCCTGCGCGGCCTGCAGCGGCGGCTGTTCGCGCGCATGCAGCAGTACAGCACGCAGGCGGCGGAGTTCTTCCGCATGCCGTTCCGCGACGTGGTGGTGCTCAACACCGCGGTGGAGATCTGAATGGCCGATACGCCGCCGCCGCCGCTGATCTCGCTCATCGTCGCCATGGCGCAGAACGGCGTCATCGGCCGCGGCAACGCGCTCCCCTGGCGGCTGCCGGCCGACCTGCAGCGCTTCAGGGAGTTCACGCTCGGCAAGCCCATCCTCATGGGCCGCAAGACCTACGAGTCGATCGGCCGCCCGCTCCCGGGGCGCGCCAACCTGGTGCTCACCCGCGATCCCGACTGGCACGCCGCGGGCGTGATCCCGGTGCACTCGGTGGACGAGGCGCTGCGGCAGACGCGCACCTGCGACGAGCTGGTGGCGATCGGCGGCGCGGAGGTCTACCGAATGCTGCTGCCACTCGCGCGCCGCATCTACATGACCCACGTACACGCCGACATCGCCGGCGACACCTACTTCCCGGCGTTCGATCCGGCGCAGTGGGACGACCTCGACTACCAGGCCCATCCGGCTGATGAACGCCACGCCTATCCGGTCACGTTCGTGACGCTCGAACGGCGCAACGCGCCGGCCACCCCGCGCCCGCACTGACTTTGGGAGTGTGCGGCGGTTCTCAAAGTGCCGCCTCTGCCCCCCGTTCCGCGACGCAGTTCGCGCCGTGCTGTACACCGCGCGCTAGAGTGAATCGCTACATCCTTCCAGGGCGGCGCCGAATCCGGCCCGCGGCATCTGGAGTGACATATGTCGAGATTCCTGATCGCCGTCACCGCGCTCGCCGTGACCACCGCGGCGGCTGCGCAACGCGGGGAGCCGCGCGAGCACGCCGAGCACGTCGAGCACCGGGCCCGCGCCGTGCATGCCGAGCGCGAGCGCGCGACTGTCTACACTCACCAGCGCGCGGCGGTGAGTCCGCACCCGAACACCCACGTCGTCGCCAACGCCCAGGTCCACGTGGCCCACCACGGCAACGCCGTCAGCGGCACGGTCGAGCGCCCCATCCGGCCGGGCTTCGTGAGCCGCACCTACGTGAGCGGTGGCCACCTTCTCTACACCCACGTCTACCAGCGCCACGTCTGGCATCAGTTCGGCAGATCCTTTACCTACGAGGCCTACGTGCCGGCGGTGCGCTTCCCCGCGGCCTACTATGGCTGGGCGCTCGCTGCCTGGCCGCATCCCGTGGTCTACCGCTGGGGCTGGCGTGCGCAGCCCTGGTATCCGGCCTACGGCGCGCTCTTTACCCCCTATCCGGTCTACGCAAGTCCCGGATCTGTGGATGACCGACTACATCCTCGCCCAGAACATGCAGGCCGCCTGGCAGGCGCAGGCCATCCCGGCGCCGCCGCCTGCGGCCACGGACTACGTCGATCCGGCCGCCGCGCCGCAAGCGCAGTACGCGCCTACCCAGTACGTCGACCCGGCCGCTGCGCCCGATGCCACGGCTCCGCAATCGGACGAATCCGCGCCCGCGCCGCCGCCGGGTCAGGCTGCACCCGAGGCCGCGCCGACGCCCAGCGCGCCGCCGCCGGCCGTCACGCCGCAGATCAAGGCGCAGCTCGATGCGCAGATCAAGGTGCAGCTGCAGGAGCAGCAGGCCGCGACCGCGACTCCCGCGACTCTCACGACGCCGAGCGGTCCCGCGGCGCTGCGGCCCAACCACGTGTTCTTTGCGGTCGTGCAGCCGCTCGATGTGGCCTCCGGTCCCAACCGCCACTGCACGCTGAGCGCCAATGACTACATCAAGCGCACCGGCGGCATGAGCGCCGACGACTGGATGATCCCGGTGGTGGTGGAGCTGAGCACCCCGTCCGACTGCCCGGAGGGTCTTGCCACGCGCATCGGGCTCAACGATCTCAATGCCATGGAGAACGAGCAGGAGGCGCAGGTGCTGCAGGCGATGCGCGCGGCCTCCCGGAGCATGGGCCCGAACGGGCCGGGTCCGGCGGCGCGTCCGTCCCAGATTGCCGACGGCAGCGCGGCGCCCGATCCGGGCGCGCTGGATGCGCTGCGCCAGGCGCGGTAAGCCGCACGCCGCCGCCGCGCAGGGGAGTTTCGGGTTCGATCATGATCGGCGAGCTCATCGACCACTATCGCGTACTGGAGCTCCTCGGTCGCGGCAACATGGGCGTCGTCTACAAGGCGCTCGACGTGAATCTCGACCGGCCGGTCGCCGTCAAGGTGATGAGCGCCGAGGTCCGCAACGACCCCGACTTCGTCGAGCGCTTCCGTCAGGAGGCGCGCCTGCAGGGCGCCCTCAACCACCCGAATGTCGCGCTGCTGTTCGACTACTTCATCCACGACGGCGCGCCCGTCGCGGTGATGGAGTTCATCGACGGCGAGAGCCTCGAGCAGATGATCAAGCGGCGCGGCCCGATTCCGGCGCACGAGTGCCTGCCGCTCTTCAGGCAGGCGCTGGCCGGCGTCGCCGCCGCGCATCGCGCCGGCATCGTGCATCGGGACCTCAAGCCAAGCAACCTGATGGTCACCCGCGATCGCGTCGTCAAGGTGATGGACTTCGGCATCGCCAAGCGCCAGGGCGTGGCGGGCGCGACCAAGGTGAGCAGCACCAGCATCGGCAGCCCCCTCTACATGGCCCCCGAGCAGATCCTCGGCCGTGCCGTCGATTGCCGCACCGACATCTATTCCCTCGGGCTCACGCTCTACCAGCTGCTGAGCGGCCGGCCGCCCTTCAATCCGCGCGGCAAGGCGGAGTTCGTGCTCCTGAACGCCCATGTGAACGATCTGCCCGAGCCGCCGACGGTCTACTGCGCCGATATTCCGCAGCCGCTGGTGGATGCCGTCATGCGCGCGCTCGCCAAGGACCCGCAAGCGCGCTTCCAGAGCGCGGATGAGTTCCTGCGCGCACTGCCGGACCTGAGCGCGCCCGCCGCGCCCGCGGCGTCGGCCGTCGATGCCGCCGCCGCTGCGAACGCGCCGGCGAGGCCCGCGGGTCCGACCGGCACCGTCGCGCTCAGCCCCAGCGCGATTCCCGGGCGCGTCGGTCCCACCGGCACGGTGGCTTTGAAGGACGCGCCCGACTTCAGGGATCCGCCGCCCGCCCTCAAGGAGGTCGCGAGTTCCGGCACGATGGCGATCGAATACGCGCCCACCAGGCGCAGCGATCCGGCCACCGCGATCGACCCCGCCAAGCCAATCGATCCGGCCGAGGCGATCGATCCGGCCAGCTCAATCGACGTCGATTTCTCCGTCGGCACCGTGTGGCAGCAGCTGCACCCGCCGGCGCCGCCCGCATCGGGTCCTGCCGCCGCAGCGACTGCCCGGGTCCCGGTGCGCCCACCGCCGAGCCTCATGCAACGCGCGCGTCGCGGCGCGCCGGTGGTCCTCGCGGCACTCGTTCTCGTCATGGCGCTCGGCGCTCTCGCCCGGCACACGCAGCCGGACGGGTTCGCCGCCGCGCCCGTGACTGCGCCGCCGTCGCAGGCGCCCGCGGCCGCCGCCGCGACGCCGACCGCGCCAGCCGCCGCCGACACGACCGCCGACCCGACTCCCGCCGGATCGCCGGCCCAGGCGCCGGCGACCGTCGCTGCGACGAGCGCGACTGCCTCCGTCGCAAGGCCGGACGCCGCGGCAGCCGCCACGACCGCGCCGCCCGCCCGACAGGATCTCTCGGGCACCTGGCGCGGTGAATACGTCGATGCTGCGGGCAAGGAGCTGCTGCGTGTCGTCAACCTGAGCATCGAGCGTGTCGGCCACGACGGCGGCATCGAGGGCACGCTCGAGTATCAGGCGGCCACCGGTAACGGCGAGTGCAAGCTCCATGCGCGCGGCAGCAACTGGTCGGCGCGCGCGCGGCGCCTGCAGTTGAGTCCCGAGGGCTGCAGCCCGCACTCGCCGCGCGAGCTCGGCGTGCCGCTCGATTTCGCCGGCGTGAACCCGCGGGCCAATACGCTCAAGGACGGTCGCATCGAGGCCCCGACCGGCGCGCTGATCCGCGTCAGGCTGAAAAGGGTGAGCGGCGTCTAGGGCGCTTGCGCAGCGCGCGGCTGCGCCACCGGCGGCAGCCGCTCGTGGATCAGCTGCGCCGTGCGCCCGCGATCGAGCGCGGCCTCCACTTCCCGTCCCGGTCCCGGATCGAGCTCATCGAGCAGCCGCGCCTGTACGGCGCCGCGCCGCAGCGCCTCGGCGTACGGGATCTCCGGGTGGAACATCACCATCGAGTAGCGCGGGATGAAGCGCTCGGGGAAGCGCCTCTCCAGAGCCATGGCGAGCGCCTTCAGGCGCACGAAGCGCGCATCGAGTACCGCATCGCGCATCTCGAGATAGTTCTCGAGCGCCATGCGCGCGATCGCCTCGGTGTTGGGGCGGCGCAGCCGCTCGAACTCGGCGAACACCGTTTCCCAGTCGGCGCGCGCGCCGATCAGCTCATCGAGCACCGTGCAGTCCTCGAAGGCTGCGTTCATGCCCTGGCCGTGAAAGGGGACGATGGCGTGCGCCGCGTCGCCGAGCAGCAGGAGCTTGCCGCCAACGCGCCAGGGCGCGGTGTGAACCGTGCCGAGCTGCCCCTGCGGATGCCGTGCGAATTCCGCCAGCAGCCGCGGCATGAGCGGTACGGCGTCCGGGAACTGCTCGGCGAAGAAGGCCTCGACCGCCTCCGGCGTGCCGAGCGAGGCGAAGCCGGGGGCGCCGGCGCGTGCCAGGAACAGCGTGGCGGTGAAGCTCGCATCCGTGTTGGGGAGCGCGATCAGCATGAAGCCGCCGTGCGGCCAGATGTGCAGCGCATGCCGCTCGAGCGCCGGTGCGCCGCCGGCCGGCGGGATGGTGAGCTCCTTGTAGTCGTGGTCGAGCCACTCCTCGCGCACCGTGACCAGGCCGGCGGCGGCGAGACTCCCGCGCACCGCCGAGCCCGCGCCGTCGGCGGCGATGGCAGGCGCGAGTGGCAGCTCCTCCTCGAGGCCGCTCGCGGTGTCGCGCACCCGCAGGCGATCACGGGCGGGATCGGCGCCGAGACACTGGCGGTTGAAGTGCACCGTGACGTTCGGATGGCGCAGTGCTGCCTCGATCAGCAGCCGGTTGAGGTCCGCACGGCCGACCGAATAGATGACCTCGTGCTCGCGCTGCCCGTAAGGCTGCAGCGCGCTCGCCCCCGAGGGCTCGTGCACCATACGCCCGCGCATCGCGATGGTGAGCGGGCGCACCCGCTCCATGACGCCCGCGCGCTCGAGCGCGCGGATGCCGCGGGCGGCGAGCGCGAGGTTGATGGAGCGGCCGCGCTCGGGTTGCGCCTGGCGCGGGTCCGCGCGGCGCTCGTGCAGCGCCACGGCAAAGCCGCGCCGCGCCAGCAGCACCGCGAGCAGTGCGCCCGCGAGTCCCGCACCGACGATGTTGACGGGAGCGTCCGGCGTGCTCTTCACCCGCGCTCTCCCAGCACCTGCCCGAGCCGCTCGGCGAAGCGCGCCACGTCCTCGAAGCTGTTGTAGAGCGGTACCGGCGCCACGCGGATGATGTCGGGCGAGCGCCAGTCACCGACCACGCCTCCGGCCCGCAGGCCCTCGAACACGCGCCGCCCCGCATCCACGCCGCCGGCGATGCGCAGCGACAGCTGACAGCCGCGCGCCTCGGCCACGCGCGGCGTGATGACGGCGACCTGCGGGGCCAGCGGTTGCAGCAGCTCGTCCATGAAATCCGTGAGCGCCACCGACTTGGCGCGCAAGCGCTCCACGCCCGCCGCGGCGAAGATCATGAGCGAAGCGACCAGCGGCGCGGCCGCCAGGATCGGCGGGTTGCTCACCTGCCACGCATCGGCACCGGGCGCGGCGCGGAACTCGCTCTCCATCCGAAAGCGCGTGTCCTCCTCGTGGCCCCACCAGCCGGCGAGGCGCGCGCCGGGCAGGGCACCGCCGTGCGCCCCGCGCGCCTGCGCGCTCGAGTGACGCTCGTGCACGAAACAGCCGCCGATCGCGCCGGGGCCGCCGTTCAGATACTTGTAGCTGCACCACACGGCGAAGTCTGCGCCGCTATCGTGCAACGCGAGCGGCGTGTTCCCCATCGAATGCGCCAGGTCGAAGCCGGCGAGCGCACCCACCGCATGCGCGGCACGTGCGATCCGCGTCAGGTCGAACGACTGGCCGGTACGGAACTGCACGCCGGGCCAGAGCACCAGCGCGAGCTCCGGGCCGTGCGCGGCAATCGCATCCTCGAGCGCGCCCGGCTCGATGAGGTCCGCACCGGCGGCGGGCGCGAGCTCGATGAGCGCATCCTCGGGGTCGAGGCCGTGCCAGACGATCTGCGATGCCACGGCGTGCCGGTCCGAAGAGAACGCGCCGGCCTCCATGAGGATGCGGCGGCGCTTGCCCTGCGGGCGATAGAAGCTCGCCAGCATCAGGTGCAGGTTCACGGTGAGCGAGTTCATCGCGACCACCTCGCTCGCCTCCGCGCCGGCGAGCGTGGCGAGCCCCGCCGCGAGGTTCTGGTGGTAGGGCACCCACGGCCGGCCCCCGTGCTCGTGCCCCTCGACGGCTCGCTGCGCCCAGGCATCGAGCTCCTCGGCCACGAGCGCGCGGGCGCTGAGCGGTGCGAGTCCGAGCGAGTGCCCGCACAGGTAGACGAGCGGCGCGCCGCGCTCGTCGCGGGGCAGTGCGAAGCGCTCGCGAAAACCGCGCAACGCATCGGCCGCATCGAGCGCACGCGCTCGCGCCACGAAGCCGCCGTCACCCGCCGCGCTCATGTGCTCACCGCATAGAGCAGCGGCCGGCTCGGCACCGCATCGCCCCCGAGCGCCGGCACCTGCAGCTCGAGCAGATACGCCCCATCGCGCACCGTTTGGGGCACGCAGGCGAGCTCGGTGATGGTGGCCTCGCGCCGTGCGGCGTCGGCGAGCGCGGCGGAGCCGGGCGGCAGGCCGAAGAAGATGCGGTGTGCGGTGAGGCGCCCCTCATCCCTCGCCCGGTCGATCGAGGGCAGATCGACGACCAGGTGGGCGATGCCGCGCTCGACGAGGAGTGCCGCCGCTTCCTGCGTGAGATACGGCGGCGTCTCGTGCGAGTAGTCGTGCACGCGCTGGTCGGCGTGGTTGGGGCGCGTGCGCACGATGAGCGCCTGCGGCGCGAATGGCGCGTGCGCCGGCCAGGCGCGGGCGAGTGCGCGGCGCGTGACGAGCAGGTCGCCGCTGCGCGGGGCGGGATCGCTGCTCTCGCCGGCGGCGCCGGCGGGCTCGGCATCGATGCTCACGAGGAACGCGGGCAGGAGCCCCAGAGGGGCGACCCGGCTCGCATCGAGCCGCTCGCGCGTCAGGTGCCCGACGCATTCGGTGTGCGTGCCGTTGCAATGCGGGATGAGCGAGATCACCTCGCAGTTGCAGCTCGCGCCCTGCGCCACCGCACCCGCAAATCCCGGCACCGCGAACGGGCGCGCGCTCGCGGCTGGCGCGTCGAAGTGCCGCGGCTGGGGACCCGCGAAGTCGAGCTCGAGCGCGAGGCTCACCGGGCGCGAGATGTCGAAGCCGAGCTCGCCGCCGCCGAGGGCGATACGGGCATTCACGCGCTGCGCTCCAGCACCGCGCCGCATTGCCGGCAGGTGCGCTGGTCGGCGCTCGCGAAGAAGCGCTCGAACACCGGCGGGAACTGCTTCTCGATGTCGGTGAGCTCGAAGAACTCCTCGTACAGGCGGTTGCCACAGCGTTCGCAGTACCACTGGAAGCCGTCGAGCTCGCCGGCGCGGCGCGCGCGCTCGATGACGAGACCGACGGTGTTGGCGGGACGCTGCGGCGAGTGCGGCAAATTGGGCGGGATCAGCAGCACCTCGCCGGCGCGGATCGGTACGTCCACCGTGCGCCCGTCCTGGATGGTCTTCAATACCATGTCGCCTTCGAGCTGATAGAAAAACTCCTGCCCCGGATCGACGTGATAGTCCTTGCGCGCGTTCGGTCCACCCACCACCATGATGATGAAGTCGCCGTCGCGAAATACGCGCTTGTTGCCCACCGGGGGTTTGAGCTGCGCCCGGTTGGCCTCGATCCACTGCCGGAAGTTGAACGCTTGCAGGGATGGCATGTGTCCTCCGCGTCTTTCGCGTATGTTACGCGTTGCGGCAAAGCGAGGAGAATCCCATGCACTCGAGGCTCGCGCGGGGCGTCACGGCGCGCGGCATCACGCTGGCGGCGTTGCTCACGCTCGCCGGCTGCAGTCACCTGCACTGGCCCTGGCATCGCTCGCCGCCGCCGCCACCCACCCCGGTACACGAGCTCGAGATGAGCGGCTCGACGAGCGCGCCGCAGTACTGGAAGCGCAACACGCTGCTCATCGATTTGAGCGCGGCGAGCGGCGCGGGTCACCTCGTGCTCGCGCCCGCGGCCGGCACCACCTGGCCCGTGCGACTCGCCTTCCGCGTGACTCCCGGCGCCTTCGGCGCGCTCGAGGTACGCGGTGCGGCGCGCGAGGTGCTGCCGATCACGGGCACGGGCGTCAAGCCCGTCGACCTCGAGCTCCCGCCCGGCATCTATGCCGCCGACACGGCGCAAATCACCGTGAGCTGGGGACCGCAGATCGTGCCCGCGGCGCCCAGCGCCCCCTGAAGCGGCTGCTCAGGCGTCGGGTTCCCGGTAACCCCGGCACGCCACGCTCACCGGCGGCCGCGCGGCATCGAGATCGAGCGCGGTGAGCGCGCCGCCCCACACGCAGCCGGTGTCGAGACCGACCACGCCGTGGCTCTCCACAAAACCGAGCGCCGACCAGTGTCCGAAGACGATGCGCGCGTCGCGGCTGGCGCGCGGGTGCAGGAACCACGGGCGCAGCGGGGAGGGCGGCGGCGGTGGCTCGCCCTTCAAAGCGAGGTCGATCTGACCGTCGGCGGTGCACACCCGTAGCCTTGTGAGCACGTTGATCGTGAAGCGCAGCCGCTCGAAGCCCGCGAGCTGTGGACTCCAGCGATCCGGCTGATCGCCGTACATATGCTCGAACAGCGCGCGCGGGTCGCGCTGCAGCGCCGTCTCGACTTCGCCCGCCAGCGCGAGTGTCTGCGCCACCGTCCATTGCGGCACGACGCCGGCGTGCACCAGCAGGTCGCCGGCCTCGGCATGCGCCAGCGGGCGCGTCAGCAGCCACTCGATGAGCGCGTCGCGGTCGCGCGCCGCGAGCAGCTCGTCCAGCGTGTCGGACTTACGCTTGCGATGCCCGCCGCAGACGACCGCCAGCAGATGCAGATCGTGATTGCCGAGCACCACCACGGCGTTGTCGCCGAGTGCGCGCACCAGGCGCAGCGTCTCGAGGGAGGCGGGTCCGCGGTTGACGAGGTCGCCGACGAACCAGAGGCGATCGCGGTCGGGCGAGAACTTCAGCAGCGCGAGGAGGGCGCGCAGTTCCTCGTAGCAGCCTTGCAGGTCGCCGATCGCATGGCGCGTCACTGCACGATGCCGGGCATCGCCAGGCGGAACGGCTGGATCGGTGCGTCGAATTGCGCACCGTCGTCGGCCAGCATCTGGTAGCTGCCCTGCATGGCGCCGACGGGCGTCTCGAGCACCGCGCCGCTGGAATAGCGGAAACCCTGCCCGGGCTTGAGGTAGGGCTGCTCGCCCACCACGCCGTCGCCGCGCACTTCCTCCACCTTACCGTTGGCATCGGTGATGACCCAGTGGCGCGTCAGGAGCCGGGCCGGCACCTGGCCCTCGTTGCGGATCGTGATGGTGTAGGAGAAGACGAAGCGGCGCTCGCGCGGATCGGACTGCTCGTCGAGGTAGCTGGTCTCGACGTCGACGCGGATCTTGTGCTCCTGGAGCGTCATGCTGCTCATTCTAGCAACTCTTCAGGGCCGGCCGACGCGCATCGCCAGCACGTCGCACGGAGATGCGTGCAGCACCGTGTCCTCGGTGAGGTTGACCAGGATCGAGAGGCCGTGGCGCTCGCGGCTGCCCAACATAATGAGATCGGTATGGCGCTCGCGTGCCACGCGCACGATCTCGGATTTGACATTACCGCTCTCGACCTTGCAGTGCGCGCCGGGGAGTCCAAGCTGCGCGGCGAGCGCCGTGAGACGCTGCTGCGCGCGCGCGAGCAGCTCCGCCTCGATCGGCACCGCCGGCATGAGCGTCTCGCCCATCGGCTCGACCGGCACGAACTCGACCACGTGCAGCAGCTCGATTTCGGCGCCGAGGGCGGTGGCGAGCGCCGCCGCGCGCCGCCCGAGACCGAGGCTGTCCTCGGTCAGATCCACGACCAGCAGGATGCGGCGGTAGACCGTCATGGAGTCAGAGCCTAACGTCAGACGCCCGTGCGGTCGAGCGCCAGTGCCAGCGTGTTGAAATCCTCGGGGCTGAGCCGCTCGGGCCGGATCTGCGGGTCGATGCCGCAGGCGGCGATCTGCTCCCGGGTGAGGAGCCGGGCGAGCGCATTGCGCAAGGTCTTGCGGCGCTGCGCAAACGCCGCCCGCACCACCCCAGCATAGTGCGCCGCAGGTGCGAAACGCGGCTCGGGCAGCACCGTGAGGCGCGCCACCGACGACCACACCCTCGGGGCCGGCTGGAAGGCGCCGGGACCGAGGTCGAAGAGCCGCTCGATGCGCATCCACGGGGCGAGCATCACGGTGAGGCGCCCATAGGCGCCGCCGCCCGGGGGCGCGGCCATGCGCTCGACGACCTCCCGCTGCAGCATGACGTGCAGGTCGGTGATGGCGGCGGCCTGCGACAGCAGGTGAAAGAGCAGCGGTGTCGAGATGTTGTAGGGCAGGTTGCCGAGGATGCGCAGCCGGCCGCCGCGCTCGGCGGCGAGGCGCGTGAAGTCGAACTCGAGGGCATCGCCCACGTGCAGGGTGCGGCGTGCATCGCCGCTGAAGGACGCGGCGAGTCCCGCGGCGAGATCGCGGTCGATCTCGATCACATCGAGCGTGCAGTCGCGGTGCTCGAGGAGCCTGGCGGTGAGCGCACCGCGGCCGGGGCCGATCTCCACCAGGTGCTCGCCCGGGCGCGGGCTGAGCGCCGCGACGATGCGCTCGATCGCCGCCGGGTCGTGCAGGAAGTGCTGGCCGAAGCGCTTGCGGCGCGGCGACCGGAGCGGGGCCGGGTGGCGCGCCATGGGCGCTTACCGCCCGGCGAGCTCGACGGCGAGCGCCAGGGCGGCGGCGAGGCTCCCGGGGTCGGCGCGACCCGAGCCGGCGAGGTCGAGCGCGGTGCCGTGGTCGACCGAGGTGCGCACGAACGGCAGTCCGAGCGTCACGTTCACCGCGTGGTCGAAGCCGGCGAACTTGACCACCGGCAGCCCCTGGTCGTGATACATGGCGAGCACCGCATCGAAAGCGGCCAGCACCTGCGGCACGAACGCCGTGTCGGCCGGCAGCGGGCCGCTGGCGCGGATGCCGGACTCCTGCATGCGGCGCACCGCGGGACCGATCACGGTGAGCTCCTCATCGCCGAGGTAACCGCCCTCACCGGCGTGGGGGTTCAGGCCGCACACGGCGATGCGCGGCTGCGCGATCCGGAAGCGCTGCTCGAGCTCGCGCGCCAGGATCGCGGCGGTCTCGCACAGCGACTCGATGCTGAGCGCGCCGCTGACCGCCTTGAGCGGCAGGTGCGTGGTGGCGAGCGCCACGCGCAGCGTGCCGGCCGTCAGCATCATGACCGGCCGGTGTGCGTGGGCGCGTTGCGCGAAGTACTCGGTGTGGCCGAGGAAGGCGACGCCGGCATCGCTGATCGCGCCCTTGTGGACCGGGGCGGTCACCACGGCATCGAATTCCCCGGCCAGCGCGCCGTCGATCGCGCGGTCGAGGAGCTCGAGCACGTAGGGTGAGTTGCGCGGGTCGAGCGTTCCCGGCGCGCAGGGCACCCGCAGCGCGAACGGCTCGACCAGGAGAGTCCCCGGCCGCTGGGGGCGGCGGGTGGGATCGCGCCGCGCGTGTGCGGCGTAGGGCTCGAGCGCGAGGCTGGCGCCGGTGAGACGGGCACGCTCGGCGAGCAATGCCGGGTCGGCGAGGCATACGAGCTCGCACTCGAGGCTGCGCGCCGCGAGGGTCAGGCACAGCTCGGGGCCGACCCCCGCCGGCTCTCCGGACGTGACGGCGATGCGGGGGATCATGGCGGGGCGGGGAGCGCGGCCGCTCCCGCGGCGGTCAGGACTTGTATTCCACGTACGCCTCATCGCGCAGGCGCCGTACCCAGATCTCGGTCTCCTCGTCCGCCTTGCTGGCGCGGATCGCGTCCATGGCGCGCCGCCGCTTCATCTCGTCGGTGTTGTCGAAGGTGCGGTGGCCGAGCATCTGCACGATGTGCCAGCCGTACTGCGTCTTGAAGGGCTCGCTGATCTCACCGTCCTTCAACGGCGCGAGTTGCTGCTCGAACTCCGGCACGAAGGCGCCCGGGCCATTCCAGCCGAGATCGCCCCCCTGGGCGGCCGAGCCCGGGTCCTCGGAGTTGATCTGCGCGAGTCCGGCGAAATCCTCGCCCTTCTCGAGGCGCTCGCGCAGCATGCTGAGTTTTTGTTTGACGGTGGCATCGTCGGCCAGCGCGGTGGTCTTCATGAGGATGTGCCGCACGTGCACCTGGTTCTCGATGGCCTTGGTCTCGCCACCGCGCACCTCGTTGAGCTTCACCAGGTGGTAGCCGGTCGGCGTGCGCAGCGGCTCGCTCACCTGGCCGGGCTTGAGCTTCGCCACCACGTCGGTGAGGAAGGTCGGGAGCTCGGTCTCCTTGCGCCAGCCGAGCGCGCCGCCCTCGAGCGCGGTCTGGCTGTTGGAATAAGCGACCGCGAGCTTGGCGAAGTCCTCGCCCCGCTGCGCCTTCTGATACACCTCGGCGGCGCGCCGCGCCGCGTCATCGAGCTGCGCCTGGGTGGCCTCCTGGCCCACGGCGATCAGGATGTGGGACACGTTGTACTCGTTGTTCGCCGAGGGCTTCTTCGCCTGCTTGTCGAGATACTGGTCGATCTCCTTCGGCGTGATGCTGATGCGATCGAGCACATCGCGCTGGCGCAGCATCGTCAGCGTGATCTCCTTGCGCAGGTCCTCGCGGTAGGCGCCGTAGTCGAGCCCCTGCTCGGCGAGCGCCTGCGGCAGTTGCGAGAGGGTCATGTTGTTGCGCCGTGCGACGTCCGCGAGCGCCGCGTTGAGCGTCTCGTCGCTCACCTTGACGCCGTCGTGCTGGGCACGCTGCAGCTGGATCTCCTGCACCACGAGGCGCTCGAGCACCTGCTGGCGCAGCACGTTCTGCGCCGGCAGGTCGAGCTTCTGCGCCCGCAGCCGTTCGCTCACCGCCCCGATCTGGGTCTCGAGATCGCTGTCGAGCACCACCCCGTCATTCACGATCGCGGCGATGCGGTCGAGCATCACGCCCTTGGTATCGAGCTCGCGGGTCTGGGCCGCCGCGAGTGCGCAAAGTCCTGAGGCCACCACGCTCAGCACCAGCCGCGCGGGGGCCGCCGTCATAATCCGACGCATCGGGTTCAGTTCCTCAGTTTCTGGGCACCGGTATCCGGGGGAGTGTAGCCGCGGATCTCCTCCGTGAGCGAGGTATCCGACGCCGATCCGACACCGGCCAACCCGGCAAGTTCCAGCTGCAGCCAGATGCCCGTATCGCGGGACCCGGTGAAGCTGCTGACGTAGCGCCGGGCGCCGAGCCGCAGCCGCCAGCAGCACGCACGGTACTCGAAGCCGGCGAAACGCTCCAGTTCTTCGTGGTTGCGCAGGTCGTAGACCTCCCGCACAAACACGTTCCAGGACCGGCCGATGGGCCAGGCGGTCGAGCCGTCGACCTGGTCGAAGCCCTGGCTGTCGCAGCCCGTGGCCACCCCGGGCAGGACGGTCGCCGGGCTGCCGCAGGGCAGCTGCACCCCCTGCACGAACTGCGGGACCGGGACGAAGCGCTCATAACGGTAGCTCAGGTTCACGATGGCATCGGGGGCGGGCTTGTACTGGAGGTTCAGCTGGGTGCGCTCGGCGCGCTGATTGTCGGGATCCCATTGCACGCCGGCATCCGCATTCCAGTCGGCGAAGGCGGTGAGCGCCAGCTGGGCGACGAAATCGGAGTGCGCCGCGGTGACCGGCGTCTCCCCCGGCAGCGTCACCCGCGGGGTCGTGAAGTAGTAGCTCTGGCCGATGGTGGCGGCGAGATACTGCCGGCCGCTCTGGGCGTCGAGCAGGCGGCTGGTGAGGCCGGTCGTGAGCTGATCGGCATCGCTCACCCGGTCGGCCCCCACGTAGCGGTTGTTGCGGAACAGCTCCACCGGGTTCAGGTCCGGGAGCCCCGTGTCGAACACCGGCAGGGCGTTCTGGTCGCGATACGGAACGTACAGGTATTGCAGCCGCGGCTCGAGCGTCAGCGTGCGCTGATCGCGCGAGCCCACGTCGCGCTCGAACACCAGTCCCGAGTCGAGGCTCGCGATGGGCAGATCGCGCGTCGGTGAGCTGGGCGCGCCCGGCAGCGTATCGGCGAGCTGGTAGAACGTGGCGCGCCAGGCAAGCGAGGGCCGGAAGAACCAGCCGGGACCGGTGAGGTCGAGCCGCAGGTCCGGCGTCAGATCCTCGCGCCAGCCGGTCGGCAGCGCCGGCAGCCCGGGCTCGCTCGGGGCGTGCTGGAAGTCGACGATCTCGGAGTCGAAGCCGTAGTGCAGCACGCCGAGCAGCGCAAAGTCGCTGTCGACGGCGATCCGTGGCACGCGCGCATAGGGCCGCTCGTCCACCAGCAGCGTCGTGTCGATGGTCTGATACTGCTGCGCCTCGGCGTCGATGCTCCAGTGCTCGTCGCGGTAGGAAAGATCGGCGCTGCGGTTGAGGAAGGAGGTGCTGGTGCCGGCCGGACTCTGCGAGAAGTCCTGGAAGTACAGCACGTCGCTCGCCGCCTGCGCATCGAGCGTCAGACGCACATCCGCCGGGAGCTCGGCCACGTCGTTGAGCTGCAGGCGGTTGCGGCTGCCGCCGAACACCGTGTCGTTCGGCAGATAGTCCCACTGCAGCTCGCCGTGCTGGTTCTCGCTGAGGAAGCGCAGGTCGCCGCCGAGATCGGCACCGCGCTTGGTGTACTCGATGGGCTGGAAGGTGAAGTCGGCGTTGGGCGCGATGTTCCAGTAGTAGGGCACCGAGAGCTGCAAGCCGCTGCTGGACGTGCTGCCGATGCCGGGGAAGAGGAAGCCGCTCTTGCGGTCGCTGCTGAGCGGAAACGATACCCACGGCAGATAGATGAGCGGTACGCCGAGGAAATCCACGCGTGCATCGCGCCCGGTACCGACCTCGCTGCGGGTGTCGAGGGTGATGCTGTTCGCCTTGAGCTCCCACGCCTGGTGTCCGACCGGGCAGGTGGTGAAGTACACGCCTTCGAGGCGCAGCTTCCCGTCGGGTGTCAGCCGCAGGGTGTCGGCCGCACCGCGCGCCGCGCGTTCGCGCAGGTCGAACTGCGCGCCCTTGAACTCCGCGCCCGCGGTCGCCGAATAGCTGCCGCTGTTGCCGGTCACGTGCACCAGCGGGTCCTGGTACTCGATGCGGCCGTCGCTGCGCACGTACTGGTCGGGCTTGTCGATCTGCATCTCGCCGGCGCGCAGCTCGACGTCGCCCCGGGTCACGACCACGTTGCCCTTGACCGAGCCCTTGCCGTCGACGCCGACATCGACGGTATCGCTCGCGATCTCGATGGTGTCGGGGGCGGCGTGGGCGGGCGGCCGTTTGCGGGTGGCGGGAGTGGGACCGGTGGCCGGCGCGGCCGGTGCGGTCGCGGCGGCCGGCGGCGTCGACTGCGCGGGGCAGGGCGGCTCGTCGGCCCGCGCCGCGCACGGGATGCCGCCGAGCAGGAGCACGGCGAGTGAGAATGGGCGCGCACGCAGCATGAAGAGCCGCATTATAATGATGCGCCGCCGAGAGAGCTGACACGCTACATGACCCGGAGCGACGCGCGCCTCGCGCTGATCGAGGATTGGTTGTCGCGCGAGCTGCGGCTGGCGCCGCAGCGCATCGAGCCGGCTTCGAGCGATGCCAGCTTCCGCCGCTACTTCCGCGTATTCGGCGCGCGCGGCACCTGGATCGTGATGGACGCCCCTCCCGAGAAGGAGGACGTGCGGCCCTACCTCAAGGTAGCGCAGCTCCTCGAGTCGCTCGGGGTGCACGTCCCGCACGTGCACGAGACCGACAGCGCGCGGGGACTGCTGCTGCTCGAGGACCTCGGCACCACTTTGTACCTCGACCGGCTGAGCGCGGGCGATGACCCGCAGCCGCTCTATGGCGACGCGCTCGCGGCGCTGGCGGCGATCCAGCTGCGCGGCGCTGCGGCGAGCCGCGAGCTCCCGCCCTACGATAGCGCGGCGCTCGGGCGCGAGCTCGCGCTGATGCCCGAGTGGTTCCTCGCCCGCCATCTCGGGCTCGAGGCGACGCCCGCCGAGGGCGAGCTCGTCGCGCAGGCCTTCGCCTTCCTCATCCGCGAGGCGCTCGCACAGCCGGAGGTGTTCGTGCATCGCGACTACCACGCGCGCAACCTCATGGTGGTGCCGGGGCGTAATCCCGGGGTCATCGACTTCCAGGATGCGCTGCGCGGCCCCGTCGGCTACGACCTGGTCTCGCTGTTGAAAGACTGCTACATCGCCTGGCCGCGTGCGCGCGTGGTCGACTGGGTGAGCGGCTACCGCGCGCGGCTCGGTGCCGCGGGCGGTGCGGGCGGCCTGGCCGGTGCCAGCGAGGCGCAGTTCCTGCGCTGGTTCGATCTCATCGGGGTGCAGCGGCACATCAAGGTGCTCGGCATCTTCTGCCGCCTCTGGTACCGGGACGGCAAGCGCGGTTATCTCGCCGATCTGCCGCGCGTGCTCGCCTACGTGCGCGAGACCTGCGCGCTGTACGCCGAACTCGGCTCCCTCGGGCGCATGCTCGCCGAGCGCGTCGCTCCGGAGCTGCCGCGCGCGAACGCACGGGTTTGCGCGGCGCCGCCGGACGCGGCGGCGGGCGCATGAAGGCGATGCTGCTCGCGGCGGGGCGGGGCGAGCGCATGCGCCCGCTCACCGACTCGCTGCCGAAGCCCCTCGTGCCCGTCGCCGGTCGGCCGCTCATCGCCTGGCATCTCACCGCGCTCGCCGCCGCCGGCTACCGCGAGGTGGTGGTCAACACCTCGTGGCTCGCCGAGGCGCTGCACGCAGCGCTCGGCGACGGCGCGAGCTTCGGCGTGCGGATCACCTGGAGCGACGAGGGTCCGGTGCCGCTCGAGACCGGCGGCGGGATCTTCCGCGCCGTGCCGCTGCTCGGACCGGGGCCCTTCCTCGTGGTCAACGCGGATATCTGGACCGACATCGATTTCGCGCGTCTCGAGCTCGAGTCCGACGCGCACGCCCACCTGGTGCTGGTCGCCAACCCGCCGCATAACGTGCGCGGTGACTTCGGGCTCGACGGCGACCGCGTCGTGAGCCGCGACACCGACCGCTTCACTTATTCGGGGGTGGGCGTGTTTCGCCCGGAGTTCTTCCACGACTCCTCGGCCGGGGGTTTTCCGCTGCTGCCGCTGCTCAATCGCGCGATCGCCGCACGACGGCTGCGCGGCGAGCTGCACCGGGGTGCCTGGAGCGACGTCGGGACCGCCGAGCGCCTCGCGGCGCTGGACGCGCGTCTGCGTGCGATACAATGAGCGCATGGCGCAGCTCAAAGGCATACCGGTCGTAACGGCCGACGCCGCCCCGCCCCGGAGCGGTGAGAAATACGTTACGAGCCAAGGGTTTACCGCCATCCGCGATGGGTTGAAGGCGCGCACGGACGCCCCCGTCCGCCCCGGGCGCTTGCCCCCCTGGCTGAAGGCGCGCGCCCCGTCCGGCGGAGGCTTCCAGGGCGTCAAGGCGGTGGTGCGCGCGCACCGGCTCGCCACCGTATGCGAGGAAGCCAAGTGCCCCAACATCGGTGAGTGCTGGAACGCCGGTACCGCGACGCTGATGCTGATGGGCGCGGTGTGCACGCGCGCCTGCCGGTTCTGCTCGGTCGACACCGGCAACCCGCGCGGCTGGCTCGACCTCGATGAGCCCGAAAACGCCGCGCGCACGGTCGAGCTCATGCAGCTCAAATACGTCGTGCTCACCTCGGTCGACCGCGACGATCTCGCCGACGGCGGGGCCGCGCACTACGCCGCCTGCGTGCGTGCCATCCGCCGCCGCAACCCCGGCACCGCGGTCGAGGCGCTGACGCCTGACTTCCAGGGCGTGCTCGCCGACGTCGCGACCGTGGTCGACTCCGGCATCGCGGTGTTCGCACAGAACATCGAGACGGTGCGGCGCCTGACCCACCCGGTGCGCGATCCGCGCGCCGGCTACGAGCAGACACTCGCCGTGCTGAGCGCCGCCAAGCGTCACCGGCCGGAGGTCCTCACCAAGAGCAGCCTGATGCTCGGGCTCGGCGAGACGGATGCGGAGATCGCCGCGACGCTCGACGACCTGCGCGCCGCGCAAGTCGACATCCTGACGCTCGGGCAGTACCTGCGCCCGACGCTGAATCATCTGGCCGTCGAGCGCTTCGTGACCCCGGCGGAGTTCGACCGCTATCGGGGCGAAGCGCTGGCGCGCGGCTTCCTCGAGTGCGTGTCCGGGCCGCTGGTGCGCTCGAGCTATCGCGCCGAGCAGGCGCTCAACCGCAACAACGCCGGGCTCGATAACCGGAGCCTCGCGCCGTGAACGCAGCCGCGCTGGCGGTGGCGGGCGCGCCGGCGTCCGCGACGCCCGTCGCGGTGCCGCCGCCCGTGATCCGCCACCTCGGCCGCCTCGAGTACGAGCCGACCTGGCGCGCCATGCAGCGCTTCACCGCCGAGCGCGGCGCGGCGACGCCGGATGAGATCTGGTTTCTCGAGCACCCGCCGGTGTTCACGCTCGGTGCCAACGCCAGCCGCGCGCACCTCATCGCCCCGGGCGACATTCCGGTGGTGCAGATCGACCGCGGCGGCCAGGTGACTTACCACGGCCCGGGGCAGCTGGTGGTCTACCCGCTCATCGATTTGCAGCGCCTCGGGCTCGGGATCCGCGACTTCGTCGGCGCGCTCGAGCGTGCCGTGATCGACCTCGCCGGCGGTTGCGGCATCGATGCGCAGTGCCGCCGCGGCGCGCCGGGCGTGTATGTCGAGGGCGCCAAGCTTGCAAGCGTCGGCGTACGCGTACGGCGCAACGGCAGCTATCACGGGCTGGCGCTCAACGTGGCGCTCGACCTCGAGCCGTTCGCGCGCATCAATCCCTGCGGCTACCAGGGACTTCTCATGACCCAGCTCGCCGCGCTCGGCGGTCCGCGCACCGTGCCCGAATGCGCCGCGCGCGCTCGAGCCGCACCTGCTGCGCACGCTCGGGCTGCGCACGGCATAGCTGCGCTTACCAGCCGCTCAGACGGCGCGGGAGCTGTCGCTCACGCCACTACCAGGGTGTCCCCGCGAGCTCGCGCTTGTAGCGCTGCAGCTCCTCGTACACCGCGCGCCAGCGCGGCCCGGGCTGTCCCGTGCCCACCGGGTGCCCGTCGAGGCGCGTCACCGGCTGCACCTCGCGCGTGGCGGCCGACACCCAGATCTCCTCCGCCGCGCGCAACTGCGCCTCGGTGACTGTCGCCGCACGCCATGGCACGCGGGCGCGCGCCGCCATCTCCTCGACCACGCTGCGCGTGGTGCCGGGAAGGATGCGCCGCGAGTTGGGCGGCGTCAGCACTTCATGGCCGATCACGACGTGCACGGCGGAGGCTGAAGCCTCGGTGAGCTCGCCGTCGCGCAGCAGGATGGTCTCGGCGGCGCCGGCGTCGATCGACTCCTGGCGCAGCAGCACGTTGGCGAGCAGCGCCACCGACTTCACGTCGCAGCGCGCCCAGCGGGTGTCGGGGGCGGTGATGCAGGCGATGCCGTGCGCCAGCACCTCGGCGCCCGGCTGCGGGAGCGGTGCGCAGAAGGCGAACACGGTGCGCGGAATGTCGGGGAGCGGCGCGTGGGTGCGGCCGTTCTGCGCGCCGCGGGTCACCTGCCAGTAGACGTAGCAGTCGCCGCCGCCGTTACGCTCGATAAGCGTGCCGAGGATCGCGCGCCACTCCTCGCGGCGGTGCGGATCATCCATGCGCAGGGCCGCGAGGCTGCGCGTGAGGCGCTCGGCGTGCGCGCTGAAGCGGAACGGGCGGCCGCCGTACACGGGCATGACCTCGTACACGCCGTCGGCGTAGAGGAAGCCGCGATCGAGCGGCGAGATGCGCGCCTCGGCGAGCGGCAGCACGGCGCCGTTGAGATAACAGAGCGGGAGCGGGTCGGCCATGGCGGATCTCTCAGCGCGCGGCGCGCGTCACTTCTTGCGCAGCCACAGCGCGATGCCGTCCACCATGCGCGTCCACAGGCCCCCCTGCGGCACCGCCGCCAGCGCCACCAGCGGCGCGCTGGAGAGCACCGTGCCGGCGCCGTCGGTGACCGTGAGCGAGCCGAGCTTCTCGCCGGCGGCGAGCGGGGCGATGAGCGGCTCGTGATCGAGCCGCGCCGCCGTCTCGATCGCACCAGCCTGGCCGCGCGGCACGAGCGCGTACACGTCGGCGGACACGCCGACGGCGGCGAACTCGCCCGCCGACTTGTAGACGCGGGGCTTGAGCACCGTGGTGCCCGCCGCTTTGACGCGGATCGACTCGAAGAAGGTATAGCCGTAGTTGAGGAGCGCCGCGCTCGCCTCCTCGCGTGCGCGCTCGCTCGGGGCGCCCATGACCACCGACACGAGGCGCATCCGATCGCGGTTGGCGGAGCTCACCAGGCAGAAGCCGGCGGCGTCGGTGTGCCCGGTCTTGAGCCCGTCGACCGAGGGGTCCTTGCCGAGCAGCGTGTTGCGGTTGCCCTGGCGGATGTTGTTCCACATGAACTCGCGCAGGCTGAACAGTCCGTAGTACTGCGGGAACTGGCGGATCAGCGCGCTCGCGAGCGTCGCCATGTCGCGCGGCGTCGTGTAGTGACCGGGGGCCGGCAGTCCGTCGCTGTTGACGAAGTGGCTGCCCTGCATGCCGAGGCGCCGCGCGTACTCGTTCATCATCTGCGCGAACGCGTCCTCGGTGCCACCGAGCTTCTCGGCGAGGGCGATGGTCGCATCGTTCCCCGACTGCACGATCATGCCCTTGATGAGGATGTCGACCGGGATCTGCGTGCCGACCTGCACGAAGGTGCGCGAGCCCTCGGCCTTCCACGCGTGCTTGCTGATGGTCACTTCGTCCGTGAGCTTCAGCCGCCCGTCGGTGAGCGCCTGAAACACCACGTAGGCGGTCATGAGCTTGGTGAGGCTGGCCGGCTCCTCGCGGTCGTCGGCGTGCTGCTGCGCGAGGATGCGGCCGCTGAAATGATCGACGAGCACCCAGGCGCGGGCCTTGACCTGGGGTGGCGCCGGCACGGGCGCGGCTGCGGCCAGGCTCGGTCGAGGTGCGAAAGCGGCGCCGAGGATCAGCGCGGCGCAGGCGAGGGCGGAACGGAGGCGTATCACCGTGAGCAATCCTCAGGTCTCGGGAGAAAACCTCCGAAGTCTAGCCCAAGGGCTCAGTCGGTGACGAGGCGGGGGTCCGCGATACCGAGCCCGGTGAGCTGCGAGGCGAGTGCGTCGAATTCGGCGACGCTCCCCACCGGGCCGACGCGCACGCGGTAGAGCTGCGCCTTGCCCTCGGGCGGCGGCACGATGAAAGCGCTCGCCAGTCCCGCGGCGTGCAGCCGCGCGAGCTGCCGCCCGGCGTTGGCCGGGTCGCCGAAGGCTCCGGTCTGCACGTACAGGAGCGGCAGCGCGGGCGCTCCGGGTGGTGTGGCGGACGGCAGTGCGGCAGACGGCGGCGGCGTCGCCGGTGGCTCGAACGTGCGCACGGGCGCCGCGGCGGGCGCGGGACTTGAGTCGGCGAGCTGCGTGCCGCCGCCCGGCTCGAGCGCGCGCACCTCCACCATCGCGGTGCCGTCGCGCAGCATGTCGAGCTTCGCCGCCGCGGTGTAGGACAGATCGATGATGCGGTTGGCGACGAAGGGACCGCGGTCGTTGATGCGCACCACGACGCTCCTGCCGTTGGCGAGGTTGGTGACGCGCGCGTAGGTCGGCAGTGGCAGCGTCTTGTGCGCCGCCGTCATGCCGTACATGTCGTAGGCCTCGCCGCTGGAGGTGTTGCCGCCGTGGAAGCTCGGCCCGTACCACGAGGCGACGCCGCGCTCGAGGTAGCCGTCGGCGCTGGCCCGCACGAAATAGCGGTGGCCGAGCGCGTCGTAGAAGGGCGGATTGCCGTGCGCGCTGCGCGCCTCGGGGCGCGGCACCGCGTCCGGGATGCGGGCGATCTGCGCGGCCGGCGGTGGCGGCGGCACGGGCTGCGGTGGGAGCGGGCGGATGCGGTGCGCGTTGCTGGCGCAGGCCGCGAGCAGCACGGCGGCGAGCCACGCGCCGCCCGCGCGCACGACCCGCAGCCCGCCGCGCGCCTCTCTCACGGCGGCGTTCCGTGCACGCGCGCGGCAAGCGTCCTGGCCAGGTCGTACACGGCCATGGCGTAGCGGGCGCTGACGTTGTAGCGCGTGATCACGTAGAAGTTGTGGAAGCCGACGCGGTAGGCCGTCCCGTCGCGCTGCTCCGCCGCGATCAGCATCGCCGGCGTGTCGGCAGGCAGGTCGAGGCCGATCTTTACGCCGTGCGCGGCGAGCGCGCCGACGGTCTCGTTGAGCTCGAGGTTGTGCGGCTCGGTCGGCTGCAGGCCCGGATCCGGGTCGAGCGTCGTCTCGGCGAGCACCGGGCCGCCGGCCGCCCAGCCGTGCTCGTGCAGGTAGTTGGCGACGCTCGCGAGGATGTCGTCCCAGTCGCCCCACAGGTCGCGCTTCTTGTCGGTGTCGGCGTCCACCGCGTAGCGGCGGTACACCGAGGGCATGAACTGAGGAACGCCCATGGCGCCGGCGTAAGAGCCGGTGGTGGTGAGCGGATCGAGCCGGTTCTCGCGCGTCAGCAGCAGGTACTGCTCGAGCTCGCCGCGGAAGTAGCTGCCACGCTGCGGGTAGTCGAACGCCAGCGTCGAGAGCACGTCGAGCACACGGTAGTGACCGGTCGAGCGGCCGTAGAAGGTCTCGACGCCGATGATCGCGACCAGGTATTCCGGCGGCACCTGGTACTGCGCGGCGATGCGCTCGAGTGCGAGCTGGTGGTCGAGCCAGAACTGCACACCGCGGTCGATGCGCTCAGGGGTGAGCAGCCGCTCGCGGTACTCCCACCACGGGGCGACGCGCTCGAGCGGCCGGTTCATGGCATCGATGATCTTCGGCTGCGGCTGCGCCTTGGCGAGCAGCCGCACCACCGCCCTGCGGCTGAAGCCGTCGTGACTGACGACCGCGGCGATCCACTGCGCGATCTCCGGCCGGTGCACGTTGAAGGGCGCGGCGCTCGGCTCGGCGGGCGCGGGCGCGGGCGCTGCTGGTGGTGCTGCTGGTGGTGCTGCTGGTGCTGGCGCTGCTGGTGCTGGTGCCGATCTGGGTGCAGGAGCGGGAGCAGATGCAGGTGCTGCAGGTGCAGGTGCTGCAGGTGCAGGTGCTGCCGTTGCAGGTGCGGCAGGTGCAGCTGCGGGCGTGTTGGACGGCGCCGCGGTGTTCGCCGCGGCGGGCGCCGCGCGCGGAGGCACTCCCGCGGGCTGTGCCGCTGCGAGCGGCGCGCAGGCGAGCGCAGCGAGCAGGATGTGGCGGCGGCTATTCAATGACGAGCTACGAACCGACGAGCTTCCGCCGTGAATACAGCGCCATGAGAATACCGAAGCCGGCGAGGAGCGTCACGACCGAGCTGCCGCCGTAACTGACGAGCGGCAGCGGCACGCCGACCACCGGCAGCAGTCCCGTGACCATGCCGGCGTTGATCAGCACATAGACGAAGAAAGTGAGGGCGATGCTGCCGGCGAGCAGCCGCGCGAACGTGTCCTGCGTCTGCGTGGCGAGATAGATGGAGCGCGCCACCACGAAGAGATAGAGCAGCAGCAGCAGCAGCAGTCCCAGCAGCCCGAACTCCTCGCCCACGACCGCGAACACGAAGTCGGTCGAGCGCTCGGGCAGGAACTGGAGCTGCGCCTGGCTGCCGTTCATCCAGCCCTTGCCGAAGACGCCCCCCGAGCCGATCGCGATCTGCGACTGGATGATGTGGTAGCCGGCACCGAGCGGGTCGGTCTGCGGATTGAGGAAGGTCAGCACGCGCTTGCGCTGGTAGTCGTGCATGAAGCTCCAGCCGAACCATGCCGCAGCCACGGCGAGCGCGAGCAGCGCCACCATGACGCGCACGCGCAGCCCCGCGAGCACGATCACCAGCGCGCCGGCGACCGCGATCAGCGCCGCGGTGCCGAGATCGGGCTCGATCGCCACGAGTCCCACCGGCAGGACGATCAGTCCCGCCATCGCGACCAGCGACACGAAGCTCGGCGGCACCGGCCGCTCGTGCAGGTACCAGGCGCAGATCATCGGCACCGCGAGCTTCATGAGCTCGGAGGGCTGGAAGCGGAATGCGCCGAGCTTGAGCCAGCGCGTGGCACCGAGCCCGGTGTGCCCGGCGACCGCCACCACCAGCAGCAGCAGAATGCCGGTGGCGTACAGCCACGGCGTCATGCGGCGCAGGAAGTTGGGATTGACGCGCGCCAGCAGCAGCATCGCGACCGTGCCGAGCATGAGGCGCAGGACGGTGCGCACCACGGTGCCGGTGTCCTGGCCCGAAGCGCTGTAGAGCACCACCAGCCCGAAGGCCGCGATCAAACCCAAGCCCACCACCAGCGGTCCGTCGACCTTGAGGGCGAACAGCACCCGCGCCGCGCCGGTGAGGGTGCGGCGGGTGCGCGAGCCGTACGGGAGCTCTTCGTAGATCATGACTGGCCGCCCCCGGCCGGGCGGGCACTCGCGGTGGTGGTGCCCGTCGTGGCGGGCGCGCCGGGCGGCGTCGGCTTCTGCTTCTGCGGGGCTGTACCCGGCGCGGCTGCGGGCGCGGGCTTGAGCTTGCCTTCACTGTCGAGGAGATAAGCGTCCATGAGCTTGCGCGCCACGGGAGCTGCGTTGCTCGCGCCGAAGCCGGCGTTCTCGACCAGCACCGCGACCGCGATGCGCGGCGCCTCCACCGGCGCGAAGGCGATGAACCAGGCGTGATCGCGCAGCCGCTCCGGAACCGTCTTGGCGTTGTACCTGGCGTTCTGCGCAACCGAGTACACCTGGGCGGTGCCGGTCTTGCCGGCGGCCTCGTAGCCCGCGCCCCTGAAGGCGATCGCGCCGGTGCCGCAATAACGCGCGCAATGCGTGGTGCCGACCATCGCATCGAGCACCACCGTCCAGTCGGCTTCCGACACGCCCCTCACCGGGGCCCCCTCGATGGGGGCGATCCAGGTGGTGTGGCCGGCCGCATCGCGCACTCCCTTCACCACGCGCGGGCGGAAGTTGCGGCCGCGCTCGGCGAGCATGCCCGTGATGTGCGCGAGCTGCAGCGGCGTCACCAGCAGGTAGCCCTGCCCGATCCCCAGGTTGACGGTCTCGCCCGGGAACCAGACCTGGTCCTCGGGGCGCTTGAAGCTCCTGCGCTTCCAGTCCGGCGTCGGCAGAAGGCCGGCCTTCTCGCCGCCGATGTCGATGCCGGTTGGCTGCCCGTAGCCGAACGGCCCGAGGAAGCTCGCGATGCGATCGATGCCGAGGTTCGAGGCGAGTCGGTAGAAGTACACGTCCGAGGAGCGCGCGATCGCCTCCGGCAGGTCCAGCCAGCCGCGCGGCTCGTCCTTGTCCGCGCGCCACACGTGCCGGCTCCCCGGCAGGAAGAACTCGCCGTTGCAGAACACCTTGGTGTCCGCCGCGATCGTGCGGTCGGTGAGCGCGGCGAGCCCCAGCACCGGCTTGATGGTCGAGCCGGACGGGTAGGTGCCGCGCAGCGCGCGATTGAACAGCGGCCGGTCCTCGTCGTTGGCGAGCGCGTTGTATTCGCCGGGCGTGATGCCGCGCGCGAACAGATTGGGGTCGAAGCCCGGCAGGCTCACCAGCGCCAGCACGTCGCCGTTGGCGGGATCGAGCGCCACGACCGCGCCGCGATGCCCGGCGAGCGCCGCTTCCGCGACCCGCTGGAGCTTCAGGTCGATCGACAGCAGCAGGTCCTCACCCGCGGCCGGCGCGCGCGTGCGCAGGTTCGGCACGAACGCGCCCTGGCGCTCGACCGAACGGCCCTGCGCGTTGACCAGCACCTCGCGGAAGCCGTTCTTGCCGTGCAGCTGGTCCTCGTAGGTGCTCTCGACGCCGAGCTTGCCGATGAGCGCAGTGCCGGCGTAAGTGGCGCGATCGATGTGCTTCAGGTCCTCCTCGCTGATCGCACCGACGTAGCCGAGCGCGTGCACGGCGAGCTCGCCGTTCGGATACCAGCGCGTCTGGCGTGTCTTGATGTCGACGCCGGGGAACTCGAAGCGCCGCACCGCGAAGCGCGCCACGTCCTCGTCCGACATGTGCAGGCGGATCGGCACACTGTCGAAGCTGCGGCTCACGGCGATGGTGCGCCGTAACTCATCGACCTCTCCGGGCCGCAGCAGGCCGAGCGCGGCCAGGCGCCTGAGGGTCTCCCTGATATCGTGCACTTCCTCGGGCACCAGCTCGAGCTGGTAGGCGGGCTGATTGGAGGCCACGATCTCGCCGTTGCGGTCGAGGATCAGGCCGCGCGCCGCCGGAATCGGCTCGGTGCGCACGCGGTTGCCCTGCGAGAGGTCGGAGTAGTACTCGTGACGCACCACCTGCAGCAGGATGAGGCGCGCGATCAGGCCGAGAGTCGCGAGCGCCATGAGCGCGGCCACGGTGAGCGCGCGCCGGTAGAACAGCCGCTGCTCGCGCCACTGATCCTTGATGCGTACCGCGGGCATGGCTTCAGGGCTCGCCGCGGCGCCTCAAGTGAGGCGGCCTTCGCTGTAGGAAAGCACGGCCGCCACCGGCGGCCACACCAGCGCGCCCGTCAGGCAGTGCACCCAGCGCAGCGGACTCGTGACCGGGTGTCCGGTCCAGCCGTCGATCGCGAACAGCACGAACTCGTAGACGATGAGCGCGGCGAAGACCAGCAGCGATTGCTGGAACGCGGGCTTGGAGCGGATGCGCTGGTGCTCGCGTCCCGCGAGGTAGGCGACGATCGCCAGCGCGAGCGCGTGCTCGCCCAGCACCGGTCCCTGAAAGACATCGAGCGCCAGTCCGCAGGCGAAGCCGAGGCCGATGCCGCCGGCGCGCGGCGCGTTGATCGACCAGTAGAGCACCGTGAGCACGAGGAACGCCGGACGCAGCACGTCGAGCCATACCGGCAGCGGCAGCACCGTGAACACGAGCGCAAACAGCGCCGTGAGCGCCATGCGCAGGCGCACCTGGGCGGCGGTCACGGCAGCGGCCTCGAGCGCGGCGGCACCGTCGGCGGCGGCTCGGTGGGCGCATCTTCCGGCGCCGCGGAGGGAGCGGCGTCGCTCCCCGGCGCAGTGCTGTCGGCGGGCGTGGGTGCGGCCGCGGGCGTGGGTACCGGGGCGGCGGGGGTGGGTACCGGCGCGGCGGGCGCGGCGCTGCGAGGCGCGGGTGCCCCCGCCCGGGGCGTGGTCGCAGGCGCCGGCGCGGGAGCGGCGTGCGGGGGCGCGGTCTCCGCGCGGCTCGCCGCCGGGTGCGGCGGCACGGTCAGCGGCTGCATCGCGGGGTTGCCGCTCTTGACCTCGGCGGCATTGCTCGCGCTCGAGGCGGGTGCCGCCGGGTGACCCTCGCGGAACCACACCAGCATCACCTCGGTCTCGCTGTCGATGTGCGAGAGCGCGGCGGCGCGCACCTGCGCGAGCGGCTGGATCGCGTCGCGATGCACTTCGCTGACGCGCGCCACCGGGTAGCCCTCGGGGAAGACGCCGCCCAGGCCCGAAGTCACCAGCAGGTCGCCGTTCTTCACGTCGGCGTTGGCCGGCAGATACGGCAGCGCGAGCGAGCTCGCGTCTCCGCCGCCGACCGCGATGGTGCGCAGCCCCGTGCGCTCGACGTGCACCGGCATGGCGTGCTCGGGATCGGTGATCAGGATGACCTCGGCGCTCCACGGGCCCACGTGGGTCGTCTGGCCGATGAGCCCGCGATCGTCGAGCACCGCCTGGCCCTTGAAGACCCCATTGGTCGCGCCGCGGTTGATGAGCAGACGCTGGCGCAGGCTGCTTTGCTGGACGTTGATGATCTCCGCCGGCAGCCAGCGCTCGGCGACCGGCGGCAGCGCCGCACGCAGCCCGCGCAGCTCGCCGTTTTCGTGCGCCAGCGCGTCGTAGCGCATCGCCAGCAGCTCCAGATCGCGCTGCTGCTGGCGCAGCCGCGCGTTCTCGGCGCGCAGCGCCTCGCGGGTCTCGAAACTCTCCTTGAGCCAGCGCCAGGCGCTCGGCGGCGAGTTGACCGCGAGCTGGATGGGGTAGGCCGAGGCCTGCAGTGCGTAGCGCACCCGCTCGAGGTAATGGGCGCGCTGGTCGAGATACATGATCACGACCGACAGCACACCGTAGAGCGTGAAGCGAAAGCCGGGAGAGCCGCCCCGCCCCTGCAGCGGTCTGCCGGCTGCTGTCCCGAATGCCGCCACTGGGGGTTTGTGCGCTCCCTCGCGCTACTCGAGGCCGAAGTGTCCGGGTCCCAGCTCATCCATCAGCTCGAGAATGCGGCCGCCGCCGCGTGCCACGCAGGTGAGCGGATCGTCCGCCACGACGACCGGCAGTCCGGTCTCCTCCATGAGCAGCTTGTCGATGTCGCGCAGCAGCGCGCCGCCGCCGGTGAGCACGATGCCGCGCTCGGCGACGTCGGCGCCGAGCTCGGGAGGAGTCTGCTCGAGCGCCTGCTTGACGGCGCTCGACGATCGCCCTGCAGCGGTTCCTGCAGCGCCTCGAGAATCTCGTTGCTGTTCAGCGTGAAGCTGCGCGGCACGCCCTCGGAGAGATTGCGGCCCTTGACCGAGAGCTCGCGCACCTGCTGCCCGGGATAGGCCGAGCCGATCTCGATCTTGATGCGCTCGGCGGTCGCCTCGCCGATGAGGATGCCGTAGTTGCGGCGCACGTAGTTCATGATCGCCTCGTCGAAGCGATCGCCGCCGATGCGCGCCGAGTTGGCATAGACGATGCCGTTCAGCGACAGCACCGCGACCTCGGAGGTGCCGCCGCCGATGTCGAGCACCATCGAGCCGCGCGCCTCGTGCACCGGCAGGCCCGCGCCGACCGCCGCCGCCATCGGCTCGCTGACGATCGCCACGTTGCGCGCGCCGGCGCCTTCGGCCGACTCGCGGATCGCGCGGCGCTCGACCTGCGTCGAGCCGAACGGCACGCACACCAGCACGCGCGGCGAGGGCTTGAGCATGCGATTGCCGTGCACCTTGTTGATGAAGTACTGCAGCATCTTCTCGGTGTAGGTGAAGTCGGCGATCACGCCGTCCTTCATGGGACGCACCGCGGTGATGTGTCCGGGCGTGCGGCCGAGCATGCTCTTGGCCTCGGTGCCGACCGCGACGATGACCTTGCCGCCGCGTGCGGCTCGTCCTGCACCGCGACGACCGACGGCTCGTTGAGCACGATGCCCTTGTCGCGCACGTAAATGAGGGTGTTGGCCGTACCCAGGTCGATCGAGAGATCGCTGGAGAAATAGCCGCGCAGGCGTTTGAACATGAAGCGACCGGAAGTGGGGGAAGACCCCGAAAGTGGCCGGTAATCTAGCAACCGACAGGACATTCAGCAAGGCAACATGTATGATTTTCCGCTCATTTTTCGCTTCCCGCAGCCGCACACGAGCCGCACTCCCATGAGCCTCACTCGCGAGCAGATCGAGAGCATCGCCGCACCTGGCGCGCCTGGAGCTCAGCGCCGCCGAGATTCCCGTCTACCAGAGGAGCCTCTCGAGCATCCTCGAGTTCGTCGGCGCGCTGGAGCGGGTCGATACCGCGGGCGTCGACGCCCATGGCCCACCCGCTGCCGGGGCTGTCGCAGCGGCTGCGGCCGGACGAGGTCACCGAGCAGGACCACCACGAGTGTACCAGCGCAACGCCCCGCAGGTCGCCGCCGGGCTCTACCTCGTGCCCAAGGTGATCGAGTGAGCGGCAAATGAGTGAACTGCATCACATGGGGCTCACCGAGCTCGCCGCGGGGCTGCGCGCCAGGCGCTTCTCGAGCGTCGAGCTGGCCGAAGCGTTCCTCGAGCGCATCGAGGCGAGCCAGGCGACGCTCAATGCCTTCATCTCGGTGACGCGTGAGCGCGCGCTCAGCGAGGCCGCGGCGGCCGACCGGGCGCTCGCCGCCGGTACCGGCGGGGCGCTCACCGGGGTGCCGATCGCGCACAAGGACATCTTCTGCACGCAGGGAGTCCGCACCACCTGCGGCTCGCGCATGCTCGGCGAACTTCGTCTCGCCCTACGACGCCACCGTGGTCGCGAAGCTGAAGGGCGCCGGCGCGGTCATGCTCGGCAAGACCAACATGGACGAGTTCGCGATGGGCTCCTCCAACGAGACCAGCTTCTACGGTCCGGTGCGCAATCCCTGGGATCAGCGCCTGGTGCCCGGCGGCTCCTCGGGCGGCTCGGCGGCGGCGGTCGCCGCGCGGCTCGTGCCGGTGGCGACCGCGACCGACACCGGCGGCTCGATCCGCCAGCCCGCGGCGCTGTGCGGCGTCACCGGCCTCAAGCCCACCTACGGGCGCGTGTCGCGCTACGGCATGATCGCGTTCGCCTCGAGCCTCGATCAGGGCGGCACGCTCACATCGCAGCGCGGCCGATGCCGCGCTGCATGCTGCGGCGAGATGGCGGGTTTCGATCCGCACGACTCCACCAGCGTCGAGCGCGCGGTGCCGGACTACGTCGCCGCGCTCGCAGCGCCGCTCAAGGGGCTGAAGATCGGGCTGCTGCAGGAGTTCTTCGACAAGGGCCTCGACCCGGCCAACGAGCAGCGTATCCGCGAGGCGCTCGAGGTGTTCGAGAGCCTCGGCGCGCGGCTCACCGAGGTGAGCCTGCCGAATCTGCCGCTGTCGGTGCCGACCTACTACGTCGTGGCGCCGGCCGAGTGCTCCTCGAACCTCGCGCGCTTCGACGGCGTGCGCTACGGCCACCGCTGCGAAAACCCGCGCGATCTCATGGACCTGTACCGGCGCTCGCGCGGCGAGGGCTTCGGCGCCGAGGTCAAGCGGCGCATCATGACCGGCACCTACGTGCTGTCGGCCGGCTACTACGACGCCTACTACCTCAAGGCGCAGCGCGTGCGGCAGCTGATCAGCGCCGACTTCACGCGTGCCTTCGGCGAGGTCGACGTCGCTCATGGGACCGACCACGCCGACGGCCGCGTTCGCGATCGGGGCCAAGACCGAAGACCCCATCACCATGTATCTGAACGACATCTACACCATCGGCGCGAACCTCGCCGGGCTCCCCGGCGGTGTCGGTGCCGTGCGGCTTCGTGGGCGGACCTGCCGGTGGGGCTGCAGATCATCGGCCCGCACTTCTGCGAGGCGCGGCTGCTGAACGTCGCGCACGCCTATCCAGCGGCGAGACCGACTGGCATACGCGCATCCCGCGGGGCTATCGCATGAGCGCCTGGGAGACCGTCATCGGCCTCGAGATCCACGCGCAGCTCGCGACGCGCTCGAAGATCTTCTCCGGCTCCGCCACCGCCTACGGCGCGCCGCCCAACGCGCAGGCCAACCTCGTCGATCTCGGCTATCCGGGCGTGCTGCCGGTGCTGAACGCCGCGGCGGTGCGCATGGCGGTGAAGTTCGGACTCGCGATCGACGCGACGATTGCGCCGCGCTCGGTATTCGCGCGCAAGAACTACTTCTACCCCGACCTGCCCGAAGGGCTACCAGATCAGCCAGTACGAGCTGCCGATCGTTGCCAAAGGCACGCTCGACATCGTGCTCGAGGACGGCACCGTCAAGCGTGTCGGCATCACGCGCGCGCACCTCGAGGAGGACGCCGGCAAGTCGCTGCACGAGGGGCTGCCGGGGCTGACGGGTGTCGATCTCAACCGCGCCGGCACGCCGCTGGTCGAAATCGTCTCCGAGCCCGAGCTGCGCTCGGCTAAGGAAGCGGTCGCCTACATGAAGAAGGTGCACACGCTGGTGCGCTACCTCGAGATCTGCGACGGCAACATGCAGGAGGGCTCGTTCCGCTGCGACGCCAACGTCTCGGTGCGCAGGACCGGAGCCGACGAAGCTCGGCACGCGCGCCGAGATCAAGAATCTGAACTCGTTCCGTTTCGTCGAGAGCGCGCCATCAACTACGAGGTCGCGCGGCAGATCGAGCTCCTCGAGGGGGGCGGCAAGGTGGTGCAGGAGACGCGCCTCTACGATCCCGACAAGGGCGAGACGCGCTCCATGCGCTCGAAGGAAGAAGCCAACGACTACCGCTACTTCCCCGACCCGGACCTGCTGCCGGTGGTGCTCGACGCCGCTTTCATCGATGCGGTGCGCGCCACGCTGCCTGAGCTTCCCGACCACAAGGCGGCGCGCTTCGCCTCGCAGTACGGCCTCTCGGCGTACGACGCCCTGGTCCTGACCGCCAGCCGCGAGCTCGCCGACTACTACGAGGCGGTGGTGCGCGCGGCGCCCGCGGACGCCAAGCTCGCCGCCAACTGGGTCATGGGCGAGCTGGCCGCCGCATTGAACAAGGAGAATCTCGAGGTCGGTGCGAGCCGCATCGACGGCCGCACGGCTCGCAGGACTCCTCGAGCGCATCGCCGACCAGACCATCTCCGGCAAGCTCGCCAAGGAAGTCTTCGAGGCCATGTGGTCGGACGGCGTGGAGGCCGACGCGGTGATCGCCGAGCGGGGCCTGCGCCAGATCACCGACAGCGCCGCCATCGAGCGCGTGATCGACGAGGTCATCGGTAAGAGTCCGGGTCAGCTGGCCGAGTACCGCGCGGGCAAGGACAAGCTGTTCGGCTTCTTCGTGGGACAGGTGATGAAGGCGACCGGCGGCAAGGCGAATCCGGCGCAGCTCAACGAGCTGCTGCGCAAGAAGCTCAGCGGCTGACGGGTGCCTCGGCGGCCGCGGGCTCGGCTGTCGCTTGGGCTTCGGCGGCGAGCGCGGCTTCATCGGTCGCGTGCGGCGCGCTGGTCGCGAAGCCGCCATGGCGGCGCTGGATCTCGACCGTGCCCTGCAGCGCGAGCGCAAAACCCTCGGGGACGATCTCGATGCTCTTGGACCAGTTGCGCGGCAGCGGCACGCGGGTCTTCCAGCAGTAATGAATCACCGCCGCGGCGATGGCCGCCAGCGGGTAGCGGCGCGCGTCGGCTGCGATCGCATCCGGCTGCAGCACCTCGAGGATCAGCCCCGGGTTCTCGCCCTCCTCGATGCGCGCGTCCGCGATGCTCGCCATCGCGAGGCGTCCACCGCGCTCGCGGTCGAGCTCGAGTACGGCATCGACTACCGTCTCGAGTGGCAGAACGAGCCGCCGGGTCTCATAAATCAGTACCTTAGGCACGTTTGCGACGATGCCACGGGGGCGCGCGTGACCGATGTGATGCGGCTCACGGGGGACGCAAAAGAATCATCGCGCGAGTGCGCGGCGCGTGCCCGGCCGGGGATTTGCCGCGGTTGAGTTGCGCTTCCGGCGGCCTCATTGTGCGCGCATGACGCAGGGCGCAAACGCCGGCACCGATATGGTACGGCGCTTCATCTTCGAGAGACAGCCGGTGCGCGGCCATTGGGCGCACCTCGGCGTGGCCTGGACCGCGCTGCGTGCGCACGCCCGTTATCCCGCGCCGGTCGAGACGCTGCTCGGCGAGGCGGTGGCCGCGGCGGTGCTGCTCGCGGCGAGTCTCAAGTTCCAGGGCACCCTGACGTTCCAGCTGCAGGGGGACGGCGCGGTGCGGCTGCTGGTCGCCCAATGCACGCACGACTTCAGGCTCCGGGCGCTGGCGCGGTTCGAGGAGGCGGCGGTGGAGGCCATCCCGCGCGCTGCGGCGCCGGAGGCGGTATTTCGCGAGCTCGTCGGCACCGGCGGGCTCCTCACGGTGACCATCGAGGCGGACGAGAAGGGCTCCCGCTATCAGGGCGTCGTGCCGCTCGAGGGCCACTCGCTCGCCGAATCGCTGGAGGCCTATTTCGCCAGCTCGGAACAGCTGCCGACCCGCGTACTGCTGGCGGCGGATGCGGCCCACGCGGCGGGCCTCCTGGTACAAAAGCTCCCCGGTCCCGACGACGAGGAGTCGAACGTCTCCTGGGTGGACGCGCAGCGCGGTATCGCGCGTCTCGAGCCCGCCGGGCTCCTCAACAATCCGGTCGAGGATCTCCTCAAGCGCGGCTTCCCGGAGCAGGATCTGCGGCTCTTCCGCGGCGCCGCGGTGCGCTTCGAGTGCCGCTGTGGCGAGGGGCGGGTGGCGACGCTGCTGCGGGCACTCGGGGAGGAGGAAGTGCGCGACGTACTCAAGGAGCAGGGCTCGGTGACGGTGATCTGCGAGTTCTGCCAGCGCCCGTATCGCTTCGAGACGCCCGACGTCGATGCGCTCTTCCCGGCGGGGGAGACGACCCCGGGTCCAAGCGAGATCCACTAGGCCGTCGTTCCCCGCCTATTGTTTCATTAGCAAGATAATATCCAGCGCGCGTCCGCCCCGCACGCGCGCGGGCCGACTCGTGCCCGATGCTCGCCGTTGGGGCTGGCCAGCTCGCCGGCAATATTTAAAGACATGTACAATTATTGAATGGAAACGACACTGCCTTCCCAGATGGTGGTCTGGCTGAAGGCCGCCGGTGAGCCGAGCCGCCTGCGGCTGCTGGCGCTGTGCGGGGAGGGGGGACTGACGGTCTCCGATCTCGCCCAGGCCCTGCGGCAGAGCGAGCCGCGGGTGTCGCGGCACCTGAAGATCCTGTGCGAAGCGGGATTGCTGGCGCGCACCCGGGAAGGCCAATGGGTGCGCTACGGGCTCTGTGCGGATGCGGGTGCGGTGAGCTTCGTGCGGGGACTGCTGCTGCAGGTCGATCGCCGCCACCCGCTGCTGGTGCGCGATCGCGCGCAGGCGCGGGCGGCGCAGGCGCTCGAGACGCAGGGCAGTCCTTCCCTGTCGCAGCCGCGCCTCGAGCGCGCGTTGCGCGCGTTCGTCGAGTCGAGCGGCTTCGACGCGCAGCCGGTGAGCGTGCTTCTGGTGGGTGCCGCGCATCTGGAGCTCCTCGCCCGCGCGCGGGTCGCCACCGTCCTTGCGCCCTCGCGCCGCGCCGCCCAGGCCGTGCGCTCGTTCGCGGAAGCGCGCGGCCTCAACTGCCGGGTGCTGGTGGCAGCGCGCCCGGGGGAGTTCGGCGAGCAGGACTTCGCGCGCGCCGGCGGCCCCTTCGATGCGGTGCTGTGCAGCCCGCCGGGGGGGAGCGAAGAGCTCCTCGGCCCTTTGCTCGCGCAGCTCGCCCCCCGCGTCGCGCCGGGCGGGCGCCTGTGGATCTTCCAGCGCTACGAGTCGCTCGAAAACGCGCACGCGCGCATCGTCGAGCACCCGCTGGCGCGGCTGCGACGGCTGCTCGGGGAATCGCGGCTGTCGTGCGAGCGCTTAAGCCCCATCGAAGCCGACGGCGAGCACCTGCTGGCGGCGGCGGCACGACCCGCGGGAGCTGCCGAGGCCGCGCCGGACGCGGCGCCGCGCGCGGGGAGCGGCCGGTGAGCGCCGCCGCCGGGATCCGCGTCTCGTTCGAGTTCTTCCCGCCGGGCGATGCGGCGATGGCGGCGACCTTGTGGCGCTCGCTCGAGCGCCTCGCGCCGCTCGCCCCGGCCTTCGTCTCGGTGACCTACGGTGCGGATGGCTCGACGCGCGAGCGCACGCACGAGCTCGTGACGCGCATCCAGCGCGAGACGCCGCTCACGGGTGCTCCGCACCTCACCTGCGTCGGCGCGCCGCGCGGGGAGATTCTCGCCATCGCACGCGGCTACTGGGCGCAAGGGATCCGCCACCTGGTGGCCCTGCGCGGCGACCCGCCGGGCGGCGCGGGCCGCCACGTGCCGCAGGCCGGGGGCTTCGCCTGGGCCGCCGACCTGGTCGCGGCACTGAAGTCCGTGGCGCCGTTCGACATCTCCGTCGCCGCCTACCCCGAGACGCACCCCGAGGCGCGCTCCGCGGACGAAGACCTCATCAATCTCAAGCGCAAGCTCGATGCCGGCGCGAACCGCGCCATCACCCAGTTCTTCTTCGACACGGAAATCTTCCTGCGCTTTCGTGACCGCTGCGCGGCTGCCGGCATCAGCGCGCCCATCGTTCCGGGCATTCTGCCCATCACGCGCTTCCCCCAGGTGCTGCGCTTCGCCAGCCGCTGCGGCACGCGCGTGCCCGCGTGGCTCCACGAGCGTTTCGCGGGCCTCGAGGCCGACGAGGAGACCCGCCGGCTGCTCGCCGCCGGCGTCGCGATCGAGCAGGTCGAGGCACTGGCGCGCCACGGTGTGCGCGAGTTCCACTTCTATACGCTGAACCGCGCCGAGCTGACCTACGCGATCTGCCATGCGCTGGGACTGCGGCCCGGGACGCGCAGCGCCGCAGCGTCGCAGCAGCCCCGCGGGGTGAGCGCGTGAGCGGCTGCGCCCACGCCGGGCACACAGCCGCACCGCGGGCCGACCGTGAGCCCAAGTCCGCGGGCGACGCCGCGCCGAGCGTCGCCGTACCGTACGCCCTCGAGCCGCCCGATGAGACCGAGCGGCGCACGCGCATCGAGCGCCTCAAGGGGCTGCTCGGCGAGCGCATCGTGCTGCTCGACGGCGCCATGGGCACCATGATCCAGCAGCACCGGCTGGATGAGCGCGGTTTCCGCGGCGAGCGCTTCGCGCAGCACGGCCACGACCTGCGCGGCAACAACGACATCCTCACGCTGACGCGCCCCGACATCGTCGCCGGCATCCACCGCGCCTATCTCGCCGCCGGCGCCGACATGATCGAGACCAACACCTTCAACTCGAACCCGGTATCGCAGGCCGACTACGGCACGGCGGCGCTGGTCCCCGAGCTCAACTACCGCGCCGCGCGCCTGGCGCGCGCCGCGGCGGACGAGTTCGCGCGCGAGTCCGGTACGCCGCGCTTCGTCGCCGGGGCGCTCGGCCCGACGACGCGCATGACCTCGCTCTCCCCCGACGTCAACGACCCCGGTCAGCGCGCCGTCAGCTTCGAGGAGCTGGTGACGGCGTACCGCGAGGCGTCGCGGGCGCTCGTCATGGGCGGGGCCGACCTGCTGCTGATCGAGACCGTCATCGACACGCTCAACGCCAAGGCGGCGATCTACGCGGCCCTTACGCTCTTCGAGGAGATCGGCATGAGCGTGCCGCTCGCCGTCTCCGGCACCATCACCGACGCCTCGGGCCGCATCCTCTCCGGGCAGACTCCCGAGGCCTTCTGGAACTCGATCCGGCACGCCGAGCCGCTGTTCGTGGGGCTCAACTGCGCGCTCGGCGGCGCGGCGCTGCGGCCGTACGTGGAGGAGCTGGCGCGGGTCGCCGACACCTGCGTGTGCGCCTATCCGAACGCCGGGCTCCCCAACGCCTTCGGCGAGTACGACGAGGCCCCGCGCGAGACCGCGCAGATCCTGCGCGAGTACGCCGAGTCGGGGCTCGTCAACATCGTCGGCGGCTGCTGCGGCACCACCCCGGAGCACATCCGCATGCTGCGCGAGGCAGTCGCCGGGCGCGCACCGCGCCGGGTCGCCTCGCTGCCGGTGAAGTGCCGGCTCGCAGGTCTCGAGCCGCTCAACATCGACGCGGAGAGTCTGTTCGTGAACGTCGGCGAGCGCACCAACGTCACCGGCTCGGCGAAGTTCCGCAAGCTCATCGAGGCGGGCGACTACGGTGCGGCGCTCGAGGTGGCGCGCCAGCAGGTCGCAAGCGGCGCGCAGGTGATCGACGTCAACATGGACGAGGGCATGCTGGATTCGGAAGCCGCCATGACGCGCTTCCTCAACCTCGTGGCCTCCGAGCCCGACATCGCGCGCGTGCCGGTCATGATCGACTCGTCCAAGTGGACGGTGATCGAGGCGGGATTGAAGTGCGTGCAGGGCAAGCCGATCGTCAACTCGATCAGCCTCAAGGAGGGCGAGGAACCCTTCATCGACCACGCGCGCACGCTGCGCCGCTACGGCGCCGCGGCGGTCATCATGGCCTTCGATGAGCAGGGCCAGGCCGACTCGCTCGACCGCCGGGTGGCAATCTGCGCGCGCGCCTATCGCATCCTCACCGAGCGCGTCGGCTTCCCGGCCGAGGACATCATCTTCGATCCCAACATCTTCGCCATCGCGACGGGCATCGAGGAGCACAACGGCTTCGGGCTGGCGTTCATCGAGGCGACGCGCCGCATCAAGCGCGAGCTGCCGCACGCACTGGTGTCGGGCGGGGTCAGCAACGTGTCGTTCTCGTTCCGCGGCAACGACCTGGTGCGCGAGGCGATGCACTCGGTGTTCCTCTATCACGCGATCGCCGCCGGCATGGACCTGGGTATCGTCAACGCCGGGCAGCTCGGGGTGTACGAGCAGCTGCCCGCGGACCTGCGCGAGGCCTGCGAGGACGTGGTGCTCAACCGCCGCCCGGATGCGACCGAGCGGCTGCTCGAGATCGCCGCGCGCTTCAAGGGTGAGGGCGGTGGCGCGCGGCGCCGCGAGGACCTCGAGTGGCGCAAGCTCCCTACGGCCAAGCGTCTCGAATACGCGCTCGTCAAGGGCATCGACGACTTCGTCATCGAGGACACCGAGGAGGCACGGCTCGGCGCCGAGCGTCCGCTCGCGGTGATCGAAGGCCCGCTCATGGACGGCATGAACGTGGTCGGCGATCTGTTCGGCGCCGGCAAGATGTTCCTGCCGCAGGTGGTGAAGAGCGCCCGTGTGATGAAGCGCGCGGTGGCGCACCTGGTGCCGTTCATCGAGAACAGCAAGGACGCCGCCGCGCAGCGCACCAACGGCCGCATCGTCATGGCCACCGTCAAGGGCGACGTGCACGACATCGGCAAGAACATCGTCGGCGTGGTGCTGCAGTGTAATAACTACGAGGTCATCGACCTCGGCGTCATGGTGCCGTGCGAGAAGATCCTCGAGACCGCGCGGCGCGAGCAGGCGGACTTCATCGGGCTCTCGGGCCTGATCACGCCCTCGCTCGACGAGATGGTGCACGTGGCCCGGGAGATGCAGCGGCAGAGCTTCGTGCTGCCGCTCCTGATCGGCGGTGCCACCACTTCCCCGGCCCACACCGCGGTGAAGATCGCGCCGCAGTACACCGGCGCCGTGGTGTACGTGAAGGACGCCTCGCGCTCCGTGGGGGTGTGCCAGAGGCTGTCCACACCCGCGGCGCGCACCGCCTTCCTCGCCGAGGTGAACGTCGAGCACGCGCGGCGCCGCGAGCAGCACGCCGCCAGGAAGGTCAAGGTGCCGGAGCTCACGCTCGCCGCGGCGCGCGCCAACCGCCGCGCGCTCGACTGGAGCGCCTACGCCGCGCCCCAGCCGCGCCTGCCGGGCGTGCATCGCTTCGCCGACTACCCGCTGACCGAGCTCCTCGGCTACATCGACTGGATGCCGTTCTTCAACGCCTGGGAGTTCTCCGGGAAGTTTCCCGACATCCTCACCGACCCGAAGTTCGGCGAAGCGGCGAGCAATCTGTACGCGGACGCGCGGCGCATGCTGAAGGAGCTGATCGGCGGGCGCTGGCTCAGGGTCAACGCCGTGCTCGGGCTCTTTGCGGCGAACGCCGTGGGCGATGACGTCGAGATCCATGCGAGCGAGGCGCGCCAGGAGGTGCTCGCGACGCTGCACTTCCTGCGCCAGCAGAAGGGCAAGCCCGAGGGGCAGCCGCACGAGTGCCTGGCGGACTACGTGGCGCCGAAGTCGAGCGGCGTGCGCGACTGGTTCGGCGCCTTCGCCGTCACCGCCGGGATCGGCATCGAGGAGCACGTGGCGCGCTTCGAGCGCGCCCACGACGACTATTCAGCCATCATGCTGAAGGCGCTCGCCGACCGCTTCGCCGAGGCGGCCGCCGAGCACTTTCACGAGCGCGTGCGGCGCGAGCTCTGGGGCTATGCCTCCGGCGAGACGCTCACCAACGAGCAGCTGGTGCACGAGCAATACCGCGGCATCCGCCCGGCGCCGGGCTACCCCGCCTGCCCCGATCACGCCGAGAAGGCGCAGCTGTGGCAGCTGCTCGACGTCGAGCGCAGCGCCGGCATCCGCCTCACCGACTCCTACGCCATGTACCCGACCGCGGCGGTGAGCGGCTGGTACATCGCGCACCCCGAGTCGCGCTACTTCGCGCTCGGCAAGATCGATCGCGATCAGGTTGAGGATTACGCGCGCCGCAAGGGAATCACGCTCGCGGAAGCGCAGCGCTGGCTGTCGGCCAATCTGGGTTACGAGCCGTGAAGGAGGACTGAAACGTGGCCAGGAATGTGATTTGTCTCTGGTACGACGGCGCAGCGGAACAAGCCGCCAGGTTCTACGCGCAGATCTTTCCGAACAGCGAGGTCACCGCGGTCCACAGCGCTCCCGGCGATTACCCGGACGGCAGGCAGGGACAGGTTCTCAGCGTGGAGTTCACGGTGTTGGGAATCCCTTGCCTCGGCCTCAACGGCGGTCCAGCCTTCAAACACAGCGAGGCGTTCTCGTTCCAGATCGTCACCGAGGATCAGGCCGAGACCGACCGCTACTGGCACGCGATCGTCGCTAACGGCGGAGCCGAGAGCCAATGCGGATGGTGCAAGGACCGATGGGGCCTGTCGTGGCAGATCACACCGCGCGCGCTGCTCGAGGCGATCGCCGGTCCCGACCGGGCGGCCGCCAGGCGCGCGTTCGAGTCGATGATGGGAATGACGAAGATCGACATCGCCGCGATCGAGACCGCCCGGCGGGGACCGGGCCGCTAGTCGCTCCTCGCATATACCCTGCGGCCCGCGATCCAGGTCTGCTCGACGCGGATCTTCCAGATGTCCGCCGGCGCCACCTTGAACAGGTCGCGGTCGGTGAGGATGAAGTCGGCCCATTTGCCGGGCTCGAGCGAGCCGATCGATTGATCCCAGTGTTCGGCGTAGGCCGCATCGATCGTGAAGGCGCGGAATGCCTCGAGCAGTGTCAGCGCCTGCTCCGGATGCCAGCCGCCGGGTGGCTGGTTGTCGTGATCCTGGCGCGTCACCGCGGCATGCAACCCGAAGAACGGATTATCGGACTCGACCGGGAAGTCCGAGCCACCGGCGATGCGGGTCCCCTGATCGAGAAACGTGCGCCACGCGTACGCACCCTTGAGGCGCTCCGGTCCGATGCGATCCTCGGCCATGTTCTTGTCGCTCGTGGCGTGCGTCGGCTGCATGGACGCGACAAGCTCGAGTTGCCTGAACCGCGGAATGTCGCTCAACGCCACGACCTGCGCGTGCTCGATGCGGTTGCGCAGCTCGCGGCCGCCAACGGCCGCATAGGCGCGCTCGAAGGCATCGAGCACCTGGTGGTTGGCGGCATCGCCGATCGCGTGGATGTTGACCTGATAACCGGCCCGCAACGCCTTCTCTACCTTGTGCTCCATCTCATCATCGGTCATGAACAGCAGCCCCCGCTGCGACGGCATGTCCGAATAGGGCGCCAGCAGCGCCGCACCACGGCTGCCGAGCGCGCCGTCGGCAAAGAGCTTCACCGCGCGTACGGTGAGCCGGTCGTCGCCGTAACCGATGAGCGGGCCGCTCTTCGCCAGGGCGTCGAAATCCGCACCGGTGTCACGAATCATCGCGTACATATGCACCGTGAGCTCACCCCGGTCGGCCAGCTCGCGGTACAGAGCGATCTCCCAGGCGGGACAGCCGGCATCGCCGACGCCGGTCAGGCCGACGGAGTTCAGGTGCGCAAACGCGGCCCGCAGCGCCGCGCGGCGCTCAGCATCGGTCGGCGGCGGTACGACACGATCAGCCAGCTGCATCGCCTTGTCGACCAGTACGCCGGCCGGACTGCCGTCCGGGTCGCGCTCGATGCGTCCGCCGGCCGGATCGGGTGTCGCCCGGGTGATGCCGGCCACGCGCAGGGCCGCGGTGTTGAGCCACGCGGCGTGTCCGTCGACGCGCCAGAGAACGACTGGCCGGTCGCTGACCGCGGAATCGAGCTCGCTGGCGAGTGGAAAGCGGCCGAGTCCCCACAACACCTGGTTCCAGCCGTCGCCGAGCAGCCAGTGGCTGCTCGCATGCGAGCGCGCGTAATCGCGAATGCGTTGCTGGGCTTGCGCCAGGCTCGTCGTTCCCACCAGCTGAATCTGTGTGCTCTCCAGCCCCAGATCCAGCACGTGTCCGTGCGCGTCGATGAGCCCCGGGAGCAAAGTCCTGCCGTGACCGTCCAGGCGCTTCGCATCGGGGTGCTTGCGCGCGAGGACCGCCGCGTCGCCGGCCTCGAGAACCCGGCCATGATCGAAGGCCAGCGCATTGAACTGCACGAGCCGGCCTGCGCTCAGGGTGTAGCCGTTGACGTGCGTGAGGAGCGTCGGGGAGCCGCGTGCTGCCGTCGCCGCTGCCAGCCCCAGCGTCGCGATCAAAGTCGTTCGCGCGAAGCCGCCGCGCATGTGTGCCCCCTGGCTCTCCCGGCGAGTTGTTGTAGTGGCCGGCTGCTCAGCCACATTCTAATCAACTCGCGCGGTCGGTGTGGCCGGTGTGCGCGACCCGGGCGGTTGCATCGCATCCGGGCCGAGTTCAAGCTCGCAGGCCCGCATCGCAACGAGTGCCAACCGTGGACCTGAGCTTCAATCCGCGGCCGCGGGTCGAGGTATTGCGCTTCGGCAATGGCGGTTACTGCTGCGTGGTGGATGACATCCTCAGGTTCCCGCAGGAGTGGGTCCGCTACGCGGTGGCACGCCGGGCCGAGTTCGTATCCGCGGCGGCGAGCGGCTACCCGGGCATCTCGCTCGCGATCGATGCGGGTGCGGGCCACGCGCTGCGCGAGTTCTTTGCCTTTCACATGCGCCGCTACTTCGACGCGCGGCGCCTCGTGCAGATGATCTGCCGCTATTCGATGGTGACACTGGCGCCCGCGGAGTTGAGCCCCGGGCAGTGGATCTGCCATCAGGATCCGCCGCTCGGCGATCCGCGCCTGACGCGCCAGGCGAGCGTCCTGTACCTGTTCCACGATGAGACGCTCGGCGGCACCAGCTTCTACGAGGCCACGCGCTCCTTCGCGGAGACCTCGCAGCTGCTCGCCGATTCAGCCGCCATGAGCGCCGCGCAGTTCACCGGGCGCTACGGTATCCAGCCGTCATACCTGTGCGACAGCAATGCGTACTTCAGGCGCGCGGCCACGGTACCGGCGCGCTGGAATCGCGCCGTCTTCTATTCCGGCGCACTGCTGCACACCGGACAGATCGACACCCCCGAGCGCCTGACGACGGATCCGGCCACCGGCCGGCTGACCGTCAATGTCTTCTTCAGCTGCCGGCCCAACCTGGCCGCCGGGCCAGGCTGACGCCCGCGGGTTACTGCGCCCCCGGTCCCTGTGGATAGGCCGGCAGCGCGGGCGGCGGGGGTGGCAGCGGCTCCGGCTTTTTCTGCAGCTCGCCCAGGATGTAACTGATCGCCGCCTCGAGCTGCACGTCGTGCCCGCGCATCCAGTCCGCGGGCGAGTCGTCGACCGTGATGTCCGGTGCCACGCCGTGGTTTTCGATCACCCACTGCGAGTCGAGTCCGTAGACCGCGTCCTCGGGGATCGTGATGTAGCCGCCATCGAGCAGGCCCCAGTCCCCGCGGATGCCGCGCACCCCGCCCCAGGTGCGCGTGCCGAGCAGCGGGCCGAGCTTGTATTGGCGGAAGTAGAACGGGAAGAGATCGCCGTCGGACGCCGAGTAGTGATTGATCAGGCAGATCTTCGGGCCGCGGATCAGCTGCTGCGGCTCCGTCGTGCCGACGCCGTTGCGGTTGGTGTCCATGCCGGCGAGCACGCGCCGCAGCCGCTCGAGCACGATCTGGTCGATGTTGCCACCGCCGTTCCAGCGCTCGTCCAGAATCAGTGCCTGCTTGTCGAGCTGCGCGTAGAACTGGCGCACGAACTGTGCGATGCCGAGCGCTTCCATGTCGGAGAGATAGATGTAGGCGACCCGGCCCCCGGAGGCCTTGTCGACCAGCTCGCGGTTATGGTCGATCCACGCCTGCTCGCGCAGCGAGAGCTCGTTCTTCACCGGCTGCACGACCGCGTCGCGGCGCTTGCCGGTGGCGGAGTCCGCGACCGTGAGCCGCACCGTGGAGTCCTGCTTGCCGACCAGGAGACTGTAGGGATCGACCGGGGCGCGCAGCTCCGTGCCGTCGATGGCGAGCAGGTAGTCGCCCGCCTTCACATCGATTCCCGGCTGCGTGAGCGGCGAGCGGTAGGCCTCGCGGGTGTTGTCCCCCCGGTAGATGGTCGCGAGACGGTAACGCCCGGAAGGCGCATCGAGCGCGAAGTCGACGCCGAGGAACGCGGTCGGTGCGCGCTGCTCCTCGGGCATCTCGTCGCCCCCGCCGACGTAGGTGTGTGAGTTGCCGAGCTCACCCTGGACCTCGCCGATCAGGTAGTTCAGGTCGCCGCGCGACCCGGCGAGCGGCAGCAGCTTCGCATAGGAGGCGCGCACCGCGGGCCAGTCGACGCCGTTCATTTTGCGGCTATAGAAGAAGTCGCGCTCGAGCCGCCAGGCGGAGTTGAACATCTCGGCCCATTCCGCCGGCGGACTCACCAGCACGCGCATGTGCGCGAGATCGAGCTTCTTCGGGCCGTCCTTGGCTTTGGCCGCGTCCGCCACCGCGTCGGCGATAAGAAAGTCCTTCTCCAGCTTGTACAGGACCTTCTTGCCATCGGCGGACAGCGCGTAGGAGCTCAGGCCTTCGAGGACCGTAGCGTCCTTGCGCTCCTTGAGGTCGTAGACGTGCAGCGCCGGCTTCTCGCCCGGCAAGGGACCCTCGAACGTCTGATCGGGAGTGGTGTAGTAGTAGACCTTGTCCTTGCGGACCTCGAGCCCGGTGATGTTCGCCCCCGGGATCGGCAGCGGCACCGCGCGCGCCATCAGGCCCTCGAGATCGATCTCGACCGGCTTGGGCGGCCGGGGCTTGGCTTGCTTGGCCCCTTTGTCGTTGTCGTCACCGTGGGTGGCGTCCTGCGACTCGTCCCTGGTTTCCTCTTTGGGTACTCCTTCGTCCGAGCGCGGCGCAAAGGGCGAGGCCGCCTCGCGCTTCAGGGTCACGATGTAGACGCCGACCATGCGCAGCGTCGCGACGTTGAACTCCGACTGGCTGACGGTCGCATTCTCATGGCGGGTGGAGAGGAACAGCAGGTACTTGCCGGTCGGATCGAACTCGGGCGACGAGTCGTTCGAGCGGCCATCGCTCACCAGGGTGGCCTTGCGGCTCTCGACGTTGTAGAGCCACAGTCCGGTCAACTGGTTTGGCGCGGTGACGCTGTAGGCGAGCCAGCGCCCGTCCGGGGACCAGGCCTGATCGTGCATCTCGTTGTAGCGGTCCTGCGCGACCTGCACGGGCTCACCGCCGGCGGCCGCGACGATCCAGAGCCGATGCTCGTTGTCGCTGAACGCCAGCCGGTCGCCGGTCGGCGACCAGCGCGGGCGGTAGAAGAATCCGCGCTCGAAGTGCGTCAGCAGCCGCTCCGCGCCGCCCTCGGCCGGGCGCACGGCGATCTGCTGCTCGCCGGACGCATCCGTCGTGTAAGCGATCGTCTTGCCATCGGGAGACCAGCTCGGGTGATCCTCGTCGGCATTCGAGGTCGCGGTGAGGTTGCGGGTGTTGCCGTGCTCGGCCGGCACGCTGAAGAGGTCGCCGCGCGCGGAGAACACCGCACGCCCGCCGTTCGGCGCGAGGTCGAAGTCGGGCTGCTGGGCGGTGTCCATCTCGCGCAGCGTGTTGTGGGCATCGACCCAGCGCGGGCCGGTGCGCGTGCCGTCATCGGGCACGCTGACCGCGAGGTCATGCACCTCCTCGGAGGGCAGATCGATGACGTGCAGGTGGCCGCCTTCCTGAAAGACGATTCCGGCCCCGCCGCCGGTGCGGTTGCCGAGGCTCGGGAAGTCGACGTCGTAGTCGCTGTAGTGCGTGACCTCCCGGAATGCGCCGCTCGCGACATCGTAGGCCCAGATGTTGCGGCGCTGGTTGGCGTCGTGGTCGGAGAGGAAGTAGACCGTCTTCTCGTACCACATCGGCTGGGTCGAGGTGCACGACCAGTCGGTCACGTGCTTGAGCTCGTGGGTCTTGAAGTCGTAGATGTCGAGCTCCTGCGAGAGGCCGCCGTGATAGCGCTTCCAGGTGCGGAAATCGCGGAAGATGCGCGAGTAGGCGATCTGCCGGCCGTCGGGGCTGTAGCTCATGAAGCCGCCGCGATCGAGCGGCAGCTGCTGCGGCAGACCGCCTGCGAGCGGCACGCTGAAGGGAATGTTGAGCCAGGAATTCCAGGCCACGCGCCGTGACAGGAAAATCACGTTCTGCGAGTCCGGCGTCCAGCCGATCACCAGGTTGTTCGGGGCCCAGCGCAGCGGCGCCTCGCCGGTGACGTCCGAGGTGAAGGTCAGCCGCCGCGCCGCGCCGCCTCCGGCGGGCATGACGTAGACGTCGCGGTTGCCCTGGTACTCGCCGGTGAAGGCGAGCCAGCGGCCATCGGGTGAGAAGCGCGGCATCACGTCCCGGCCGGCACCCGAGGTGAGACGCGTCGCGAGACCGCCGGTCCGCGGCACCGACCAGAGGTTGTCGTGAGCCACGAAGACGACGGTGTCGCCGTGCAGCGTCGGATAGCGCGTGAGTGTCTCGGGCGATTGCGCGCGCGCACCGAGCGCGGCCGCCAGCAGTGTGACTGCGAGGAGGGTCCGCGCGATCGGGGCGGTCAGTGTTGAGGCGTGCATTTCGTTCTTCTTTCGGTTTGGCGAAACTTCAGGCAGCCTGGCCTGGAAACGCGGTGTCGAGGGTCTGGAGGTCGGCCGGCGTGAGCGCCAGAGAAAGCGCCACCGCGTTTTCCCGGACGTGCGCCGGCGAGCCGGCTTCGGGTATCGCGATGACGGTGCCGCCGCGAATCACCCAGGCCAGCGCGACCGCGGCTGCCGAGCAGCCATGGGCGGTGCCGAGCTGCGCCAGCGTGCGGTCACCGATCACGAGGTGCTTGTCGCCGCCGAGCGGCGAATAGGCCATCACCGGGATGTTGTGCTCCCGGCACCACGGCAGCAGCTCGCGTTCGATGCGACGGTTGTTGAGACTGTAGGGGACCTGGTTCGTTGCGCAGCGATGGCCGTCGGGAACGCGCAGCAGGTCTTCCATCTGGCCGACGTTGAAGTTGGAAACACCCCAGGCGCGAATCTTACCCGCCGCGCGCAGCTGTTCGAACGCCGCCACGACGGCGGGGAACCCGGCGCTGGGGATCGGCCAGTGCAGCAGATAGAGATCCAGGTAGTCGGTTCCGAGGCGAGCGAGGCTCGCCGCGCAGGCACGTGCGACGCCATCGCCGGCGACCTCATCGCCTTCCACCTTTGAGACCAGAAAGATGCGCTCGCGCGCGCCGGCCAATACGTGACTCAGCAGCTGCTCGGAGCGCCCGCCGCCGTAGTTCCCCGAGGTGTCGAGCAGCGTCATGCCGAGCGAGAGGCCGGTGCGCAGCGCCTCTTCCTCGACCTCGGGAGGGTGTCTGCCCTGGCCGAGATGCCAGCAGCCCTGGCCGACTGCCGGCACGGTCGTGCCATCGGCCAGCTTTACGGTCCGTGCGGCAGGCGGCGCAGCGAGTGCGGCACTCAAGACAGGGAGCGACAAGCCGAAGGCCGCACAGCGTGCGGTGAACTGTCGTCGGTTAAGCAGCTGGCCGCTCATGGTGGCGACTCCTGGCAGTGTCCCATATACATACTAACGCTCCTTCTCCACCGCTCGCAGGTAGCCGGCACCGCCCAAGCCGCGCATCTGCCCGAGGATCCAGTCGCGCCGCTCGAGCACATAGGCCGAGGGGCGCTCGGCGTGCAGTCGCAGGGGATTGGGCAGCACCGCCGCAAGCAGCGCGGCCTCCGCCGAAGTGAGGCGCGCCGCGGGCTTGTGCCAGAAACGCTCCGCCGCCGCCTGTACTCCGTACACGCCGTCGCCGAACTGCGCGACGTTCAGGTACATCTCCAGGATCCGCTCCTTGGGCCAGAGCGTCTCGATCAGCACGGTGAACCAGGCCTCGAGCCCCTTGCGCACGAAGCTGTGTCCCGACCACAGAAACAGGTTCTTGGCGACCTGCTGCGAGATGGTGCTGGCGCCGCGCAGCCGCTTGCCGTGCTCGCTGGCGCGCACCGCCGCGCGGATCGAGTCGAAGTCGAAGCCCGCATGGAAGGGGAACTGCTGGTCCTCGGAGGCGATGACCGCGATGGCCGCGTGCGGGGAGATCTGCTCGAGGCTCGCCCAGCGGTAGTCCTGCCGGTAGCCGTGCTGGCCGGCGAGCGCCGCATCGGCTCGTGCCTCGAGCATGAAGGCGGTGGTGAGCGGGTGCAGCCAGCGCAGGACCAGCACCGGAAGCGCAGTGAGCAGCAGCAGGGCGAGCGCGGCGGCGCCTGCGATCCTGAGCAGTCGACGAGCGAGCGAGCCGCGTTGCGGCACGGGTGCGCTTGGGGCTATTGCGGCTCGAGGCGGCGCGCCGACACGATCACCACGTCCTCGAGCGGCGCGTCGGTATAGCCCTTGCGGCGGCCGGTGGTGACGGCTGCGATCTTGTCGATCACTTCCAGCCCCTCGGTCACCCGGGCGAACACCGCGTAGCCGTAATCGCGCGGCCCGTGATCGAGGAAGGCGTTGTCCTTGAGGTTCACGAAGAACTGCGAGGTGGCGCTGTTGATGTCGCTGGTGCGCGCCATGGAGAGCGAGCCGCGGGTGTTCTTCAGGCCGTTCTTCGCCTCGTTGCTGATCGGCGCGCGCGTCTTCTTGTTGCCGAAGTCGGCGGTGAGCCCGCCGCCCTGGATGACGAAGCCCGGCACGATGCGGTGGAAGATCGTGCCGTCGAAGAAGCCGTCGTCGACGTACTTGAGGAAATTCTCGACCGTGACCGGCGCTTCCTGCGGAAACAGCTCGATCGTGAAGCCGCCGTGGGAGGTTTCGAATCTGATCATCGTTGTCCTTCCGTCATGCGCTCGTGTCCGGCGAGATCGCGGTGCGAGCGTACGTGAGCGAGACCCGCGGCTTCAAGCTCGCCGCGCACCGCCGCGCCCTGCGTCGCACCATGCTCGAGCAGCAGCCAGCCGCCGGGCGTCAGGTGGGCCGCGGCGCCGCGCGCCAGGATGCGCAGGTGCGCGAGTGCATCCTCCCCGGGCGTGAGCGCCAGCCGCGGCTCGCGGCTCAGCCCGGGCTCGTCCAGCACCGGGTCGTCCGCGGCGACGTACGGCGGGTTGCTGAGCAGCAGCTCAAAGCGCTCTCCCGCGAGCGGCTCGAACCAGCTGCCGTGGCGGAATTCCACGTTCCCGAGGCCGAGCGCGGCCGCATTGGCGCGCGCTACCGCGAGCGCCGGCGCCGACACATCGGTGGCGAGCAGCCGCCAGCGCGGCCGCTCGCGCGCGAGCGCCAGCGCCACGGCCCCGGAGCCGGTCCCGAGGTCGGCCGCGCGCGCGGCGGCGGGTCCGAGGGCGAGGGCGCGCTCGACCAAAAGCTCCGTTTCCGGCCGCGGGATCAGTACCGCGGGTGTCACGGCAAGCTCGAGCGACCAGAACTCACGCCGCCCGGTGAGGTAGGCGAGCGGCTCGCCGGCCGCGCGCCGCGCGATGAGGCTGCGGTAGGCCGCCGCCTGCGCCGCAGCGATGGGCGTCTGCGGATGGGAGTGCAGCCGCGCCCGCGGCACCCGCAGCACCTGGGCGAGGAGCAGCTGCGCATCGAGACGCACGTCGGCGGCCACGGCGGCGCCGCCGGCCAGCGCGGCCGCGCCCTCCGCAAGCAGACTCTCGATCCTTTCGGCTGTCATAGGCGCTCGGATGCAACGGCGCTAAGATGCGCTCATGCCGGAACCAACATTGTATCCGCCGCCGCGGCCGCTGACCGTCGGTGAGGTCCTCGACCTGTCGTTCCAGATCTACCGGCGCACCTTCGTGAAGTGCCTGCTGTTCGGGGCATTGTTCGTGGTGTCGAGCCGGCTGCCCAATATCTACTCGCTGGTGCGCGGCAGGACCGTGGTGCAGTCCATGCTGCAGCCCAACCTGATCCTGATCTTCGTTTGCGCGGTGCTGGCGTCCCTGTTCTACGTGGCCATGACCGCGCGGGAGTACCGGCTCATCACCGGCCACCGGGCGGGCGGAGAGTTGCTGCAGGCACTGCGCTGGTTCGGCCGCGTGCTCCTCATCGTGACCCTGTTGCTGCTGCTCGGGGCGGCATGCGGCCTGCTGCTCATTCCTACGTTCCTGGCGACCGGTTTGCCGCGCTATGTGCTGCTCGTGCTGCTGCTGTTGCCTCTGGGCTACCTGGCCGTGCGACTCGGGTGCGCGTTCACGGCAATGGTCGTCGAGGAAGCCGGCGCCATGGGCAGTCTGGCGCGCAGCTGGGAACTCACCGGCGGCAACGTGTTGCGGCTCATGGCCGTCTATACCGTGGCGCTGTTCCTGTTCGTTGCCCTGTATGTCGTGGTCGCCTCCCTGACGGGTTTCCTGTATGTGGCATTCGGCAGCGGGGACCTGGTGATGACCGCGGCCATCGTGGGAGTGATGGCGGTGGCGGCCGGAGCCGTCGTTGCCCCCTATTACTCCTCCATCGGCCTCGCGATCTACGGCGATCTGCTGGTGCGCAAGGAAGGCGCCGACCTGTCGCAGCGCATCAGCGCCGCCTGAAGAGCCGTGGCGCGCGCACTGCTTGCGCTGCTGCTGCTCGGAGCGGGGGCGGTGCACGCGCGCGAGCCGGACGCCCTGGCGGCGCTCGATGAGTGCGCCGCGCAGCTCGATCCGAGTGTCGACGTGGGCTACGAGCGTGTCGCCGCGCGCTGCCCGGGCCTCACCGCGACGCTCGAGCACAGCGTCTGGGCGCCCTGGCTCCCGCCCGGCTGGAAGGCGCCCCACAACCTCCTGAACGCGGAAGGGTTGCGTGCGCTGCACGCGGCGCTGGTGCGCGAGAGTGCGACCGCGCCCGCCACCCTCACTCTGCACCCGCAGCAGGTGCGTTCCGTGCTCGATCGCATCCGCGAGCCGGAGCACGCCGCGCAGGGGTGGTGGGCGCAGGTCAAGCGCTGGCTGCGCGCACTGTTCACGCCGCAGCCGCAGGCTGACAACGGCTGGCTGCGCCGGCTCCTCGGCGACGTGTCGATCGACCGGGCGGTGCTGCGTCTGGTCGCGGCGCTCGCGATGGCGCTCCTGGTCCTGCTGGCCGTCGCGGTGGTGGTCAACGAGCTGCGGGTCGCGGGGCTGCTGCGGCGCCGTCCGGGCCGCGCTACCCCCGGGTACACCGCTCGTGTGGCGGGAGGCGCTCCCGGGCTGCGCGACATCGACGGCGCCGAGCCACGCGCCCAGCCGGCGCTGCTGCTCGAGCTGATCGCCGCGCGGCTCGTGGCGCAGGAGCGCCTGCCGCCGGCGCGCGCCTTCACGGTGCGCGAGGTCCTGCGGCGCGTGCAGCTGCGCGATGCCGGCGAACGGGCGCGGCTCGGCGAGCTGGCGGCGGTGAGCGAGCGTTTGCGCTATGACACCGGCGAGGTAGCCGCTGTGGTGCTCGCCGCCGCAGTGCGCGGCGGTCGGGAGCTCCTCGCCGCGCTCGGGCCCGCCACCCGCGCGGGCAGCGCCTGATGCGCGAGCGGCTCGTCACGCTGGCCCTGGCGCTCGCGGCGCTGCTGGTCTTTCTCGCGTTGTTCGTGCACGCCGCCGGTCCCGCCGGCACCGAGGAGTCGGTGCCCACCAGCGTCGATGGCAGCGTCGACGGACTGCGCGGCGCCTTCACCTGGCTGACGGAGGAGGGCGTGCGCACCCGCGCGCTGCGCCAGCGCTTCACGGCCGTGGCGCAGATGAGCGACCTGCCGCCGCGCGGCAATCTCCTCATCCTGACGCTGCCCGCCGCGGTTCCGTATCACAGCGACGAGGCGCGCGCGCTCGATGACTGGCTGCGCCGCGGCAACACCTTGCTGGTGCTGGCGGCGCTTGCGGACCGCCCGCTATGGGCGCGCGAGCGCGGCGTGCTCGACAGCGATCTGCATCTGCTTACCGGGCTGGAGATCGGTGCCGAGCCGGCGCCGCGTGCGGCGGCACGCGGCCGGCGCGCGGCCCCGCCCACCCCGGTGCGGCGCGTCGCCGTACCCTGGAAGCCGCAGCGCGCCACGCTCGTGCCGAGCCGGCCGCAGCGTTATCTCGAGGGTGTCGGGGGCCTCGCCGGCTTCTCCGATCAGCCGCCGCCCCGCTTCGCCGTGAAACTGCCGCGCGGCGATTTTCCCCTGTGCCTGGCGCACGTCGGGACCTCGAACGACTGCGGGCTGTGGCTGCTCGCCGACGACGCGGGCAGCATCCTCCTCAGCGGCTTCGGCTCGCTGCTCAGCAACCGCTCGCTCGGTGAGGCCGACAACGCGCGCTTTCTCGCCAACTTCGCCAGTGCCAGTCTCGGTGCCGGCGGCGTGGTGCTGTTCGACGACGAGCACCAGGGACTCTCCGATACTTACGACCCCGACAAGTTCTACCGCGACCGGCGGCTCTACCAGACGCTCGGGATCCTCGCCGCGGTCTGGCTGGTGTGGGTGGTGGGCGGCACGCGCCTCGCGCCGCCGGCCGTGCCGCCGCCGGCGCCGGGCGAGGCCGACCTGGTGCGCACCACCGGCGCGTTCCTCGCGCGGGTCCTGCGGCCCGCGGCCGCGGCGCGCCGCATGTTCGAGCATTTCCTCCAGCGCCTGCGGCGTACGCTGCGCGAGCCGACGCTCGATCCGTCCCCGTACTGGGAGTGGCTCGAGAACAATCCGCGCCTCGCGCGCGCCGACGTGGCGCAACTGCGCAGCTGGTACTCCGATGCCTACTCCGACCGCCGCGTGCCGCTGACGCGCCTGCACAACCTCATCGTCCGCACTGAAAAGCAGATCGCCGCATGAGCTCACAGATACAGCAATTACGCGAGTCGCTGGCCGCCGCGCTCGCCGGCGTCGTGATCGGCGCCGAGGCCGTGGTCCCCTCGCTCGTCATCGCGCTGCTGTCGCGCGGCCACGTGCTGGTGCAGGGCGTGCCCGGCCTCGGCAAGACGCTGCTGGCGAAGACCCTGGCGCGCACGCTCGGCGGGGACTTCAAGCGCATCCAGGGCACGGCCGACCTGATGCCGAGCGACATCATCGGCGTGTACGTGTTCGATGAGGCCTCGCGCGGCTTCGTATTCCGCCCCGGGCCGCTGTTCGCGGACGTGGTGCTGGTGGATGAGATCAACCGTGCGGGACCGAAGACCCAGTCGGCGCTGCTCGAGGCCATGGAGGAGCGGCAGGTGAGCCTCGAGCGCGCAGCGCTGCCCCTGCCGCCGGACTTCCTGGTGCTGGCGACGCAGAACCCGCGCGAGTTCGAGGGCACCTACCCGCTGCCCGAGTCGCAGCTCGATCGCTTCATGCTGCGCATCGACATCGGCTATCCGCCGCGTGCGGCGGAGGCCGAGGTGCTGGCGCGCTACGGCGGGGTGCTCGGGAGCGCCGCGACCGCCTTCAAGCAGGTGGCGCCGCTCGAGCGCGGGCTGCTCGAGGCGGCGCGCGCCGACGTCGAGCGGGTGCACGTGACGGAGGCGCTCGGCGGCTACATCCTCGATCTCGCGGGCGCTTCGCGCCGCCATGCCGCGCCTGACGCTCGGGCTCTCGACCCGCGGCGCACTCGCGCTGCACCGCGCGGCGCGCATCAGCGCCGCCATGCGCGGCGCGGAGTTCGTCACTCCGGACGACGTCAAGGAGGTCGCGGCCGCGGTCATGGCGCACCGCCTGGTACTGACGCCGGAAGCATCGCTCGAGGGGATCACCGATCTCGACGTGGTGGCGACACTGCTGGCCGAGACGCCGGTGCCGCGCTAAGGGCCGCAAGCGATGCACCTCGCGCGCCGCGGCTACGTGCTGGTGCTGCTCACCGCGGTGCTCGCGGTCGTCGGGGTGTGGTCCGACGACCGCCAGCTCGCCTGGTGGTGGCAACTGCCCGCGGCGCTGCTGCTCCTCGGGCTCTCGCTCGAGAGCCTGCTGGCGCGCCGCCAGGCTCCGGTAGCGACGCTCGCCATCGCGCCGCGCGCCTACCTCGGCCGCACGCTGGACGCCGCCTTTACCTTCGCCAATGCGACGCGCCGTGCGCAGCCGCTCGAGTACGCGCCGCTGACGCCGGCGGGCTTCGCGGCGCGCGCTGAGGTGCGCCGCGTGGTGGCGCCCGCCGGCGGCAGCATCGCCGACAGGGTGACGCTGTTGCCGGTGCGCCTCGGCCCGCAATCGTGGCCGGCGCTGCCGGCGCGGGTGCTCGGGCCGTTCGCGCTCGCCTGGTGGTCGCGCCGCCTGCCGCTGCGGGCCGAGGTGGTGGTCGCGCCCGATGCGCTGCGCCGCGCGGCGCGCGTGCGCGGCATGGTCGGCGGCGCCCGGGCGCGCCGCGTGGTGGGGGCGGGTGCGGAGCTCCATCAGCTGCGCGGCTACCTGCCCGGGGACCCGCTCACGCGCATCGACTGGAAGGCGAGCGCCCGCAGCGGTGCGCTCATCACCCGCGAGTACAGCGAGGACCAGCACCTCGACGTGCTGGTGGCGGTGGACGCAGGCAGGTTGAGCCGGCTGCGCTGCGCCGAGCTCGACCGCTTCGGGCTCTACGGCAATATCGCCGCGCGTCTCGCCGAGGTCGCGACGCAGCACGACGATCGAATCGGACTCGTGGTGTACGCCGAGCGCGTGCTCGCGAGCGCCGCGCCGGCGCGCGGGCTCGCGGCCACGATTGCGCTGCGCCGGCTGCTCGAGCGCAGCAGCGTACAGGCGGCCGAGTCCGACCCGACCGCGGCGGCGGTGGCGATCCGCGGCCTGCTGCGCCACCGCGCGCTCGTGATCCTGCTCACCGATCTCGACGATGCCAGCGTCGCCCAGCAGCTCGCGCGCGCCGTGCGCCTGCTCGCACCACCGCACCTGGTGCTGGTGGCGGGCGTGCAGAGCGGCGAGATCGCGCAGCTGTCGCATGAGTACGCGCGCGACTGGCAGGATCCTTATGTGGCGATCGCGGCTGCCGAGCACGAGACGCGCACCGCCGGCCAGCGCGCACTTCTCACGCGCCTCGGCGCCCCGGTGGTGGCTGCGCCGGCTGCGCGGCTCGAAGCGGAGGTGTTCGCGCGTTACGAGGCGCTACGGCGGGCGCGGCGTATTTGATTATTGGCCGAAATCGCCTGCGGCGATTTCGGCGGACATCGGCTTCGTTGCCGCCGGCAAAAGTGTGATTTTTGCCGGCTGCGCATCAGGGAGCGATTTCGGCGGACATCGGCTTCGTTGCCGCCGGCAAAAAGTGTGATTTTTGCCGGCTGCGCATCAGGGAGCGATCTCGGCGGACATCGGCTTCGTTGCCGCCGGCAAAAAGTGTGATTTTTGCCGGCTGCGCATCAGGGAGCGATTTCGGCGGACGTCAGCTTCGTTGCCGCCGCCTGGGCCAGCCCGCGAGCAGCGCCAGCATCACGAGCCAGTAGCCGACGCCGATCGTCACTTTGAGGCCGGGCGCGATGCGCGGGTCGGGCGAGACGAATCCCTCGATGAGCCCCGCGCCCACGAGCAGCACGGCGCAGGCGAGCAGCACCGGCCCGGTGCGCAGCGCCGCCGTGCGGAACGCGGCGATGCGCCCCTCCCTCCCGGGACGCACGAGCGCTTCGCCCACCGCGGCGCCCGCCGCACCCGAGAGGCACATCACCGAGAGCTCGACGCAGCCATGCGCCACGATGAAGGTCGCGAGTGCGGCACCCAGGCCGTGGCGCACCACGAATGCGAACACCGCGCCGAGCATCAGGCCGTTGAGACCCAGGATGTAGAGCGTGCCCAGGCCAAAGAGAAACCCCGAGCAGTAGGCGATGAGGCTCACGACGATGTTGTTGGTGAGGATCTGCACCGACAGCACCGAGGAGGGCACGATGTTGAGCAGGCCCTCGGTCCAGAGCTTGCCGTTCTCGACGCTCGCGATCAGGTCGGGCGAGGCGAACACGGCGATGAGCTCGGGGAAGCGGTCGACGAGCGCGTAGCCGCCGAGCGTCGCCAGTACGAACAGCACCACGGCCCACGCAAGGTAGGGCCGCAGCCAGCGGATCGAGGCCGGGATGTCGACGCGCAACAGCCGCGCCAGCGTCGCCCCGAGGCGCCAGTCGCCGTGATTGAGGGTGGCGTGCACGCCCGCATAGACGCTCTCGAGGTACTCGCGCGCCCGCGAGCGCGGCAGGAGCGAGCGCGCGCGCGCCAGGTCGTGCGCCAGCAGCCGGTAGTCGTCCGCGACGCGCGCCGCATCGGCTGCATCGTCCGAACGGGCGCGCCGGTAGCGCCGGGCGCGCGCCTCGGCCTCCTCCCACAGCGGCGCGCGCTTGAGCAGCGCGTGCGCCAGCGCGCTCTGGCGGGTATCGGCGCTCACGGCGCCGCTCCCGCGACCCGCGTTGTCTCGATGAGCGCGCGCTGCAGTGCCGCGTCATCGAGCGGGCCGAGCTCCGCCGCGGACCGGCCGCAGCGCGCGAGCAGCGCCCGCGCCAGGCCGGCGCGCGCCGGCGGCGTGAGCAGCGTCCAGCGGGAGAGCAGCTCCGCGACCAGCTCCGCGGCGGCGACGTCGAGCGCGCCCGCGGTGCTCGCCGGAGTGAGGGCGAGCCTTAAGCTGCTGCGCTCGTACACCAGCACCGTGCCCGCCGCCATGTCGCCGCAGCGCACGTGCTCGCGCGTCACGGCGACCAGCAGCAGGCCGAGGCCGTAGGCGAACGGCAGGCAGTCGATGAGGCGGAAGACGTTGCGCAACAGCAGCGCGCCGGCGCTCGGGGCGGCGCCGTCACGCGTCACGACCCGTATTCCGGCGAGGCGCTTGCCGGGCGTGCTGCCGCGCAGGACCAGCTCGACCGCCGGATGGTAGAGAAAGTAGAGCGCCAGCGCCGGCACCAGCACCGTGCCGAACCAGCGGGCCTCGTTCACGGCCGGGGGCGCCACCGACACGCGGCCGTCGCGCAGGTAGTTATAAAGGAGTGCCGCCGCGCCGTACCAGGCGAGTCCCAGCACCAGGCGGATGTGCCAGTCGGCCACGAACGCATAGGAACGGGCGCCGATGCCGGCGAGCGGCAGCGTGACGTCGATGCCGGTGGCGCTGTCGACGCTTAAGTGCTGCGCGGCCTCGTTCACGACTCCTCCGCCAGGAGGCGGGCCTGGTGTTCCTGCTGCAGCGCCTGCACCAGCTCGTCGAGATCGCCGTTCATCACCTGCGCCAGCTTGTAGAGCGTCAGCTCGATGCGGTGATCGGTCACACGGCCCTGGGGGAAGTTGTAGGTGCGAATGCGCTCGGAGCGGTCGCCGCTGCCGACCTGCAGCGCGGCGCGACTGCGCCTGTTCGCTCTGGCGCTTCTCCTCTTCGGCGGCCAGCAGGCGTGCGCGCAGCAGCGCCATGGCGCGCGCGCGGTTCTTGTGCTGCGAGCGCTCGTCCTGGCACTCCACCACGATGCCGCTCGGCAGGTGCGTGATGCGCACCGCCGAGTCGGTCTTGTTGACGTGCTGGCCGCCGGCACCCGAGGAGCGGTAGGTGTCGACGCGCAGGTCCGCGGGCTTGAGCTCTATCTCGCCGACCTCGTCGGGCTCGGGCAGGATCGCGACCGTCACCGCGGAGGTGTGGATGCGCCCCTGGGCCTCGGTGGCCGGCACACGCTGCACACGATGGGTGCCGGACTCGAACTTCAGCAGCGAATACGCCCCCTTGCCGGCGATGCGGCTGACGATCTCCTTGTAGCCGCCGTGCTCGCCCGGGCTCTCGCTCAGCACCTCCACCGCGAGGCCCTTCGATTCCGCATAGCGGGCGTACATGCGGTACAGGTCGCCGGCGAAGATCGCCGCCTCATCGCCGCCGGTCCCGGCGCGCACCTCGAGGAACAGGTTCTTGTCGTCGCGCGGATCCTTCGGCAGCAGCAGCAGCCGCAGCTCCTCGGCCGCAGCCTCGATCTGCGCGCGCACGCGCGTCAGCTCTTCGGCGCCGAGCGCGCGCATGCCCGGGTCGGGATCGGCCGCCAGACCCTCGGCGGTCTTCAGGTCGCGCTCGAGGCTCCGTAAGCCGTGGTAGCGCTCCGCGAGCGGCGCGAGCCGCGCGTACTCCATGGAGAGCTCGCGGAACTTTTGGCTACCGCCGGCGACCTCATCGCTGGCGAGCACCCGGCCGACCTCCTCGAAGCGGTCGGCGAGCTTTTCGAGCCGTTGGCGGATTGATTCCTTCAAGTGGCCGGAATTCTCCGGGTGTCCTCAGTTTGTGACAAGTTGCGCAATGCGCCGGCCCTGTGGAGGATCTATAGTGACTCAGATGCCCGCTATTCACCGCCCCGCACGCCCCTACCGGGCCTGTACCCCCCTGCTCGTCGCGCTGCTCGCGGCCTGCGCCGCCGTGCCACCGCACCCGGCAGCGGCGCCACCCGCGGCCGATCCGAGCGCGCTCACCCTCAGCGCCGAAGTGGCCTTGAAGCGCGGCGATTGCCGCACGGCTGCCGAGGACTACGCCCAGGCGGCCGCCACCGGGGACGCGCGCCTCGCGCAGCGCGCCGCCGAGGTGGGGGTGGCCTGCGAGCATCTGCCGGCCGCCTGGTCCGCGGTCACCCGCTGGCGCACGCTCGCGCCCGACGATCGTGATGCCGCGGTCCTCTATGCGCTCGTCGCGCTCGAGCTCTACCGTACCGCGGATGCGCGCACGGCGGTGCGCGACTACCTGCGCAGCTTCCCCGCCAGAACCGCGCCGCAGGCGGCGCAGCCGGGCGCAGCGCGGCGCGCCCACCCCGCTCCCGATCCGGGCGCGCTCGCGGTCGCCGAGCTCGCCGAGCTGCTGCTCGGGAAGACGGACGCCTCCGCGGTGCTCGCCGCCATGGGTGGGGTGCCGGAGCCGCTCGCGAGCTCGCCCCAGGTGCTCGCGCTGTTCGGCGACCTGGCGCTCGCCGCCTACGACGGCAAGCGTGCCGAGGAGTTCGCGCAGCGCGCCCTGAAAGGCGATCCGGGCAATCTCGCGGCGCTGCGGGTGCTCGCGCGCGCCTGCGTGTTGCGCGGCGACGCCGAGCACGCCATTGCCGCGGCCCGCACCGCCGTCACCGTCGACGCAGCGCGTGGCGGGCTCGAGCTCGCGCAGGTCTACGCCTCTCTCGACCGCATCGAGGAGGCGCATCAGCAGCTCGAGAGCCTGCGCGCCGACAAGAGTGTTCCGTCCGCCGAGATCGACCGCCAGCTCGCGCTGCTCGCCTTCCAGTCGGGCGACCTCAAGGAGGCGCAGCAGCGCTTCACGGCGCTCGTCGGGGAAGGCGAGGGGAGCGAGACCGCACAGCTCTATCTCGCCGACATCGCGGCGCGCGCCGGCGATCCGGAGCGCGCCATCGGCGAGTACCGCCGGCTGTACGATTCCTCGGTGGCGGTCGCGGCGCGCGCGCGCGCCGCGGCGCTGCTGCTCGGGCGCACGACCCGCGCGGACAGCGCGCGCGCCGAGGCCCTCGCACTGCTCGATGACTATGGCGCGGAGCACCCGGAAGAGGAGCTGCAGCTGAGCCTCACCAAGGCGCATCTGCTCGCGGATCACGGCGATGCCGAGGCGGGGCTTGCGGTGCTCGCCGGCGAGCTCGAGCGCCATCCGCAGCACCCTTCAGTCGAATACGATCGCGCCGTGATCCTCGACCAGGCCGGGCGCGTGCACGAGTCGGTGAGCGCGCTCGAGCAGCTGCTCGCGCAGCGGCCCGACGATCCGGCGCTCGAGAACGCGCTCGGCTACACGCTCGCCGACCATTCGCTCGAGCTGTCCCGTGCGGAAGGGTTGATCCGCCGCGCGCTCACCGTGATGCCGGACAGCCCGGCCGCGCTCGACAGCCTGGGCTGGGTGCACTTCCGCCGCGGTGAGGCGCGCGATGCCGCCGGCACGCTCGCGCGAGCCTACTCCATCGATCACGATGCCGAGATCGCCGCGCACTGGGGCGAGGCGCTGTGGGTGAGCGGCGCGCAGGGCGAGGCGCGCCGGGTGTGGGCCGCGGCGCTGGCGCGCGAGCCCGACTCCAAACCGCTGAAGGCGACGCTCGAGCGGTTCATTCCCGATGCGAAATAGCCGCGCGTGGGCCTCAGGCCTCGCGGCCCTCGTGGTGCTCGGCGGCTGCCGCACCACGCCGCCGTCTGCTCCCGGTCCGCCGTGGGAGACGCGCCGGCCGCAGCTGCAGGCGCGCACGCAGTTCGCGCTGCGCGGCCGTGTGGCGGTCGCGACCGGCACGCAGGGCTTCAACGCGCGGCTGCGCTGGGTGGAGGACGGAGCGCACGCGCAGGTCGCACTCGAGGGGCCGCTCGGCGCGGGGGGCCTCGAGATCGACGCGACGGGAGAGGATCTTCAGATCGCCATGCCGAACGGCACGCACCTGGCGAGCGCTGCGGCGCGCGCCGAGCTCGCCGCGCGCTTAGGCTTCGATCCGCCGCTCGCGAGCCTGCGCTACTGGATCCTCGGCGTGCCCGATCCCGCGAGCCCGGCCGATGAGACGCTCGATCCGGCGCAGCAGCGCCTCAGAACTCTGGCGCAGGGCGGCTGGCACATCGACTACACGGGCTATGTGGCGGTCGGGAGCGAATGGCTGCCGGCGCGCCTGACGCTTTCGCGCGCCGACGTGCGCGTAAAGCTCCTCGTGGACGACTGGCAGTCGTGAGCCGTGCGGTCGCGGCCGGCGCCGAAAGCCGCTGGCCGGCGCCGGCCAAGCTCAATCTCTTCCTGCACGTCACCGCGCGCCGCGCGGACGGTTACCACGAGCTGCAGACGCTCTTTCAGCTGATCGACCTGGCCGACACCATCGTGATCCGCGTGCGCGAGGACGGCGCCATCGAGCGCCCCGAGGGCCCGCGCGGCGTCGCTCCGCAGGCCGATCTCACCGTGCGCGCGGCGCACGCGCTCAAGGCGGCGGCCGGCGTCACGCGCGGGGCGGACCTGAAGGTGCTGAAGCGCATCCCGCTCGGCGGGGGCCTGGGGGGCGGGAGCTCGGACGCCGCGACCACGCTCCTGGCACTGAACGAGCTCTGGGGGTGCGGCCTCGCGCCGCCCGAGCTCGCCGTGCTGGGGCGTTCCATTGGGGCGGATGTACCTGTTTTTATTGAAGGTTTTTCGGCCTGGGGGGAGGGGATCGGCGAGCGCCTCACCCGGGTCGAGCTCCCCGAGCGGTGGTACCTGCTGATTCACCCGGGGGTCGCGGTAAGCACCGCATCGGTGTTCCAGAGCCCTGAATTGACACGAAATTCCCCCCTCATCACAATACCCGGCTTTTTTGAGTCGGGCGGGCGGAACGACTGCGAGGGCGTCGTGCGCTCGCTCTGCCCCGAGGTGGGCGAGGCGCTCGACTGGCTCGGCCGCTTCGCTCCGGCGCGCCTGACGGGCACCGGCTCGTGCGTGTTCGCGGCGTTTGCCAGTGCCCCGGAGGCCGAGCGTCTCGCGGCGCGCGTTCCGGACCGCTGGACGAGCGCGGTGGCACGGGGGCTGAACGTCTCCCCGCTGCGCGAGCGGTTGCGGCAGGGGCGGGGCTGAAGAGGCGGCTGTAAGATTCCCGCCACGCGGTGCCGTGCAAGGCGTGCTGGGGTGTCGCCAAGTGGTAAGGCAGCGGGTTTTGATCCCGCCATTCGGAGGTTCGAATCCTTCCACCCCAGCCAGTTCGTGAGGATCGGCAGGTCTAGCGTAAAGAGATTATGAGTACCAGCGACACACTGGCGCTGTTCTCCGGCAACGCGAATCCCGCGTTGGCGCACGACATTGCGCGCAGCCTGCAGACGCCGCTGGGGCGCGCCTACGTCGGGCGATTCAGCGACGGCGAGATCAACGTCGAGCTGATGGAGAACGTGCGCGGGCGCGACGTCTTCATCGTGCAGTCGACCTGTCCGCCGGCCAACGACACGCTGATGGAGCTGCTGGTGATGGTGGACGCCGCGCGGCGCGCCTCGGCCGCGCGCATCACGGCGGTGGTACCGTACTTCGGCTACTCGCGCCAGGATCGCCGGCCGCGCGCCACGCGCGCCGCGATCACCGCGAAGCTGGTGGCGAACATGATCTCGAGCGCCGGGGTGAACCGGCTGCTGACGATCGATCTGCACGCCGACCAGATCCAGGGATTCTTCGACATCCCGGTGGACAACGTGTACGCCTCGCCGGTGCTGCTCGGGGATGCCTGGAAGCAGGCGTACCGCAACGTGATCATCGTGTCGCCGGACGTGGGCGGCGTGGCGCGGGCGCGCGCCTTCGCCAAGCGGCTCGATGATGCCGATCTCGCCATCATCGACAAGCGCCGTCCGCGGCCGAACGAGTCGAAGGTGATGAACATCATCGGCGAGGTCGAGGGCAAGACCTGCATCCTGATCGACGACATGGTCGATACCGCAGGCACGCTGTGCCAGGCGGCGCAGGCGCTCAAGGACGAGGGCGCCGCGAAGGTCGTGGCCTACATCACCCACCCGGTGCTGTCGGGCGCGGCGCTGGAGCGCATCTCGAAGTCGGCGCTCGATGAGCTGGTCGTGACCGACACGATCCCGCTGTCGGCGGAGGCGAAGCAGGCTTCGCGCATCCGCACGCTGTCGGTGGCGGAGCTGCTGGCGGAGACCATCCGCCGCATCCGCGATGAGACCTCGGTGAGCTCGCTGTATGTCGATTGAAGGGTTTTTGGTGTGCCGGTTTGGTCGCGAACCGGCACGGTGTGTCAACTAACGGAGACTTTAAGTCATGCGTATTTCATTTACCGTCGGCGCGGAGCTCCGCGAGACGCCGGGCAAAGGTGCGAGCCGCCGCCTGCGTCACGCGGGTAAGGTTCCGGCCATCCTCTACGGCGCCCATCAGGACGCCCAGGCCCTGGTGCTCAATCAGCAGAGTCTGCTCACCATGATCGACGATGAGCGTTTCTACTCCTCGATCGTGCAGCTGAAGATCGGCGAGCGCGCGCAGGAGGCGATCGTCAAGGACGTGCAGATGCACCCGGCGAAGAACCTGGTGGTGCACGTCGACCTGCAGCGCGTGGTGGCGGATGAGAAGATCCGCATCCACCTGCCGATTCACTTCAGGAACGAGACCATCTCCCCGGGCGTCAAGAGCGAGGGCGGCGTCGTGTCGCACATGCGCACCGACGTCGAGGTGAGCTGCCTGCCGAAGGATCTGCCGGAGTTCCTCGAGCTCGATCTCTCGGGCATGGCCCTGAACGAGACCCGGTTCCTGGCGGATATCCCGCTGCCGCCGGGCGTCTCGATCCCGGAGCTGACGCAACGCAACGCGCCGGTGGTCTCGATCCACGCGCCGCGTGCCGAGGAGCCGGAGCCGGTGGCCGAGGCTGCCGCCGTGCCCGCCGAGGGTGCGGTCGCGCCCGCCGCCGGTGCGCCGGGGGCACCGGGAGCGCCGGGAGCGGCGCCGGCCGCCGCGGGCGCGCCGGGCGCACCCGCTGCCGCAGCGGATGCCAAGAAGGGCGAGGACAAGAAGGAGGCTGGCGGCAAGAAGGAGGCCGGCGGCAAGAAGGAGGGCGGCAAGAAGTAGCCGCCGCGCACACGCGCTGCAACCGCCGGCCGCCGTGGGAGCCCGTAACGCTCCGCGGCGGCCGGCGCTTTTAGGGCGCGGACAATCCCATGGCAGGCGAAGCACTCAAACTTCTCGTCGGGCTCGGCAACCCGGGCACCGAGTACGCGCGCACGCGCCACAATGCCGGCTTCCAGTTCGCCGACGAGCTCGCCGCGCGCCACGGCGCGAGCTTCCGCAGCGAGCCGCGCCATCGCGGCGAGCTCGCGCGCGTGCGCATCGCGCAAGTCGACCTGTGGCTGCTCAAGCCGATGAACTACATGAACCACAGCGGCGATGCGGTCCAGAGCGTCGCCTCCTTTTATAAGGTGCCGGTGGAGGCGATCCTGGTGGCCTACGACGAGCTCGATTTTCCGACCGGCGTGGTGCGCCTCAGGCAGGGGGGCGGGGCGGCCGGACATAATGGTCTGCGTGACGTGATCGCGCAGATGGGCGACGGCTTCTGGCGGCTGCGCATCGGCATCGGCCACCCGGGCGATCGTGCGCAGGTGCTCGACTACGTGCTCGGGCGTCCGCCGGCCGCCGAAGCGGAGCTGCTGCGCGCGGGCATCGTCGCCGCCGCCGACACCGTGCCGGTGCTGCTCGGCGAGGGCGCGCAGATCGCGATGAACCGGCTGCACAGCCGCGAGCCTTCCGCCAACGACCCGAGCTGAACCCATGGCCATCCGCTGCGGCATCGTCGGTCTCCCCAACGTCGGCAAGTCGACGCTCTTCAATGCGCTGACGCGCGCGCAGATCGCCGCCGAGAACTATCCCTTCTGCACCATCGACCCGAACGTCGGCGTCGTGCCGGTTCCCGATCCGCGCCTCGCGCAGCTCGCCGCCATCGTCCACCCGGAGAAGCTCGTGCCGGCGACGGTCGAGTTCGTCGACATCGCGGGGCTGGTGGCCGGCGCCTCCCAGGGCGAGGGACTCGGCAACCAGTTCCTGGCGCACATCCGCGAGGTCGATGCGATCGCGCACGTGGTGCGCTGCTTCGACGACGGCGACATCATCCACGTCGCCGGCAAGGTCGATCCGCTCTCGGATATCGAGACCATCGACACCGAGCTCGCGCTCGCCGATCTCGCCACCGTGGAGAAGGGCCTCGAGCGCGCCGTCAAGGCCGTCAAGAGCGGCGACAAGGAGGCGCTGCGCCGCCGTGCGCTGCTCGAGCGCGTGCGCGGGCAGCTCGATGCGGGCAGAGCTGCGCGTGCGCTCGCGCTCTCCGAGGAGGAGCGGCGCGAGCTGCGCGAGCTGTCGCTTCTCACCGCCAAGCCCGTGATGTACGTCGCCAACGTGGCGGAGCACGGCTTCACCAACAACCCGCTGCTCGATGCGGTGAGCGCGCGCGCCGCCGCCGAGGGCGCCGGCGTGGTCGCCGTGTGTGCGGCCATCGAGGCGGAGATCGCGCAGCTCGAGGACGGCGAGCGCGCCGAGTTCCTCGCCGAGCTCGGTTTCAAGGAGCCAGGGCTCGACCGCGTGATCCGCGCGGCCTACACCCTCCTCGGGCTACAGACCTTCTTCACCGCCGGACCGAAGGAGGTGCGCGCCTGGACGGTGCGCGTCGGCGCCACGGCGCCGCAGGCCGCCGGTGTGATCCACACCGATTTCGAGCGCGGCTTCATCCGCGCCGAAGTGATCGCCTTCGACGATTATCTCGCCGGCAAGGGCGAGGCCGGTGCGCGCGATGCCGGGAAGCTGCGTCTCGAGGGCAAGGATTACCTGGTGCACGAGGGCGACGTCATGCACTTCCGGTTCAACGTATAGCCGTCACGGCGAGCGCCACCGGCTCGCCCGAGTCCACCGCCACGCGGTTGCGTCCGGCGCGCTTGGCGGCATAGAGCGCCGCATCGGCGCGCGCCAGCATGCTCTCGAGCGTGTCCTCATCTCCCCCGACCGCGACGCCGATCGACAGCGTCACCGAGCCCGGCTGCTCCTTGCTGTCCGGGCGGCGGATGCGTCCGGCCGCCACCGCGGCGCGGATCTGCTCGGCGAGCGCACGCGCGCCGGCGAGCGGGGTCTGCTGCAGCAGGATGGCGAACTCATCGCCCCCCGGGCGGGCGGCGATGTCGCGGCCCTTGATGTTCGACTGCAGCGTCTGGCCGATCGCGCGCAGGATCTTGTCGCCGAGCAGATGGCCGTGCTTGTCGTTGATCTCCTTGAAGTGATCGATGTCCGCCAGCACCAGCGCCGCGTCCCTGAAGGGGCTGCCGTTCCCGGCGAGCTCGGTGACCGCGAGCTCGAAGCCGCGGCGGTTCTTCAGTCCCGTGAGCGGATCGAGCAGCGCCTCGGACTTCGCCTGCTCGAGCTGGCGTGTCAGTACCTCGACCTCGCGCGCGCGCGACTCGAGCCGCTGGTGCACGGCCTCGGTGGCCGACTGCATGCGGTTGGTCTCGCGGGCGAGCTCGGCGATGATGGCGTGGACGGTCTCGAGCGACACCGCGCCGATGAGGCGCGAGCGCGTGTCGCGCAGCGTGGCCTCGAACTGGCCGCTGTCCTCGAGCGCCACCGCCGCGGTCTGCGCCGCCTCCTCGAGGACCTCGCGGAGCTTTTGCTGCAGCCGCGCGAGCACCTCCATGTCGCGCGCCACCACGAAGCGCGCGTGCAGGTCGTAGACGTCGTCCTCGCCCAGCGGGAGCTTGCCGGCGAGCGACGCCTCGAGCACCGAGGAGAGCGGCGGGTTGATGCCGGCGACGTGCTCGTACCAGAGCGTGTAGCTGATCGGATGGAGCGCCGCGGACTGGCGCGCCATCAGCGGCAGTGCGAGCCGTAGCAGCTCCGCGCTCTGGTCCTTGTTTTCGCTGTAACGCATGGGTCCTTCAGTCTCTATTTGGGAGTCTCGTCCGGCGTCATCATGGCCGGCTGCGACTCGGTCTTCGCGGCGTCCTCTTCCGCCTGGCGTGTCATCACGATGATGCTGATGCGGCGGTTGATGGGACTGCGGGGATCCTGCTTGTCGAACAGCACCGCGGACGACAGGCCGACCACGCGCGCGATCTTGTCGGTCGAAAGCCCCGCGGCCTCGAGCGCGCGACGCGCGGCGTTGGCGCGGTCGGCCGACAGGTCCCAGTTGGTGTGCCCGCTGCCGTCGAGCGTATGGGCGTCGCATCGGTGTGGCCGGTGAGGCTCAGGTGATTCGGCACGGTGTTCAGGTATTTGGCGAGCTCGGCGAGGATCGCCGCGGTGTAGGGCTTCAGGTGCGTGCTGCCCATGTCGAACATCGGCCGGTTCTGCTTGTCGACGATCTGGATGCGCAGGCCCTCCGGCGTGATGTCGAGCAGCAGCTGATCCTTGAACGGCTCGAGCGCCTGGCTCTTGTCGATCGCCTTCTTGCAGCTCCTCCATCAGCGACTCGAGCTGCTTGACGCTCGGCCGCCTGCACCGCCTTGCGTGCGGTGGCGAGATCGTCGTCGGGCCTGGGCGCATCCTGTGCGGGTGTGACGCTCGGGGTGTCGGGCTGGGTCTTCGGCGGAGTGATGGGCGCCACCGGCGCACCGATCCCCGGGCTGGGACTTTGCATCATGCGCGGCGCGTCGAGTCCGCCGTGCAGGTTGATCGGGCTGGTGCTGGCGCCGCCCGGGCCCGCCTGCCCGGCGCCGCCTTGACGCTCTTGCCCTGCTCCATGCTCGGGTTCTTGAAGTAGTCGAAGATCGCGGCGCGCTGGTCCTTCGATACCGCGGTCACGAGCCACATCACCAGGAAGAACGCCATCATCGCCGTGACGAAGTCGGCGTACGCGACCTTCCAGGCGCCGCCATGATGGCCCGCCGCGCTGCGCTTGTAGCGCTTGACGATGACGATCGGGCGCTTGTCGGTCGGGCGCTCATGGCGGCTTACTTGGCGGCCGCGGCGGCCGGCCGCGCTGCGGCGCGCCGGCAGTGCCCGGCCTCGCCTTGCCCTTGAGGTGCGCCTCGAGATCGGCGAACGTCGGGCGTACTTCGGCGAACAGCAGCTTGCGCGCGAACTCCACCGCGACCGGCGGCGCGTAGCCGCGCACGCTCGCGACCAGGGCCATCTTCACGACCTCGAAGGCCTTGCCCTCCTCGTGCGCGATGTGCTCCATCGCGGCGGCGATCGGGCCGACGAAGCCGTAGGACACGAGGATGCCGAGGAAGGTGCCGACCAGCGCGGCGCCGACCTTGTGGCCGATGGTCGCGGTGTCGGCGCCCTCGATCGAGGCCATGGTGTTGACGATGCCGAGCACCGCCGCGACGATGCCGAAGCCGGGCAGCGCGTCGGCGACCTTCTGCACCGCGTGCGCCGGCTCGTGCGGCTTCCTTGTGATGGGTCTCGAGCTCGTACTCGAGCAGGCTCTCGAGCTCGTGCGGATCGAGGTTGCCGCCGACGATCAGGCGCAGGCAGTCGGTGATGAACTCCGATCATGTGGTGATCGGCCAGCACGTGCGGGTACTTCTTGAAGAGCGCGCTGTCCTGCGGCGCCTCGACGTCGCGCTCGATGGCCATCACGCCTTCCTTGCGCATCTTGACGAGGATGTCGTAGAGCAGCTTGCAGCAGCGTCGACGTAGTGCTCGCGCTTGTAGCGCGGGCCCTTGGGCAGCAGACAGCGCGCCGGTGAACGCCGCCTTGACGACCTTCATCGGGTTGCTGATGAGGAACGCGCCGATCGCCGAGCCGACGATGATCAGGATCTCGAACGGATGCCACAGCGCGAGGATGTGGCCGCCCTCGGCCACGAATCCGCCGAGGATGCATCCGATCACCACCAGTGAACCGATCAGTTGCAGCATGTGACTTAATGTTGATGCGAACGCAGTGCCCGGCCGCCGGGGTCCAAGGTGGATATCGACTGCGGAGCGCCGCTTCTTGAGCCCGGGCCGCGGTTTCGAGCGCCGCTGCGCACATTGACAACGGCGTGCTCGGGCCTCAGTGTGCGCGCGGTTTTGCGCCGGGTATCGGGATGCGGGCGAAAGTTGCGACGGTGATGACCGCCGCCCTCGGCTGGCTGCGAGGGCGAAGCGGAGCAGGGCAAACTGTTGGGAACGGGGAGGATCCCGGTCGCAGCGGAGCCGCCGCACCGTCGCCAGACGGCGACAACACGCGAGCCGCAGGCGCCGCGGTGCTGCCGGCGCCGGGCGCATCCGCGGAGCGGCTCGAGCGCCTGTGGGCGCAGGCCGCGCTCGAGAGCTCCCACGGCATCGCCCTCATCGATCCCGCGAGCGCCACACTGCGGGCCGTGAACGCCGCCTACGCGCAGCTCATCGGCCGCGCCCCCGGGCAACTCGCGGGACAGCCCGCCAACACCGGCTACCCGGCCGGGGCCCACGTGGAGCTGCTGGTGGCCGAGCATGCCGCGGACTTGAACGGCAGCGCCACGCTGCAAACGCAGCTGCTCCACCGCGACGGGACCTGCATACCGGTCGAGGTGCAGCTGGTCGCGGTGCGCGCCGGCGAGGGCCCGGTGAGCTTTCGCATCCAGACCGTGACCGACCTGCGAGCGCGCCTCGCGGCCGAGGGGGAGCTGCGACTCGGGGAGGCGCCGCACACGGCGGCGGCGGGCTTCCGGGCGCTCGCCGATGCGGCACCGGTCGGCGTGCTGCTGATGGATGCCGACGGCGGCTGCAGCTACGCCAATCCCTGCTGGCTCGCGCTCACCGGGCTCCTCCCCGAGCAGGCGCGCGGCGACGGCTGGTGGGACGCGGTGCATCCGGATGACCGCGAACGCGTGAGCGATGCCTGGGAGCGCCTCGCGCGCGGTGCCACGCTCGATCTCGAGTTCCGCTACCGGCGCGCGGGCGGGGAGCTGCGCACGGTGCAGGCGCGTGCCGCGGCGCTGCGCGGCGCGGGCGGCGCACTCGCCGGCTTCATCAGCGTCGACGTGGACGTCACCGAGCAGCTGCGCCAGCGCGCCGCCATCGATGCATTCCACGGCCGCATCCGCGCGCTCGCCCAGGGGCTCGAGCGCTCGCGTGAAGAGGAGCGCGCCGCGCTGGCGCAGCGGCTGCACACGACGCTGCGCCAGGACCTCACCACCCTGAAGGGCGAGCTCGAGTCGCTCCCCTCGGCCGGCGCCCTCGGCGCACTCGCGCAGCGCTGCCTCGAGGAGCTGCGCCACATCGCCTTCGAGCTGCAGCCCCCGGGGATCGAGGAGCTCGGGCTCGCCGATGCCATGCAGCGTTACGCCGATGACTGCAGCGCGCAGTCGGGCCTCGCCATCGAATTCAGCAACGCCGGCGGCGTGACCGATCTCGGCCGGCGCCATGCGCTCGCCCTGTACCGCACCTTCCAGGAGGCACTCGGCAACGTCGTGCGGCACGCGCGCGCGCGTCACGTCGAGGCGCACGTGTGGGTGCAGGACGGCGCGGTGCACCTGCGGGTGAGCGACGACGGTGTCGGCATCGGCGACCGGGATCGCGGCAAGAGCGGCTGCTTCGGGCTGCTGCTCGCCGCCGAGCGGCTCACGCAGCTCGGCGGAGCGCTGCGGGTATTCGGGGTTCCGGGTCGCGGCACCACGCTCGATGCCAGCATGCCGCTCGATCCGGAAAAGGGCCGGCGCGCCTCGGCCGCGCGCTGAGGGTGCCGCGGAGCGCGCCACGGGGCGCCCTCAGGAGGCGCGGACCTGCGGGGCGATCGCCATCCAGGCGGCGCGGATCTCGCCGAGCAGGCTCAGCACCTCGTTGATGCAGCCGACGTCGCTGCGCACGTTGGCGAGCAACAGCCGTCGCGAAATGTACTCGTAGAGATCGCGCAGGTTGCGCGCCAGCGACCCGCCCTTGGCGAGGTCCAGGTTCCCACGCAGCTCGGCGATGATGATGACGCAGCTGTGCAGCAGCTTGGCCTGGCCCGCCACCTCACCGCGCTCGATGCAGCCGCGCGCCTGAGTCATGCGGTCGAGCGCCGCATCGAGCAGCATCTGCACCAGTGCGTGCGGATCGGCATTCGCTACCGAGCCGTGGACCAGGGTGCTCCGGTACGCTGCCATCCTCGGGTTGTACGCGAATCCGCTCACGGGATGCCTCGGGCGCTTGCCGTCGATATCCCTTTAGCGGCGCCCGCGCGCCGAACTTGAGCCGGCCTCAGGCGTTCGCTTTGCCCTGCACCTGCGGCAGCATGGCGAACTGCTGGCTGAGGTAGGAGGAGGTGCTCTGGAGCGAGGACAGCAGCGCATTGAGCGCCGAGTACTGCTGCGTGAGGCTCGCCGAGAGCGCCGCCATCTGCGTCTGCAGCTGGTTGCTCTGATTGGTGAGCGAGTTCTCCTGGCTGGCGAGCGTATTGCCTTCGGCGGTGAGCGCACCGTTGGCGCCGAGCGTGCTGGCGATGTCGCTGTTCAGGCTCGCGGCGACGCCGCCCGTGCCGCTGAAGAGCTGGCTCACGGCGCTGAAGTTGCCCGTGAGCGCGGCGGACAGCGTGGCGCCGTTGACACTGAGCGAGCCATCGGCGTTCGTCGTGATGCCGATGCTGGCGAGCGTGTTGTAGGTCGGGGAGCCGGTGTTGACGATGCTGTAGAGTGCCTGCTGAATCTGGCTCTGGATGCCCTGCAGTCCCGCATCCCCCATCATGGGGCCGGCGGTGTTGGTCGAGGCGTCGTAACCGCCGAGCTGGGCGAGCGTGCTGCGCAGCGTGTTGTAGGCGGTGACGAAGCTCTGGATGTTGCCCGTGATCGTGGTGGTGTCGTTGGCGATCGACAGCGTGCCGGGACTCGGTGTGGGCGGCGTGCCGCTCGTCGGGCTCGTGCTGAGGAGGGTGAGCGTGACGCCGCTCATGGCATTGCTCACCGTGTTGCTCGGGCTGGTGAAGTCAACGCCCGAGATCGAGAAGGCGGCATCCTGTGCAGCCGCCTCCTGCGTGTAGTTGGCGGTGTTGCCGGTGCCGTAGGTAAAGGCCGCGAGTCCCGTGCCGCCGTCGGTCTCGGTGACCTGGATGGAATTGGCGGCGCCGGTCTGCGACGACGACAGGAGCAGATAGGCGCCACTCGCCCCCTGCAGCACGGTCGCGGCGATGCCGGGATTACCGGCGGCGCCGTTGATCGCCGCGGCCAGCCCCTGCGGCGTATTGTCGGTGCTGTCGATGGTGACGCTGAAGCTCGTGCCGCCGAGAGACAGCTGCAGCGTGCCGGTACCGATCGTGCCGCCGCTCACGGGATTGGAGAGCAGCTGCTGCGCCGTCGCCAGCGCGGCTACCGACACGTTATAGGTGCCGGTGGGCGCGCCGTTGCCGGCGGTGGCGTTGAAGACCGTGGGTGCGCTGCTGTTGGCGGTCTCCAGCTGGAAAGCGCTCGGGGTGTCGAGCGCGCCGAGCGCCGACTGGAAGGTCGACAGCGCGCCCTTCAGCTGCGCCAGCGCGGAAATCCGCGTGGTGACCTGCTGGGTCTGGTTGCTGAGCAGCGTCTGCTGCGGCGCCTCGGTCGCCGTGACCAGCTGCGATACGAGGCTCGCGACGTTGATGACCGAACCGCCGGCGGCGCCGGCGCTCGAGTTGCTCGCGACCGTCGTGACCGGCTGGGTCTGGGGGACCGGGGAACTGACCGGAGCCGCGGTAGTGGTCATGACGCGTCCTCAGAAAAAAAAGAGCGGGGCGGGCGCCCTGTGGCGCCCGCCCCCGTTACCAGTGCAAGTGACTGGTCTATCACCATCGTTACGGCAGCTTCTGCAGGAGCGTCAGAATGTTCTGCGGGATCATGTTGGCCTGCGCCACCATGGCCGTGCTCGCCTGCTGCAGGATCTGGGCCTTCGACAGCTGCGAGGTCGCCGCTGCGTAGTCGGTATCCTGAATCTGGCTGCGCGCGCTCTGCAGGTTGGTCGAATCGGTGTTCAGGCCGCTGATCGCGGACTGGAACCGGTTCTGGTACGCGCCGAGCTGTGCGCCCGTCGCGGCTACCTGCTGCAGCGCTCCATCGATCTGCGCCAACGCCAGGTTGGAGCCATCGACCGTCGTCACGGCGCCGACGTTGAGGTTGGTCTTCGTCGGTGTGCCGGTGGCGGACATGTCGTAGGTTGCAGCCACGCCGAGCGTAGCCGCCGTCAGCGTCTGGGTGGCCCCGACGTGCGAGACCCCGTTGACTGCCCCGGCAGTTACCTTGAGGCCGGCCGTGCTGCTCAGGTCGATGGCGCCGCTGGTGCCATCCACCGTCGCGACGACGCCGCCATCCTGGCCCGACAGGGCATTGATGGCCGCGACCGCGGTCTTGACGTCAGTGGCCGCAGTGCCGCTCGAGGTGAAGTTCGCCGTCGTGTACGTGGTGCCGCCAACGCTGAACGAGATGTTGGCGACGTCACCGGCGGTCACGGCGCCGGTCGGCGCCGTCGCGTTGGCGACGGTGTACAGCGTGCCGAGCGCGGAGGTGCTGGCGCTGGCGACCGAGGACACGGTGATCGTCTGGCCGACGTTGGCACCGACCTGGAAGGTCGCACCCTGGAACGTGCCGTCGAGCAGGTTCACGCCGTTGAACGAAGCCGTCGAGGCGACGTTGTTGATATCGGCCTGCAGCTGCGCGAACTGCTGGTTGAGGTCCGCACGGTCCTGGGCGCTGTTGGTCGCATTCAGCGACTGCACGGCGAGGTCGCGCATGCTCTGCAGGTCGGTGGTGATCTCGGTGAGGGCGCCCTGCGCGGTCTGCGCCAGCGACACGCCGTCGTTGGCGTTGCGGGCCGCCTGGCCGAGGCCGTTGATCTGCGAGGTCATGCCCTGCACGATCGCGTAGCCGGCGGCGTCATCGGCCGCGGTATTGATGCGCAGGCCCGAGGACAGCTGCTGCAGCGCCATGCTGAGCTGACTGCCCGAGGTGCTCAGGCTGCCCTGAGCTACCAGCGAGCTGTAGTTGGTGTTGAGGACTAATGACATGTGTGTGCTACTCCGTAAGTTGGTTCAGCGCCGTTACGGCAGCTTCTGCAGGAGCGTCAGAATGTTCTGCGGGATCATGTTGGCCTGCGCCACCATGGCCGTGCTCGCCTGCTGCAGGATCTGGGCCTTCGACAGCTGCGAGGTCGCCGCTGCGTAGTCGGTATCCTGAATCTGGCTGCGCGCGCTCTGCAGGTTGGTCGAATCGGTGTTCAGGCCGCTGATCGCGGACTGGAACCGGTTCTGGTACGCGCCGAGCTGTGCGCCCGTCGCGGCTACCTGCTGCAGCGCTCCATCGATCTGCGCCAACGCCAGGTTGGAGCCATCGACCGTCGTCACGCTGCCGACGTCCAGGTGGGTGGTCGTGCCCGCCGCCGTCACCGTATTCGCGGCGTTGATGCCGATGTTGGCGAGAGTGACCGTCGCACCGTTGCTGCCGCCCGCGGCGACCGCAACACTCGAGCTCGACGTGCTGCTGAGGCTGATGCCGTTGCCGGTCGCGTTGACCGTGGCGACGATACCGCCGTCCTGACCGGAGACCGCATTGATCGCGGCCGCTACAGTCTTGAGGTCGGTGGCGACATTGCCAGTGACGGTGAACGTGCCCGTGGAGACGGCGGTCAAGGCGGAACCACCGGTGGGTGTCGTGGTGATCGTCAGCGAGCCGGTCTGGCCCGCGGTCATGGCCGCAGCGGTCGTGGGACCGGCAGCCGTGTAGATCGTGCCGAGCGCGGAGGTGCTGGCGCTGGCGACCGAGGACACGGTGATCGTCTGGCCGACGTTGGCACCGACCTGGAAGGTCGCACCCTGGAACGTGCCGTCGAGCAGGTTCACGCCGTTGAACGAAGCCGTCGAGGCGACGTTGTTGATATCGGCCTGCAGCTGCGCGAACTGCTGGTTGAGGTCCGCACGGTCCTGGGCGCTGTTGGTCGCATTCAGCGACTGCACGGCGAGGTCGCGCATGCTCTGCAGGTCGGTGGTGATCTCGGTGAGGGCGCCCTGCGCGGTCTGCGCCAGCGACACGCCGTCGTTGGCGTTGCGGGCCGCCTGGCCGAGGCCGTTGATCTGCGAGGTCATGCCCTGCACGATCGCGTAGCCGGCGGCGTCGTCGGCCGCGGTGTTGATGCGCAGGCCCGAGGACAGCTGCTGCAGCGCGCTGCTGAGCTGACTGCCCGAGGTGCTCAGGCTGCCCTGAGCTACCAGCGAGCTGTAGTTGGTGTTGAGGACTAATGACATGTGTGTGCTACTCCGTAAGTTGGTTCACACGCCGGACATCAGTCCGCCGCGCTCGTTGCAGCGACTATCCGGCCGCTGCTCGTACGGTTGCTGTATCGGTGCCGGCGCGCCGAACTTGAATCGCCGGCGGGAGAAATCCGCCGTAAAGTGCCGAATGCCTCACACTCTGTCGCTCGCGGGCGACGCAGGCCGGCGGCCGGGGTATGACGGCGCGCATGATTACGAGACGTAATTGAAGAGCGACAGCTTGGCGATCGAGGCGTAGGACTCCTGCGCCGCCTGCAGCGCCAGCTCCTCGGTGCTCAGGCGGGTGGTGGCGGCCGCATAGTCGGTGTCGGCGAGCGTCGAGATCGTGCCCTGCAGCTGCGTTTGTGTCGTCTGCGAGCTGTTGGCGACCGTCGAGATGGCGTTGAGGCGCCCGCCGACGGAGGCCTGCAGGCCGTCGAAGTTGCCGAGCGCGTTATCGATCTGCTGGATCGCACCGCCGACCTGCGTGGTGAGCTGCGCGTTGCTGAGCGAGCTCGAGTTGAGCGTCGCGATCAGGTTGTTGATGGTGCTGAAGACGCTCGCCTGGCCGGCGGGCGCCACCGTGAAGGAGTCGCCCGCGGCCGGCGCGCCGCTCACCGTCACCTGGACGCCGTTGAAGGCAATGGCATTGCCGCTGGTGTAGGTGCCCGAGGAAACGACCGCGCCGGCGCCGTCAGTCACCTGGTACTGGGTCGGGCTGCTGAAGGAGATGGTGTAGGTGCCGGGAACCCAGGCGGCGGGGTTGACCACGCTGCCGGTGTCGATGCTGCCGCTGCCGGTGTTGCCGGCGGCGACCGCGGTGGTGAAGGTGCCGTTGCCCGCCGGAATGCTCATGAACACCGAGTTGCCGGCGTCTCCGGCGGAGACGCTCTGGTCGGCGCTGATCTGCACCTGGTTGACCTGGTTGTTGCCCTGGTAGGCCACCGAGGCGCCGTTGCGCACGAACGGCTGGGTGCCGCTCGCCGTGCCACCGAACAGGTAGTTGCCGCTCGAGTCGGTGCTGTTGGCGGCGCCGAGCAGCGTCTGCTCGAGCTGCTGCAGCTGGGTGGCGATGTCCTGGCGGTCCTGCAGGCTCAGGGCGGAGTTGTTGCCTTGCACCGCGAGGTCACGCGCGCTCTGCAGCGCGTTGGTCGCGTTGGTGAGCGCGCTCTGCTCGAGCTGCAGATTGGCGGTGAGCGCGTTGCCGTTGGTGACGTACTGCTGCGAGGCCGCCAGCTGCATGTTGAGCTGGTTGACCTGCGCCATGGCGCCGGGGTTGGCCGCGGCGTTCGGCAGCTTGCTGCCGGTGGCGAGCTCGGTCTGCGTCTGGGTGAGCGCGGTCTGGAGCGCCTCCATTTCCGCGAGGGCATTGGTATGGAAGGTGAGTGTCGAGATGGTCATGGTCAGCCGTTCGTGATGGCGGTCATGAGGGAGGTGAACATGGTGCCGGAGGCCTGGATCACCTGCGCCATGGCCTGGTAGGCCTGCTGGTACTGGAGCATCCTGGCCGCCTCGGCATCGAGATTGACGCCCGAGAGGTTGCTGAGCGAGGTGGTCGCGTCCTGGTTGACGGACTGCTGCGCGCTGGCCGTGGCCTGCGCGTGCTGCGTCACCACCCCGACCTGGGTCACGAGGTTGTTGGCCGCGGCGCTGAGCGAAGTCGTGCCGCCGGCGAGCGCGCCCGAGCCGAGCGCACCGATCATGGCGAGCACGTTGCTGTTGTCGCCGCTGTTGGCGCTGGTGCTGGGCGTGATCGTGAAGCGGTCGCCGCTCGCGGGCACGCCGTTGACGGTCACCTGCGCTGCGGCGAAGGCGATCGGCGCACCCGGGGTGTAATTGCCGTTCGCCACCACGGTGCCGGCGCCGTTCGTCACCTGGTACTGCGCCGCACTGGTGAAGGACAGCGTGTAGTTGTCGGGAACCCAGTTGGCCGGGCTCGTGATGGTGGCGGCGGAGATCGCGCCGCTGCCGGTGTTGCCGGCGCTCGCGCCCGTCTGGGCGAGCGAGGCGGCCGCGATCTGGTTGGGGCTCGTGAGCAGCAGCGCCAGTCCCGCCGGTGCCGCCTCGGTCGGCTGGATGAGGTAGGTATCGCCCGTGGCGGGTGCCCCGCCGCCGACCACGATCGAGAGCCCCGCGGCCTGGAACGGGCTCGCGGCCGTGCCGGCGCCCGTCATGGCGACGCTCTGTCCGCTGGTCACGTCCTTCAGCTGCCAGCCGCCACCGGTGTAGCTCAGCTGGTAGTTGTCCGCCGTGAGCGCGCTCAAGGAGGTGATGCTGGTGGCGACCGTGGCCGTGCCGGTGTTGTTGCTGCTCGGGGTGCTCTGCGGCGCGCCGACCGCGAACATGGGCTGGCCCTGCGCGCCGGTGAGGTCCATCCCTGAGGCCTGCGCCTGGTTCATGAGCGTGGTCAAGCCGACGCTGATGACTCCGAGGGCGTTCTGCACCGGCTGCAGCACCTGGCTGCGTGCACTGAGGAGTCCCCCGAGCTCGCCGCCGTTGATCTCGGAGGTCACATTGGTGGTTCCGCCGCTGCTGGTGAGGCCGATGTCGTGCTGGGTGGCGTTGTACTGGCTCGGGATGGCGGCGAGCTGCTGCGCCTGGCTGCCGGTGACCAGCGCCTGGCCGCTGCCGATGTAGACGTCCATCGCGCCGTTGGACTCGGTGGCGGTGTTGACGCTCACGTACTGGCTCAGCTGGTTGACGAGCGTGTCGCGCTGGTCCATGAGCTGGTTGGGCGTGCCGCCACCGGCCAGATCCGCCGCGATCTGGGTGTTGAGCGAGGCGATGCCGCTCGCGAGCGAGTTCACCTGGTTGACGTCGGAGCCGATCTGCTGCTCGAGACCGGAGCCGTAGGTGACGATCTGCGAGTTGTAGCCGTTGATCTGCTGAGTGAGCGCCTGCGCCTGGGAGAGGAGCGCCTGGCGTGAGGCGGTGGAGGAGGGCGAGGTGGAGAGCGTCTGCAGCGCGTTGACGAAGCTCTGCAGGCTCGCCGTGAGCCCGGTGCTCGAGTCGCTCAGCATGTTGTCGATCTGGCTGGCCTGGGTCGCGAGCGTGTTGGAGCTCGAATAACCGGCCTGCGAGGAGCGCACCTGCTGCGCGAGCAGCTCGCTGTAGGCGCGCGCGATGCCCTGCACTTCGACGCCGCTGCCGACGTAGCCACCGGCCGTGCTCTGCCCCGGCTGGGGCGTCAGCTCGATGTTCTCGACGCTGTAACCGGGCGTCGCGGCATTGGCGACGTTATTGCTGGTGACGTCGAGGGCCTGCTGAAATGCCAGCAGCCCCGAAACGCCTGTCGAGAGTATGTTACCCATGGCTTAGCTCCTCCCCCGAGGCGGGCCGACTCTGCGACGTCATCGGCACAGCGGCAGAGAACTTGAGTGCGGTGTCGCCGCTGCCGCCAGCGGCCCGCGCGAGCGTGCCGGCCACCTGGCCGGCGACCGCCGTGACCTTCTGGGCATAATCCGGATCGGTCGCGTAGCCGCCCTGCTGCAGCGCGGAGGCGAACGAGGACACGCTCGTGCCGCTGCCGAGCGCGGCGCTGAAGCGCGGATTGCCGCGCAGCAGCGCGACGTAATCCTGAAAGCTCTCGGCCGGGCTCGCGTAGGCACGGAACGCGGCGCTGGTGCTCGTGGCCGAGCCCGCCTGGTATTCCGCGGTGGCCGCGGTGACGGAGGCTCCGCTCCAGCGGCTGCCGGCCTTGATACCGAAGAGATTGTTGCTGGAGGTGCCGTCGGCGCCGCGGGGGACGCTGCGGCCCCAGTTGCTCTCGAGCGCGGCCTGCGCCACGAGGCTCACCGGGTGCACGCCGAGCTGCCGCGCGGCCGCCTCGGCCTCGGGCCACACCTGGCTGATGAAATTGGTCCGTTCCGCGCTCGAGGCCGGCGCCGGCGTACTACCGGTAGCGCTCGTGCTGCTCGCGCCGCCGGCGCTGGTGCCGCCGAGGCGATTGGCGGGCAGTGCGCCGCCGCGCCCGCTCCCCGGCGTGGCGGGCGCCGCCGTGGTGCCGCCGCTCGCGCCGGCGTGCTGCAGCTGCCGGATGAGCATGTCGGCGAGCCCGAGTCCCTTGCCCTGCGTCAGCTGCAGCGACAGCTGGTCGTCGAACATGCCCTGGTAGGTCTGCGCCTGGTCGGTGCCGAAGATCGGATCCTTGCCGATGGCATCGCGCATGCTCTTGAGCATCATGCGGGTGAACAGGCTCTCGAACTGCTTCGCCACCTGGCGGAGGGCGGCCGGGTCGTTGTGCGCAGCACCCGACTTGAGCTTCTCGAGCCCCGCGAAGTCGGCGTACACCCCGGCGTTGTTGTTGACCGGTGCCGTCATGACGCGCGCTTCAGATCACGATCAGCTCGGCGCGCAGCGCGCCGGCTTCCTTCAGCGCCTCGAGGATCGCCACCAGGTCGCCGGGCGCGGCGCCCACCTGGTTCACCGCGCGCACGATCTCATCGAGAGTTGACGCCGGCCTCGAAGACGAACATGCGGGCATCGGCCTGCTGCACGTCGACGGTGCTCTTGGGCGTGACCACGGTCGTGCCCTGCGAGAGCGGCCCGGGCTGGCTCACCTCCTGGCGCTCGGTGATGGTCACCGAGAGCGAGCCGTGCGCGACCGCCGCGGCGGTCACGCGCACGTGCGAGCTGATCACCACGGTGCCGGTGCGCGAGTTGATGATGACGCGCGCCGGCGCCTCGCCCGGCTCGACCTCGACCGCCTCGAGCGTGGCGAGGTAGGCGATGCGCTGGTTGGGATCGAGCGGCGCCGCGACCGGATCGAAACCGCATCGAGCGCCTCGGCGCTGCCGGCGCCGAGCAGTCTTGTTGATGCGCGGTCACGACGTCGGCCGCGGTGGTGAAGTCCGGCGTGTTCAGATTCAGCACCAGGTGCGGATCGGTGGCGAAGTGCACCGGTACCTCGCGCTCGACGGTGGCGCCGTTGGGGATGCGGCCGCTGCTCGGCACGTTGAGCGAGATGCGCGAGCCGTCCTTGCCGTTGATGCCGAAGCCGCTGACCACCACGTTGCCCTGCGCCATGGCGTAGACCTGCGCCGTCGGCGCCGCGCAGCGGCGTCATGAGCAGCGCGCCGCCGCGCAGGCTCGTGGCGTTGCCGATCGACGACACGGTGACGTCGATGGTCTGCCCGGGCTTGGCGAACGGCGGCAGGTCCGCGGTCACGGTGACCGCGGCGACGTTCTTCAGCTGCGGATTGGCGTTCGGCGGGAATGGTCACGCCGAAGCGCTGCCAGCATGTTCTTGATGCTCTGCACCGTGAACGGCGCCTGGCGTGGTCTGGTCGCCGGTGCCGTCGAGGCCGACCACGAGGCCGTAGCCGACCAGCTGGTTGGTGCGCACGCCGGCCACGGTGGCGATGTCCTTGATGCGCTCGGCCTGCGCCGGTGCGGTGCCGAGCGCGAGGAGCGCCGCGGCGAGGCCGGCGGCGAAGCCGGCGGTGGCGCGGCGCCTGCGGGCGGCGGCCATCAGAACGGCATCCACGGTGAGTTGAAGAAGCGCGACAGCCAGCCCTGCGAGTTGGCGTCGGCGAGCGCGCCCTTGCCGCTGTAGGTGATCCTGGCGTCGGCCACCTTGATAGGAAGGCATCGATGTTGTCGGGCGCGATGTCGATCGGGCGGACGATGCCCGTCGACGCGCACGTATTCCTTGCCCTGGTTGATGGTGATCCACTTCTCGCCGCGCACGCACAGGTTGCCGTTCGGCAGTACGCTTGAGCACGGTGACGGTGATGAAGCCGGTCAGGCTGTTGCTCTGCTCGCTCGTCGCCCTCGCCGTCGAACTTGCTCGCGTCGTTGACGTTGTTGTTCAGGATCGCGTGCCGTGCACGTGACGTGCTTGCCGAGCAGGGTCGTGCCCGGCATCGTCGATCGTGTTGGCCTTCCTGGTGGTGGTGGTGGCGCTCTTCTGCGCCGCCGTCGCCTCGTTCAGCACGATGGTGACGGTGTCGCCGATGTGATGCGCGACCGGGTTCTCGAACAGCGCCATCTCGCGGCCGGACTGATAGATGGCGCCGTCGGTCGGCGGCGGCAGCTTCTCCTGCGTCCAGGCGAGCCCGTCGTCGGGTTTGGTCGGCTTGGCGGTATGGCAGCCGGCCGCGGCGGCGAGCGCCACGGCCAGGGCGAGCACGGGGAATGAGTTGCGCATCTGACTCGCTTACATGTTCTGCGTGGAGTAGTGCAGCATCTGGTCGGTGGTCTCGATCGGCCTTGCGAGTTCATCTCGTAGGCGCGCTGCGTCTCGATCATGTTGACCAGCTCCTCGACCACGTTGACGTTGGAGGCCTCGACCGAGCCCTGCAGCACCGTGCCCAGGCCGTTCAGGCCGGGCGTTGCCGGTCTGCGCGGTGAGCCGCTCGAGGCCGATTCGACCAGCAGGTTCTCGCCGCTGCGGCCTGCAGGCCCGCCGGATTGACGAAGTCCGCGAGCTGCAGCGTGCCGACCTGCGTGCGGCGTCGACTGGCCGGCGAGCTGCACGCTGACCGTGCCGTCGGTGCCGATGGTGACGCTCTGCGCGCCCTGCGGGATGGTGATCGCCGGCTGCACCTGGTAGCCGCTCGGCGGTGACCAGCTGGCCCTGCGCGTTCAGCTGAAAGCTGCCGTCGCGCGTGTAGGCGATGCTGGCCGTCGGGCATGCAGCACCTGGAAGAAGCCGCGGCCCTGGATGGCGACGTCGAGCGTGTTGCCGGTCTGGTATTGAGGCTGCCCTGGGTGTAGTTCTTCTCGGTCGCGACCACGCGCACGCCGGTGCCGAGCGTTCAGGCCGGTCGGCGCCTGCGGTGTTCTGCGAGGTGTCGGCCGCCGACCTGCGAGACGTTCTGGTACAGCAGGTCCTCGAACACCGCGCGGCTCTTCTTGAAGCCGGTGGTGTTGACGTTGGCGAGGTTGTTCGCCGTGACCGTCATCTGGGTCTGCTGCGCATCGAGTCCGGTCTTGGCGGCCCACAGTGCGGGTTCCATGTCAGTTGACCTCTGTTGGATAAGGGGTGGCTCAGCCGGTCGTGCCCGACTGCAGCAGCTTGGCGGAGGCGCTGCGCGTTCTCGTCCGCGGCATGCAGCGCCTTGATCTGCAGCTCGAAGTGCCGCGACAGCTCGATCATGTTGACCATGGCAGGCGGCGATGTTGACGTTGCTCGACTCGAGCACGCCCGAGGCGAGCTGCACGTTGGCATCCGCCTCGGCGCGGCGCGCCGTCGTGCGGTGCGGAACAGGCCGTCGGTGCCGCGCGCCAGCGTGCCGGTGGGCGGGTTGACGAGCTTGATGCGGCCGACCGTCGGCCACCGAGTTCGGCGTCTGGCCGAGCGGCGACGACCGAGATCGTGCCGTCGGCGCCGATCGACACCGAGGAGGCCGGCGGCACGGTCACCGGGCCGCTGTCGCCGAGCACCGGGCGGCCGCTCGCGGTGACGAGCTGCCCGTTAGGATCGACGTGCAGGTCGCCGGCGCGCGTGTAGGCCTCGCTGCCGTCGAGGTCCTGCACCGCGATGAAGCCCGGACCCTGCACCGCGACGTCGAGCGCGTTGCCGGTGGTCTGCAGTGCGCCGGGGGTGTCGTCCCAGCCGACCGCGCCGGCGGTGGCGTAGGCGCGCGAGGCGAAGCCCGGGCCCGTCACACTGCGCGTCTGGAAGGCGGACAGGTCGGCGTTGAAGCCGGTGGTGCTCGCGTTGGCGAGGTTGTGGTTGTTGGCCGCCTGGGCGCGCAGCGTTTCCTTCGCGCCCGACATCGCCACGTACAAGAGCTTGTCCATGACTTACCTGCCTGCCGCCGTCGGCCTCAGCCGCGGATGTTGATGATCGTCTGCGTGATCTGGTCCTCGGTCGGGATCATCTGCGCGTTCGCCTGGAAGTCGCGCTGCGCGGTGATCATGTTGACCAGCTGCCGCGGTGATGTCGACGTTCGACTCCTCGAGCGAGCCGGACTGGATGCATGCCGAAGCCGGAGTTGCCGGCGATGCCGTTGACCGCGGCTGCCCGAGGCGAAGGTCGCCGCCCAGTTGGTGTTGCCGAGCTGCTGCAGGCCCTGCGGAGTTGGCGAAGTTGGCGAGCGCCACCTGGCCCAGGTTCACCGAGTTGCCGTTGGTGAACTGCGCCTGCACCACGCCGGTTTGCGATCGATGTTGATGCCGGTCAGCTGACCGGTCGTGTAGCCGTCCTGCTGCACCGCGGTGACGCCGAAGTTGCCGCCGTACTGCGTGGTGTTGCTGAAGTTGAAGGTCATGTTCATGGCCGCGCGCCGGTGGCGGGCGTATAGGCCGGGAAGGTGACCTGGCCGTTGGCCGGGGTTCGTCAGCTGCCCGGTCTGCGAGTAGGCGAGCGGCTGCGGTGCGCCGACCGCCGTGCCGTCGACCGTCAGCTGCGCTTCCCAGGCGTTGGCGCGCGGTCTTGATGAAATACAGGCTCGCGGTGTGCGCGGCGCCGAGCGAGTCGTACACCGTGAGCGAGGTGGTGTTGTTGTAGCTGTTGGGGTCGGTGGCGTTGAAGGGCGCATCCGCGGGCGGCGTGGCGTCGGCCGGGAGATTCGCGGTGATCTGCGCGGTGGTGGTCGCCTTGGGCTGGCTCTCGTTGGTGGTGAGCGTGAGGTCGGACAGGCCGCCGGTGTTGAACGTGCCGTTGGCGAGCGGCGGATAGCACCTGCAGCAGCTGTCCCGAGGCGGTGACCACCTAGCCGGAGCTGTTCAGCTGGAACTCGCCGTCGCGCGTGTAGTTGAGCGCGCCGTTGTTGCTGACGATGAAGAAGCCGTTGCCGCTCAGCGCCAGGTCGAGCGTGTTGCCGGTGGTCTGGATGTTGCCCTGGGTGAACTGCTGCGCGATCTCGGATACCTCGACGCCGTTACCGGTGGCGATGGCGCCCTGCTGGGTCGAGGCGAAGAGGTCGGCGAATTCCGTGCGCGAGCCCTTGAAACCCGTGGTGGCGACGTTCGCCAGGTTGTTGGAGGTGACCGACAGGTTCTCGTTGGCGGCGTTGAGACCGGTGAGCGCGATGTTGAGTGACATGGAAGGGTTCTCCTACTGGATGCTGACGACCGAGCTCAGCGGCACGGTGCCATTGACGGTGTTGAGGTCGAGAGCCTGGGTCGAAGGGTCGATGGTGACGCTCTGCACCTGGCTGTAGATGAGCGGGCTCACCGACTGGGCGGCACCGCCGACGGTGGCAGTGACGCTGAGCGTGTACTGGCCGGCGGGCGCGGCGCTGCCGCTCGCGGTGTTGCCGTTCCAGGTGAAGTGGGTGTAGCCGGAAGCGGCGGGTGCGACGCTGAAGGCATCGACGAGCGAGCCGGCGGAGTCGGTGACCGACACCGTGAGGCTGCCGGTGCCGCCTGGCGCGCTGACCGCGCCCGACACCGAGCCACCCGCGGCGAGCTGGGCCGTGGTGCCGGGAGCGAGCACCGAGTGCCCGAGCAGCGAGGTGCCGTTGAGCATCTGCGCGCCCTGCAGCCCCGAGGCGAGGCCGGCGATCGAGGTCTGCAGGCTCTGCAGGCTCGAGACCTCCGAGAGTCCCTCGATCTGCGCGAGGAACTGCGTCGGATCGGTGGGATTGAGCGGATCCTGGTTCTGCATCTGGGTGCTGATCAGCTGCAGGAACTGCGACTGGTTGATCTGCATGTTGGCCGGCACGGCGCCGGCGGCGGTCGCGGCAGCACTGCCCGCGCTGCCCGTCGCGGGTGACGGGGGGCTCGAGCCGATCGGCAGGGTCGAAGATGACATTCGCGATCCTTAAGGGAGTGGGATGGGTGGCGTGCCGGCTTCAGTTGCCGAGCTTCAACGTGGCGAGCATCAGGTCCTTGGCGGTGTTCATGACCTCGACGTCGTTCTGGTAGGCGCGCGAGGCGGAGATCATGTCGGTCATCTCCTCGATGACGTTGACGTTCGGCGCGTAGACGTTGCCCTGCGCGTCCGCGAGCGGATTGCCGGGATCGTTGCGCACCGTGGGCGGCGCATTGCTTTCGACGATGCCGGCGACCCTGACGGTGGCGCCGCTCTGCTGGCTCGCGGCGGATTGCGCGCCGAGCGCGGCGTGCACCGCCTGGAACACCGGGTGCCGTGCCTTGTAGACCGTGTTCGGGTCACCGCTGACGCTGTCGGCGTTGGCGAGGTTGCTCGCCACGGTGTTGAGGCGCACCGACTGCGCGGAGAGCCCGGAGCCGGCGATCTCGAATACCTTGAAGGATGACATGCTGCGCTCCTCGACTCACTGGCCGGTGATGGCCGTCATGAGGTCGTGGAACTTGCTCGAGAGAAAGGTGAGGGTCGCCTGGTAGCGCACGCTGTTGTCGGCGAACGCCGCCTGCTCGAGCTGCACGTCCACGGTGTTGCCATCGAGCGAGGGGGCGAGCGGCACGCGGTACTTCAGTCCCGCGGTCGTGCCGGGCGTCGCATCGCTGCTGCCGCTCACGTGGGCGCCGTTGGTGGTGGCGAGCGCGAGCGGCGCGCCGCCCGCGGCACCCGAGCCGGTGCCGGCCAGCACGGCGCGGAAGTCCAGGTCCTGCGCCTTGTAGTTGGGCGTGTCCGCATTGGCGATGTTGTTCGCCAGCACCGCGGTACGCTGCGCGTACAGCTTGAGTGCGTCCTGGTGGACACCGAGGTAGGTATCCAGGTTGAGCGGCATGACAGACTTCCGTCGTAAGTTGAACCTGGGACTGACAAAGCAAGACGCGTGCCACCGGCGCGCACCCCCGGTGCGGGGGCCCCGAAGCACGCGCAGCGCTCGCCGGGAGGCGCAATGCGTGAACACGGTCACGCCGGCCCGGCAAGCTCTTGCCGCCCTCTCGCTCCGTGCTGGCCGCCGTGCCGCCAGCGGAGCGGCGTCCGTGGCTGGCGCGGCGTTTGCAGGTCAGGAGTCATGAGGATCACCCCCACGTCGATATTCCGGCGCCGCGCCGGCGCCGCGGCGCTCGTGGCCGCGCTGCTGCCGTTCGCCGCCGCGGTGGCCGAGCCCGCCGCTACCGGCAGCGAGCGTCTCGCCGCGGTGCAGACCGCGGCCGAGAGCCTGGTGCGCTCACAGCTGCGCGGCGTGAGCTACGCCGTGCACGTGCACGCGGCGGCGCTCGATCCGCGGCTGCATCTGGCGCCTTGTCCCGCCCCGCTCGCCACGGCGCTCCCGCAGCGCGCCGAGCTCGGCGCGCGCGTCGCGGTGCGGGTGAGCTGCCCGGCGCCGGGCGTGCCATGGGCGGTGTTCGTGCCGGTCAACATCGAGTCCGACATCAGCGTGCTGGTCCTCAAGCAGAGCGTGCTGCGCGGCGCGCGGCTCGCGGGCGCGGACGTCGCGCCGGAAACCCGGCGGGTCGCCGGCCTCGCCGTCGGTTATGTGACCGACGTCGCATCCCTCGAGCATCACTCGCTCGCACGCTCGCTCCCGGCGGGCACCGCGCTCACGGCGGACGCGCTGCTGGCCGATCTGATCATCCATCAGGGCCAGGAGGTGACGCTGGTCGCTTCCGCCCCCGGGATCAGCGTGCGCGCCACCGGCAAGGCGCTCCAGGACGGGCACGAGGGCGCGCGCGTGCGGGTGCAGAATCTCGCCTCCCTCAAGATCGTCGAGGGGGTGGTCGATGCCAGCGGAGTGATCGAAATCACACCCTAAAGGTTTGCGCAGCGCTGCCGCTAAAGTCACCAGATGCCCCAGGAGTCTTTTCCGTGTCCAACAAGATCAACGACTTGACGACGAACGTCACCGCTGGCCGCCCCTCGGCGGTCACCCCGGTGCGCGATGCCGTCACGGGCGGCGGCAACGCCGCGCCTCCTCCCGCCACGGGGGAGGTCCACATCACCGATACCGCCAGCCAGCTCGCCGCGCTCGAGCAGTCGCTGCGGGACTCCCCCGCGGTCGATTCGGCCAAGGTGGCGCAGCTGCAGAGCGTGATCGAGCAGGGGACCTACCAGGTCAACTCCGAGCACGTCGCGACGCAGCTGATGCAGATGGAGCGCGCCCTCGCGGGCCTCGGTAAGAAGGGTCAGTAGCCTATGGATGCCGGTCTGTGCCGTGAGCACCTGGCGGAGCTGCTCGGCGAGGAGATCGTGCTCCTCAGCGAGCTGCAGCAGCTGCTCGAGCAGGAACGCGACCTCATCGGCGTGGGCGAGCCGGAGGCCCTGCAACGCACGACCCGCGCCCGCGCGGAACGCTTAGGTGCGCTGGCACGCATCGAAGAGCAGCGCCGCTCGCTGTGCACGCTGCACGGTGAGAGCCCCGATCGCGCCGGGCTCGAGCGCCTGCGGCAGTGGTGCGACCCGACCGGGGCGCTCGCGCCGCGGCTGTCCGAATGCCTGGGGCGCGCCATGCGCTGCCGGGATCTCAATGATCGTAACGGTGTGATGGTGGCGGCGCGCATGAAGCGCGTCGCCGAGCTCCTGCAGGCGCTCACCGGGCGTGCGGCCCGTGCCGCCACCTACGGACCGCGCGGCTATGGCGCGCGCGTTCCCGGCGGGCGCGTCCTCGGCACCGTCTGACGCGGCCCGTCCGGGCCGCGCCAGAACTTCCCTTGCCTCTCGCGGCCGATCCTGCGGATCGGCGCATCCTTCAGACTGAGAGCACCTCGCGCAGCTGCGCGACTTCCTCGGCGGTGGAGGTCATGAAGTTCTCGCACGCCTCGAAGTCGAGCTGCAGGCGCTGGAACGGCCGTGACGCGGCCACCAGGGCCTTGAGTGTGTCCGGCGTGCCGGCGTAGTCGGCGAGGAGCGCGGCGACCGCGAGCACGTCGGCGAGTGTCAGCGGACCGCGGACGTCCTGGTCCATGTCTTCGGAGTTGCGCACGCCCTCGATGATGTCCGGGGCGAAGCCCCAGTTCTCGATCAGGGCGGCGGCGATCTGCAGGTGCCAGGTCTGCACGACGTGGTTGTAGGCCTGCTGGTCGGCGAACAGGGCCTCGTGCTTGCTGGCGCGCGCCAGGATGTAGAGGCGGCCGATGCCCTGCAGGAGTCCTGCGAGCATGGCGGCGTCGGCGTTCAACTGCGTCAGGCGCCTGGCGATCGCCTGGCTCAAGGAGGCGACGCGCACACTGCGCTGCCACAGGTCCTCGATCTGCCGCTCCAGTCCCTGGAAGTCGGGTGCTACGCGCAGCTGCGTGACGGCGAAAGCGACGGTCGAGGTGCGCACGGTGTTGAGGCCGACGCGGGTGATGGCGGCGCGCAGGTCCGCCGCCGGCACGCGGCGCGGGTTGAGCGCGGCGGAGTTCGCCATGCGGACGATCTGGCTGGCGATCGCCGGCTCGCTGCCGATGGCGGTGACCACCCTGGCGATGTCGACGTCGTCGTCGTTGAGCATCTGCTGGATGCTGGCGACCGCGGCCGGATAGCCCGGCAGCTCCACCCCGCCACCCGAGAGCTCGCCGGCGAGGGCCTGCACGAAGGCGAACGTGACGTCGGGTGCCTGGGGGGCGGCAGCCGTATTGGATTTTGCGGCACTCATGCTGCACCTCCTGCGTGCTGTGCGATGCCGTGCAGACGGCGTACCAGCTCGGCTTCGCCGAACGAGAGGCCGCAGCTCGACATGAGCTCATCGCGCGTGGCGCCGGTGCGCGCGAGGCGGATGGCGATCTGGTAGCCGGGTGCCGGGGCACCGCTGAGCGGTGCGGCGCCCGCGGGGCGCGCGCGCTCGATCCGTTCATCGAGGCGGCGCACCGCGGTCGCGGTGGCGTTCACGCGCGCATCGAGCGCCGTGAGCTGCTCGAGGAGCGACTGCGAGTGCGTGAGGAGGTGCTGGCTCTGCCGGCGGGTGGCGCGCCGCCAGGCGTCGAAGCACAGCGCGGCGAGCGCGAACACGAACACCATGAGGGTGCCGCAGCCGGCCAGCAGCAGGTCAACGGGCGGTATCTCGATCATATGCACCAGAGGCTCCTGTGAGCGATTTCACATCGCGGCGCGCAGTCGGTTTTCCGCCGCGCGCGGTGAGTGGCTGAATGAGGCTGCATGAACCATGCCATCGCCCTAACGGTCGCCGCCGGCGGCAGCCGCCTCGGGCGCCGGGGGCGGCGCTGCGGACGATAGCGGTGCCGTGGCCGGTGGCGCCGGTGCGGCGGACTGCGTGGCGGTGGCGGCTGCGGCATCCGCGGGCGGGCTCTCCACCGAGAGGATCACCACCACCACGCGGCGGTTGGCGTTGCGCCCCTCGGCGGTGTCGTTGCTCTGCACGGGACGCTGCTCGCCGTAGCCCACCACCGCGAGTCGCCCCGGATCGATGCCTTCGCCCGAGAGCACGCGCACCACGCTTCCGGCGCGTGCCGCGGACAGCTCCCAGTTGGAATAGAACACGCTGGTGCGGATCGGGATGTTGTCGGTGTAACCCTCGACGCGCACCGCGTTCGGGAGCGGGGCGAGCGCCTGGCCGAGGCGCGCGAGCACCGGTACCGCGGCGGGTGCCGGCTGGGCACTGCCGCTGGTGAAAAGAATGTCGGTGCGCAGCTCGACCTCGACCCACATCTCCTTGCGCCGCACCGTCATGAGATTGCGCTTCACGAGATCGCCGAGCGCGCTCTGGACCTGGTCGGCCACGCGCGCCAGCGCCGCCTCGCGCTGGGCCGCCTGCGCGGCGAGCTCGGCCGCGCGGGTCGGCGCGACCTGCGGCATCTGCGGGGCGAGCTTCACCAGCTGGCCGGCCGCGGGAGCGTGCTGCGGATCCGGGCGCTGTTGCTGCAGCACCCCGGTGTGACTGTCGGCGCCGGCGCCCGCCTGGTGCTGTCCGAGCTGCACCGGCTCGAGCGTGCGCGGCTCGCCACGAAAGGCCGCGTAGAGCGAGTCCGACAGCACCCGGTACTTGCCCTCGTTCACCGTGGAGAGCGCGTACATCACGACGAAGAAGGCGAGCAGCAGCGTAATCAGGTCCCCATAGGGGATCGCCCACGCTTCGTGGTTGGTGTGCTCCTCGGGTCGCTTAGGCTTGCGCGCCATGGGTTCCTCGCGGCCTTCAGTGCAGGTAGCCCTGGAGCTTGGATTCGATGGTGCGCGGGTTCTCGCCCTGGGCGATCGACAACATGCCGTCGATCACCATCTCGCGCATCTGCGTCTGCCGGTGGATGATCACCTTGAGCTTGGCGGCCACCGGCAGGAAGAACAGGTTGGCGAGCCCGATGCCGTACACCGTGGCGGTGAAGGCCGCGGCGATGCCGTGACCGAGCGCGTCGGATCGGCGAGATTCTGCATGACCGCCATGAGACCGAGCACCGCGCCGATGATGCCGAGCGTCGGCGAATAGATGCCCATGCCCTCGAACACCTTGGCGGCGGTGAGATCGGCGTGCTCGCGCACGTGCAGCTCGACGTTCATGACGTTGCGGATCGCGTCCGGCTCGCTGCCGTCGACCACCAGCTGCAGCGCCTTCTTCACGAACGGGTCGTGCTCGCGGTCGATCATCGGCTCGAGGCCGAGCAGTCCCTGCTTGCGCGCGGTGTTGCTCCACTCGACGATCTTGCCGATGAGTCCATTGCCGTCACGCGCCGGCGGACGGATCACCCAGCCGAAGATCGCCAGCGCCCGGCGCATCACCGGGAGCGGCGTCTGCACCAGGATGGCGGCGATCGTGCCCACGACGACGATCATGAAGGCGGCCGCCGACACCAACGCCATGATGCCGGCGCCCTTCAGCACCGCGCCCACCAGCACCGCGCACAGCGCGAGCGCCAGGCCGAAAATGCTCAGGAAATCCAAGCGGGCCCCTTAAGCCTTCCACCGCATCATTTTTCCGTCTCCTTGTCCTGCTCGCGCCAGTCGGCGAGCCGCGCCTTCAGGCGCACCAGCGCCTGACCGTGCAGCTGGCAGACGCGCGACTCGGTCACCTTGAGCACCGCGCCGATCTCCTTGAGGTTCAGCTCCTCGCTGTAGTAGAGCGACATCACCAGCCGCTCGCGCTCCGGCAGCGTGTCGATCGCCCGGGCGAGCGAGGCGCGCATCTGATCGTCGGCCGTTTCCCGGAAGGGATCGGTCTGTGCCTCGGTGTTGCCGCCGGTCTCGTCATCGAGACTCGCCAGGCGGCAGCTCGCGGCGTCCTGCACGATCGAGTGGTACTCCTCGAGCGACACGCCCATCTGCTGCGCAATCTCCACGTCGCGCGCGCTCCTGCCGGTGCTGCGCTCGACCTCGCGTACCGCCGCCGCGGCGGCCCGCGCCTTGCGGTGCACCGAGCGCGGCGCCCAGTCGAGCTTGCGCAGCGCATCGATCATGGCCCCGCGGATGCGGATGCCCGCGTAGGTCTCGAAGCTCGCGCCGCGGCTGGCGGTGTAGTTCGCCGCCGCCTCCAGCAGTCCGAGCATGCCCGCCTGGATCAGGTCATCGACCGACACGGAAGGCGGCAGCCGCCCGGCGAGGTGGTAGGCGATGCGCTTCACCAGCTCCGCATGGCGGATGATCAGCTCGTCCCCGGCACGGCCGCCGCCGCGCAGTGCCCCATAGGCGCCGGCGGCGCTCATGAGACCGCCTCGGGCCGGGTGGCCGTCCGCTGGACCAGGCGCTCGACGAAGAATTCGATATTGCCGCGCGGGCCGGCCGGTACGGGCCAGCTTATCGGCATGGGCCGCCAATTTCTTGAATGCGCGGGCCGAGGGGCTCGAGGGGTACTCATCCAGCACCGGTCGCTGGCCGCGGATCGCGCGCCGCAGGCAGTCGTCGTCCGGGATTTCGCCGGCGTACTCCAGGATCACGTCAAGAAACCGTGCCGTCACCCGCTCGAAGCGCTGGAACAGCTCGCGCCCGCCGCCGGGCAGGCGGATCTGGTTGGCGAGCACGCGGAAGCGTTGGACGCCGTGATGGCGGCTCAGGACCTTGACCAGCGCGTAGGCGTCGGTGAGCGAGGCCGGCTCATCGCAGATCACCACCACGACGTGCTGCGCGGCCTGCGAGAACTGCAGCACGCTGTGCGAAAGGCCCGCCGCCGTGTCGACGATCAGGACGTCGAGGCGGGCGGCGAGGGCGCCGAAGGCCCGCACTAACCCCAGGTGCTCGGCGGCGCCGAGCTGCGCGAGGTCCGCGGCTCCGGAGGCGGCCGGAATCAGATGAAAGCCCTGCGGCGCCTCGACCAGGATCTCATCCAGCGTGCGCTCGCCGCGAGAGCACGTGGGCGAGCGTGTAGCGCGGCGAGAGCCCGAGGAACACATCCACGTTGGCCAGCCCCAGGTCGCCGTCGAGCAGCACCACCCGGCGCTCGAGCGCGGCGAGCGCGGTGGCGAGGTTGACGGCCACGCTGGTCTTGCCGACGCCGCCCTTGCCGCCGGTGACGGCGATCACCTGCACGGGCTGGGCGAGGCCGTCGAGTGGGCGGGTGTTGCGAATCACGCTGAGCTCAGGTGCCGCCATGGGTCTTCCTGCCGAAGCGGCGGCGCAGCAGATCCTCATCCACGCTCGCCTGGTTGGTCCGGGCGAGCTGCACCGCCTGCGACACGAGATCCAGTGCGCGCGCGGGAGCCAGGTCCTCGGGGACGCGCTGCCCGTCGCTCACGTAGGCGACCGGTAAGCGGGTGCGGATCAGTACCGAGAGCACGCCGCCGAGACTGGCCGCCTCGTCCATCTTGGTGATCAGGCAGCAGGAGGGGTTGGCGGGCGCGAAGCGCTTCACCGCCTCGTCCATCGCCCCGGCCTGCATGCTGGCGGGCAGGACGAGTGCGGATTCGAGCTGGGAGGCGGAGTTGGCGAGCACGGTGAGCCTTGATGCGAGCTGCGGATCGCGCACGCTCGTGCCGGGCGTGTCGATCAGCACCATGCGAAAGCGCGACAGCTGCGCGAGCAGCACCGGCAAGCCCGCGAAGCCGTCGGGCGCGTACACCGGCGCGCCGAGCAGCTGACCGAGCGCCTGCAGCTGATCCTGCGCGCCGATGCGCACGGTATCGGCCGCGACCAGTGCCAGGTCCCGCGCCCCGTGGCGCAGCACCCAGCGGACCGCGAGCTTGGCGAGCGTGGTGCTCTTGCCGGCACCGGTGGCGCCGACCAGCGCCACGCGTCCGCCGTCATCCTGCCAGCGGGGTCCGGCGGTGCGCAGGTACTGCGACAGGCCGGCGATGGCGAAGCGCCGGGCGCTCGAGAGATCGACGTCCGCAGGCAGCTGCTCGCCGATGCGCTCGGCCAGATCCTGCGCGATGCCCATTTCGGTGAGCTCGCGCAGCATCTCGGCGATCACCGGCGTGCGGCGCGTGCGCTCGTTCCAGGCGAGCTGCTCGAGCTGGGTTTCCAGCATGCGCCGCATGATCCGCAGCTCGTGATTCATGTGGTCCATGGCGGCCGTGGTCGCTGCCGGCACGGGTGCGGGCGGCGCGCTCGGCGCAAGCGGCGCGGGCGGCGTCTGGGCCAGCGGCGCCGGTGCGGCAGGCGCCTGGGCGACGGGCCTCGCGGCCACGGCGGCGGTGCGCGGCGGCGCGGCGGCGGCGCTCGCCGGAGCCGCGCGCTCGGGTGTCCGCGCCGCGGCGGGTGCGCGCAGCGGCGCGCGGGGAGCGGCGGGGGCGGTGCCGCGGCCGCGCGCAGCTTCGCGGCGACGGCCGCGATGGCCGGGTCAATCTGGGGTGCGGCCGGGGCGGGTGCGGTCACGTGGCCGCTCCACTCGCTCTGGCGGGCCGGGGCGGGTTTCGGCTGCGGCCGCGGCGGCGGCTGGGGCGCGAGCACGGTGCTCTCGCTCTCGAGGCGGGTCGCGTCGAAGTCCACGGCGGCGGTCACTTCGACCCCCTCGGGCGTGCGCTTCGAGGACAGGATCACCGCGTCATCGCCGAGCTGCTCGCGGATGCCGCGCAGCGCCTGGCGCATGTCGGGTGCCATGTATCTAACGATTCTCATTCATTCTCTCCGTCAGCTTCCCTGGACGCTCAGCGACCGACGGTGGTCACCAGGCGCACCTTGCGGTTGTCGCGGAATCTCGTTCCAGGCGAGCACGTGCAGTCCCGGCACACTCGACGCGTACGAACCGCTGCGAGCGTCGCCCGCAGCGCCGGCGGCACCAGCAGCACGGCCGGCTCTCCGGCCACTTCCGTCGGTGCGCCGACTCCGCCAGACGTTGTCTGCAACCTCTCTGCCAGACCCGGGCTCGAGGCCTGGGGTTGGCGGCGCTGCTGGTGAGCGCACCTTGCAGCAACCGCTCAAGATCGGCGTCGAGTGTCATAACGGGGACCTCGCTCACGGGACCGGCGATGTCCTGCACGATCTGGCGGCCGAGCGCGATGCGCACCTGCGCCTGCAGCACGGCCGGGTCCTGGTCGAGCGCGGTGCGTGCTCGGCGAGGGTCTCGAGGATGGCGCGCATGTTGCGGATCGGCACCCGCTCGGCGAGCAGGCCCTGCAGCACCCGCACCACCACGCCGAGCGGCAGCACCTTGGGCACCAGGTCCTCGACCAGCTTCGGTGCCGTCTTGGCGACCAGGCCGTTGAGCAGCTGCTGCACTTCCTCGTGGCCGAGCAGCTCGTGCGCGTGCGCCTGGATGAGCTGCTGAGAGGTGCGTGGCGATCACGGTGCTCGGCATCCACCACGGTGTAACCGAGGGTCTGGGCGTGCTCGCGCGCGCCGGGCTCGATCCAGACCGCCTCCATGCCGAAGGCCGGATCGCGCGTCGCGATGCCCTGCACGCTGGCCGAACACGCGCCCGGGATTGATGGCGAGCTCGCGGTCCGGGATAGATCGACGCCTTCGCCGACCGGCACGCCGCCGAGCGTGATGCGATAGGCGTTGGGCGCGAGCTCGAGGTTGTCGCGGATGTGCACCGCCGGCACCAGGAAGCCGAGATCCTGCGAGAGCTTGCGGCGCACGCCGCGGATGCGCGCCGAGCAGGTCGCCGCCCTGGTTCGTGTCCACCAGCGGCACCAGGCGGTAGCCGACTTCGAGTCCGAGCAGGTCGACCGGCCGCACGTCGTCCCAGGACAGCTCCGTGGTCTCGGCGCGCGGCGGCGCCGGCGGCGGCCGGCGCGGGCTTCGGCGGCGGCAGCCGCGCGCGCGCTTGCAGCATGGCCAGGCGCCGCCGCCGCACAGCGCGGCGATGCAGCAGGAAGGCGACGTTCGGCATGCCGGGAATCGAGGCCCATGCACGCCGAGCAGGCCGCCGGCCACGCCAGCGCGCGCGGTTGCCGAACAGCTGGTTGCGCAGCTCCCCGCCCATGTCCTGCGGGCGCGACATGCGCGTCACGATGATCGCGACCGCGGTCGAGAGCAGCAGCGCCGGGATCTGCGCCACCAGGCCGTCGCCGATGGTCAGCAGCGTGTAGGTGCGTGCCGCGTCGGCGAACGCCAGGCCGTGGCCGAGCGTGCCGATGGCGAGGCCGCCGATGATGTTGATGAACAGGATCAGGATGCCGGCGACGGCGTCGCCGCGCACGAACTTGCTGGCGCCGTCCATGGAGCCGTAGAAGTCCGCCTCGGCGCGCACCTCGGCGCGGCGCGCGCGCGCCTCGTCCTGGGTGATGAGGCCGGCGTTCAGGTCGGCGTCGATGGCCATCTGCTTGCCGGGCATGGCATCGAGGGTGAAGCGCGCGCTGACTTCGGAGATGCGGCCCGCGCCCTTGGTCACGACCACGAAGTTGATGATGGTGAGGATGACGAACACCACGACGCCGACGGCGTAGTTGCCGCCGACGACGAACTCGCCGAAGGCCTCGATGACGTGGCCGGCGGCGCCGGTGCCGGTGTGGCCGTGCAGCAGCACCACGCGCGTCGAGGCGACGTTGAGCGCCAGGCGCAGCAGCGTGGCGAGCAGCAGCACGGTCGGGAACACGCCGAAGTCGAGCGGCCGCGCGACGTAGAACACCGCCATCACGATCACGAGCGACAGCGCGATGTTGAAGGTGAACAGCACGTCGAGCGCCAGCGGCGGCAGCGGCAGCACCACCATCGCGAGCACCGCCAGCAGCCGACCGGCACGCCGATGCCGGCACGCAGCAGCGTCGCGCAGGGTCGGATTGGCGGGATGGGCGGCGGGTCGGCCATGCGTTCAGCTGTCGCCTCGATGCCCGGATCGATGGCCGGCGGCGGCGGCAACGCGGCGCCCGCCCTGGCGCGCGCGCGCGCAGCTGCGCGACGGTAGGTGAGCACCTGCGCGACCGCCACGTACAGGGACGCGGGGATTTCCGCGCCGATCTCGCACGTGCCGGTGCAGGGCGCGCGCCAGCGGCGGCGCCTCGAAGATCGGCACGCTGTGCTCGGCGGCGATCTCGCGGATGCGCGCGGCGATCAGATCCACGCCCTTGGCCACCACGATCGGCGCGCGCATGCGCTGCTCGTCGTAGCGCAGCGCGACGGCGAAGTGGGTCGGGTTGATGACCACGACGTCGGCCTTGGGCACCTCGCTGCATCATGCGGCGCCGGGCGCAGCTCGCTGCTGCGATCGCGCGGATGCGGCCCTTGATCTCGGGCGAGCCCTCGCTCTCCTTCGATCTCCTCGCGCACCTCCTCGCGCGTCATGCGCAGCTGCTGCGTGTAGCTGCCAGAGCTGCCACGGCACGTCGACCGCCGGCGATGAGCGCCAGCGTCGCGGCGAGCGCGAGGAGCGCGGTGCCGGTGAGGGAGGCGGCGTGCGCGATCGCCACCGGCACCGGCTCGGCGCTCAGGCCCGAGGATCGCGCCCGACTGGCGCCACAGCACGAGCGCGGCGACCAGTGCCAGCAAGCCGAACTTGGCGAAGGCCTTGGTGAGCTCGACCGCGCCGTTCATGGAGAACATGCGGGCGAAGCCCGCGCCGGGCGACAGGCGGGAGAAATCCGGCACCAGGGCCTCGGGGCTGGAAGCCCAGCCGCCGAGGGCGAGCGGCGCGGCGAGCGCCGCCAGCACCGTGAGGCCCCAGAGCGGCGCGCAGGCGTACAGCGCGTGCGATGCCAGCGTGGCGAGGGCGCCGAGCAGCGGCGCTCTCATCGAGCGCGCGTTCGCGCGACAGCGAGAGTCCCGCGCGCATCAGTGCGTGCAGCTGTCCGCCGCACCAGCCGCCGAGGAGCTCCAGGCCCGCGGCTGCGGCGAGCAGCACGACGGCCGCGGCGCCGAGATCGCGCGAGCGCGGGACCTGGCCCTGCTCGCGCGCCTCGTCCAGCCGCTTGGCTGTGGGTTGTTCGGTGCGTTCCTCGGCCGGAGTGTTGTCGTTCTCGGCCATGGCTTCAGCTCCGCGCCGACGAGCTGCGCCAGCGACCCCGAAGGAGCGCGCCAGCAGCTCGAGGAAGCTGGCCTGCACGGCCGGCAGCCCCACCAGCAGGATCACCAGTCCGAACACCAGCGAGACCGGGAAGTCCGACCGCGAACAGGTTCAAGCGACGGCGCCGCGCGGCTCATGACGCCGAAGGCGAGATTGACGATCAGCAGCGCCGTCACGCCCGGCAGGCGATCGCGCAGCGCGCCGGCGAACAGCTGCGCGCCCCAGTCCGACCACGTGCGCGCAGTCCCGCGGCGCCGAAGCCCGTCGGCGCCGACCGGCAGCGTGCGGAAGCTCGTCGACCAGCACCTCGATGCAGCGCCAGGTGGCCGTTCAGCGCGAGGAACGTCAGCGTCGCCGAGCAGCGTGTAGAGCTGGCCGAGCGCCGGCGTGCTGGCTCGCCGCGCAGCGGATCGACGTTGAAGGCGAAGGACAGTCCCATGCTGTTGGCGAGCAGCTGGCCGCCCAGGGTGACGGCGTCGAAGACCATCTGCAGGCAGAAGCCGAGCGCGACGCCGATCAGCACCTGCTGCGCGGTGACCAGTGCGCCGGCGGCGGAGAAGGCTGCGACGGTCGGGACCCGCGGGCAGCAGCGGCGCGATCAGCAGCGTGATGGCACCGGCGAGCACGATGCGGATGCGCGCCGGCACGAAGCGTGGCGCCGAACATCGGCGCGACCATCAGGCAGGCGCCGATGCGCACGAACGGCCAGAAGAGCAGCGCGACCCAGTCCTCGAGCTGATCGGCGGTGAAGCTGAGCATGGGCGTCGGTGCGGTGCGCCGGCGAGCTTCAGTCGATCAGGCCGGGATGCTCTCGAACAGCTCGCGCGTGTAGCCGACCAGCACCTTGAGCATCCAGGGGCCGGCGATCACCAGCGCCACCGACGATGGCCGAGCAGCTTGGGGATGAACGACAGCGTCATCTCGTTGATCTGCGTCGCGGCCTGGAAGATGCCGACGAGCAGGCCGATGACCAGCGCCGACCAGCAGCAGCGGCGCGGCCAGCATGCAGGGTGATCTCGAGCGCGCGGCTGGCCGATGGTCATGACGGTTTCGGGGGTCATGCGAGTAGAAGCTCGCGGCCAGCGTGCCCATGACCAGCGACCAGCCGTCGACCAGCACGAACAGCATGAGCTTGAAGGGCAGCGAGATCAGCACCGGCGACAGCATCATCATGCCCATCGACATCAGCACGCTCGCCACCACCAGATCGATGATCACGAACGGGATGAAGATGCAGGAAGCCGATCTGGAACGCGGTCTTCAGCTCGCTGGTGACGAAGGCCGGCACCAGGATGCGTCAGCGGCACGTCCTGCGGGCTCGCGAAGCCCTTGCCGCCGGAGATGCGCACGAAGGTGGCGATGTCGCGCTCGCGGGTCTGCTCCAGCATGAAGCTCTTGAGCGGCACGATCGCGCGCTCGAGCGCTGTCGCTCGTGTCGATGGTGCCGGCCATGTAGGGCTGTGACGGCCTCGTCGTTGATGCGCGTCGACGACCGGCGCCATCACGAACAGCGTCAGGAACAGCGCCAGTCCGACCAGCACCTGGTTGGGCGGCGTCTGGCCGGCGCCGAGCGCCTGGCGCAGGATCGCCGAGCACGATGACGATGCGCGTGAAGGCGGTCATCATCAGCAGCGATCGCCGGCAGCAGCGTCAGCGCCGTCATCAGCGCCAGCACCTGGATGCGTCAGCGTGTAGGTCTGGCCGCCGCCGGGGCCGCTCACGCTCACGGCGGGGATCCCCGCGGGTGCCGCGGCGGCTGCCGCCACCGTGGGCACGAGCGCGAGCAGCGCGAGGAGCGTGGTCAGCCGGGTCCGGCTCACTTGGTGAGGCTCCGCAGCAGGGCGCGGAACGGCGCGGTGCCGTCGGCCGCCGCCCGGGGGCAGTGCGCACCTCGAGCGGCTCGGGCAGCACGTGCAGCGTATTGACGCGGCCCGGTGCCACGCCGAGGAGGATCTGCGTGGTGCCGACCTTGCATGAGCACCGCGCGTTCCTTGGGACCGAGCGACACCTGGGCGAGCACGTCGAGGGCGTTGCCGACCCGCGAGCCGAAGGTGCGCATGCGCTTCAGTACCCAGGCGAGCGCGAATACCGCGCCGAGTACCAGCAGCAGCGCCAGCGTCACCTCGCCGAGGCCACCCAGGGCCCCGGCATGTGCGGCCGGAGCCGTTTGTGGAGCCGCGAACATCGGCTCACTTCAGCTTGCGCAGGCGCTCGGCCGGGCTCACCACGTCGGTGAGGCGGATGCCGAAGTGCTCGTTGACGACCACCACCTCGCCGTGGGCGATGAGGGTGCCGTTGACGAAGACGTCGAGCGGCTCGCCGGCCGCGCGGTCGAGCTCGACGACCGAGCCCTGGTTGAGCTGCAGCAGGTTGCGGATCGGGATGCGGGTGCGCCCGACTTCCATGGAGAGCGTCACCGGCACATCCAGAATGACGTCGAGATTGACGTCGCCTGAGGCGGGCTGGCTCTCGTCCTGTATCTGATCGAACTCGGCGGCTTGCACCGCCTCGGCATTGGCGTTCATTTACGGTTCTCGGGTTTGAGGCTTAAGTTGTCCGTGGGCGGGGCGCCGCGTACGGCGCACGCGCGTTTCGATCTTGACGGCCTGCTGGCCGCGCGACAGCCGAAGCTGCCGCGGAACAGCGGCACGTCCTCGGCGAGGCAGCGTCACCTTGCCGGCGAAGTCGCACGGCAGGATGTCGCCGGGCTTGAGATTGAGGAGGTCGGCGAGGGTGAGCTGCGCGCGGCCGAGCAGCGTCGTCAGCTCGCACGTCGGCGTCCTCGATCTCCGAGCGCAGCAGATTGCTCCAGCGCGAGTCCTTCTCCATGCGGTCGCTGGCGATGCCGGCGTCGAGCACGTCGCGCATCGGCTCGATCATCGAGTAGGGCATGGTCACGTGCAGGTCGCCGCCGCCGCCGTTCAGCTCGACGTGGAAGCGAGGTCACCACGACGATCTCGGACGGCGAGACGATGTTGGCGAAGTGCGGATTGATCTCCGACTGCAGATATTCCACTTCGATGCTGGCGACGTGCGACCACGCCTCGCGCAGGTCCGCGAAGGCGCTGCGCAGCAGCATGTGGATGATGCGCTGCTCGGTGGCGGTGAACTCGCGGCCCTCGATCTTGGCGTGGCGGCCGACGCCGCCGAAGAAGTTGTCGACCACCGCGAACACCAGCTTGGGGTCGAGCACCAGGAGTGCCGTGCCGCGCAGCGGGTTGATGCGCACCATGTTGAGGCTGGTCGGCACGTGCAGCGTGTGCACGTACTCGGTGAATTTCTTGATCTGCAGCGGGTGCACCGAGATCTCGGGCGAGCGGCGCAGCAGGTTGTAGAGGCTGACGCGGAACAGGCGGGCGAAGCGCTCGTTGATCATCTCGAGCGTGGGCATGCGCCCGCGCACGATGCGCATTCTGCTCGGCGAAGTCGTAGTTGACGCGCTTCGCCCGGCGCCGGCGCCGCCTCGGTGTTGACGGCGCCCGAGTCGACGCCGTGGATCAGGGCGTCGATTTCCGCCTGGTCGAGGACCTTTTCACCCATGGCCGCCACGCCAGCGCTCCTACTGCATCACGAAGCTGGTGAAGTACACGGCCTCGACCTGCTCAGGATGGCCCCCGGCCTGGCCGATCACCTTGCGCAGGTCGTCGAGTGCCTGGCTGCGCAGCGCCTCCTTGCCCTCGCGCGTGGCGAGCTGCGCGTATTTCTGGTTGCCGAAGAGCAGCAGCAGGTCGTTGCGCACGACCGGATCGTTGTTCTTCGAGCAGCTCGAGGGTGGCCGGATCGCGCGTCATCACCTGCACGGCGATCTGCAGGAAGCGCACCGCCTGCTCCGCATCGAAATTGACGACGAACGGCGGATCGAGCGGCAGGTAAAGCGGCGGACCGGCCGGCGGCGTCGCCTTCTCCTCGGCTTTGGCCGTAGCTGTGGCGGAGCCGTGCTTGGCTCCGGAGGTGAGCCACAGGGCGGCGCCGACGCCGGCGCCGATGAGCACCACGGCGGTGCTCACGATGATGATCAGAAAGAGCTTGCCGCGGCCCTTGCCCGCGGGCTTCCCGGCCTTGTCGGCACCCTTGTCGGCGGCGTCCGCCACCGGATTCTGTGCGGCCATCTTTCTCGATCACTCCCTGCGCGTTGAGCCCAGCGACGGGGCTCATGGTGCAACGCCCATGCCATAGGCCCTGGAAGTGACCTAAGTCGAGAGCGGATAAGGGTTTTCGCCGCCGCGCGAAGCGTGAATCGCGTCGCAGTGGACCGCCCGCGACGGAAAGTTGGCGGCGGGTGCGCGCGGCGGGGCGCGGCGCGCCTTCAGGCGTAGGTGTCGATCAGGCCCTGATGGGTGCGCACCGCGGCGGTGACCGAAGTCGCACTCGCGGCACGGGCGGCGAGTGCGCGCGGCGTGAGCGCGCTGGCCGAGCGCTGTTCGGCACCGCGCGCGGACTGATCCGATACGCCCGCCTGTGCGAGGTTCATACCCTGGGATGCGAACAGTTCCCTGAGCCGCGGCAGCGCCTGCTCGAGCGCGGTGCGGGTCTCGGGTTGCGCGGCGTTGAACCACACGCTCGCCGCATTCTCGTGCACCGAGATCTTCACCTCCACGGGACCGAGCTGCTCGGGCGTGAGGCGCAGCGATGCCGAGCCGATGCCCGCTCCCGCCATCCAGTGCACCCGGGCGCCGAGCTCGTTCGCCCAGGCGTTGCTGCCGACCGCGCTGTGCAGCTGCGCGGTGACGGCGCCGGAGACCTGCGTCGCGGAGCTCGTGGCCGCCGCCGCATTGTCGGCCGTCGAGGTGGCGGTCGGGGCGGCAGCGAGGGCGAAGGGGTTGCCGCCGTCCGCGGCGGCGCCCGGCTCGCCGCCGCTCTCGCCGGAAGAGGAGTTGGACTGACCTGCGCCAAAGGTCCGCGCAGCGGCCGCCGCCAGGGCCTCGGGAAGGGCGGTGCGTCCGGCGCCCGCCTGGGTGCCGCCGGGGTGAGCGTCCGCGTCGGACTCGCCGTCGGCGTCGGTATCGGCCGCGGCCGCGGGGGTCGCGGGCGTGGCGGCCGCCGGCGGCGCGCTGACTGGCACGGCCGCGGGCAGCGCGCTCGAGGTGTGCGCGGCTGCCGCCGCCACGGGAGCGGCGCTCGTGGCCTCGGCACCCGGATCGGCGGAAGTCTGCGCGGCGGCCCCAGCGGTCACCGCGTTCGTAGCCGTCGCCGCAGTCGCCGCATTCGCCGGGTTTGCCGCATTCGCCGCAGTCGCCGCAGCGCCGGCGTTCGGCGCCGCGGGGTTGCCGGTGATCAGGAGCTGCAGGGCACTCGCCGCGCCGCCCGGGTCGGGGGTATCCGCCGTCTTCACCGCGGTGGACTTTGCCTTGGCGCTGCGGCCGGCCGGCGCGCTGGGGCGCTGCGCGGGCGCGGTGGCAGAAGAGGCCGTCATGGCGAGCGTCTGCCCGAAGGACGGCTGCGCACTTGCGGCGGCCGCGGTGCCCGCCGGCGTGGCGGGCGCGGTCGCGGCCGTGGCCGTCCCCGCGGGGCTTGTGTCGGCAGGAGTGGGGCTCGGCTGTCCCTGGCCGTTGGCTTCGGGTTGCGCGCCGTTGGGGCGCCCCGGGGCGGGGGCGCGGAGCGAGGCGAGCTCGCTGCCGCCCGAATTCTGCGTGGTGCTCGCGGCCGGGGGCAGCACGCTGGCGGCGGACGTACTGCTAACCGCCACGACGCCCCCCTCCGGAGGACCAGCGGCTCTGGGCGCGCTCGTCCGACTCGCCCTGCTCGCGCCGCTCGAGCCGGCGCTGCTCCTCGCTCAGGCCTCGCTGCAGGGCGCGGTCGACGGTCGCCGAGCGCCGGGCGGCGCCGCGCCATTTGGCGAGGAGCTCGGTGCGCTGCGCGCGCGCCTTGCTCACGACCTCGGTCTGCTCGCGCAGCGCCTCATCGAGCCGCGCGAGGAATGCCTGGTAATCGCGGGCGCGGACCGCGCTCATGCCGCCTCCGGCGCGGCTGGCGAAATCGCGCAGGTAAGCCTCGCGGTAGCCGTCGAGCTCGGCGAGCTTCGCCTCGCTGTCGGTGACGGCGCGCTCGCTGTGCGCCAGCGTCTGCGCCTTGCGCTTCTCGTCGCTCGCCATGATCCCATGGGCGGTCTTCAGCTGGCGGATACGGGGCACGCGTTATCCCTTCGTGGCTGCGGGCGCGTCCGTTGCGCCCGGGGGGTCGTTCACGAGCGCCTTGAGGGCGCCCAGGCTCGCCGCGAAATCGACGCGGCTCTTCATGTCCTGCTGCAGGAAGCTGCTGGATCTGCGGCCAGAGGGCGATGGCTGCGTCGACCCGCGGGTCGCTGCCGCGCTGCGTAGGCGCCGATGGCTGATCAGGTCGCGGTTCTGCTCGTAGACCGACAGCGCCTGGCGGAAGCGGCTGCGCCAGCTGCGCGTGCTGGGGCGAGGATGATCTCGTGCATGACGCGGCTGATCGAGGCCTCGACGTCGATCGCCGGGTAGCTGGCCGCTCTCGGCGATGCGCCGCGACAGCACGATGTGGCCGTCGAGAATGGCGCGCGCGGCATCGGCGATCGGATCGTTCTGGTCGTCGCCCTCGGTGAGCACGGTGTAGAAGGCGGTGATCGAGCCGCCGCCCGTGCGCGCCGTTGCCGGCGCGCTCGACCAGCTGCGGCAGGCGTGCGAACACCGAGGGCGGATAGCCCTTGGTGGCCGGCGCCTCGCCGATGGCCAGCCCGATCTCGCGCTGCGCCTGCGCGAAGCGCGTCAGCGAGTCCATGAGCAGCAGCACGTTCTTGCCCTGGTCGCGGAAGTACTCCGCGATCGCGGTGGCGAGCCAGGCGCCGTGCAGGCGCATCAGCGGCGGGGCATCGGCGGGCGCGGCGACGACCACGGCGCGCGCGCGGTCCTTCGGGCCCGAGGATGCGCTCGACGAACTCCTTCACTTCGCGGCCGCGCTCGCCGATCAGCCCGACGACGATCACGTCGGCCGTGGTGTAGCGCGCCATCATGCCGAGCAGCACGCTCTTGCCGACGCCGCTGCCGGCGAACAGGCCGATGCGCTGGCCGCGCCCGACGGTCAGCAGCGCGTTGATCGAGCGCACGCCGACGTCGAGCGGCTCGGCGATGGGCTGCCCGCGCCAGCGGATTGATGGACTTGCCCGCGAGCCGCACCCGCGCTTCGCAGTCGAGCGGGTCCCAAGCCGTCGAGGGGCTTGGCGGCGCCGTCGATGATGCGGCCGAGCAGCTGCGGGCCCACCGGCACGAGTGCCCGCGCCGGGGCGCGGGATGACCCGTGCGCTGGGGCCCAGGCCGTGGCTGTCGCCGGTCGGCATGAGGAACAGGCGGTCGCCGGCGAAGCCGACGACCTCGGCCTCGATGTGCGCGCCGTCGCGTGCGATGAGCTCGCAGCTGATCGCCGATCGCGGCCTGGCAGCCGACCGCTTCCAGCGTCAGCCCCACCATGCGCGTGAGCGAGCCCTCGACCGCGAGCGGTGGCGGTGTGCTCGATGCGGCGCGCGAGGCGGCCTAAGCGCTCGCGCCAGGCGCGCGTGCGCTCGAGTGTGACGTCGGTCGCCGCTCGCCACTCGGCGCGCTCCGCTGCGCGCGCTGCTCGCCGAGCGCGGCCGCGAGCACGGCGTTCACGCGGCTCTCGAAGCGGGCGTCGATCTGGGAGGTGTCGCTGCGCACCAGGCACCCGCCGCGGGCCAGCGTCGGGTCCTCGATCAGGCTCCAGGCGCGTTCGGCGGACGGGGCGGCGAGGCGCTCGCGTACGATCGCCGCGTCCTCGGGATGCAGGTGCACCCGCACGTCGCGGGCCGCGACCGGCAGCTGCTCGAGGCACTCTCGCAGGATCGCCACCACCTGGGCGGGCGCCGCGGAGAGCTCGCGCCGCGCCAGCTGCTTGCCGACGGCGAAGGTGAGCTCGAGCAATTGCTTCTCGATCTCCTCATCGAGCGCGCGCAGCGGCTGGGCCAGCAGATGCAGTATCGAGTCGAGGCGCTGCACGCGGCCGTTGAGCTCGGCGACCCGGCCCTGCAGCTCGCCCTGGGCACGGGCCACGCCCGCTTCATAGCCGCGCACGCCTTCCTGGCCGGCGCGCTGGTCGGCGGCGGCGCGGGCGCGCTCGTCGCGCGCGGCGTTGGCCAGCGGGCCTTCGACGGCCGGCAGGCTCCAGCGCTCGATGGGTTTGGCCGAGCCGCGCGGCTCAGACATGTCGGTGCTCCGTCACTTGAAAACGCTGTCCCTGCATCTGCAATTTATGTTCCCGGAAAGCGGGCTCACAGAACTGTGAAGTGCATCGTGCCTTTCGACTAAAGGATTCACGGCCGGTGTCGAGGTGGGCCGTGCCCCGTGTCGCAGGTCCGCCGGGGCGGTAAACGCTTGCCGCCCGCGCGGTAAGGGTCGGCCAGCGGTGGCGTGCGAGCACCCCGGCAGCAGTGTGCAGGCCCTCCCAAATCGCCCCGGGCGGGCCCTGCGCGCACTACGCGCGCATCTCAAGGTTCGCCTTGCTGCGCCGATGTTCAGAGGTGCGCGACATCGCGGCCGCGCGTTTTGTTTGAACGGCGTCACAGAGAGTCCCGGACGACACCTGCGGCGCCGCCTTAGTGAGGATGTATGAAAAAGGATTTGCGGTTCCTCGTCGTGGACGACTTCTCCACCATGCGTCGCATCGTGAAGAACCTGCTGCATGATCTCGGCTACGCCAACGTGCAGGAGGCCGACGACGGCAAGACGGCGCTGCCGATGCTGCAGGCCGAGCCGTTCGACATTCTGATCACCGACTGGAACATGCCGGGCATGCCCGGTCTCGACCTCCTCAAGGCGGTGCGCTCGGACCCCAAGCTCGCCAAGATCCCGGTGCTGATGCTGACCGCCGAGGCCAAGCGCGACCAGATCGTCGAAGCCGCGAAGGCCGGCGTGAACGGCTACGTCATCAAGCCCTTCACCGCACAGGTGCTCGCCGAGAAGCTCGAGAAGATCCTGCCGCTCGTGGCCGGGGCATGAGTGCCGCTCCCGTGTCCACCACACTGCAGCAGCGGTGGGGCGAGGCGTGCCTTGCCCTGAGCCTCTCGCTCGAAGCGGGCGATGAGGAGCGCTTCCTCGCCTCGCTCGATGCGCTCACGGGCCTGCGCGAACGGGGCCTGTGGGACTCGCTCCGTCAGCTCGATGCACGGCTGCGCGCCGCGCTCGATCAGTTCCGGCTCGATCCGCGGCTGCTGCGGCTCGCCGGCAAGGACATCCCCGACGCGCGCGCGCGGCTCGACCACGTGCTGAAGCTCACCGACGATGCGGCGCATCGCACGCTCGACCTGGTCGAGAGCTCGACGCCGCTGGTGGCGCGCACGAGCGCCTCGGCCGCCGCGCTCGCGAGCGAGTGCCGCGATGCACACGAGAGCGGCGCCGCTTCACCCTACTGGGCGGATCTGCTGGTGCGGCTGCAGGGGCACCTCATCGCGGCGCACAAAGACGGTGAGCAGGTGAAGGCCAACCTGGTCGAAGTGCTGATGGCGCAGAGCTACCAGGACCTCTCCGGGCAGATCATCCGCCGGGTGATCGAGCTCGTCGCGCAGCTCGAGGACGAGCTGGCACGGCTCGTGCAGGACAGCGCGGGCGCCGCGTCGGAAAACCGCCGCGCGTTGTCGAGCGACGAGGACACCCGCCGCGGCTTAGGTCCCGCGATTCCCGGAGTCAGTGTCAGTACCGTCGACGGCCAACAGGATGTCGATGAGCTGCTCGCCATGGGCGTGGCGATGAGAGGTTGACTATGAGCACTGCCAGCGATCGAAGCTCCGCCGCCACCATCGGGCCGACCGCCGCCATCAAGCCGGACGGCGTGCTGCGGCTGCCGCCGCAATGCACCATCCGCGACGCGGCGCAGCTGCTCGGGCAGCTGCTGCTGCACATCGAGCGCTCGGCCCCCGTGTACATCGACGCCGCCCAGGTCGAGCGGGTCGACACCGCGGCGCTGCAGCTGCTGGTGGCGTTTCTGCGCGACCGCAAGGCCGAGCAGCGCGCCGTGGTATGGCTCGATTGCAGTGACGCCATGATCCGCGCCGCCCGCACACTCGGACTCGCGGGCGCGCTGTCGCTGTCCGCCGCCGCCGGCTGAGCCGTCATGGGCATGGACCTCGCACAATTCCACGAGGCGTTCTTCGAAGAGAGCTTCGAGGCCATCGAGTCGATGGAGGCGGCGCTCCTGAAGCTCGACGTCGGCGCGCCCGACCCCGAGGTCATCAACACCGTATTCCGCGTGGCGCACTCGATCAAGGGTGGCGCCGGCATGTTCAACTTCACCGACATCGCCTCCTTCACCCATACGCTCGAGACGCTGCTCGACGGGGTGCGCGCCGGGCGCACGCGGCTCTCGACCCCCATCATGGACCTGCTGCTGAAGTCCGTGGACGTGATGCGCGAGATGCTGCGCGCCACGCAGCGCAAGGAGAGCTTCGACCCGCAGCGCGTCGCCGACCTGCAGTTCGATCTCGAGGTCGCGGTCGCGAAGACCTCCGCCGAGCCGCCCGCCGCCGCCGCTCCCGCGCCTGCTCCCGCTCCCGCGAGTCCCGTCCCGGCCGTCGCACCCGCCGCGGCCGCCACGCCGGCAGCGCCCGCCGCCGCCGCTGGCGCGCCCGAGTGGCGCATCCGCGTGAGACCGCTCGAGAACATGCTGTCGCGCGGCAACGAGCCGCTCGCGCTGTTCGCAGCGCTCGCCGAGCACGGCGAGTTGAGTGTCGAGGCGTCGGTGGAGGAGATTCCGCCGCTCGCGACGCTCGACCCGCACCGCTGCTACGTGCGCTGGGAGCTCGGCCTGAAGAGCACGGCGTCGAAGGAGCAGATCGCCGAGGCCTTCGAGTGGGTCGAGGGTGACTGCGATTACCGCATTACACCCGCCGGCACCGCGGCCCCGGCCGCGCCACCCGCAGCGGCCGCTGCGGTCCCCGCTCCCGCACCCGAGGCTCCGGCCGCGGCCAAAGCCCTGCCTAAGACGGAAGCCTCCGGCGGTGGCGACGCCAGTTCCATCCGGGTCGCCACGCAGAAGCTCGACGAGCTCATCAATACCGTGGGCGAAGTGGTCATCACCCAGTCGATGCTGGCGCAGCTCGGGGCGCTGGCCGAGGGCCCCTCTGCCGAGCGGCTGCGCAGCGGACTGGCGCAACTCGAGCGCAACGTGCGCGAGCTCCACGAGAGCGTCATGCGCGTGCGCATGTTGCCGATCGGCTCTGCCTTCAGCCGCTTCCCCCGCCTGGTGCGCGACGTCTCACAGCGCCTCGGCAAGCAGATCGACCTCAAGCTCACCGGCGAGCACACCGAGCTCGACAAGACGGTGCTCGAGCGCATCGGCGACCCGCTCGTGCACCTGGTGCGCAACAGCATCGATCACGGCATCGAGATGCCCGACGAGCGCGTCGCCGCCGGCAAGAGCGCGGCCGGCACCGTGCACCTGGAGGCCTTCCACCGCGGCAGCGCCATCATCATCGAGGTGAGCGACGATGGCAAAGGTCTCGACTGCGAGCGCATCCTCGCCAAGGCGCGCAGCCGCGGCCTCATCGGCGCCAACGAGACGCCGAGCGAAGAGGCCGTCTTCGAGCTGATCTTCCTGCCCGGCTTCTCCACCGCCGAGCAGACCACCGATCTCTCGGGCCGTGGCGTCGGCATGGACGTCGTGCGGCGCAATATCAAGTCCCTCGGCGGCAAGATCGACATCCGCAGCACGCGCGGCCAGGGCTCGCGCTTCACCATCTCACTGCCACTCACGCTCGCGATCGTCGACGGCCAGTCGGTGTGCGTCGGGGAGGAGACCTACATCGTGCCGCTGGTATCGATCGTCGAGTCGCTGCAGATCAAGGCGAGCGGCGTCAACCGCCTCTCCAATGCCGGCGAGGTGATCTCCTTCCGCGGCGACTATCTGCCGCTCCTGCGCCTGCACGAGCTCTTCGGCGTCGAGCCGCGCTCGCGCGCCGTGCACGAGGGGCTGGTGGTGGTGGTCGAGGGCGACGGCCAGCGCGTCGGACTCTTCGTCGACGACCTGCGCGGCCAGCAACAGGTGGTGATCAAGTCCCTCGAGACCAATTACGGCCAGGTGCCGGGCGTCTCGGGCGCCACGATCCTCGGCGACGGCTCGGTGGCGCTGATCCTCGACGTCTCCGGCCTGATCCGTTCCGCTTCCCGACGCGAGGCGGCGTGACGCCACGCCGCCCGCCCCAATCCCAGGAAAACGCGACATGAGCAGCAACCCCGCCAAGAGCGCCACGAACGAGACCGACACCCACCAGGTGCTGACCTTCGTGCTCGGTGAGGAGACCTACGGCGTGGACATCCTGCGCGTGCAGGAGATCCGCGGCTGGCAGGCGGTCACCAAGATACCCAACTCTCCGCCGCACGTGCTCGGCGTGCTGAACCTGCGCGGCTCGATCGTGCCGATCGTCGATCTGCGCAAGCGCTTCAACCTGGCGCAGGCCGAATACACCGCGATCACGGTCATCATCGTGCTCACGGTGCGCTCGGAAGCCGGCCGGCGCGATTTCGGCGTGGTGGTGGACGGCGTCTCCGACGTGGTCGACGTCGAGGCCGGGGCCGTCAAGCCCACCCCGGATCTGGGGTCGCGCGCCGCGACCGACCACATCCGCGGCCTGGTGTCGATCGCCGAGCGCATGGTGGTGCTGCTCGACATCGACCGGCTGATCGGCGCGCAGATGACCGAGCCGCTGGCCGATGCCGCGGTACTCGCCGCGGCCGCACGCGCGGCCTGAAGCCCCACGAACGGAAGCCCCAGTTTTCTCAAAGGATCTGAACCATGGTCAAGCGTGTAAAGAAACCGGCCCGCGCGAAGCGCGCGCCCAAGAGCGCCGGCAAGGCCGGACAGCTCGCCGAGCTGCAAAACCGGGTGACGGCGATCAGTCAGTCGCTCGCGGTCGTCGAGTACAGCCTCGACGGCACCATCCTCGATGCCAACGAGAACTACCTGAAGCTCATGGGCTATACGCTGGAGGAGCTGCGCGGCCAGCATCTCGACATGCTGCTCGATGCGGCGCAGCGCTCCAACGGCGGTGCCCAGGGGAACCTGGAGAGGCTGCGGCGCGGTGAGCACATCGCGGCGCTGCAGAAGCGCATCGCCAAGGGCGGGCGGGAGCTGTGGGTGCAGGCGAGCGTCAACCCGATCAGGGACGCCGCCGGCAAGCCCTGCAAGGCGATCACCTACGCGTGGGACGTGACCGCGCAGGTCGAAGCAGCCGCCGAGTCCAAGGGCCAGGTCGAGGCCATCAGCCGCGTGCAGGCGGTCATCGAGTTCGCGCTCGACGGCACGATCCTCACCGCCAACGAGAACTTCCTCGACGCGCTCGGCTACACGCTGGAAGAAATCCGCGGCCAGCACCACCGCATGTTCGTCGAGCCGGCCTATGCGGCGAGCGATGACTACCGGCGCTTCTGGGAGAAGCTCGGGCGTGGCGAGTATGACGCGGGCCAGTACCAGCGCCTCGCCAAGGGCGGCCGCGAGATCTGGATCCAGGCGAGCTATAACCCGATCCTCAACGCCGACGGCAAGGCCTACAAGGTGGTGAAGTTCGCGACCGACGTGACGCAGCAGCGCCGCGAGGCCGAGATGAATGCCGCCTTCAAGGGCGCGCTCGACAACCTGCTGTCGAACGTCATGGTGGCCGACAACCACCTCAACATCATCTATCTCAACAACACCGTGCAGGCGATGCTCCAGGATGCGCAGGGCGACATCCGTGCCGACCTGCCGCAGTTCGATGCCACGCGCGTCCTCGGCTCGAGCATCGACTCCTTCCAGAAAAGCGCCGGTTCGCGCGGGCTGCTGCCCGAGCTCGACCAGAGCGTAACTTCCGAGCTCGAGCTCGGCGGGCGGACCTTCCGCATCGTCGCCAACCCCATGCGCGACACGCAAGGCAAGCGCATCGGCACGGTGGTCGAGTGGGCCGAGCGCACGCAGGAGCTGCGCGTCGAGGAGGAAGTCGGGCAGATCGTGAGCCGGGCTCTGGAGAACGACCTGAGCCTGCGCGTCGACCTCGACGGCAAGTCCGGGTTCTTCGCCAAGCTCGGGGGCGGCCTCAACCAGCTGCTCGACAACGTCGCGCAGATGGTGCGCGAGATCAAGGGCGCGGCCGCCGCCGTGCGCATGGGTGCGGAGGAGATCAGCAAGGGCAATACCAATCTCTCGCAGCGCACCGAGGAGCAGGCGTCCTCGCTGGAGGAGACCGCCTCCTCGATGGAAGAGATGACCTCGACGGTGAAGCAGAACGCCGACAACGCCGGCCAGGCCAACCAGCTCGCCACCGCGGCGCGCGACCAGGCCGAGAAGGGCGGCGCGGTCGTCGGCAAGGCGGTCCGCGCCATGACCGAGATCAACGAGGCCTCGAAGAAGATCGCCGACATCATCAGCGTCATCGACGAGATCGCCTTCCAGACCAACCTGCTGGCGCTGAACGCGGCGGTCGAAGCCGCGCGCGCCGGCGAGCAGGGGCGCGGCTTCGCGGTGGTGGCGAGCGAGGTGCGCAATCTCGCCGGCCGCAGCGCGACCGCCGCCAAGGAGATCAAGGCCCTGATCAAGGACAGCGTGCGCAAGGTCGAGGACGGCTCGTCCCTGGTGACGCAGTCGGGCCAGACGCTCGAGCAGATCGTCGCCTCGGTGAAGAAGGTCACCGACATCATCGCCGAGATCGCCGCGGCGTCCCGCGAGCAGTCCGCCGGCATCGAGCAGGTCAACAAGGCCGTGATGCAGATGGACGAGATGACCCAGCAGAACGCCGCGCTGGTCGAGGAGGCGACCGCCGCCTCCCAGGCCATGGCGGAAGGAGCGGGCGAGCTCAATCGCATGATGGAGCGTTTCACGCTGCCCGGCGCCAAGGCGCCGGCCGCAGCGGCCGCTCCCGCCACAGTGGCCGTGCTCCCGAGCGCCGAGCGCCGCGGGCCGCAGCGCGCGTGGAGTGGCAAGGGCAAGGATGCCGTGGAGCGCCCGCAGCCGAAGGCGGCGGCGGGCGGTGAATGGCAAGACTTCTAGTGGAGCACAACCATGGCACGCATTCTGGCAGTGGATGATTCACCCTCGATGCGCCAGCTGGTGAAGCTGGCGCTGTCCTCCGGAGGGCACGAGGTGGACCTGGCGACCGACGGCGTGGAAGCGCTCGAGGTGGCCGGGAAACAGCAGTTCGACGTCGTCATCACCGACGTCAACATGCCCAACATGGACGGCATCGCGCTGGTGCGCGAGCTGCGCCGCCGCACGAACTACCGCTTCGTGCCGCTGCTGATGCTCACCACCGAGTCGACCTCCGAGCGCAAGCAGCAGGGGAAAGAGGCGGGCGCGACCGGCTGGCTGGTCAAGCCCTTCGATCCCGACCGGCTGCTGTCGATCGTCTCCAAGGTGCTGACCTGATGGCCAGCGCCGTGGCGGACGAGCCTTGCCGCTGCGAGACGCTCGGCGTCTCGGCGGAGGCGGCCGCCATCCTGCTCGCCTTCGCGATGCGCGAGAGCGAGGCACCGGCCGTCGAGCTCGGCAGTGCGCTCGAGCGGCTCGACCAGCGCCTGCGGCCCGCGGCGGCTGAACCCGCGCACGAGCTCCTGACGCGCGATCTCGCGGCGTGCGTGCGTGCGCTGCAGTTCCACGACCGCCTGATGCAGCAGCTGGCCGTGATCCGCAACCTCCTCACCCGATTCTGCGACCACGACACCCTCCTGCCGACAATGGCCGGCTTCGGCGCCCAGCGCTGGGAAGAGCTGCTCACCGAGCTGCGCGAGCGGCTCAGCGCCGCGACCCACGACGAGCTGTTCGAGCTGCTGGTGCGCACCGGCGGCGTCGGCACCCACGGCGGCGCGCCCGGGACCCAGGCCGAAGGCAGCAGCGAGCTGTTCTGAAGCGCGCGCCATGGACACGACCGCGGCCGCGAGCCGTGACCTGCAGCTGCGCAAATTCACCTTCGGCGAGGAGGATTTCGCGGCGCTGCGCGAGCTGGTCAAGACCCACACCGGCATCCACCTCAGCGAGCAGAAGCGCGAGATGGTGTACGGGCGGCTGTCGCGGCGCCTGCGCGCGCTCGGACTCGAGAGCTTCCGCGCCTATCGCGAGCTCCTCGAGGGGGGCGATGCGGCAGAGCTGGTGCAGTTCTGCAACGCCATCACCACCAATCTGACCTCGTTCTTCCGCGAGCAGCATCACTTCCAGTACCTGCGCGAGCAGCTGCTCGCGCCGCTGGCCGACGCGCGCGCCGCGCGGCGCCTGCGCCTGTGGTCGGCGGGCTGCTCGACCGGCGAGGAACCCTATTCGCTCGCCATGACCATCCACGAGGCGCTGCCCGACGCGCGCCGCCGCGATATCAGGATCCTCGCGACCGATCTCGACACCGAGGTGCTCGGCCGCGGTGAGCGCGGCCGCTACGACGAGGACCGGGTGCGGGGACTCGCGCCTGAACGGCTCGAGCGCTTCTTCCGGCGCGAGGCTGGGGCCGGCGCGGCCTACGCCGTGGCGAGCGAGCTGCGCGACCTGATCACGTTCCGCGAGCTGAACCTGATGCACGCGCTGCCGATGAAGGGGCCGTTCGACGCGATCTTCTGCCGGAATGTCGTCATCTATTTCGACAAGGACACGCAGCGCGCGCTGTTCGGGCGCTTCGCGCGCCTGCAGCGCCCGGGAGACATGCTGTTCCTCGGCCACTCCGAGAGCCTCTACCGCGTCTCGGACGATTACTCGCTGGTCGGCAAGACCATCTACCGGAGGAACTGAGGTGCGCCTGGCCGCCCGTTCGAGCACCACGCCGTGTCCGCCCGCCATCCCGGGCTTCCAGAGCATTCACCGCTTCTGGGACCCGGCGAGCTCGCGCTGGACCGCCAAGGTGCTGCCCGGGGAGTTCTACGTCACGCGCCACGATGAGGCGATCTCGACCGTGCTCGGCTCGTGCATCTCGGCGTGCATCTCCGAGCGGCGCTTAGGCGTCGGCGGCATGAACCACTTCATGCTGCCCGAGGACGGCGGCGGGGGCGCCGCCCAAGGCTGGACCGACCCGGCGACCGGACTCGCCACCCGTTACGGCAGCCATGCGATGGAATGTCTCATCAACGAGCTGCTCAAGCTCGGCGGGCGCCGCGAGCACTTCGAGATCAAGCTGTTCGGCGGCGGCCGCATCCTCGCCTCGATGACCGACGTCGGGGCGCGTAACGCGGCCTTCGTGCGCAGCTACCTGAAGAGCGAGGGGCTGAACGTCACCGCCGAGGATCTCGGCGACATCTATCCGCGTCGCATCATTTACTTCCCCGACACCGGCAAGGTGCGGGTGCGGCGTCTCAAGCCCCTCGAAGCCACCGCCATCGCCGACCGCGAGCGCCGCTACCAGGGGGACCTCGCGCGCCAGAGCGGCGGCGGCGACGTCGAGCTGTTCGACTGAAGCGCATGCAGACTTCAGTGACACCACCGGAGAAACCCGGCGCCCGACCCCGCATCCGCGTCCTGATCGTGGACGATTCGGCGCTGGTGCGCCGCATCTTGAGCGAAGTGCTGTCGGCGGATCCGGCGCTCGAGGTGGTGGGTACCGCCTCCGATGCCTACATGGCGCGCGACCGGATCAAGCAGTTGAACCCCGACGTGCTGACACTCGACGTCGAGATGCCGAAGATGGACGGCGTGACGTTCCTGCGCAATCTGATGCGCCTGCGTCCCATGCCGGTGGTGATGGTCTCATCGCTCACCGAGCACGGGGCCGAGGTCACGCTGGATGCGCTCGCGGTCGGCGCCGTCGACTACCTGCCGAAGCCGAAGATCGACATCGCCGCGACGCTCACCGACTACGCCGACGAGCTGCGTGCCAAGATCCGCTCCGCGGCCACGGCGCGTGTGCGCCCCTATACCGGTCCCGCCACTGCGGCCGGCGTCAACGGCGTCGCACCGCGGCTCGGCGTCGATGCGGTGCTCGCCCGGTCACCCGGGCGGCGCCAGTTCCGTACCACCGACCGCATCATCGCCATCGGCGCCTCCACCGGCGGGACTGAAGCGATCAAGGAAGTGCTGGTGCAGCTGCCGGCCGACACGCCGGGCATCGTCATCACGCAGCACATCCCGAAAGCCTTCAGCACGCCGTTCGCGCGCCGCATGGACGCCTGCTGCCAGATGACCGTGTACGAGGCGCAGGACGGTCAGGTGATCCTGCCGGGCCACGTCTACATCGCCCCGGGCGATCAGCACCTGCTCGTGGTACGCGACGGCGCACGCTACGTCTGCCGGCTCGACGACGGGCCGCCGGTCAACCGCCACAAGCCGAGCGTGGACGTGCTGTTCCGCTCGGTGGCGCAGCAGGCCGGGCGTAACGCGGTCGGCGTGATCCTCACCGGCATGGGGAAGGATGGCGCGGTGGGCCTGAAGGAAATGCGCGAGGCCGGCGGTCCGACCATCGCCCAGGACGAGGCCACGAGTGTCGTGTGGGGCATGCCGGGGGAGGCGGTGGCGATCGGCGCCGCCGCCGAGACGCTGGCCCTCGGTCAGGTGGCGGCGCGGCTCTCGGCACTCGCCGAATCAATGGATCTGACGCGCGAGCGGTAAGCTCAGAAGAGATCGACGGTCCCCGTCTTGATGAGGTCGCTGCTCAAGTCGCCCGCGGCCTGCAGAAGCTCGCAGTTGCGCACGCCGTTACGGCCGTGGCTCTTGACGTGGTAGAGCGCCGCATCCGCTCGCGCCAGGCACAAGGTCGGTATGTCCTGCGGTGTGACGCGGGTGTAGCCGATGCTGACCGTGACGCTGCCCACCTGCGGAAAACGGAACCTCTCGATCGCGAGGCGCAAGCGCTCGAGCGCGAGCTGCGCACCGGCCTCGCTCGCGTGCTCCAGGATCACGATGAACTCCTCGCCCCCGAAGCGAAACAGCTGGTCGGCGCCGCGAAAGGCGTTGCGCATCAGGCGGGCGATCAGGAGCAGCACCTCATCGCCGAACAGGTGTCCGTAGCCGTCGTTGATGGTCTTGAAATGGTCGATGTCGACCAGGGCCAGCCAGCTCGGCTCCTGGGGAACGGCAGCGGCCGCCTGCGCCTCGGCCGCCATGCGCTGGCGCAGCTTCTCGAACTGGCCGTCGAAGCGCTTGCGGTTCAAGAGGCCGGTGAGGGTGTCCTGCTCGCCGTAGTCGAGGAGTGCCAGGTGATTGCGCACGATGCTCAGGATCCCGCGCAAGAGCTCGATCATGCGCCTGGAGATCGGTCGTGCGGTCTCGAGCACCAGCAGTCCCACGACGTTCTGGGCGCCGGCCACGGGCAGAATCGTCATACAGCGCCCATCCGCGGCATCGCGACGCACCACCTCGCCGCGCAGCGCGTGTTCCTGCCACACGGAGAAATCGTGGCTGCGCTCCGTCAGCATGCCCGAGGGCGCCGCGCCCTCGCGGCTCACCCGCACGCGTTCTTCGAGACGCGGCGCCGCGCCGTCGCCGACGCCCTCGACGAGGCGCAGCAGCGCGATCGAATGCGGCTTCATGAACTGTCCGAGGAGGTGCGCCAGGGCGCGATCCAGGTCGTCGCGATCGCGATGCGTGGTCGCCGCGGCGACGCCGTCGAGGAGCAGATGCGGCATGGCGGCCTCTAGAGGTACTCGTCGCCCTTGCCGCCGAGGGCGATGGTGCCGGCGGCCGCGAGCTTGCGTGCCGTCTGCAGAATGGTCTTCTGCGCGCCTTCCACGTCGGCGACCCGCACCGGACCCTTCGATTCGAGGTCGTCCTTGAGCATCTCGGCGGCGCGCTGCGACATGTTCTTGAAGATCTTCTCCTTGAGCGCGTCCTCGGCGCCTTTCAGCGCCAGCAGCAGCCCGTCGCCCGGCACCTGGCGCAGCAGCTCCTGCATGCTGCGGTCGTCGATATCGCCTAAGTCATCGAAGGTGAACACCAGGTCCTCGATGAGCTGTGCGAGCGCCTCGTCGGATTTCTTGATCTGCTCCATCACGGCGCTCTCATGGCTCGGCTCGAGCGCGTTCATGATGTCGGCGGCCGCCTTGGGTCCCCCGAGCGAGGAGGTCTTGGCGCCGCCGTTGCCGGAGAACTGCTTCTCGATGATGTCGTCGAGCTCGGTGAGCGCGCTCGGCTGCACGCCATCGAGCGAGGCGATGCGCACCACCACCTCGGCGCGTACGCCGCTCGGCAGCAGCGCCAGCACCTCGGCGGCGTGATCGGATTCGAGGTAGGCGAGCACGATGGCGATCATCTGCGGGTGCTCGAGCCTGATCAGCTCGCACACCGCGCGGGCGTCCAGCCACTTGAGCGCTTCCAGTCCCTTGGTCGAGCGTCCGATGCTGATGCGGTCGATGATCGCCGCCGCCTTGTCGGCGCCGAGCGCGTTCACCAGCGCCTTGCGCAGGAACTCATCCGCTCCCACGCCGACGGAGGTTTGCGCCTCGACGTTGGTGGTGAACTCCGACACCACCTTCTCGACTTCCGCGCGCGAGACGTTCTTCATCTTGGCCATGGCGCTGCCGACGCGCTGCACCTCCTTGGCACTCATGTGCTTCAAGATCTGCGCGGCCTCGCCCTCGCCGAGCGTCAGCAGCAGGATCGCCGCGCGCTCGGTGCCGTTGCGGCTGCCGTCGCGCTCAACCATCCTGGTCCACCCACTCGCGCACCACCTGCGCTACGCGCTTGGGGTCCTGGCCGACGAGCGTGCGCGCCTGGACCAGCTGCTGCTCGTGGGCGAGCACCGCCTGCGGCGTCGCCGCCGGGTGCTCGAGGGCCGGGGTGTCCGCTGCCTCGATGCGCGGGGTCCGGAGCGAGCCGAGGAGCGACTTCATCAGCGGCCGCACCACCGTCAGCACCAGCACGATGAGCACCACGGCACCCATCACGATCTTCAGGAGATCGAAGAACAGCGGCTTCTCCCACAGCGGGGGCGACTCGAGGGTGCCCTCGGGCGCGGCCGGCTCCTCGGTGAAGGAGGAGTTGACGACGTTGACGACGTCGCCGCGCGCTGCATCGAAGCCGACCGCGTCCTTGACGAGCTGCGTGACGTGATCGAGCTGCTCCTGGGTGAGCGCCACGGTGCGGGGCTTGCCGTCCTTGTCGAGGGTGTGGGCGTCATCGATCAGCACCGCGACCGTGATGCGCTTCAACTTGCCCGCGGGCTGGCGGGTATAGGCGAGCGTACGGTCGATCTCGTAGTTCCTGGTGCTCTCCTTGCTGCTGGTGTCGGTGGCCGGCAGCGCGAGCGCGCCGGCGACACCGGCGGCGGGCGCCGCTGCATTGGCACCGGCCGCGGCGGCCTTGGCACCGTTCGCGCCGTTTGCGCCGGTGTTCTGGGCGGTGGCGGCCGCGTTCGGCGGCGGGGCGCTCGCGACACCGGCCGGGGGCGGTTGATTGCTGAGCGCGCCGGGCACGCCCTGGGCGCCGCCGCCGTCGCGGGTGCTCTGCTCGGTGGTCTGTTCGCTGCGCACGATCTGGCTGTCGGGCCGGTACTGCTCGCGCGCCTCCTCGGTGGTGGACATGTCCATCTGCGCCACCACCTGGGCGCGCACCCGCCCCGCGCCGACCAGCGGCGTCAGGAGCGACTCGATGCGCTGCCGGTAGTCATCTTCCAGGCGGTGCGCCATGTCGAACTGCTGCTCGCGGAGTGAGAATTCGTCGTGGCCGTCGGGCGTCGACAGCAGCCGCCCCTGCTGGTCGACCACGGTGACCTGCCCCGGCTCGAGCTCCGGGATGCTGGAGGCGACCAGGTTGATGATCGACTGCACCTGTTCCTGGTCGAGACGCCGGCCGGCCTTCAGCTGCACGAACACCGAGGCGGAGGCGCCATGGTGCTCGTGCACGAACGCGGATCTGGCGCGGCACCGCGAGATGGACGCGCGCGGCCTCGACCGGGCGCAGGCTCGCGATGGTGCGGGCGAGCTCGGTCTCCGTGCGCGTGCTGATAGCGGGCATTCTCGACGAACTGGCTGACGCCGAAGCCCGGATCCTTGTCGAGCGCGGCAAAGCCGCCGCCGCTCTCGGGCAGTCCCTGGCCGGCGAGCTTCAGGCGTGCGTCCGTGAGGCGCTCGGTCGAGCACTTTGATGGCGTTCGAGCCCGGCTGCACCCGGTAGGGGATGCTGGGCCGCATCGAGCGCCTGGGTGATCTGCGCCTGGTCCTCGGCGGCCGAGATTGGCATACAGGAGGCTGTAGGTCGGCCCGTGCCACCACAGCGCGATCGAGACGCCCGGCCGCGACCGCGGCGGCGAGTGCCGACCAGCAGCAGGAGGGGCTTGAGACCCGCCAGCGCGGATTCCGCCCGGAACGACGGTGGCGGCTTCAGCGGCCATGGTGAACTACCTTGCGAGTCGCTCATAAGCGACATGTTCATGATTTCTTGGTACGCACTGATCAGCCGGTTGCGCACCTCGTTGAGGGCGCGGAACGACACGCTCGCCTTTTGCATCTCGAGCATCACCTGGGGCAGCTCGACGCCGGGCGTGCCGCGCTCGAAGGCGTCCGCGAGCTGCCCCGGCGCGCTGCTGCTGCTGGTTCACCTGGTCGATGCCCGGAACGCATGATGTTGGCGAATTCACTCACCGGCCGCCGGCGGACTTCGGCGCCGGCGGGCGTGCCGGCGGGCTGAATCTGCGCCGAGAGCGAGCGGATCTGCGCCAGCACCCGGTCGATTTCCATCTGACTCATGGGTAACGCTCCTGGCCTTTACGCGGTCGGCACGTCGATGCCGGCGTCGCGCAAGCGGGCGAGCTTGTAGCGCAGGGTGCGCGCGCTGATGCCGAGGCGTCTCGGCAGCCTCGCGCCGGCTGCCGTTGCCGGCGCGCAGCGCATCGAGAATCAGGTCGCGCTCGTGCGTCACCGAGCGAGGCGGCGAGCGAGGCGCGCGGATTGCCATCGGGCGGCGTGCTGACGCGTCGGGCGCGTGCTCGTCTGGCGAGCTCGAACTGCATGTGCTCGGGGCGGATCACCGGGCCGTTGACGAGGATCAGCGCGCGCTGCAGCAGGTTGTCGAGCTCGCGCACGTTGCCCGGCCAGGGGTAGGTGAGCAGCAGATGCGCCGCTTCGGCGCTCAGTGCCGGAATCGGCGCGCCCGGTCGACAGCGCGCCGCCGAGGAGCTGCATCGCCAGCGGCAGCACGTCGTCGCGCCGCTGCGCGCAGCGGCGCGATCGCCAGCGGGAAACACGTTGAGACGGTAGTAGAGATCCTCGCGGAAGCGGCCCGCGGCGACTTCCTCGCGCAGCCGCCGGTTGGTGGTCGCGAGCACGCGCACGTCGAGCGCCATCGGGACCGCGGCCGCCGATGCGCTCGACCTCGCGCTCCTGCAGCACGCGCAGCAGCTTGGCCTGCAGCGCCAGCGGCATCTCGGTGACCTCGTCGAGCAGCAGCGTGCCGCCCTGCGCCTGCTCGAACTTGCCGGCGTGCGCGGCGTGCGCGCCGGTGAAGGCGCCGCGCTCGTAGCCGAACAGCATCGCCTCGAGCATGTTCTCGGGGATCGCCGCGCAGTTGACCGCGACGAACGGCGCCGCGGCGCGCGGCGGAGTGCCGGTGAATGAAACGCGCCAGCACTTCCTTGCCGGTACCCGACTCCCCGACGATCAGCACCGTGCAGTCGGTGGCGGCGACGCGTCGCGGCGAGCTCGAGCATCCGGCGCGAGATTGGCCGCGCAGGCGACCGGGTCGGCGTCGAGGCGCGTGCGGCACTCGGGGCGTGTCTGGGAATCGATCGCAAGCTCGCTCATCTCATGACCTCCCGCGCACTGGACGGTGCGGGCAGGGGGAGAAGTGCAAGAGCCGTGCCTGAAAAGGGGCGGGAATTTGCCGAGTGAGTCACAAACGCGGCAGCGATTTGCCGCATCGCAGCGTCAATCTTCCGTCAGCGACTCCGCGGTGCCGATGCCGAGCTTGCGCAGCTTCTCGACCAGTGTCGTGCGGCGCAGGTCGAGGAGGCGGGCGGCGTGGGCCACCGTGCCGTTGGCGCTCTCGAGCGCCTGCTCGATGAGGCGCCGCTCGATGCTGGTGAGATAGGCGCGCAGGTCGAGGCCCGCGGCGGGCAGGCGCACCGCGGCGGCAGCCATCAGCGTGCCGGCATCGGTCGCGGCGGCGGGCTCGGGCGGCTCGGTCGCGGCGCGGGCGCCGTTCTCGAGCACTTCGATCACGGCCGTATCGGTGAGCGGCTCGCTGCCGACGATGATCGCATCGTCGGCTTCGGTCATGGCGGCGAGTCCGCCGCTGGCTTCGATCGGGGTGAGATCGAGGCCGTCGGCCGGCTGGTAGCGCGGCGGCAGATCGCGCACTTCCACCACGCGGCCCGCACACACGATCGAGAGCCGCTCGATCAGGTTCGCGAGCTCACGGACGTTGCCGGTCCAGGGATGGCGCGCGAGCGCGGCGAGCGCGGCGGCGGACAGCTGCACGCGGCCGCGGCCCTCGGCGGCATTCTGCGCGATGAATTCGCGCACCAGCATCGGCAGGTCCTCGATGCCGCTCGCGCAGCGGCGGCATCTCGATGGGGAACACGTTCAGGCGGTGGTACAGATCCTCGCGGAAGCTCCCGCGGGCGATCGAGTCCTCGAGATTGCGGTGGGTGGCGGCGATGATGCGCACGTTGCAGGGCACGGTCACGTGGTTGCCGACGCGCTCGAACACGCGCTCCTGCAGGACCCGCAGCAGCTTCACCTGCATGGCGACGCTCATGTCGCCGATCTCGTCGAGGAACAGCGTGCCGCCCTCGGCGATCTCGAAGCGCCCCTTGCGCGCGGTGATGGCACCGGTGAAAGAGCCCTTCTCGTGACCGAACAGCTCGGACTCGAGCAGGTCGGCGGGAATCGCGCCGCAGTTGACCGCGACGAACGGGCGGTTGCGGCGCGGGCTGAGCTCATGAATGGCGCGCGCGGCGACTTCCTTGCCGGTGCCGGATTCGCCGAGCAGCAGAACGGTGGAGTCGTGCGCCGCGACCTGGCGGATGAGGGTGGCGATGCGGCGGATGGCGAGCGAGTTGCCGCTCAGCATGCGCGAGGGACGCGCTGGCGCGGGCGTTATGTTGAGTGCCGGTGTGCCGGTGAACGAACCCGCGAGTGCTTCTGCCGCGATCATTCTTATTACCACCTGTCCCTGTGAAGTCCCGCGTACCTGACCCCAGATGCGCGGTTGTCAACCTTGACTCGACGGTTGTTATGTTGGCGGAACGGGTGTTGGAAATACTGTGAAGCGCTCGGGTGTTTCACAAAGGAGACAGGCGGGTGCGCGTGACCCGCATCACGCACTCATCCGTGCGTCAGCCGCCGCGGCGTGGATGGCGGGCGCCGGCGATCTGACGGCGGTGGCGCCGGAAGCACAATTTCTCGAGCAGATCCGCCACCGGCTCGCCGACCGGCACGAAGCGCGCCTTGACGTGACCGTCGGGGCTGACCGTGGTGATGCGGCCGGGCAGGCGCAGCGGCTCGGCGAGCGCATCGTGCAGATAGATCTCGGCGAGTCCCTGGGCGCCGGCCTCGGGTAAGGGGCTCGCGCTCTTCCACACAACGCCTTGCGCATTGAAGCGCACCGGCACGGCGGTGGGGCGCGGGCGGCTGGTGGCGAGCACCTGGCCGACCAGATCGAGGAGCAGATTCACTTTGAGCTCGAGGCGCAGCAGATCCGCCGTGTTGGGAGAGTTCTCGTCCGGCTTCTCCACCGCGACGGGACCCAACTGATCGAGGGCCTCGCGCGCCTGCAGGATGCGTGCGTTGCGCTCCATGTAGCCGGCCGCGATTTCCGGATCGGCGGCCTGCGCCAGCGGTCGCCAGGCGAAGGGCAGAATGTCCTGGAAGGCGAGCTCTTCGTAGAGCACGACGGTGTCGGAGCCGTCGAACATGCGTACCTCCTGCACCACCGTGGCCTCCTTAGCCTATTCCCGCCTGGCGGGCTCGCCGCGCCGGGCGGGCGCGGCGAGTGGCTGAACCACCCAGGCACGGCGGATTTCGCAGAGCAGATCATACATGCGCTCGAGCGTCGCGACGCCGGTGGCGTCCCGGATCGAGCGCAGCTCGCGGCACATGTACTCGGTGAGATCGACGAGGCAGGCGAGGATCTCGGCGTCCTCGGGCGGCGCGAGCGCTTCGGGGAGCTTACCGATGCGCACCATCGCCCAGCGCAGCTGCCGGCGCGGATCGGAGCCGCGGCGGAGCGTCTGGCGCGCCAGGTCGAGGCACTCGCGCGCGCCCTCGACGAGCGCGAGGCTGAGCGAGGGCACCGCCTCCGGAGGGCGCACTTCCGGGGGGCGGCGGCCCGCGTCCGCAATGCTGAGGGTCGCGACTGGCATGGGGGATTCAAGGGTCCTGGAAACGGGTGCCTTCACGGACTATTTAGCGGCATTCAGGCCTCTTTCTTAAGGCCGTGCCTGGCGCCTCCGGAGTTCCCGAAACGCGGACCCAGGTCACAGAATGGACCCCCACAATTTCAGGGGTCAGGCGGGCCGCTTGTCCTGGTCCTGGTGCCAGGTCTTTAACGTATCGGCCTCCCGGGCGGGATCGAGCCCGGCTTTGAGCTTCGCCTGGCGCTCGGCGGGGAGCGTCTGAAACCACGCCAGCGTGTCGCGCACCGTGATTTCGAGGGGCCGTGAGCGCAGCCCCGCCTTTTGAGCAACCGCGGTCGAGGTGAGGGAGAAGCCGGCCTCATCGCCCTTGGTCGGTGCCCAGGGCGGCAGGTCGAGATCGTCCGGCTTCCAGTGCGCGGCGAGGTAATCCTCGGAGACCCAGGCGACTTTCGTGCCCGCCTGCGGGGATGCGTTCACGCTCGCGGTGACGAGTTGTCCCATCGTCAGGGCGCGGGGCGCTGAGTCCGCGTTGAAGGTGCCGTTGGTGCGCGATTCGACGAGCTTCATCATGAAGGCGGCGAGATCGCGCACGTCGATGACCTGGATGGGATCGTGAGGGGTGCCGGGGGCGAGCATCTCGCCGCCCTTCGAGGCGCGCACCGGCCAGTAGGTGAAGCGGTCGCTCTGATCGAGCGGGCCGACGATGTAGCCCGGCCGCACGATGCTCACGCGGTCCTTGAACGCGGCGGCCGTGTACTGCTCGCACAGCGCCTTCATCGGGCCGTAGGTGTCGTTGGTCACCTTGTCGACGTTGGGATCCTCGAGCTTACCGAGCGGCGAGTGCTCATCGTTCGGTGTCGCGAAGCCCGCGTAAGCGGAGATGCTCGAGATATAGAGGCAGTAGCCCACGTTCGGAGCCAGGAGCTCGGCCGACAGCTTCACGTACTTCGGAACGAAGCCCGTGTCGTCGACGACCGCATCCCATTTACGATCCTTTAACGCGTCGAGCTGTCCGTTGCGATCGCCGATCAGCGTCTCGACGCCCGCGACGCCGTTCGGCTCGTGCTTGCCGCGGTTGAAGTGGGTGACTTTCCAGCCGCGACGCTGGGCCTCTTCAGTCAGGTGCGGGCCGATGAAGCCGGTGCCGCCGAGGATGAGGAGCGTGCGCGTCTTGCGGGCCCTGGCGAAGGCGGGAGCCGCGGCGCTGGCGGAGAGGGCGGCGGCGACTTTGAGGACGGTGCGGCGGGAGGTCATGGCGGCTCTCTCTATATCAGACCTCACTGGAACAGTCGCGGCGCGAGCTCGTCGAGGTCCCGCCGCCAGGTCTGCCACTCGTGCGCGGTGCCTTGGGACTCGAACCAGGTGAGCCGGATCCCGCTCTGGCGCAGCGCTTCGACCGCACCCCCGATGCTCTGGTGGAAGAGGTCCGGCTCCGCGGTCCCGACGCCGATCCAGAGGAGCTTGAGGCGCGCGTTGAGCTTCGCCGGATCCGCGAAGGCGCCATCGTAGGCGGTTTTCGTGTCGAAGGGGCCGAGCATGCTCGGCATGACCTTTGCGGCCGGGTCCGCTTGACGCATGAAGGGACCGCTCAGGGTTGCGATCCAGGCGAACTCATCGAGACGATGCAGTCCGATGCGCAGTGCCTGCATCCCTCCCATCGAAAGCCCGGCGAGCGCCCGGTGCTCGCGATCGGGGATGGTCCGGTAGGCCGCATCGATCGCCGGAATGAGATCGTGGATGACGACATCCTCGAAGGCGCCGTACGCGCTCTCGAGCTCGCCGTTGGTGGTGGTGGGACTAAGTGCGAAGGCTGGCATGCCGGGCCTGCGGGCATAGCCGCGATCCATCACGACGATCATGGGACGCGCACGTCCCGAAGCGATCAGGTTGTCGAGGATCCATTGCGCGCGGCCCTGGCGCGTCCAGCCCGTCTCGTCCTCGCCGCTGCCGTGTTGGAGGATCAGCACCGGGTAGCGGCGTGTCTTGTCCTGATCGTACCCGGGCGGCGTGTAGATCCGGGCACGCCGCCACTCGCCCGTCGTCTTCGAGAAGTACCAGTGCTCGCGCACGGCGCCGTGAGGCACCGCGGTCAGGGCGTAGTAGCCGGCGCCTGGCTCCGGGATCTCGATCCCGCTCGTCTCCCTGCCGTAGCCGAAGAAAGTCTCGCTCGCGGGGTCGTTGACCTGAACCCCATCGAGCACGAACCAGTAGTAATGAAAGCCCGGCACGGGCGGTGCGATCGTGACGTTCCAGGTCCCCTCTGCATCCTTCGTCATCGGAAAGGGGCCCTTCCCGAGTCCGTCGCCCCCCTCGAGCTCAAGACTCCGCGCTTCCGGCGCGCGCAACGTGAACGTCACGCGGCCGTCGGCATGAATCCGCGGGCTCGTGGCGCCCGGAACGCTCGTGGTCGGTACGCTGGATGCGTCGGGCTGTTGCGCGGCGCCGGGCCCGGCGAGGACCAGACCGGCGACGACCGCCACCAGCCACTGAAGTCTCACTGCGGGACTCCCCATTTCGCCTCCTCGAAACTGGCCGGGGGAGCCGCCGACCTTCCGGCCGATCGCCGTTTGACACCCCGGGGTCGCCCTCCACACAATGCGCGCCCCTCGTGGAAAGGTAGCTCAGCTGGTTAGAGCACGGCACTCATAATGCCGGGGTCGAGGGTTCGAGTCCCTCCCTTTCCATTTAAATCAAGGCTTATTGAGTCGAAATACGGTAAAACCATACTCTACGGTAACAGTACGGTAGATTTTTCGACTCGTCCCAGTCAGCGCTCCGGGTCGAGATTGCCAGTTAGCCGACTAGCGCTGCCGGCCAGAAGCAGACGATCCCTCGCGCCTCACGACTTGCCCGATAGCGGGCGCCCAACTCACCGCTGGCAGGACTGTCAGGCACAGTGCGCCGCTGCTGGCGTGCGGCTGGCTACGACGTTCGCGCTCGACGGCGCAGGCGCGTGAACTCGGAGAACTCCCACGCCCGCACCGCCAGCACGGCACTACAGCCATCACGCTTAGCAAGCGGGAGGCGAGCATCGTTACGGGCAAGCACTTCAAACTCCGCGGCCAGGCGCTCGAGAGACGCCTTGAACTGGCTGAGAGATTCGCGCGATAGGGTGCCGGCGACAAACCGCAGGACATCGCCAGGGCCGTCGAACGCCGACTGAAAGTACTCCGGCACGAGGCGAGTAAGAAAGAACCGATGCACTGGACCGTCCTTCCGCCAGGAAAAGTTCCTGGCGGTCAACTTCCGAACGCGGTGAGGAGGCCGGTATTCGATGATCTTGAGCTGATCGAGCCTCAACAGGATCTTTACGTATTCGTTTTCGTCCAGTTCAAAAGTGGAAACGATATCCTGAAATTTCCAGTCGTTAACGAGCAGATAGGTTACCAAGAGAACCTTCGGGTCGCTCACCAAGGCGCGCTCCTGGGAGTCGCTGAGTTCTGTGATCACCTCGGCAGCCTCGGGGCGCTGCGTGAGGTCATTAAGCGTTAAGCCGAGGCTCGCGCAGATCTCATCCAGTCGAAGGAGGGAGAAGCCCCCACGACTCAGGTCGCGTTTGATCGTCGCTTCACTCACCCCAATCGATTGTGCGAGCTCTCGGTAGGTCACTTTCCTCGCTCTCAGAGCCCCCTTGATACCGTTCAAAAGCGCCAGTCGTGCGGACACGGCGGTCTCCCTACGATCCAGAGGTATAATAATATGCTACCACAGGTGAACTACGGTAGCACCATGGCACAAGTCACTAGCGCCTAAATCCACTGCCTCGGAGACTCAAGGCGCGGACGGGAGTCCGCGACTTATCGAGGGAGAGCGGTAATGACCCTTTCGACGACTCTGAGTGCGGTAAGCCTACCTGCGGTCCTGATGGGGGCCTCGACGATCGCATTCCTGGTTCTCGAGCGCCTTCGTCCGGGCCGTGAATTGCCGCACTCGCGAGGCTGGTATCCACGAGCCGTGCTGATCAACCTGGCGCAGCTTGCAATCACGCTGGCGACCGCGAGACTCTGGATCAAGTTCTTCGGCGCGCATTCAGTGCTTCACTTGTCGCACTGGGGCTCCCCACCGGCGCAGGGTCTTGTCGCCTGGTTCATCGGGACCTTCGTTTTCTATTGGTGGCACCGTTTGCGACACGCGGAGGTGTGGTGGCTTGCCTTCCACCAGATCCACCATTCGCCGTCGCGCATCGAGATCATGACGTCGTTCTACAAGCACCCCATAGAGATCCTTTGCGATGCGGCGTTGAGCGCGATAGTGCTCTATCCGTTGATGGGATGCTCATTGCTGGGAGCCTTTTGGTACAACTTCTTCGCCGGAACGGGCGAGTATTTCTATCACGCCAACGTCAAGACGCCTTCCTGGCTTCGCTATCTCATTCAGACTCCCGAGCTCCATTCCATTCATCACCAACTCGACGTTCACCAGTTCAACTACGGCGACCTTCCCATCTGGGATCGTCTGTTCGGGACCTACAAAGATGCGACAGCCTTCGTCGAGCGCTGCGGCTTTCCTCAGGGCGCTGAAGCGAGGCTGGGTGAAATGCTGGCGTTCAAGGACGTTTACGCGGAAAGCGCAGGCTGAAGCGCTATGCCACGCAACCATGACTCTACTGCCTCTCAGATCAGCCGGGCTGTTTGGGTCAATGACACGCACTCAGGGCTGAACCGCACCGCCGTATCACGCGTCCTCGAACCGCGGACGCCGGAAGCGGTGGCACGGGTGGTACGACAAAGCCGCTCCGAGGGGCGGCCGCTCGCCGTTTCCGGCGGGCGGCACGCAATGGGCGGGCAGCAGTTCTTGAGCGGCGGCACTCTGCTCGATATGCGTCGCCTTAGGCGGGTCCGCAGCTTCGATGAGGCACGAGGGCTGCTCGAGGTCGAAGCCGGGATTCAGTGGCCCGACGTCATTCGAGCGTACCTCGGCCGTCCGGGAGGCATGCACTCACCCTGGGGAATTCGCCAAAAGCAGACCGGCGCCGACCGCCTGACGATCGGAGGTGCAGTGGCGGCCAATATCCATGGCCGCGGGCTGACCTCGCCGCCTTTCGTCGGCGACCTTGAGTCCCTCGAAGTCGTGACCGCAGAGGGGGAGGTGGTCAGGTGCAGCCGCCAGCAACAGCCGGAGCTGTTCCGGCATGTGGTCGGGGGCTATGGACTCTTCGGCGTCGTAACGGCGGCGACGCTGCGACTCACCGCGCGTCAGCAGGTCGAACGTTCGGTTGAGCTGTGTGAGATAGAAGGATTGATCGATCGGTTACGCGAGCGTATCGCCGCTGGCGCCCTCTATGGGGATTTTCAGTTTGCAACAGACCCGACCAACACCAACTTCCTTCGCACGGGCATCCTGTCGTGCTATCTGCCGACCAGCGATGTGAAACCCATTCCAGCGCGGCAGCGGCGGCTTTCCCAGACCGACTGGAATCGTCTGATCGAACTAGCGCATCGCAACAAGACGCGGGCCTTTGATGAGTTCTCCGAGTTCTACCTCGCCACCTCCGGCCAGCGTTACTGGAGCGACACTCATCAGCTCAATCTCTATCTCGAGAGTTACCACGGGGCGCTCGATCAGAGATTGGGGTGTGGGACGCCGGGCGGAGAAATGATCACCGAGCTGTATGTGCCACGCGATCGTCTCTCGGCCTTCATGGACGATGTGCGGCGCGACCTTCTCCGCCATCCTGCCGACGTCATATACGGCACCATCCGCCTGATCGAAAAGGACACCGAGAGCGCTCTTCCCTGGGCCCGCGAGCCGTACGCGTGTGTGATCTTCAACCTGCACGTCGATCATCAGGCCGACGCAATCGCGGATGCGGCGAGCGCCTTCGTTCGCCTGATTGATCATGCAATCGCATATCAAGGCAGCTATTTCCTCACCTATCATCGCTTCGCGCGTCCCGACCAAGTGTTTGCCTGTCACCCAGGATTGCGGCGATGGCTCACCACGAAGCATCGAATCGATCCGTACCAGACATTCCAGAGCGATTGGTACCAGCACTTGTTACGCCTCACCGGTAGGGAGGCTGCGTAGCAATGGCGGGCACGTTGAGAAAGGCAGCCCAGGCGTCCGGGATATGGGTCCTGGTACTCCTCATTGTGGCAGCGCTCTGGCCGCCGGCGCTGCACCTGCTGCAGCTTTGGATGGTCGTGAGCGTCAGCATCCTGGCGAACATCCTTCAGCCGGCCTACAGGCCGTTTGAAGGCTCACGAACCGTGGAAGACCGTGGGACCGCCGCGCAGATCCTGTGGACTGTGTACTTGACGCAGGCGGCGGCACTGCTGGAGCTCATTTGGAGGAGACGCGTCGCTTTGCCCCTTGACCTGACCACTTGGGCGGCGTTCTCCGCCATGATCGGTGGTCTGGCGCTGCGGGCGTGGGCTGTTGTTCTGCTCGGTCGATGGTTTACGTGGCACGTAACGGTCCAGGCGGGACAGCAACTGGTCAGCCGCGGTCCCTACCGCTTCATACGGCACCCTAGCTACACCGGTGCACTGATCACTTTTGTGGCTAGCTGCGCGCTTCTGCGGTCCTGGGTGGCCGCGGTTTTCGCAGCCTTCGCACTCGTCCTCGCGTTCGCTCGGCGCATTCGCTACGAGGAGGCTTTGCTCGTGAAGGCGCTTCCGGGATACCAGGCGTATATGTCCCGTACATCCAAGCTGCTCCCGCATGTCTTTTAGCCTATGGGCAACGGAAGGAGTTGAAGCAAACGTGAAATCCCTGATTGCTTGTGTCGCTCCATGCGCGCTGGTCTCGTGCGCAGTTATCGATCATGACGCAACTCATGACCCCATTGCTGCCGCGGTCGCTGGACAGTGTTTCGCCTTGCAGCAAGACGTGTGGATCGTGAAGGAGAGCAAGATTCCTGTTCGATACAGCTTTTACATTCCAACGCACATCTGCACTGCTGCGGATGGCACGCTGTCAGCTGGCAAGTACTGTTACGTCAAGCAGGTGGCGGCTGTGCCAAGGGGTAGCGAGCTCGTTGTAACCGATGTCATTGACAAGGCGATGGGCGAGTCCGGGCGGTGTTGGCAGGTATTTGCGGTGCTCAAGGACGAGCGCCCTCATCGTGGCAAAATTCTAATTCCAAGCTGCGGTTTTAACTCTGTGGACCGCCCATGGATAAGAGAGTGGATCCCGGACAGGTCTAAGGGCGACGTCGTGTTTGAGGCAGATAAGCTTAAGCGCTGTGATTCCACTGGAAAGTGACAAACTTCCGCAACCGGCCAGGAGCGGACAGTCCCTCGCGCCTCACGACTTACCCGATTTCGGACATTCGCGAGAGGGTTGTCCGGAAGCCCTTAGGGAGTTGGCTTTACGTCTGCCTTCTCAAGCTCACCTTTCCACACGCCGACTGCGAAAGCCGCCTTCACGGTAATCTTCCCATCCTCCAATTCTTCGAACTTCACACTTTGGTCTGCGTAGGTTCGCCATCCGGCGGTTAAGTCGGCAATCCTCGCCACGTACACCATGCCCTGTCGGACGTAGGGTACAGAGACTGCATCTACCGAGCCGCCGGGATCGATCTCGGCTTCGGCTGCGACCTGTTCGGCATGGTAGCGTTCGCGTTGTTGCGGGGTCAGCCCTCGCAGCAGGGGCTCCAACCCGAGGTTGCCACTCACCTTCGCCTTCACGAGCTCGAGCGCCATTTTCCGTAGATGTTGGCAGTCTGCGCCGATGCAGTTGTCCTGCGAGGGATTCAAGGTCTTCCGGCTCACCCAAGGCCGGTATGACAGAGCGACGGTGCAAGCCGGCTCGAAGTGATCATGATGCCAGGTGGCCACTTCCAACGAGGCCTTCATCCCCGGCTGATAGTCATAGTTCTCGCAGATGTAGAGAGGAATTGAATTGAATGATCCGAATACTCCTCCATACGGGCATTGTGCGTCGTCGAACGGTGGTTGCGATAGCAACGCAACGCCATTCTTTAGAAAGAAGAACACGCTAGCGTCCACGGCAGCCGACCCCTCGAAGCGACTAAACATGAAGAAGGGGACTCCGGGTGCCTTGATCGGCACTCCTCCGTTTTCGTCCACGGCAAGTGCCTTGGATAGCTCGGGCGAAATCGATATTGGGGGATGCTGCGCCTTGGCCCAGGACGCGAGTTCCGAGGCTCGCGGCAGGACATCCCCGGATTCCGCTGTTAACTCGAAACCCGGCAGCCCAGCGTGTGCGAGCACCCTCAATGGGGGCTGTCCGAGATGACTGTTGGCTAGAGGTCGATAGCGATCCAGCAGGCCCTTGCAAGCCGCAACGTTCAAGCCGGTGTGCGACCCCGTCGCAAGCGCTGCATCGGCCCGCCGCAGCGCGTCCAGTTGCGCTCGATAGGCGTCCGCAAGGCAGTGGTGCAGTTTCGAGGCGTCATTCCCATAAGCCATACAAGTCGCGTCTCGGCTAGCAATCCAGCGTCGCTCATCGATCAAGATGGCGTCCCGCTCGTTCGGATGACTCTCGATCGCTCGGTGAAGCGCCCCCGCCAGCTCTCTGTCCAGGGCACATACGTCTGAGTCGCGACAGATCGCTTGCTCGACGTTCGTCGATGCCCTTTGGCAATCGATGGCCAGTGCGCGTATTGGTAGAGCTACCAGGAGGATTCCTAGTCCGTACGCGGCGTCGACCACCCAGCGCCGTGGCGCGCCTCCGACACCAGACGCGCGCGCTCGCAACATTTGTCCATGGGCGTACATAAAGCCTCGCTGATCACCGGGATAGCCGTGACCGTGACCAACCCTACACATCCAGTACCAGCGAATCCCAGGCTGGCGTCGCATTCCAAAGATGCCCTGCCACCATAACTAACTGATGCCGCAATCGTGATGAACTATGGCGATCGCCCACTGGGTATCTAACTCCTGCCTCCTTGCAGCGCCCAGTAGCGGACAGTTCCGAACGTCTCAGAAGGGTCAATTGCTGTCGTTGCTGTGAGCCAGCTAAGTGGTAGCGGGGGCACGCGCTTTTGCGCCCATCTGGACGCGCGCCTCGGCTGATACCCGATCCTGCACCGCGCCAATGAGTCTCGTGGGAAGTGGTAGCGGGGGGACTGCTAAACGTCGTCCAAAGGGTGCGCACATCCGTTAGTTGATGCTGCCCCCCCAGCGGACGTCCAGTCCATGACAGGAAGCTACCAACTGTAGGTGCCGAAGGGCGCTGGCTCCCCTCGGGGCTACCTGCCTTCGGTTCCTCGGCTAATGATCGCGCGGCACGCAGCCGCAGCCTTCACGATCCCCTCGTGTACGGCGGCAGCAGCGTTGCGGTCGCTCGCAAGCCATCCCGACTCCGTTCCCTCGACAAAGATCGGCCAGTCTCGGCCGTCATAGGTCAATACGCCGTCGACGCTATACCTGATCCTCGTGGCCAATCCGCCCCCAGTCGCCCCGACGTTCAGCCTGGCCTGATGGATCGTGAACAGCGGCTCTTTGCCGACGCGGCCGATGAAGACACGCGCCCATTGCGGGCCCGTGCTGAATGACTCCTTGACCTCGTGGTCCTTCAGCCAATAGTGATCGATGCGCGTTCTATCTGCGTCAGCGAGGGCGACATTTATCAGGTCGGAGGGCTCGATCAAGGCGCGTGCGCCCGCCGCATCGAGGTCTTTAGGCGTGCTCGACGCACAGCCGGAAAGAATGACGACGACCGCCATCATCAGCGCGATGCACAGCCAGCGACCCAGCATCTGCAATGCAGCATCGAGGCGCTGGCGGTCGAGCAGCAGGGCCCGCCTCTCGCCTCGCCGCGCGCGAGTCGATCCTGAGAGGGTAAGCTCAGTTCTTTGGCTATTCATTTCGTATCTGCTGACTCCACCGCGCGCAGGGCGCTCTCCGGTGCCGCCGGGCACTCAAACTCGAAACCGGTGTTTGGATCGTTCCAGCGGAGCTGGCAATCTACCCGCCATAGCGGCGGCGGCAGCGACTTCGCGCCGGTGCCCGGCGGAGCGCTGACGCGTTCGATGCAACGCACGACCGTGCCGCTGGATGGGCCCGACGTCACGCGGGCCATGGTACCCGGCTTAATGCTCGGATTAGTTACGCGCGTCTCATAATTTAATGGTCCGGCGCCACCTTCGACCCCGGTACGGCCCGGCGCGTTGACTCTCGGCGAGTAGGCCTCAAGCGCGATCTCGCTGGCGGCGTGCATACGCATGCCAGCCAAAACCCCTTGCTGTTCAGCGAGTGAAAGCACCCTTTCAAAGTCCTTTGCAGAGCGCCTGAGCGTCTCAGAGGATTTCTCGTCGTCCTCGACCCGAGCAAGGTAGCTCAGGAAATGGTCCTCACGGTTGTAGCGCAGCGGGAAGTTATTGGTGCGGAGTACTTGGAGGAAGCCAGCTATGGTCTGACGCTTGCCAAACAGGCGCCAGTTTATTATCCCGGCGAGTCCCTCGACGAGCCCGAAGAACAGCCGTGCGGCAAGCAGCACGCCCAGGGCGCTCCAGAAGCTGATGCCGAGAGTCTTGGCGGCGAGCCATGCGACCGCGCAGTACACGGCCAGCGATACTAGGGCAGCGATTACTTGGTTCTTCTCGGCCCGGTCGAGCATGGCGTCACATCGTAGCGCCAGAACGTCCGAGCCGCTAACGCAGCACAAGAACCCTTTCAACTCTGCCGCTTCTTCGTTGCCTCAAGCTCGCGCATCACGTCGGCACACTGCTGCGCCAGCGGCTCAATCGGTCGGGCGGCGAGATTCTCCGATTTCCTCGCGCGCTCACCCTGGGACGCCATCGCCCGGCAGGCTTGCGCGGCGTTGCGAGTTCGAGTGTACGCGTTGCCTCAAGAAAAATGTTACCGGACGGGGTCGTTGCCTCACCTGAGATGTTACCGGCGACCCGCTGTGTGAGCATGCCGCCCTCACCACGGGGGAGGCGGTATGCACACCAAGATGACGCACACGGCACGTGCCGAGCTCGCGAACGCTATTCGTCGCCGCTATCGCTCGGCGACAGGCAAGGAAAAACACAAGATCCTGGACGAGTTTATCGCGACAACAGGCTATCACGAGAAGTCGGCGATCCGCGTGCTGAACGGCGAGCCAGCGACGAAGCGCCCGCAGACACGCAATCGCCCTTCGCTCTATGACGAAGCCGCGCGAGTCGCGCTGATCGTGCTTTGGGAAGCTTCGGATCGAGTCTGTAGTAAGCGGCTGAAGGCGCTGCTGCCGATCATGCTGCCCGCGTTGGAGCGTCACGGCCATCTGAAGCCGGACGCGACGATCCGCTCGAAGATCCTCGCGATGAGTGCGGCGACGATTGACAGGCTGCTGCGGGTGCCACGCACCGCGACCCGCTCGAAGAGAGCTCGCCGTGTTGTACCCGAGCCCCGCCGACGCGTGCCGCTGCGAACCTTCGCCGATTGGAACGAACCGCTCCCCGGCAGCATGGAAATGGACACAGTCGCGCATTGTGGGGAAGTCAACCGCGGCAGCTACATCAACAGCTTGGTGCTCACCGACGTTGCGAGCGGGTGGACGGAAGCTGCGCCCTTGGTGGTGCGCGAAAGCACTCTCGTCGTTGAGACCCTCGACCGCATCAGGATCCCAAGAGGGCGAGTACGGCGTCGGTAACATCGCTCGTGAGGCATCCGGTAACAAAATTACGTGAGGCAATACGGACAGAGTACTCGCAGGAACCTCTATACGCATTGGACGTGAGGTCACGAATTTGGCTTCGGGGCGAAGGCCCTGAGATTGGTTCGGACCGAGAGTAATCGACTTCGGGATGTCCCGAGCATGGGGCACCGATGTTGCCTTCAGTAACGCCGGAAGCTCGGTCGGGACGCGAGCCACTCATCAATTTCGCGGCGGCGCCAACCGAAAATCCGCTCGGTAACGGTCGTTGGATCGGGGAAATCCCGGGAACGTCTCAAGCGCCAGAGAGTCGGCTTACTGATTCGGAGCAGCTTGCAAACATCTGTCACGGTGAGGAGTTGCAGGGTATCGATTACCTCATCAAAGGTCCTGCGGGGCCGAAGTGCCCCTTTCTCGAGAGCCCCATTGATCGCGCCAGCTGGGTGCCGCACGCTCTGCGAGTCATCGACACCTCCCAAAGTCCCCGGGAGCTCGCGACCCCTCTTTTGGAGGGTTTTCTCGTCAGCCGCGTAAGCGCACCGCGCTGTCGCGCAACCTAGAAAAGGCGGGTGCGTCGCTTATAGGTGATCCGTAAACCGGGGCGGCCACGGCTTTGGCTCCGAGTTCCGCGCTTTCTTGACCGCCGCGTTACGAGTTGGAAACGTCAAGCTCTTTCCCCAGCGCTGACGGAACAGATCTCAATAACTTCCAGATCACGGTAATTGGCTTCTCCCCCGTCCAGGACATGTATTCGACCGGCCCGCAGTAGTAGAAGGGGGCGCCGCCGCCAGACGGGGTCTTTCCCTTGGCTCTCACGAAAAGGTGCACGGTAATTCCGCGGGCGCTGTGATTCTGAATCGATTTGCCGGCCTCGCTTTGCTGGGTCGTCCGATTCTGACTCTGCCACTGAAAGTGATCGGCCGACAGGAAGTGATCTTTGTACTGGAAGTTCGCGGCATGCTCGGCCTTGTCCAGCGTGACAAAGAGGAACGTATGGTTGCCTTGACGAACGAAGCCTTGGCCCCAGTAGCGCTCCGAATAGGGCAGATCGAATAGCGGCGCGATTTCGGAACGCCGGTAGGCCTTATAGGGAACGACGCCGACCGAGCGGCCGCCAGCGGGGCCGAGAGTCCAGTGACCCTGCTCATCGCGGAGAATGACCTGGTGTTTGGTTCCCGGTTTGCCAGCATCGGACCCGAACCAGCCGCGTACGACGTCCGCCAGGACATTGTCGGTGCCGCCGGGTCGGTGCATGACATTGACAGCGACCTTGGCGAAGTTAGCGCTGAGTGTCTCATCGCCAATTCGGACATCGGTCCATCCCTCAGGAAGGCCAGGATTGCTCTCTCGATCCGGGAGAAAGATGAGGGGTCGGCCGTCAGCGTGACTCACTCTGAGGACGTGTTCGCCACGCACAGCGAGGCCGGGTCTGGTGAAGTATTCCGCGAGCCGCCAATCGACGATCTCTCTAACCAACTCCTGTCCTGCAGCGATCGACTCCGAAGGTAGCTCGACGCGCGTCTTGAAGGTGTCATCTTGGTAGGAGAAATAGCTAACGCCGTCCGTGCCTTTCCCCTCGATCCACGCCGCAATGGGATTCTCCGTCAACAGCTTCGCGAGCCCTGTGGCGTTGTCGGCCGCTTCGCCGAGATCTGCACGGACTCGAGGGTCCCGGCGCCCGAGAGTATCGACTTCCGCTGATAGATTGGACCGTGTCAAAGAGCCCGGGAATTGCCCTCGGTTGAGGAGAGCAAGGAGAACGAGCATCTTGTAGCTCTTCGTCATGCTCGTGCTCTCGAGGGCGGCAAGGAAGGCGCGCATCTCCTCAAACGCCTTGGCCTCTGCTGCGCTTAACCCGCTCTCTGATGCTACAAACCCGAGCCAGGAGCCGAAGCTAGGACGCATCACGCGCGGGTTATATCCTCACGAAACATCTCGGCTGCCGTGGGGCGCACGCCGAATGTGTCTCGAAAATCCCGATAACGTCGGGTCAGAAGCTCGGCTGCGGAGCCTGAAGTTCGCAGCAACGCAAGAAGGATATTCTTGGCTTCGAGCTCGTAGGTTACCTCACACCCTGGAGGCAGCGTCAGGGCGTCCGTATCGATGCGCTCGAGGAGGTTCAGCACCTCGCGGTCCCCCGGAGCCAGGCCGAACAGTGCCTGCGGCTTGAGTAGGAAAGACCGGTGATTGCCGATGTAATCGATGACGGTGAGCTTCTTTTCCGGCTCGGAGTCGTTGAGACGCAATCCTCGGCCGAATTGCTGCAGCCATACGATCCGGGATTCCGTCGGCCGCAGCATCATGACCGTATCGAGCGCTGGCACATCGACGCCTTCGTTGAAGATGTCGACGGCACACAAGACCGAGAGATCTCCCTCCTCGAGGGCCTCCAGCGATTCCGCGCGCGGAGCACTGCGTCGCGCCGGCGTGCACCGCTTTTGCGGAGACGCCGTGCTCGACAAAATACCGAGCCATGAAATCCGCATGGGTTTGTGAGACGCAGAATGCGATCGTGCGGCGGCCGGCGCGCGTGCGGTGCTGCTCGAGCGCATTCGCCGCCCGTGCTTGCGTGGCGACGGCCTTAGTGAGCTCGTTCTTCTCATCGAACCGCCTGTTACGCCACGGAATGTTCCGGTAATCGACTGTGTCGGGCGCGCCAAAGTAGCGGAAAGGGCAGAGCAATTCTTCGCCCGGATGCCTTCCGTAAGGTCGCAGCGGTAGACGAGATTGTCCTCGCAGAGCGCCAGCAGATCTGCCCCGTCGGTCCGCTCTGGGGTCGCGGTGAGGCCGAGGAGAAATTTGGGATTGAAGTAGTCAATCAGACGCCGGTAGCTCCCGGCGTGGGCATGGTGGAACTCGTCCACGACGATGTAATCGAACTCGTCGTGACCAAAACGCTCCAGGTGAGCCTGCCGGCTCAGCGTCTGGATAGATGCAAAGAGCACCGCGGCTGCCGGTGACTTCTCATCGCCCGTATAGCGACCGAACGAGTCATGAGGACGTATCGCTCGATAGTTCTCGAGCGCCTGGCCGAGAATCTCCTCGCGGTGTGCGACAAACAACACGCGGCGAAAGCTCTGGGAATCGAACGCGCTGAGCCAGGTTTTTCCGAGGCCCGTTGCCAGCACGACTAGGCCCGCCCGCTGTCCCGCCGCCCGCGTCTCTCGCAAGGCTTGCAGCGCCTCCTCCTGAATCGAATGGGGAGATGGAATCTCGAGAGGCCGCTCCGCAACCACCTCCGGCGACAGTGGCGCTGTGGCTCGCCGGTCGCGGTACTGCGCAATCCATTCAGCCGTCAGTGGTACCGTGTTGGGGGAGACAAATAGCGCGTCGAACGCGACCGTAAGCTCGCGCCAGCCCGCCGGGTCGCGGGACTCGAGCACGCGGTAATTCCACTCAACACCGCTGGTCAGGGCGATCTGACTGAGATTCGAGCTGCCAATAAAAGCGGCACGGGAGTCGTCGCGGTGGCGGAAGAGATAGGCTTTGGGGTGAAAAGCGTGGGCGAAGCCCGCGGCTTTGGGTGCGCCATAGGTCTGAAAGACTCGGCAATCAATTCGACCGCGGAGGTCCAGGAGCCGGAGCAGGGCGTCCGGATCCGTCGCATCGAGGTAGTCACCGGTGATGAAGCGGAGGCGGCCCTCCCGATCGAGCAAGTCTTGAAGGTGTGGATGGAGGAGATCGAGTCCCGCTTCGCATCGTAAAGGCGACCGCGAAGTCTGCCGCATGCGAGGCTGCCAGATGATGCTTGAGCTCTGGGAGCAACGGGTCCTCGGTGCCACCCTTGATTAGGGTGGAGCGATATGCTGTCGCGGAAGGCGCGCCATACGGCAACGGGGCGGCATCCTGTACCTGCTGGTCCAGGTAATTGCCCCGATGCGGCAGAACGTAGCGCACCCCGCCGCGGGGTCGGCCAACGTCGCCGGTCGCCTTGGGAATTGACTGGACATGAAGATGCGGGACCGTTTGTCCTGCGGCTGCGCCACTGTTGACGCCGATGTTGTACCCATCGGCGCTGAACTTGCCTGGATCGCATCTCGAGCGGCTTCAATGGCCTGCAGCAGTGCGACGCGCTCTTGCGCCGACGCGTCGAACCAGCTGGGTACATGGCGCATCGTTATGAGCAGCGCATGACCGGGTGCCACGGGGAATGCATCCCACAGTCCGAGCACCAGCGGATCGCGATAGAAAACACGCTCGGGCTCAGGGGAGCAGAACGGGCAGGGCGCGCTACTCACCTCAATTCACCCTGAGATTGGGAGTCGAGTGCACGGATGTGCAGGTGCCGGGTAAGCCCGCGGCCGCGCAATCCGCGCACCGCCACGCCGTCATACGTTTGCCTGCGTACCATACGGCTTGGCAGACGGCGCACCGGTGCTCGTAGCGTCGGGTCCACCGACGTTGCTCAGTGACCTGTCGCAGGAAACGGATTCCCGGGTGTCTGACGCGAGGCTCAAATCCCGCCGCGCGGACGAGATCACGCCACTCCGGACCATGTGGCCGGATTCGTCGACCGTACTTTAGGTGCGCGGCGAAGTGTGCCAGCTCGTGACACAGTACCTCTCGATGATTGACGAACGCCGTGAAAAACAGTGGACCAAGCTCAATCCGTCGATCGGCGATCACAAGGCGAGCGATTGAGCTGCGCAGCCGAGCGTTCGCGCGGATCGACACCGAGCCGGAAAGGGCGGGAACCCCCCATGTCGAGCACCACTTCTGAATGGCTCGCGCGACCGGCCCGCGTGGCGGTCCTCCAGCGGCGCTCTTTCGTATCGACAAGATCAGGGCTCGGTCGTCGTGCCCCCGGTCTTCGTTGGCCACCGACACAGCTCGGGGACGTCTCGTCAGGCTCTTGTGAAGGACGTGGGCTTGACGCGCCTTACGGCTCATTTGCCGCCAGACCTCGCGAGTCGTTCCGCTTCGGGATCACGGTGGAGGCGATCCGTAGGTAGATGGCGGCTCGGCTACCTCGGCCAGCAATTCTCCGGAACGATCCGACACGATCCGGTCGCGTACGAAGCACGAGGTGGCCTGGTCAGTGAAATAGACGTAGCACCCTTTCAACCCTCTCGTCATCAGGGTTCGGTAGGTATTCTTGATGATCAGATCGGCCTTCCCGTTCGCAGCGGTTGGGTCGGACTTCAGTAGCGCTTTGTAACCGCTGAGCGACTTGTCGTGCTTTGAGCGCTTTTCGGGTTGCGTTGTTACGACTCCGTCGCGCACGACGAAGTCGGGGCCGACGATGACGCCGATATAGTCGACCTCGAGCCCCTGGCAGGTGTGGATACAGCCGATTTGCTCCACGGAATGGGGCGCGATCATGAAGAGGTTCTTCCCCGGCGAGGTTCCATTGCATGGCGAACTCGTGCTCCGGAATCACCACGTCAGCGACCGGATCTTTCCGGCTCTTCCAATCCCAGCAGTACCCGGCCACCATGCGGGCGTGATTGGCGGCGTGTTGACGCGCCTCGAGGCGCGCACCTCGGGCGAGTCGAATACTCGGAAGTCGAACTCGGGCTCGAGCAGCCGGTTGGCCGTGGCCGTCGATACCGAGAGTATCGTCGAGCCAGGCGAGATACCCGTCTGACCCGTTGCAGCGAAACTGCGATGCAAGTGGTGGGAGAGTGGACTTGCGCTCCGGCCGCGCGCTTTCCGCAATATCTGCTCCCTCGCCGATATCCTTCCATGTGACCCGTTGGTCCTCGTCGAGAAAAAGATCGACGAGCGCGCGGCGCGAATGATCTCCTCAACCTGGTGCTCACCGTGGTTGCCGTAAAGGCCGGACTTCGCGTTCAGTCGGTGTGCCTCATCGACAATCAACGTGTCGAACACGTCTGGCTCGGTGTCGATGAATGAGCCCGACCCGTCAAAAGATTCGTTATCACCGACTTGCGCAGTGTGCCCGCGAGTCGCTCTCGATGACCTGCCGCGGCGCGCGGTTCTTCGTGACGTACCGCACGTGGCGCCGGCGTGTTAGCGCGACCACCAGATTTACAGCCACGACGGATTTCCCGGTTCCCGGTCCGCCATCAACGATCACGACTTGCTTGGTGCCGGACTGTGCTTGCCGCGCTCGCGCCAGCGCGGTTTCGTAGACGAGCTTCTGATCGTCGATGAGCACGAATTCGGGCTTTCCGGCCATCATTCCCTTGAGCGCGTCGATGAGGCGACGCGAAGGGCGGATCCGACCTTGGTCGATGCGATAGATCAGTTCCCCGCGGTCGCCTTGCCGCACATGCCGCGCAATGAATGCGCGGAGCTTTGCCCGTTCTTCTTCGCCGGACAGAAAAACGGGCGCAAGTTCGACATAGCGAGCGTAAAACGGATCGAGAAGATCGCCGCCGCTGCGGCAGTTGTGCAGATACGCACAGGGCTGAAGAGGTATCTCGTCATTGTCGACCGTCTCGTTGAAGTTCTTTAGAAGCTCCGCATACGACCAGCTCTGATATGAGGGATGGCTGCAGTCGGCCTCGCCATGAGCAAAGCGCGTGCGCACGACGCCATCCATAGTCGTGCGAGTGGCTCTCCCACTGCTTGAGCTCGATGATGATCAGGTTGGCTCGGCCCGCCTCGTCACGACCTGAGAGCAGCATGTCGACACGCTTCGAGGTTTGCGGAATGCCGTATTCGACGGCCACCCCGCAGTCGTCCGGAATCGCATCGTCGTTAAGCACGTTGGACATTGCCTGGAGTGACTCCTTCCAGGAGCGCACCTCGGAGCGTGACACCGACCTTCCGGTGCGCTGCATGAACTCGGCGAGGATCACGTCTTCAATATTGAGGGTGAAGACGTCGCTCAGGAACCGTGCCTTATCCTTTTGATAGATGATCACGGTGCCGCTTCAGAGCTCTGAGTACTTCTTGGCGCTGCCGCGCGCTTTATCTACCGGGTATTTATCGGCGTTCACCTTGAGTTTCTCGGACGCGGCGGCGGCCAGGTCGACATCGAGCTTGTCCGCGAGGCGCACCAGATAGAGGAGGACGTCGGCCAGCTCTTCCGAGACCTTGCTGCGCGTCTCCGGGCTGAGTGCGGCGGACTCGGCGTCCGAAAGCCACTGGAAATGCTCGAGGAGCTCGGCCGCTTCGACGCTCAGAGCCATCGCGAGATTCTTGGGCGAGTGGAACTGGTCCCAATCGCGCTCGGCGGCGAAGCGACGCAACTTCAGGCGCAGGTTTGCAAGCACGTCGGGCGTGGTGGAAGGTGTGGGTTTGTCGCTCATGCTTTGAATCGGGTCTCGTTGTGCCACGCGAGGAATTCCGGGCTCGGCCTTCTCAGCGTGTCCTGCGGATAGACGCGCAGCGGCTGGCCGTGATGTGCATAGTACTCGCGCCCATTCTGCCAGTCGGCTTTGAGCTGTGAGCTGACTTCGAGCCTGAGATCCGGCGTGATCGTGACGTAGCCCAGGTCAAAGAGCCGGTGCAGATCGGAGCGCAGGAGAATCCCGTTGCTCACCTGGTGCGGGCCTTTCAAAGCGTACGGTTTGATGTGGCCGCCTCGAGGACCGGCAAGGTCTTCTCGCCGGTTACGGCGCAGCGCCGCCATAGGCGTCTGTGACGAGCACCCGGAAGGCTCCCTGACCGAGGCGACCGCGCGTCAGGTACTCCGCCCCGAAACGCGCCTTCTCTGCCGAAGCTGCGGCCAGCGCCGGTTCCGCTGCGCTACGCGCGGCGATTCTCAGGCGCACCGACTCCCAGAGCGCGCCCCCCTCAGTTGACTCAGATTCGTAGGTCTTTCCCTGAACGATGTTGGGTGCCCAACTGGAAGGCACGGGAAGCCACTCAGATTCGTCGAGGAAGAAGGGCTCGGCGAGTACGGTGCAACCGATCACAGGGTCGAGCGCTTCGGACTCGCCCCGATAGCGACGGATCCTGGTGTGCAGCGCCTCGAGCGACCCGACGCCGTTCTTGATCCCGAACGTGTCCCACGCGAGCGAGGTCGGGAGCGGCGTGTGGCTCACGAAGAAGCCGCCGCCGACGATGAAGTTCTTCGGGCTGTGGAGCTTGAAGAGAAAGGGTTCGCCGGGCGTCAGGGCGCGAAACGCGCGTCCGCCGCTTGGCTGCCAGAAGTTGACCTCATCGGGCTCGAGGTGCTTGAGGCGAATGAACCAGTCTTCGTCGGTCACGCCGACCCAGATCTTCACTCAGGTGGGTCCCCCCACGCCTATTCTTACTGAGTCTCTCCTGAGCGCGATGGATCTCCCAGATCCGGATGGTGCTCGCCCCACAGAGTTTACGAAGAGCTTACGAAGGCAGCTAGCCGAGAGGCCTGTAGTAACTCAACTCATTGTTTTTATTGGCGCTCCCTACGGGATTCGAACCCGTGTTACAGCCTTGAGAGGGCTGCGGCAGATTTGATCCTTCCACAGCGAGTTTGTTGAATCGCCCCACTGCGGGGCATTGCTGGAGGCCATTGCACCTCAGATCTGCACCAAAGCTGGTTGACACCTCTTGCCGGTGCCGTGCGCAGGTGTCTGTCGAGGAAGGCAACCAAATCGGTGAACGCCCGTCGCGAGTAGTGATCCGCCGAGGCGTCCGGCGCAAGGCGGTATTCCTTCGTGAAGGTCGCGTGCGGACGTTCACCGAGGCGATTACGGTCGCAACTCTCCGCGTACTCGCGGATCTCGAGCCCGACCGGAAACTCCCGCCGCAAGCGCTCGATCTTGGCGCGCGGGCAGATGCGGTCGGAGCGGCACCGGACCGACAGCAGATGTGCCTGGCCCGCCTCGAGTCGCGCGCGCGTTGGGCGACTTCAATTTCATTATCACGTCCAACCAGGCGTCCGACGGCGGCAAGGCTCTGACCGAGCTGATGACGAACATGGTCGACGCCGTTTTGATGAAGCACGCACTGCAAAAGGGGATCGACCCAAAGCGGAAGAAGGCGCCGGCCACCATGCACCAGGCGGTCGACAAGCTCATCAGGCCGC
>CAWDJK010000002.1:0-10304 GCA_963802645.1 uncultured Gammaproteobacteria bacterium | reverse complement strand
GGTGCGACCGCCCAGGGCTGGCAGCGCTCCTGCCGCGGCTAGGGGGAGACGAGGTCGCCGAGCGCCGCCTTCAGCGGCCCGAGCCAGGGCTCGAAGTTGCGCCACTCGTCCACGCTGTCTGAATACAGCGGCCGGCGCACCTGCTCCGAGCTCGCCGTCTGCACCGCGCGCCGCGTCTCATGAAAGCGCAGGCACTGCTCCTCGAAGGGCAGGCCGCAGTAGCCGAGCAACCGGCGTACCTCGGTCTCGGCATCCGCGATCAGGCTCTCGTAGCGGACGCGGTGAATGCGCCCGGGCAGGACCGTATCGAAATGCGCCATCAGGGCCACGTAGTCGCGGTAGTAGCGGCCGAGGTCTTCCAGGCTGTAGGAGAACCACACGCCCGACTGGAAGTGCTGCTTGAAGTTCGAGAAGCAGCAGGCGAGCGGCGCGCGCCGGGCGTCGATGATGCGCGCGTTGGGGAGGATCAGATGGATGAGTCCGAGGTCGAGGAAGTTGTTGCCCATCTTGTCGATGAAATGTGCGCGCCCGAGGAGGCGGTGCGGCCGCGTCTGCTCGAGGTACCGCTCGCCGAGCGCGGCGAGCTCCGCGCGGCCGAGGCGCGCCACCGATTCCGGATAGGCGGGCGGGTCGTCCCACACGCCGAGCTCGCGCGCGAACGCCGAGATGTCCGGCAGCTCGCGCGTTCCCTCGACCCGTGAGTGGCTGGCGAGGATCTGCTCGAGGAGCGTCGAGCCCGCGCGCGGCATCCCGACGATGAAGATCGGCTCGACCGAGGCTGACCCGGAACCGGTGCGCTCGGCGAAGAACTCGCGCGTGAAGAGCGCCCTGCTGCGCTCGATGAGCGCGGTCGTCCGGCCGGGATCGTACTGGACCGACGCGCGTCGCAGGGCGTTGCCGCGCGCGTAATGCCTGAAGGAGGCGGCGAAGTCGCCCGCCTGCTCGAGCGCACTCCCGAGCGAGAACTCGAAATGCCAGCGGTCCTCGTCGGGAAGGTCGGTGCGCGCGAGCTGCGCCCGCATCGTGTCGATCTCGGCGGGCGTGAAGCGGAAAATCTTGAGATTCGCGAGGCTGAACCAGGCTTCACCGAATCCGGGCCGCAGCTGCGCGCTCCTGCGATACGCCTCGATGGCCTCGTCAGTGCGCCCCGCCGTGCGCAGCGCATGTCCGTAGTACATCCACCCCACCGGGTTGTCCGGGAACTCGACGACCAGGTCGGCGAGGATCCCGAGCGCCCGCTCGCTCTGCCCGAGCAGGCTGTACGCCGCAGCCTTGAGCGCCCGGTAGGCGAGATTGCCCGGCTCGAGCGCCAGCAGCCGCTCGAGCAGCGGCAGCATCGGCCCGGCTTTCTGCTGGGTATGCAGCATTTCGGCGAGATCGAAACGCGCGCGGCTGTACCCCGGCGCGCGCCGCAGGCACTCTTCGAGCAGGCGCTGCCCCGCGCTGAAGTCCTCACGCTTCACTGCCACCTGCGCCAGCAGGCGCAGCGCCGCGACGTCACCCGGGTGACGCGTCAGCTCCTCTCGCAGCAGCGCCGCGGCATGGTCGAGGCGGTCCTGCGCAATCGCCGCGGCCGCCTCGGCGAAGCGGCCGTCCTGAGCGGTGAGGGCGGCGAAGCGTGCGTAGGCGGCATCGCATTCGCGCCACGCGCCGCTCGCGGCGTGCAGGCTCGAGAGCGCGCGCCAGGCGTCGGCGAGATCCGGCTCGAGCTCCAGCGCGCGGGTCAGCGCGGAGTAGCTTTCCGCGAGCTTGCCCTGCGCGAACAGCGCGCGCCCGAGGTCCAGATGCACCGCCGCCGAGGCGGGTCGTGTCGCGGCGAGCTCGTTGAAGGCGGCCGCGGCCGCCGGTGCATCGCCGCTGCGGCGCCGGGCTTCGCCGAGCAGCAGCATGGCGGCGGAATTTCCCGGGTGCCCCCTCACCAGCTCCTGCGCGGCGTGCGCAGCGGCGGCCGGGTCGCTCTCGAGCAGGGCGGCGACCCGGATGAGGGCTATGTCCAATGCGCCGTTCGGCGGCAATGATCTCTCCGCGCGCGGACCCGCCACGCTAGAATTCACACTGCGCGCATTAACGCACAGGGGATACTTTTGACCAACGCCAATGCTACGCCGGCGGACCACGCCACCGTGCTCGGCATGATCCAGGCTTTCCGGGCGGCGGGCGCGGCGGGCCGGCGTGCCGAGGCCGAGGAGCTGCTCGCGCGGGTGGCGCGGCTCGCGCCGACCCACCCGGCGGTGCTGAACGAGCTGGGACTTACGATGATGCAGCGGGGCGAGCCGGCGCGCGCGCGCGAGCTGTTCGAGCGCGCGACCCAGGCCGACCCCGGGCACCCCGCGCTGTGGTCCAACCTCGCCGCGAGCCTGCATGCGCTCAATGCGCCGGAGGAGCTGGACGCGATAGAGCGGGCGCTGGCGCTCGAGCCGCGCCACCTGGGCTCGCTGCTGCAGAAGGGTACCTACATCGAGCAGCGGGGCGATGCGCGCAGCGCCGCGCGCGTCTACCGCAATGCGCTCGCCACCATCCGCGCCGGGGAGACGCCACCCGAGACCGTCGGCGAAGTGATCCGGCACGCGCGTGAGATGGTTGCCAGGGACGACGCCGCGCTCGCCGGCGCCATCGAAGAGAAACTCGCGGCCGTCCGCACCCGCCACGGAGGCGGCAGCTACCGGCGCGTCGATCGCTGCGTCGAGCTCCTGACCGGCAAGCGCAACCGCTACACCTCCCAGCCGACCTTCATGTACTTCCCGGAAGTCCCCGACGTGGAATTCTTCGACCGCGGCGATTTCCCGTGGCTGGATGCGGTCGAGGCGGCCACCGACGACATTCGCGAGGAGCTGCTGTCGGTGCTCATTTCCGATCGCGAGGGACTCGAGCCCTACGTGGCCTATCCCGAAGGGATCCCGCTCGATCAGTGGAAGGATCTCAACAAGTCGCGACGCTGGAGCGCTTACTTTCTCTGGAACCAGAGTGTGCCGCAGCCGGCACACCTGGCGCGCTGCCCGCGCACGGTCGAGGTGCTGAAGCACGTGCCGCAGGTCGAGGTCGAGAGGCGCGCCCCGACCGCCTATTTCTCGATCCTCGAGCCGGGCACCCGCATTCCTCCCCACACCGGCGTCACCAACACGCGGGCGATCGTGCACCTGCCGCTCATCGTGCCCGAGAAGTGCGGCTTTCGCGTCGGCAGCAGGACGCGCGAATGGGTGCCGGGCAAAGCCTGGGTGTTCGACGACACGATCGAGCACGAGGCCTGGAATCTCTCGGACAGCCCGCGGGCGATACTGATCTTCGATATCTGGAACCCTTTTCTAACTGCCGCGGAGCGCGATATGGTCAAAGCCGCCACCGAGGTCGTCGTGAGCTACTACAACCTGCCGGATCAGGGGCCCGCATGAAGCACCCCACGCTCGCCCGAGCGGTCGCCGCGGCCTGCGTCGCGATCGCGGCCTCTCAGGCCTCTGCAGGGCCGCAGGAGGACCTGGCCGCCTGCGGCGCGATTACCGAGCCGAGCGACCGCCTGGCGTGCTACGACCGCCTGGCGGGACGTCCCGCGGTGCCGGCAGCGGTGGCGCCAAAGCCGGCCGGCACAGCGGCAGCGTCGGCCACGACCGCCGCGCCGGCTGCCGTTGCGGCACCCGGCTCAGCCGTACCCGCAGCGGGCGCTAAACCCGCCGCGCCGGCTGCCGTCGCGGCCGGCTCAGCCGTGCCCGCAGCGGGCGCTAAACCCGCCGCGCCCGCAGCGGACGCCAGGTCCTTCGGCTCGTACTCGGCCGAGCACCCGGCCGCCCCTCCTGCCGTCCCCGAGACTTTGACCGTCCGGGTCGTGGAACTGGGCAAGACCATCGACGGCCGGCCGACGGTGACCCTCGAGGGTGGCGCGCTCTGGCTCCTCGATGAGAAAGATCCGCTTCTCGACGTCGGTGACACGGTGACGCTCAGCCGCGGCCTCCTCGGCTCCTTCCTGCTGGAAACGCCGGGCAAGCGGCTGCACCACGTGCGCCGTATCAGCTGAGCAATTCCGCCCGGGCAAAAAAAACGGCGGACCCTTGCGGGCCCGCCGTTTTAACTCAGCTCAGATCCTTAGAACTTCGCCGTGAGCTCCATGAAGATATACCGGCCCATCGCGTCGTAGACGCCCGGGAAGGTATTGCCGTTGCAGTTCGCACCGGCGGGGCTGGACGTGGAGCAATCGGAGCCGACTACCAGCGGCGGATCCTTGTCCATGATGTTGTTGACGCCGACCTGCAGCCGGATGTTCTTGTAGATGTCGAACGCACCGGTCAGGTCGAGGTAGTTGTAGGCGGCAATCTTCGACAGCGGCGCGTAGGTGGTACCGGTGAGGAACGGGCTGGAGCTCGTGAACTCGGAGGAATCCGAGCCGATGTAGCGCCAGCGCAGCGTCAGATCGAGGCCATCCCACGGGGTTGACCAGGTCGCATTGAACACGTGCCTCCAGCTCGGGTTCGCCGCGCCGCAGGTCACGCCAAAGTAGCCCTGGCAGTCATACGATCCGCCCCCGGCCACCGGGGTCGTCTTCAGATTGAGCAGGTAGGTGCCTTCCATTCCGAACAGCAGCGATCCGGCCTTGGGCAGTGCGACGCGGTAGCCCGCCTTGAGGTCCAGGCCCTCCGTCGAGAGCGCGCCCAGGTTCTGGTTCGTGTCCTGAATGTAGCCACTCGGTGTCAGCCACAGCGTTCCGCCGATACCGCGGTGCACCAGCGGACAGAAGAACGCGGTATTCACACCGTTCAGGCAGTTGTTGAGGATGACATCGCCACCGATCGGCCCGATGACCTGAGCGATCTTGATGTCGAAGTAGTCGACCGAGATGCTCAGGTTCGGCACCGCGCGCGGCGTCAGCACGAAGCCCACCGAGTAGGTGTCGGCAATCTCAGGCTGCAGAGACGGATTGCCGCCGGTGAGGCCGTTGTACTGGGGGGCCGTGTTCGGCGCGATGTTGCCAAACTGCGCCGCGGTCACACCCGAGAGCGCGCACTGCGCGAAGGTGTAGCCCGTGGTCAGGGTCGTCGTCGAACCGGGCTTGAGCCCGGCCGCGCAGTTATCCTGCGAGCCGTCGAGCTGCACCGTCTGTGGAACGAACAGCTCGCCGATGTTCGGCGCACGGACCGCGCGCTGATAGCTGGCGCGCAGGCGCAGGTCCTTCACCGGCGCCCACTCGAGTCCGATCTTGTAGGTGTTGGTCGTGAAGCCTTCGGTGTAGTTCGAGTAGCGGTAGCCGCCCTCGATCGACAGGTCTTCCGCGCCCGGGTGATCGGTCACGAGCGGCATACGCAGCTCCGTGAACGCCTCGCCCACGTGGAAGTTACCGGAGATGGGAGGAGTCGGACCGCCCGAGCCAGCCGCGTTGCCGCTCTGCGAGAGCTCATCGGGCAGGAAGTTCGCCGCTTCGGAGCGGTACTCCGCACCGACGTTGACCTGCAGCCCCGAGCTCGCGGTCGGCATCTGCACGCCGTACTTGCCGAGGTCGCCCGTGATCGAGGCGTCCGCGACGTACTCCGTCACGGTGGCATCGACCAGCAGCGGCACCGACAGGTACTTCAGCGCCGCCGGTGTCACCCCGCCGGGTGACCAGATGTTCCACGGGACGCACTTGGGGTCAGAGCCGTTGAGCACGGACACGCAGACCGGGGCGCCGCCCGCGGGGTTGGGCACGACGTTGAGCGAATTGATGATGTTGGCGTTCGAGAGGTAGTTCAGGTTGCCGTTCTGGCTGTCCACCGAGCTGTGCTGCGCATAGACGTCGTACGACCAGGCGTCGTTGATGTCGCCGCGCACACCGAACACCTCGCGCGCGGCATTCGTGGCGAAGGTCGCGATACGCGGACCGCCCTCGACGTTACGACGCAGGATGTACATCAGAGAGCCGGGGACGGTACCGATACCGGGCACCGTCTCCGTCATGTTGCCCTGGGCGGTTTGGTTCGCCGGGCTGCAGATGAAGGACTGCTCGGCAGCCGTCAGCAGCGGGTCATTGCACGGAACGAAGGAGCCGTTGCCGAAGTCGCCGCTCTCGGCGATCTGCGCCTCGGAGGTGTTGCGCGTGAACATCGCCTCCATGTACGCCGTCGCATGCGAGTTGATCTCGTAGTTGACGAACGTGCCCATCGTCCAGCGCTCGTTCGGGACCTGGAAGTAGTTCTCGGGGTTGAAGTTGTACTGGTCCGCCGCGGTGAACGGCGCCCAGACGCCGGTCTTCGGGTTGACGTTGTAGTTGTACAGCCGGCTCCCGAAGGTGCTGTTGTAGGCGCGGAACGAGCCCCCGGCCGAGGTCGAGGAGCCGCCGCACGCCAGAGTGGTCGCGGTCGCCGGGCTCAAGGCACAGGCGCTGTAATCGAAGCTCTTCTGCAGCGCCGCGCCCTGGTTGTCGTAGGTGATATAGGCGGTCGCGTTGCCCTTGTTGTCGGCGAAGTTCGACCCCATGACGACGGAAGCGTACTTGCCGAAGCCGGTGTTGACCTCGCTCGGGGGCAGCTGGAAGTCGTGCGCCGCGACGACGGCCTGGACCGCGCTGTCGCTGTTGCTGTGCTGCTGGAAGTGGTAGCCGGCGTTGACCTGCACACCCTCGAAGTGGGTGTTGAGGACGAAGTTCACCACGCCCGCAACCGCGTCCGCGCCGTACACCGAGGAGGCGCCGCCCGTGAGGATGTCGACGCGCTCGATCAGGGCGGCGGGAATCTCGTTGATGTCCGAGTAGTTACGGCCATCGCCAGCACCCGGGCCGAGACGGCGGCCGTTCACCAGCACCAGCGTGCGCTGGTTACCGAGGCCGCGCAGGTCGATCGAGGCGGTCCCGTCGGCGCCGTTTGACGTCGTCGAGTTCTCGCCGGCGAACACCATCGGCAGGTTGTTGAGGACGTCCTCGACGCGGGTCAGACCGGTCTGAGTGATGTCGGCTGCGGAGACCGTCGAGATCGGGCTGATCGCCGTCTCGTTCGGTGTCTTCAGGCGCGATCCGGTGACCACGACCTCTGTGAGCGGTGCTGCGGTGGCCTCTTCGGCCTGTGCCGGAGCGGTCTGGGCGTTCGCTGTCGCGACACCGGCCGATGCCGTGATCGTCGCGAGCGCGAAACGCACAGCCTGTTGCAAGCTGCGACTGTTCGCCATGTTTTCTCCCCTAACTAAGAATGCGAATTGATCTGCAAGGGCAAATCGATCTGCGAGTCATCCCCGGTGCCGCGCTGGCCGGTCTCGTCTTTAGAGTCTGTGATCGGGGCGCTTTTTCGGGACCGGGCCGCATTAGAGCACCTTGACTCCGTGTTGCCAAGCAGCAGCGGCGGGGCAAGGCAGCCCAAGCGGGACTTTCCCGCTCCGGAGCGGCTCACCGGGAACCTTGTTGCACTGTTGCAACAGGACCACGGGAGCCGAAAATCAGGCGAACCAGCAGTTCGTAGCGACCGTGATGCGCACGTCGCGCCCGTAGAACGGGCTCACTTCGTGGATCACATAAGACGGAAACACGACGATCTCACCCGCCTCGAGCCGCACCTCGTGGTGACCGGTTGCGAAGGGTGCCCGGAGCGAGCGGTTGCCGGCGTCGAGGTAACTGCCGGCACCGGGGCGGGTATCGAAGAAGCGCAGCAGGCCGCTGCCGGGGCGGTCCGCCGGAGCCTCCCCGGCCCGCACGCAGTACACCGCCGACCAGGAGGCGAGCGGGTGGTTATGGGCCACGAAGGAGCCGGCGTAGCGGGTGAGGTGATACCAGGTATGGTTGTGGACCGTGAGGCGCGCGAGCTCGGCCGGCGTCAGCGTCGAGGTCTCGAGCACGGTACGGGCGACGGAATCGAGCACGAACGACCGCAGCCCCTGCACGCAGCTCTCCGGCCAGCGGAAGAGATTGAAGCGGCTCTCGAACGTCTCCGCCTGCGGAATGTGGCTGGGCGCGGGGTTGCGGTACTCCGCGGTCTCGCGGGCGAGGAACAGGGCCTCGAGCTCCCGGTTGAGCGGCTCGCAGGCGGCGAGGTGCCCGGTGGCGAAGGGCACGGCAAAGCCGGGGGTCACTTTCAGCGGTGGGGTCACCATGGGGGTGCCGCCGGCTGTTCCGGGTTCGCGAAGCGTGCGCGGACGATGACCAGCACCAGGTCGCTGGCCCCGCGGTTGAGGGCGATTTCGTGGCTGCGATGCGCGGGAAAGGCGGCCATCGCGCCCGGCCGTGGCTGCCAGAGGTGGTGCCCGCCGGCGAACGGATGGCGCAGCCGCCAGGTGGTCGCGTCGGCCAGCATGCCGCCCAGGCGGGATTCGTATAGCCGCAGCGCGCCGCTGTCGGCGCGCCCGGCAGGCGCAGGAGGCGCCGCCACGCAGTAGATGGCGCACCAGGAGGCGAGCGCGAGGCTGCGCGCCGGCAGGCAGCCATCCGGGCGAATGATGGCGAAACGCGCCCGCGCCTGGACGCCGAGCTGGTCGAACTCCGCCTCACTGTGGAGCGTCGTCGCCTCGACCGCGGCGCACAGGCCTGCGAGCAGCTCGCCGCGCAGCGCCGCGACCGGCGCGTCGGGCCACTCGAAGAGGTCCTCCTGGCTCAGGTAGCAGAGCGGATCGCTCAGCGGATCGCGCTCGCGGCGCTCCGTGGTGGCGCGCGCGCCGAGCAGCGCGGCGAGCGACCCGTTGAATCCCGCATCGAGCGGCAGCAGAACTTCCGCGAACGGGGTCGCGAAGATCGGCACGAGTGAGGGGGCGGACTGATTCGGCTCGGTCATGGAGGCGCCACGCATCCTACGGCGCGGCGAGGTATGCCGCGAGCGCCTCGAGCTCGCGCTGGTAATGACGCGCACGCCCGGAAGAGCGGCGGTAGAGCGGCTCGCGCACCTGCCAGACACTCGCGGTCTTGACGGCCGTGCCGCTCGCGGCGGGCGTGAGACACGCCTCTTCCCACGGCAGCCCGCAGAAGTCGAGCAGACGTTCGAGCGCCGCGCGCGGTTCGGCCACCAGGCTGTCGTAGCTGAAGTCGAGCAGGTCGGCGCCGTAGAGCGCGTGCCAGTGCCGCATGAGCCGCCGGTACTCGCGGTAGTAGTGCCCGATGTCGGAGAGATCGAGCGCATAGCCCATGCGCTGATCGAGATGCAGGAAGAAGATCGAGAGACAGTTATCGAGGCTGTCGCGCGTCGTGTGCACGATCCGGGCGCGCGGCACGAGGCGCTTGATGAGGCCGATGTGGAGAAAGTTGTCGGGGCGCTTGTCGGTGACGCAGGGGCTGTCCGGAAAGAGCCGCGCCAGGCCACCGAGGTAGTCCTCGGCCAGGGCTGCGATGCGCGTCGCGTCGCAGCCGGCCAGCGCGGCCGGGTAGGGATTGAGCTCGCGGCTGACCAGCGCCGGCAGGAGATCGAGCTCGCCACCGGCGTGCACCAGCGGGTGCCGCGCCAGCAGCTGCTCGGTGAGGGTCGACCCGGAGCGGAACATGCCGCAGATGAAAATCGGGCGCGGGGCTCCCGACGCGGGGGCGGCCCCGACGCCGGCGGGCGCGGCGGCGTGCGCAAAGGTGCGGATCAGCTCATCGACGTAGCGCTCCTGGGCGCGGCGCTCGTAGCGCGCGGCCGCGGGAGCGCTCGCTCGGCTGTCGCGGTTGGCGAGCGAGTACGCCTCGAACGCGGACCGATACTCGCCGCAGGCATCGAGCGCCGCGCCGAGCGCGAAGCCGAGGCTGGCACGCTCGGCGCGGCTCGCCTGCGGGTCGGCGAGTGCTGCGCGCAGCCGTGCGATCAGCGGGTCGTCCGCGCGCTCGAGGCGGCGCAGGCCCGCGTAGCGCGCGAGGCTCTCGTAGGCGCGCGGCTCGAGCTCGAGGATGCGCACGTAGGTTGCCAGCGCCTCCTCGCGCGCACCTAAGTCCTCCAGCAGGTTGGCGAGATTGCGCAATGCCGGCAGGTAGCCGCCGTTCAGCGCCAGGGCCTCCCGGAGCGCCTGTTCCGCAGCCGCCTCCTGGCGCAGGTCGTCGGCGAGGATGACGCCGCGATTGAGGTGTACTTCCTCGGGCGCCCGGATGCCGAGCGCAAGCGCGCGCGCATAGGAGGAGAGCGCCGCGTCGAAGCGGCGGAGCCTGCGCTGCAGGAGTCCTAAGTTGTACCAGCAGTCGGCGAGCGCCGGCCAGCGCGCGAGGATGCGCTCGTAGGCGACCGCGGCCTGCGCCAGCTGACCGGTCTGCTCGAGACGCGCGGCTTCGCGCAGCAGCGCCGCCGGCTCGCCCGCCTCGCTCATGCGGGCGGCGGCGCAGCCGCCTCGTCCATCCACAGCTCGACCTGCGTGCACCCGGACACCGCACGCCAGGCGGTGAGCGCGGCGGAGTGCGCCAGTAAGGCCCG
>CAWDJK010000001.1:0-157426 GCA_963802645.1 uncultured Gammaproteobacteria bacterium | reverse complement strand
TGTTGATCGCGTCGAGCCGCTTGCGCAGCTTGTCGACCAGCGCGCCGACCTTCTTGCTCGCCTCGCGGCGGTTGTCGCGCGCGACCTCGTCGGCCTTCTCGGCGTACGACTCGAAGATCCGGTTCGCCTCGGCCGCGATGTCGTCCTGATCCTTCGCGACGTCGGCGAGCTCGTTCATGACCTCGTCGAGCTTCTTCTGCTCGTCGCTGAACTTGTCGCCGCGCAGCGCCGCGAGCGAGCCCTCGAGCGCGGACGACGCGCGCTCGTGCTGCTGCTGGCACTGCTCGAGCTTCTGCCTGCGCCTCGGCGGTCTTGCCGGCGTGGACGAGCTTGCGCGACCTCGTCGATGCAGCTCGCGCCCTGCTGCGCCTGCATCGCGTCGCGGTGGACGTACTGGTCGAGCACGTCCTCGGGCATGCCGCGCTGGTGCTTGCTCGAGCTCGGCGTACGCGCGGTCGAGCGCGCGCATCTCGCGCTCGATCTCGTCGAGCAGGCGCGGGTCCTTCGTGCGCGCGTACTGCGCGAGCAGATCGGCGAGCCGCTTCTGGTGCGCCGCGATCTCGTCGGAGATGTCGAGCAGGCCCTCGATGCGCTCGCGATCGAGCCAGTCGGCGAGCGCGATCGTGTCGTCCTCGAGCTCGGCGACGAGCGTCGGGTCGATCGCCGGCGAACCGCCCGCCGGCGACGTCTTCGCGCGCCCTTGCGGCATGCAGCTTCTGCTCGGCGATCGCGAGCTTGTCGAGCCGCTCGCGCATCTGCGGCGAGCGCCTTGCGCAGCGCATCCGACGCGTGCGGATCCTTCTCGTACGCCGCGCCGATCGACGCCGAGCTCGACGATCGCGTCGCGCAGCTGCGCGCGACAGCTCCTCGCGCGCGTCGACGTCGTCGCCCGGCCCGACAGCCGACCGCCGAGGTTCTTGCAACAGCTTCTCGGCGAGCTGCCTGCTGGCGCGCGAGCGTCTCCTCGTGGCGCTCGCGCGGGCTGATCGACGCGCAGGTGCAACTCGCGCGACTTGCCGACGTTCGGGCCGCCGATCGAGTCGTTGTCCTTCGCCTCGAGCCAGTAGCGGACGTCGCCGCCGCTCGGCACCTGCGAGCTCGGCGATGTCCCACATCAGCTTGCCCTGCGCGCGCGAGCCGGCTCGCTGCCGGTCGGCCCGAGCGCGATCGGCTTCTGCCCGTGATCCTTGCCCGCTCCCACACGAGCTCGGCCGACGTGACGCCGAAGTCGTCCTCGATCACGTACGCGAGCTCGACGCGGCTGCAGGTTCGAGACGTCGAGCGGATCGGCGGGCGCCATCAGCTGCACGGTCGGCGCCTGATCGGGCTCGGCCTCGATCGTGCGCGGCGTCGCCTCGATCGAGCGCGTGCCGGCGGGCGACGTGACCGCGAACCGGTAGCGCGCGGCGTGATCGATCGTGAGCTCGGCGGTGACGCTGTCGCCGTCGAGCTTCGCCGCGACTCTGTGCTGCGGCGTCGCCACCCGCTGCGACGGCGGGCTCGACACGAGCTCGGCGGCGGCCGCGGGCACGAGCACGCGCGCGCGCAGCGTGACGATCGTGCCCGGCAGGCCGCGCACATCGCCCGACGACGACGGCAGCTCGAGCGGCTGGCGCTTGCGTGTACGCCGGGAACGTCAGCGTCGCGTCGAGATCGCCGACGAGCGGCACCGCCGACAGCTGCGCGCCGTCGAACGGCGTCGGCGGCGACGACACGAGCGTCGCGCCAGCCGCGACGCGAGCGCGTGCGGCGCGAGCGCGACGAGCAGCGCGATTCGCCGCGATCGCGCGCGAGCGCCCAGCGCCGCGCGCGCGGCGAGCTCGCGCGCGGGCAGCAGCGCTGCGCGGCTCGATCGCCGTCGAGCCGCTGCTGCGGTCGACGCGACAGCGCGTCGACCAGCGCGGCGCGACGGTGCGCCCGGTCGCTCGCGGCGCGGCGGCGAGCTCGACCGACGACAGCAGATCGCGACGCGACGTCGCCGCGTGCCGCGTGCCGACCCACCGCGCGAGATCGGCGTCGCGTTCGCAACCGGCGGCGCGGCACGACCGCGCCGAGCACGATCGCGCCGACGACGACGAGCACGCGCCGCGAGCCCGCCGATCGCCGAGCACCGCGAGCGCGGCGGCGCGCGCTGTCGACCGAGCAGCGTGGCCGAGCAGCGGCAGCACGATCGCGAGCGCGCCGAGCGCAGCGATCGCGTAGCAGCGCGGCGCGCCGCGCCTCGTGGCGGTACACCAGCGCGCGGACGCGGCTCGAGGAAGCCCGGAGATCGAAGTGCGAGTCGGCCACGATGTCGCCCTCGCCGCGCGGTCGCTCGGAGCATAGCGCTACGCGGACGTCGGCATCGCGCCGAGTGCACCGCAGGTGATATAACCGTCGGCGCGTGAATAAGGAGGGCCAGCGAGCGTCCATCTCGGACGCATGAGCGACGTCGACGACCGCGAGCTGGTCGACGCGGCGCGGCGCGGCGATCGCGACGCGTTCCGCACGCTGTTCGAGCGCTATCACCGCCGTGCGTACGCGCTCGCGTTCGGTGTCGTTCGCCACCACGACGACGCGCTCGACGTCGTCCAGGACGCTTTCATCAAGGCTCACAAGTACTTAGACAAGTTCGAGGGCAACTCCAGCTTCTACACCTGGCTGTACCGGATCGTCATGAACCTCGCCATCGACCACCTCCGCAAGCACCGCCGGGTCCGCCCGGTCGAGCTCGACGAGCAGCGCGCTCGAGGACGGCGGCGGACGACGCGCTACTGCCCGCGCATGCTCGGCGGCAATCCCGGGCCGCGCGCTGCTCGACAAGGAGATCCGCGCGCGCATCGACGCAGGCGCTCGGCGAGCTGTCCGACAACCACCGCGCGGTGCTCGTGATGCGCGAGCTCGAGGGCCTGTCGTACGAGGAGATGGCGCAGGCGATGGGCTGCTCGCAAGGGCACGATCATGTCGCGGCTGTTTCACGCGCGGAAGAACATGCAGAAGCGGCTCGCTCGATCTCGTCGATCCGTCGGCGAGCGCCGACGACGCTGGATCCCGACGACGCGGACGAGGCCGACGTCGACGGCGAGCCGCCGCGAGGTCGCGATGAAGCCGCGACGATTCGAGCTGATGCAGCACGCCGACGGCGAGCGCGACGCTCGAAGTCGCGCCGACGGTCCGAGGCGCCGCGCGAAGGTCGACGCGATCGCGCGAGCTCGGCGAGCTCGTGCGCGGCCACCTCGAGCTCGTCGGCCGACGCGGTGCCCGACGCGCGGTTCGACGCGATGTGGCGCGAGATCGACAAGAGCAGATCGGCTGCGCCGCGCCGGTCGCAGCCGCGCGGCGCTGGCTTCTGGCGCGCGTCGCCGCGCTGGTTCGATCGCTATCGCGGCCACATGATCACCGGCGCGCGTCAGCGCGGGCGCGGTCGCCGCGCTCGCGCTCGTGCTGCGCGCCGGCGCCGCGCGGTAGCTCGTCGGCGACGGCCGGCGAGCACGATCCGATCGACGCACGTCCCGCGGCGTATCGCCCCGCCGAGATCGAGTCGCTCGACACGCCGGGCGGCACCGGCACGGTGTTCAATCTCGAACGACGAAGATGGGCAGCACGACCGTGATCTGGGTGACGCCAGAGGATACTGTGGAGGGCATATGAGCTCGCCGTCGCTGCTCGCCGCCTCGCTGGTCGCGATCGCGCGGCTCGCCGCGCGCTGCGTCCGCCGGCGACAGGCCGACTGCAGCTACCTCGAGATCGGCGCGACGAGCGGCGAAGAGCCGGCGATCGATCGCCGAGCTCAAGCCGCTCGAGAAGAAGCTGAAGAAGCCGCCGTTCTCGTCGTGGAACACGTTCCAGCAAGCTGTCGAGCGGCACGCGTCCGCTCGACGAAGCTCAAGGCCGAGACGCTCAAGCTCGCGCAAGGCGGCGGCGATCGCTGCTGCTGCGCGATCGCACCGACAAGCGCGCTCGAGCTCACGGTCACGATCGACGACGCCGACGGCAAGCGCGTCGCTCGACGCCAAGCAGAGCGCTCGACGTCGGCGACTGGCTCGTGTCGGTCGGCACGAACGCCAAGGATGACGGGCACATCCTCGCGCTGACCTGTAAGTAACGCCGCACGCCGACGCAGCCGCGCGCGGTGTTGTATACGAGCGCATGGCGAGCATCGCCATCGGCGATCCCGCGTCGCTGGCTCGAGCGCCGGCTGCTGGCATCGCCGCGGGCGCTGCTCGGGGTCGCTGCGCTCGTCGTGCTCTGCGCTCGGCGTCGTCTACCCGCGGGTCGGCGCGTGGATGATCCGCGAGCAAGCGTCGGCGAGCAAGCTCGCGCACGAAGCTCGGCCGCGACGTCGCGGTTCGGCGCGATCGACGTCGTCGCTCGGCCACGCGGTGCTGCGCGACGTCGAGATCCGCGGGCCGCTCGACGGCGACACGCCGCTCGTCCACGTCGATCGCATCGACGTCGACTTCGACGCGCTGGCGCTCGCTGGTCGGCACGGTCGAGCTCGGCGCGGCGAAGATCGACGGCGTGATCGTCGACGCTGCGGCGCGACGCCGACGGCCGCGACAACGTGCGCGACATCGTCGAGCGGCTGCGCGGCGACGGCGGCGGCGCGAGCGGCGGCGGCGGCGGCGCTCGGCGAGCTGCGGCCGACGACGATCGACGGTCACGCACGTGCGGCTGCTCGCGAACGACGAGCTCACCGGCGCGACCGCGCTGGTCGGCGACGGCGACGCGACGTGGACGCCGCGACGAGCTCGTCGCGCACGCGCGCGAGCGTGACCGCGACGACGATCGCCGCGCCGAAGGCGACGCTGCGACGACGATCGACGATCGACGAAGCACGCCGGCGCAGCCGCCGATCGTCACGGTCGACGGCGGCGAGCTCGCGCTGTGGCCGCGGCATGGCGCTGTCGGGCATCGGCGGCACGATCGTCGCGATCCCGACGCAGCCGGGCGAGTACACGATCGACCTCGCCGGCGGCTACGGCGGCGTGCCGGGCCAGCTGTGGACCGCGAAGGGCGAGCTCGATCCGGCACGCGGTGACCGCGTCGATCGATCTCGAGGCCGCGAAGTTCCAGCTCGATCGGCTCGCGCCGATCCTCGAGCACTCGGCGGTCGTCGACTACCAGGCGACGTCGGTCGACACGAAGCTCCACGTCGACCTCGATCGCGCGCGGCGCGCAGTTCGCGGGCGGCTTCCACCTGCGCGGCCTCAACGTCGGCCACCCGATGATCGCCGACAAGGAGGTCCACGATCTCGACCTCGTCGGCGCAGATCGCGGGCAGCTTCGATCGCGCGACGCGCACGCTCGAGCTGACGCGCGGCGACTTCGTCGCGCGCAACGTGCCGTTCTCGGTCACCGGCAGCGATCGCGCCGCGCGAACTCGCGACCGCGGAGCTGCCGCGGTCGAACGCCGGATGCGACGGAACGCACGCCGCCGTGCGACGCGGCCCGCACGGCCTCGAGCACGCTCAAGCTGCGGCTCGTGATCCCGCCGATCGACTGCCAGCGCGTGCTCGACGCGATCCCGACCGAGATGGTGCCGTACATGGCCGGCTACCGGCTGCGCGGCGTGTTCGACGTCGACGTCCACGCTCGACGATCGACTGGGCGAACCTCGACGCGACCGAGCTCGACGGCCACGTCGGCATCAACCACTGCCGGTCGTCGACGAGCCGGCCGACTCGCCGAAGCGGCTCAAGGACGAGTTCGAGCACTACGTCGAGGTCGAGAAGGGCGAGTGGATGTCGTTCATCGTCGGGCCGACGAACCCCGACTTCGTGCCGCTCGATCAGATCTCGCCGTACCTCGTGAAGTCGATCATGTCGACCGAGGACTCGGCGTTCTACCAGCACCACGGCTTCATCCCGAGCGAGTTCCGGACCGCGCTCGTCACGAACCTCAAGGCGAGCGAGTTCCGTCCACGGCGCGTCGTCGATCACGATGCAGATGGTCAAGAACGTGCTGCTCTACCGGGAGAAGACGCTCGCGCGAAAGCTCCAGGAGCTGTTCCTGACCTGGCACGTCGAGAACACGCTGACCAAGGATCGGATCATCGAGATCTACCTCAACGTGATCGAGTACGGGCCCGGGCTCTACGGCATCGGTCCGGCGGCGCAGCACTACTTCGGCAAGGCGGCCGAAGGACCTCAACCCGGTCGAGGCCGCGTTCTTCTCGTCGATCCTGCCCGATCCCGAAGGAGCGCTACAAGCAGTACTGCGAGGGCACGCTGACCAAGTGGACGACCGGCAAGATCGAGCCGGATCCTCGACGATCATGCTCAAGCGCGAGCGGCTGACGCAGGAGGAGTACGACAAGGCGCTCGCGACGCCGCTCGCTGTTCGTCAAGGACGGCAGCGAGACCGAGGAGGACTGCCTGAAGCGCGTCAAGAAGGCGATCAAGAACGCGCGCCCGACGAATCCGCTCGCGGCCAAGCCGAACGACCGCCGCCGGCGCCGCCGAAGAAGCCCACCACAAGAAGTAGCGCGACGGTCAGCACGGTGATGTGACCTCGCGCTCGAGCTAAGACGAGGCATGCGCCGTCTGGTGTCTCGTCGTCGTCCTCGCGCATCGGCGCCGGCGCGCGCGGCGCTCGCCGAGCCGCCGACCACGCACGAGATCCTGGTGCAACCGGCCGTCGGGCTTCTGGACGTCGAACCGGCCGGCGGTCGGCGGCGCGTATCGCTACCGGCTGCTGTTGATCGGCGTCGCGATCGCGCTCGGGATGGGGTGGATGACGTATCGCATCGTCAAGAACAACCGGCGGAAGCCGTGATCCGCGTGCTCGCGGCGATCGCGGTCGCGGGCTGTGGCGCGCCCGCGCATGCCGCGGCGCCGGCGAATGCCGTCGCGCCGGAGGCGGCGAGACAGGCGCCGATGCCGGGCGTGCCGCCGGCCGCGCGCGAGGTGATCGACGAGCTGCGCGCGGCCGCTGCGGCGCGCGACTTCACCGCGGTGCGCCACCTGCTCGAGGACGAGATCGTCACCGAGTCCGGCGCGCAGCCCACGCCTGCCGACACCGCGGTCGCGGGTTGGCGCGGCGACGGCTCGACGCTCGCCGCGATCGGCGACGCGATCGCGAAGGGCTGCGAACCCATTCCAGCTCCGCCGGCCGAGGCGATCGACGGTCGCGGGCGGCTCGCGCCGCGCGAGACCGAGCCCGCCGGCGCGGTGCAGTGCCCGCGCGAGGCCGCGATCCCGGCCGATGCCGAGCAAGGGCCGTTCGTCGTGCGGCTGCGGCTCGGTGTCGATGGCACGTGGCGCGTGTTCGAGGCGCTGTACCTGGACTGACGCGCGCGATGGATGCGACATGGACGCGATCGACCGGATGATCGACCGCCACGGTCGCAGACGCGATCTGCGCCGCGCTCGAGCCGATGCTGACCGCCGAGCGGATCGCGCGGATCGATCGGGTGCTCGCGGCGCGGCTCGGGTCGGTCGTCGATCGCGGTCGAGGACACCTACGATCCGCACAACGCCGCCGCGACGATCCGGACGAGCGAGGCGCTCGGGCTGCAGGAGCTGCACGTGATCGAGCCGGGCGAGCGGTTCTCCGCGACCGAGCGGCGTCACGCGCGGCGCGCATCGCTGGATCGATCTCGCACCGCTGGCCGACGCCGAGGCCGCCGCCGCGGCGCTGCATGCGCGGGGTTCGCCGTCTACGCGACCGCTGCCCGACGCGCGGGCCAGCATCGATCGAGGACGTCGACGTGGCGACGCCGATCGCGGTGATGTTCGGCAACGAGCACGAGGGCCTGTCGCCGGCGGCGATCGCGGCGTGCGACGGCGCGATCGCCGTGCCGATGTTCGGGTTCACCGAGAGCTTACAACCTCAGCGTCACCGTCGGGCTCGCGATGAGCCGGATCGCGGCCGGCGGCGCGCCTACATCGGCGCGCCCGGCGATCTCGACCCCGAGCGGCGGGCGAGGCTGCGCGCCCGGTGGTTCGCGCTCGGGATCCGCGGCGTGGTCGGCGTGCTCGAACGGCATCCTTGGCTGAGCGTGTCTCGCCGAGCCACGTCGTGTGTGGCAAACCAGCCGCAACCGAGGGATTATTCAGCGTGCCGTCCCGCCAGGTACCCGACTTGCAGATCAGCAACGCCCTGGCTATGCAGAAGCTCCAGAAGCCGCAGCCCGTTCGGCCGCGCCGAGCTCTGGCTGACGCGCGTCCTCAAGTGGCTCGCGTGATCTGCGGGGGTCGTCGGCATCGCGATCGGGCTCGCGACGCGTCGCGTTCGTGTTCTGGATCTACGGCCGCGATCCGAACCTGCCGAGACCTCGAGAAGCTCAGCGACTACCACCCCAAGCAGGTCACGACGATCCTCGACGCCAACGATCACCGCGATCGGCGAGATCGTTCAGCGAGCGCCGCACGTTCGTGCCGTACGACAAGATCCCGCCGCTCGTCGTCGACGCGTTCGTCGCTGCCGAGGACAACGACTTCTGGACCCACGGCGGCGTCGACTACTCGGGCATGGTGCGCGCGTTCGTCGCGAACCTCCGCGCCGGCCACACGACGCAGGGCGCGTCGACGATCACGCAGCAGGTCGTCAAGACGTTCCTGCTCACGCCCGAGCGCACGTTCAAGCGCAAGATCCAGGAGATCATCCTCGCGCGCCGGCTCGAGAACGCGCTGACGAAGGAAGAGATCCTGACGCTGTACCTGAACCAGATCTACTTCGGGCACGGCCGGTACGGCGTCGCAGGAGGCGGCGCGCTTCTACTTCGGCAAGGACGTCGCGCAGCTCAACGTCGGCGAGGCCGCGATGCTCGGCGGCGCTGCCGAAGGAGCCCGAGAACTATCTCGCGGCGCTGCGACGAGCGCGCAAGCACCGCCGAGCACGCGAAGGAGCGCCAGACCTACGTGCTCGACCAGCTCGTCGAGATGGGCAAGCTCACGCCGGCCGAGGCGCAGAAGTGGATCGACGCGCCGATCCAGATCGTCAAGCGAGCCGTTCCCCGAGCTCGGCGCGCGCGCCCGAGTGGGTCGATCTCGTGCGCAAGCGAGCTGCGTCGACACGAGAAGGGCGAGGACGCGCTCGACACGCTCGGCGCGCGGTGCGGACGACGCTCGATCCCGGGCATGCAGGCGACGGCGCAGACGCGCGCTGCAGGCCGGGCTGCGCGCGGTCGACGAGCGCCACGGCGTCGGCCGCGCGGTCGCGCACGATCAAGCCCGACAAGATCGACGCCGAGATCGGCGAAGCTCGCGAAGAAGCTGCCGCGCGCGAGCCGCAGCCGAAGGAGTCTACGAGGCGGTCGTCACCGCGGTCCACGACGATCGACAGCGAGCTCGACGTCGACCTCGGCGCACTGGCCGGCGACGATCGCGCTCGGCGGCGACGACGATGCGCGGTTCAACCCGCCCGACGACGACGGCAAGACAAGAAGCCGAGCGAGCGGTTCAAGATCGGCGATGTCGTCCAGGTGACGGTCCGACGGTCGGCGCGCGAGGCTCGACGAGGACGACAAGCGCCGACGAGCAGCCGCAAGCACGCGAAGCATCGCGTCGTGTTCGCGCCCGGCCCCGAGGGCGCGGTCGTCGATCATCGACGTCAAGACGCGCAAGGTGCGCGCGCTCGTCGGCGGCTACGCGTCGAAGGTCGCGGGCTTCAATCGCGCGACGATGGCCAAGCGCCAGCCGGGCTCGGCGTTCAAGCCGTTCGTCTACGCGTCGCTACGAGCGCGCGACCGCAAGTTCACGCGAACGATCCGGCGCAAGTATCCGACGCCGGCGTCGATCGTCAACGACGCGCCCGAGGTGTTCGACCTGTGGAAGCCGAAGAACTTCGAGACCGGCGACGTATCGAGGGCCCGGTGCGGCTGCGCACCGCGCTCGCGAAGTCGATCAACACCGTGTCGATCCGCGATCGACCTACGACGTCAAGCCCGAGACGGTCGTCGCGATGGCGCACAGAGCTCGGGATCACAGAGCGAGCTGCCCAAGGAGATGTCGCTCGCGCTCGGCGCCGGCGAGGTCACGCCGCTCGAGATCACGAACGCGTACGCGACGCTCGCGGCGGGCGGCATGTACGCGCCGCCGCAGTTCATCGACGCGATCGACGGCAAGGCCGACGCCCGACGACGCCGGCGCAGCAGGTGATCGCGCCCGAGGTCGCGTACGTGATGACCGACATGATGCGCTCGGTCGTCGACCGAGGGCACCGCGGCCGCGATCGGCGCGAAGATCAAGGCGCCGATCGCCGGCAAGACCGGCACGTCGAACGAGGCGCGCGACACGTGGTTCATCGGCATGACGCCGGACATCGTGATCGGCGTGTGGATCGGCTACGACGACAACCGGCCGATGCCGGGCGAGCAGGGCGCGCGCGTCGCGGCGCCGGTGTTCGTCGACATCGCGAAGGAGCATGAACCTGCCGGCGCAAGGCGTTCCCGCGGCCGGCGCACGTCGTCGAGGCGCTGATCGATCGCGCAGACCGGGCTGCTCGCGCCCGACGGTGCGCCGAAGGCGCACGACGATGACCGAGGTGTTCGTCGAAGGCACGCAGCCGACCGAGGTCGCGCCGAAGCCGGGCGAGCGTGACCGAGGGCAGCTCGGTGACGGGAGATTCGGGGGGCGATTGAAGGGCCTCGGGCCTCGGGCCTCGTCGATGACGTGGCGCGGGTCATCAGGATCGGCGACACGACGCTCGGCGAAGGCGAGCTGCTGACACTGGACGGCAATGAGGGTGCGGTTTACGCGGGAACCGCACAGACGGAGATCACATATCCACAAGAGCTTCTGGCGCGGCTGGAGTCACTCAGACAGGCGAGGCGTCTACTTTGAAAGGCTCTTCGCAGTTCGATGCCATCGTCATCGGCTCAGGCATCGGCGGACTCGCCTGCGCCTGCGCGCTGACCCGCACCGGTCTCAAGGTGTTGGTCCTGGAGAGGCATTTCGCGGCCGGTGGACTGACTCAGACCTTTAGCCGTGAGGGTTTCACCTGGGCCGTCGGGCTCCATTATCTCGGTGATATGGGCGAGGGTGGCGCGGCTCGTAGGATCATGGATTGGCTGTCCGGGGGTGCCCTGTGCTTCGCTCCCTCCGGCCCCGTCTACGACACGGTTCATCTGCCTGGCGGGTTCGAGTTTCAGTTTGCCCGGCCGCAGGCAGCGCTCGTGGCGGAACTCAAGGAGCGGTTTCCCGCGTCGCAGGGCGAAATTGACACGTTTTTCGACGCGCTGCTGTGCGCTGAGCGTGCCGGGCGTCACCTTTTTCAGCAACGGGCGATGCCCGCACTCCTCGGTAAAGCCACGAGGCTTCTGCACCACGCCGCTATCGATCGATGGTGGGGCCGAACCACCGAAGTCGTACTACAGGAGATGATCGGTGATGCGCGCCTGCGAGCCGTGCTGGCCGCCCAGCGCGGCGACTACGGGCCCGATCCCCGAGAATCGAGCTTTGGGCTGCACGCTACCATCATGCGCCATTACATGCAGGGGGCATATTTTCCGATTGGCGGCGCCGCTGCTGTTGCACAGGCGCTCGTGCCGGTCATCGAACAGGGCGGGGGCGAGGTACGGACTCGCGCACCGGTGGTTGAGATTGTGATCGAGGAAGGCCGCGTCGCGGGTGTGCGGCTCAAGAATGGGATCGAGCTGCGTTCCCCGCGCGTGTTTTCCGACGCCGGAGCCCGCAATACGCTCAATCAACTACTACCCGTGCCGCTGCGCGAGTCTGAGTGGGCTCGGGAGATCAACGCGCTGCGCCCCTCTGCGTGCCACATCGGGCTGTACCTGGGGTTTGAGGGAGACATTCACGGCCGAGGCGCGACGGCATCAAACCACTGGTTCTATGAGTCGTTGGATATTGCTGACGGACTGTGGCATGACCCGACCGGGCAGTCTTCTGTACCGGCGCTGTATGTGACGTTTCCATCACTCAAGGATCCAACGAGCGAAAAGCCCCATCAGCCACACACCGCCGAGCTCGTCACTTTCACCGACTGGGATGTATTTAGCCGCTGGGAGGGCAGCGCACTCGGGCGGCGCCCAGCGGACTACCAGGCGCTGAAGGCCACTATCATGCGACACCTGACCGCGCAGTTTGGCCGCCATTTTCCAGCACTCGCACCGCTTGTGGTCTGCTCGGAGCTATCGACACCGCTGTCAACGGTTGCCTTCACCGGCGCTGAGCACGGGAGCGTGTATGGACTGGAGCAGAGTCCGCGAAGGTTCTTATCAACCAGCCTGCGCGCCAAGACGCCCGTGCCGGGGCTTTATCTGACTGGGCAGGACGTTGGCAGTGCCGGGATCACCGGTGCGATGATGGGCGGCATGCTGGCCGCAGCAGCGCTCGAACCGAAACTCCTCGCAAGAATTGCCTGAGGACGTGATCGTCGTCCGTCAACGACGCACGCTCGGAGCGGTCGTTCCGGTCGGACCTCGGGTTGACATTGCTCCGTAGCCACCGGCGTGGATGCTGCGGGAGTAGTGCTGAGGATGAGGATGACGGGGATGCAGATACGAACCCGGGCCAGCACGCAAGTGCTGTTGCTACTCGCAGCGCTGATCCTGACAGCGACTGCGGCGGCCGCGCCGCCGGCGGCAGCCGCACGCGCCAAAGAGGAGCTGCGCGAGGTTCTGCGGGAGAGCGCAGACACGGCGCACGGCGCGCGACTATTCGCATCTGCAGCGAGTGCCACGGCGCCCACGGCGAGGGGAATGCGAATGGCTGGCCGCCGCACATCGCCGGTCAGCACGCCCAGGTGATTTCCAAGCAGCTCATCGACTTTCGCGCCGGGTTGCGCTGGTACGACCCGATGGAGCGCATCGCGGGTCGCCACGTGCTGCAACGGACTCAGGATAGAGCCGACGTGGCCGCGTACGTGGCCCGGCTCGCCCCCTCGTCCGCCACGACCCCGGGTCCGGGGCGCGGGCTCGAGCAGGGCGCGCAGCTCTATGGGCGCCGCTGCGAGTCGTGTCACGGTGTGCGGGGCGAAGGCAGTGACGAGCGCTTCGTGCCGCGCGTGGCGGGCAGCAGTACGAGTACCTGCTGCGGCAACTGCAGGGCACGCGCGAGGGACGGCGGCCGAGCATGCAGGCACAGCACCCACGACTCATCGCGAGCTGCTCGCTGGACGAGCTGGCAGGTCTCGCCGACTACATGGCGCGCCTCGGCCGTGAGGCACCGCAGTAGCCCACGGACGGCTGGCGGGCAGGACAGCGGGGTTCGCTGGACGTCGGAGTCAGACCTCGTCGGAAGACGGTGGTATCCCGGTCGACTCAGTGGCTTCAATTGGATCCGGCGACGCCCAAAGCCCCGTGATCCGATCGATGTGGATGCGGTAGAAGATCGGGGCACGCTGTTCCCGCTTCGCGGTGGCGACGGAAGCCGGCTGCCACCAATTCTCGCGTTTCTGCAGAACCGCAATTGCATGCGCGCGCACAGGTTCATGCTCGGGCGTGTCGAATATCTCCTCGTAGCGACCAAACACAACGAGGCTCATCCACTGATAGGGACTGGTCACCTCATCTATCTCGAGGCAAACCAGAGGATTTGAGCGCATCCACTCGATTTTTCGACCTAGCGTGGTTACGCCGTACAAATGCTGCGTGTCATACGAGAAGTAGATGGGAACAACATAAGGCTGATTCGCTCGAACGCATGCCAGCCTGCCAAAATTCACCTGCTCGAGTGCTGTGTCGCTTTCGTCGTCTGTCATCTCGTGAATACGCATCGCAACTCTCCCGGTCAGGGGTCCCAGACATTGTGCAGGCTGGGGATCCCGAAGTGGAGTGGACCGCTGTTAGCGGCAGTGGCGCAGAGGCGTTTCTGGAGGAGCAGGGCGTACGGTTCTCGTGTCTCCGATGAGGCCGAGCGCGCGTCGGCTATCAGGCTGGCTGCGCAAGGCGCCTCGCTGCTCGAAATCGCCGACGTGCTTGGGCTCACGTTCTGTCCCTCGCCGGATGCAGCACCACGATGCAGGCGCGCGAGGTAGGTGCCACCTCGCAACCGCCCTCAACGCAGTCGCCAATCAGCTCTCGGACAACGATGTGGTCTTTCACGAACGCGTATTCAGCGTCGGATCCCGGTATTGGAGCGGAATGTGCGGCTACACGATTCACGGCAACTACGACGCGAGGCAAGTCCCGAGACCGGAATGGGCAATCAGCATTGACGAGCTCGTGGACGCAGACACGCCAGTCGTCCGCGTCCGCGCTGCCGCATTCGAGGTGGTGAGCCCGGAGCGGGACTCCCCTCGCCAGCCGTGTCCGCCGATTACGGCGCTTACCTTCACGCTCGAGGGCGAGCGTGAGCCGCTGACCGCCCATATCGGCGGCCGGACGAGCGGGGACAATGTCGTCGAGGGCACACTGGAGACCGCTTCGGCGCAAGGGCTGTTTACAGCGTTCTACGAGGCGCGGCCGATAAAGATCTCGCTAACCTACCCGAACGGCGCGACCGAGTTGCTTGAAGTGCGCGGCTGGGCTGATCGCAGGCAATTCACGGGCTTGAACGGTTACCTGCATCAATGCATGGAGCGCCTCGATCCGGTCCCGGTCGGGGTCAAGGAGCTCAGATACACGCTGGTCAGCTCCGGCCGTGCGTACGGATTTGGCTTTGAGTCGCCAAACTCGAATACGGTACCGTGGGACTAATCGACAGGGTCACGCGTGTATCGGGCGCCTCTCTGCCGGACTATCTTGACCACATGCGCACCAGATTGGCGATGACGTATTCGAGCTGGGTACGGTTGCGCCAGTCCATCTTCAACCCTTCGGCCGCCCGCAGCTCACCCAGGGAGTACAGCAGGTCGCGCTGCGTCGCATCGGGAATCTGGCTCTCAATGAACGTGATGAGCACCAGCCGCGCGCCGGCCGTGACCGGCACTACCTGGTGTACGTGCGTGGAGGGGTAGAACACCGCCGACCCCGCTTTGCCTTTGATGCGGATGATTTCGGTGCCCAGGTGGATCAGGAGCTCGCCACCTTCGTAATCCGCGGGGCTGGAGATAAAGATGGTGCACGAGACATCCGAGCGCAGCTGCGGCGCGACGGACAAGAACGGTACGTCGACGTGGGCGCCATATTTCATGCCCGCCTCGTACCGCGCCAGAGTGGGCACCGCGACGCGCAGCGGAAAGACGAAGTCCCGTGCTTCCTCGCAGCGTTGCAACGCCGCGAGCGCAATCTGCGACGCTTGCCTGGCCAGGGGGTCGCCGGCGTCGCCGATGACGTTGTTCTTGGCGACGCTGTGGGGGTTGGAGAGCTTGCCATCAATGAATTTCGCCTGCCGGGCGATTTCCGCGACGCTCTGCACCTCCTGCGGCTCAAGAACGTTTTCTATCTGAAGGAACATGCGGCAGTCGCGCTGCGGGTCACTGCAGTACCGTGGCGGCCAGTGGATACCGCCGCGCGGTGGTGTGCAGCCAGTCAATGCCGCGGCGGATCTCAGTCGCGTGCTCGCGCTCAGCCTGCTGCAGCACCTCGCGCCGCAGCGCTGCGTCGTAGGCGTGCTCGGGCGCTTTGGAGTACTGGTGCATCAGCGGACCGTTTGCGAGCGCCTGCAACTCGGCCTCGGTCAGCCGTGCACCGAGCCGATGGAAAATGGTCCGCAGTCCCGCCGCAGGCTCGCGCAGGAATTCGTCGAAGTCTACCCAAAGCACCTGCGATGCAAAGCGCTCCGCCGCCTGGCGCAGCGCCGTCATCTCCGACAGCCAACTCATCGCGATGCACTCGCCCTCGGCGCGCGGATCCGGCTCACAGCCACCTTCATCGAGGCGGCGGCAGAGGCGCTGCAATCGCGCGGCGGCGAGGTGACGGTTTTCCAGGCGCGAAGCGCGGCCGGCGAGCGTCCCCTGCAGGTACGCGAGCGGCCGCACGAACATGAAAACCGCCATGGCCTGCTCGCTCCCGGCCAGGATCGGCTCCGCCAGCTCGCTGACAAAGCTCGTCACCTTGATGACCGCACGCTGCGCGGGTTGCCAGGTGCGCGCCAGCAAGGCCAGTGCCGCGCCGAGACTTGGGGCGCCCGCGGGGCTGGGCATAGCAAGGGCGCGCAGCAGCTGCGGCTCGCGCAGTACGAAAAACTCCGGGCACGCGCCGACCAGCCGCGAGATGAGGGTCGAGCCGACGTGGCCGATGTGGAAAATGAAATGCGCTCGCGGCCTGAGACTTGCGGCGGCAGTCTCGAGCAGCGAGGCCGGGCAGACGTGTTGCGCATAGCCCTGGGCCAGCAGCCGCTGATCCAGGAAACTCGCCGCGCGATACGCAGCCTCGTCAAGTCTCACCAGCCGGACCGCGCCAGCCCGCACGTCGAGAGGCAACCAGGCCGGGGAGCGCGCCAATTCGTCCGCAGCGAGCGTCATGTGACTCGAATAGCTAAGGGATCGTAGCCTGGCCCTGCAGGGAGTCGCGCTCATTCTGCGCTCGCTCTTGGAAAAAAGGCAACGAACGCCCTCGTGTTATTTCTCCCCGCTCACCGCAGATGGATAGTTATTTTGCTCACCGAAGTAACACTCGATGGCCTCCAACTGCCCACCCTTGAGCCGCAAATACTCCACGTTGCGGAACGTCTTAGCGTTCGTGGTGTGACCGACGTACATCACAAAAGCGTCGTTGCCGGCTCCAACCACGTGCTTCAGGTCAACCCGCTCAACATGAGCAATCTGTGTGTCCCAGCAGCGTGCCTTGAAAGCGCTCTTGCCGATGTGGTCGTCGAGTGGGCTTGTAAACGTGAAGTCGTCCGCCAGCAGGATGTCGAACGCGCGCCAGTCCGTCTTTTCTGTCTCCCACTCCTTGTACCATTTCCGGACAAGCGCTTCGTTTTGCGGGCTCAGTCCCGGCTCGGCACGCGCACTGACGATCTCCGGAATGGTTGCCGCAGCAGCCAGTGCGCAAGCACTCGCTCCGAGCAGCGACCGGCGCGACATTGATGTCTCTCTCATGACCCACTCCTCCGTACGAAGGCTCGCCAGGCAGGTTCGCGTCCCCGAGGCAGACGCTATTGCTCATTCGGCCGCTCGGCCTTTTCTCTCATGCTCCCAGGAAGCAGCTCGCGGACGCTCGCGGAGTCGACGAGGATCGAGCGAAGTGCCCGGACGAAGTCCGTCGATCCGGTCAGACGGCGCTTCCTGCCGCGTGCCGGTCTCGAACAACAATTCGATGTAGCGGCGCAGATGATCCACGCTGGCCGCCGCGACCTCGGGTCCGCCTTTGGCTTTCGCGAGGATGAAGGCACCCTGCAGAACGGCCTGGGTGTGGAGCGCCAGGCTCTGTGCCGACCATTTTGCGCGAACGCCGTAAAGCTTCATAGCCGCCGCGATGTCGCCCGCCAGCGTTGTCGCCTGGCCGCTGATGGACGCTGCGCACGCCTCTCGTATCTCAGCATGGGTGCGATATACCTCTTGCACCATGGTGCCGGCGAGACAGGTGAACTCCGCGACCTCCCCTTTAAGAAGCGCCTTGCGGAAGTCGAGATACCCGAGGAGTCGATCCAGGGGGTCGCGATGCTCATGGTAAGGCGCCGTTTGAAAGAAGGTCGTTGAAACCTCCGACCAGCGATTCGCCGCGGCAACGGCGAGCGCGTCTTTGCTCTCAAAGTGATGGAAGAATGCGCCCTTGGTCACCCCCGCCTTCGCGCAGAGTTCCTCGACCGAGGTCGCCGAGTAGCCTTTTTCGCGGATGAGCGCGAACGCTGCGTCCAGGAGCTTTTCCCGCGCCCCGGGCCTCGGGCGCCGCGGCTGATTCTTTGTGCGCACTCGTGTAGGATACCGACCAGTTGGTATGTCGTCAAATAAGCCTGCCGAAAGCGGCTTCTTGCCAAGCCGGGGTGCGGATGTAGCCGCACAAGCGGCGTCGGGACGTCTTTTCATGGGACGAGCGCGGCGCTTCGCGGGACGGGCGGGGGTTGACTCCACCGAGTGCGGCGTCGACGGTAGGATGCGCTGGCCGTTCGTGGGTCGATCAGAAGGCTGGCTTCCGGATGCATAGGCTGAGCACGCAATGAAGCTGTTGATCGTCGATGAGGAGCCGCAGACGCGTGCCGCCTTGAGTGCACTGTGCGGACGCAGTGACGATCTTCACGTGGTCGGAGAGGCGGGTTCCGGGTCTGCGGCGATCAAGGCGGTCGACGAGTTGTGTCCGGACGTGATGCTTCTCGATGTGGAGCTGCCGGATATGAGCGGTTTCGACGTTCTGCGAGCGGCTCGGAGCGGGAAGGGGCCACTCGGCATCATCGTCACGGCCAATCCGGCGCATGCGGCGACCGCCTTTGCGGCGGGCGCGCTGGACTGTCTGCTAAAGCCCGTGAACGCGCATCGCTTTGCAGAGTCCATCCAGCGTGCCCGGGAACTGTGCGCGGAAGTATCGCGGGAGCTGCAACCGGAGGATGAGCCGCGTCCGAGCCAGATCGGAGACGGCACAGGTGCGACCTTTCTCATTGGCGAGCGCACCCATCGTCTCTATCCGCTGCGTCCACAACGAATCGATTACATTGAGTCTGACGCGAACTATGTGACGTTCCGGGTTGGGAACGTGGAATATCTGAGCCGGGATTCGATCAAGCGCCTGGCGTCCGTTCTGCACCCGCACGGGTTCGTGCGCATCGAGCGTTCACTCCTGGTGAACGTTCGCGCCGTCATGTTCGTGGAGCTCCTGGGGCACGGGGCATTCGCATTCACGCTGACCTCGGGTCGGAGACTTCGTTCGAGCCCGAGGTATCGCGAGCGCATTCTCCAGGTGTTTCCCCTCGTTCCGCGCGCCAGCTGCGACGCAAAGCACTGACGGTTCCGGCCGTCTGCAAACGGAGGAAATCCCCTCTCTAGGGAACCTTCGTCCCTAACGGAGCAGCCCTCGCCCCCGCACCCCGCATGGCGCGCGGCAGGTTGCTAGTGTCTGGATGCATGATACTGGCCGACTGTATTGCTCAGTGCCGGTCGCCGCTGATCGTTCAGGACTGCAGGACGCATGCGGTGACGAGCTTGAATAGCGCGCACGACTTTGCCGGAGAGATTGCCGCGTGTCCGACACGCTATGTGCTTGCCGACGATCTCGCACGGCTGTGCACGGCGCTGGCGTATTCGCGCGGCGCCAAAACCCTCGACTGCGCCGATCTGCTGCATGTGCCAGCGACGAGCGTCTGGGTCGAGTGGCTTGCCGAGGCATCGTCGGCCGAGCTGGAAGCTTACGGCCTCAAGCATCAGAGATCGATGCCGCCGGCCCGCCGACGCGGAGTCTTGGTCAACGCATCCGTCGATGGACGTCGCGGAATCATCCGGACCTTCTGGAGCGGGGTGCAGGAGCCGGAGGTCCTCGCGAGCAGCGTCGAGGCGTATTTCGATCTCGATACCCTGGCGGACGAAGCGCCCGACCCGACGGATGGTGAGACCCAGCCGGCATTCACTCTGTTCGACAGCGCGCGCAAGGGCGGCGATGACGTGCTGCGCCGGTGCTTCCGCTTTCGCTACGAGAAAAGCTGGGCGGACTATTACCATCGCGCGCAGTTATCGTCGTTCGAACGTCACGCCATTCTGCGGCATGCGCTGGGAACGATCGCCTTCGATGTTCCGATCTTGTTGGCATTCTTCCTGCTGCTTGCAACCCGTTCAGGACTGCCGCGACGACCCGAAACCTACGATCGACTCAACAGAGCGAGGAGCAGGGCGGGCAAGGCACTGCTGCTCGAGCATGTCGAGGTTCGCGCGCCCTGGGTGCCTGGGTTTCCAACGGTCGCCGAGGCGGGCGCGGGCGGCGGTAGACGACGCCCGCGGCTTCACCACGTTCGCGGCCACCTGGTGCGTCGCGGAGCTCAGTTGTTTTGGCGGATCCCGCACCTCCGCGGCAGCGCGCGCGCGGGGGTCGTCCGGAGTCGCACTGTCACCTGGACATTTGAGCAGGGGCAGACAGTCGGAGCGGGGCCCCGGCGGAACGAGGGCCTGCGGCACTGAGGCGTCGGCCCGCGAGCGTCCGGCGGGGCGGCGGCGCTCGCCGGCGCCGCCAATGCATTCGGCGCGCCTTCGGCCGGTGCTCGTGATCCCTGGGTTTGCTCGCGACAAGTGAGCGGCGCCGCCCGGCTGGCCCGCTAAGCCGTGCGCGGCGAATCGCCGCTCGAGCGGATCGATAGCGGGTCGGGCGAACGGTCGAGGCCGGTTTTCCCCAACCAGGCCGGAGTTTTCACCAGTGAAGAGCGGATCTTCCCAAACCGCCGCAGCGCTGTTGTGTTGACCTTAATCTCGCCTCGGTCTCTTGACGCTCGTTTGCGACGCCCGATCCGCAGAGGTCGGCCAAATCGGCGGATTTGTTTGTAGTGAATCCGCAACGAGCGGGAGTCGGGGTCTCAGCCTGAACAAGTTCACCAGCAGAAATCAGAGGAACCAACACATGGCGAACCGTCGCTGCTTGCAACACGCGATACGCTTGGCACTCGCGACCGTCACGGCAACTGCGGGCGTCCCCGCGCTCTACGGGCAGGAAGCGCCGCCCGCCCAGGCAGAGACTGCCGCGGCGCCCCTCGCTGAGGTGGTTGTCACGGGATCTCGTCTGCGCACGCCGAATGAGACCTCGATCAGCCCGATCACGACGGTTTCGGCGACCGACATCCAGGCGACGGGCCTGACCCGAGTTGAGGACGTGCTGAACAACCTGCCGATGGTGTTCGCCGGCATGAACTCGACCACCTCCAACGGCGCCGACGGTACCGCCTCGGTCGACCTGCGCGGCCTCGGCAACCAGCGCACGCTCACGCTGGTCGACGGTCTGCGCCTCGGTCCCGGTTCGGCGGTCGGCGGACGCAACTACTCGGACATCGATGAGATCCCCGCGGCTCTGGTCGAGCGGGTCGATGTCCTCACGGGCGGCGCCTCCGCGGTGTACGGAGCGGACGCGGTAGCCGGTGTCGTGAACTTCGTCCTCAATACGCATTTCGAGGGTATCCGGGTCGATGCCGGTTACCACTTCAATCAGCACGACAATAAGGACCAGGCCGGTGTCGCGTACGCCGTCAACGCCGTCGGCGATCCGCTGCCGACGGGCAACGCCAACACCGCATTCGGCAAGAGTGTTTCGGTCCTGATGGGCTCGAACTTCGCGGACAACAAAGGCAACGTGACCACGTACCTGACCTATGACAACCAGGGCGCGGCACTACAGAAGAGCTTCGACTACAGCGCCTGCACGCTCGCCGGGGCCACCGCCAACACGCTCGCGTGCACGGGGTCCGGGACGGCCGCCAAGAACGGTGCGGGCGGACACTTCTACGCCTCGAACGCCAGCGGCGTGAGCTTCATCCACCACACGGTCGATGGGTCGACCGGCACCTTTCGGCCCCTCGCTGGAGCGACGGACGACTATAACTTCGGTCCGCTGAACTATTACCAGACGCCGAATGAGCGCTGGACCGCGGGCGCGTTCCTCAACTACGACGTCGACCAGCACATGACCGCGTACTCGAGCCTCATGTACATGAGGAACTCCGCGAGCGCGCAGGTCGCCCCGAGCGGCGACTTCTTCCAGAGTTCGTTCATCCCGTGTGCCGATCCGATGCTGACGGCGCAGGAGGCCGCGACCATCTGCACCCCGGCGAACCTTGCCGCGCAGGGCAATCCGTACGAGAGCTACAATGGCGTGAATTACCCCGGCCTCAACTTTGTCATCGGTCGGCGCAACGTCGAGGGTGGCCCCCGCATCGCGGACTTCACCACCACTTCGGCGCGCGAGGTGGTCGGCCTCAAGGGCGACTTCTCGGATGCCTGGACGTACAACGTCTACGCCCAACACAGCTCGGTGGACAGTCTCTACGCGAACAACAACTACCTCAGCAACAACGCCATCGACCAGGCGCTGAATGTGCTGCCGGGTCCCACGGGTCCGGTCTGCGGCGGGCCCTCATCGCCGGTGAATAACGGGCCGCTGGTGGGCGCGGGGACGGGATTCACCGTCAATCCCCAGTGCGTGCCCTGGAATATCTGGGTTCCCAACGGCGTAACGCCCCAGGCACTGGCCTTCATGAACCTCCCGCTGGTTTCCACGGGTACCGTCACGGAATACGTCGCGGACGGCTCGGTCACGGGGGATCTGGGCAGCTACGGCGCGCAGCTTCCCTGGGCCAATCAGGGCCTGCAGCTGAACCTCGGCGCCGAATGGCGCTCGGAATCCACGGATCTCGAACACGACCTGGCGACCATCCAGGGTTCCGCGGCCGGCAGCGGTGGCCCGAACCCTGATATCGCCGGCGGCTTCACCGTGAGGGAGGCCTTTACTGAAATGCGCCTGCCGCTCGCCAACCACCAGCCTTTCGCGGACAACCTGGCGCTGGAGGCCGGCTATCGCTATTCGAAATACAGCGAGGGCTTCGACACCAACACCTACAAGCTCGGTCTCGAGTGGGCGCCGGTGCGCGACGTTCTGGTGCGTGGCGGCTTCAACCGCGCGGTGCGTGCGCCGAACATCGGCGAGCTGTTCTTTCCTCAGGCGGTCGCTCTGGACGGCTCGGTCGATCCGTGCGCCGCAGCGCTCAAGGCCGGGTCCACCACGACGCTCACTAACAACGTCACGTTCGCGCAGTGCGCGCCTTCCGGCGTGACCGCCGCCCAGTTCGGCCACATCCTGCCGAACAGCGCCCCCCAGTACAACGGTCTGGCGGGGGGCAATCCGAGCCTCCTGCCTGAAGTCGCTGATACGTACACGGCGGGCCTGGTGCTGCAGCCGCGTATGGTGCCTAACCTGACGCTGTCGTTCGACTACTTCGACATCAAGATCAACAACGTGATCGGCGCCATCGGCGGCAACAACATCATCAACGACTGTGTCTTCCAGGGACTGCTCTGCAACCAGGTGCACCGCGACGCGACTGGCTCGCTGTGGCGGACGCAGAACGGATACGTCGTCGATACCACCGTGAACGAGGGTCAGTTGAAGACCGAGGGTCTCGACATCAAGAGCAGCTACCGCCAGGCCCTGCCGGCCCTTGGGTCGGTGCTGTTCTCGCTCGAGGGCACGAAGCTCAAGTCTCTGCAAACCACGCCCGTCTCGGGCGGCGCTTCGTACGACTGTGCGGGATTCTGGGGTCCAACCTGCGGAGGCGGAAACCCGAACTGGCGTTCGGTGTTCAACGTCAGTTGGTCGACGCCCTGGGACGGGCTCGACCTCAACCTGCGCTGGCGTTACTTCGGTCCGGACGAGCTCGAGTTCCTGAGCACAGCCCCGGGTCTCGCGTCACCGGGGGCGTATATGCCGCTGGCGCATATCCCGGCCTACAGCTGGGTCGATCTCTCGGGGACGTTCAACCTCTACAAGAACATCAAGCTGCAGCTGGGCGTGAACAACATCGCGGACAAGGTTCCCCCCTTGGCGGTCGGAAGTGCCTGCACCACGAGCAGCGGTGGCGGCAACGCGGGCTCGAACTGCAACGGCAACACCTTCCCGGGAGTCTACGACTCGCTGGGGCGGTATGTGTTCGCCACCCTCACGGCGCAGTTCTAGCGCGAGCGCCGGCCTGGAGACGGCGGGCCGCAAGGCCCGCCGTTTCCCGCCGCTGGCTCACAGCGCCTCGTGCTCGATCGTGTCGTCAAACACCCAGGTGCCGGGGATCCACTCGAGTGTCTCGCTGCCGACACGCAGCTCGCGGGCCCGGGAGGCATCGCCACGCTGCACCATCCGCAGGCCGAGCTCGTTCAGCACAGCAGGGTGTTCGGGGGCGAGCTGCGCCACGCGCGCCAGCAGCCGATCGGCTTCCTCGACGCGGCCGGTGGCACGGGCCGCCTTGCACGCCTGAATCAAGCGCAGGACGCTGGCATTGTCCGGGGTCGCGGCGTCGGTCGTGGCATTGACGTCGCTCAAGAGCTTGCCCTATCGTTTTGTGGGTTTACGCTGCGATTCTGGCGCGGCCGGTCACGCTCCGGAGAGTGCATTGGCGCCGGCAAGTAACGTGGATTTCCAACTCGTGCGCATCGCCTCCCTGCTGGAGAGCGATGCGCGCGCCGCTGCAATGGAGGCGGCGCGCATTCTGCGCGGCCATCCCGGGCATCCGGCGGCGCTGCTGCTGCTCGGCACTGCGCACCGCGCCTGCGGCAACCCGCAGGCGGCCGTCGCCGAGTTCACCGCGCTCGCTGCGGCCCGGCCCGACTCCCCGGTGATCTGCCTCGAGCTCGGACGCGCGCAGCGCGCGGCGGGGCGCGAGACGGAGGCACTCGTCGCGCTCGAGCGGGCGGTGGAGCTGGCGCCCGATCTCGCCGAAGCGTGGCGCGAGCTCTCGCTGCTGCACGCGACGCGTGGTGACAGCTGCGCATGCGATGCGGCCTACGCACGCTTCGAGCGCCTGGCGCCGGAAGGCGCCCGCCTGGCCGAGCCTGCCACGGCCCTCGCCAACGAGCGACTCACCGCCGCCGAGGAGATGCTGGGGCGTACGCTCGCGCGCTCGCCCCAGGACGTCGCGGCGCTGCGCATGCGGGCGGAGGTCGCCAGCGCGCGCGAGGACTTCAGCCAGGCGGAGGCGTTGCTTTTGGAGTGCCTGCGCCTGGCCCCGGGCTACGGCCGCGCGCGCCTCGATCTCGCCCAGGTCCTGCGCATGCGCATGCAGGGCGAGCCGATGCTGCAGCTCCTCGAGCGGCTGTTGGCGCTCGACCCCGGGAACCTGCGCTACCGTACTCTGCAGGCGGCAGCGTACAGCCTGCTCGGCCGCTCGGAGCGCGCCATCGGGATCCTCGAGACACTGGTGGCGGAATTCCCCCGCGATCAGGTGGTGTGGCTGAACTATGGGCACACGCTGCGCACTGCGGGCCAACAGCGCGAGGCCATCGACGCTTACCGCAGGTGCATCGAACTGAAGCCCGGGTTCGGCAATCCCTGGATGGCGCTCGCGAATCTCAAGACCTTCCGCTTTACCGAAAGCGATGTCGCGGTGATGCGCCAGCAGCTCGCGCGCGAGGAAATCCTCAACGACGATCGCGCGCAGTTCGAGTTTTCGCTCGGTAAGGCGCTGGAAGACGCCGGGGACTTCGCCGCCTCCTTCGAGCACTATGCCCGCGGCAACGAGCGGCGCCGGGCAGTGGTCCACTACCAGGGCGAGAGCGTCGGGCGCTTCGCGCAGCGCACGCGGGTGCTCTACACGGCGGAATTCTTCCGCGCGCGCTCCGGCTGGGGCTGCCCGTCACATGACCCGATCTTCATCGTCGGCCTGCCGCGCGCCGGCTCTACGCTGCTCGAGCAGATCCTCGCCAGTCACTCTCAGATCGAGGGTACGCGCGAGCTCACCGACGTGCTGCAGTTTGCGCTCGAGCTCGGCGACCGCGGGGAGGAACCCGGCAAGCCCCCCGTCTACCCGCAGTCGGTCGCGCGCCTGACGCGCGGCGAGGTCGCCGCGCTCGGCGAGCGCTATCTCGCACAGACGCGCGCGCACCGCCTGCTCGGGCGGCCGCGCTTTCTCGACAAGATGGGCAGTAATTTCCTGCACCTGGGGCTCATCCAGCTCATGCTGCCGAATGCGCGCATCATCGACGCGCGCCGCAGCCCGCTCGGATGCTGCTTTGCCAACTTCAAGCAGCATTTCCAGCGCGGGCTGTGGTTCAGCTACGGCCTCGACGATCTCGCTCACTACTACCGCGAGTACGTCGGTCTCATGGCGCACTTCGAGGTGGCGTTGCCGGGGCGCATTTACCGCGTCTGCTACGAGGACGTGGTCCGGGATCTGGAGGGCGAGGTGCGCCGGCTGCTCGATCACCTCGGTCTGCCGTTCGAGGAACAGTGCCTGCGCTTCCACGAAACCCGCCGCACGGTCGCGACCGTGAGCTCCGAGCAGGTGCGTCAACCGCTTTACACGGACGGGCTCGCGCAGTGGCGCAACTTCGAGCCGTGGCTCGGACCGCTCAAGGAAGCCCTCGGCGATCTGGCAGGTTCTGGCTCCTGAATCTAACGATCAGCCAGCCCGCGACCGCCGCCGACACCCCGCCCGCAAATTGCTGCAGTGAAGCGCTTGACGGCGTTAAAGGCGCCGCGCTGGGTGGGTTGCGGAGTTGCCGACCTTTGGTCCGGGCGTGAGCGTACCAGTGATCCGGTTGCATTTTTCAGCAGGTCGCTCAAAGATTCCTCCGGGCCGGACGGCGCGCGAGCGCCGGGAATTCGCGAGTCGCTGGGGACGCAGTCATGAGTCGCACCGTTGTCTTGCTTACCATGCTCAGCGCGGGAATCGCGTCTCTCGCCTTCGCGGACCCGCCGATTCCCGAGGTTCCTGCGCCGACCCGCAGCAGCGCGGATCAAAAGAGCCGCGACGACACGACTCAGCCGAACCCCCGCACCTCACCGGGTGCCGCGACTCCCGCAGCCACCACGACAGATAGCGCGCAGGTCGCCAAGCCCCCGGCGAGCTCTTCAGACGACTCAAAACGCGAGGCACTGCTTCTCGATCAGGGTTACAAGCCGGCGATGAGGAACGGCGAGAAAGTATTCTGCAAGCGCGAAATACCCATGGGCTCACGCCTGCCTACGGCGCTCCATTGCCTGACCGTTGCGGAGGCCGAGCTGATCGCGAAAGAGGGGCGGGAGACCACCGAGCGCATTCAGCGCAACACGGTGGGCTGTCTCAGCCCGGCAAGCGGTGGGTGCGGCAAGTGACCCGGTCGCCGCGCTTTTAATCCGCAGGTTCACGAATCGATGCGACCACCCGCGGCCCCGCGGGAATGCGGGCGCTGCGTATAATGCGGCCCCCCGTGTTGCCGTCAGAGGTCGATATGCGCCGCACCCCGACCGTTGTGTTCCTGGCAGTCGCGCTGTCCTGCGTGCCGTTGGTCCAGGCGGCCGACATCCCGGAACATCCCGGTAAAGACTGGATCGCGCGCAGCAACGCCTACACGCAGAAGCTTCTGGACGTGGAGCTCGAGCACCGCCCCGAACGAGGATCGCGCGAGGGACTGGCGCAGTTTGATGCGCTGATCTCCAATCCCACCCTGGCCGACGAGATGCGGCGGCGGCATCAGCTGGAGAAGGTGATGGCCGGGATCGATGCGGCGCGCCCCCGCGAATCCGACCCGAAGGTGCGCGAGGATATGGAGATTCTGCACAAGGCGCTCGACCTGCAGTTTCGCCAGGAAGACTATCAGCTGCAGCACGAGGTGCCGTTCCACAACGCCAGTGCCGCCGTATTCCAGGGCCTGCGCGTGCTGCTGGACGACCAGGTCGCCGCCGAGCGCCGTCAGGCGGCGGTCACGCGACTGCGCAAATACGCCGGACTGGAGGGCGGCCAGCAGCCGATCACCGAGATCCTCAAGCAGCGCGAGGTCGAGCAGATCGCCAAGGCGGGCGTGCTCTACCCGTCGAAAGGGGAGGTGCAGACCGAGCTCGGGCGCAATTCCAATTACGTCGACGGCATCGGGGCGCTGTTCCGCAAGTACGGACTCACCGGTTGGCAGGACGCCTACGCGAGCCTCAAGACGCAGCTCACCGCATACGATGCGTGGGTGCGCGAGAACATACTGCCCAAAGCGCGCACCGACTTCCGGCTACCCAGGGAGGAGTATGCGCTGGCATTCGAGCAGTACGGCATCGATCTTCCACCGGAGCGCATCGCCGCCATGGCGCACGCCGCCTTCAGCGAGTACCAACAGCAGATGGCGCCGCTCGCGGCCGAGGTCGCCAAGGCCAATGGCTATCCGTCCAGCGATTATCGTGCGGTGATTCGCGAGCTGAAGAAGCGGCAGATCACGGGAGACGCGATCCTGCCGTTCTTCAACAACCGCCTGCACCAGATCGAGCAGATCATCGTCGCGCAGAACCTGGTCACGCTGCCCGACCGCCCGGCCATCATTCGCCTCGCCACCCCGGCCGAGACGGCGCAACAGCCGGCGCCGCACATGTCGCCACCGCCATTCCTGCACAACACCGGCCAGCGTGGCGAGTTCGTGCTGCCGTTGAACATTCCTGCGGCCACGGCCGGTGGGGCGGACGACAAGTACGACGACTTCACGTTCGATGCCGTTGCGTGGACTCTGACTGCACACGAGGCGCGTCCCGGGCACGAGTTGCAGTTCGACTCCATGGTCGAGCAGGGCGTGAGCGAGGCACGCGCGTTGTACGCGTTCAACTCCACCAACGCGGAAGGCTGGGGGCTGTACTCCGAGTACATCATGCAACCCTACGAGCCCGCCGATGGCCAGCTGCTGACTCTGCAGCTGCGGCTGCTGCGCGCCGCGCGTGCGTTCCTCGACCCGGAGCTGCAAAGCGGCGCGGTCACGCCCCAGCGTGCCTACGAGGTGCTGGAGCAGGATGTGGTATTGAGCCATGCCTTTGCGAAGGAGGAGGTCGAGCGGTTCACGTACCGCTCACCCGGCCAGGCGGTCAGCTACTTCTATGGATATACGCGGCTCCTGTCGCTGCGCAAGGAGGCCCAAGCCGCGCTCGGTATCCGCTTCGATCAGAAGAAATTCCACGACTTCATCCTCGCCCAGGGGCTGCTGCCGCCCGACCTGCTGCGCAAGGCGGTGCTGGAAGAGTTCGTGAGCTCGCAGAAATAGTGCGCCGGAAACGAGAGTCAGCTGCGCAAACTGGATGCACTGCTTGGGACACATTGACACTCGCCTGCGTCAGCTGCAGCTGTTGCTCCCGCCGCCGCCCCAGCCTCCGCCCGGGGTCGTGCTGCCGTTTCAATTCGTGAGAATCGCGGGCGGCAGAGCCCTCATCTCCGGCCACGGCCCGCAGGCGCCCGACGGCTCGTTCGCGCGGCCGCTCGGCAAAGTCGCACGGGAGCTCACGGTCGAGCAGGGTTACGCCGCAGCGCGGCTTACGGCGCTGTCGATGCTCGGGAGTCTCGAGCGCGCCCTGGGCGACCTCGATCGCATCGCGGCCTGGTCGCGCGTGTTCGGCATGGTCAATTCCGCGCCCGGTTTCAACCGGCAACCGAGCGTCATCAATGGCTTCTCGGACCTGATCCTCGAGGTATTCGGTCCCGAGGTCGGCGCCCATAGCCGCAGTGCCGTGGGCATGGCGGAATTGCCCTTCGACATCCCGGTCGAAATCGAGGCAGAGGTGGTTCTCGGCGGCTGAGGCCGGTTGGGACTGCGACGCGGTAGAGTAGCGGCGGACCGCAGGAGTGAAGATGGCCGAAACGCCGCCGCCGGAGATCTGGATCGGGCTCGACACCGGGGGTACCTATACCGACGCCGTCGCACTCGACGGCGAGCGGCGTGTCATCGCCACGGCCAAGGCGCTCACCACTCACTGGGATCTGTCGCTCGGCCTCGGTGAGGCGCTGCGTGCGGTGCTCGGGCGGCTCGAAGCGGGCCGCGAGCACGTCACGCTGGTGTCCGTGTCGACGACGCTGGCGACCAACGCCGTGGTCGAGGGGCGCTTCAGCCCGATCTGCACCATCCTCATCGGCTTCAACGAACAGATGGTCGAGCGCTCCGGTCTCAAGCGCGACGGCAGCGGCGCCGTCGTGCGCGTGCAGGGCGGTCACGAGGCCACCGGCGAAGAGGCCGAGCCGCTCGATGTGGCGGCGATCGAGGCGGCGGTGCGCGAGCACGCGCCGCGGGTCGCGGCCTTCGCAGTCGCCGGCATGTTCTCGGTGCGCAATCCCGTGCACGAGCTGCGTGCCCGGGACTGCATCCGCGCGCTGTGCGACCGGCCCGTGACCTGCAGCTACGAGCTCTCCTCGCAGCTCGATGCGCCGAAGCGCGCGCTGACCGCGGCGCTCAACGCGCGCCTGACGCCGCAGATCCGCGCGCTCCTCGAAGCCCTCGGCCGCGTGCTCGCGCACGAGGGGCTTGGTGCGCCCGTGATGGTCGTCAAGGGCGACGGCACGCTCATCCGGGCCGAGGTCGCGCTCGAATACCCGGTGGAAACGGTGCTCTCGGGTCCGGCGGCGAGCGTCGTCGGGGCGGGATTCCTCAGCGGACTTGCCGACTTCGCCGTCGCGGACATGGGTGGCACGACCACCGACGTCGCGGTCGTGGTGGGTGGCCGGCCGGTGGTGCGCGAGGAGGGCGCGGTGATCGCCGGCTGGCGCACCATGGTCGAGGCGATCGACGTGCGCACCTGCGGCCTGGGCGGCGACAGCGAGGTGCACCTCGACCGGGACGGGCGGCTGAAGGTCGGGCCGAGGAAAGCGCTGCCGCTGGCGCTGCTGGCGTCGCGCTTCCCGAGCGTGCTCGACGAGCTGCGCAAGCTCGCAGCGAGTGAGCGGCTGCCGCCCTTCGCCGGGGGCTTTGCCTACCGCAATCCGGGACGCGATCCCGGCGGTGAGCTCGATCGCCTCGAGCGGCGGGTGTGGGAGATGCTCGGCGAGTCGCCGCGGCGCCTCGGCGATGCGGCGCACACGGCGCAGGGGGTCGAAGCGGTGCGGCGGCTCGTCGACCGCGGGCTCGCCACCGTCGCCGGATTCACCCCGAGCGATGCGATGCACGTGCTCGGCCGGCAGCGCGACTGGAACGCCGAGGCGGCCCGCCTCGGGGCCACGATTCTCGCGACCGAGGAGCGCAACATCCGCGCCCGCGCCCAGGGCGACACGCCCGAGGGAATCTGTGAGCGGACCTATGAGCACGTCGTGCGCGAGGCGGCCCGCGTGGTGCTGCAATGCGCACTCGCGCACGACCCGGGCATCGAGGCGAGCCATGGACGCTGGGGTCCCCTCGGCGCGCTGCTCGAGGACACGATCACAGGGCGCCCCTTCTCGAAGCTCGTCGATGCCTCGATCCGCCTGGCGTTGCCGCTGGTCGCGGTCGGCGCACCGGCGAGCGCCTACTACCCGCAAGTCGCGCGCCGCCTCGGGGCGCAGCTTACCGTCCCCGCACATGCAGCGGCCTGCAATGCCGTGGGCGCGGTGGCCGGGGTGGTGTCCGAGACGCGCGAGATCCTCGTCAACCAACCCTCGCTCGATGTGTTTCGCGTCCATGACCCGGCCGGCAACCAGGACTACCGCGACGCGCAGCAGGCGATCGAGCACGCGCGGCGCGTCTCGCGCGAGCTGGCACTCGCGGCCGCACGGCGCGCCGGCGCCAGCGATCCGCACGTCGAGACCTCGGTGGTCGAGCGGCGCGCGCAAGCGGGCGCCGGTTCGCAGGTCGACTATCTCGCCGAAGCCACGGTGCGCTCGCGCGCCACCGGGCGTCCGGCGAGCCACGCGCGCTGAGCCCTGGGTCTGCCGCTGGTATCCCGGCATGGCCACGTGATCAACGTGTTCGGCGGGCACGCGCCCTACACGCTCAAGGGCGGTGCCGACTGGGCCGAGGAGAAACCCAACCTGGCGCGCGCCGCCTTCGCCGTCATCGACGAGATGGCGCCCGGCTTTTCCAGGCAGGTGATCGATTTCGAGCTGCTGGTACCGCCCGACCTCGAGCGCATCGTGGGTCTCCCGCAGGGACACATCTTTCATGGCGAGTTGAGCGCCGATCAGCTCTTCTGGCAGCGTCCGGTGCCGCACTGGGCCGACTACCGCACGCCGGTGCGCGGCCTCTACCAGTGCGGCTCATCGACCCACCCGGGGGGCGGGGTTTCAGGCATCCCCGGGCACAACGCGGCGCGCGAGATCCTGCGCGACTGGAAGACCCTGCGGTGACCACGCACGCGCGAGTCTAGAATTCCTCGGATCGAACCTCGATGAGCGTCGGACCGGGCGCCGCGAGCGCGCGGCGCACGCCGGCCGTGAGGGTCTCGGCCCCGGTCACGCGCAGCGCCTGCGCACCGCAGGCGGCGGCGAAGGCGGCGAAGTCGGGATTGCGGCCGCTGACTCCGACGGGCTCGATGCCCGCGGCGATCATATCGTCGCGGATCTGCTTGAGCGCTGCGTTGTTCCACACCACGATGGGCAGCGGCAGTTGCAACTCGACCGCGGTCATGAGCTCCTGCAGCGTGAACTGCACGCCGAAATCGCCGGCGAGCGCGACCACCGCTCGCCCGGGCTGGGCGATTTTGGCACCGATCGCCGCCGGCAGGGCGAAGCCCAGCGTGCCGTAGCCGCAGGGATGAAACCAGCTGCCGGGCCGGTCGGCGGCGAAGGCGTAGTTACCGGTGTAGGCGACCTGCGTCATGTCGCTGAACACGACGCCGTCTGCGGGCAGCGCGGCGCGCAGCGCCCGGACCACGCGCAGCAGCACGCCACCGTGCGCGCCGATCTGCGCCTCGATGAGGGCGCGCCGCGCAGCGGCATCGCCATGCGCGCGGCGCCAGCCGTGCCGGCTCGGCAGCCCGGCGGCGAGCGCCTCGAGCGCCGCGCGCGCGTCGGCGTGGATGGCGATTTCCTGTGCGGCGGGCTCGGCCAGCTGCGCCGCGTCGATATCGATGCGAATCACCTTACCCGGCACCGTGACGCGCACCGTCGTGTAGATGTCCGTCTCGGCGAGCTCGGTTCCGGCCGCAACCACCACGTCGGCGGCCGCGAGCAGCTCCTGCGTGGCGCGGTACGGGAGGCTCGCGCCGAGGTTCGCCGGATGACTCTCCGGGATCACGCCCTTGGCGGCCACGGTGGTGACGAGGTAGCCATCGAGGGCCTCGAGGAGCCTCTCGATTGCGGCCCCGGCGTGGCGTGCGCCGCCGCCGGCGATGATGAGCGGGCGAGCGGCGCCCTCGAGCAGGGCGCGTGCCGCCGCGAGCGCGCGCGGCTGCGCCGGCGGCGGGATACTCGCCGCCGCGAAGCGCTCGGGCCGCAGCTCCGTCGTCTCGGCGAGGAGATCGAGCGGGACCCCTAAGTAAACCGGGCGCCGCCGTCCGCTCGCAAGATCGGCGAGCGCCGCCGCGAGGTGCGTGCGCACCTCGGCCGCGCAATTCGCGTGCAGCGCCAGCCGTGTGACGCCGGCGGCGAGCGCGCGCTGATCAGAAAGCTCGTGCAGTACGCCCCAGCGGCGGCCGAGCGAGGCCCGCACGGGCGTGCTGGCGATGAGCAGCATCGGCACCGAGTCGGAGTACGCCTGGGCGACCGCGGTGAGGGCATTGCTGAGACCTGGACCCGAGATCACCAGCACCGCCGCCGGGCGGCCGCTGACGCGCGCATAGCCGTCGGCGGCGAAGGCGGCGTTCTGCTCGTGGCGTGCGAGCACGTGGCGCAGGCGCGCAGTGCCCACCCCGCGGTACAGCTCGATGTTGTGCACGCCGGGAATGCCGAAGGCGGTATCGATACCGTTGGCCGCGAGCGTCTCGATGACGTAGCGGCCGACTGTCCAGGGGACGGCGCTCATGTGCTTGAAATGTTAGCACCGGGCACGCACAGTTAGCTCCGTGAAATTCTCCGCGCTCACCGGCAGGATCGGCGGCACGGGCGCCGACGCCTGGCTCACGCACTACGAGGCGGTCGCGGCGCTCGAGCGCGGTGAGGACGTGATCATCCTGAGCGTCGGCGACCCCGACATCGCCACCCCGGCGCCGGTGGTCGAACGTGCGATCGAACAACTGCGCCGCGGCGACACTCACTACGTGGCGGCGGCCGGGCGCCTGGCGCTGCGCCAGGCCATCGCGCGCAGCCATGCCGCGCGCACCGGGCAGGCGGTTACGGCCGAGAACGTCGTGTACCTCGCCGGCGCGCAGAACGCGCTGTTCGTCGCGTCGCTGTGTCTCGCCGGCCCGGGAGACGAGATCATCAGCTTCGAGCCCCTGTACCCGACCTACCCGGCGACGCTCGAGATCGGCGGCGCGCGCCTGGTGCGCGCGCCGGCGGACGCGGCCTTGCGGCCCGACCTCGGCGCGCTCGCCGGGCTCGTCACCGGCCGCACGCGTGCGATCGTGTGGGCGAGCCCCAACAACCCGAGCGGCCTCATCTTCAACGCCGCCGAGCTCGCGGTGATCGGCGCGCTGGCGCGCCGCCACGACCTGTGGCTCATCGTGGACGAGGTGTACGCGGGACTTGCGCCGGGCGGACGCGTGCCGAGTCTTGCGGCGGAGCTCCCCGAGCGCGTCGTGACACTCGGGAGCCTGTCGAAGTCCCATGCCATGACGGGCTGGCGCGCCGGCTGGCTGGTCGGCCCGCACGAGCTCGCCGTGAACGCCGAGCTCGTGGCGATGTGCATGCTGTTCGGCCTGCCGGGCTTCGTGCAGGAGGCGGCCATCACCGCGCTCGACATCGCCGCGGACGCCGAGCAGCGGGCGCGCGAGTTCTGCCGTGCGCGTCAGCAGCGCTTCAGCGCGGGACTGCGCGGGGTGCCGGGGATCAGGATCCTCGAGCCCGAGGCCGGCATGTTCATGCTGCTCGAGGTCGGCGCGACCGGCCTCTCGGGCGCTGAGTTCGTGCGCGCGTTGTACGTTTCGCAGCAGGTGTCCGTCATGGACGGCGCGGCGTTCGGCAGCGCGACCGCGGGCTGCGTACGCGTGTGCTTCGCAACGGACGAAGCGCGCATCGATGCGGCCTGCGCGCGCATCCGCCGCTTCTGTACCGAGGAGCTCTCAGGAGGACGGGCGGCTCGCGGGCGCTGAGGCGGCGCGCAGGCGCGAGTGCCGGCGCCCGTAGGCCGTGTAGATGACGAGTCCCAGCGCGCTCCACAGCAGCAGCTGCAGCCAGGTCGCCCCGGGCAGACTCAGCATCAGCAGGCAGCAGCTCGCCACCCCGAGCACAGGCACCAGCGGCACCCATGGCGTGCGAAACGGCCGCCGCGCCCCCGGGTCGATCCGCCGCAGCACCAGCACGCCGACGCACACCATGGCAAAGGCCAGGAGCGTCCCGAGCGAGATCAGCTCGCCGAGCGCGGCGAGCGGCACGACGCCGGCGATCAGCGCGGCTACCGCGCCCGTGGCGAGGGTCGCGACGACCGGCGTACCGTGCGCGCCGCGCACGCGGCCGAGTGCCGGCGGCAGCAGGCCGTCGCGCGCCATGGAGTAGAAGATCCGCACCTGGCCGACGATGCACGCCAGTATCACGGACACCAGGCCCACGATGGCCACCACGCTCACCAGCGCCTTCACCGGGCCGAGCGGCACGCGCGCCGCGGAGAGCGCGTAGTAGAGCGGATCGGCTACCCCGAGCGAGCGGTAATCGGCAAGTCCGGTGACGGTGAGGCTCACCGCGACGTACAGCACGGCGCAGACGAGGAGCGAGGCGAACAGGCTCAGGGGGAGCGTGCGCTGCGGATTGCGCGCATCCTCGGCGAGCGTCGAGACGCCGTCGAACCCGAGGTAAGCGAAGAAGAGGATCCCGGTACCGCGCGCGAGGCCCGACCAGCCGAACTCGCCGAAACTGCCGGTGTTCGGCGGGATGAAGGGCCGCCAGTTGGCCGGGTGCACGTAGCGCGCCGCTGCGCCAACCAGCACGATGAGCACGAGCACCTTCGTCACCACGATCGCGGTGTTGACCGCCGCCGAAGTGCGCGTGCCAGCGAGCAGCAGCGCGGTGCAGCCGAGCACCACGGTGACCGCCGGCAGATCGAGCCAGCTGCCGGTTGCAGCCAGGTGATGCCGCGCATCCAGGGTGAAGGGCGCCTGCGCCAGCAGTGGCGGGAACGGCACGCCGAGATCGTGCAGCGCGGCCTGTGCGTAACCCGACCAGCTGATCGCGACCAACGAGGCCGAGAACAGCCACTCGAGCACGAGGCTCCAGCCGATGATCCAGGCGACGAGCTCGCCGAGCGTCACGTACGCATAGGAATAGGCGCTGCCGGAGATCGGCACCAACGCCGCAAACTCCGCATAGCACAATCCCGCCAGGAAGCAGACGAGGCTCGCGAGCACGAAGGCCAGCGACACCGCCGGTCCCGCCTGGTGGGCGGCGACGTCGCCGGTGAGCGAGAAAATGCCGGCCCCGATGGTGCAGCCGACGCCGAAGGCCGTGAGGCTCCAGAAGCCGAGCGTGCGCTTGAGGTGCGGGCCGCGCTCGCCCTGACTCTCGGCGATGCACAGCGCGACGGACTTGCGCGACCAGATGCTCACCGGGACCACGCACCCACGAAAAGCGGGGCGACTCACGCCGCCCCGCGCGCTTACACAGGCTGGGGGATCATCAGAACTCGAAGTCCCGCAGCGCCTCGAGGAGATTCGCCACGTCGGGGACGCCGGTACCGGTGGTCTGGTCATAGCCTTTGTGCGCGTAGAAGTACCAGTTGTCGCCCTCCACGATGTCACGCAGCGGGGCGTTGCGACCGGGGTAGGCGCCGCCCTGGCGCAGCAGCTGGTAGAGCGGCACGTTGAGGAGTCCCACCCGGTGGCGCATGCCCTGCGCGAGCAGCGCCGTCACCCCGTTCAGCTGCGGCGCCGCGAAACTGGTGCCGCCCCAGAAGTCTTCCACGCCGAAGCCGCTGGCGCTCGAGGTGTACCACACCGCGTAACCGGTGTCGGGATCGGAATTCACCGACAGATCGGGGAGGTTGCGGCCCGCGAAGCCGGCCGGGAGCGCGGCGATCAGCGCCGGCGGACTCTGCGACTCGTCGAAGAGCTTCTGGTGCGGCTGGGTGTTCACCATGCCCGGCACGCCCTGCTGATAGAAGGGCCGCGGAAAGTAGCTGCTGACGCCACCACCGGTGCCGGCCGGGTAGATGCCGCAGAGCGGTCCGAGCGGATCGAGGCCGAGCGCCTCGCACAGCGGAATCAGGTAGTCCCAGGTCCAGGCCTGCTCGGTCGCGACGTCGACGCTGAAGCCCGGCGGGTTGCTGAAGGTCTGCACGCCCGGGAGCGTGGTGCCGCCGGCGGTGGTGAGGAAGGGCTGCGCCGCCGGATCGTCGACCGAGAGCACCTGGGTGAAGTTCGGCGGCAGCTCGTCCTGCTCGTCGTACGCACCGTTGTCGCCCGCGGCTGCGAAGAAGCTCTGGCCCTGCAGCGCCGCCTGCGCGAGCAGGTCATAGAGTGCGGCGAGGGTGCTGGTTGGCGTGCCGGTCACCGGGTTGCTCACCGGGCCGACGCCGAAGGGGTTGAGCGAGTCGAACAGCTCCCACTCACCCCAGCTGCACGAGACCGTGTCGGCGATGTTGTCATCGATCGCCTGGGCGAATACGTCGATGAACGCCTGAGTGGTGTTGGGTGCGAGGTACACCTGCATGCGTGCGCCCGGGGCGATGCCCCCCGACTGCTCGACGTCGAGCGTAGTCTCGAGCGAGCCGCAGTCGTCACACACGGCGCCCGGGCCGCCGTCGACGTTCACGACGTTGATGCGGTTGGGGTTGAAGGTGAGTCCGAGCGAGCGCCAGTAGCCGAGGGCGTCGCTCGGGGTGAAGGCTGCGAGGCTGATGATGCCGATGGTGCGGCCGCGCCCGTCGATGCCGCCGCGATAGAGCGGCTTGACGTCGTACCAGTCGGCGAAGTCGGCGACCGTCCAGGCGCCCGGCGGATCCGGGGTGTTGGGCTCGCTCCCCTGGTGCTGCGGCCGCAGCAGCGCGCGGCGCGCGTGCGGGAAGAGACGCGGGCGGCTGTCGAGCCCGAACACGCCGCGTACCGCTGCCGCCAGCGCGGCCGGCAGCTGCGGTGCGGCGAGCGGCGCGTGGTAGCGGTAGCCGGACGCGCTGGCGGTGGGCGCCACGGCGTAGGTGCGCAGTTGCACGCCGAAGGCGCGCTCGATCGCCGCCGGGCTGCCGCTGACGCGCACCAGCGCGGTCGCGCTGCGCGTCACGGTGAGACCTGCGGCCTGGAAGTGCTGCGTTACCGCCGCAATCGACGCTGCGCTCGGCGCGAAGCGCGCCTCGAACTGCTGCGTCGTCAGGAACTGGTGATACTGCGGGGAGCCCTGCGTATAGGTCGCCTCGAGCAGCGGCTCGAGCTGCGCGGCGTTGCCGAGCGTGAGCGCCACGGTGACGCTGATCGGCTCGTCGGCGGCGACCGTGGCGGTCGCACCGACGTCGGCGGCGGCGGGTGAGCGCCCGTGCTGCGGGTACGGCACGGCAGCGGCGGTGCCGGCCACCGCGAGCGTCAGGGCAAACACGCAGCCGCGGACCTTCATGCCGATCCCCTGGGTGGTTGGGTTTGTTCCCAACCTTGCACCGCGGCACGGGGCAATGCAAGGCACGCGCGGGGCGCGTACGCGTACGCGCTGTTGACAATTTGTCGCAAAGTTCCGCGCTTACTTCGCGGGCACCGTGCCGGCGGGTGTCAGCTTGTCGATGGCGGCCGGCAGCGCCTGCGAGAGCTTCGCGGCAAGATCCTGCGGACTCAAGCCCGTTTTGGCGGCGAGCTGACCGAGGATCGGGCTGCTGCCGAACACCTTGCTGATCTCCTCGGGCGAGATCGCCTGGTTCGCGCCGGTCGAAACCCAGGAGCGCGCCGTGGCGCCGAGGCCCTGGCTCTCGAGCTGGCCGACGATCCCCTGCACGCCGCCGTGCTGCTGGACGAAGGTGTTCACTACGCTCGCCATCTCGGCGCCGACGACGCCGCCAATCAGTCCATCGAGCAGTCCCATGGTGTCTCCTGTCGTGATCGTTTGGGTTCGCTGTGGGAGGCGCATTGTGCGCGCCGGCCGGGCCGCGGCTCAAGCGCGCTGCCGCGACCGGTGCGTTCCGCGGTGGACGCGGCGGTGCGCCGCGCGGCGGTTTATTATATTATTACGACGACATTAAAAAGACCGCGTGACGCGGGATGGTGCCTCAGGATCATGAGACAGGTGAAGACACTCGGGTTGCTCGGTACCGGCGTGATCGGCGGCGGCTGGGCGGCGCGCGCGCTGCACTTCGGCATCGACGTCGTGGCCGCCGACGTCAAGCCCGAAATGGAAGGCTGGATCCGCGGCGCGGTCGATAATGCGGAGGGGGCGCTGTCGCGCCTCACCTTCGCGCCTCTCCCCCCGAAGGGGAAGCTCTCCTTCACGACCGACCTGAACCTCATGGCGCGCTCGGTCGACTTCATCCAGGAGAACATCCCGGAGCAGCTCGAGCTGAAGCAGCGCATGCTCGCGCAGGTGAGCCGCCACGCGCCGCGCGACGTGCCTATCGCTTCCAGCACCTCGGGCCTCATGCCCACCGATCTGCAGCGCGACATGGAGCATCCCGAGCGGCTGCTGGTGGGTCACCCCTTCAACCCCGTGTACCTGCTGCCGCTGGTGGAGCTGGTGGGCGGCAAGGCGACGGCGCCGGAAACCCTCGAGGCCGCCGCCCGTTTCTATCGCTACATCGGCATGCACGCGCTCAAAGTGCGGCGCGAGGTTCCCGGACACCTCACCGACCGGCTGCAGGAGGCGCTGTGGCGCGAGATCCTGCACATGGTGAACGAGGGCGTCGCGACCACCGGCGAGCTCGACGAGTCGATCATCTACGGACCGGGGCTGCGCTGGGCCGGCGATGGGCACCAACCTCATCTATCACCTCGCCGGGCGGCGAGCCCGGCATGCGGCACATGCTGCGGCAGTTCGGCCCGTGTCTGAAATGGCCGTGGACCAAGCTCGAGGCCCCCGAGCTCACCGAAGAGCTCATCGACCGCATGGTGGAGGGCACGCAGGCCCAAGCCGCCGGGCGCTCGATCCGCGAGCTCGAGCGGCTGCGCGACGACTACCTGGTGGCGATCCAGCAGGTGCTGCGGCAGTTCAACCTCGGCGCGGGCGCGACGCTGCGGGCACTGGAGGAGCGTCTCTACGAGGAGGGCGCAGCCGCCGCCCGTCCGGCCCTCGAGGCCGCGGCCGCGGGCGCTCAGCCGGCGGTGCTGCGGCTCATCGAGACCGAGGTGCGCCCCGAATGGGTCGACTACAACGGGCACATGACCGACTCGCGTTACCTGCAGGTATTCGGCGATGCCACCGACGTGCTGTTGCGCTACGCCGGCGTCGACGATGCCTATCGGCGCTCCGGGCGTGCGCTCTACACCGTCGAGACCCACGTGACGCACCAGGCCGAGGCGCGCGCGCTCGAGCCGCTGTACGTCGCGACGCCGCGTGCTCGAGGTGGACGACAAGCGCGTGCGGCTGTTCCACACGCTGCACCGGCGGCGCGACGACGTGCACGGTGGCGGCCGCGGAGCAGCTGCTACCTGCACGTCGAACTCGACGGCGGGGAAAGCGGCGCCCATGGAGCCGCAGGTGCGCGCGCGGCTCGCTGCGCTGCAGGCGGCGCAGGCACGCCTCCCGGTGCCGCGCGAGGCCGGCCGGCTCGCCCGCAAGGCGCCGCACTGAGGCCGCGGGGAGCTTCCTTGCCCAAGATCGTCGATCACGAGCGGCGCCGCGATGAGATCGCGCTCGTCGCCTGCCGGGTGGTCGCCGCGTACGGCTTCGATCAGGCGACCATCGTGCGCATCGCGCGCGAGGCCGGCTACACCACCGGCATGGTGGCGCATTACTTCGATACCAAGCAGGAGATCGTCATCGCGGCGCTGCGGCTGATCCTGCGCCGCATCGAGGAGCGGCTGACCGCGGCCGCCGGCGACGGCGCAGGACCTGCTCGCGCTGCTCAGCGAAGCGCTGCCGGTCGATGCCACGCGCTTCACCGAGTGCGCGTTCTGGACGGCCTTCTGGGGCCAGGTGTCGGCCGACAGGCGCCTGAAGCGCATCAACGCCTGGGTGCACCGCGAGTACCTGCAAGCTCTTCGAGCGCTGCCTGGCACGCGGACTGGCCGCGAGTCGGCGGCGCTGGCCGCCCGCGGTGCGCGCCCAGGTGCTGCGCTCGGTCGTCACGTTCATCAATGGCCTGACGGCGAGCGTGGTCGCGAGTCCGCGCGACTGGCCGGCGGCGCGCCAGATCGACCAGCTGCGCCTGCAGCTGCGAGCTGCTGCACGGCTGGGCGGACGGCGACACCGCCAGCGAGGCCGCCGCGCGCCGCGCCCGCCGCACTGCCGTGGCCACCGCCTGAGGAGAGCACCATGGACTTCACGTCTCACCGAAGAGCAGCAGCTGATCGTCAAGACGACGCGCGAGTTCGTCGAGCGAGGAGCTGTATCCGCACGAGGACGAGGTCGAGCAGACCGGCGTCGCTGCGTCCGGAGCTGCGCCGCGAGCTGCAAGGCGAAGGCCATCGCCGCCGGGCCTCTACGCCGCCAACATGCCGGCCGAAGTCGGCGGCGCGGGCCTCGATACGCGTCACCTGGGTGCTCTACGAGAAGGAACTCGGCCGGGCCAACTACGCGCTGCACTACGACTGCGTCGGCACGGCCGTCGAACATCCTGCTGGCCTGCGAGGGCGAGCAGCGCGAGCGCTACCTGCTGCCGGCGGTGCGCGGCGAGCGCGTCGACTGCCTGGCGATGACCGAGCCGGGCGCCGGCTCGGACCTGCGCGGCATGAAGACCACGGCGCGTCGCGCAGGGCGGCGACTTCGTCATCAACGGCACCAAGCACTTCATCAGCCACGCCGACCACGCGGACTTCGTCATCCTGTTCGCCGCCACGCGGCGAGGAGGAGCACGCCGCGCGGCGCGCAAGAAGCTGATCACCGCCTTCCTGGTCGACATGGGCACGCCCGGGCTTCACGGTGCGCGACGGCTACCAGAACGTCTCGCACCGCGGCTACAACAACTGCATCCTCGAGTTCAACGACTGCCGCGTGCCGCAGTCGGCGGTGCTCGGCGAGGTGCACAAGGGCTTCGAGGTCGCCAACACCTGGCTCGGCGCGACGCGCCTGCAGGTGGCGGCCACCTGCCTCGGCCGCGCCGAGCGCGCGCTCGAGCTCGCCAAGCAGTGGGCGGTGGACCGCGTGCAGTTCGGCCAGCAGATCGGCAAGTTCCAGGGCGTGTCGCTTCAAGCTCGCCGACATGGCGGTGGAGCTGCGGGCGGCCGAACTGCTGACGCTCGAGGCGGCCTGGAAGTTCGACCAGAGGCACCGTCACCGACATGGACATGGCGATGGCCAAGCTCAAGGCCACCGAGATGCTGGCCATGGTCGCCGACGAGGCGATGCAGATCCACGGCGGCATGGGCCTGATGGCCGAACTGCCGCTCGAGCGCATCTGGCGCGACGCCCGCATCGAGCGCATCTGGGAAGGCACCAGCGAGATCCAGCGCCACATCATCTCGCGCGCGCTGCTGCGGCCGCTCGGGGGTTAGCTGACGCGGTCGCGCGTGCGCTCAGCGGCCCTTCCAGCGCGGCTTGCGCTTCTCGGTGAAGGCGCGCGTGCCTTCCTTGAGATCCTCGGAGCGGATCACCTTCTGCACGGCGTCGAGCGCATCGTGCAGCTCGAAGGCCTCGTGCTCCGGGCACCATCTCGGTGTGGCGCAGCAGCTGCTTGATCGCGGGGAACAGCAGCGGCGGCCCGTCGGCGAGCTGCTGCGCGATCTCGCGCGCCTTCGTCAGGCGCTGAGCCCTTCGGCACGACGTGGTTGGCGAGGCCCCAGTGCTTGGCCTCCGGCGCGTCCATCCAGCGGCCGGTCATCAGGAATTCGACCGCGACGTGGTAGGGGATGCGGCGGCGCAGCTTGATCGTGCCGGCATCGGCCAGTACGCCGACGTTGATCTCCGGGCAGCGCGAATTGCGCATGCTCCTCCATCACGATGATGTCGGTACCGAGCACGATCTCGAAGCCGCCGCCGCAGGCGATGCCGTTCACCGCGGCGATGATCGGCTTGTTCGAGGTTGCGCGGGTAGTTGAGGCCGCCGAAGCCGGCAGCGCCCCAGTCGGTGTCCGACTCCTCGCCGCGCGGCCGCGGCCTTCAGGTCCCAGCCGGCGCGAAGAAGCGCTCCCCGGCCCCGGTCAGGATCGCGACGCGCAGCGCCGCATCGTCGCGGAACTGCTCGAACACCTTGTTCAGGCGCCGGCTCGCCGCGAGGTCGATGGCGTTGGCCTTGGGCCGGTCGAGGGTGACCTCGAGCACCGCGCCGTTGGCCTGCGTGTAGACGCCCCCGGAGGAGCTGTTGCTCAAGTCCGACATGTCGCTGTTACTCCGTCAGGCGGATCAACGCATCGACCGCCACCGCACCAGACCCCGCGGGCCGCACGATGACCGGATTGATGTCGAGCTCCGCCAGTGTGTCGAGGTTGGCCTGCGCGTAGCGGGCGCAGGCGAGCGCGGTCTCCACCAGCGCCGGCACGTCGCCGGCCGGCCGGCCGCGAAAGCCGCCGAGCAACCTTTGCCACGCGCAGCCGCTGCAACGCAGCCGCGACGGCCGCCGCATCGAAGGGCGGCAGGAGCGTCACCGATGTCGCGCAGCAGCTCGGTGAGCACGCCGCCGGCGCCGAGCACCAGCAGCTGGCCGAACTGGGGATCCACCGTGACGCCGATGAGCACCTCGGCGACGCCGTCGGCGACCATCGCCTCGATGAGCAGCGACTCCGAGAGCGGCGCCAGACGCTGTGCGGCGGCTGCGGCCTCGGCGGCGCTGCGCACGTTGAGCACCACGCCGCCGACCTCGGACTTGTGTTCGAGGGCGGCGCCCGTCGCCTTGATGACTACCGGAAAGCCGAGCGCCTCGGCGGCAGCTGCGGCCTCGTGCGGGCGCACCACGGCCGAGCGCGGCACGCGCACGCCGTGGGCCGCGAGCGCTGCCTTGGCCGCGTGCTCGCGACAGCGCGCGGCTGCGGTCGCCGGGCGCGCGCGGCCGGCGCAGCTCCACGCGTGCGCCGCAGCGCCAGGCATCGCCGACGCTGCTCGCGAGGTCGAGCGCCTCGAGCGCTTCGCGCTGGCCCTGTAGCGGTACGACCCCGGCCGCAAGACACTGCTCGCCGCGTCCCCGGCGGGAGCGATTCCGGGAGCGAGGAGATGATGCGCCGCGCGGCTCCTGCGACCCGGGGCTCGCCGCGATGAATTCCTCGATCACCGTGCAGGTAGGCGCTGGCGTCGGCCTGGCCCTCGGGCGGACAGTCGATCATGAACCCGACCGCATCGTACCCGGCGCGCTGCGTCACGGAGAACATCGCGCGCATCCGCGGACGGTCGAACCAGACGTAGGTGTGAAAATCGAACGGGTTCGCGATCGTCACGCGCTCGCGCGAGGATCTCCCGCAGGCTCGCGGCGCTCGCGGCCGGCAGCGGCGCGAAGTCGAGTCCGAGCGAGCGTGAGTCGTCGGCCGTCATGGCCATGTCGCCACCCGAGGCCCCCATGACGAGCACGCGCTTGCCGCCGAGCGGCCCGCCGCAGTGAAACACCTTGAGCGTCTCGCACAGCGTACCGAGCGAGTCGCAACGGGCGATGCCCGCCTGGCGGCAGAAGGCATCGAAGGCCGCATCCGCGCCGGCGAGCGCGCCGGTGTGGGTGTGTGCGGTGCGGGCAGCCGCGGCGGTGCGCCCGGCCTTGACCAGTGCGATCGGGCTTGCCGGCGGCGCGCGCGGCCGCAACGGCCTGCGCGAAGCGCCCGACGTCCTTGACGCCTTCGAGGTAGAGGCCGAAGGCGGTGACGCGCTCATCGGCGGCGAGCAGCTCGATCAGATCCTCGGCGGCCAGGCGCGTCTGGTTGCCGACGGTGACGACGAGACCGATCGGCAGCGAGCGGTCGTTGAAAAGCAGAGTCAAGCGAGATCGTGCCGCTCTGGCAGATGAGCGCCACGCCGCGCTCGCGCCGCGTGCCGACCACCTGATCGGGCCAGCAGCGCGACGCCGTCGAAGAAGTTGACGAAGCCATAGCAGTTCGGCCCGAAGAACGGCAGCTCGCCCGCGCTCTCGAGCAGCTCCTCGGTGAGGCGCCGGCCTTCCGCGCGTACCGGTTTCGGAGAAGCCCGCGGCGAAGCACACGAAGCCGCCGGCGCCGCGCGCCGCGAGCGCCGCGGCGATCGCCGGGACTTCGCGATTGGGCGCGGCGAGGAAGGCCGCGTCGGGCGCTCCGGGGAGCTCCTCCACCGAACGGAAGTATTGCTGCGCCGGCGTCGAGGGGCGCGCGGGGTGCACGCGCCACAGCTCGCCGGCGTAGCCGATCTTGCGGCTCGCGGCGGCCACGGCGTCCGTCCAACCGCCGCCGAACAGCGCGACGCTGCGCGGGGCGAGCAGCCGCTCGAGAGCTGCGCGGCTCATGCGCCGGCGCGTCCGCCGGGCGCAGCGCCAGCGCGCGCGAGCCGGGGCCGAAGTCGGCGGCGGGAGAGGCGGCGGCGAGGGCGGCGATGCGCGATGCCACCTCGGACGGAAAGGGAGCGCGATCCGGGCCTGGCGCCCTGGTGCACGTGCAGCAGCATCATCTCGACCGTCGCTGCGACTGGGGCCGCCGGCGCGGTGGTGAGCGTGAAGCCGGCGTGCAGGCGCTTGGAGTCGGCGCCGAGAATGCTGACGGCGACCGCGACCCGCTCGGTCGACTTCACCTCGTTGAGGAAGTGCAGGTGCATCTCGAGCGTATACAGCGTGCAGTCGGTGCGCGCACGGTAGGCGGCGTCGAGCCCCACACGGTCCATGAGCGCGTCGCAGGCGCTGCTGACGATGACGCCGTAGTACGCATCGCGCACGTGGCCGTTATAGTCGATCCACCCGGGCAGGATCGGCGTTTCGTAGATGGAGACCCCGGCCACGGTGCGATGGTACCGCGCGCGCGGCTCAGCCGAGCTTCAGGCGATCGCGGGCCTCGGCGGCGCTCACGACCCGCGCGCCCATCGCCTCGATGATGCGGCGCGCCTTTTCCACCAGCTGTGCGTTGCTCGCATAGACACCGCGGCTCAGGTACAGGTTGTCCTCGAGCCCGACGCGCACGTTGCCGCCGAGCAGCACCGACTGCGCCACCCACGGCATCTGCATGCGGCTCACCGCGAAGGAGGTCCACACGCACTCGGGCGGCAGGTAGTTGACCATCGCGAGCAGGTGGCCGGTGATCGGCCGGCACGCCCTAGGGAATGCCGCAGCACAGCTGGATCAGCGCCGGCGCGTCGATGCAGCCCTTCCTTGATGAGCTGCTTCACGAACCAGAGGTTGCCGGTATCGAAGATCTCGAGCTCGGGCTTGACGCGCAGCTCGCGCAGGATCGCCGCGCCCTTGCGCAGGTAGTTGGGAGTCGACACGTAGGCGCGGTTGACGTCGCCGAAATTGAGCGAGCCGCAGTCGAGCGTGGCGATGTCGGGGCGGTAGAGGCCTTCCTGGCACAGGTCGATCACGTGCCGCATGCGGTCTTCCTGGCTGACGAAGTCGCTCCCCGGCGCCGGGGTGTCGGTGAGGCCGTGGTCGCCGACGTAGATGTAGCCGCCCATGCCGCAGGTGAGGTTGACGATGACGTCGACCTTGCTCTCGCGGATGCGCTTGACCACCTCGCGGTAGTGCCGGGTCTCCATGCTGAAGGCGCCGGTCTCGGGATCGCGCACGTGGATGTGCACGATGGCAGCCCCGGCCCGTGCGGCCTCGATCGCGGAGGCGGCGATCTGCTCGGGGGTGATCGGCGCAGTGCGGGCTCTTGGTAACCTTGGTGTCGTCGCCGGTGATGGCGCAGGTGATGATGACGTCGGAGTTCATGTCGGCCCCTCGAGCTTTAAGCGCCGGTGACGTGGTAATATTATGGCTATAATAATATAGCGGAGCGGCGTGGCGCGGCAAGCCGCGCCCGCGATCCGCGAGGAGCGAGGCATGCAGACCCAGATGTTGATCGGCGGCGCTCTGGTGGGCGGCGAGGGGGCTCCCGAGACGGTGCTGGATGCCGCGAGCGGCGCGGCTCTCGCCACGGTGGCCGCGGCCAGCGTCGCGCAGGTCGAGGCCGCGGTGGCGGCGGCGGACGCGGCCTTCGAGGGCTGGGCGGGAACGGCGCCGCGCGAGCGTGCGGCGGCGCTCCTCAGGATCGCCGACGCGCTCGAGCGCGAGGCGGGGGCTTTCGCCAGCCTCGAGTCGCGCAATACCGGCAAGCCGCTCGCCGCGATGCTCAACGACGAGATGCCGGGGATCGCGGATCTGTTCCGGTATTTCGCCGGTGCCTGCCGCATCCCCCAGGGACTGGCGGCGGGGGAGTACCTGCCGGGCCACACCAGCATGATCCGCCGCGACCCGGTGGGGGTCGTCGGCTCGATCGCGCCGTGGAACTACCCGCTGATGATGGCGGCCTGGAAGATCGCCCCGGCGATCGCCGCCGGCAACACCCTCGTGCTCAAGCCCTCCGAGATGACCCCGCTCACGGCGCTGAAGCTCGGGGAGCAGCTCACCGAGATCCTGCCGCCCGGGGTCGTGAACATCGTGTGTGGGCGCGGCGAGCCGGTCGGCACGGCGATCACCGGCCACCCGCGCGTGCGCATGGTGTCCCTCACCGGCGACGTCGGCACGGGACAGAAGGTGCTGACCGCGGCCGCCGGGAACCTGAAACGCACGCACCTCGAGCTCGGCGGCAAGGCGCCGGTGATCGTGTTCGACGATGCGGATCTGGAGTCCGTGGTGGCGGGGGTGCGCACCTTTGCGTTCTACAACGCCGGCCAGGATTGCACCGCGGCCTGCCGGCTGTACGCCGGCGAGCGCATCTACGAGCGCCTGGTCGCGGACCTCACCAGCGCGGTGGGCACCATCCGCGTCGGCACGCAGCAGGAAGCGGGGGTCGAAATGGGACCGCTGATCTCCGAGCGGCAGCGCGAGCGCGTTGCCGGCATGGTGGCGCGCGCGGCCGCGGTGCCGCACATCGAGGTCACCACGGGGGGCAGGAAGCGCGCCGGCGGCGGCTTCTTCTATGAGCCGACCGTGATCGCCGGCGCCCGCCAGCAGGATGAGATCGTGCAGCGCGAGGTGTTCGGCCCGGTGCTGTCGGTGACGCGCTTCAGCGATCCAGCGCAGGCGGTGCGCTGGGCGAACGACTCGGAATACGGGCTGGCCTCCTCGGTGTGGACGCGCGATGTGGGCCGCGCCATGCAGGTCGCCGCGAAGCTGCAATACGGCGCCACCTGGATCAACACCCACTTCGCCACCGTAAGCGAGATGCCGCACGGGGGCTTCAAGCGCTCCGGCTACGGCAAGGATCTCTCGGTCTACGCCTTCGAGGACTACACCGTGGTGCGGCACGTCATGGTGAAGCTGTAGTGCGGGCGGGCGGGCGCGCCGCGCTCGCAACGCTGCTCGGCGTCCTCGCCCTCACCGCCTGTGGGCGCGGCACGCACGGCGGCGCCGAGGAGCCGGTGCTGCACGTCTACAACTGGGCCGACTACATCGGCAAGGACACGATCGCCGATTTCGAGCGCACCACCGGCATCCGCGTCGACTACGACACCTACGACTCGGACGAGACCCTCGAGGCCAAGATGATGGCCGGGGACTCGGGCTACGACGTCGTGAGCACCTCCACCGACTACTTCGCACGGCAGATCAGGGCCGGCATCTACCGGCCGCTCGACCGCAGCAAGCTCCCCAACTGGAAGAACCTCGATCCTCATGTGCTGGCGATCGAGGCGGCGGCCGATCCCGGCAATGCCCACGCGGTGCCGTACCTGCACGCGGTCAACGGTTTTGCCTATAACGTCGACCAGGTGAAGGCGCGCATGGCGGATGCGCCGGTCGACAGCCTCGATTTGATCTTCAGGCCGGAGCTGATCGCACGCTTCGCCGATTGCGGTGTGACGTTCCTCGACTCCCCCGAGGACGTGCTGCAGCTGGCGCTCAATTACCTGCACCTCGATCCAAATACACACAGCGCCGCGGATTACCGCCAGGCGGAAAAGCTGCTGATGGGCGTGCGCCAGTACGTGAAGGCCTTCGACTCCTCGGAATACATGAACGGCCTCATCAACGGCGAGTTCTGCATCTCGATGTCCTGGTCCGCGGACTACTCCACCGCGCGCGACCGGGCGCGCGCCGCCGGGGTGGACGTGCACCTCGCGTTCACCGTGCCGAAGGAGGGTGCCAACGCAGCTACGACGCGCTGCTGATCCCGGCGGACGCGCCGCATCCCGGCAACGCCCTCAGGTTCCTCAACTTCATCCTCGAGCCGAAGGTGATCGCCGCCATCACCAACGAGATCCACTACGGCAACGACAACCGGGCGGCGAATGCCTTCATCGACCCGCAGATCCTGCACGATCCGACCATCTACCCGACACCCGAAGTCGAGGCGCGCCTGTATCACTCGAGCGAGGTGGCACCTCCCCTCGAGCGCATCCGCACGCGCACCTGGACGCGCATCAAGACCGGCCTCTGAAGGCGCGCGTGCCGGCCGCGGATGATCAGCGGCCTGCGAGCTGCATCTCGAGCGCGCGGCGGCGCTCGGCGCGCCGCATCAGCCAGCCGGCCGTGAGGATGAGGACGCCGACGCCACAGACGATCAGGCTCGCGAGCGCGTTGATGTCGGGGCTGACGCCGAGCTTCACCTTCGAGTAGATCACCATCGGCAGGGTGTCTCGCGCCGGGCCCGGATACGAAGCTCGAGATGACGAGGTCATCGAGCGACAGCGTGAAGCACAGCAGCCAGCTCGAGACGATCGCCGGGGCGATGATCGGCAGCGTGATCTCGAGGAAGGCGCGTACCGGACCCGCGCCTAAGTCCATGGCGGCTTCCTCCAGCGAGCGGTCGGCGCTCGCGAGGCGCGACTGCACCGTGATGGTCACGTAGGCGGTGCAGAAGGTCACGTGCGAGATGACGATGGTGGTGAAGCCGCGGTGCGGCCAGGAGATCAGCTGCATCATCGAGACGAACAGCAGCAGCTGCGTGATGCCGGTGATGATCTCGGGCATGACGAGCGGCGCATTCACCATGCCGGTGAGCAGCAGGCGGCCGCGGAAGCGGCGGAAGCGCACCAGCGCGACGGCCGCCAGTGTGCCGAGGATTACCGCGCCGGTGGAGGCGCTCACGCCGACTTCGAGCGACAGCAGCGCTGCGTCCAGGAGCTGGTGGTTATGCAACAGCGCGGCGTACCAGCCGGTGGAAAAGCCGCCCCAGACGTTCACCAGCGGCGAGGCGTTGAAGGAGTAGGCGATCAGCACCAGGATCGGGATGTAGAGAATGGCGATGCCGAAGCACAGCACCGAGAGGGGAAACAGCGAGCCGCGCCTCTCCATGAGCCCTCAGGCCTCGAGCTGGCGCACGCTGTAGTACTGGTAGATGGCGATCGGGCCCGACCAGCAGCAGCAGGAACGCGATCGACACCGCGGAGGCCACCGGCCAGTCGTGGTTGCCGAAGAACTCATCCCACAGCACCCGCCCGATCATCAGGTTGTCGGGTCCGCCGAGCAGCGAGGGGATGACGAACTCGCCGACCGCCGGGATGAACACCAGCATCGAGCCGGCGATCACGCCCGGCACCGACAGCGGCAGTGTCACGTCGAGGAACGCCCGCCACGGCGTGCTGCCGAGGTCGGCGGCCGCCTCGAGCAGCGTCGGGTCGAGCTTCTCCAGCGTCGCGAACAGCGGCAGCACCATGAACGGCAGATAGGAATAGATGATGCCGAGGTAAACGGCGAGGTTGGTGCGCATGATGCTGCAGCGGCTCGGTGGATCAGCCCGAGCTGCAGCAGCACCGTGTTGAGCAGGCCGTTGTCGCGGATGATGCCCTCGAGCGCGTAGACCCGCAGCAGGAAGGACGTCCAGAAGGGCAGCATGATGACGAGCAGCAGCACGCCCTGCGTGGCGCGCGGCGAGCGCGCGATGGCGTACGCCATCGGGTAGCCGAGCGCCAGGCACACGAGCGTCGCGAAGAAGGCGGTACGGAGCGAGTACAGATACGAGACCCCGTACACCTCGTCGGTCAGCAGGTAGCGGTAGTTGTCGAGCGTCGCGGCGATCTTCAGGTGATGATCGGGCGTGAACACCAGCACGTCGGTGAACGGCGGCACGTGTGCCGCACTCTCGGCGAAGCTGATCTTGAAGGCGAAGGCGAACGGGACCAGGAAGAACACGAGCAGGAACACGCAGCGGCGGCAGGATGATGAGCCAGCGCCTGGGACTCCCGCCTGTTTTCATGATGCGCGCGCTTCGCCTCGAGCCGTAGCGGGCTATTCTGCGGGATAAACCCGCGTACCGGTACTCACCGGGCGCGGCGCGCGCGCAGCGGCACGGGCCCGGGGAACTGTCCCGGGAAGACCGAACGCAGGTAGGCGAGGGCGCGCGCCACCAGCGCGCGCCGGTCGATGTTCTCCTCGTTCTGGAAAGCGATGCCCTGCCAGAGGACCTCGAGCACTCCGATGAGCCCGAGGGCGACGCCGTCGGCATCCAGATGCCGGGCGCCGGTCTGGGCGATCAGCGTGTCGACCAGTTCGCGTACCAGTCGGGCGAAGTCCTCATCCTTGCCGCCGCAGATGTCGAGGTACTCCTGGCGCGAGCTCGCCTCGCCCCAGAACGAGTACCACACCGACACTTTGCGCGGGCTGGCGATTTCGGCATCGAGGTACAGCTCGACGAGCAGTCCGAGCGCCACCACCGGGGAATGCTTGAGTGCGGCGACCGGCTTCAGTACCCGCTCGCCGAATTCCGCGGCGAGGTATTCGAGCGCCGCGACCAGCATGGCGGCCTTGGAGTCGAAGTAGAAGCGCACGATGCCCGGGGAGAGCCCGGCGAGCGCCACCACGCGGCTCACGGTGGTGCGCGAAGGTCCGTAGAGATGCAGCGCCGAGATGCACGCCTCGATGAGGCGTTGCCGGGCACGCACGCGCCGCGCCTCATCCGCAGGAACCGCACCGAGGGCGGCTCGGGCTGGTGCCGACATGCGCCGCGCGCGCCTCAGGCGAAGCGCGCCGGCGCGCTGGCGAGCCGCACCTCGGGGATGCGCGCGCGCAGCAGATTGTGGAACTCGAGCATCCAGGTCTCGATGGTCGAAAGGGGCCCCGGCCGGTAGGCGCTGTCGGCGATGCCGCGCTGCAGCCGCTCACACAGCTCGCGGTCCTCGTTGTTGACCTGCATGTTGATGCGGTTGCCGAGCCAGCGCACCAGACGCATCTCGCGCCGCTCGTCGGGCAGCCCGAAGGAGGCGCTGCGGATCAGCGCCTTGCCGGGGCCGCGCGGCAGCACCTGGAAGAAGTCCATCTGCTCCGGGAAGATGTCGATGCCGTGGTTCGGCAGGTAGCTGTAGAAGCGCCAGCTGCGGCGCTCGCGCTCCGGCAGGTGCGGCGCGGTCACCGCGCTCACGTACTTCTGATAGACGCGCTCGCTCCAGCGTGCGGAGGGCGCCGCGCGCATCCAGCTGATGCCGCGGCCGATGCCCGGGGCGCCACGCTGATCCTCGTAGTCGGGCGTGAACATGCGGTTCAGCCCCGGATGGCCGATCGGCACGTGATAGGACTCGAGGTAGTTGTCCATGGCGATCTTCCAGTCGACCTGCCACTCCTCACGGAACAGCGGCTGCAGCGGTACCAGCTCATCGAGCCGGTAGGGTGCGAGCTCCTCGAGGAAGGGCGCCCAGACGACCGACGGCGGCGGTGCCGGATCGGCGCCGAGGCACACCCAGACGAAGCCGAGGGCGGTCTCGTGGGGCACGACAGCCAGACTGTGCTCGCGCAGGTCGAGATCCGGAAAACTGTCGCGCGCCGGGGTGGCGAGCAGCGAGCCGTCGTAGCGGTAAGTCCAGCCGTGGTACGGGCAGGTAATACGCCCGGAGCAGTGCCCGCTGCCTTCCAGGAGCCGCGTGCCGCGGTGGCGGCAGGTGTTGCGCAGCGCGCGCAGCGCGCCGCTCGCATCGCGCAGCACGATGACGCTGTCGCCGCCGAGCTCGAAGGTGGCGAAGTCGCCGGGGCGCGGGAGCTGGCTCACGTGGCAGGCGATCTGCCAGCTCGGCTTGAGGATCCGCTCGAGCTCGAGCCGGGTCATTTCGGGGTGGTTGTACACCCAGGCCGGCAGCGAGCGGGGTGCCATGGCCGGGGGGGCTTCGATCGGACGGGCGGTGGCGGAGCTCATGGCGATGGTCCCGGGGCTGATTTATACGCTTGTTTAATTTTACCCCAAAAAACTATATGATCATATAGTCCGATGCCGCGGTGGCCGGACCCCTGTCCCGGTTTCTTCATTTGGGGGAGCGAGTGCCATGGCGAGAACCATGACCAGGAATCACGAGCATTTCCGGCGGGCGCTGACGCGGCTGCCGCTCGGGGTGGCCTCGAATTTCCGCTACTGGGGCGAGGATCGCACCATCTACGTGAAGGAAGGGCGCGGCGCGCGCATCACCGACCTCGACGGCAACGTCTACGTCGATTACCGCATGGGCTACGGCCCCTCGATCCTCGGCTACGCCGATGAGCGCGTCGACGCCGCGGCCCGCGCCGGGATGAAGGTCGGCGGTGTGTTCGCGCTCTCCACCGAGGCGGAGTACGAGGTGGCCACGCGCATCGCGAGCATGGTGCCGGCCGCCGAGCTGGTGCGCTTCTCCAACTCCGGGACCGAGGCGGTGATGGCGGCGCTGCGCCTGGCGCGTGCCTTCACCAGGCGCGATGACTACGTGATCCTCGAGGGGAGCTACCACGGCCTCTTCGATGCCGCGATGTGGTACACGCCCATGGACAAGTGGAAGCAGGTCGGCGACCCGGAGGTGCACCCCTATAGCGAGGGCGTGCCGCTCGCGACGCGCCACTTCGCTCACTTCGTGCAGGCGAACGACGCCAACCAGCTCGAGGACGTGCTGAAGCGCCACGGCGACCGCATCGCGTGCCTGCTGGTCGAGCCCATCATGGGCAACTGCTTAGGCATCGCCGCCGAGCCCGAGTACGTGCGCGCGGCGCGCGCGCTCTGCGACCGCTATGGCGTGGTGATGATCATCGACGAGGTGAAGACGGGCTTTCGCGTGGCGCGCGGCGGCGTGCAGGAGCTCTACGGCGTGCGCGCCGACCTGTGCACCTTCGCCAAGGCGGTCGCCAACGGTTATCCGATCTCGGTGCTGGCCGGGCGCGAGGACATCATGCGCAAGCTCGGCAAGGGCGTGGCCCATGGCGGCACCTATACCGCCCACCCGGTGTCGCTCGCGGCCGCGGCCAAGACCCTCGAGATCCTCGCCGAGACCGATGCGCTCGCCTCGCTCGCCACCTACGGCACGCAGCTGCGCAGCGGTATGAGCCAGATCCTCAAAGCCCGCGGCATCGCCCACAGCTTCGTCGGCCACCCCTCGATGAGCGGACTGTATTTCGCGCACGACCCGCCGCGTACCTACCGCGACTGGAAGGGGAGCGATTACACCTTCTACGATGCCACCGCGAAGCAGCTGCACGATGAGTGCATCCTGTGCGAGCCGGATTCGCGCGAGCCGTGGTTCGTGTCCGCGGCGCACGACGAGTCGTGCCTCAAGGACACGCTCAGCGCCTTCGAGATCGCCATCGACCGCACTTTGAGCTCCCTCGGCACCACGCGCCGGGTTCCGGCCTGACGATGGGCGCAGCGTCGGGGAGGGCGCGGTGAGGAGGGGCGCCGCGCGCAGCCGCCACGAGGTCATCGTGGTGGGCGCCGGGCACAACGGGCTGGTCGCCGCCTGTTACCTGGCGCGCGCGGGCCTCGACGTGCTGGTGCTCGAGCGCAACGCCTACATCGGCGGCGCGGCGGTGAGCCGGCGTCTCTACGACGGCTTCACCTACTCGAACTGCTCGTACGTCTGCAGCCTGCTGCGCACCGAGATCATCCGCACCCTGGAGCTGCCGCGTTTCGGGCTGCAGATCATTCCCTACGAGGGTGGCTGCACGCTGATGCGCGGCGGCGGACACCTGGCGCTGTACGACAACCACGACGCCCTGCGGCGTGAGATCGCGCGCCACTCGCGCCGCGACGCGGAAAGCTACGAGCGCTTCGTGCGCGACATGCTGCGCCATTGCCGCTTCATCAAGCCGCTGCTGTTGCGCACGCCGCCCGACCCAACCTCGTTCCGCGCGCGCGACCTGCGCGAGCTCCTGTGGCTCGGCGGGCACTTCAACCGCCTGGGCGAGGAGCGCCTCTGCGACACGCTGCGCTTCTTCACCATGAGCTGCGCCGACATGCTCGAGGAATACTTCGAGAGCGAGATCGTCAAGGCGCACCTCGCCGGCAGCTCGATCATCGGCACGGCGCTGGGACCGCGCTCGCCGGGCAGCGCCTACGTGCTCCTGCACCACTACATGGGCAGCATCGACGGCGCGGTGGGCGCCTGGGGTTTCGCGCGCGGGGGCATGGGCGCGATCACGCGCGCGCTTGCCGCATCTCTCGAGGCGAGCGGCGGTGCGGTGCGCACCGAGGCGCCGGTGGAGCGGATCCTCACGCGCGGCGGTCGCGCCACCGGGGTGGTGCTCGCGGGGGGCGAAGAGATCCGCGCGCCGGTCGTGGTGTCGAACCTCGACGTGAAGCGCACCTTCCTCGAGAGCATCGAGGCGAAGGAGCTGCCCGGGGAGTTCCTCGAGCAGGTGCGCAACTTCAAGATCCGCGGCTCCTCGGGCAAGCTCAACATCGCCCTCGACGCACTGCCGCAGTTCCCGGCCATTCCGCCGGGCTCGCCCGCGATACGCGGCGACCTGCACGTGACCGATACCCTCGAGATGCTCGAGCGCGGCTACGACGACTGGAAGGAAGGGCGCTGGTCGCGCTCGCCGTACGTCGACATGCTGATCCCGTCGCAGATCGATCCCACCATGGCGCCCGACGGCAAGCACTACATGTCGGTGTTCGTGCAGTACTGCCCGTACCGGCTGGCCGATGGCGAGTGGACGGCTGAGAAGCGCCAGGCCTTCGGCAACACCGTGATCGATGCGATCGCACGCCACAGTCCGGATTTCCGCGACCTCATCCTGCACGCCGAGATCCGCACGCCGCAGGACATCGAGAATGAAGTGGGCCTCACCGAGGGCAACATCTTCCAGGGCGAGCTCACCTTCGATCAGCTGCTGTTCAACCGTCCCATCCCCGGCTACGCGCAGTACCGCGCGCCGCTCGACGGACTCTACCTGTGCGGCGCGAGCACCCACCCCGGAGGCGGCGTCATGGGCGCGCCGGGCGCCAATGCGGCCCGCGAGATCCTGCGCGACCTCGGGAGGGCTTCGTGAGCGCGGCGCGCGCGGTCCGCGGCGGGAGCTACGACTGCATCGTGGTCGGCGGAGGTCACAACGGGCTCACCTGCGCGGCCTACCTGGCGCGCGCCGGCCGCTCGGTGCTGGTGCTCGAGGCGGCCGACCGGGTGGGCGGGGCGGCGGTGACGCGCGAGTTCGCGCCGGGTTTTCGCGTGTCAGCCTGCGCGCACCTGCTGCATCTCATGCCGGGCAAGCTGATCGCGGACTTGAACCTCGGCGCGCACGGACTCACGCTCGCCGCCGGGCAGTTGCCGACGACTGCGCTCTCGGCTGACGATGCGCACCTGCCGCTCGGGCCCGAGGGCGCGGCGGTGCTCGCCGCCCAGTCCGCCCATGACGCGGCGGCCTATCCCGGCTATCGCGCGCGGCTCGCGCGGCTCGCAGCAAGGCTGCGCCCCATCCTCGGCGCCACGCCGCCGCGGCTCGGCACTTCGGGCTGGCGCGACCGGGCGGCGCTGCTCGGGCTGGGCCTGCGGCTGCGCACGCTCGGCCGCCGCGATATGCGCGAGCTCCTGCGCATCGGGCCGATGTGCGTGCAGGACCTGCTCGATGAGCATTTCGAGTCGCCGCTCCTCAAGGGAGCGCTCGCCTTCGATGCGGTGCTCGGAACCAACTACGGACCGCGCTCGCCGGGCACGGTGTTCACGCTGCTGTATCGCCTGGCGGCGGGAGCGGAGGAGAACGGCGGACTCGCGCAACCGGCGGGCGGACTCGGCGCGCTCTCCGAGGCCCTCGCCCGTGCGGCGCTCGCCGCCGGCGCGGAAGTTCGCACCGGCGCTTTGGTGAAGCGCATCCTGGTGCGCGACGACCGGGCCGCCGGGGTCGTGCTCGCGAGCGGCGAGGAGATCGCCTCCGGCGCCGTGGTTTCGAGCGCCGACCCCAAGACCACCTTCCTCGGCCTCCTCGGCAGCGAGCATCTCGATGCGGGCTTCGTGCGCCGCATCGTGCACCTGCGCGCCCGCGGACTCGCGGCGAAGCTGCACCTGGCGCTGGACGGTGCGCCGCAGTTCGCCGGACTCGATGCCGCGGCGCTCAGAGGCCGGCTGCTCTGGGCGCCGTCGCCCGAGCACATCGAGCGCGCCTTCAACCACGCCAAGTACGGCGAATTCTCCGCCAGCCCGATACTCGAGATCACCGTGCCGACCGCCGCGGACCCGGCGCTCGCGCCGGCGGGCGCTCACGTGCTCTCGGTAGTCGCGCAGTACGCGCCCTTCGCGCTCGCGGGCGGCTGGGCCGGCGGCCGCCAGCGCTTCACCGGGCTCCTCATCGACACGCTGACGACGCTCGCGCCGGGACTGCGCGGCCAGGTGCGCCATGCCGAGCTCCTCACGCCGGCGGACATCGAGCGCGAGTTCCGCATCACGGGCGGGCACTGGCATCACGCCGAGCTCGCCCTCGACCAGTTCTTCATGCTGCGCCCGGTGCCGGGCGTCGCGCAGTACCGCGCGCCGGTCGGCGGCCTGTACCTGTGCGGTGCCGGCTGCCATCCGGGCGGCGGTGTCATGGGGCTTGCCGGACGCAACGCCGCGCGCGAGATCGTGAGAGAGGCAGCCTAGGATGCTCACCGAGAGCGAACCGCACTATCGCCGGCCGCTGCTGCCGACACCGTTCCACGAGCGCGCCCGTGCGCTCGCGCAGTCGGACGCCTTCATCCCGTGGGCGGGTTACACCACGGTCGACGTGTTCACGACCGCCGAGCAGGAATACTTCGCGATCCGTAACGCCGCCTCGCTCTACGACCTGACGCCGATGGTCAAGTACCGCGTCGCGGGGCCCGACGCGCTGCGCTTCCTCAACCGCCTGATGACGCGCGACATCGGCAAGCTCCGTCCGGGGCGGGTCGCCTACAGTGTGTGGTGCAACGACGCCGGACACCTGATCGATGACGGCACGGTGTTCTGTCTCGCCGCGGGCGAGTACCGCCTCTGCACCGCGGAGCGCCAGCTCGACTGGCTGCTCGATTCGGCGGTCGGTTTCGACGTCGTGCTCAGCGAGGTGACCGAGGAGGTCGCGGCGCTCTCGCTCCAGGGCCCGACCTCGTATTCGGTGCTGCGCAAGGCCGGTGTCGCCGGTGTCGAGCGCTTGAAGCCCTTCGAGCTCGGGAGCTTTACCGTGCCGGCGGCCGGCGATGCGCCGCTCATGGTGTCGCGCACCGGCTTCACCGGGGACTTAGGGTACGAGCTGTGGATGGCGCCCAGGGACGCCGCAGGCGTGTGGGACGTGCTGGTGGAGGCGGGCCGCACGCGCGGCTTGCGCGCGGTCGGCTCGCGCGCGCTCAACATCGCGCGCATCGAGGCGGGGTTCCTCATGCCGAACGTCGACTTCATTCCGAGCGAGCGCACGCTCTTCATCGGCACCGAGCGCTCGCCGCTCGAGCTCGGCCTCGCCTGGCTGGTCGACTTCGGTAAGGGACATTTCACCGGCCGCCGTGCGCTCCTCGAGGAGCGGCGCCGCGGCAGCCGCCGCCTGCTCGTGGGCCTCGACGTCGAGGGCACCAAGCCGGCCCACAACGCGCTGCTCTACAGCGACCAGGCGCTGCGCCGCCAGGCGGGCAGCGTGACATCCGCGGTCTGGTCGCCCACCACCAAGCGCAACCTGGCGCTCGCCATGGTGGATGCGCCGCATTTCTCGACCGGGAGTACGCTGTGGGCGGAGATCTATCTCAACCGCGAGCTGGTGTGGGAGCGGCGCGTGGTGCGCGCGCGGGTCGTCGAGCGGCCGTTCTTCGCTCCCGAGCGCCGGCGCGCCACGCCGCCCGGGGAGTTCTGAGCCGAGGAGCCAAGAGGTGATCGCCACCCAACAGAAGCAGAGCGTGGACCGGCCGTGGCTCGACCCCAACGCCACGCCGCAGATCGTCATCGATGGGGTCAGCAAGAGCTACGGCGGCTTCACCGCGGTCGATGCGGTGAGCCTCAGCATCTACAAGGGCGAGATGTTCGCGCTGGTCGGCGCTTCGGGGTGCGGCAAGACGACGCTGCTGCGCATGCTGGCCGGGTTCGCCGAGCCGAGCAGCGGCCGCATCCTCATCGACGGCGCGCCGATGAGCGGCGTACCGCCGTACGAGCGGCCCGTGAACATGATGTTCCAGTCCTACGCGCTGTTTCCGCACATGACGGTCGAGCGCAACGTCGGCTACGGCATCAGCCGCATCAGGATGGACGCCGCGACGCGCAGGAGCCGCATCCACGAGGCGCTCGAGATGGTGCAGCTGACGCAGGTCGCCGGCCGCAAGCCGCACCAGCTGTCCGGCGGGCAGCGCCAGCGCGTGGCGCTGGCCCGCGCGCTCATCCGGCGCCCGAAGGTGCTGCTGCTCGATGAGCCGCTGTCGGCGCTCGACAAGAAGCTGCGCGAGCAGACGCAGTTCGAGCTCATGGATCTGCAGTACAAGGTCGGGATCACCTTCATCGTCGTGACCCACGACCAGGACGAGGCCATGGCACTCGCCACGCGCATCGCCGTGATGGATCACGGCAAGGTGGTGCAGGTGGGGACGCCGTCGGAGATCTACGAATTCCCGGCGAGCCGCTTCGTCGCCGACTTCGTCGGCACGACGAATCTTTTCGAGGGGACGGTGACGCGTTGCGAGCCGGGCCTGATCACCGTGCAGTGCCCCGAGATCGGCGGCGAGCTGCTGGTGGACGAGGATGGGCGCTTCGCGCCCGGGCAGCGCGTCTGGGTGGCGCTGCGGCCGGAGAAGATCCGCCTCGGCAAGGAGCCGCCGAGTGGTGCGCGCGTCAATCAGCTGCGCGGCATGGTGTGGGAGCTCGGCTATCTCGGCAACCGCTCCACGTACCACATCAAGACCACGAGCGGCAAAGTGGTGATGGCGTTCTCGCAGAACGAGCGCCGTACGTCGGAGTGGGCGATCGACTGGAGCGACGAGGTGTTCGTGAGCTGGGACGCGGACGCCGCGGTGCTGCTGCAATCGTAGGGTTTGCGAAGAAAAGACAGGGGAGGGTGGACTATGCACACATCCAGGGTTTCGCTGATCGTCGTCGGCACGCTGGCATCGGGCTTGGCGGCGCTGCTGCCGTGCGCAGTCCTGCGCGCCGACGAGGCGGCGGCGAGCGGGCCCGCCGCACCGGCGAGCACGCAGGGCGCGAGCGAGGCCGAGCATCCGCTGCAGGAGATCGTGGTGACCGCGACGCGGCGCGAGGAGTCGCTGAGTAAGATCCCGGTCAGCGTCACGGCTCTCACCCAGGCGGACATGGACGACAAGGGCATCAAGGACTTCCTCGACGTGGCCCGGTTTACACCCGGCGTCTCGATCGATAACTCGGCGACCAACGCCATCTCCATCCGCGGCATCTCGTCCTCGGGCGGCGCCGGCACGACCGGTATCTACATCGACGACACGCCGATTCAGATGCGCTCGGTGGGATTCAACCCCGACGATACGCTGCCCAAGACTTTCGACCTCGAGCGTGTCGAGATCCTGCGCGGTCCGCAGGGCACCCTGTTCGGCGCCGGCTCCGAGGGCGGCGCGGTGCGCTACATCCTCACGCAGCCGAGCGTCAGCAGCTCGAGCACCTACCTGCGCAGCGAAGTTTCCTTCACGCGGTACGGGGAGCCCAACGAAGAGCTGGGGATCGCCCACGGTGCTCCGATCGTGGACGGGACCCTGGGCTTTCGCGCGAGTGCCTGGTACCGCGAGGACGGCGGCTGGATCAACCGCGTCGACCCCAGCACCGCTGCCGTGGTCGACCGCAACATCAACCGCAGCGGCACTTTCGTCGGCCGCCTGGCGGCGGTGTGGCAGCCGAGCAGCTCGGTCAGCGTCACGCCGAGCATTCTCTACCAGCATCAGAAAAAGGACGACGACTCGACCTATTGGCCGGCGTACTCCAATCCAGGCGCGGGGCAGTTCAACACCGCCACCCCGGAGCGCATTCCCAATGACGACGAGTACTACCTGCCGGCGGTGAAGCTGCAATGGGATCTCGGCGGCAGTCAGTTCATCGCGACCGGCTCGTATTTCCATCGCAAGCAGATCACGGCCTACCAGGGCACGGTCTACGACCTGAGCTACTACCAGACCGCCGGCGCGTACTTCGGCGTGGGCTGCGAGGCCACCGGGGCGCCGGTCGGGTGCCCGTGGTTTCCGCTGCTCGACGGCAGCGGCATCCACCTGCCCCCCGGCTTCGCCGGCTACAACACGCCCAACGTCATGACCAACACGCAGCAGAGCTACACCGGAGAGGCGCGGTGGCAGTCGGCCGACGACAACTCCAGGCTCCGCTGGACGATCGGCGCGTTCTGGCAGCTGGCCAAGGAAGGCAGCATCGAGGAGCTCAAGGACACCCAGATCGTTCCGTTCTACCAGTACCTGTACGGGATCGATCCGACCGACCCGGCCTACTACGGGCCGTACTACTCGTGCCCGACCAGCGCCAACTACACGGCGATTCCGGCCTGCGACATCTACTACAACGCCAACACCACCTTCGACCGGCAAATCGCCGGCTACGGGGAGCTGAGCTACGCCTTCACCGACTGGTTCCGGCTGACGGTCGGGGAGCGCGTCGCGCATACCGAGTTCACGATGACGCATTACGCCGACGGCCTCGAGAACTTCGGTCCCGGCCCGGCCACCGCCGCGGAGAGCGAGACTCCCAATACGCCCAAGGTGACCCTGTCGTTCCAGGTCGATCCGAAGAATCTCTACTATGCGACCTACGCCAAGGGCTTCCGCGTCGGCGGCGGTAACGCACCGCTGCCGTCGTACTGCGACGCGGATCTGGCGGCCGCGGGCTATCCGAACGGTGCGCCGATCACCTACAAGTCCGATTCGACGCAGAGCTACGAGATCGGCTCCAAGAACCTGTTCGGGGATTCGCTGCGGATCGCCACCAGCATCTACTACATCAAGTGGGACAGCATCCAGCAGAGCGTGTACGTGGCGGGTGCCTGCGGGCTGCAGTTCACCGACAACCTGGGAACCGCCGTTGCCTGGGGCGGGGATCTGCAGGCGCAGATGGCGCTCGGGCCGGTGAACATCGATTTCGGCACCGGCTACACCAGCGCGCGCTACACCAAGGATTCACCGCTCGGCTGCCAGACGGGCCCCCTGTTCGTGCCGTGCAAGTCGAGCAACGGCGATGCCATCTCGGGGCAGTCGGCGATCGACTATGCGCCCGGGCTCAACTCGCCGTTCACCGTGGCGCTCGGCGTCGAGTACGGCTTCAACCTCGGGGAGCATACGGCCTTCGTGCGCGCCGACTGGGAATACCAGAGCCGCAATCCCTGGCTGTCTACCTTGCAGAATCCAAACGACACCGCGCAGTACAACCCATTCACCTACGCCCTGCCGGCGACCAGCTTTGCCTCGCTCCGCGCCGGCGTGAACGTCGGCGATTGGCAGATCGCGGCATTCATCGACAATCTGTTCGACTCGCACACCGTGACCAACTACGCGCTCGGACAGCCGGGCGGAGCGGCCACCGTGCAGGAGAACGACTACACGTTCCGGCCGCGCACCATCGGCGTCACCGCCACCTGGCACGTCCACTGACACCGGCTCGCGCCCCGAGCCGCCAGGTGATACCGTGATGCCGCATGCCAGCTGGCGAAACGGGCGCGGAGGCGCGCGCCGAGAAGCTTGATACCAGGGCCGCGGGCGTCGTCGGGCTCGCGGTGCTTTGCAGCCGGGTGCTGGGGCTGGCGCGCGAGCAGATCTTCGCCGCGCTGTTCGGCGGTGGGCGCATCATGGATGCGTTCACCATCGCGTTTCGCATCCCGAACCTGCTGCGCGACCTGTTCGCCGAAGGCGCGCTCTCGACCGCCTTCGTCACCGTCTTCAGCAGAACGGTCGCCATCGAGGGTGAGGCGACCGCCTGGCGGCTCGCCAACAAGGTGGCGACGCTCACCGCGGTGGTCCTGAGCGCCATCACGGTGCTCGGCATCGTGTTCGCCCCGTGGCTGGTGTCGGTGCTGGCGCCGGGATTCGAGGGCGAGAAGGCCGCGCTCACCGTCACCCTGACGCGCGTCATGTACCCCTTCATCCTGCTGGTGTCGCTCGCCGCGCTCACGATGGGCCTCCTGAACGCGCGCAACGTGTTCGGCGTGCCGGCGATGGCCTCGAGCTTCTTCAACCTGGGGTCGATCATCGCCGGGGTGCTGCTCGGCTACTGGCTGGATCCGCACTTCGGCACCCGCGCCATCTTCGGGCTCGCGATCGGCACGCTCATCGGCGGTGCGCTGCAGCTCATGGTGCAGTTGCCCGCGCTGCGGGGCGTCGGCTACCACTATCACCTCGACTTCGCGTGGCGCGATCCCGGCGTGCGCTCGATCCTGCGCCTCATGGGACCCTCGGTGATCGCGGGGAGCACCACGCAGGTGAATGTGCTGGTCAATTCGGTGTTCGCCTCGCAGCTCGGCGACGGCCGGACTTTCTGGCTCACGGTGGCGTTCCGTCTCATGCAGCTGCCGCTCGGGGTGTTCGGGGTGGCGCTCGGCACCGTGGCGCTGCCGCTGCTCGCGCGCATGGCGGCCACGGGGCAGCACCGCGCGTTTCGCATCGAGCTGGCCCGCGGCATGCGGCTCGCCTTCCTCATGACGATTCCGGCGAGCATCGGGCTCATCGTGCTGGCCGACCCGATCATCTCGGTGCTCTACCAGCACGGGCGTTTCACGGCGTACGAGACGGCCGAGTCGGCCGGCGCGCTGCGCTTCTACGCGCTCGGCCTGTGCGGTTACGCGGCGCTCAAGGTGCTGGTGAACGCTTTCTACGCGATCGACCGGCGCAAGACGCCGATGATCGTGAGCCTCGTCGCGGTGGCGCTCAACCTCTTCCTCAACTGGATCTTCACCCTGCACCTCGGCTGGGGCCATCGCGGGCTCGCCTTCTCGACCGCCTGCGTCGCGACCAGCAACTTCCTCATTCTCTATCTCCTCATGCGCTCGCACCTGGGACGACTCGAGTCGCGCGCACTGGGCGCGCTCCTCGGCCGGGTCGCGCTCGCCTCGCTCGCGCTGCTCGCCGTCGCCTGGGGCGGCGGGCAGCTGCTGCTCGCCGACTGGGCGACGCAGCACTTCTGGCCGAAGCTCGCGAGTCTCACGCTGGTCATCGGCTGCGCGGCAGCGGCGTTCTTCCTGTGTGCCGCGGCGCTCGGGATCGGTGAGGTGCGCGAGCTCAAGGACGCGGTGCTGCGTCGCCTGCGCCGTACACGCAACCCTTAGAGCCGGCGGCTGTCCAAGTATCACTGCGTGCGCCGCGGCGCGCGAGGGGTGCATTCAGCCCACATTCAGCCCAAGGACAGGATCATGCGAGCCATGAAAACCATGTTGCGAGTTCTTGCCCCTCTCACGCTGGCCGGGGTCGCCGCGCCGGCTCTCGCGCAGACCTATCAGTACCCGTATCCGGCGGGTCGGCCGATGCAGTTCTTCATGGACGGCGGTGCGAGCATCACCGAGGGCGATGCTGCGCAGGACTTCAACAACGGCTTCACGTTCGGTGGCGGAGTGAACATCATGCCCCAGCCGGGCGTCCCGCTCGGGCTGCGCTTCGAACTCAACTACGCCCGCTCCTGGGCGACCAGCGGCTTCATCAACGCCAATGAGGCCGCGACCGGCACGCCGATCGACGACGGCTCGATGCAGACCGTCACCGGATTCGCGGATGGGGTGCTGCGCACCCCGATCAACCCGTGGGTGCACGTGTACGCCCTCGGCGGCGTCGGACTCGGCTACCGGCGCATCGAGCTCACCCAGAACGGCTTCTTTTGCGATACCTTCTTCTGCGGGCCGGGCGGCGGACGCAACATCGTCGCCAGCAGCGACGTCACCAGGTTTGCGTGGAACGCGGGTGGCGGCATCGACTTCGCGCTGCCGAACGGGCAGTCATGGTTCGTCGAGGCACGCTACGAGCGCATCGAGACCGACACCCCGACCGAGTTCATTCCGATTACGGTCGGATTCCGTTTCTAGTCAAGCGGGCAAAATCGCGAAGCGGACGCACTCGTCCAGCAGCCGCTGCAGCAGCGAGCGCAGCGGTGCGGCGAGCACCTCGTCGTAGGGGCAGGGCCAGTCACCCTCGCGTACGCTCCCGCCGGGCTCGCGCAGATAGCCGCGGCAGGCGAGCTCCATCTGCAGCGCATGGACACCTTCGCGGGGGCGGCCGTAATGGCGCGTGGTGTAGCCGCCCTTGAAGCGCCCGTTGGTGACGCGCGTGAAGCCGCTACCGTCGGCGAGCGCCTCGAGTCGCGCCGTCAGCTCCGGGGCGCAACTCGCGCCCGAGTGGGTGCCGAGATTCAGGTTCGGCAGGACGCCCGCGAACAGGCGCGGGATCTGCGAGCGGATCGAGTGGCAGTCGTAGAGCACCACCCGCGGGTGGCGCTGGTGCAGCCGGTCGATCTCGGCGGCGATGGCGCGATGATAGGGCTCGAACCAGCGCGTCAGGCGCGCCGCGATCTCCGCGCCCGCGGGCGCGGCGCCCGGGCGGTAGAGCGGCTCGCCGTCGAAGGTGGTGGTGGGGCACAGCTCCGTGGTCGCCTGCCCGGGGTAGAGCGACAGACCCGTCGGATCACGGTTCGGGTCGATCACACTGCGTGAAATGCGCGTGCGGATCAGCGTCGCGCCGAGCCCGGGCGCGAAGTCGTAGAGCTTGTCGATCCACCAGTCGGTGTCCTTGCGCGCCAGCCACAGCGAGCGCAGCCGCGGCTCGAGGTCGGCTGGAATTTCGGTACCGGTGTGCGGCATCGACACCACGAGGGGGGCGGCACCGCGCGTCACCTCGAGCCATGGGAGGGGTTGGGACGGGATCATCCTTATAATGTACGCCATGGGGAGTCTGTGGTTTGAGTCGGCCCTGCTGCCCGGCGGCTGGTCGGGCGGCGTGCGCCTGACGGTGCAGGACGGGCATATCGCGCGCATCGACGCGGGTGTGGCCTCCGGCCCTGGCGATGAGCGGCACCGGATCGCACTTCCCGGGCTCGGTAACCTCCACAGTCACGCCTTTCAACGCGGCCTCGCCGGCCTCACCGAGCGCCGCGGACCGGGCGGCGACAGCTTCTGGACCTGGCGCGAGCTCATGTACCGCTTCGTCGGGCGCATCGATCCGGAGCAGCTCGAGGCGCTGACCGCATTCGCCTACGCGGAGATGCTCGAAGGGGGGTTCACCCACGTCGGTGAGTTTCATTACCTGCATCACGATCGCGACGGCGTCCCCTACGCCGACCCGGCCGAGCTCGCCGGGCGTGTCGCTGCCGCGGCGGCCGCCTCCGGGATCGGACTCACGCTGCTGCCGACCCTGTACGCGCACGGCGGCTTCGGCGGCGCGGCGCCGGGCGAGCGCCAGAGGCGCTTCCTCAACGACCCGGAGCGCTTCGCACGCATCGTGGAGGGGAGCCGTGCCGCGGTGCGCTCGCTCGCGGGCGCGAGCGTCGGGGTGGCGGCCCACAGCCTGCGCGCCGTCACTCCCGGGGAGCTCGCCGCGGCGGTGCACCTCGCCGGCAGCGGCGTGATGCACATCCATATCGCCGAGCAGCTGCGTGAGGTTGAGGAGTGCCGCGCCTGGTGCGGGCTGCGGCCGATCGAATGGCTGCTGGCGAACGCCCCGGTCGATGAGCGCTGGTGCCTGGTGCACGCCACCCATGCCGAGCCTGCCGAGCTCGCCGGCATCACCGCGCGCGGCGCGGTGGTGGGGCTGTGTCCCATCACCGAGTCGAGCCTCGGCGACGGCATCTTTCCGGCCGCGGAGTTTCTCGCCGGCGGCGGCCCGATCGGTATCGGCAGCGACTCCAACATCCGACTCGACGCCGCCGAGGAGCTGCGTACTCTCGAGTATTCACAGCGCCTCGCGCGGCGCTCGCGCAACGTCCTCGCGAGCGCGGCCGGGGCATCCACGGGTCGCAGTCTCTTCGAGGCGGCGCTGCGCGGCGGCGCGCGCGCGCTGCGCCCCGGTGGGACGGCCGGCGGCGGGCTCGCCCTTGGGGCCTCGTGCGACCTCGTGACGCTCACGGCGGATCACCCGGTCCTCATCGGGCGGCGTGAGGATGAGCTCCTCGACAGCTGGATCTTCGCCGGCGACCGGGGGCTGGTCGACTGCGTCTGGCGCGCCGGGGTGAAGCGGGTGAGCGGCGGTCGGCATCGCGAGCGCCCCGCGCTCGAGGCGCGTTATGCGAGCGCGCTCCAGGCGCTGCTCGCCTAGCGTGGTACAGGAAATGCTAGAATTCTCTGCTTTGTTGGTCGCGCCGCTGCGCGCTGTTCGAGGACGGTTATGGCACTGAAGATCATGATTCTCGGCGTGAACGGCTTCATCGGCAGCGCCCTCACGGATGCGATCCTGCGCACCCGCGACTGGGAGGTCTACGGCATGGACCTCACGGACAACAAGCTCGGCGATCTGGCGAAGCAGAGCGACCGCTTCCACTTCGTGGAAGGCGACATCACTATTAACAAGGAGTGGGTCGAGTACCACGTCAAGAAGTGCGACGTGATCGTGCCGCTGGTCGCGATCGCCAACCCGGCGCAATACGTGACCCATCCGCTGCGCGTGTTCGAGCTCGACTTCGAGGCCAACCTCGCCGTGGTGCGCCAGTGCGTCAAGTACGGCAAGCGCCTCATCTTCCCCTCGACCTCCGAGGTCTACGGCATGTCGCCGGACTCGGTGCTCGACGAGGAGACGAGTCCGCTCACTTACGGTCCCATCAACAAGCAGCGCTGGATCTACGCCTGCTCGAAGCAGATGCTGGACCGCGTCATCTACGCCTACGGCGTGCGTGACAACCTCGACTACACCCTGTTCCGCCCCTTCAACTTCATCGGCCCGAACCTCGACAACCCCGAGGAGCCGAAGGAGGGGAGCTCGCGCGTCTTCACCCAGTTCCTCTCGAACGTGCTCTACAAGCGCCCGATCAAGCTGGTCGACGGTGGCAGCCAGAAGCGCTCCTTCACCTACATCGACGATGCGATCGAGTGCATGCTGATCATCCTCGAGAACGAGAACCGGCGCGCCAGCCAGCGCATCTTCAACATCGGCAACCCCGGCAACTGCATCTCCATCCGCGACCTGGCCGAGCGCACCATCCGCATCGCGCAGGAGTTCCCGGTGCTGCGCGACAACGCGCGTGCCACGCAGATCATCGACGTGACCGCGGGCGAGTACTACGGCAAGTTCTACCAGGACATCCAGGTGCGCGTGCCGAACGTCGAGGCGGCGAAGCGCGACCTCGGCTGGCAGCCGAAGACCGAGATGGATACCGCCATGCGGCGCACGATCGATTACTACGTGAAGCAGCCGGGCTTCGGTTCGCGCGCGGCGGCACTCGCCGCCGGAATCTAGGCTTCCGCCCACCGCCGAACGGCATGGCGAGCGAGGCGGCGCAGGCGCTACCCCGGGGCGGATCGATAGGGCTCGCGTGGCTCGCGTGGCTCGTGCTCGCGGCGGCCTGGTTCGCGACCTCGCCGGTGCGCCCGCTGCTCGACCCCGACGAGGGGCGCTATGCCGAGATTCCGCGCGAGATGCTCGCGAGCGGTGACTGGGTGACACCGCGCTTCGACGGGCTCAAATACTTCGAGAAGCCGCCGCTGCAGTACTGGGCGACCGCGGCCGTCTATAGGATCGCGGGGGTGAGCGAGTGGAGCTCGCGGGCCTGGTCGGTGGGCCTCGCATTCGGCTGCCTCGCGCTCACGTTTCTGTGGACGCGTGCGCTCTACGGGCGCGGCGCCGGGCTCGCCGCGCTCGCAGCTCTCGCCGTGAGTCCCTACTTCCTCGTGATCGGGCACCTGAACCTGCTCGACGCCGGGTTCACGTTCTGGCTCACGGGGGCGGTGTTCGCGTTCACCCGCGGGCAGTGCGCGCCCGCGGCCTCGCTCGCGGAGCGGCGCTGGATGCTCGCCGCCTGGGGGGCGGCGGCGCTGGCGGTGTTGTCGAAGGGGATCGTGGTCGGGGTGCTCGCCGGGGGCGCACTCATTATCTACAGTCTGCTCGAGCGCGATGCGCGCCCCTGGCGCCGGCTCCATCCTCTGCCGGGGCTCGCGCTCTTCCTGGCCCTCGCCGCGCCCTGGTTCGTCGCGGTGTCGCTGCGCAACCCGGGTTTCGCCACCTTTTTCTTCGTGCACGAGCACTTCGCGCGCTTCCTCACCACGGTGCACCAGCGGGTCGAGCCGTGGTGGTACTTCCTGCCGCTGCTGGCACTCGGAGCGCTCCCCTGGCTCGGGTCCCTCGCGCGCGCCGTCGGGCCCGCCTGGCGGGAGGAGCCGGGCGCGGACGCGGCGGCGCCGCCGCCCGTGGAGCGGTTCAAGCCGCGCCGGTTTCTGCTGATCTTCGCTGGCGTGACGCTCGCGTTTTTCTCCGCGTCGGGCTCGAAGCTCGCCCCCTACATCCTGCCGATGTTCCCGCCGCTCGCGGCCGTGGTCGGCAGCCGCTGCCGCGACCTGCGGGGACTTGCGGCGACGGCGGCGCGCGTCGGCGCGGGGCTCACGCTCCTCATCGCGATCGCCGGACTCGCCTACAGCGCGCGCCGCAACAACTTCGTGCCCGGCGAGGCGCTGGTGTGGATCGGGGCGGCGGCGGCCCTTGCCGTGGTGGCGATCGGGGTGACGCTGCGCCGTCTCGGTTTGGAACCGGCGCGGGCCGCGGCGGCGGGCGCGCTGGCGGCGGTGCTGCTGTGGCAATGCCTGCTGTGCGCCTACGCGATCATCCCGCCGGCGCGCTCGGCGCGCGATCTGGTGGCGGCGGCACGCCCGGCGATCGGTCGGCAGACGCGTCTCTACAGCGTCGGCCAGTACCGGGAGACGGTTTCCCCGTATCTCGGCCGGACCCTGACGCTGGTCGACTACCAGGGCGAGCTCGCCTTCGGGCTGGCCGCCGAGCCCGGCCGCCAGTCTCTGAGCAACGCCGCCTTCCAGCTTGCCTGGAGCACGAGCCGCGACGCCGTGGCATTCTTCGATCCGAACATCTGGGACGCCTGGCGCCGGCAGGGGTTTCCCGGACGGGTGATCGCCGCCGATAACTACACCGTCGCAGTGAGCCGCCTGTGAAACTGACCGACTTCTCGATCCTGTTCTGTGGGGTGCTGCTGAATGCACTCGCCCAGCTCGGCCTCAAGGCCGCGACCCGCGTGACCGGGCCGCTGCTGGCAACCGACAGCGGCGTGCTGCGCCGCGGGCTGGAGCTGCTGAGCGTCCCGCCGCTCTGGTACGCCTTGTTCGCCTATGGACTCAGCGTCATCGTATGGCTGGTGGGCCTGTCGCGGGTGCCGGTGAGCCAGGCGTATCCGCTGCTGTCGCTCGGCTATGTGATCAACCTCGGACTCGCCTGGTGGCTGCTCGGCGAGGTACCCAACGTGCAGCGCGTGGCCGGCATCGGCATCATCGTGCTGGGAGTGGTCGTGGTGGCGCGCTCATGAATGACACGGCAAAGCCGGTGGAGAGATTCCTGCCCTTCACCCGGCCGACGATCGATGAGGAGACCATCGCCTCGGTGGCCGAGGTGCTGCGCTCCGGATGGCTCGCCTCGGGTCCGAAGGTCGCCGCGCTCGAGACCGCGCTGTCGGATTACCTCGGCGGGCGAGCGGTGCGCAGCCAGACCTCCGCGACCGCCGGGCTCGAGATGGCGCTGCTTGCCTGCGGCATCGGGCCGGGGGACGAGGTCATCACGCCGGCGCTGAGCTTCGTCGCAACCGCCAACGTCATCGTGCGCGTCGGGGCGCGGCCGGTGTTCGTCGATGTGGGACTCGATTCGCGTAACCTCGACCTGACGCAGGTGGAAGAGGCCATCACGCCGCGCACCCGCGCCATCATGCCGGTGCATTTCGGCGGTCTGCCGGTCGACATGGAGCGGCTCTACGCAATCGCCGGCCGGCACCGCCTGCGGGTGATCGAGGACGCGGCGCACGCCATCGGCTCCTCGTGGCGTGGCAAACGCATCGGCAGCTTCGGCGACCTCGTCGTGTTCAGCTTTCATCCCAACAAGAACATCACCACCATCGAGGGCGGAGCGATCTCGGGCGGCTCGGCCGCGGAGCTGCGCAGCATCGAGCTGCACCGCTGGCACGGCCAGGTCAAATCCGGACCGGATTCCTTCGACACCCTGATTGCCGGCGGCAAGTCCAATTTGTCGGACGTCGCGGCGGCGGTGGGCTTGGGGCAGCTGAAACGCCTCGAGGAGTTCAACGCGCGGCGCCGCGTGCTGGTGGCGCGCTATTTCGAGCTGTGGGGCACGGATGCGCCGCTGCGCCTGCCGGAGCGCGGCGACGTCGGCCACAGCTGGCACGTGTTCACCCCGCTCCTGCCGCTCGAGCAGCTCACCCTCACCCGGCTCGGCTTCATCGAGGCGATGAAGGAGCGCGGCATCGGCATCGGCGTGCACTACCCGGCAATTCACACCTTCAGCGCCTACCGGGCGCTCGGCTACCGCGAGGGCCAGTTCCCCAACGCCGAGCGTATCGGGCGTGAGACCGTGACGCTGCCGCTGTTCGCTGCGATGGAGCTCACCGACGTCGAGCGGGTGGTCAAGGCGGCGAACGAGATTCTGCGCGGAGCGCGCAAATGAACCCCGACCTGTCGGTCGTCGTCCCGGTATTCAACGAGCAGGAAGGCCTGGCGCAGCTGTTCGAGCGGCTGTACCCGGCGCTCGATGCGCTCGGGCGCAGTTACGAGGTGGTGTTCGTCGACGACGGCAGCGCCGATGGCTCGGTGGCGGCGCTGCGCGAGCAGTACCAGCGGCGTCCGGACGTGACGCGCGTGGTGGTACTGGCCCGCAACGCCGGCCAGCACCGCGCGATCCTCGCCGCCTTCACGTACACCCGCGGCCGCTACGTGATCACCCTCGATGCGGATCTGCAGAACCCCCCGGAGGAGATCGCCAAGCTGGTCGCGGCCATGGACGCGGGCGCCGACTACGTCGGCACCATCCGCCTGCGTCGCCAGGACGTGCTGTGGCGCAAGGCCGCCTCGCGCCTCATGAACCGGCTGCGCGAGGGCACCACTTCGATCCGCATCACCGACCAGGGCTGCATGCTGCGCGGCTACGACCGCAGCGTCATCGATGCGGTGAACCGCTGCACCGAGGTGAGCACCTACGTGCCGGCGCTCGCCTATACGTTCGCGCGCCATCCGGTCGAGATCGAGGTGGCGCACGCCGAGCGCACCGTGGGCGAGTCGAAGTATTCGCTGCTGCGCCTGATCCGTCTCAATTTCGACCTGATGACGGGCTTCTCGGTGGCGCCGCTGCAGTTTTTCTCCATGAGCGGGATCGTCATCGCCTTCCTGTCGCTGGTCTTCGTCGCCTATCTTGCGATCCGCCGCCTGGTGATGGGACCGGAGGCCCAGGGCGTGTTCACGCTGTTCGGCATCGCCTTCTTCCTGATCGGCATGGCGCTGCTCGGACTCGGGGTGGTGGGCGAGTACGTCGGCCGCATCTACGAGCAGGTGCGCCAGCGCCCGCGTTACCTGGTCGGGGCCGTACTCGGCGGGGACGGCGCGCCCGCGCAACTGCCGGACAGGAGGGGAGCCGACGCCGGCAAGGAGCTGACGGCGCTGCCGGCTCCTGCGCCGCGCACCCGGGAGGCACAGGAGTGAGCGGCCCGACGGCCGTCGTCTTCGCCTACCACGATGTCGGAGTCCGCTGCCTCAAGGCACTGGTCTCCGCCGGGGTGCGGATCCCGCTCGTCGTCACGGTCGCGGACGACCCACTGGAGAACCGCTGGTACGCGAGCGTCGCGCAAACCGCCGCCGACTACCGGCTCGAGACGATCACGCCGGCATCCGCCGCGCTCCCGGAGCTCGAGGCGCGCCTTGCGACGCTCAAGCCCGACTTCCTCTTCTCCTTTTATTATCGCGCGCTGCTGCCCGCGCCGCTGTTGCGCGCCGCACGGCGCGGCGCGCTCAACATGCACGGCTCGCTCCTGCCGCGCTACCGGGGGCGGGCACCGGTCAACTGGGCGATCCTCAAGGGCGAGCACGAGACCGGCGCGACACTGCACTACATGGTGGAGCGCGCGGACGCCGGCGACATCGTCGACCAGCTCGCGGTTCCCATCCTGATCGATGACGATGCCCGCGAGGTGTTCGGCAAGGTGACGGTCGCCGCCGAGACGATCCTGGCGCGCTCGCTGCCCCAGCTCGTCGCGGGCACCGCCGCGCGGCGCCCACAGGCGATCCTCCCGGGGGAATACTTCGGACGACGGACTCCCGGGGACGGCCGCATCGACTGGGCGTGGCCGGCGCGGCAGATCCACGACCTGGTGCGGGCGGTCGCGCCGCCATTCCCCGGCGCCTTCGCGGACGTCGGCGGGGAGCGCTGGGACATCTACCGCACGCGCCTTAGCGATCGGCCTGCCCCGCGGGAAGGCGGCTGGCTCTTCGGGGCCGAAGGCGCGCTTTACGCCGCCTGCGGCGGGGGCGGGGTGCTCGAGATCCTCGCCGCGGCCGATGCGCGCGGGCCGCTTGACCTCGCGCGCGTGTCGCAGCCGCTCGCCGCACGCCCCGTGCCGCTCGGCTGAGGTGTCGCATGGCGCTCATCGCCCTCAAGGTGGACGTCGATACCTTTCGCGGCACGCGCGAGGGTGCCGTGCGGCTCGCGGATCTCCTCGAGCGCATGGATGCGCGGGCCACCTTTCTTTTCAGCCTGGGGCCCGATCACACCGGCCGGGCGATCAAACGCGTGTTCCGCCGCGGCTTCCTCGGCAAGGTGAAGCGCACCTCGGTGCTCGAGCACTACGGCGTGAAGACGCTGCTCTACGGCGTGCTCCTGCCGGGGCCGCACATCGGCCGCCGCTGCCGCTCGTTCATGCAGGACATCGGTCGCCGCGGCTTCGAGGTGGGCGTGCATACCTGGGACCACATTCGCTGGCAGGACGGCGTGGCGCACGCGAACGAACCCTGGACGCGGCGCGAGCTCGCGCTCGCGGCCAGTGAGTTCGCCGACATCTTCGGCCGGCCGGCCGCGGTGCATGGAGCCGCCGGCTGGCAGATGAACGCGTTTGTGCCGGCGCTCGAGGCGCAGCTCGGATTCCGTTACGCCTCCGACACACGCGGCCGCGAGCCCTTCCTGCCGGCGGACGGCACCGGCGTCGGCTCAGTGCCGCAGCTGCCGACCACGCTCCCCACCTTCGATGAGCTGATCGGCCGGGACGATCTCGGCGGCCAGGATCCGGTCGATCATCTGCTCGCCCTCACCGCAGCGCAGCCGCAGCGCGACCAGGTGTTTACGCTCCACGCCGAGCTCGAAGGCGGTGCGTATCTCGCTGCCTTCGAGCGGCTGCTGCGGGAGTGGCGGGCCCGCGGCGCGCGCCTCACGGACCTCGCGACCTATGCCGCCCAGCTCGACCCGACGCGGCTGCCGCATTGCAGCATCGACGCCGGGACCGTACCCGGCCGCTCCGGGACCCTCGCCGTGCAGGGGGGCGCCGCAGGCGCCTGAGGGCCCGGCACGCCGCCGCCCGAGCCGCGTGTTGCCCCGACAATATTTCCCCACCCCGCAGCGTCTGATCTCGAGGAGATGGACGCCGCCGCGATCAACGACCGCATGAACCAGGACCGGCAGATCGCCGCGGTGCTGCTGCGCGAGCGCGACCGGCTGCTGCGCTTCATTCGCCGGCGGATCGACGATGCCAGCGAGGCCGAGGACATCCTGCAGGAGGCGCTCACGGAGCTCGTGGCCGCGGAGCGCCTGGCACAGCCGGTCGAGCAGGTGGGCGCCTGGCTCATGCGCGTGGCGCGCAACCGCATCATCGACCGCTTCCGCAGGAAGCGTCCACAGCCGCTCGCCGAGCTGGCAAGTGACGAGGAGCGGGTGCTGGACGAACTGCTGCCGGCCGCGGACGGTACGCCCGAGACCGCGGCGATGCGTGCGGTGCTGATGGAGGAGATCGAGGCGGCGCTCGGCGCGCTGCCGCGCGAGCAGCGCGAAGTATTCCTCGCCCAGGAGCTCGACGGACTCACGTTCCGGGAGCTGGCGGAGCGCTCCGGCGTCAGCATCAACACGCTGCTGTCGCGCAAGCGTTACGCGGTGCGCCAGCTGCGCGCGCACCTGCAGACGGTTTACGACGACTGGCTGGCGGAGTGAATGCCTTCGTGGGCTTAAGTCAACACCTTAGTTTCATCGAGGAGAGAGCCGTGAGAAGTCGGGTCGGTTGGGTCGTGAGAGGGGTGGCCAAGGGGGTTGCGATCGCGGCCGCCGTGGTGGTTTTCATCGGGGTGTTCAGCTGGGCCGTGATGGTGCTGTGGAACTATGTCGTTCCGGCGCTGTTCCGCGGCCCGCTCATCGGCTACTGGCAGGCGCTGGCCCTGCTGGTGCTGTCGCGGATCCTGTTCGGCGGGTTGCGCGGCTTCCGCGGGGGCCACGGCCACTGGCACCGGCACGCGTGGCGGGAGCGTTGGGACAGCCTGACTCCCGAGGAGCGCGCGCGGCTGCGCCAGCGTTTCTGCGGACGCGGGCCCGATTCTGACACCGGCAAGACCGCCGGTTGAGGCGCCAACGCGAGGTTGACGCGCGAGCGCGAGCCAACGCAACATTCATGGGTGCTGCCGGTAAACATGACGGCCGTCGAGATCCGCGAGCCCGGTCCGCCGCAGGTGCTGCGCGCGGTACGCCGTCCGCTCCCCCAGCCGAAAGCGGGCGAGGTGTTGATTCGGGTGGCGGCCGCCGGCGTCAACCGGCCCGACGTGCTGCAGCGCAAGGGACTCTACCCGGCGCCTGCGGGCGCGAGCGATATCCCCGGACTCGAGGTCGCGGGGGTGGTCGTGGCGCTCGGCGAAGGAGTGACTGACCCGGCGCTCGGCGCGCGGGTGTGTGCGCTGCTTGCCGGCGGCGGCTACGCCGAATATGCGACGGCGCCCGCGGTGCAATGCCTGCCGGCGCCCACCCAGCTGTCACTCGAGGAGGCGGCGGCGCTGCCGGAGACGTTCTTCACGGTGTGGTACAACGTGTTCGAGCGCGCGCGGCTGCGCTCCGGGGAGACGCTGCTGGTGCACGGCGGCGCGAGCGGCATCGGCACCAGCGCCATCCTCCTCGGCAAGGCGTTCGGCGCGCGCCTGATCGTCACCGCGGGAACCGCCGCCAAGTGCGCCGCGTGCCGCGAGCTCGGCGCCGATCACGCCATCAACTATCACGAACAGGACTTCGTCGAGGCGACGCTGCGCGCGACCGACGGACGCGGCGCCGACGTCATCCTCGACATGGTGGGTGGCGACTACGTCGCGCGCAACATCGCCGCGGCCGCCCTCAACGCCCGCATTGCCGTGATCGCCCACCAGGGCGGCGCCAAGGCGGAGATCGACCTGCGCCCGCTCATGGTGAAGCGCCTGCAGATCAGCGCCTCGACGCTGCGGGCGCAGTCGGTCGAGAGCAAGGGGCGGCTCGCGGCGGCGCTGCGTCAGCACGTCTGGCCGCTGTTCGCCAGCAAGCGCCTGAAGCCGCTCATCCACGCGCGTTTCCCGCTCGCCGATGCGGCCGCGGCTCACAAGCTCATGGAGTCCGATCAGCACATCGGCAAGATCGTGCTCGACGCCTGAAAGCGTGACGCGGGCCTGCGCCCGGCGGGTGAAAAAGTCGCCCGGCCTCACGGAATTGCGTACGCTACGGCGCCACACTAACCATAATAATCCGACGGAGAACCCATGAGTCTCTCCCCGTACGGTCTCATCGAGCTGCCCTGGTGGGGCTACGTGCTGGTGACCTTCGTCACCATCCAGACGATGTTCCTCGGCGTCACGCTCTACCTGCACCGCGATCAGTCGCACGGCGGCCTGATCCTGCACCCGGCGTTGCGGCACGTGTTCCGCTTCTGGCTGTGGTTCAGCTCCGGCGCCGTGACGCGCGAGTGGGTCGCGGTGCACCGCAAGCATCACGCCCACGCCGATCGTGAGGGCGATCCGCACAGCCCGGTGGTGTTCGGGTTGCGGCGCGTGCTGTTCGAGGGCTTCGAGCTGTACCGCGCCGCGGGCCGCGATCCGCAGACGCTCCGCAATTTCGGCCGCGGCACTCCCGATGACTGGCTCGAGCGGCACGTCTACAGCCGCCACACCTTCATCGGCATCGCCGCGTTCGTGCTCGCGCACCTGGTGCTGTTCGGCGTTCCGGGCATCATCATGATCGCCGTGCAGCTCGCGGCCCAGCCGTTCTTTGCCGGCGGCGTCATCAACGGGCTCGGCCACGCGGTCGGCTACCGCAGCTTCGAGATGCCCTCGACCGCCACCAACCTCGTGCCGTGGGCGCTGCTGCTCGGGGGCGAGGAGCTGCACAACAACCACCACGCGTTCCCGCGCTCGGCGCGTTTCGCCGTGCAGCGCTGGGAGCTCGACATCGGCTGGCTGTGGATCAGCCTGTTTCGCGCCCTCGGCCTGGCGCAGGTGCGCTGGGTTGCGCCGCGGCCGCATCTCGAGCGCCGCCGCCGTGAGCTCGATGCCGACACGGTACAGGCGCTGTTCACCAATCGCCTGCACGTGCTGCGCGACTACGCGCGGCGCGTGGTGCTGCCGGTGTGCCGCGAGCTCGAGCGCCGCGAGCCGCAGGGCACGGTACCGGCGATCGCCCCGCAGCTGCTGATCCGCCACCCGGCACTGCTCGCCGAAGAGGCGCGCCGGCGGCTGCGGGAGCTGCTCGAGCGCTACGAGGTGCTGCGGCGCGTGGTCGAGTACCGCGAAGGACTGCAGCAGGCGTGGGAGGAGGGCTCGGCGGGCCGCGCCCTGGTGCAGCTGCGCGAGTGGCGTCGGCGTGCCGAGGAGAGCGGCATCGGCGCGCTGCGCGAGTTCGCGCAGGCCCTGCCTGCGTACGCACCGGCGCGGGGGTAGTCAGTCGGCCCGGGTCCGGGTGGGAAGCGAGCGCGAGCGGGTCACGGTGCGCATCGCGAAACTCGAGTGCACGCGCGCCACGCTCGGCAGCCGGGTGAGATGCTGGTTGTGGATGCGCTCGAAGTCGGCCAGGTCCGCGACCACGAGCCGCAACAGGTAGTCGTGCTCGCCGGTCATGAGATAACACTCCATCACTTCCGGGACGCGCCGCACCGCGCTCTCGAAGGCTTCGAGTCCCGTCTGACTCTGGCGGTCGAGCGTGATGCTCACGAAGACGTTGACCGGGAATCCGGCCCGCTGCTGGTCGACCAGCGCGGTATAGCCCTCGATCAGACCTGACTCCTCGAGCGAGCGCACGCGGCGCAGCGTCGCGGACTCCGAGAGACTGACGCGCGCGGCGAGCGCCGAGTTGGTCATGCGCGCGTCCTCCTGCAGCAGGCGCAGGATGGTGCGGTCGTAGCGGTCGAGCTCCATGGCGCAAGAATCCTTCGAGAAACCGTCGATTGGAGACGAATTCTGCCACAGGAGCCGTTCCCCTGGCTGGGATTACGCAAACGCCCGCCCCGCTCGCTGCGCTTAAATCCCGCCCGCCCGCACCGGCACAAGAACTAACGGAGGGTCGCCCATGCGCATCGGGGTTCCGCGCGAGATCAAGGTTCACGAGTATCGGGTCGGATTGGTACCGGCCGGGGTCCGCGAGCTCACCGCCTCGGGCCATGAGGTGCTGGTCGAGAGCGGGGCCGGGCTCGGCATCGGCGTCGACGACGCGCAGTACCGCGCCGCGGGCGCTGCGATCGGCGCGAGCGCCGCCGAGGTGTTCCAGCGCTCCGACCTGATCATCAAGGTGAAGGAGCCGCAGCCCGTCGAGTGCGCCATGCTGCGCTCCGGGCAGGTGCTGTTCACCTACCTGCATCTGGCTGCCGATCCCGAGCAGGCCCGCGGGCTGATGAAGTCCGGGGCCACGGCCATCGCCTATGAGACGGTCACGGGCCAGAAGGGGTCGCTCCCCCTGCTGACGCCCATGAGCGAGGTCGCCGGCCGCATGTCGATCCAGGTCGGCGCCGCGAGCCTGCAGAAGGCGCACGGTGGCTTCGGCATCCTGCTCGGCGGCGTTCCCGGCGTGCCGCCGGCGCGCGTCGTGATCCTCGGCGGCGGAGTCTCGGGCACGCACGCGGCCGAGATGGCCGTCGGGCTGCGCGCCGATGTCACGGTGGTCGACCGTTCGGTGGAGCGGCTACGGGAACTCTCGGTGCAGTTCGGATCGGCGATTCAGACCGCCTACTCGACCACCGAGACCATCGAGAAGCTGGTGCAGGACGCCGACCTCGTGGTGGGCGCCGTGCTGGTGGCCGGTGCCGCGGCGCCCAAGCTCGTCACGCGCGCCATGATCAAGTCCATGAAGACCGGCGCGGTGCTGGTCGACATCGCCATCGACCAGGGCGGCTGCTTCGAGACCAGCCGGCCGACGACGCACGCGGATCCCACCTTCATCGTGGACGGGATCATCCATTATTGCGTCGCCAACATGCCGGGCGCGGTGCCGCGCACCTCGACGTTCGCGCTCACCAACGCGACGCTGCCCTATGCCCGCGCGCTCGCCGATCTCGGCTGGCGCGAGGCGTTCAAACGCGACGCGGGACTGGCGGCGGGACTCAACGTGCACGCGGGCGAGATCACCCACGAGGTGGTCGCCAGGGCGCTCGGCCTCAAGGCCCATCCGCTCGCCGGCTGACTCCCTATAAAGGAGAGTGGCCGCGGCACCGGGCGAGGGCGTAGGCTAGCCGCCCCCATCCTGAGGAACATCGGAGGATCCGTGATAAAAGTTGCGCTGCCGGTCGCCGTGGCGAGTCTCGCCGTCGGCTCCGCTCTCGCCGCACCGGTCACCTACCAGGTCGATCCGGGCCACACCTACCCGAGTTTCGAGGCTGACCACTTCGGCGGCATGTCGGTGTGGCGCGGCAAGTTCGACCGCTCCTCCGGTACCATCGTGCTCGACAAGGCGGCCGGCACCGGCACGGTCGAGATCACGGTCGACACCTCCTCGATCGACTTCGGCAACCCCAAGCTCAACGAGCACGTGAAGTCCGACGCGATGTTCGACGTGCAGAAGTACCCGACCGCGGTCTACAAGGGCACGCTCACCCACTTCAAGAACGGCGCTCCCACCGAGGCGCACGGCGAGCTCACGCTCCACGGCGTGACGAAGCCGCTCAACCTCACCATCGACAGCTTCCTGTGCAAGATGACGCCGATGTCGAAGAAGGAGCGCTGCGGGGCGGATGCCTCGGCGACGCTCAACCGCGCCGATTTCGGCATCAACTACGGCGACAAGTACGGCTTCAACATGCGGGTGAAGCTCGCCATCCAGGTGGAGGCCGAGCCCACCGGCTGAGGCCGGCCTGCGGCTGCCTCGCTAGAGCATCCCGGCCACCAGCTCCGCGATCGCGAGCGAGCTGGTGAGGCCGGGCGATTCGATCCCGAAGAGCTGCACCAGGCCGCGCACCCCATGCGTGGCCTCGCCATCGATGCGAAAGTCGGCCTGCGGCTCGCCGGGCCCCGTGATCTTCGGGCGGATGCCCGCATAAGCGGGCTCGAGCGCACCGTCGGGCAGCGCCGGCCACCAGCTGCGGATCGCGGTGTAGAAGCTCGCCGCGCGTGCCGGGTCGACCTCGTAGCGGCGCTCCTGTATCCACTCGACGTCCGGTCCGAAGCGCGCCCGTCCCGCCAGATCGAGCGTCAGGTGCACGCCGAGCCCGCCGGGGACCGGCAGCGGATAGATGAGCCGCGTGAACGGTGAGCGGCTGCCGAGCGTGAAGTAGCTGCCCTTGGCGAGGTGCGCAGCCGGGACCCCGGCGCCCGGGAACCCGTCCATGAGACGCGCCACCGCCGGCGCATCGAGGCCGGCGCTGTTGACCAGCGCCTGTGCACGGAGCGCGACGGGCTCGCCGTTCACCCCGATCTGGAAGCCGCCGTCGCGCAGCGCGACCGCCGTGACGGCGCTCTCGCAGGCGAGCTGTGCGCCGCGGCTCTCGGCCTCGCCGAGGAGCGCCAGCATGTAGGCGTGCGCGTCGACGATCCCGGTGAGCGGGGAGTGCAGTGCCGCAGCACACTCGAGCTGCGGCTCGAGCGCGCGCGCCGCGGCGCCGGTGAGCAGCGTGAGCTCGACACCGTTGCCGAGGGCAGCCGCGCGGATCTTCTCGAGCTCCGGCGCCTGCGCCGCCGTGCTCGCCACGATCAGCTTGCCATAGCGCTGATGCGGGATCCCGTGCGCCGCGCAGTAGGTATAAAGGAGATCGCGCCCGGCAACGCACAGGCGCGCGCGCAGCGAGCCGCGCGGGTAGTAAATGCCGGCGTGGATGACCTCGCTGTTGCGTGAGCTGATGCCACTGCCGAAGCGCTCCGCGGCCTCGAGGATCAGCACCTCGCGCCCGCGCACCGCGAGCGCGCGCGCGACCGCGAGCCCGACCACGCCCGCGCCGATCACCACCACGTCCACGGCGTCCATGCGGCCAAGTGTAATTCAAGTCCGTACAATGTCTGGATCGTGAGAGCCGCCCTCAGACAGGCGCGGCTCGAGAGCAGAGGGGAGAAGCGCGTGTCCGCAGTCAACTATCGCCTCGCCGGCGACGTCGCAATCCTCGAGATCGCCAACCCGCCCGTCAACGCGTTGAGCCTCGCCGTGCGCGAAGGCCTGATGGAGGGACTCGAGCGGGCCGTGGCCGATCCGGCGGTCGTTGCCGTGGTGATCTCGGGAGCCGAGGGCACCTTTCCCGCGGGCGCCGACATCAACGAGATCGCCTCCGGGCTCGCCCTGAAGGCCCCGATGATCCTCGACGTGCAGGCGCGCATGGAGACTGTGCGCAAGCCCCTCGTCGCCGCGCTCGAAGGCAACGCGCTCGGTGGGGGCTTCGAGCTGGCGCTCACCTGCCACTGGCGCGTGGCGACGCCCGCCACCCGCGTCGGCCTTCCGGAGGTGAAGCTCGGGCTCATCCCGGGAGCGGGCGGCACGCAGCGCTTCACGCGTCTCGCGGGACCGGAGGCGGCGCTGGAAGCGATCACCTCCGGCGCGCAGATCCCGGCCGCGCGCGCGCACGCACTCGGGCTCATCGATCTGGTCGCCGCGGACGCCGTCACCGCCGCCGCCGAGCTCGGCCGGCAGGCGGTCCGCGAAGGGCGGCCGCTACGCCTCGCGAGCGATGTCGACGAGCACATCCGTGCGGTGAGCAGCGCGCCGTTCGCCGCCTTCCGCCAGAAGATCGCCACGCGGGCGCGCGGGCAGCTGGCGCCCTGGAAGATCATCGACTGCATCGAGGCGGCCTGCACGCGCTCGAAGGCCGAGGCGTTGCGCTTCGAGCGCGACTGCTTCATCGAGTGCCGCGACAGCGCGCAGCGCCGCGCGCTCACCCACCTGTTCTTCGCCGAGCGCGAGGCACGGCGCATTCCGGGCATCGGCCCCGACGTCAAACCGCGCGGCATCGCGAGCGCTGCCGTGATCGGTGCCGGCACCATGGGCGGGGGCATCGCGATGAACTTCGCCAACGCCGGCATCCCGGTGCGGCTGCTGGAGGTATCGGCGCAAGCGCTCGAGCGGGGCCTGGCGCTGGTCCGCAAGAACTACGCCGCCTCGGTGTCGCGCGGCAGTCTCACCGAGGAGCGCGCCGCGCGCGCGCTCGCGCTCATCCGCGGTGTCACCGACTATGCCGAGCTCGGCGCGGCGGACATCCTCATCGAGGCGGTGTTCGAGGATCTCAAGGTGAAGCAGGAGGTGTTCGCGCGTCTCGATCGCGTGGCGGCCCCGCATGCCATCCTCGCTACCAATACCTCCACGCTCGACATCGATGCGATCGCCGCGGCGACCGAGCGGCCGCAGCAGGTAGTGGGCACGCACTTCTTCAGCCCGGCGAACGTCATGAAGCTGCTCGAGAACGTGCGCGGCAAGGCGAGCTCCCCGCAGGTGCTCGCCACCGTCATGGCGCTCGGCAAGACCCTCGGCAAGGTGGCGGTGCTGGCCGGCAACTGCGACGGCTTCATCGGCAACCGCATGCTCATGTACTACGGCTCCGAGTCCGAATTCCTGCTCGAGGAGGGCGCGACGCCCGAGCAGATCGATCGGGTGATGGAAGGCTTCGGTTTCGCCATGGGGCCGCTCGCGGTGCGCGATCTCGCCGGCAACGACGTCGGCTTCCTCATCCGCAAGGGCCGCAAGCTCCCCTCCGACGAGCGCTTCTCGCCGATCCTCGAGCGGCTGGTGGCGGCCGGGCGGCTCGGACAGAAGGCCGGCAAGGGCTTCTACCGTTACGAGGGCCGCACCCGCCATACCGACCCCGAGGTGCAGACGCTCATCGAAGGCGTGTCGCGCGATCTCGGCATCCGGCGCCGGCAGATACCGGAGGAGGAGATCCTCGACCGGCTGCTGCACCCGCTGGTCAACGAAGGCGCGAAGATCGTCGACGAAGGCATCGCGCTGCGCAGCGGCGATATCGACGTCGTGTACGTCAACGGCTACGGCTTCCCGGCCTGGCGCGGAGGCCCCATGTACTGGGCCGAGCAGGCGGGCCTCACGCGCGTGGTCGAGACCATGCGGCGGCTCGCGCCGACGCACGGCGCGCGATGGCGCCCGGCACCGCTCCTCGAGCGGCTGGCGGCGGCGGGGCAGGGATGGGGCAGCGCAGCCGCACGCGGCTGAGCCTCCTGCCGGCGCTCGCGCTGGCGGCGGCCGCGGCGGTGGCCGCGCCGCAGCCCGTGGCACCGGCGGCGGCGCTCGAGCGCGCATACGCCGCCGCCATGGACGGGCGCAAGGCCGATGCGCTGGCCGCGGTGGCGGGAGCGGACGCGGCGGCGGGGGCGGCGGGGTCGGGGCTCGCGGGGCCTTATGCAGTGCTGGTGCGCTTCGGGCTCTGGGACGAGCTGACCGCGCTCGGACCGCCGGATCCGCGTTCGCCGGCGCTCACGGCGGGTTACCTTTATGGGCGGGGAGTGGCGCTCGCCGCCCGCGGGCGGCTCGATGAGGCGCGCGGCGCGCTCGAGGCGCTCGGGCGGCTCGCTGCGACAGCGCCCGAGCTCGCGGACGCCATCGCGGTCGCCGCCCCGGTCGTGGCGGCACGGATCGCTGCCAGCGAGCGGCGCGACGCGGCGGCGGTCGCCGCGCTCCTGCAGGCGGTGGCGGCCGAGGACCGGCTCACCCCGACGGTACCCGGCGGCTGGTTCTTTCCGGTGCGCGACCTTCTCGGGGCGCAGCTCCTCATCGCCCGGCACGCCGGAGAGGCCGAGCGCATCTACCGCGAGGACCTGGCTCGCAACCCCGGCAGCGGCTGGGCGCTCTACGGGCTCGCCGCGGCGCAGCGCGCCCAGGGCCGGAGGCGCGCGGCCGCCGTGACCGAGCGGGAGTTCGCGCACGCCTGGAAACACGCCGACGTGCGCCTCGGGAGCTCAGCGTTCTGGTTCGCGGGTCCCGATACGACGAGCTGCGAGTGCCAGCGCCGCAGCGTCAGGTGAGCGGTAGCCGCGTCGTGAGCTTCTTGGTGCGCAGTACGAAGCTCGTGTTGACCGAGCGCACCGCGGCGAGCTGCAGCAGCTGCGTCGACAGGAACTGATCGTAGGCCTCCATGCTGGCTGCGACGATGCGCAGCAGGTAGTCGTTCGGACCGCTCATCGAGTGGCACTCGAGCACTTCGGGCCGCTCGCGGATCAGCTGGTCGAACTGGCGCACCGATTCGGGATGATGGTTCTCGAGCGACACGACCGCGTAGGCGAGGATCGGCAGTCCAATGGCCGGCGCGGACAGCAAGGTCACGTAGCCGGCGATGAAGCCCGCCTCCTCGAGCCGGCGCAGCCGCCGCCAGCAGGGCGCGGGCGAGAGGCCCACCCGCTTGGCGAGCTCCTGGTTGGAGATGCGTGCATCGGCCTGCAGCTGCTCGAGGATGCGCCGGTCGAGCCGGTCGAGGGTGCGTTTCATGGCAAGGATATTGCCAAAATACAGGACAAACACGCAATTTCAGCAAGCTGATTGCCTGATCCAAAGCATAAGCTGCGCCCATGGCTGCACCCGCCTCCCTGGTCACACCGTCCCCTGACGACACCCCCGCGAGCGCCGGCCAGAGCGACTGGCGGCGCGTCACCCACCTGGTACAGCTCTCGCGCGCCCTCGACGACATCGAGGAGACGCGCCTCGTGCCTGAGCGCAAGGTCCTCTACCAGTTCTCGGCGCGCGGCCACGAGCTCGCGCAGATCCTGCTGGGCCTCCACCTCACGGACCCCCACGACGGCGTCGGACTCTATTACCGCTCGCGGCCGCTGATGCTCGCGCTCGGCGCGTCCCTCGAGGACGCGGCCGCGGGTCCCCTGGCCCGCAGCGGTGCCTTCAGCGGCGGGCGCGACATCGGCGTGGTCTTCAACATGCCCGGGCGCGGCGGGCCGAGTGTGCTGCCCGCCTGCGGCGGGGTCGGCACGCAGTACACGCCGACGGCCGGCTGGGCCCAGGCCATCCGCTACCGTCACGAGACGCTCGGCGACGCCAGCTACGCGCGCAGCATCGCCGTGGTGCTCGGCGGCGATGCCTCGACCGCGACCAACGGGTTCTGGTCGGCGCTCAACATCGCCACCACGCAGCGCTTACCCATGCTCTTCTACATCGAGGACAACGCCTTCGGCATTTCGGTGCCCTCGACCTTGCAGACGCCCGGCGGCAACATCGCCGCCAACCTGCGCTCCTTCACCGGCCTCGCGATCCTCGAAGGCGACGGGAGCGATCCGCGCGCCGCTCACGAGCTCACCGCGCGCGCGGTGGAGCGCGTGCGCACCGAGCGCACGCCGCTCATGTTGCGGCTCACGGTGCCGCGGCTCTCGGGACATTCGGGACAGGATACCCAGGCCTACAAGTCGGCCGAGACGCTGCGCCAGGAGCGCGCCCGCGACCCGCGCGCGCGCCTCGAGGGCTACCTGGTGCCGGCCCTCATGAGTGCCGCGGACTGGAGTGCGATCGAGACGCAGGCGCGGCACGAAGTGGAGGCGGCGGTGGCGCGAGCGCTCGCGCGCCCGCCGCCCGATCCGCGTGAGCTCACCCGCTACGTGTTCTCGCGCGACGCCGACGGGCGGGAGGAGCTGCAGCAGCAAGGCGGGCTGGCCCCGGATGGTGTGAGCTTCGGACTCGTGAGCGAGCGCGCGACGCCCGAGCCCACCCGCATCAACATGCTCACCGCGATCCGCCGCACGCTGGATGCGGAGCTCGCGCGCAATTCGCGCCTGCTGGTGTTCGGCGAGGACGTGGGACCGAAGGGCGGCGTGCACGGCGCCACCCTCGGGCTGCAGGACAAGTACGGCAGCGCGCGCGTGTTCGATACGAGTCTTTCCGAGGAAGGCATCGTCGGGCGCGCGGTCGGCATGGCGCTCGCGGGACTCCTGCCGGTGGCGGAGATCCAGTTCCGCAAGTACGCCGAGCCGGCCGCCGAGCAGCTCAACGACTGCGGGACGCTGCGCTGGCGCACGCGCAACCGCTTCGCCGCGCCCATCGTGGTGCGCATGCCGGGCGGCTTCTTCAAATGCGGCGATCCCTGGCACAGCCAGACCAACGAGGTGGCGTGGGTGCACGGCGTCGGCTGGCAGGTCGCGGTGCCGTCCAACGCCGAGGATGCGGTCGGCCTGCTGCGCGCAGCACTGCGCGGCAACGATCCGGTGATCTTCTTCGAGCATCGCGCGATGCTCGACGGCGCGTGGGCGCGCCGCCCCTACCCGGGAGATGAGTTCGTCGTGCCCTTTGGGCGCTCGCGCCTGGTGCGGCCGGGTACGGAGCTCACGGTCGTCACCTGGGGCGCCATGGTGGAGCGCTGCGAGCGCGCCGCGGCCGAGTCGCACGTCGACGCGGAGGTCCTCGACCTGCGCACGCTTTCCCCGTGGGACAAGGCGGCGGTGCTGGCCTCGGTCGGGCGGACGCGCCGCTGCCTGATCGTGCACGAGGACACGCTCACGGCGGGCTTCGGCGCCGAAGTGGCCGCGGTGCTCGCGAGCGAGGCGTTCTACAGCCTCGATGCGCCCATCGAGCGCCTTGCCATGCCCGACATTCCGAGCCCCCACAGCCCGGTGCTGCTCGAGGCCGCGGTCCCCGACGTCGCGCACATTGCGCACGCCATTCAGCGCCTGGCGAGTCTCTAAGGGAGCACGATGAGCACGCATATCGACATCCTGGCGCCGGCGGAACAGACCGAAGGCACGCGCTCGCAGCTGCTGCGGTGGCTGAAGCAGGTGGGGGAACGGGTCGAGGAGAACGAGCCGCTGATCGAGCTCGAGACCGACAAAGTGACGGTCGAGGTCGCAGCACCGAAATCCGGAGTGCTGATCGAGGTCCTGAAACACGAGCGGGACGAGATCTCTCCGGGCGAGCTGCTCGGGCGCATCGCCCCGGAAGGCGCTGCGGGGGCCGCGCACGCCGCCGCCGCTCGCAGCGCGACCGCCGCCACGGCGGCGCGGCCGGGTGTAGCGCCCGCGGCAGCAGGGGAGCCGGCGCGAGCCGCCGTCGGCCCCGGGCAGCTCAGTCCCGCGGTCCGCAGGCTCCTCGCCGAGCATCAGCTCACGGCCGAGGCGCTCAGCGGAAGCGGTCCCGGCGGGCGCATCACCGTCGAGGACGTGCTGCAGGCGGCCGCGGCCCGCGGCCGGGCGACTCAGCCGGGGCCGGGCGTTGCACGGCCGCCGCCGGCCGCGGCCACCGCGGCGCCCGCCATCCGCAGCCATCGCGTGCCGCACACGGCCGTGCGGCGGCGGATTGCCGAGCACATGACGCAAAGCCTCCTGCACACGGCGCCGCACGTGACCACGGTGTTCGAGGCGGATCTGACCGCGGTGCTCAAGGACCGCCTGCTGCGGCGCGAGGCGTTTGCGCAGCGCGGCGCGCCGCTCACACTCACCGCCTACTTCGTGCAGGCCGCGGTAGCGGCGATCCGCGCCGTGCCGGAAGCCAACAGCCGCTGGACCGACACGGCGCTCGAGATCTACGACGAGATCCACATCGGCATCGCGACCGCTGTCGAGGGCACGGGCCTCGTGGTTCCGGTGCTGCACGATGCCGGCGCGCGCGACCTGTTCGCGGTGGCGCACGGGATCGAGGACCTCGTGAGCCGCGCGCGCGACGGCGCGCTCGTGCCGGCGGACGTGCGCGGCGGCACCTTCACCATCTCCAATCACGGCGTCAGCGGCAGCCTGCTCGCCGCGCCGATCATCATCAACCAGCCGCAGTCGGCGATCCTCGGCGTCGGCAAGCTCGAGAAGCGGCCGGTGGTCGCCGAGGAGGGCGATGAGCAGAAGATCGTCGTGCGGCCGCGCTGCTACGTCACCCTGACGCTCGACCACCGTGCGATGGACGGCCACCAGGCAAACCGCTTCATGCAGACCTTCGTCGCCGCACTCGGCGACTGGCCGGCGTTGAAGGAGTAACATCGCCCGCTGCCGTGTCAGGGCAGCATGCAGCCGCGCAGAGCGAGCCGATCGAGCGCGCCAGCGAGGACGAGCTGCGGGCGCTGCAGCTGACGCGCCTCAAGTGGTCGCTGCGCCACGCCTACGATCACGTGGCCCCCTACCGGCTCAAGTGCCAGCGCGCCGGCGTGCACCCCGAGGAGTTGCGCTCGCTCGAGGATCTCGCGCGCTTCCCCTTCACCGTCAAGGACGATCTGCGCGAGCACTATCCCTTCGGCCTGTTCGCGGTGCCGCGCAGCGCCGTGGTGCGCCTGCACGCTTCGAGCGGCACCACCGGCAAGCCGACCGTGGTGGGCTATACGCGCGCCGACATCGACACCTGGGCGGGACTGGTGGCGCGCTCGCTGCGCGCCGCCGGTGCCCGGCCCGGCGACATCGTGCACATCGCCTACGGCTACGGACTGTTCACCGGGGGACTCGGGGCGCATTACGGCGCCGAGCGTCTGGGGTGTACGGTGGTGCCGATGTCGGGCGGCCAGTCGCAGCGACAGGTGCAGCTGATCTGTGACTTCGCGCCCGACATCATCATGGTGACGCCGTCCTACATGCTGGCGCTCATCGAGGAGTTCCGTCGCCAGGGACTCGACCCCGCGGCGAGCTCGCTCCGGACGGGACTCTTCGGCGCCGAGCCCTGGAGCGAGGCACTGCGCGGGCAGATCGAGGCGGCCACCGGGATCGACGCGCTCGACATCTACGGCCTCTCCGAGGTAATGGGACCGGGCGTGGCGAGCGAATGCCTCGAGAGCAAGGACGGACCCGTGATCTGGGAGGATCACTTCTACCCCGAGATCATCGACCCGGTGAGTGGCGCGGTGCTGCCAGAAGGGGCGACCGGGGAGCTGGTGTTCACCTCGCTCACCAAAGAGGCGCTGCCGATGATCCGCTATCGCACGCGTGATCTCACGGCGCTCCTGCCGCCGACGGCGCGCTCGATGCGGCGCATGGGGCGCATCCACGGGCGCAGCGACGACATGCTCATCGTGCGCGGCGTCAACGTGTTTCCGAGCCAGATCGAGGAGCTGGTGCTGAAGGTGCCGGGGCTCGCGCCGCACTACCAGATCGAGTTGAGCCGCGCGGCGCACCTCGACCGGCTGGCGGTTGCGGTCGAGTGCCTGGCCGACGCCGCTGCCGCCGTGGATCGCGCTGCGCTGCAACGGCAGCTCGAGGGGAGCATCAAGGCCTACATCGGACTCACCGCCGAGGTGCGCGTCGGCGATCCGGGCTCGCTCGAGCGCTCACAGGGCAAGGCCCGGCGGGTGATCGATCGGCGCGACTTGTAAAGGCTGCCGGGCGCGGTCAATCTGCGCAGCATGCGTAGCGGATACAACGCGCGGTTGCGGCAGTGGTCCGCGGCCACGGTGGCGACGCTGCTCGCGGCGATCCCGGCGGTTGAGGCTGCGCAGCCGGACGCGCTGCGCCCAGCGGTGCGCGCCTGGCGGCAGGCACACGAGCGCTCGATCGTCGCTGACTTCGTCACGCTGCTCTCGATGCCGAACGTCGCGACCAACGTCGCGGACGTCGACCGCAATGCCGCCTGGATCGAGCAGCAGTTGCGCAGCCGCGGCTTCGCCACGCAGCTGCTGAGGGCGGCGCCCGCAACGCCGGCATCGGTGTTCGCGGAGCGCAAGGTGCCCGGCGCGCGGCGCACCGTGATTTTCTACGCTCACTACGATGGCCAGCCGGTGGGACAGAAGGGCTGGCTCACACGCCCCTTCGAGCCCGTGATGCGCACGGCGCTCGCCGGGGGCAAAACCGTCGAGTGGCGCGCGGCCACGCCGCCGTTCGACCCCGAGTGGCGTCTGTTCGCCCGCTCGGCCGGGGATGACAAGGCCTCGATCCAGGCCATGTTCTCGGCGCTGGATGCGCTCGCGGCGAGCCATGTCCGCCCCAGCGTGAACGTGAAGCTCCTCTACGAGGGTGAGGAAGAGCAGGGCTCGCCGCACTTCGCCGCGCTGGTCGCGCAGCACCTCGAGCTGCTGCGCGGGGACCTGCTCGTCATGGGCGACGGCCCGATGCACCAGAGCGGGCGGCAGATGGTCAACTTCGGCAACCGCGGCATCACCGGGCTGCAGCTCACCGTGTATGGCGCCACGCGGCCCCTGCACGACGGCCATTACGGCAGCTGGGCGCCGAGTCCCGCGGTGTCGATCGCCCACCTGATCGCGAGCCTGCGCGATGAGGACGGCCACATCCTGATCCCGCATTTCTACGACGACGTGGCGCCGGTGTCGGCCGCCGACCGCGCGGCGCTTGCGGCCATGCCCCCGGTGGAAGGCGACCTGAAGCGCGCGCTCGGGCTCGCCCGCAATGTCGGACCCGCCCGCCTGGCCGACGGTTATCTCGCGCCGACCCTCAACGTGCGCGCGATTCACGTGGGCGATGAGGGACCCGCGGCCGCCAACGCCATCGCCACGCATGCCGATGCCTCACTCGATTTCCGTCTCGCGCCCGGGGAAACCCCGCAGCACACGCGCGAGCTGCTCGAGGCGTACCTGACCTCGCAGGGCTGGTTTCTCGTGCGCGCCGATCCGGACCTCGAGACGCGCCTCGCGCACGGGCGCATCGTCAAGGTGATCTGGGAAGCGGGCGGCGCAATCGCCACCAAGACGCCGCTCGACCTCGCGGCCTCGCGGGCGGTCGTCGCTTCCATCGGGCGCACCGTCGGCTACCCGCCCATCGAGCTGCCGATCGTCGGGGCGAGCTCCGGCATGGCCGACATCGTCGGCCAGCTCAAGGTGCCCATGGCCGGCGTCAGCATCGCCAACTACGACGACAACCAGCACGCCGAGAACGAGAACCTGCGGCTCGGCAATCTCTGGGACGGGATCGAGGTTTACGCGGGGCTCCTCGCCGACCTCAACTGGTGAGCCTCCTCAGCGCCGATGCCGGGCCTGGTTGATCGGTTCCTGGCTCACCACCGTGTAGACAGCGCCGTGGGCGTGCGGCTGAATTTGCGGCGGCGCGGTCTCATCGTGGCAGATTACAAATTGTATCTGACACGCGGCCCCTGTCGGCCCCGGGCGACAGCTTGTATTGAGCGGCACGCGGCGCTACATAAACGCGGGGATCCGCACTCACGGCACGAGCCATCTCGGGGAGTTGCGTGTATGAACGCATTCGATCTCACTCGCCGCCTTACCAACGCGAAGCGCCATCTCTCGATGCGCCTGCTCGCCGTCAGCGGCATCGGCTGCCTGTTGCTGCTCGGCGCCTGCGGCGGCGGCGGCTCGATGAGTAGCGGCGCACCGCCGCCCCCGGGCACCAGCGGCACGGCCATGGTGACGCTCACCGACATGCCGGGCGATTTCCTCACCTACATGGTCAACGTGGTCTCGCTCAAGCTCACGCGCTCCGACGGCACCACGGTCGAGACGGTCGCGGTGCCCACCACCGTCGACTTCGCCCAGCTGGTCAATCTCTCCGAGGTCATCAGCGCCCAGCAGGTTCCCAACGGCAGCTACACCTCGGTCGCCATGACCATCGATTACGCGGGTGCCAACATCGTGGTCGATAACGGGGCCGGCGGGCTCACGGTCGCGGCCGCGAATATCATTAACGGCGCGACCACAAGTCCGCTGGTCGCGCCCAACAGCCAGGTGACGCTCACGCTGCAGCTGCCTGCGGGCATGCCGCTGGTGGTCACCGCCGGCACGGTCGCGAACCTGGCGCTCGATTTCAACCTGGGCGCCTCCGACACCGTCGCCCCCTCGACCATCACCTCCACGACGGCGGCGAGCGCGGTGACCGTGACCGTCAACCCGGTGCTGGTGGCCAGCCTCGCGCCGGACACCACCAAGCAGATCCGCGTGCGCGGCTCGCTGGTGAGTGTCACCGACACCTCCGGTGCGACTTCCTATACGGTCAGGGTCTGGCCGTTCTTCACCGCCTCGGGGAGCCTGGGGCAGGTGGTGGTCGAGACCACCTCGACGACCGCGTTTACCATCAACGGCACCTCTTATACGGGTACCGCCGGGCTCACGGCGCTCGCGGCGCTGCCGACCGGGACGCTGACGACCGCGCTCGGCACCTTCGACACCTCGACCAAGACCTTCACCGCGGCCCAGGTGTTCGCGGGCACGAGCGTGCCCGGTGCCGGTCTCGACAGCATCGATGGCACGGTGACCGCGCGCAGCGGCGACGTCCTGACGGTGACTGACGGCTTCCTGCAGCCCGAGGGCGGCGGCGGCGTGGCCGGCGGACAGGTGATGAGCACCAGCGCCGCGAACGAGAGCATGACCCAGTCGTCGATGGAGTTCGGCCACTTCGGCCGGCAGGTGGCGGTCACGGTGGCGGCCGCGACCGCTGTGTCGGAGGACGGCCAGAGCGGCACCTTCGCCATCCAGGACATCTCCGTCGGCCAGCACCTGCAGGCGTTCGGCAAGTTCGGGACTGACGCGAGCGGCAACCGTACGCTCGATGCCAGCGCGGGGAGCGTCCGGCTGATGGTGACGCGTGCCGTCGGCCAGTACACCTCCAGCGCGAGTGGCGTCGTCACGATGACGCTGCAGGCACTCGACGGGCAGCCGGCATCGGCCTTCAATTTCGCCGGCACCGGCACCAGCAGCGCCAATGACGCGACGCCCGGGGCCTACACCGTGAGCGTGCCGGCGGCGCTGGCGCTGCCGACGATGTCGGCCGGCTTCCCGGTACTGTTCGACGGCTTCGTCGCGCCCTTCGGTGCGGCGCCGCCCGACTTCGCCGCCGTCACGCTCGAGAGCTTCTCGGGCATGAACTCGCGGCTGGGTCTCGCTTGGGGCTCGCCGGGCCTCACGGCACCGTTCGCGGCGCCCCTGAGTGCCACCAACGTTCTGATCACCCAGGCGACGCTGCAGAGCGCCGCGCAGCACGTGATCTGGATCGGACCGGTGCAGGAGGATCCGTCGAGCGTCAGCGCCGGGCTGAGCTTCGTGCCGAACAGCTCCGCCGCCAACATGATCTTCGTGATTGCACACCGCATGAGCTGGCAGTTCCAGGTCTACGGCTCCTTCAGCGACTTCATCACGGCGCTGACCGCGGACTTGAACGGCACGACGGCGTTGCTGCGCATCGAGGCGCAGGGACCTTATGACCTGAGCACCGGCGTGCTGTCGGTCAACGTGATGGCGGTGGAGTTGAACGACTGAGCCGCCGCCCCGGGTATGGCCCCGGGATCGATGTGCTAGCCTTGCGGCATGTACACGCAGGCGCTCGATACCCACGGCCGCGAGCCGGTGCCGGCGCCGGCCGCGCAAGGGGCTGCCACCGCCGCGCGCTTCCAGGCGCGCATCGATGCCGATGAGAAGATCGAGCCCAAGGACTGGATGCCGGAAGCCTACCGGCAGACGCTGATCCGGCAGATCTCCCAGCATGCGCATTCCGAGATCGTCGGCATGCTCCCCGAGGGCAACTGGATCACCCGTGCGCCGAGTCTGCGCCGCAAGGCGGTGCTGATCGCCAAGGTGCAGGACGAGGGCGGCCACGGCATGTATCTCTACAGCGCGGCCGAGACGCTCGGTGTCGCGCGCGCGCAGCTCGTCGAGCAGCTGCTGTCCGGCGCTGCGAAGTACTCGAGCATCTTCAATTACCCGACGCTCACCTGGGCGGACGTGGGCGCGATCGGCTGGCTGGTGGACGGCGCGGCGATCATGAACCAGATCCCGATCTGTCGCTGCTCCTACGGTCCGTACGCGCGCGCCATGGTGCGCATCTGCAGGGAGGAGAGCTTTCACCAGCGCCAGGGTTTCGAGATCATGCTGACGCTGGCGCAGGGGAATGCCGCGCAGCACGCTATGGCGCAGGACGCGCTGAATCGCTGGTGGTGGCCCTCGATCATGATGTTCGGCCCCCCGGACGGCGACTCCAAGCACACCGCGCAGTCGATGGCCTGGAAGATCAAGCGCTTCAGCAACGACGAGCTGCGGCAGAAGTTCATCGACGTCACCGTGCCGCAGGCGCAGTTCCTCGGACTCACCATCCCGGATCCGCTGTTGCGCTGGGACGAGTCCACGCAGCATTTCGCGATCGGGCCGATCGACTGGAGCGAGTTCCAGGCGGTACTGAAGGGCAACGGGCCGTGCAACCGCGAGCGGCTCGAGGCGCGACGCGCGGCGCACGCCGCGGGCGCCTGGGTGCGGGACGCCGCCGCGGCCTATGCCGCCAAGCGCGGCGCGCACGCACATGAGGGGGGCAAGTCATGAGCGATCCGAGCACCGGCGCCGCCGCGGCCGACTGGCCGCTCTACGAGGTTTTCATCCGCTCGCGCTCGGGACTCGAGCACAAGCACGTCGGGAGCCTGCACGCGGCCGACGCGCGGATGGCGGTCGAGCATGCGCGCGACGTCTATACCCGCCGCCAGGAGGGCGTGAGCATCTGGGTGGTGCGCTCGGCGGATATCGTCGCCTCCGATCCGGCGGAGGCGGATGCGCTGTTCGAGCCGGCGCGCGACAAGGTGTACCGTCATCCGACGTTTTACGCGATACCGGATGAGGTGAAGAATCTGTGAGCGCCGGGTCTGCGGCGGCCGTGCGGCGCGATCGCGCGCTGAGCGAGGCGCTGTTTCGCTACGTGCTGCGCCTCGCGGATACGAGTCTCGTGCTCGGACAGCGGCTCGGTGAATGGGTCGGCCATGCCCCGGCGCTGGAAGAGGACCTGGGACTCGCCAATCTCGCGCTCGATCTCATCGGCCAGGCGCGGCTGCTGCTCACCTACGCCGGCGAGATCGAGGGGAAGGGGCGCGACGAGGACGCGCTCGCCTACCTGCGCGATGCGCCGGAGTTCCTCAACCTCCAGCTTGCCGAGCAGCCGAACGGGGACTTCGCCCACACCGTCGTACGGCAGTGGCTGATCGATGCCTGGCAGCTCGAGATCTACTCGGACCTCGCCGGCTCGGGCGACGAGCGCCTCGCGGCGATCGCCGCCAAGGCGCTCAAGGAAACGCGCTATCACCACCGCTTCAGCAGCGGCTGGCTCGCGCGCCTCGGCGACGGCACGGCGGAGAGCCGCGGGCGTACCCGGGCGGCGCTCGACTCGCTGTGGCGCTTCACCGCGGAGCTGTTTGCGGCCGATGAGGTGGACGAGCGCATGACGGCCGCGGGCATCGCCGCTCCCCTCGCGCCGGCGGCCGAGCGCTGGAGCGCGCGCGTCGCGGCGGACCTGGGCGCGGCGAGGCTCGCGCTGCCGGCGCCGCAGGCGCATCCCTGGTACGGCAAGCGCGGCGTGCACACCGAGCACCTGGGCCACCTGCTCGGGGAGATGCAGCACCTGCAGCGCACTTATCCGGGTGTGCGCTGGTGAGTGGCGCGGCGCAGACCTCAGGTCTCGAGCAGCAGGTATGGCAGCTGCTCGCCGCCGTGCCCGATCCCGAGATTCCGGTGGTGAGCATCGTCGACTTAGGGATCGTGCGTTACGTGCGCCGCGACAGCGGGGGGCTGCTGCACGTCGGCATCACGCCGACCTATAGCGGTTGCCCGGCGACGGCGGTGATTCGCAGCGCCACGCGCGCGGCGCTCGATGCGGCGGGCCACGCGGACGCGCTGCTCGAGGAGGTGCTGGCACCGGCCTGGAGCAGCGACTGGGTGACGCCCGCGGGGCGTGCCAGGCTCGCCGCTTTCGGCATTGCGCCCCCGGTCCCGGGCGCGGCGCGCTGTCCGCGCTGCGGGAGCGCCGCGACCGAGCGCGTCAGCGAGTTCGGCTCGACACCGTGCAAGGCGCACTACCGCTGCACGGAGTGCCGCGAGCCCTTCGATCGCTTCAAGTGCATCTGACATGCTGAGGTTCCATCCCCTGCGGGTCGTGAGCGTCACTCCCGACGCGGAAGACGCCGTGGCGATCGCGCTCGAGGTGCCCGCGGAGCTGCGGGAGGAGTACCTCGGCAGTCCCGGACAGCACGTGGTGCTGCGCACGCAGATCGAAGGCGAGGAGCTGCGGCGCACCTACTCGCTGGTGAACGCGCCCGGGGAGTGGCCGCTGCGCATCGTGCCGCGGGTGCACGCCGCCGGACGCATGTCGCGTCATCTCGCCGAGCAGCTGCGCTGCGGCGACACGCTCGAGGTTCTGCCGCCGAACGGCAGCTTCACACCGCGCGGCGCGGCACAGCGCGGAAGCTACGTGGCGTTCGCCTCCGGCTGCGGCATCACGCCGGTTCTCGCGGTGGTGCGTGCGCTGCTCGCCCAGCCGGAAACACGCGTCATTCTCTTCTACGGCAACGGCAGCACCGGGCGCACGATGTGCCTCGAGGAGCTGCTGGCGCTCAAGGACCGCTACCTCGAGCGGCTGTCGCTGCATTTCCTGATGAGCCGCGAACCCCAGGAGGTGGCGCTCTACAACGGGCGCCTCGACGCGACGCGGGTGCGCGAGCTCGCCGGCGCGCTGTTCGCGCCCGCCGAGGTCGCTGAGTATTTCGTGTGCGGGCCGGGGGACATGATCGAGCAGGTGGGTGCGGCGCTTGCGGGGCTCGGCGTCGAGGGCGCGCGCATCCACACCGAGCATTTCACGCTCGCCACCGCCGGGGAGGCGGCCTCGAGCGCGCCGCCATCTGCGGTGCATGTGCCGGGCGCCGCCGCGCCCGCTGCGGCGCCGGCCGGCGCGACCGCCGAGGTCAGCATTCTCATGGACGGACGCCGGCGCACCTTCCACATGCCGATGGACGGCGAGACGGTGCTCGATGCGGCGGCGCGAGCCGGCATCGAGCTGCCGTTCTCCTGCCGGGCCGGTGTGTGCTCGACCTGCCGGACCAAGGTGGTGCGCGGCGAGGTCGCGATGGCGCAGAACTATGCGCTCGAGGACTGGGAGGTCGAGCAGGGCTACGTCCTGGCGTGCCAGTCGCGCGCCCGCAGCGCCGTGCTCGAGCTCGACTACGACGAGAAATAGGGCCGGCGGAGGCTTGAGGTGAGCTACCAGAACATCCTGTTCACCGTCGAGGCGGGCGTCGCCCGGCTCACGCTCAACCGCCCGGAACGGCTCAACAGCTTCAACACCGCGATGCACGCCGAGGTGCGCAGCGCGCTGGCAGCGCTCCCCGGCGCGGGCGCGCGCGTGCTGGTCATCACGGGAGCCGGGCGAGGCTTTTGCGCCGGACAGGATCTCAACGACCGGGCGGTGGCCCCGGGTGGACAGGCCGCCGATCTCGGTGAGTCGATCGAGCAGCACTACAAGCCGCTGGTACTGGCACTGCGCGCGCTGCCGCTGCCGGTCATCGCCGCCGTCAACGGCGTGGCCGCAGGCGCCGGCGCCAACATCGCGCTCGCCTGCGACCTGGTGGTCGCGGCGCGTTCGGCCACCTTCGTACAGGCGTTCGCGCGGCTCGGACTGGTTCCCGATTCGGGTGGCACGTGGTTCCTGCCGCGCCTGGTGGGCACGGCGCGCGCGCTCGGACTCGCGCTGCTCGGCGAGAAGCTGGCCGCCGAGCAGGCGGCGCAGTGGGGTCTCATCTGGCGCTGCGTCGAGGATGCCGAGCTCGCCGGCGCCGTCGACGCGCTGGCGCGGGGCTTCGCGGAGGCGCCGACCTCGGGGCTCGCGCGCACCAAGCAGGCGATCTACGAGAGCTGGGGAAGAAGCCTCGCCGCGCAGCTCGACGTGGAGCGCGACTACCAGGCGGAGCTCGGGCGTACCGCCGACTATGCCGAGGGGGTCGCGGCGTTCGGCGCGAAGCGCGCACCGCGATTCATCGGCCGCTGACGGACGAGGAGGGGACCGATGCCGACGGAACCACCGGCGAGCGAGGCACAGCGCATCGCCGAGCAGGCGGCGCGGGCGCTCTATGAGCGCGATCGCGCCTCGCAGGCGCTCGGCATGCGCGTCACGGCGGTGCGGCCCGGGTGGGCACGCCTCACGATGACGGTGCGCGCCGACATGGTGAACGGTCACGACGTCTGTCACGGCGGCATGGTGTTCTCGCTCGCCGACAGCGCCTTCGCCTTCGCCTGCAACACTTACAACGAAAGCACGGTGGCCGCCGCCGCGACCATCGACTTCCTGGCGGCGGCGCGCGCCGGCGATGAGCTCACCGCCGAGGCGGCGGAGCTGTGGCGCACCCGGCGTAACGGGATCTACGAAATCACCGTCACCAACCAGCGCGGCGAGCGTGTGGCGCTGTTCCGCGGCCGCTCGTACCGCATCGACCGACAGGTCACGAAGCTCGGGGAGTGAAGCGATGCGACTCGAGAGCTATGCGGCAGGTGAGTGGCGCTGCGGTACGGACGGCGGCACGGCGCTGCGCGATGCGACGACCGGCGCGGTCATCGCCCATGCGGGTGCCGACGGCCTCGATACGGACGCGATGCTCGCCTGGGCGCGCAGCGTCGGCGGGCCGAACCTGCGCAGCCTGACGTTCCACGAGCGCGCCGCGATGCTCAAGGCGCTCGCCAGGGACCTGAGCGAGCACAAGGACGAGTACTACCCGGTCTCGTTCGCCACCGGGGCGACGCGCGGCGACTCCCTGATCGACATCGACGGCGGGATCAGCACGCTGTTCGTGTTCGCGAGCAAGGGCACCCGCGAGCTGCCGAACAGCAAGGTGTATATCGACGGCGGGGTCGAGGCGCTCTCGAAGACCGGCACCTTCGTCGGACAGCATCTGTGCGTGCCGCTGGAAGGCGCGGCGGTGCACATCAACGCCTTCAACTTTCCGGTGTGGGGAATGCTCGAGAAGCTCGCGCCGGCGCTGCTCGCCGGCGTGCCGGCGATCGTCAAGCCGGCGACCCAGACCTGCTACCTCACCGAACGCGTCTTCCGGCGCATCCTCGAGTCGCAGATCCTGCCCCCGGGAGCGGTGCAGCTGATCTGCGGCGGGGTCGGGGATCTCTTCGACCATCTCACCTGCCAGGACGTCGTCTCCTTCACGGGCTCGGCGGCCACGGCGCTCAAGCTCCGCCAGCATCCCACGGTCAGCGCCCACTCGGTGCGCTTCACCGCGGAGACCGACTCGCTCAACTCCTCGATTCTCGGGCCGGATGCCGGCGCGGGCTCGCCCGAGCTCGAGCTGTTCGTGCGCGAGGTGGTGCGCGAGATGACCGTGAAGGCGGGTCAGAAGTGCACCGCAATCCGTAAGGCGATCGTGCCCGAGGCGCGCGCGGCGCAGGTGATCGAGGCCTTGCGCGCGGCGCTCGCCCGGGTGGTGGTCGGAGACCCGCGCCTCGAGTCGGTGAAGATGGGGCCGGTCGCTTCCCTCGGCCAACGCCGCGAGGTCAACGAGCAGCTCGGCAGGCTCCGTCAGGAGGCGGAGGTTCTCGTCGGCGCGGACGCACCGGCCCCGCTCGGCGCGGACGCCGAGCGGGGCGCCTTCATGGCGCCGACGCTGCTTTACTGCCGCGACGCGAGCCGTGCCCGCGCGGTTCACTCGGTCGAGGCCTTCGGTCCGGTCTGTACGCTGCTGACCTACCGGGAACCGGCGGAAGCGATCGCCCTCGCGCGCCGCGGCGGCGGGAGTCTCGCCGGATCGGTGTTCACCGCCGACGACAGCCTGGCGGCGCAGCTGGTGCTCGGGCTCGCGCCCTATCATGGCCGGATCGTGGTCGTGAATCGCCACTGCGCGCAGGAGTCGACCGGCCACGGCTCGCCGCTCCCGCACCTGGTCCACGGTGGCCCCGGACGCGCCGGCGGGGGCGAGGAGCTGGGCGGCATCCGCGGCGTGATGCACTACCTGCAGCGCACCGCCGTGCAGGGCACGCCGGATGTCATCACGGCGGCGAGCGGCCGCTGGACGCGCGGCGCGCGCGAGCTCGATCCGGGCGTGCATCCGTTCCGCAAGCCGTTCGCCGCGCTCGCGATCGGCGATACCTTCCGTTCCGGCGAGCGCGAAGTCACCGTGGAGGACATCGAGCGCTTCGCCGCGCTCTCGGGCGACCGCTTCTACGCGCACATGGACGAGGCGCAGGCGGCGCGCAATCCGCTGTTCGGCGGGCGCGTGGCGCACGGCTACTTCCTGGTGTCGGCCGCCGCGGGCCTGTTCGTCGACCCGCCCTACGGTCCCGTGCTCGCCAATTACGGCATCGACGGGCTGCGGTTCCTCAAGCCGGTCAGGCCCGGCGATCGCATCCGGGTGCGACTCACCTGCAAGGAGAAGTCGCTCCGTGCCGGGGCGGGCTACGGCGAGGTGCGCTGGGACACGGCGATCACGAACCAGGATGGCGAGGCGGTCGCCAACTACGACGTGCTCACCATGGTGAGCGAGCAGGCGATTCCCGACGCGTAGCGTTCGCCCGGCAGCGCCTCAGGCGCGCCGTGGGGGCGCGCCGAAGAGCCGAAACACGTGTCCGCGGGTCGAAACCGCCTTCACCAGCGCCCAGACCGCATCCCCGGGCCGCAGGCGCAGCGCCTCGAGCGCTTCGGTGCTGATGCGCGCCAGCACCAGCGCCCCGCCGACGTCCACCTTGACGAGCACGCTCGCGGGATCGTCCGGCGTCACGTCGACGACGGTGCCGAGGAGCGCATTGCGCACGCTCAATCCCTGGATCGGCTGCGTGGCGAGGATGATGTCGCGCGCCAGCAGCTGCACGCGCACGCGCGTGCCGGCCGGCGCATCGCGCAGGCTCGCCTGCAGCCTCCCGGATCCGACCGCGAGCTCGACGGTGCCGGCGGCTGCCTCGACCCGCGTGACCAGCCCGTCGACGACGGAGCCGACCAGATCGGGCGCGAGAACGCTGCGCATCTCGGCCCGCACGCTGAGCTCACCGACCGGGCCGTCGGCCAGCACGCGGCCGCCCTCGAGCAGCACCAGCCAGGTCGCGAGCCGCAGCACCTCGTCGAACTGGTGGCTGACATACACCATGGGGATGGCGAGCCAGTCACGCAGCCTCTCGAGATACGGCAGCACCTCCTCGCGGCGCGCGACGTCGAGCGAGGCGAGCGGCTCATCGAGGAGCAGCAGCTGGGGTTGGGCGAGGAGTGCCCGCCCGAGGGCGACCCGCTGGCGTTCGCCGCCCGAGAGCTGGTGTGGCCGCCGCCCGCAGAGCGCGCCGAGCCCGAGCAGCTCCACCACTTCCTCGAAGCGGATGAACTGGGGCGCCGTGCCGGCGCGTTTCTGCCCGTAGCGCAGATTTCCCGCCACCGTCATGTGCGGGAACAGCCGCGCGTCCTGGAAGACGTAACCGATGCGGCGCCGTTCGGGAGCGACGGCGATGCCGCGGCGGGTGTCGGTGAGGGTCGTGCCCGCGAGCTGCACCTCGCCGGCGTCCGGCGGCAGGAGCCCGGCCAGCATCTCGATGAGCGTGGTCTTGCCGCTGCCCGAGCGGCCGAAGAGCGCGATCACGCCGGGAGTCGGCGCGGCGAATGCCGCGGTGAGCGTGAACTCGCCGCGCCGCTTCGTGAGTGACACCTGCAACATACCGCGGGCGCCGCGCTAGCGGCCGAGCAGGCGGCGCACGCGCCGCACCAGGAGCTCGGCTGCGAGCAGCCCCGCGAGGCCGAGCAGGAGTGACAGGATCGCCAGCCGCAGCGCGGACCGCTCCCCGTCCGCAGACTGCATGGCGGTATAGAGCGCAAGCGGCAGCGTGCGGGTGACGCCCGGGATGTTGGCGGCGAAGGTAATCACCGCGCCGAACTCGCCGAGGCCGGCGGCGAAGGCGGTGACGGCGCCGGCGAGAATCCCCGGCAGCATCAGCGGCAGCGTGATGGTGAGGAAGCGGTCGAGCGGCGCCGCGCCGAGCGTGCGCGCGGCGGCTTCGAGGCCGCGGTCGACGTTCTCGAGCGACAGACGGATGGCGCGCACCATCAGGGGAAAGGTCATCACCGCGGTGGCGAGCGCCGCGCCCGCGGTGGTGAAGGGCAGCTGGATGCCGAAATGCGCGCGCAGCCAGGCCCCGAGGGGCCCGCGCGTGCCGAGGAGCAGCAGCAGCACGTAGCCGACCGCGACCGGGGGGAGCACCAGCGGCAGGTGCACGAAGGCGTCGAAGAGCGTCCGGCCGGGAAAGCGCGCGCGCGTCAGGATCCAGGCCGTGAGTATCGCGAGCGGCAGGCTGAAGACGACGCTACGCGCGGCGACCTCGAGGCTGAGGCGCAGCGCCTCCAGCTCGGCCGAGCTTAGGAATAGGCTCACGGCCGAACTTTCGCACGTTCGAGCGACCGGCGGCCAGAGCGCAGCGCTCAGGCGACCAGGGTTTGTGCGAGGCTGATGGGCGGGCCTGGAGCGGGCGGGGGCGCGAATGCCGCGAGACTCTTCTCTTCGAGCCAGGCGCGGTTGAAGAGGCGCGACTGGTACCTGGCACCGCCGTCGCACAGCACGGTCACGATGGTATGCCCGGGGCCGAGCTGGCGCGCCACCTGCACCGCCGCGGCGACGTTGATGCCGCTGGTGCTGCCGAGGAACAGGCCCTCGTCCTGGAGCAGCCGGTACACCCAGCGCACCGTGTCCGCGTCCGGTACATGCACCGCGCCATCGATGGGGGCGTCCTTGAGATTGGCGGTGACGCGGCCGATGCCGATGCCTTCGGTGATCGAGCCGCTGCCGGTCGCCTTGAGCGTCCCGGTGCGGAAGTACTCGTAGAGGCTGCTGCCCGGCGGGTCGGCGAGCACGCAGCGCACGGCCGCGTGCTTCGACTTGAGGAACTCGGCGGTGCCCGCGAGCGTGCCGCCGGTGCCGGTGGCGGCGACGAAGGCATCGATGTTGCCCGCGGTCTGCGCCCAGATCTCCGGACCTGTGGTGGCGCGGTGCGTGTCGCGGTTGGCGGTGTTGTCGAACTGGTTCGACCAGACTGCGCCCGCGAGCGAGGCGGCCAGGCGCTGGGCGACCTTCTGGTACTGGTTGGGGTTGCTGTAGGGGACGACCGGGACCTTGTGCACCTCGGCGCCCAGCATCTCGAGCAGCCGGTACTTCTCCGGCGACTGGTTGTCGGGCATGACGATGACGCAGCGATACCCGCGTGCGTTGCAGACGTGGGCGAGCCCGATGCCGGTGTTGCCGGCGGTACCCTCGACGACGATCCCTCCGGGGCGCAGCTGCCCGCGGCGCTCGGCGTCGGCGACGATGGCGGCCGCGGCCCGGTCCTTGACCGAGCCGCCGGGATTCATGAACTCGGCCTTGCCGAGGATCTCGCAGCCGGTCTCCTCGCTCGCACCCCGCAGCCGGATCAGTGGCGTGTTCCCCACGGCACCGACGAAGCCCGCGACGCCGCTCACGCCACCGCCTCGAGTCCCCCTGCGCCGATGAGGCGCGCGAGCGCAGACGGGGCGGCGAGCGCGGTGGCCTCGCCGACGATCAGCAGCGCCGGGGCGGCCACCTGTTCGCGCAGCGCGAGCGCGGCGATGGCGGCGAGCGGCGCGCGCAGTACGCGCTGCGCGGGGAGCGTTGCCTGCTCGACGATCGCGGCGGGGAGCTCGGCGCTGGCGCCCGCGGCGCGCAGCCGGGCGACGATGCGCGGCAGCTGCGAGACGCCCATGTAGAAGACCACGGTCTGGGCGGTGCGGGCGAGGGCGCGCCAGTCGAGCGCGTCGTCGGCCGCCGCATGGCCGCTCACGAAGGTGACGCTGTGCGCGAGGCGGCGATGGGTGAGGGGAATGCCGGCGCCGGCCGCGGCGCCGAGGGCTGCGGTGATGCCCGGTACGACACGGTAGGGGATGCCGTGCGCCGCGAGCACCTCGGCCTCCTCGCCGCCGCGCCCGAAGATGAACGGGTCGCCGCCCTTGAGGCGTGCGACGCGCTTGCCGGCGCGCGCGAGCTCGACCAGCAGGGTGTTGATGCGGGTTTGCTGCGCCGGGTCGCCGGATTCCTTGCCGACGAAGATCCGTTCGGCGTCGCGCCGTGCCCGCTCGAGGATCGCGGCGGGGACCAGCCGGTCGTGCAGGATCACGTCGGCCCGCTGCAGGAGCTGTAGCGCGCGCAGCGTCAGCAGATCCGGATCGCCGGGACCGGCGCCGATCAGGTAGACCTCCCCGGGCGTGACCGCGGCGGCCGTGCCGCCGGCGGCGGGGCGTGCCGCGGCGAGCTCGGCCGCGAACGCGCGCGCGGCTGCGGCCTCGTGGCCGGCGAGCAGCTCGCTCGCGGTGCGGCCGCCGACGATGCGCTCCCAGAACGCCCGCCGGGCGAGAGCGCCGAGTGTCCGGCCGACCGCCGCACGCCGCGCGCCGAGAAAGCGCGCCAGGGAGCCGAGACGCGCGGGCAGCAGGGCCTCGATCTGCTCGCGCACCAGCCGTGCCAGAACGGGCGCCGCCCCCGCCGAGCTCACGGCGACCACGATCGGGGAGCGGTCGATGATGGCGGGGAAGATGAAGGTGGAGAGCTCGGCCGAATCGACCACGTTGACCGGGATCTGCCGTTCCCGGGCCGCGCGCGCGACGGCGGCGTTGGCGTCCCGGTCATCGCTCGCGGCGACGACCAGCGCCACGCGCGCGAGCTGCGCGGGCTCGAAGGGCCCGGGGAAGTGGGCGAGCTCACCCCGGCGGACGCGCTCGGCGAGCTCCGGGAGGAGCTCCGGGGCTGCGACCGTCACCCGGGCACGCGCCTTGAGGAGCCAGTCGATCTTGCGCGCGGCGACCCGGCCGCCGCCGACGACCAAAGCCGGCGCGTCTTCGAGGCGCACGAACACCGGGAGGTAATCCATGGCGCGACTATAGACGCGCCGCGCGCGCGGGCTGAACGAAGCATTGCTTCTTAGGGACTGCGCGCCGGTTATACACTGGCGACCGCATGAAACTGCATCAACTGCGCTATCTGGCCGCCGTGGCCCAGAGCGGGCTCAACATCACGGCGGCGGCCCACAAGCTCCATACCTCCCAGCCGGGCGTCAGCAAGCAGATCAAGCTGCTCGAGGACGAGCTCGGCTTCCAGATCTTCATACGCGAGGGTCGCAATCTCACCCGCATCACCCCCGCGGGGCAGCAGGTGATCGACCGGGCGCTGCGCATCCTGCAGGAGGCGCAGAGCATCCGCGACCTCTCGACGGAGCTGCGCGACGAAGGCAAGGGAAGCCTGTCGATCGGCACCACCCACACCCAGGCGCGCTACGTGCTGCCCGACGTGATCCGCGCATTTCTCGGCCGCTACCCCGAGGTGCGCGTCAACCTGCACCAGGGGACGTCCGAGCAGATCGCCGAGATGGTCGCCGGAGACCGCATCGATTGCGCCATCGCCACGGGCTCCGAGGCGCTGTTCTCCGACCTGACGCTGCTGCCGTGCTACCGCTGGCATCGCACGGTCATCGTGCCCAGGGGACACCCGCTCTCGAGCGGCGGCCGCCTCACGCTGCGCGCGCTCGCGGCCTACCCGCTCATCACCTATACCTTCAGTTTCACCGGCCCGTCCTCGCTCCACGAGGCATTCGCGAAGGCCGGGCTGGTGCCGAACGTGGCGATCACCGCGCGCGATGCCGACGTGATCCAGACCTACGTGCGGCTCGGGCTCGGCGTCGGGATCGTGGCGCACATGGCGATCGATGCCGCGGATCCCGACCTGGTGGCGATCGACGCCGCGCACCTGTTCGCGGCCCATACGACCTGGCTCGGATTTCGCCGCGGCACGCTGCTGCGCAAGTACATGGTCGACTTCGCCCAGCTGCTCGCGCCGCACCTCGACCGGCGGCTGGTCGAGCGCGCACACCGCGCGGGCAACGCCGCAGAAGTCGCGGGGCTGTTCGCCGCGATGGAGCTCCCGCAGCGCTAGGAAGTGAGGAAGCGCTGGCGATGCAGCGCAACCCCGGGCGCGCCCGGCTGATAGCCGACCGTGTAGCGGCCGAGCGCGCGCCGCGCGGCTTGCGGGTCCTCGCCGGGCGCGAGCTCGAGCGCGTCGAACCCGCAGCGGGCCAGCAGGAACACCTGATCCTGCTTCACGCCGGCCCCCACCGCGCGCAGCTCGCCGCGGAAGCCGAGCCGTCCGCGCAGCAGCCGCGCCTGCGAGTAGCCGCGGCCATCGCCGGGATTGGGAAACTCCACCGCGATCAGCGCCAGGCGCGCGAGCTCGGCGGCGAGCCCCTCGGGAGCATCGGCAGGCGCCAGGCGCACTCCGAGGCGCCCGGCCCAGGCGCGCCAGCGCGCCTCATGCGCGCGCAGCTCGTCGAGGGTGACGATGAGCGCGTCCCCGGCGCTCTCCTCGCCGAGGTAGGCCCAGTCGTCCAGGACCAGCTCACGCCGCCTGAGGATGTGACGCATAGGCGCCTGCGCGGAAGGGCTCGAGCCCGAGCCGTCGCACCGTGTCGATGAAACGCTCGTCCTCGAGGCGCCGGACCCGGTACACCTCGACGATGCGCTCGAGGGTCGGGGCGACCTCCTGTTTCGCGACCGACGGGCCGATCACCTCGCCGAGCGCGGTGAAGCCGTTGGCGGAGCCACCGAGGCTGATCTGGTACCACTCCTCGCCGTGCTTATCGACCCCGAGTATGCCGATGTGACCGACGTGGTGATGGCCGCAGGCGTTCATGCAGCCGGACATCTTGATCTCGATGTTGCCGAGGTCGTACAGGTAATCGAGATCATCGAAGCGCTGCTGGATGTCGCGTGCCACGCCGAGCGTGCCGGCGTTGGCGAGCGAGCAGAAATCGAGGCCCGGGCAGGCGATGAGGTCGGTCAGTGTGCCGATGTTGGGGGTGGCGAGCCCGAGCTGCTCGAGCTCGGCCCAGACCGTGTACAGCGCGCGCTGCGGCACGTCGGCGAGCAGCAGGTTCTGGCTGTGGGTCGCGCGGATCAGGCCGAAGCTGACACGCTCGGCGAGGCTGGCGAGGGCTTCCATCTGCGCCGAGGTGGCATCCCCCGGCGCCACGCCGTGCGCCTTCAGGGAGACGACCACCGCGCGGTAGCCGGGTACGCGGTGCGCGCGGGTGTTGTAGCGGTACCAGGCGAGGAAGCGCGGCGCGCGGCCCGCGGTCACGTCCAGGTCCGTGAGGGTCTCGTAGGGCTGGGCAGCGAAGCAGCCGCGCACCCGCTCGACCTCGGCTGGCGTCAGCACCGGTGCGCTGGCGCGGCCCGCGTGCCATTCGGCCTCGACCTCCTCGCGGAAGCGCGCCGCGCCGATCGCTTTGACCAGTACCTTGATGCGCGCCTTGTGGATGTTGTCGCGGCGGCCGTAGCGGTTGTAGACGCGCAGGATCGCCTCGAGATAGCCGAGGAGGTCGGCGAGCGGCAGGAACTCGCGGATCAGGGCGCCGATGACCGGGGCGCGGCCGAGTCCGCCGCCCACCAGCACCGCGAAGCCGATCTCACCGGCGCCGGCGCGCTTGAGGTGCAGCCCGATGTCGTGCACCTCGGAGGCCGCGCGATCTTCCGCGGAGCCGGTGATCGCGATCTTGAACTTGCGCGGCAGGTAGGTGAACTCCGGGTGCAGCGTCGCCCACTGGCGCACGATCTCGCAGTAGGGGCGCGGGTCGTCCACCTCGTCGGGTGCGATACCGGCCAGGTGGTCCGCGGTCACGTTGCGCACGCAGTTGCCGCTGGTCTGCAGCGCGTGCATCTGCACCGTGGCGAGCTCGGCGAGGATGTCGGGTACGGCGGCGAGCGCGGGCCAGTTGAGCTGCAGGTTCTGCCGGGTGGTGAAGTGGCCGTAGCCGCGGTCGTAGCGGCGCGCGATGTCGGCGAGCTTGCGCAGCTGATCGGCGCGCAGCAGCCCGTAGGGAATCGCGATGCGCAGCATCGGCGCGTGGCGCTGGATATAGAGCCCGTTGCGCAGGCGCAGCGGCCGGAACTCCTCCTCCGAGAGCTCGCCCGCGAGATGGCGGCGCGTCTGGTCGCGGAATTCCTCGACCCGCTGCTCGAGGAACGTCTGATCCAGGTCATCGTAACGGTACATGCCGCTGCGACTATATTCGCGCGCTCCCGGGAGGGCTAAATACCGAGTGGTTGGGTGCGCCTCTTTCTGGGGTTATGAGCGTGTGCAACACTAGCGCCGAGCGAGCGGCGGGAACGCGCCGCGAGGCTTTAGCGGAGGGGCCGTGGCGGGACTCTATTTCGAGCAGTTCGAGCCGGGACAGCGCTTCGAGCACGCGGTGCGGCGCACCGTCACCGAGGCCGACAACGTGTTCTTCAGCACCCTGACCATGAACCCGGCGGCCATCCATCTGGATGCGGAATATGCCAAAAGCACGCCCTTCGGCGAGCGCCTGGTCAACAGCCTGTTCACGCTCGGGCTCCTGGTCGGCCTCTCGGTCTACGACACGACCTTCGGTACCACCATCGGCAACCTGGGATTCGAGGAGGTGCGCTTCCCGAAGCCGGTACTGATCGGCGATACGCTGCGCGCGGTGACCGCGGTGATCTCCAAGCGTGAGAGCCAGTCGCGCCAGGACTCCGGGATCGTCGTGCTCGAGCATCGCGCCTTCAACCAGCGCGACGAGGAAGTCGCCTTCTGCCGCCGCGCGGCGCTCATCCTGAGGAAGCCGGCCGCATGAGCGGCGCGCCGGCGCCGGCGCCGCGCTCGTGGCTCTTCGTCCCGGGCGACAGCGAGCGCAAGCAGGCCAGGGCACTCACCACGGCGGCGGATGCGCTGATTCTCGATCTCGAGGACTCGGTCGACCCGGCGCAGCTGCCGGCGGCCCGCGCGCGTATCGGCGCGCTGCTGCGCGCGCACGCGGCGGGGCGGGGCCCGCAGCTGTGGGTGCGGATCAATGCGCCGCAGAGCGCATTGTGGCGCGAGGACCTGGCGGCGGTCGTGGGCGAGCGCGCACCCGAGGGCATCGTATTGCCCAAGATCTCCTCGCCGGCGGAGCTCTCCGCCGTCGCCGAGCGCCTCGCGGCTCTCGAGCAGGAGTACGGGCTGCACGCCGGGTCGGTTGCACTCCTCGTCATCGCGACCGAGACGCCGCGGGGACTACTGGCGCTGTCGCAGTACCCACAGGCGCTCGATGCCGCGCCCGCGGCGGCGGCGCGCCTCACCGGTCTCACCTGGGGCGCCGAGGACCTGGGCGCGGCTCTGGGTGCGAGGGGCAAGCGCGATGCCGCCGGCGCGCTGACCTTCACCTTCGCCCTGGCGCGCACCACCTGCCTCCTGACCGCCGCGGCGCTCGGCGTGGCGGCGATTGACGGCGTGCAGGTCGATTTTCGCGACGGCGCGGCACTCGCGCGCGAGCTCGCCGAGGCACGCCGTGATGGCTTCTCCGGCAAGCTCGCCATCCATCCGGACCAGGTGGGGCCCATCAACGCCGCCTTCACCCCGAGCGAGGAGGAGCGCGCGCAGGCGCGGCGCGTGCTGGCGGCGTTCGCCGCGGCCGGCGGCGCCGGGGTCGCGAGCCTCGACGGCCAGATGATCGATCGCCCGCACCTGCTGCAGGCGCAGCGTGTGCTCGCGGCGCGCCGCGCGCGCGGCGGGACGCCGTGATGCGGCGGCTCATCAGCTCCGGGTCCACCTTCGAGCAGGAGATCGGCTACTCACGCGCGGTGGTCGATGGCGACTGGATTTTCGTCTCCGGAACGACCGGTTTCGACTACGCGACCATGTCGATCGTGGAGGACATCGTGGCCCAGACCGAGCAGTGCTTCCGCAACCTTGCCGCGGCGCTCGCGAGCGCGGGCGCCTCGCTCGCCGACGTCGTCCGGGTCACCTACATCGTGCCCGACGCGGCGCTGTTTCCGCGCTGCTGGCCGGTACTGCGTCAGCACTTCGGTGACGTGCGGCCGGCGGCGACCATGATCTCGGCCGGTCTCGCCGACCGGCGCATGAAGATCGAGATCGAGGTCACCGCCCGCAGGCGCGCTTGAGGTCAGCGCCCTCAGCTAAGGCGGCTTCGCCGGCTCGAGCGTCAGCAGATCCTCGGGCGTATCGAGATCGAGCTCCGCGCCCGGCATCGGCACGCGCACCACGCGGTCGGCGCTGCGGCGCAGGAGCACGCGGGCGCCGCTGTCGCCGCGCAGCGCGGCGAGCGCCGGGAAGCTGCTGCGTGGGAAGATCGCCGGCGCCCCGGTGGTGCCCGCATAGAGCGCGGCGGCGATCAGGGTGGGGCGGCGGCGCCAGGTGCCCGCGAGACGCTTGAGGTCATCGCGCGTCACCGCGGCCTGATCGGCCAGTACCAGCATGACCCCGGTGCAGGTGGTCGGCAGCCGGGCGACGCCGAGGCGGATGGAGCTCGCGATCCCTTCGCGCCAGTGCCGGTTGATGACCACGGATCCGGGCGAGTGCCGCAGGAGCGGCGCGAGCTCGCCCGCGCCCGCGCCGAGCACGACGATGAGCGCGTTGCCGGTGACGTCCGCGGTGCGGGACACCATCGTATGCAGCAGCGGACGCCCGCCGATGCGCACCAGTTGCTTGGGCGAGCCGAAGCGCGTCGAGGCGCCGGCGGCCAGCACGATCGCGTACAAGCGGTCGCCGCTGCGTCCCGTCACGGGTGCGGCGTCGATCACTCGAGCGCCTCGCGTCCCATCTGGTTCATGGATCGACGCATTAATTACTTGATAAAATAGATGTAAACGTATGAATTATAAAGACAAATAATCAACATAAACGCCGATGATGGCAGCCCCCGGGGGCCTGCCGGGTCCCGCCCCCGTGGGGCCAGTATGCCAGCCATTGCGAGCCGCACGGCGGCGCGCTCGCGGCGCGCGTTGCATGCACCCGTGCCGCTTCAGTAGAGTCCCCACGCCTTTCTCCACTTCGCCTTCCTACCCCTAAGTCGATGACCAAGACCGATCCCTGGGTCGTGCACAAGTTCGGGGGATCGAGCGTCGCAGACGCCGATTGCTTCCGCCGCGTCGCCACCATTCTCGAGTCGCTCCCCGGCACGCGGCTCGGCGTGGTGCTGTCGGCGTGCCGCGGCGTGACGGATGCGCTGCTGCGCCTGGTGGCGCTCGCCGAGCGTCAGGACGAGGGCTTCCGCACCGAGCTCGCGCAGCTGCGCGCGCGGCATGCGACCATCGCCGACACGCTCCTGTCGCAGGAGTCCGCGCGGCTTTATCTCGCGGGCTTCGACCGCGACGTACACGACCTCGAGGGAATCCTCCACTCGGTCAAGCTGACGCGCGCCGCCGCCCGTAACGTCAGCGACCTGATCGCCGGCTACGGTGAGCTGTGGTCGACGCAGCTCTTCCAGCGCTTCTTCGAGGAACGCGCCGGGCGCGCGGGACCGGTCAGGTGGATCGACGCGCGGCGCGTGGTGGTCGCCGAGTGGGGACCGCTCGGCCCCGGCATCCAGTGGACCGAGTCGCGGGCGCAGCTCGCCGCCCTGGTGCCGGCGGATTTCGTGGGCACGCTCATCATCACCGGATTCGTCGCGGCCGACCGCCGCGGTGTCCAGACGACGCTCGGGCGCAACGGCAGCGATTTCTCCGCCTCCATCTTCGGGGCGCTCCTCCGGCGCGTCCGAGATCCACATCTGGACCGACGTGGATGGCGTGCTGTCGGCCGATCCGCGGCGCGTCCCCGACGCCACCGTGATCGACTCGCTCTCCTACAACGAGGCGATGGAGCTCGCGTACTTCGGCGCCAAGGTGATCCATCCGCAGACCATGGCGCCGGCGGTCGAGGACGCGCATCCCGATCTGGATCCGCAACACCTTCGCGCCGCAGAAGCCCGGCACGCTGATCTGCGCGCACCCCGCGTCCACGCTCCCGGTGAAGGGCATCACCAGCATCGAGCGGGTGGCGCTGATCAATCTCGAGGGCACCGGCATGATCGGCGTGCCGGGTACGGCGCACCGGCTGTTCGGGGCGCTGCGCGAAGAGGGGATCTCGGTCATCCTCATCTCGCAGGGCAGCTCGGAGCACTCGATCTGCTGCGCCATTCCGCAGGAGCAGGCGGAACGCGCGGTGGCGGTGACGCGCCGGGCCTTCGAGCGCGAGCTTGCCGAAGGGCACATCCAGAGCGTCGACGTCGACCCGGACCTCGCCATTCTCGCGGTGGTGGGCGACGGCATGGCCGGCACGCCCGGCGTCGCGGCCAAGGTGTTCAACGCGCTCGGTACCTCGGGCGTCAACGTGCGCGCCATCGCCCAGGGCGCCTCCGAGCGCAACATCTCGGTGGTGGTCGAAGGCCGCGGCGCCACGCGCGCGCTGCGCGCGGTGCACGCCGGCCTGTACCTCTCGGCCGATACCATCTCGGTCGGGGTCATCGGACCTGGCACCGTAGGCCGCGTATTCCTCGAGCAGCTCGCCGCGCAAAGCAAGCAGCTGCGCGAGCAGTTCCAGCTCGACCTGCGGCTGCGCGGCGTCATGGCCTCCAGGCGCATGCTGCTCGGGGATCCGAGCATCGCGCCCGGGGAATGGCGGGCCGCGCTCGAGAGCGGCGGCACCACGGCCGATCTCGCGGCCTTCGTCGAGCACGTGCGCGTCGACTACCTGCCGCACACGGTGCTGGTCGACTGCACGGCGAGCGCCGCCGTGGCCGCGCATTACGCCGACTGGCTGGCCGCCGGAATCCACGTGGTGACGCCCAACAAGCAGGCCAACTCGGGCCCGCTCGAGTACTACCGGCGCCTGCAGCAGGCGCGCCGCGCGGGCGCTTCGCACTATCTCTACGAGGCGACGGTGGGAGCGGGGCTGCCGATCGTGCATACGCTGCGCGACCTCGGGCAGACGGGCGATGAGGTGACGAGCATCGAGGGGATCCTGTCGGGCACGCTCGCGTATCTGTTCAACGTCTATGACGGCCGCACGCCCTTCTCGGCGATCGTGGCCGACGCCCGCGGCCGCGGCTACACCGAGCCCGATCCGCGCGACGATCTCTCCGGGACCGACGTGGCGCGCAAGCTCATCATTCTCGGGCGCGAGATGGGGCTCGGGCTCGAGCTCACCGACGTCAAGGTCCAGAGCCTGGTGCCGGCGGAGCTGCGCACGGGCTCGATCGAGGACTTCATGCGCGAGCTCCCGCGCTTCGACTCGATGATGCATGGCCATCTGGACGCGGCGCGCAAGCGCGGCCACGTATTGCGCTACATCGGGCGCCTCACCGCCGCCGGGGAGGCGAGCGTCGGCCTGACGGAGCTCCCCGCGAGCCACGCCTTCGCCAACATCGCGCTCACCGACAACGTGGTGCGTTTCGCGACGCGCCGCTACAACCAGAACCCGCTCATCGTGCAGGGGCCGGGCGCCGGACCCGAGGTGACCGCGGGAGGCGTGTTCGCGGACCTGCTGCGCCTCTCGGCCTATCTCGGGGCGCGGCTGTGAGCGGCGCGGCCCGCACGCGTGCGACCGCGTTCGCGCCGGCCTCGGTCGGCAACGTCGCCATCGGCTTCGACATCCTCGGCTTTGCCGTGGACGCGCTCGGCGATCGCGTCAGCGTGGCGCGCCGCGAGGCGCCGGGGGTCGAGATCGCCGCGGTCCGCGGCATCGCCGGCGAGCTGCCGCACGAGCCGCAAGACAACACCGCCGGTCGCGCGCTGCTCGCCCTGCAGGAGGCACTTCAGCCGGGCTTCGGCTTCGTGGTGGAGATCGACAAGGGGATTCCGCTCGGCTCGGGGCTCGGCGGCTCGGCGGCGTCCGCGGTCGGTGCGGTGGTGGCGGCCAACGCATTGCTGCCCGTCCCGGTGGGGCTCCTCGAGCTGCTCAGGTTCGCGATGGCCGGCGAGGCGGTCGCGAGCGGCTCGCGCCATGTCGACAACATCGCGCCCGCGCTCTACGGCGGCCTGGTGCTTACCGTCGGCATCGACGAGCCACGCGTCAAACGCATTCCGGTGCCGCCCGCGGTGCGCGCCGTGATCGTGCATCCGCACATGTTCCTCGCGACCGCCAGGGCGCGCGCGATCCTCAAGGGCAGCGTCGAGCTGTCGGATTTCGTCTGGCAGACCGCCAATCTCGCCGGCTTCATCTCCGGCTGCTACACCGACGACCTCGACCTGATCCGCGCTTCCCTCGAGGACGTGGTCATCGAGCCGCAGCGCCAGGCGCTCATCCCCGCGTTCCAGGAGGTGCGGCGCGCGGCCATGGCGGCCGGCGCGCTCGGCTGCTCCATCTCGGGTGCGGGACCGGCCATGTTCGCCTGGGCACTGGAGCCGAGCGCGCCCGCCGTGCTCGGCGCCATGCGGCGCGAGTTCGAGGCCAAGGGCCTCGCGACCGACGGCTGGGTCGTGGACCTGCGCGGCGCGGGTGCCCGGGTGATCGGATGAGCCCGCCGCGCGCCGCACCCGGGCCGGATGCGAGGAGCGGCGCCTTCCTCTTTTCCAGTTCGCGCGATCCGGGCGCGCGGCTGGGGTTCAGCGCCGCGCTGCTGCAGGGCCTGGCTCCCGACGGCGGCCTCTACGTACCGGCCGCGTGGCCGCCGCTTCCCCCGCGCTCCTTCGATGGCGCGGGAGCGCTGCCCGAGGTGGCGGAGCGGCTGCTCGCGCCGTTCCTCGCGGGCGACCCGCTGGCGGGTGAGCTCGGCGCGATCGCGCGAGAGGCGTTCGACTTCCCGGCGCCGCTGGTGCCGCTGGTCCCGGACGGCCGGCTGGCGGTACTCGAGCTCTTCCACGGGCCGACCGCCGCGTTCAAGGACTTCGGCGCGCGCTTCCTCGCGGCCTGTTTCGCGCGGCTGCGGGGCAGCGCGAGCCGCCCGCTCACCATCCTGGTGGCGACCTCCGGGGACACCGGCGGCGCGGTGGCCGCCGCCTTTCACCGGCGTCCCGGCATCGAAGTCGCGGTGCTCTACCCCAAGGGACTGGTGTCGCCGACCCAGGAGCGCCAGCTCACCTGCTGGGGCGACAACGTGCGCTCGCTCGCCGTGCGCGGCACCTTCGATGACTGCCAGCGTCTCGTGAAGGAGGCTTTCCTCGATCCCGGGCTGCGCGAGCGGCGGGCCCTGTCCTCCGCGAACAGCATCAACCTCGGGCGGCTGCTGCCGCAGGCGGTGTACTACGCGGCCACGAGCCTCGCCGTCTCCCGCGCGCACGGCGAGAGCGCCTCATTCGTCATCCCGAGCGGCAACCTTGGCAACTCGCTGGCCTGCCTGTGGGCACGGCGCCTGGGGCTGCCGATCGCGAGCGTGGTGCTGGCCCACAACGCCAATCGCAGCGTGCCGGACTTCCTCGCGAGCGGGGAGTGGCGCCCGCGGCCGAGCGTCGCCACGCTCGCCTCCGCCATGGACGTCGGCAATCCGAGCAACCTGGAGCGGCTGCGCGCCCTCTACCCGCAGCTCGCCGAGCTGCGCGCCGCGGTGAGCGCCACGAGTGTCACGGATGAGGAGATCCGCGCGCGGATCCGCGCCGGTTATCGGACCTACGGGCAGGTGTGGTGCCCGCACACGGCCACCGCGGCCGAGGCCTGGGAGCGGCTGCCGCCGCAGCGGCGCGCCTGCGGCCGATGGGTGCTGGTGGCGACGGCGCACGCGGCCAAGTTCCGCGAGATCGTCGAGCCGTTGATCGGGCGTGAAGTGCCGATGCCCGAGAGTCTTGCGCGGCTGTTTGCGCGGCCGGTGCACTGTGTTGAAATCGACGCTACGCTCGGCGCGCTGCGTACGGCGCTCGAGGCTTAGGGGAGTCCGTGGACGATCTGAGTAAGTTGCCCCCGGTCGCGTGGGCCGGGGCGCTCGGTGCGGTGGCGCTCGTGCTGGCGCTCTGGTGGGCCTGGCGCTGGTACCGCTTCTACCGCGCCCGCCGGCTGCTGCGCACCGCGGTCACGGGCGGCGCGGCCGATCATCTCGCCAATGCGCTGGTGCCGGACGGCATGGGCGGCGGCTTTCACATCGACTTCCTGCTGCTCACCATGCGCGGCGTCGTGGTGATCGACCTGCGCGACGTGCGCGGCAATATCTTCGGTGGCGATCAGATGGCCGACTGGACCGTCATGGACGGCGCGCGGCGCTTCACCTTCACCAACCCGCAGAGCGCCCTCTACGACCGCATCGCCGCCGTGAAGGCGGTGGCGGGAGACGTTCCGGTGGAAGGGCGGATCGTGTTCACGCGGCGCGGCAAGTTCCCCAAGGGCCTGCCGAAGTGGACCCTCATGGTGGACGCCTTGCGCGCGGAGTTCCCGCCGGTCGAGTACCAGTCGCACGCCGAGGCCACGGCGCCCTTGAACGAGGGCTGGCGGCGCCTCAAGGACGCGGTGAAGCCGAGCTACATGGCCGACATGCGCTAGTTCATTGGAAAAATGGCGCCCTGCACCTACGCTACGGTGCGGGCGTGCTCCGCCAGCACCAGTGACACGCAGGCGGTGAGCTTCTTCGCGTACTCGATGTGCAGAAACTCGTTCGGCCCGTGCGCATTGGCGTGCGGCCCGAGCACCCCGGTGATGAAGAACTGGGTGTGCGGGAAGCGCTCGCCCAGCATCCCCATGAAGGGGATCGTGCCCCCGCAGCCGATGTTCACCGCGTCGCGGCCGTAGATCACCTGACTCGCCCGGCTGATCGATTGCTCGAGCCAGGGGGCGAAGGTCGGCGCATTCCAGCCGGTGTTGGCCCCGCCGGGCTCGAAGCGCACCTCGGCGCCGTAGGGCGGATCGCGCTCGAGCACTTCGCGCACCGCTTGCGCAGCCCGCGGGGCATCGCAGGTGGGTGGCGTGCGCAGCGAGATCTTTACCGTGATCTGCGGCAGGAGCACGTTGCCCGCGCTGGCGGTCGGCGGCAGCCCATCGGCGCCCGTGACCGCGAGCGTGGCGCGCCAGGTGCTGTTGATGATGAGCTCGGCCGGATCGTTGGAGACTGCCTGCACTCCCTTGGCCCAGGGCAGCTTGCCTGCCACCGTGGCGCCGAGCACCTGCGCGGCGACCGCGGCCTGGGCGCGCCGGTCCGCCGGCAGCGTCACGTGCAGGTCATCGAGCAGCAGGTCGCCGGTGACCGGATTCTCGATGCGCGCGAGCAGCTGCTCGAGGATGCGAAACGGCGTCGGGGCGATCCCGGTCGCCATCCCTGAATGCACGCCCTCGGTGAGGACCCGCACCGTGAGTGTGCCGATGAGATTGCCGCGCAGCGAGGTGGTGCACCACACCTGGTCGTAGTTGCCGCATTCGGCGTCGAGACACACGACCAGTGAGGGCTCGGGAATCGCGCTGCCGAGCGCCGCCAGGTGCGCCGGCAGGTCCTCGCTCCCGCTCTCCTCGCACGCTTCGATCAGCACCACGCAGCGCGGCAGACGGACCTGCTGATCCTTCAGTGCGGCGATGGCGGTGAGTGAGCTGAACACCGCGTAGCCGTCGTCGGCGGCACCGCGACCGTAGAGCTTGCCGTCGCGGATCACCGGCTCCCAGGGACCCAGGCCCGGCAGCCAGCCCGTGAATTCGGGTTGCTTGTCGAGGTGTCCGTAGAGGAGCGCGCAGCCCGGCAGCTCGCCCGGGATGTCGATGAGGAGCAGCGGCGTGCGCCCCGGGAGGCGGCGGATGTCCACGCGTGCGCCCGGGAGTGGCTGCAGCCGGCACCACTCGGCCATGAGCTGTACGGCGGCTTCCATGTGACCGTGCTTCTCCCAGTCGGGGTCGAAGTCCGGCGATTTGTTGGGGATGCGCACGTACGCGGTGAGACGCTCGAGGATCGAGCCGTCCCAGGTAGTGCCGACGAAGGTGCTCAGACGCTTGAGGTCCATGAACGTATCTCTTTTGTATATCAGTTACTTAAGAGGTATTGATGAAGTCATTAATAGAAGAGGCCGAGCCGGCGTCGACGCCGCGCGTATGTATACCTGCTTTTACGCCGCCGCGTCCGCCGCGAGCCCGAAGAGCGCTCGGGCTGCCGCCGTGCTCGAGCGCGCGAGCGAGGCGAGCGGCTCCCCCCGGGCGCGCGCCACCACGGCGGCGATATGTGGCAGGAACGCGGGCTCGTTGCGGCGCGTGGACGGCCGCGGCTCGAGATCGCGCGGCAGCAGATACGGACCGTCGGTCTCGAGCAGCAGCCGCCCCGGGGGGATCGCGCGCACCAGCGGTACGAGATGCGCGCCGCGCCGCTCGTCGCAGATCCAGCCGGTGATCCCGATCGCGAGCCCGAGATCGAGGTAGGCGTTGAGCTCGGCGGCGCCGCCGGTGAAGCAGTGGGCCACCCCGCTGTGGCGGGCGCCGTGCTCGCGCAGGATGGCGAGGAAGTCCTCGTGCGCGGCGCGCTGGTGCAGGAACACGGGCTTGCCGAGGCGCGCGGCGAGCTCGAGCTGACCGTGAAAGGCGGCGCGCTGCGCCGTGCGCGGAGAGAAGTCGCGGAAGTAGTCGAGCCCGCATTCACCGACCGCGACGATCTCGGGCGCGGAGGCGAGCTCGGCGAGCTCCTCCATGCGCGCCCCGCCGAGCTCGCTCGCGTGATGGGGGTGCACGCCGGCGGTGGCGAACAGCACTCCGCGGTGCCGCCGGGCGAGGGCGATGGCCCCGGCGCTGCCGGCAAGGGTTGCGCCCGTGACCATCATCTGCACGACGCCGGCCGCCCGGGCGCGCTCGAGCACCGCGTCCCGGTCGGCCTCGTAGCTGTCATGGCCTAAGTTGATGCCGATGTCGATGAGCGGCGCGTGCGGATCTGCCGGGGCGGCGGGCGTCGTCGTGGCTGTGTTATGGTTTTGCATGCGCGTCAATATTCTACTGCCGGCGGCGGCGTTGCTTCTCGCCGGCAGCGCCGCCGCGGCGGGCGCCGAGGGCGACACCTCGTGGCGCGACATCGAAAGCCGCATCCAGTACGGGTACTACACCGAGGACGCCGCGGCGTTGCGCGGTCTCGTCGGGCTGATCGCAGCCGATGAGTCGCACGACCGGCTGCATGGCTACTACGCGGCGCTCCTCGACTGGCGCCAGGCGCAGCTCGCCGCCCAGGGTGCGGCCCGCGGAGTCTCCGCCGCCGACCTCGCGCAGCGCTGCGTCACCGAGCTCGAAGCGGTGCTCGAGGCGCACTCAGACTTCACGGACGCGCTGGCGCTGCGCGCCGCATGCCTGGCGACGCCCTTGAGCGCACGCAACTCGACCCTGTCCGTCCACCGGGCGCGCAAGGACCTCGAGCGCGCGCTCACCGTCGCGCCGCGCGACCCGCGCGCACTCCTCGTCGACGGGATGAGCGACTACCAGCTGGCTGCCGGCGGCGATGGCGGCAAGGAGCGTGCGCTGCCGAAGCTGCGCCGGGCGGTCGCGGCCTTCGAGACCGAGCGCGCCGGGCTCGAACGCCTGCCGGGCTGGGGTGCGGCCGAAGCCTACCTCTACCTGGCGCGCGACCTCCTCGATCACACTGACCCCATCGGCGCGCGCGATGCCCTCGAGCACGCGCTGCTCATCGCCCCCGAGTTCGCGCAGGCCCGGCGGCTGATGGCGAAAATCGTCTCCGGTTGAGCCGCCGCCGGCGTTCCCTGCAAACAGGTCAGCGCGGCCGCACCACTGTATGTCGCGCGGCGCATGCGGCCGCATGGCGGCTGATGTTATCGTTGCGCGCCCGAACTAAAAGGCCGAGGGGATGGCTGCCGAGCCGGACAAAAAAGCGCTGTTGGGTCAGCTGCGGATCGATCGGGAGCCGGAGCCGCAGGGCAGTGCGTCCGGGCGGCGCACCTGGATCATCGGCGCGGCGGTGGCGCTGCTCGTCGTGCTCGGAGGCGGCACGTGGTTCGCGCTCTCGGCCCGCAGTGGTGTGGCGGTGCACACCGCGACCGCCCAGTCGCTCGCTGCGGGCGGCGCCGTGGCCTCGGTGCTCGATGCCACCGGCTACGTCACCGCGCGGCGCGAGGCGACCGTATCGGCGCAGATCACCGGTAAGGTGACCGAGGTGCTGTTCGATGAGGGCGATCGCGTCAAGGCGGGGCAGGTGATCGCGCGCCTCGACGATACCGCGCAACGCGCCTCGCTGGCGCAGGCGCAGGCGCAGTTGCAGTCGGCCCAGGCGGTGCTGACGCAGGTCGAGGCGCAGCTCGCGCAGTACAAGCGCGACGTCCAGCGCGATGAGGACCTGGTCACGCGTCACCTGGTCTCGCAGCAGGAGACCGAGCAGGCACGCACGCAGGTGGACACCGGCAGTGCCCTGGTGCAGTCGCAGAAGAAGCAGATCGAGCTCGCCGCCGCCAACGTGCGCGCCGCGCAGGTGCAGCTCGATTACTGCACCGTGCACGCGCCCTTCGCCGGTGTGGTGATCGCCAAGGCCGCCCAGGTCGGGGAAATGGTCTCTCCGCTTTCCGCTGGCGGCGGCTTCACGCGCACCGGAATTGGCACCGTGGTCGACATGGATTCGCTCGAGATCGAGGTCGACGTCAACGAGGCCTACATCAATCGCGTCGAGCCCGGGCAGCCGGTGGTCTCGGTGCTGAACGCCTATCCCGACTGGCGCATTCCCTCGCACGTCATCGCGATCATCCCGACGGCCGACCGTTCCAAGGCCACCGTCAAGGTGCGCATCGGCTTCGACACGAAGGACCAACGCATCGTCCCGGACATGGGTGTACGCGTGTCGTTCGAGGAGAAGGCCGCTGCCGGTGCCGCGCCGCAGGAGCGGCCCCGCGGCGTGCTGGTGCCCGCGGATGCATTGCGCAAGGACGGCGGCGAGGACGTGGTGTTCGTGGTGAAGGACCACCGGGCCGTGCGGCGCGCCGTGACGGTGGGCGGTGGGAGCGGGGACTCGCGCCAGGTGCTCGCGGGGCTCTCCGCCGGTGAGACCGTGATCGTCGATGCGCCGGCCGGCCTCAAGGACGACGCGGCGGTGACCGAGGCAAAATAGCTGTGGTAGATGTAGCAGAGAGGAATGCCATGTCAGAGCCGATGGTTCAGGTGCACAACGTCACCAAGGTCTACGAGCGCGGCAAGCAGAAGGTCGAGGTCCTGCACGGCCTGACGCTCGACATCCCCAGGGGCGACTTCGTCGCGCTCATGGGTCCCTCGGGCTCAGGGAAAACCACGCTCCTGAATCTCATCGGCGGGCTCGACAAGCCGACGGCGGGCGAGATCACCGTGGGGGGCAACCGCATCGACCAGCTCGGCAGCGGGCAGCTGGCGCGCTGGCGCGCCCACAACGTCGGCTTCGTGTTCCAGTTCTACAACCTCATGCCGGTGCTGTCCGCGGAGGCCAACGTCGAGCTGCCGCTGCTGCTCACGAAACTCTCCGCCGCCCAGCGCCGCAAGAACGTCGCCGTGGCGCTCGAGGTGGTAGGGCTCGCCGACCGCGCCAAGCACAAGCCGCGCGAGCTCTCCGGCGGCCAGGAGCAGCGCGTCGCCATCGCCCGTGCACTGGTATCGGACCCGCAGCTGCTGGTGTGCGACGAGCCGACCGGCGACCTCGACCGCAAGACCGCGGACGAGATCCTCGGGCTCCTGCAGGTGCTCAACAAGGAGCACGGCAAGACCATCGTCATCGTCACCCACGATCCCAAAGCCGCCGAGTTCGCGCAGCGGACGCTGCACCTCGAGAAGGGCCAGCTGCTCGAGCAGGCGGCCTGAAGCCGCACGCGCAGTACCGCCATGACCCGCACCGGCTTCGTCATCGCCAATCTCTTCCGCAAGCGCGTGCGCACCATTCTCACGCTGCTCTCGGTGATCATGGCGTTCCTGCTGTTTGGTCTGCTGCAGTCGGTGAACTCGGTGTTCAGCTCCGGCGCCGACTTCGTCGGCGCGACGCGCCTGTTCGTGCAGGCGCGCGTGTCCTTCACCACCGCGCTGCCGGTGAGCATGGTGCCGAAGCTCGAGGCGGTTCCGGGCGTGGTGCGCGTCGCCTACCAGCAGTGGTTCGGCGGGGTCTGGCTGCCCACCAACACACCGCTCATCATGTTTGCGCTCGACCCGCAGCGATACCACGACGTCTACCCCGAGTGGAAGATGCCCGAGGATGAGTGGCAGGCGTTCGAGCACACGCGCACCGGCCTGATCGTCGGCCGCCAGCTGGCCACGCAGTACGGCTGGAAGATCGGCCAGAAGGTGCCGATCTCCTCCAACATCTGGCCGCAGAAGAACGGCACCAAGGCCTGGGCTTTCGACCTGGTCGGCATCTTCGACGGCAAGGACGCGGACTGGCAGAAGCGCACCAATCTCGCCTTCATGCAGCAGGACTACTTCGACGAGGCCAACCAGTTCGGCATCAAGGGGCGCACCAATTTCTTCATCCTGAAGCTCGCGCCGGGCGCGAACGCCGAGGCCATCAGCAAGACCGTCGACGCCATGTTCGAGAACTCGCCCGACGAGACCAAAACGCAGACCGAGAAGGACTTCAACATCAGCTTCGTGAAGCAGATCGGCGACATCGGCCTGATCGTGCGCTGGATCCTGTTCGCGGTGTTCTTCACGCTGCTGCTGGTGGTCGGCAACACCATGGCGCAGAGCGTGCGCGAGCGGATTCCGGAGCTCGCGGTGCTCAAGACGCTCGGCTTCTCCGACGGCAGCGTGCTCGGCTTCGTGCTCGCCGAGGCGTTCGCGCTGGTGCTGCTCGGCGGCCTGGTGGGACTGACGCTCGCGTCCATCGCCGGCGCGATGGTGGAGAAACAGACCGGCGGCCAGTTTCTGCTCGAGCTCGACCGCGGCGTCTGGCTGCTCGGCGTGGCGGCGATCGTGCTGATGAGCCTCGCGGTCGGGGTATTGCCGGCGCTGCGCGCCCGGCGCCTGAAGATCGTCGACGCGCTCGCCGGCCGCTGATGGACACGAGGAGAGCGGGCACGTGTTGAGACAGGCATTCGCCATCACCGCACTCAGCATCCGCAGCATCCCGGAGCGCTGGGCACCTTCGCTCGTTATCGTCATCGGGCTCGCCGGCGTGGTGGCGGTATTCACCGCGTTGCTCGCCATGTCGGCGGGCTTCGAGAGCACGCTCAAATCCACCGGGCGGCACGACGCGGCGATCATCCTGCGCGGCGGCTCGGACGCGGAGCTGAACTCCGGCTTCGATCGCGACTCGACCGACCTCATCCGCCAGGAGCCGGGCATCCGCCCGGGTGCCGACGGCAAGCCGCTGGCGGCCGCCGAGCTCATGGTGATCGCCGAGCTGGTGCGGCGCGACGACGTGAAGAGCGGCGCCAACGTGACGCTGCGGGGCGTCGAGCCCGCCTCGTTCGCGCTGCGGCCGCAGCTGAAGATCATCGCCGGGCGCAACTTCACCCCGGGGCTGCGCGAGCTGATCGTCGGGCGCGGCGTGCTGCAGCAGTTCAGGGGCGCCGACGTCGGCCAGACCGTGCGCATGCGCGGCTCGGAGTGGACGGTGGTGGGGGAGTTCGCCTCGGGGGACTCTCACGACAGCGAGATGTGGGCGGACATTAACGTCGCGCGCTCGACCTTCGGCCGTCTCGGCTCGAGCTCGGTGCTGGCGGCGCTCGATGAGCCCGGCGGCTTCGAGCGGCTCAAGGCCGCCATCGCGGCGGACCCGCGCCTGTCGATGGACGTGCTGCGCGAGGATGACTACTTCAGTGCCCAGACCAGGCAGTTCCGCAAGACGATCGGCGTGCTGGCCGGTGTGGTCACGGTGATCATGGGGCTCGGCGCGGTGTTCGCCGCGCTCAACAGTATGTATGCCGCGGTGGCGGCGCGTGGCAAGGAGATCGCGACGCTGCGGGCGATCGGCTTCGGGGGACTCCCGGTCGTGGTGTCGGTGATGATCGAAGCGCTGCTGCTGGCGCTGGCCGGGGCGGTGCTCGGTGCGCTGATCGCCTATCTGCTCTTCAACAACCTGTCCGTGGCGACGCTCGGCCAGAACTTCACACAGGTGGTGTTCAGCTTCAAGGTGACGCCGCCGCTCGTCGCGCGCGGACTCGTCATCGCCGTGCTGATCGGCATGCTAGGCGGATTCCTGCCGGCGCTGCGCGCCGCGCGGGTGCCGGTCACTACCAGTTTGCGCGAGAGCTGAAGTCCGGGCGCGGCGCCGTTACAGCCGCGCGAGCGCCGCGCACAGCGCCTCGACCTCCTCTTCGGGCTGGTCCCAGGAGACCACCAGGCGGGCTTCCCCGGCGGCTTCCGCGCCCCAGTCGTAGAAGTCGAAGCCGGCGGTGCGCAGCGCCTCCCGGCGCGCGCCGCCGAGCTTCACGAACACCTCATTAGCCTCGACCGGGTGCAGGAGACTGGCGCCCGCGGCGGCGCCGATGCGCCGGGCGAGGCCGTTGGTGCGGTCGGCGTTGCGCTTCCACAGTCCCGTTTCCACGTAGGCGAGCAGCTGCGCCGCGACGTAGCGCGACTTGGAGAGCAGGTGCCCGGCGCGTTTGCGCCGCAGCTCGAAGTCGCGCACTGCGGTCGGGTCGAAGAACACCACCGCCTCGGCGGTCAGGGCACCGTTCTTGGTAGCGCCGAAGGACAGCACGTCGACCCCGGCACGCCAGGTGAGGTCCCCGGGGTGACAGCCGAGGAAGGCGACCGCATTGGCAAAGCGCGCGCCGTCCATGTGGACCTTGAGGCCCGCGCGGTGTGCAAGCGCGGCGAGCTCGGCCACCTCGGCCGCCCGGTAGACCGTGCCGAGCTCGGTCGCCTGGGTGAGTGAGAGGGCCGCGGGCTGGACGCTGTGCAGATGGCGGGGGTGGGCCTCGAGCGTGGCACCTACGGTCGCGGCATCGAGCCGCCCGTGCTCCCCGGGCAGGAGCGCGAGCTGCGCACCGCCGGAGAAGAAGCCCGGCGCGCCGCATTCGTCCACCGCGATGTGCGCCTCGTGATGGGCGAAGATCGCTCCATAGGGCGGGCTGACCGTAGCGAGGGCGAGCGAGTTGGCGGCGGTGCCCGTGGTGACGGCGAAGGCGCGCACCGCCGTACCGAAGTGCTCGCTGAAGGCCGCGTCGAGCTTGAGCGTCCACTCATCATCGCCGTAGGCGCGCGCCCGGCCGTGATTCACCTCGGCGATCGCCGCGAGCATCTCGGGGCAGGCGGTGGCGGTGTTGTCGCTGAAGAATCTCAAAGCCACAAACTCCTCGTGACGGGACCGCCGGGCGTCAATCGATGCGCCAGCGAAACGACCAGGCGCCGAAGGCCAGGAAGACCAGCGTCGTGGCGGCAAGATACAACAGGTTGGGGGCGATCTGCGCCAGGCCGGCGCCATCGAGCATCACGGCGCGCGCGGCATCGAGCAGATGCGTCAGCGGGAAGAGGTGCGCCACCCACTGCACCCAGCGCGGTGAGCCCTCGAGCGAGTACCAGATGCCCGAGAGCAGCATCATCGGCCAGGTGAGCAGGTTGAGGAGCCCGCCGACCAGCTCCTCGCTCGAGAAGCGTGCCGCGATGGTGAGTCCGAGGGCGATCATGGAGAGCGCTCCGAGGAGGGCCAGCAGCGCCAGCAGCGCCGGATTTCCGGCGGAGTGGAAGTGGATGATCGCGCCGATGCCGAGGTACAGGATCAGCGTCACGACCACGATCAGCGTGAGACGCGAGAGCACCTGCGCCGCGAGGAACTCGAAGGCGCTGAGCGGAGTGGCATGCAGGCGCTTGAGAAAGCCGCTCTTGCGATAGCGCAGCACCACGTAGCCGACCCCGAACAGGCAGCTGAACATCATGTTCATGCCGAGGATGCCCGGGAACAGCCAGTCGACGTAGCGCAGCGCCTGGCCGGTGACGGGCTCGCGGTGTGCGCCGGGCTCATCCGCCAGCAGCAGCTTCTCGACCACGTAGCCCTTGGGCGAATCGGTGTTGACCCAGTAGCGCGTGCCGCCGCCGAACTCAACCAGCAGATCGAACTGCTGGTGCGTGAGCTTGCGCAGCGCCGCGGCGCGATCCGCGAGCGGCACGAGCTGCACGTACTTCTCCGAGAGGAAGGGATGCGTTTGGTCCGCGGCCGGCTTGTCCAGCACGCCCACCTTGAACAGTGGCCGGGGCGGCCCGCCGAACACGAAGCTCATGCCGATCACCAGCATGATCGGCAGCAGCAGCGTGAAGACCAGCGTGCCGCGGTCGCGCAGGAACTCGAGATTGCGGGCGTGGAACACCGACAGGAGCCGGCGAATCACGGCCGCAGCTCCTTGCCGGTGAGCTCGAGAAAGAGATCCTCGAGGTTCGGCGGCCGCACGCGCAGGTTGGTGAGCGGCACGTGCGCCGCGAGCAGCATGCGCAGCGTCTCCTCGAGATCGTGGGTGGTGATCTCGACGCGGTCGCTCGTGTCGATGAGCTTGAGCGGCAGGGACCGCGCCGCCTCGGGGAAATCCGCCCGCGGTACCTCCAGCAGCACCTCCGCGAAATGCTCGCGCAGCAGCCGGCGCGGCGGCCCCTGGGCGACGATACGGCCACGATCCATGATCGCGATTTCATCGCACAGCAGCTCCGCCTCCTCCATGTAATGCGTGGTCAGGATGATGGTCTTGCGGCGCGCTTTGATGGATTCCACCAGCTGCCAGAAGTTGCGCCTGGCCTGCGGGTCGAGTCCCGTCGTCGGCTCATCGAGGAACAGCACCGCCGGATCGTTCACCAGCGCGATCGCGAGCAGCAGTCGCTGCTGCTGTCCGCCGGAGAGCTTGCGCGCGTCGCGCCGCGCCAGCGTGTCCAGCGCGCAGATGCGCAGCACCTCCTCGACGTCCAGACCGTGGGCATAGAGGCCGCGGAACAGCGCGACGCACTGCCGTACGGTGAGATGGTCCTGCAGCGCCGTCTTCTGGAAGAGGATGCCGGCATCCTCACGGAAGCGCGGCCCGAGCGGCTCGCCGCGGTACAGCACCTCCCCGGAGGTCGGCGGCAGGATTCCCTCCATGATCTCCACCGTGGTGGTCTTGCCGGCGCCGTTGGGGCCGAGGAGGCCGAAGCAGATGCCCCCGGGGACGGTGAAACTGACGCCGTCGACCGCGGCAGTCGACGGGTACTGCTTGATCAGGTCGCGGACTTCGATGAGGGGTGCGGTCACGGTCGCGCGATCCTAGCGGATCGGCGCGCAGGCGTCTGCCGCCTTGCCGCACGGCCCCCGACGTGTACCATCCCAACGATGACCGACCGCAAGTACGAAAAGTCCGAGCGCGTCGAGCTCGCCGACGAGGCCGTGCACTGGGATCTCGGCAGCTCGCTGTCCTACGGCGAATACCTGCATCTCGACAAGCTCCTCGCCGCGCAGCACCCGCTCACCCGCGAGCACAACGAGATGCTGTTCGTGATCGTGCACCAGGTGTCGGAGCTGTGGATGCGGCTCATGCTGCACGAGTTGACGGCGGCGATCGGGTGCGTGCGGCGCGACGACCTCGACCCGGCGCTCAAGATGCTGGCCCGCATTGCGCGCGCGCAGACCCAGCTGATCTCGGTGTGGGACGTGCTCTCGACCCTGACGCCGTTCGAGTACACGGCATTTCGCAACGCCCTGGGGCGCTCCTCCGGGTTCCAGTCGCTGCAGTACCGGATGCTGGAATTTCTCTTCGGCAACAAAAACGCCGAGATGCTGGCCGTGCACCAGCGCGACCCGGCCGCCTACGCGGCGCTCGAGCGCGCGCTCGCCGAGCCTTCACTCTACGACGAGGTGCTGCGGCTCCTCAGCCGCCGCGGCTACGGCATTCCGGAGGAGTATCTGTCGCGCGACTTCCGCGAGCCTTACGTGGCCAGCAAGCAGGTGGCGGGCGCCTGGCTCGGGGTTTATCACAGCGCCGACAAGGATTGGGACCTGTACGAGCTGGCTGAGAAGCTCGTCGATCTCGATCACAACTTCCAGCTATGGCGCTGCCACCACCTGAAGACCGTCGAGCGCATCATCGGCTACAAGCCGGGCACCGGCGGGACCGGCGGCGTGTCCTATCTCGCCAAGGCGCTCGAGCTCAAGTTCTTTCCGGAGCTGTGGCAGATCCGCACGTCGATGTAGGTCCTTAGAGCGCGCCGACCGTCTCGGGCTGCTCGCGCCAGGAGTCCGGGAACAGCTGCTTGAGGTTTCTGATCTTCGGCAGGTCGTTGAAGACGATGTAGGGCTGCTCGGGGTTCTTGAGGTAGTAGTCCTGGTGATAGGACTCCGCGGCGAAGAAGCCCTTGAGCGGATCCACGCGCGTCACGATGGGCCGCCTGAACACTCCGTCCTTGTTCAGCTGCTCGATGTAGCTCTCGGCAATGTGCCGCTGCGCGTCGTCGGCGTAGAAGATGTCCGAACGATACTGGGTGCCGCTGTCCGGTCCCTGGCGGTTGAGCTCGGTGGGGTCGTGCGCCACGCTGAAGTAGATCTGCAGCAGCTTCCCGTAGGTGACCTCGGCGGGGTCGAAGACGATCTGCACCGACTCGGCGTGACCGGTGTTGCCGCTACTGACCTCCTCGTAGCTCGCCGCGCCGCGCGAGCCGCCCGAGTAGCCGGCGAGCACACGGTGTACGCCGTGCACGTGCTCGAAGACACCCTGCAGGCCCCAGAAGCAGCCCCCGGCGAGCACCGCCGTCTGGAGCTTGCCGTGCTCGCTCGGATTGTCCACCGCCGGGGACGGGACCACCGCGGGAGCCGCGCGCGCTCCGATGCTGCAGGAGGCCAGCAGGACGCCGAGCATCGCCGTGGCGAGTCCATGGCGGAACGAAACTGTGACTGTCATTGGCAGCTCTCCGGACGGGCGCGGCGCTAGGCGCGCGGCGCAAACGTGAGTGCCACGGAATTCATGCAATAGCGCAGTCCCGTGGGTCTGGGGCCATCGTCGAACACGTGGCCGAGGTGCGCGGCGCAGCGCTTGCAGGACACCGCGGTACGCACCATCCCGAGGCTCCGGTCGGAGCTCTCGACCACGTTGAGGCGCGAGATGGGCTGATAGAAGCTCGGCCAGCCCGTGCCGGAATCGAACTTGGTGCGCGAGTCGAACAGCACCGTGCTGCAGCACACGCAGCTGTACAGCCCGTCGGCGTGGTTGTGGTCGAGGGCCCCGCTGAACGGCGCTTCGGTGGCCTCGTGGCGCGTGACCTCGAACGCGAGCGGCGTCAGCTGCGCGCGCCATTCCACGTCCGTCTTGACGACGCGCGCCACCGTCGCCGTGCCGGCGCTGCGTCCGTTGGCGGCGAAGTTCTCGATCGTCACCGTTGCGGCCGGCGCCGGCCCGGAGGGCGGGGGTGATGCCTTCACCAGACGCGCGGCGGTCAGGGCGCCGAGCGAGAGCGCGAAGCCGAGCAGCGAGCGGCGGGACAGCGGGACAGATTCCGGTGCGTCCATGAGTTTTCTCTCCTCAGCCGAAGGTGAAAGAGTAAGCCTGCACGCCGGGATCGAGGAATTCGATCGCGAAGGTATGCTCGGCCACAGGACCGCTCTGGCGCAGCAGCTGATAGAGCCGTTGCGCGTCCACGGTGCCGCTGCCGTCCGGCTGCACGTCGGCCCCGTGATCGTTCCCCGGTGCGTGTCCGTCGAGGGTGACGCGAAAGCGGACCGGGCGTCCGGCCGCGGCGGGGCCCAGCACCAGGTGCAGGTCGCGGGCGCGGAAGCGGAACACGATCCTGCCCGGGACGCCGGTCGCCACGGCGCGCTCCTGCTCGATGGTCCAGCCCCCCGACAGCGCCCATTGATTGAGCGCGAGCGTCTGCGGGGCGCGGTAGATGTGCGGCGCATCCGGCACCGGGCCTCCCGCGGAGACGAAGTGCTCGGCGCGCTGGTAGCCGATGTAGGTCTCGGGCGACTGCAGATCGGCTTCATCGGGAGGCGCCTCGACGCCGGTCGCGTGGATCGCGCTCGCGGCGGCCGGCAGATGCGCGGCACCGGCTTCGGTGAGGAGCGTGCGCAGCAGCTGCTCGGACTGCGCGTAGTCGCCCTCGCCGAAGTGGTGGCCACGGATGCGGCCCGCGGCGTCGATGAAGTAGTGCGCCGGCCAGTATTGATTGTCGAAGGCCTGCCAGATGGCGTAATGATTGTCGAGGGCGACCGGATACTTGATGCCCAGATCACGCACCGCGCGCCGCACGTTGTCCGGGTCCTTCTCGAAGGCGAATTCCGGAGCGTGCACGCCGATCACCACCAGCCCCTGGTCGCGATAACGTGCGTACCAGTCCTCGACGTAGGGCAGGGCGCGCAGGCAGTTGATGCACGAGTAGGTCCAGAAGTCGATCAGCACGACCTTGCCCTCGAGCGACTGCGCCGTCAGGGGTGGAGAGTTGAGCCAGGCCACGGCGCCATCGAGCGAGGGCAGCTTACCCTCGATGCCGGGCTCGTGAGCGCTGGCACCTGCCGATGCCCCGCTCATGGCACCTGTCATGGCGCCGGTCATCGCGCCCTGCATCGACAGGGCGCCGCTGCGCGGCGCCACACGCGCGATGAGTGCCTCTTCGACGTTCTGCGTACGCGCGAGCGACAGGCGCGTCAGGACGCCGGTGTCCCAGCCGCAGGCGATCGCGAGCACCGCGATCAGTACGCCGGCACCGAGCGCGCGCCGCAGCCACTCGCCGGCCGCGAACGAGCGCTTGAGAGCCGCGATCACCCGGGTGCTCGCCGCTGCCACCAGCGCGAGGGACGTCACGGCGCCGAGCGCATAGGCGAGCAGCAGCAGCGTGGTCGCGGTGCTCGGACCCCGGAGCGCCGCGCCCGTGAGGATGAGCGCGAGGATGGGCCCGGCGCAGGGCGCCCAGAGAAACCCCGTGGCGACGCCGAGCAGCAACGCCGAGACGACCCCGGCGCGGCTACCGCCGCGCTCCGACAGGCGCGCGCCGAGCGCGACCAACGGGCGGGTGAGCCGGTCGGCGACGGTGCGCGACAGCAGCGCCACGCCGCTCACCGCGAGCAGCACCAGCGCGGCGATGCGGCCGTAGACGTTGAGGTGCACCGCCCACGCCCCGCCGACCGCGGCGAGGGTCGAGATGAGCGCGAAGGTGGCCGCCATACCGAGCAGCAGCGGCAGCGTGCTGCGGACGAAGGGCTGCTCGCTGCGGGCGAGCACGAAGGGCACGACCGGCAGAATGCACGGACTCAGGATGGTCAGGGCACCACCCGCGAAGGCTAGAACGGCGATGATCATGGCTGCTCCGTTGGCCTGGAGAAGACCGTGCCGGCAGGGGTTTTGTTGCAGCGGCTGCCGGGCCGGCGCGGCCGCAAACGCCCTAGCGCCACGTCTCGCGGCGCAAGCCGAGGTGTGCGGCGGTCCGCCGCGTGCGTGCGTTGCCGTTCACCAGCACGCCGTGGTCGGCGAGGCACAGGTGCCCTAAGTCGCTCGCCGCGTTGCCGTAGGCGGTGACCTCGAGTCCGGGATAGCGGGCGCGCAGCTCCTTCAAGGCGCGCGCCTTGGCGGGCCCGCGCAGATTGACGCCCGCGAGCGCCCCGTCGAGATGCTCGCCGTTCCAGAGGAGCGGCGTGCTCAGGGTGTCGGCGAAGCCGAGCGCGCGTCCGATCGCGGGCACGTACAGATCGACGCTCGCGCTCATGAGCACCAGCGCATCCCCCTGGGCGCGGTGGGCCGCGATGCGCGCGAGCGCGTCCCGCCGCACGCCGTGTGTCAGCAGGCGTGGGACGAATTGCGCGGTCCAGGCGTCGAGCTCGGTGCGCGTGCGGCCGCCGAGCGTGGCGCGGATGAAGGCGGACTTGAGTGCGCCGTGATCCGCGCGGCGCAGCGCGAAGCGTCCGAGTGCCGGCAGCACGCGCGGCAGCCCCGGCCAGAGCGCCGGGTGGCTGCGCAGGAAACCGAACACGTAGGGCGCGAGCGTGTCGCGACGCGTGACGGTCCCGTCGAGGTCGAACAGCGCGAGTGCGCGCAGGCCGGCTTACCCGCCCGAGGTCCCGGAAGCGAGCTGTCGCAGCACGTACTGCAGGATCCCGCCGTGGCGGTAGTACTCGCGCTCCTTCGGCGTATCGATACGCAGTCGCGCCTTGAACGACTTCAACGCGCCGCCGTCCGCGGCCGCGGTCACCGTGACCTCGCGCGCATCGGGCTGCGTCAGCCCCGTGATGGCGAACACCTCACGGCCCGTCAGCCCGAGCGAGGCGACGTTCTCGCCCGGCAGGAACTGCAGCGGCGCCACGCCCATGCCGATCAGGTTCGAGCGATGGATGCGCTCGAAGCTCTCGGCGATGACGGCCTTGACGCCGAGCAGCATCGTGCCCTTGGCCGCCCAGTCGCGCGAGGAGCCGGTGCCGTACTCGCGTCCCGCGAGCACCACGAGCGGCGTGCCCTCGCTCTGGTAGCGCATGGCGGCGTCGTAGATCGAGGCCTGCTCGCCGTCCGGCAGGTGCACGGTGACGCCGCCCTCGACGCCCGGCACGAGGAGGTTGCGCAGGCGGATGTTGGCGAAGGTGCCGCGCATCATGACTTCGTGGTTGCCGCGCCGGGCCCCGTAGGAGTTAAAGTCCTTCGGCTGTACGCCCTGGTCCACGAGGTAACGCGCCGCCGGGCTCGAGCGTGAGATGTTGCCGGCGGGTGAGATGTGGTCGGTCGTGACCGAGTCGCCGAGCACGGCAAGCGCGCGCGCGCCGCGTACGTCGGCGAGCGGCGGCGGCGTCATGCTCATGCCATCGAAGTAGGGCGGGTTCTTCACGTAGGTGGACTTCTCATCCCACGCGTAGCGCTTGCCCGCCGGCACCTGGATGCCGGCCCAGTTCTCGTCGCCCTGGAAGACGCTCGCGTAGCTCGTGCGGAACATCTGCGAGTCGATGGAACGCTTCAGCAGCTCCTGCACTTCGGTGTCGCTCGGCCAGACGTCGGCGAGCATCACGGGCTTGCCATCCCGTCCGGTACCGAGCGGCTCGGTCGTGAGGTCCACATCGAGCGAGCCGGCGAGTGCGTACGCCACGACCAGCGGCGGCGAGGCGAGGAAGTTCATGCGGACTTCCGGATGCACGCGGCCTTCGAAGTTGCGATTACCGGAGAGCACCGAGCAGGCGGTGAGATCGCCTTGTTTGACGGCAGCGGAGATTTCGGGCTTCAGCGGGCCGGAATTGCCAATGCAATTGTGGACACAAACGGTCCCAGCTACGAAGGCGTGGAGGTCATGCACGGCAATATCGAACACCGGCCGCACACCAGCATCGCGGACGTCGGCGACCTGCAGCGAGAAGGTGGGCAGGGTTGGCGATTCCTTCTCGACGCAATAGCGTTTCGAGGTGTCGCCAGTCGCGCGCGGCTCCAGACGCGCAAACCAGTCGCGCGCACCGATCTCGCGCATGAGTGCGACCGGCGAGGGGAAGTCACAGCTCTCGCGGTGCAGGGGCTTGAAGCGCGCTTCGGGCCGCGGCAGCCGATCGAAGCGATCGTGCCCCTCGAGGAGCGAGTAGTGCGGATGCAGTGCGGTCTCGCGCATCATCAGCTCGGCAGCGGCCATGCGGCGCGTCTGCTGAAAGCTGAAGGCGTAGTTCTGATTCAGCGCTTCCAGCCGGTCCGCCATCCACAAGCGCTGGCGGTTGATGGTGTCGATGGTGCGCCAGTAGACCGCGGCCGCGCTCGCGCGCAGCGATTTGTCGACGCAGTAGCGGAATCCCACCCGCTCGATGAAGGAGAGTCCGTCGGGCAGGGTCAGCCGCACCTCGGTCCGGGGGACGCCGTCCTGCGCGGCCGCATAGCTCGAGTCGACAGAGCGTGTGGGGTAAGCGTAGATCCGCGCCCCACGTGCCTTGACGCCACAGCGCACCAGCAGATCGGTGATCCGATGCATCACGCCGCGCAGCGCCTCGACGTGCTCCGGCTTGGCACTTTGCGAATACGCCGGGGGTTTGAGGATGGCGCTGTCCTCGCTCGGACCCTGGCGATGGAGGCCCGGCGCGTGCCCGTCGGCCCCGAAGAGGCCGCCGAGGAACTCGCGCACGACCGCAATCGGGCACTGCGGCTCGAGGACGAATTGAGGGAGTGCCGGAGCTTGATGGATGCGCTGCCCGGTGCGCACGCCGGGGAGCGCGCTGATCGCCGCGGTGAGCTCCCTCGGCAGCGCGATCGACCACTTGCGCTCGTCATAGCGATTGGCCGCCGGGCGTTTGCCGGTGAGTAGCTCGATGTCGGCGAGCACCGCTTCCCGGTCGAGGGCCTGGCCGACGTTCATGCGGCCCTGGCCGAGCACGCTGATCGAGCCATCGCTGAGCAGATGACCCACCAGGCGCGCGAAAGCGAGCGTGCGCGCACGCCCGTGCTCGTCGGTGAGCTCCAAATGCGCGTCGCCCGCGCGCAGCGTGTAGCCGGCCTCATCCGCCGCCGGCTCATCGAGCGGTGCCTCCAGTCCCATGACGAGCCGGTCGCGTCCCTTGACGAGCGCATCCGCCCGCACCCAGCGGCCATCCGCCGCGAGCAGCTTGTGATCGGGTGTGCAGACGAGCTTGCGTCCGTCCTGCAGCACGACCGTCACGCACTCGCGCTCCCCCTGGACCATCCTCTCGGTCTGGTCGGCGACGCCGAGGCGGCAATCCGCCGTCGGTCCGAAAACCTTGAGCCCACCGGCATCGGGCATGCGCTCGATGCGCCGGCTGGTGCCGTTGGCCAGGAGTACGGGTGTCCCCTCGGCGATGCACGTCGTACAGCCGTAGCCCACCAGATCAAACCCCACCGCCGCGAGGTCATCCAGCACGCCGGCCTTCCTGAAGTAGTCAGTCACGACGCGTGAGCCGGGCGCGAGGCTGGTCTTTACCCAGGGTTTGGACGTGAGCCCGCGCTCGCGCGCCTTGCGGGCGAGGAGCCCGGCGCCGAGCATGACGGAAGGGTTCGAGGTATTGGTGCAGCTGGTGATCGCCGCGATCAGCACCGCACCGTCTTTGAGCTCCACGTTCTGGCCGTTGAGCGTCGCCGGTGCCGCACCGGTACCGCTCTTGCGCGCGGCGCGCTCGGCGGCGGCCTTCTTCGCGTTGGTCTCGTAGACCTGCTTGGCCGCCTTGAGCGGCACGCGATCCTGCGGGCGGCGGGGACCGGCGAGGCTCGGCTCGACCTTGCTGAGGTCGAGCTCGAGCTCGTCCGAGTAGCGGGCCGGGCTCGCGCCGGGGTTGCGCCACATGCCCTGGGCACGCGCGTAGGCGCCGACGAGATCGATGCGCTCGCGCGAGCGGCCCGAGAGCTCGAGGTAGCGGATGGTCTCGCCATCTACGGGGAAGATGCCGCAGGTGCTGCCGTACTCGGGCGCCATGTTGGCGATGGTGGCGCGATCGGCGAGCGGCAGGTTGGCGAGCCCGTCGCCGAAGAACTCCACGAACTTATCCACCACCCCCTTTTTGCGCAGCATCTCGGTGACGGTGAGCACGAGATCGGTGGCCGTGGCACCGGGCTGCAGCCGTCCCTCGAGACGGAAGCCGACCACCTGCGGGATCAGCATGGTGACCGCCTGGCCGAGCATGGCGGCCTCGGCCTCGATCCCGCCGACGCCCCAGCCGAGGACGCCCAGGCCGTTGATCATGGTGGTGTGCGAGTCGGTGCCGACCAGCGTGTCGGGGTAGGCACGCCGCGTCCCACCCGCCTCGGCGTCGAAGATCACGCGCCCGAGGTACTCGAGATTCACCTGGTGGACGATGCCGGTGTTGGGGGGCACGACCGCGAAGTTGCGGAACGCCGTCTGTCCCCAGCGCAGGAACGCATAGCGCTCCTTGTTGCGGCTGAACTCGATTGCGGTGTTGTCGGCCAGCGCCTGGGGCGTGCCGTACTCGTCGACCTGGACGGAGTGGTCGATGACGAGCTCGACGGGATTGAGCGGGTTGACGCGCTCGGCGTCGCCGCCGAGCTTGGCGATGGCATCGCGCATGGCCGCGAGATCCACGATACACGGGACGCCGGTGAAGTCCTGGAGGATCACCCGCGCGGGCGTGAAGGCGATCTCGTGGGCGGGCGTGGCCGCCGGATTCCAGTCGAGCAGGGCTTCGATGTCGGCGCGCGTGACACTCACGCCGTCCTCGAAGCGCAGCAGGTTCTCCAGCAGGATCTTCAGCGAGTAGGGGAGGCGCGCGACCTTGTCCTGCGGCAGGGCGGCGAGACTCCATATCTCGTACGTGCGCTCGCCGACCTTGAGTGTCGAGCGCGCCCGGAAGCTGTTCGTCATGAGTGTCTCCGCTGACTGGCGCGAATTATATCGGGGGCGGGCGCCTGCCGTACTGCGCTCGCTTTGGATCAGGCGGCGGCCGGCCGCCGTAACGCCGCCGTGACCGTCTCGATCACTCCGCCGCCGAGGCAGCGCGTGCCGTCGTAGGCGACCGCGTACTGACCGGGAGTGACGGCGCGCTGCGGTTCGGCGAACTCGAGGTGCACCGCGCCGTGCTGCAGCGGCGTGAGGAGCGCCCGCTGGTCGGCCTGGCGATAGCGCACCTTGACCGTGCAGCGCAGCGCCCCGGCGGGCGCCGGGCCGAGCCAGTGCCAGCTCCCGGTCGTGAGCGCGGTGCTGGCGAGGCGCGGGTGATCGTGCCCCTGCACCACGATGAGGGCGTTGCGGGCGGCGTCCTTGGCGGCGACGTACCAGGGCTGCTCGGGTCGCCCGGGCCGCCCGCCGAGCCCCAGCCCGCCGCGCTGCCCGAGGGTATAAAAGGCCAGGCCGCGATGGGTGCCGAGACGCTCGCCTTCGGGCGATTCGACCGGGCCGGGCGTGCGCGGCAGGTAGCGCTCGAGGAACTCGCGAAAGGGACGCTCGCCGATGAAGCAGATCCCCGTGCTATCGGGCTTGTTGAACACGGGCAGCCCCGCGCGCCGGGCGCGCTCGCGCACCTGATGCTTCTCGAGGGTGCCGAGCGGCATCACCGTCGCGGCGAGCTCAGCGGGTGCGACCGCGTGCAGGAAGTAGCTCTGGTCCTTGCCGGCATCGAGGGCCTTGTGGAGCTCGACGCCGTCGACGCCCGCGACCAGGCGCGCGTAGTGCCCGGTGGCGAAATGGCTCCCGCCGAGGCGCCGTGCGTAGGCGAGCGCCGCGCCGAACTTGATCTCGCGATTGCAGAGGACGTCGGGATTGGGCGTGCGGCCGGCGCGGTGCTCGGCGAGGAAGTGCTCGAACACGCGTGCACGGTACTCGGACGCGAAGCTGACGCGGTGCAGGGGGATGCCGAGCTGGGCGGCGACCGCGCGGGCATCCTGGAAGTCTTGCGCCGCCGTGCACCAGATGTCGTCCCCGGACTCTTCCCAGTTGCTCATGTAGAGTCCCTGGACCTCGCAGCCCTGCTCCTTCAGCAGCAGCGCGGCGACCGCGGAGTCGACGCCGCCCGAAAGGGCGACGATCACGCGGGAGTCGGGTGGCAGGGGCGGGGCGGCGGCCATCGGCGGATTCTACCGCGCCGGCAGGCGCGACCGCCGCGGGAGGTCAGCCGCGGCGGGCGGCGCGCAGGCCGTGCTCGGCGGCGCTGGCGTTCCAGACCTGGTCGAATTCCTGCAGATACGCGCGCGCCGCCTGCGTGTTGTTGATGTCGGCGACGCCGTCCCAGCTGTCGGCACGCAGCCGGTAGACGATCGCGCGGTCGTCAGCGATGAGGTAGGCGGAGGCGCGCTGTTGCGATTGCTCGGCGGCGTAGCGGATGTCGATGCAGCTCGAGAGGCGCCGTCCCATGGCGACGAACCGGTTGCTGTCGCGCATGACGCGCGTCGGCTCGGCGAGCAGCACGCGCACCTTCGAGAAGCTGCGCGTCAGCACGAAGTGCTTGATGACCTCGAGGAACGGGCTCTGGTCGTAGAGATCGGGCTCGAGGTCCGGCGTATAGATGGAGATGAGGCGCTGCGCGGCGGCGGCGATCTCGGTGACGGCGTTGCGCACCTCGGTGAGTGTCGTGAGGACGGTGAGGGTCTCGGCCGTGCTGTGGCGCGCGGCGGGCGGCGGGCCACCCACGCTGACGGACTCCGGCGCATAGCGCGCGTTCGCGAGCTGTGCCCAGCCGTTCTTCAGATCGAGTTCCCCGGAAATCGCCACGAGTGGCACCCACCCCCCGCCTGCACGTGCAGGCTGCGGTCGATCTTAGTGAGGGCACACGGTTTTGCATTGTCGAACGGGTCACGGTTTAGCCGTGGCCGCGAGCCGCATTGAGTCAAAAGCGCGGCGCAAGTCGCACTTGCAGCCGATTTATGTCGTGTTTCGGCGACAGCCCGGCGGGTCAGATGCCGCGCGCCAGCGCCGCGGCGAGACCCACGTAATCGGCGGGTTTGAGCGCGCGCAGCCGCGCTTTGTCTGCGGCCGCGAGCGGCAGCGAGTCGATGAATTGCGCGAGCGCTGGCGCGTCGATCGCCTGCCCGCGGGTGAGATCCTTCAGTCGTTCGTAGCCGCCGGGCACGCCCGCGGCGCGCAGCGCCGTCTGCACGGCTTCGCCGAGCACTTCCCAGGCGTCGGCCAGATCGAGCCGCATGCGCTCGGCATCGGCCTCGACGCGCGCGAGTCCGCGGCCGAGCGCGTTCCAGGCGATGAGCGTGTGGCCGAGCGCGACCCCTAGGTTGCGCAGCACGGTCGAGTCGGTGAGATCGCGCTGCCAGCGCGACACCGGCAGCTTCTCGGCGAAGTGCCGCAGCAGCGCATTGGCGACGCCGAGGTTGCCCTCGGCGTTCTCGAAATCGATCGGGTTCACCTTGTGGGGCATGGTGGAGGAGCCGACTTCGCCGGCTACCGCGCGCTGGCGCAGGTAACCGAGCGAGATGTAGCCCCACATGTCGCGCGACAGATCGATGAGCACGACGTTCGTTCCGGCCACGGCGTCGCAGTACTCGCCGATCCAGTCGTGCGGCTCGATCTGCGTGGTGTAGGGGTTGTACTCGAGCCCGAGCGACTCGACGAAGCCGCGTGCCAGCGCCGGCCAGTCGATGCCGGGCAGCACCGCGGCGTGCGCGTTGAAGTTGCCGACCGCGCCGTTCCACTTGCCGAGGATCGGCACTTGCGTCCAGCGGTACTCGGCGCGCATGAGCCGCGCGGCGAAGTTCGCCAGCTCCTTGCCGAGGGTCGTGGGACTCGCCGCCTGGCCGTGGGTGCGCGCCAGCATCGCGGCATCGGCATAGCGGTGCGCGAGCGCGACGACCTCATCGGTGCGGGCTTTGAGCACGCCGACGAGCACGCTGCGGGCTCCGAGCAGGAGCCGCGCGTAGGCGAGATTGTTGATGTCCTCGGAGGTGCAGGCGAAATGCACCAGCTCGAGCGTCGCGGGACCGGCGCCGGCGGCCGCGAGCTGCTCGCGCACGTAGTACTCGACCGCCTTGACGTCGTGGTTGATGCGCGCCTCGATGACCTTGACCGCCGCTGCGGCGCCAGCGTCCGGGCTTGCGGCGAGCTGCTGCACGCGCGCGCGGACGGCGGGCGAGAGCTGCGCGCCGGGGAGCTGCGGCGCCGCGGCGCTGAGCTTGAGGAGCCACTGCGCTTCGATCGCGACGCGTTCACGGATGAGCGCCGCCTCGGTGAGCCAGCCGCGCAGCGGCTCGGTGACGGCGGCGTAGCGCCCGTCGACGGGCGAGAGAGCGGTGAGGGCGCCGGGAGCGTCGCTGGGGCTTACGGGCATGCGTTATCATGATAACGCATACGGCCGTCCGGCCGGGCGGAGTGCCCTCATGACGACTTCCTTCCGGGTCGAGCACGACAGCATGGGCGAGCTCAAGGTGCCTGCGGACGCGCTCTGGGGCGCCCACACCCAGCGCGCCGTGGAGAACTTCCCCGTGAGCGGGCTCGCCATGCCGCGCGGCTTCATCGCCGCGCTGGCGCTGGTCAAGCAGGCGGCGGCGCGTGCCAACCTGCGGTTGGGTCTGCTGGACGCCCGGGTCGCCGAGGCCGTGGACGCGGCCGCTGCCGAGGTGGTCGCCGGCAGCCATGATGCGCACTTTCCGATCGACGTGTTCCAGACCGGATCCGGAACCAGCACCAACATGAACGCGAACGAGGTGATCGCCGCGCTCGCGAGCCGGCGTCTCAAGAGCGCGGTGCATCCCAACGATCAGGTCAACATGAGTCAAAGCAGCAATGACTCGATCCCGACCGCGATCCACGTGAGCGCGGCGCTCGCGGTGCGCGACAGGCTCCTGCCGGCACTCGCGCATCTGCGCGACACGCTCGCGAAGCGCGAGCACGAGCTCGCCGACACCGTCACGACCGGCCGTACCCACCTCATGGACGCCATGCCGGTGACGCTCGGGCAGGAGCTCTCGGGCTGGCGCACCCAGATCGAGCACGGCATGGCGCGGGTCAGGGCCGTCGAACCGCGGCTGCACGCGCTCGCGCAGGGCGGCACCGCGGTCGGTACCGGCATCAACGCGCCCCCCGACTTCGGCCGGCGCTTCTGCGAGGAGCTCGCCGGCATCACCGGCGTCGCCTTCGTGCCGGCGGCCAACTACTTCGAGGCATTGTCGGCGCAGGACACCGCCGTGGAGCTCTCCGGGCAGCTCAAGGTGCTCGCGGTCAGCCTCATGAAAATCGCCAACGACCTGCGCCTCATGAACAGTGGGCCGCTCGCGGGCCTGAGCGAAATCTCACTCCCGGCGCTGCAGGCGGGCAGCAGCATCATGCCGGGCAAGGTGAACCCGGTGATCCCGGAGGCCGCGACCATGGTGGCGGCGCAGGTGATCGGCAACGATACGACCATCACCGTCGCCGGCCAGTCGGGCAACTTCCAGCTGAACGTCATGCTGCCGGTGATCGCCCAGAACCTCCTCAGCAGCATCGGCCTGCTCGCGAACGTGTCGCGGTTGCTCGCCGATCGCGCCATCGCCGGCTTCAAGGTGAACGTCGCGCGCATCGCCGAGGCGCTCGACCGCAATCCGATCCTGGTGACCGCGCTCAACCCCGTCATCGGCTACGAGAAGGGCGCCGCGATCGCCAAGGCCGCGTACGCGCAGGGGCGGCCGATCCGTGACGTCGCCCGCGAGATGACGCAGCTGTCGGAGGCCGAGCTCGCGAAGCTCCTCGACCCGGCCGAGCTCGCACGCGGCGGGATCAAGGGTGGCACCAGCGGCGGTGGCTGACGCCTCCGACAGCGCCGCGAACTCCCGCCCCTGGGCGGCGCTCATCCGCGCCAAGCTCGCGGGCAGCACGCCGCGCCACGAGCGCGCCGACTGGATCGTGCCGGGCATGTCGGCCGGCGACAGCGAGATCTACCGCCGGGCGCTGCCCGCCTCACCCACGCCCGCCGCCGTGCTGATCCCGATCGTCGAGGGCGAGCGGCCGACGATCCTGCTGACCGAGCGCGCCTCGGGGCTGCGCACCCATGCGGGGCAGGTGAGCTTTCCCGGCGGGCACATCGAGGCGAGCGATCCCTCGCCGGCGGCGGCGGCGCTGCGCGAGACGCGCGAGGAGATCGGCCTCGAGGAGAGCCTGGTGACGGTGGCGGGCTTCCTGCCGGATCACATCGTCATCACCGGCTTTCGCATTACGCCGGTCGTCGGCTTCGTGCGCGCCGGCTTCGCGCTGCTGCCGGATCAGAAGGAAGTCAAAAGCACCTTCGAGGTGCCGCTCGACTATATCTTCGATCCGGCCAATTACCGCCTGCAGCGCCGCCGCCTCATCAGGAGTGGCGAGGAGGTTGCCTTCTGGGACATCCCCTTCGAAGGCCGCACCATCTGGGGCGCGACCGCGGGGATGCTGCTGACGCTCTACCATCTGTGCGTCGGGCCGCTGCCGTTCGAGGACGGTGGCGCGGCGCCCGCGGGTTAGGTACCCGGATGGGCGACCCGCGGCCGGCGATCGAGGCGCTCATTGCGCTCATGGCGCGGCTACGCGACCCCGAGCACGGCTGTCCCTGGGATCGCGGGCAGACCTTCGCGAGCATCGCGCCCTACACCATCGAGGAAGCCTACGAAGTGGCGGATGCGATCGCGCGCGGTGAGCGCGAGCCGCTGCGCGAGGAGCTCGGCGACCTCCTCTTTCAGGTGGTGTTCCACGCCCGCATGGCCGAGGAGCGCGGCTGGTTCGATTTCGCAGCGGTCGCCGAGTCGATTCACGCCAAGCTCGTGCGCCGTCACCCGCACGTGTTCGCCGGCGCGGCTACCGAGAGCGGCGCGCTCGGGCGCGAGTGGGAGGCGCACAAGGCGCGCGAACGCGAGCAGGCCGCGGTGCGCCGCGGTGACGCCGCGCACGGTACGCTCGATGGGGTGCCGCTCGCGCTGCCGGCGCTCATGCGCGCGGCCAAGCTCGGGCGGCGCGCGGCGCGGGTTGGATTCGACTGGCCGGATGCGGCCGGCTCACGCGCCAAGGTCGAGGAGGAGCTCGGCGAGCTCGACGCGGCGCTCATCGCCGGTGGTGCCGCGAGTCCCGCGGTGCTGGATGAGCTCGGTGACCTGCTGTTCGCGGTCGTCAATCTCAGCCGTCACCTCGGACTCGATGCCGAGGGGGCGCTGCATGCCGCGAACGCGAAGTTCGAGCGGCGCTTCCGGCGCATGGAACAGCTCGCGGTGCAGCGCCATCTGACACTCACACGGCTGTCGCTCGAGGAATGGGATGGCTTGTGGCGGGAGGCGAAGCTGAACGGCGGCTGAAGCGGCAATTCCGGGCGCACGGGGTGCGATGCGGGGAGCGGATGCGTTAGGCTTCAGCTGCCATGTGCCTGCAACGACGCATCGTTCTGGCCGCCTTGCTCATCGGCGGTTCGGGAGCCGCGGCGGGCTACAGCGAGCCCGTGCCGCCACCGGCGATGCCGGCGCCCACACCGGCCGCGCTGGCTCACGCGGCGAGCGCCATCAGCATGGACCAGGCAGTCCGAATGGCCGAGCAGCACTTCCATGCGCGGGTGGTGAAGGCCGAGACCGAGCGCGATAACGGCCGTACGGTCTATGTGCTGCGCCTCCTGAATGATGCGGGCCGGGTCTGGACGGTGCGCGTCGATGCGGCGAACGGCACATTGCTCTGAGAACGAGCGGGGGCTCCATGCGGGTACTGGTGGTCGAGGACGAGGCGGCGCTGCGCGAGATGCTGAAGACGCGACTCATCGCGGCCGGATTCACCGTCGATGAAGCCGCCGATGGGACTGAGGGACTGTTCTCGGGCAGCGAGTACCCGCTCGATCTCGCCATCATCGACTTGGGCCTTCCCGGGCTCCCCGGTCTCGAAGTAATCCGCAGACTGCGCGCGGCGCGCAAGACCTATCCGATCCTGATCCTCACCGCGCGCGACAACTGGCAGGACAAGGTCGAGGGACTGCAGGCCGGCGCCGACGACTACGTCGCCAAACCGTTCCATTTCGAGGAGGTGCTGGCGCGCGTGCAGGCGCTGCTGCGGCGCGCCGGCGGCTGGGCGACCCCGGTGCTGCGCTGCGGCCCGGTGGAGCTCGACACCCGCGCGCAGACCGTGGCGGTGAACGCAGCGCCGGTCGAGCTCACGACCTTCGAGTACCGCATTCTCGAGCACCTGATGCTGCGGGCCGGGGACGTGATCTCCAAGACCGAGCTCACCGAGCGCCTCTACGACCAGGACTTCGAGCGCGACAGCAACGTGATCGAGGTGCTCATCGGGCGGCTGCGGCGCAAGCTCGACCCGGACGAGCTCCTGCATCCCATCGAGACCCTGCGCGGGCGCGGCTACCGCTTCGCGCTCGCGCGCGATCCGGCCTCGTAAGCCCTCCCGCGCGCTCCCCGTGCACTCCTTAAGCCGGCGCCTGCTCGTTTCGGTGGCGGTGCCGCTGGTGCTGTTCTCGGGCGTCATGATCTGGGTGCTCGACAGCGGCTTCCGCGCGCTCTCGGAGCGCTCCCTGGAGGAGCTCCTCGACCGGCAGATGGTGGCGCTGATCGCCTCCATCGAGCCACAGCCCGACGGCGGCTATGCGCCGGCATCGCACGTGCTCGACCCGCGCCTGGCGACGCCGGGCTCGGGTCTGTACGCCGCGGTCCGCTCGGCGCACCACGCCTGGCGATCGCCGTCCACGGTGGGGCTCGGCGCGGAGTTCGGGCCGTTGCTCGGCAACGGCGAGCGCAGCGTCAACTACGCGACCTTCGGCGCCCATGATCGCGTTGCCATCGAGAGCCGTGCGATCCGTTCCAGGGCGAGAGCGAGGGGCCCGGCGCTGACTTTAAGCGTCGCGGTCAGCATGACTCCTTATGAAGAGCAGCTGTTCCGCTTCCGCCAGGAGCTCATCGGCTGGTTCGTCGGGCTGATGGCATTGCTGCTGGCGGCACTGGCCGCGCTGCTGCGCTGGGTGCTTTCTCCGGTGCGGCGCATGGAGCGCGAGATTCACGAAGTGGAGGAGGGGCGCAGTGAGACGCTCGGCGGCGGCTATCCGCGCGAATTGTCGGGCGTCGCACTCAATCTCAACGCGCTCCTGAGCGGCGAGCGCAAGCGCGTGGAGCGCTACCGCGACACCCTCGGCAACCTCGCACACAGCCTCAAGACGCCGCTCGCGGTGATGCGCGCCACCTTGCCCGCCGATGCCCATCCGGGTCCCATCAGTGCCGAGATCGATCGCATGAGCGACATCATCGAGCACCAGATGAAACGCGCGGCGGCCTCGGGCGGCGCGCTCATCGGGCAGGCACCGGTCGAGCTCGCCCAGGTGGTGGCGGAGCTGCGCGGCGCCTTGCTGCGCGTCTACGCGCACAAGGACCTGATGGTCGAGCTCGGCGTTCCGCCGGGATGTCCTTCGTGGGCGACCGGGGCGATCTCACCGAGCTCCTCGGGAATCTGCTCGACAACGCCTGCAAGTGGTGCCGCGGCCACGTGCGCCTCACGGGCAGGACCGAAGAGAGCGCCCACGTACGGGTGCGCCTCGTCATTCCATCGAGGACGACGGGCCCGGCATCGCGCCGGAGGACCGGCCGCGGGTGCTCGAGCGCGGGGTGCGGACCGACGAGAACGTGCCGGGACACGGCCTGGGTCTCGCCATGGTGCACGACACCGTGGATCTCTACGGCGGTACGCTCGAGATCGACGAATCCCCGCTCGGTGGGGCGTGCTTCACCTGCACCTGCCCGGGCGCTGAGACCTACTCGACCTTGAACTCGATGCCCTGCGCGAGCGGCAGCTCGCGTGCCCCAGTTGATGGTGTTGGTCTGGCGGCGCATGTAGGCCTTCCAGGAGTCCGAGCCCGACTCGCGGCCGCCGCCGGTGTCCTTCTCGCCGCCGAAGGCGCCGCCGATCTCGGCGCCCGAGGTGCCGATGTTGACGTTGGCGATGCCGCAGTCGCTGCCGCGCGGCCGACAGGAAGCGCTCGGCGTGCTGCAGGCGGTCGGTGAAGATCGCCGACGACAGGCCGTGGGCGACGTCGTTGTGCACCGCGATCGCCTCGTCCAGCGAGTCTCGACCGGGATCAGGTACAGGATCGGCGCGAAGGTCTCGCGTCTGCACGATCGGCCATTCGTTGCGGGCGCGCACGATCGTCGGCTCGACGAAGTAGCCCGGCGCCCGTCAGCACGCTTGCCGCCGCGCGAGCAGCTCGCCGCCCGCCTCGCGCGCCTGGCCGAGCGCGGCCTCGTAGCTGCTCGACCGCGCGCGCGTCGATCAGCGGCCCCATCAGCGTGCCCGGCATCGAGCGGGTCGCCGATGCGCACCTGCTTGTAGGCCTGCGACGAGGCGCCGCTCGAGCTCCGCCGCCGACGACTCGTGCACGAACAGGCGGCGCGTCGTCGTGCAGCGCTGGCCGGCCGTGCCGACCGCGCCGAAGACGATGGCGGGCACGGCGAGATCGAGGTTCGCGATCTCGTCGACGATGATCGCGTTGTTGCCGCCGAGCTCGAGCAGGCTCTTGCCGAGGCGCTGCGGCGACGCGCTCGCCGACGTCGGCGGCCGACCGCGGTCGAGCCGGTGAACGAGATGAGCGCGACGCGCCGGTCGTCGACGAAGCGCGTCGGCGAGCGTCGTGCCGCCGTCGATGAACAGCTGGAAGATCGCCGGCAGGCCGTGCCGCTCCAGCACCCGGTTGCAGATGTGCTGCACGGCGATCGCGCAGAGCGGCGGTCTTCGGCGAGGGCTTCCAGACCGCAGGCGTTGCCGCAGATCGCCGCGAGGAAGGCGTTCCAGGACCAGACCGCGACCGGGAAGTTGAACGCGCGTGATGATGCCGACCACGCCGAGCGGGTGCCACTGCTCGTACATGCGGTGGCTGCGGGCGCTCGGAGTGCATCGTGCAGGCCGTAGAGCATGCGCGACTGGCCGACCGCGAAGTCGGCGATGTCGATCATCTCCTGCACCTCGCCGTCGCCCTCGGCCTTGATCTTGCCCATCTCGAGCGATGACCAGGCTGCCGAGGTCCGTCTTGTGCCGCGCAGCGCCTCGCCCACGAGCCGCACGGCCTCGCCGCGCTTGGGCGCCGGGACCTCGCGCCAGGCGCGTGGCGGCCTCGCGGCGCTGCGCCATCACCTGCTCGTAGTCGCGCCGCGCGTCGCGGCGCGCACGCTGCGCGATGAGCGTCGCCGGTCGCCGGGTTGATCGACGTCGATCGCGTGCGCCTGCGGCGGCGCGTCGAGCCAGCCGCTGCTGCCGGACCAGGTGCCGGGATTGACGGCCGCGAGGCCGAGCCGGCCGAGCAGTGCGTTGACGTCGAGGCTGCTCATCGCGCGCGCCTCCCGGCGGCTGGCGCTGCTGGCCGGTCTTGCCGGCGACCACGACCTCGCGCCGAGACGTCCTTGGTGCCGCCCGGCGCGTAGTAGCCGGCCGAAGCGGTTGGCGAGCACGTCGGCGAGGCGGAACTGCTCCTGCGCGCACGAAGCCGTGGTAGCGCTCCGGGCTTCGCGAGCACGAGGTCGACCACCGCCGTGATGCCGGCGGCGGTCGTCACCTGGATCGCCGACCAGAGGCGGCCCGGCGATCACCTGCGGGTAGATCTTGTTGACGTAGTTCTCCTCGCGCAGCTCGCCGTCCTGGCGGCCGGTGACCGCGACGTAGACGATCACGACGTCCTGCAGCGTCTGCGGCACGGCGTTCTCGAGGATGCGCTTCAGCGTGGCGCGGTCCTGGTTGAGCTTCAGGTCGTTCATCAGCAGGCGCATCTGCTCGCAGTGCCCGGGATAGCGGATGGTCTTGTAGTTCATCGTCTCGCAGCTGCGCGCCGTAGGTCTCGGCGAGCGAGCCGAGGCCGCCCGAGGTGTTGAAGGCCTCGTAGCAGCGTGCCGTCGATCTCGATCTCCTCGAGGCCCTCGAGCGGCGCGACCTCGACGCATGCGGCCGTCGCACGATGGCCTCGCAGGGATTGCCGTACTCGTTGATCAGGCCGTCGGTGGACCAGGTCAGCGAGTACTTGAGCACGTTGTTCGGGTGCTGGGGCAGGGCGCCGACGCGCAGCTTCACGCTGCGCAGCTCGTCGAAGTGCGGTGATGAGCTCGTTGGCCGCGATGCTGATGAAGCCGGGCGCGAGTCCGCACTGCGGCACGAATGCGCTGCGAGGCGCCGGCGGCGATGCGCGCGCACGGCGCGCGTCACCTCGACGTCCTCGGTCAGGTCGAAGTAGTGAGCGCCGGCGCGTGCGCGCGGCCTCGGCCACCGCGCGGTTGCAGTAATAGGCAGGCTCGGAGATGACCGCGTCCGCGGGGTGCTGTGCGCAGGTGCTGCGCGAGGGCTGCCGGGCTCGCTCGCATCGAGGCGTGAGCGCGCGAGAGTTCGGCGCCGCCGTGCGCGCGCACCACCGACTCGCGCGCCGCCGCCGTCGACGTCGGCGAGCTGGACCTCGTAATCGCCGGATTCGGCGAGCAATCCGGAGATCAGCGCGCCGATCTTGCCGGCGCCGAGGATCAAGTACGCGTGCATGGAAGCTCCTCCTGAAAATGGCGGCGCATTCTGCCCAGTCGATGAGCCGCGATTCGACAAGCCAGCGCCCGACACGCGCGTTCTTTTGCAGTGCAGTGACTCCGGGTACGATTCCATGCATGACTCCGCCCGAGACCACCGCCTGGCAGCGCGACGAGCTGGCAGACCCGGCACGGCCCAGCAGCAGCCGGTTTACCGCGACCCGCAGGCGCTCGAGCGCACGGTCGCCGAGCTCTCGCGCCTGCCGCCGATCGTCGTGTCCTGGGAGGTCGAGGCGCTGCAGCGAGCGGCTCGCCGCGGCGCAGCGCGGCGAGCGCGTTCCTGCTGCAGGGCGGCGACTGCGCCGAGACCTTCGCCGACTGCGAGTCCGGACACGATCGCGCAGCAAGCTCAAGATCCTGCTGCAGATGAGCCTCGTGCTGCTGCACGGACTGAAGAAGCCGGTGATCCGCGTCGGCCGCATCGCCGGCCAGTACGCCAAGCCGCGCTCGGCCGACACCGAGACGCGCGACGGCGTGACGCTGCCGAGCTATCGCGGCGACCTCGTCAACCGGCCGGAGTTCACGCGCGGCGGACGCGCGAGCCCGATCCCGAGCTGCTGCTGCGCGGCTACGAGCGCGCGGCGCTCACGCTCAACTTCGTGCGCGCGCTGATCGACGGCGGCTTCGCCGACCTGCATCACCCGGAGTACTGGGACCTCGGGTTCGTGCAGCACGCGCCGCTGCGAGGACGCCTACCAGCGGATCGTCCGCTCGATCGCGCGACTCGCTCGATTTCTTCGAGGCGCATCAGCGGGCAGCCGCGTGCACGAGGCGACGCCGGTCGACGTTCTACGCGAGCCACGAGGGGCTGCACCTGCAGTACGAGCAGGCGCAGACGCGCTTCATCCCGCGCCAGAACCGCTGGTACAACCTCTCGACGCACATGCCCGTGGATCGGCATGCGCACCGCGGCAGCTCGACGGCGCGCACGTCGAGTACTTCCGCGGCATCGCCAACCCGATCGGCGTCAAGGTCGGGCCGGCGCATGGACGCGGCCTGGCTGCAGGGCCTCGTCGACGACGCTCAATCCGCAGAACCGAGCCGGGGCGGCTCACGCTGATCCACCGCTTCGGCGCGAAGGACGTCGAGACCGACGCTGCCGCGCGCTGATCGAGGCGGTGCGCGCAGACCGGCGCAGACGGTGCTGTGGGTCTGCGACCCGATGCACGGCAACACCGAGACCACGACCGCGGGGCGTCAAGACGCGCCGCTTCGAGAACATCCTCGCCGAGCTCGAGCTCGCCTTCCGCATCCACGCGGAGCTCGGGTCGCACCTCGGCGGCGTGCACATCGAGCTGACCGGCGAGGACGTCACCGAGTGCACCGGCGGCGCGCGCGGCCTCACGGATGCGCGACCTGGCAGCGCGCCTACCGCTCGCAGGTCGATCCGCGGCTCAACTACGAGCAGGCGCTCGAGCTCGCGATGCTGATCGCCGAGCACAGCCGGAGCCGCCGCGCCGAAAAGCGCACCTGAGGCGGCGCTTCGAGCCCCATGCGTTACGAACACATCGTCGTGCCGGCGGCCGGGCAGCGCATCGGCATCAATCCCGACTTCTCGCTCGCGGTGCCCGCTGCACCGATCATTCCCTTCATCGAGGGTGACGGCATCGGTATCGACGTGACGCCGGCGATGCGGCGCGTGGTCGACGCGGCGGTGGCGAAGGCCTACGGCGGCCGGCGGCGCATCTCGCTGGATGGAGGTCTACTCCGGCGAGAAGGCCAACGCGCTCTACGGCCAGTGGCTGCCGGAGGAGACGCTGCATGGCGCTGCGCGAGTTCGTGGTCTCGATCAAGGGGCCGCTCGGCACTCCGGTGGGTGGGGGCATCCGCTCACTCAACGTCGCCATGCGCCAGACGCTGGATCTCTACGCCTGCGTGCGCCCGATCCGCTACTTTCCGGGCGTCGTCGAGCCCCATGCAGGATGCCAGCCTCACCGACATGGTGGTGTTCCGGGAGAACACCGAGGACATCTACGCCGGCATCGAATGGCCGGCGGGCTCCGCCGAGGTGCACAAGCTCATCGACTTCCTGCAGCGCGAGCTCAACGTGACCGGCATCCGCTTTCCGTCGAGCTCCGGCATCGGCATCAAGCCGGTCTCCAAGGAAGGCAGCCAGCGCCTGATCCGCAAGGCGATCCGCTACTCCATCGACAACGACCGCGTCTCGGTGACGCTGGTGCACAAGGGCAACATCATGAAGTTCACCGAGGGTGCGTTCCGCAACTGGGGCTACCAGCTGGCGCGCGAGGAGTTCGGTGCGCAGCCGATCGGCGCGGGTCCGTGGCTGCGCTTCCGCAATCCCACACCGGCAAGGACATCGTGGTGAAGGACGTGATCGCCGACAACTTCCTGCAGCAGGTGCTGCTGCGGCCCGAGGAATACGACGTCATCGCGACGCTGAACCTGAACGGCGACTACGTCTCGGACGCGCTCGCCGCGCAGGTGGGCGGCATCGGCATCGCCCCCGGCGGCAACATCGGCGACGGGCTCGCGGTGTTCGAGGCGACGCACGGCACCGCGCCCGGCTTCGCCGGCAAGGACCGCGTGAATCCCGGTTCGCTGATCCTTTCGGCGGAGATGATGCTGCGCTACCTCGGCTGGCGCGAGGCGGCGGACCTCATCATCAAGGGCGTGGCGCAACACCATCGCCAGCAAGGAGCTGACCTACGACCTCGCGCGGCTGCGCGAGGCGATCAAGGCGCCGAAGCGCGAGCTCGCGGCGCGCAAGAACGTCGAGGAGGACCTGCAGCGCCTGATCCCCGGTGCGAAGCTCATGACCACCTCGGGGTTCGCGCGCGCCGTCATTCGCCACATGGATGACCTCGCCTGACCGCCGCGTGAGGCGCAGCGCCGCCTACGATCCCGGCTGCACGCGCTGCCCGCGCCTGGCGCGGTTCCTCGAGGAGACCCGGGTGCGACAGCCGGGCTACTGGGCGCACCCGGTGCCGTCCTTTGGAGCCGCGGCCCCGACGCTGCTCATCGTCGGGCTCGCGCCCGGGAATGCACGGTGCCAATCGCACCGGGCGCCCGTTCACCGGCGATTTCGCCGGCATCCTGCTCTACCAGACGCTGTATGAGTTCGGGCTCGCGAGCGCGCCGGAGTCGAAGTCGGCCGAGGACGGCCTCGAGCTGCGCAACGCCCGCATCGTGAACGCGGTGAAGTGCGTGCCGCCGGCCAACAAACCGCTGCCGGAGGAGATCCGCTGCTGCAACGCGTTCCTCAAGGAGGAGCTCGCCGCGCTCTCCGCGGTGCGCGTATACCTCGCGCTGGGGCGCATCGCGCACGAGGCGGTGCTGATGACGCGGGGGCTGAAGCGCGGGCGCTATCCCTTCGGGCACGGACGCGAGCACGCCCTCGATGAGGCGAGCTGGCTGATCGACTCGTATCATTGCAGCCGCTACAACACCCAGACCCGCCGGCTGACGACGCAGATGTTCCGCGCAGTCGTGGCGCAGGCGTGCAGACGCGCCGGGCTGCGCTAAGGTACGCACCCGCTCATGGCATTCGACCCGAAGGAATACATCGCCTCACTCCCACGCAGGCCGGGCGTGTACCGCATGTTCGGCGCCAGGCACGAGCTCCTGTACGTCGGCAAGGCCCGCAGCCTCCGGGACCGCGTCGGCACCTACTTCGCCTCCGGGCAACGTCGATCCCAAGGTGCAGGCGCTGGTTGCGCAGATCAGCGCCATCGAGGTCACGGTCACGAACTCGGAGACCGAGGCGCTGCTGCTCGAGTACAACCTCATCAAGGCGCACAAGCCGCGCTTCAACGTGGTGCTGCGCGATGACAAGAGCTTCCCCTACATTCATCTCGAGAGCGGTCACGCCTTCGCGCGGCTCGCCTTCTACCGCGGCTCGCGCAGCGCTCCGGGGCGCTACTTCGGTCCTTTTCCGAGCGCCGGGGCGGTGCGCGATACGCTCAATCAGCTGCAGAAACTATTCCGCATCCGCAACTGCCGCGACGGCTTCTTCGCCAACCGCAGCCGCCCGTGCCTGCAGCACCAGATCGGGCGCTGCTCGGCGCCGTGCGTCGGGCTCATCTCGGGCGAGGCATACGCGCAGGACATCGCCGCCGCGGTCAAGGTGCTCGAGGGCCGCAGCGCCGAGCTCAACGCCGAGCTCGAGCAGCGCATGGAGGCCGCCGGAGCGCGGCTCGAGTTCGAGCGCGCCGCGCAGCTGCGCGATCAGCTGGCGGCGCTGAAGCGCATCCAGCTGCAGCAGATCGTGACCGCGGACGCCGAGCGCGACGCGGACGTGCTCGCGATCGTAGGGCAGGGGGGCGAGTACTGCGTCAGCGTCATGCTGGTGCGTGGCGGGCGCAACCTCGGTACCACCAGCTACTTCCCGCGGGCACCGCTCGCGGAGGCGGGCGAGGCGCTCGCCTCCTTCGCCATGCAGTACTACGCCGACACCGAGCCGCCGCCCGAAGTGCTGCTCGGGCTCGCGCTGCCGGACGCGCCAGCGCTCGCCGAAGCGCTCGGCAGCAAGGCCACTCACGCGGTCGAAGTGCGCCACCCCGCGCGCGGGCTCGCGGCGAAGTGGGTGGAGCTGACACTCGAGAACGCGACTCAGGCGCTGCGCATGCGGCACGCGCAGCGCGCGGGCGTGGACGAGATGCTCACCGAGCTCACCCGCGAGCTGGACCTCCCCGAGCCCCCGCAACGCATCGAGTGCTTCGACATCAGCCACACCGGCGGGGAGGGGACGGTCGCCTCGTGTGTGGTGTTCGGCCCCGAGGGGGCGCTGAAGAAGGAGTACCGCCGCTTCAATATCACGGGGGTCACGCCGGGCGATGACTACGCGGCGCTGCGCCAGGCGCTCGAGCGGCGCTACAAGCACGTGCGCTCCGGTGAGGTGCCCGCTCCCGACCTGCTGCTGATCGATGGCGGTGCCGGACAGATCGCCGAGGTCCATGCCGTGCTGACCGAGCTCGGGTTCGCGGATCTCACGCTGGTCGGCGTGGCGAAGGGCCCGGACCGCCGTCCGGGCCAGGAGCGGCTGTTCGTCTTTGGAGCACCGGGGGCGGTCGTTCTCGAGGCGCACTCGCCCGCGCTGCGCTTCATCCAGCGCATCCGCGACGAGGCGCATCGCTTCGCCATCACCGGCCACCGCCGCAAGCGCGCGCGCCGCTACAACGAGTCGGTGCTCGAGGTCGTGCCGGGCTTGGGTCCCGCCAAGCGCCGGGCGCTGCTCAAGCACTTCGGGGGGCTCCAGGGCGTGATGCGTGCCGGCGTCTCCGATCTGACACAGGTCGCCGGAATCGGCGCGACGCTCGCCCGAAGTCTTTATGATCACCTGCACCCGGGCTCGTAAGGAAAGCGGCGAGTGGTCTGGAACGTCCCGAACACGCTGACGTGGCTGCGCATCGCATCCATCCCGCTCATCGTGCTCCTTTTTTACATGCCCTATCCGTGGTCGGACCCGGCGGCCGCCTGGCTGTTCGCCGCGGCGGGCGTGACCGACTCGCTCGATGGCTACTTCGCGCGCCGGCTCCGGCAGACCTCGCGTCTCGGGGCATTCCTCGATCCGGTCGCCGACAAGCTCATCGTCGCAACGGCGCTGGTGCTGCTGGTGAGCAAGGATCCGCGCCTGCTGATCGTGCTGACCGCCGCGGTCATCATCGGACGGGAGATCACGATCTCGGCACTGCGCGAGTGGATGGCGGAGATCGGGGCACGGCGCAAGGTGGCCGTCTCGCAGCTCGGCAAGTACAAGACCATTCTGCAGATCGTGGGGCTCTCGCTGATGCTCTACCGGGCCCCGATCTGGGGGCTGCCAACTTATGGGCTCGGGGTCGGGCTCACCGAGGTTGCCGCGGCTCTGACGCTGCTTTCGATGGTCATGTACCTGCGCGCGGCATGGCCTGATCTAAGACGTTAGAATACATTTATAAGTACCTGTATTTAAACGTAGGGATTACCGGCAGAAACAGCGAAGGGAGTCCGGAATCCAGGCGCCGCTCGCCTTGACTTCCGGAGGGGTGTACATAGAATCCGCCGTTCTGATTCGGATGCGGGCTTAGCTCAGTTGGTAGAGCGGTACCTTGCCAAGGTACAGGTCGACGGTTCGAACCCGTTAGCCCGCTCCACTCCTTCCCTGATCGAGCAGGGCCGACCGGCCGCAAAGCCGGCCGGTCCCGCCCGCAATTTTCAGAAGAGCGCCGCGGCCTTCTGCAGGGCGATGTAGAGCCCGATCAGGAACGGAATGCCGACCGCGATCCAGGCGAGCCCGACGAGCGCCGAGCTGCTGCCACCTCCGGCACCTGCCGCCGCCACCGGCGCGGCCTCATGCTGCAGCGAGCGCTCGCGCGCCAGTTGCTCCTCGCTCATGTAGTGCTTGGGATCGACCGGGCGGATCAGGAGGTTACAGATGAAGCCGCCGAGCAGCAGCACCGCCATGATGTAGAGCGTCCGGTCGTACACCAGGTTCTTCGCCATGCCGCTGGCGAGCTGCGTCTCGCGCAGCTTGGCGATGATGGCGGGTCCGACTACTCCCGCCACCGACCAGGCGGTGATGAGGCGTCCGTGGATCGCACCCACCATCTGCGTGCCGAAGATGTCGGCGAGGTAGGCGGGAACGGTGGAAAAGCCGCCGCCGTACATGGTGAGAATGATGCACACCGATGCCACGAAGAGCCCGGCGAGGCCCAGGTGTCCCCAGGTGGGCAGCAGCGCGTACAGCACCATGCCTAAGGTGAAGAACGCGAAGTAGGTGGTCTTGCGGCCGAGATAGTCGGACGCCGACGCCCAGAGGATGCGGCCGACGCTGTTGAAGAGGCTGATGAGGCCGACGAGACCCGCGGCTGCAGCCACGATCCCTGCGCGCTGCAGATCGGTCAACGTCGTGCTCGCAGGCAACCCGAGCAGCCGCGAGCCGAAGACTTCCTGCAGCATCGGGCTCGCCATGGCGATCACGCCGATGCCGGCGGTCACGTTGAGGCACAGCACGCCCCAGATGAGCCAGAATTGCGGCGTGCGCCAGGCCACGTTGAGATGCACGTGCCGGCTCGTGATCATGCCGCCGGCAGCTTCGGCCTTCGGAGTCCAGCCCGCCGGATGCCAGCCGGAAGGGGCGACGCGGAAGCCGAGCGCGCCGAGGCTCATGGCGACGAAGTAGATCACGCCCATGGCCATGAGGGTGGGGGCGACTCCCGCCACGCCGTGGCTCGCGAAGTGAGCCATCAGCCACACGGCGAGCGGCGAGCCGATCATCGCGCCGCCGCCGTAACCCATGATGGCGAAGCCGGTCGCCATGCCGCGGCGATCGGGGAACCACTTGATGAGCGTCGAGACGGGCGTGATATAGCCGAGGCCCTGGCCGATGCCTCCAACGAAGCCGCAGCCGAGATACACGAGCCAGAGCTGGTGGATCACGACTCCGTAGCCACCGAGGACGAGGCCGCCTCCCCAGCACAGCGCTGCGATGAGTCCCGACTTGCGCGGGCCGGCGTGCTCGAGCCAGCCGCCCCAGATGGCGGCCGAGATACCCAGCATGGCGATGAAGATCTCGAAGATGTGCGTGACATCCGCAACGGACCAGTTACAGCCGGTCGCGAACAGCTCACTCATGAAGCCGTTCGAGCACACCGGCGCGCCCGGGATGAGCTTGCTCATCGGTAGCCAGAACACGCTGAAGCCGTACGCCATACCGATGCACAGGTGAATGGCGAGGGCGCACGGGGGCACCAGCCAGCGGCTGAAGGCGGGCCCGGCGACATAGCTTTGCTTATCCAGGAAGCCAGGGACGGTGGAGGCGTTCGCTGCGGACATTCCTCGCTCCTTAATCTTATTCGTGGCTGGCGGGAAGCATCCCTCCCGCAGCGGCGCTGCCGCTGGCGCGAGGGCTCAATCGACCTATTTTTCTCTTTTTGCTAGGCTAGAGCCAGCGCAGCATCGAGCGCAAGCCTCGCCGGCGACTGGCCGTGCGGGGCATTTTGGTATCGGCCGCCGCATCCGGTACGAAGGCTCAAGACGAGGCTAGGTGGCAGAGTGGTCATGCAGCGGCCTGCAAAGCCGTCTACGCCGGTTCGATTCCGACCCTAGCCTCCAGAACCCTGTCCCGCCGTCCTCCCGCGTCCTGCTGCGTCCTAGAGTGTTCGATAACGCTATTGATAAACACGATCACGTACAGGCCGTCAAGGCTGTCCTTAGGGCACCGTCGTTGCGCCTGGGGGTAGCGTTTGGGGTACGTTTGGCCCGAGGGGGTACATCAGTGTTAGCTCGCGATGCTCAGCGACACGAGGAGTTCGCGGCGCGCAAAGCCGCGTGAGAAGCCCTCAAGCTCTACGACGAGCGCGGCTTGTTCCTGCTCGTGCACGCCCACCGGCGGTCGCCTGTGGCGCCTGAAGTATCGCGTCAAGGGCGCGAGAAAGCTGATCTCGCTCGGCGCGTATCCGGACGTGCCGCTCAAGCGCGCGCGCGAGAAGCGCGACGAGGCGCGCAGGCTCATCGCGGACGGCATCGATCCGAGCGCCGAGCGCCAGGCGGAGCGCGCGGCGCTCTCGAGACCTTCGAGGGCGTGGCGAAGGAGTGGCTCGAGCTTCAGACCAAGTCGCTCGCACCGGAGACCGATCCCACCTGGGCGCGCGGCTCGAGAGCGCGTTCTACCCCTATCTCGGCAGTCGGCCGATCGCGGCGATCACGGCCCAGGAGCTGCTTGCGCGCTTGCGGCGCATCGAGGCGCGCGGCCGGCACGAGACCGCCCACCGGGTCCGCGCCCTGGCGGGGAGGGTCTTCCGCTACGCGGTCGCCACCGGCCGTGCTCAGCACGACGTCGCGGCGGACCTCAGGGAGGCGCTGGCGCCCGTCAAGTCCAAGAACTTCGCCTCGATCACCGATCCGGTGCGCGTCGGCGAGCTCACTGCGGGCGATCGACGGCTACACGGGCCAGCCCGGTGACGACGCTGGCGCTCAAGCTCGCCCGCTGGTCTTCGTGCGGCCGGGCGAGCTGCGCGCGGCAGAGTGGTCCGAGTTCGACCTGCGAGACGCCGAATGGCGCATCCCGGGAGCGCGCATGAAGATGGGCGAGCCTCACATCGTGCCGCTCGCGCGCCAGGCGCTCGCGATCCTGCGCGAGCTTCAGCCGCTCGCCAGGGGCGGGCGCTACCTGTTTCCATCCCTCCGCACCGCGACCGCCCGATGTCGAACAACACCATCAATGCGGCGCTCGGCGCCTCGGCTACACGAGCGACGAACAGACCGGGCACGGCTTCCGCAGCATGGCGAGCACGCTGCTCAACGAGCAGGGCTTGGCGCCCGACGTGATCGAGCTGCAGCTCGCGCACACCGAGCGCAACAAGGTGCGCGCGGCGTACAACAAGGCGCAGCGCCTCCCCGAGCGCCGCAAGATGATGCAGGCGTGGGCTGACTATCTCGACGGCTTGCGTGCGGGCAAGGAGCCGTCTCGTTCCGTCTACTAGCGCGGGACAGACCTCGACGCCATGAACCATTCGAGTCAAAGAGCCCTCGGGGAGAGTCGGCTGATGACGGCCGGCGATCTTCTCCGAGGCGCGCTCCGGCTTCTTTGGCATGCGGTCCGTCTCCCGGTGTTCATGTTCCTCGCGATCCTCGAGCCCGTTGTCCGCTTTACCCTGGGGGCGCTCGCGCTGCTCGGCGTTCTCACGGCATTGTTCTTCAAGTTCTACGGCGTGCCGCACTTTCCCTTCGCCCTCATGCTCGGCGTGTCGGTAGGGCTAGGATTGATGCTTGCGGTTACTATGCGCTGCTACGCTTGTTCGGCAGATGAGACGTCAGTTAGAGCTCACATGCGTGTCCTTCTCACGCTCCTCACCCTGATCCCTCTCACCTGCGGTGCCGCCGACCGACTGAGCGGTACCTGGCGTTCCGATCACGACTCATCGATGCGATTCGCTAAGACCCACGCCGTCTTGGAACCCAGGCAGCTCGACTTCCTTGAGGGCTCGCTTGGACGGCTGGAGCTGAGCTTCGACGGAATGACCTTGCGGTCCCGCCTCCAGACTTCGACATCACCATCCAAGGCAAGGTGAGGCACTTCGTCGGCGCCGATGAGTCTTTCTCCTACCGCGTACTCGCGATGGACGACGACTCGGTCGCGATTCTCGTTGCGAAGTATCATGGCCCAGATCGCATTCTTCACATCCACTTTGTAAGTGATGACTCGTTCTGGCTCTGATCGGAGGAGACTAACTATGGCCTTCGGGACCTGAACTTCCGCGAGTACTTTTCGAGAGCAAAGTGACTGTGAGCTCTGACAATCATTGGAGAGGGCCGTGATGCGATACATCCCTTTCATTCTCCTGGTTTCTAACCTTATTGCGACGGACAGTATCGCGAAATGCGCCAACTATCCCTGGGACTCTCATGTGGAGGCAGAGGTCGAGGTGTGGTCGTGCACAGCGGCCACGTTGGCCAGCTCGGGCTCGAGATTTTTAGACATGGCGCAGATGTATCAACCGGGTGCGACTTTGTCCGGAACGCTACTCGGTGTACAAGTGAAGCGAAGTCGCGTCGTAAGGGACCGGCCTCCAGACGATTGGGGATACCATCCCCGTCGCTGGAGAGCTGGCGCGGAGATGACCCTGCTCATAGCTGCGCCGGCCGATCAGGTGTGTCCGAAAATCGATACCGTCTCTTCTCGACAGTCTCGTACAAGAAGGAATGTTGCTTGGACGCCATGCCA